>NZ_JAJONF010000044.1 GCF_021462265.1 Streptomyces shenzhenensis | reverse complement strand
TCCCGACCGGGGCGGCGCGCCTGGTGGGGCTGGGCAACGCCACACGTACGTAAGTGCCGGACCGTTCCCGGTGCGACCAGCCGTCCCGCGCACGACCTCGTACGACGCCCCCCGAGAGCAGCGCTACCTGGTCACTCTGCAATCCCGTCAAGAACCCGAAGGGTGTCACCCGACAGATCACGAAAGGTGATCGCGTTTCCGGGTCCGCCTGAGGCACCGACCAGATCCGACCAAAGGAGAGAGATGCTGATCCGCTCACGCCTGGCACGGTTTACCGCAGCGGCCGCCGTCGCCGTCGGGGCAATGACCGCCTCGACCGCGACTTCGGCGTCGGCAGCGCCGGCTGCCTTCCCCATCGACACGAACGAATGCCCCAGCCAGTATTTCTGCGCCTGGCACGTTCAGGACAATTCCTACTCGGAGATGTGCAAGTGGAAGGACGATGCTTACTCCTGGAACAACTGCTCGTGGGTGGCGGACGGGAAGTTCACGTACGCCGTCTACAACAACGGAACTTCGGGGCTGGGAGTGACGATGTACCGGCAGGCCGGCTACGTCAGCGCCATTGGCGGCTGCGTCTCGAGGCACGAGTTCGTCCGTCTCGCGAACAACTACAGCCCTCTTTCGTCCAAGTGGAACTGCTGACCCGTACGCCGGGGAGGAACGGTCCGTAACGGGCAAGCGGATCTCGTACACGGTGGGCCTGACTCACCGGCATCGGCTCCATGGCGTCGTGGACGGACATGGATTCGGGGCCCGCCACCACTCGCCGAGTGAGTGATGGCGGGCCCACGCCTCCGCGGCCACCGCGGCCACCGCGGCCACCGCGGGCAACACGACCACTGAACCGTCCTTGTCACGGACGATCTCGATGGCCACGTCCGTCGCGCGACCGGCGACCGTGACGCCGTCGCCCAGCTTGTGAATCCGGTGTGCCGCGCGCATCAGGCGATCGCCTTCCCCGGTCGTGAAGACGGGCGTCGGACCGTCTCGGGGAGCGCCCGAGTTCCGCATCAAGCTGTCCAAGGACGGTGTTGAGGCACGCGGGCCTGCCCGGGGAGTTCGGCCGGCACGAGCGCCGGATCCGTGCCGATCTGTGCGACTCGTCCTCGGCCGTCGCCGCATCGCATCCGCTCCTCGAACGCGGAAAGGGGCCGGAAAGCAGAGCCGTAACGACGCCGCTCGCCCGCACACATGCGGTGAATGCGTGAGCCCTTGCTGTCAAGGCGGTAGGTCCCCTGGCGCTGGTGACGCTGCACGTTTGCCAGCGCTGCGCAGAAATGTCTCGACGACCTTCCGCTCACCCGGCCGTGTCATGCTGGGCGCGCCGAGCAACGGGAGGATCGGATGGCAGGGGACACCGGTGGTACGGCCGGGTTCGGGGCGCGGCCCTGGTACGGCGCCAACGAAGTCCTGGCGTTCTTGATCGAGCTCGCGACGCTGGGCTTTCTGGGCTGGTGGGGATTTGGTGCGGGGCATCAGGGCGCTCTCCGGATCCTGCTCGGCGTGGGAACACCGCTGCTGGCCTGCGTGGTCTGGGGGTTGTTCGCCGCGCCCCGGGCCCGGCTGCGGCCGCGGCTTCCGCTGGTGCTGATGGTGAAGGCGCTGGTGTTCGGCGGTGGTGCCGCCGCTCTGTACGGGGTGGGTCATCCCGTCGCGGCAAGTGCCGTCGCTGTCGTGACGTTCGCCAACACGGCGGTGGCCGAGATCTTCCGTGCCGCCCCGCCGAGCGTGGTGCCCGCCGGGGCTCACGCTCCGAACAACCACGGCTGACGGGGCATTGCCGCCCTTGGCGTCCACAGCGAGCCGCCCTCCAACGGCGGTGGCCGCTCAGCCTCGCCGTGTGATGCCCCTCCGCCCGCGGCCCCGACGCCGCCGGGCCGCGGCCTGCTTCGCGACCTGCTTCGCGGAGTGCGGAACCGTGCGGGCCGACGAGACGACCTCACTGGGCGACGGTGCGGCGGAGCGGACACGTTCGAGGAGCAGCCGCCTGCCGTGAACGGTCAGTCGGCCATGACGGGGGAGACACTAAGGCCCCGCGTGCGGTGAAGATCCGACACCTCCATGGCACGCGGGGCCTTCGCTGGGCGCTGTCGTTCGGGTCGGGCCGGCTGTGCGGTGCCTCGCCTCTCGACCGTCCCGAGCGGGGCTTGGTGCGGGCAGCGGCAAGGCGGCGGGGGACGACAACGCCGCCGGGCCCCTCGGGGGATGCGGGCCGAGCCCCGCGACGCGGGACGAGCCGAACGACAGGGCCTCGGACTCAGGCGGACTTGTGGCGGGCGCCGCCCTCGACGTGGATCGTCTCGCCGGAGACGAAGCCCGCGCCAAGGAGCCACATCACCGTGTCGACGACGTCGTCGGCCTCGCCGTGGCGTCCGGCGAGGGTCCCGGCCGCGCTCTTGCTCAACAAGGCGGACTTGCTGTCACCCAGGCGATCCCATGCGCCCGAGTCCACGACACCGGGCGAGACGGCGTTGACCCGTACCGGCGCCAGATCCGCCGCCAGGTGGCGCGCGGCGTACTCGACCGCCCCGTTCGTGACCCCCTTGACGAGTGAACCCGGCCCGGGGCGCCAGCCGACCACACCGGAGAACAGCACCATCGACCCGGTCGGCCGCAGCACCGGCGCGAAGTGCTTGGCGACCAGCATCGGGCCGATCACCTTCGCCGTGAACGCGGCCAGCAGCCTGTCGCGATCCAGCTCGGTCGCGTGAACGTCGTGCGGCGCAGAGCCGGTCGTCACGATGTGGTCGATTCCGTCCTTCAGCCGCTCCGCCGCGGCCGCGAGCGTCGACTCGTCCTGCAGATCGACCCGCACCGCGGTGGCGCCGATCTCGCGCGCCAGCACGTCGGCCGCGGCCAGATCGCGGGCCCCGACGACGACGTCGTACCCGTCCTTCACCGCACGCCTCGCGACGGCCGCGCCCAGCGCCCGTGCACCGCCGATGACCAGGATCCGCTCCATGCGTCTCACTCCCTCTCGTAGGATCGGGTGCCACGGTATGGATTTGATACCGGTATCTTCAACGGAACCAGGAACAGCGGACGGGAGCAGCGATGGGCAAGGCGTACAACGTGATGGCGGCGACCTGCCCGAGCCGCACCGTGCTGCACCGTATCGGCGCCCGCTGGACCGTGTTCGTCGTCAACGCCCTCGACGACGGACCCCGCCGGTTCACCGAGCTGAAGGGGTACATCCAGGGCATCACCCCGAAGGTCCTGACCGAGACCCTGCGCTCCCTGGAAGCCGACGGCCTGATCAGCCGCCACGAGTACGACGAGAACCCGCCCCGCGTCGAGTACGCCCTGACACCGCTGGGCCGCTCGCTGCTCATCCCGCTCCGCGCCGTACGGCTCTGGGCCGAAGAGCATGTCCCGGACATCGAGGCGGCCCGAGCCCGCCAGGAGATGCCCTGATGAACGTGACGGCCGCTCTGGAGTCTCGGCGCGGCAGGGCGCCGGCCGGCCCACCGGTCCTACTGCTCGGACAAATACCCGGATAGCCAGACCTTCGGACAGTCAGATACTCAGCGCGATCGCGGCACCGATGCCGCCCAGGCCGAGTGCGACGGCGGCCGCGAGCCAGCCGCCCGAGCGCCAGGGGAAGAACCGGTCGAGGGCCAGCCGGCCCGGGCCGATGGCGGCGATGGCGAGGGCCACGACGCAGATCGCGACGTTGTACTCGACTCCGCCGTCCTGGCTCCACAGGCCGTGGGCACCACTCACGGTCACCATGGCGTTGATCATCACGCCGATGACGGCCGCGGCCGCCAGCGGGGTGAGCAGTCCCACAGCCAGACCGAGGCCCCCGCAGAGTTCGGAGAGGCCTCCGATCAGGGCGAAGACCTTGCCCGGGTGGTAGCCGAGGGCATCGAAGCCCCTGCCGGTGGCCGCGAGGCCCGATCCTCCGAAGACGCCGAAGAGCTTCTGCGCCCCGTGGCCCGCCATCAGCAGTCCGAAGGTCAGCCTGAGCAGGAGCAGTCCGCAGTCGGCGGCGGACAGCAGGGGGGCCGTGCCGGGGGCATGCCTCCCCTCCAGCGGGGCCGAGGCGGCCCCGGCCCTGTCGGCGAGCCTTCGGCCCTCCGGCACGGGGGCGCGTACCCGGGTCTGGGGCAGATGGAAGTTCAGTGCACGCATGACGATGCCTTCACAGGTGGGGAGATGCTGTCCGGGTGTCCACCCGCCGTGCGGCGGGGCTTCCCCTGCCACCCAGCATTGCGCGACGTTCGCCCCATATCCACCGATTTGTTGAAATATGCACTATTTCGATCGGTGATAACCAACGTTCGCGGGTCGGCTACTGCCCGGCGGTGCGGCAGAAGGCCCCGGGAGCCGTGGGCCGTGGGCCGTGGGCCGGGGGCCAGCACCGATCGGCGTACAGGGTGCGGATCTGACAGCGGCCGGCGGATGCGGGGTCCGACCGGTGCCGCTTTCACGCGGAGCGGTTGCGCGAAGAAGCCGTCTTCCTGGCCTGCGTCTTCTTCGCGGTCGACTTCCTGGCCGTGGATCTCTGGGCCGTCGCCTTCTCCGCCGTCGTCGACTTCTTCGCCGCCGTCTTCTTCGCGGCCGGTGACTTCTTGGCCGCGGTCTTCTTCGCCCCGGCCGCCGGCTTCTTGCTCGGCATCGGGGTGACTTCCGCTTCCTCGCCTCTCGACTCCTTCGCCGCCCGCACGCTCTTCTCCAGGGCCGCCATCAGGTCGAGGACCTTGCCGCCCGCCGCCGGGGCCGGGGCCTCCGGCGGGGTCTCACCGGCCGCCTTCGCGGCGATGACCTCTTCCAGTGCCTCCCGGTACTCGTCGTGCAGGTCCTTGAGGTCGACCTCGCCGAGGGTGTCCATCAGGGCGTCCGCGAGGTCGAGTTCCTTGTCGCGGACGGTGACGTCCACATCGGGGGCGACGCCCTCGGGCGCGCGGACCTCGTCCGGCCAGAGCAGGCCGTGCATGGCGATGGCGTCGCCGACCACCCGGAGCATGCCGAGGCGTTCCCGGCCGCGCAGCGCGTACTTCGCGATGGCCACCTTGTTGCTGCGCTTCAGGGCCTCGCGCAGGAGGGTGTACGGCTTCGCCGCGGGGGCGCCGGAGGCCGCCAGGTAGTACGCCGCGTCCATCTGGAGCGGGTCGATCCGGTCGGCCGGGACGAACGCGACGATCTCGATCGTGCGGGCGGTGGGGATGGGCAGGTGGGAGAGATCGTCGTCGGTGACCGGGATGATCGAGCCGTCGGCGTCCTCGTACCCCTTGCCGATCTCCGACTGGGTGACCTCGCGGTCCTCCAGTTCGCAGAACTTGCGGTAGCGGATGCGGCCGTTGTCCTCGGTGTGGACCTGGCGGAAGGAGATCGAGTGGCTCTCCGTGGCGTTCACCAGTTTGATCGGGATGGTGACGAGCCCGAAGGAGATCGCGCCGTTCCAGATGGATCGCACGTGCGGCTGCCCTCCGTCCGGTTCAGATGCCTTTATATGAGATTGTCATCTTATGACGCCGATCACGGAGGTGGACGGGCGAAGGGTCGTGCTCAGCAATCTGGAGAAGGTGCTGTATCCGGCGACCGGGTTCACCAAGGGCGAGCTGCTGCACTACTACGCGACGACGGCCGGGGTCCTGCTGCCGCACCTGCGGGACCGGCCGGTCTCGTTCCTCAGGTACCCGGACGGTCCTGACGGCCAGGTGTTCTTCGCCAAGAACGTGCCGCCGGGTACGCCCGACTGGGTCACGACCGCCGAGGTGCGCCGGTCGGAGGGGGCGGCCCGGATGGTGCTGGTGCAGGACCTGGCGAGTCTGATGTGGGCGGCGAACCTGGTCGCCGAGTTCCACACGCACCAGTGGCTGGTGCGGACGCCGGACGAGGCGGACCGGATCGTCTTCGACCTTGATCCCGGCGCGCCGGCGACGGTGGTGCAGTGCTGTGAGGTCGCGCTGTGGCTGCGGGAGCGGCTGGCGGCGGACGGGATCGAGGCGTACGCCAAGACGGCCGGGTCGAAGGGGCTGCATCTGCTCGCGGCGGTGCGGGGGGCGTCCAGCGAGCGGGTGAGCGAGTACGCGAAGGGGCTGGCGGTGGAGGCCGAGCGGGCGATGCCCCGGCTGGTGGTGCACCGGATGACGCGGAGTCTGCGTCCGGGGAAGGTGTTCGTGGACTGGAGCCAGAACGCGGGGCGGAAGACGACGGCCACGCCGTACACGGTGCGGGCACGGCGGGAGCCGACGGTGTCGGCGCCGGTGACGTGGGAGGAGGTCACGGAGTGCCGGGCGGCGGACCAGCTGGTGTTCCGGGCCGGGGACATCGCGCCACGCGTCCAGGACCACGGGGATCTGCTGGCTCCGCTGCTGGACGCGAAGCACGCGTCGGCCCTGCCCTGAACACGGCCGGCGCCGCGAACACGGCCGGCGCCGCGAACACCGCAGATGTCGTCAACGCCGCCGACACCGCCAGCACCGCCAGCACCGCCAGCACCGCCAGCGGTCCTACACCCTCACCCACGTGTTCCGGTCCCGTGCCATCGCGTGCAGGGCCTCCACGTCCGCCGGCTTGAGAACGCCGCCCAGGCGGGACAGGGTGTCCAGGTCCCGGTCGCGGAGGATGCGGACCTCCCGTGGCGGGGCGATCAGCGCGATGTCCGCCGGTTCGGTCAGGGCGAGCAGCGGGCGGACCTCCGCCGTCAGGGCGTACGAGGCCCGGTCGGCGTCCGCCCGCAGACGGCGCAGGAGGGGCTTGGGATCCCGGCGCCCCAGTGTGATCATCGGGTCGGCGACCAGGACCTTCTGCTTCCGGGCGTAGAGGGAGTGCACGCAGAACAGGCCGCCCGGCCCGATCAGCAGGTGGTGCAGCCGGTCGCCGCCGGGCAGCGGGACGGAGTGCAGGGCGTGCCAGCCCGCGCCGTCCAGGCGGTCCAGCGCGTCGCCGACGGTCTGTTCCGCGGTCAGGGCGCGGCGGCGCGGATCGGGGCGCAGGCGGCGCGCCGGGCCGGGGTCCCGGTCGAGAGCGACCAGCAGCGCCTCGCCGGGGCGGTTGGGCGCCAGGTCGTCGTCGGGATGCAGGGCCAGCCGTGCCAGTTCGGCAGGGGTGGGCACGGGCGGCGGGCCGATCGTGACCGGGCCGGTCAGAAACGGCCTCAGGGTCTCCAGCACGTCGTCCCGCCGCTCCTCGCTGAGCAGGTTGACCCGGCCCGCCTCACGGTCGTACCAGGCGACGTTCCTTCCGTCCGTGAGGCATACGTACAGTCGCTCCTGGCCGTGCCTCCAGGTCGGCACGACGCGCAGTCCGCTCATTGCGTCATCACCCCCGACCATGGGAACAGGCGGGGTGCTCCAGGGGCAAGAACCCCGCTACCTTTGACAGGGGTTGGCGCGCGCAGCGGGGAGGCGCCGGGTGCGGATCCGTGGGGAACAGTACGACGTGCCGGCTCCGGACAGTCCCTGGAGCGAGGTGCTGCCCGGCCTGTGGATGGGCGGCCATGAGTTCCGGGGGCGTTCGGGGCGGCTGGAGCCCGCCGTGGTGCGGGACGAGTTCGATGTGGTGCAGAGCCTGCTGCGGCTGCCCGGACACGGGCCCGACCAGCAGGTCGAGCACCATGTGTGGCCGATACCGGACGGGCCGCTGGACGGTACCCAGCTGGCCGGGGTGATGCGGCTGGCCCGGGCGGCCAGCGAGGCCCTGGACGCGGGGCGGTCGGTGCTGGTGCGCTGCTACAGCGGGTACAACCGGTCCGGGCTCGTGGTCGCGCAGGCGCTGGTGCACCAGGGGCGTACCGTCGAGGAGGCGATCCGGCTGGTGCGGGACCGGCGCTCGCCCTGGGCGCTGCACAACGAGCTGTTCGTGGCGTATCTGCGGGCCGGTCTGTCCACCGCCCGTCTCCTGGAAGAACTCGCCGAGTAGCCTCTCCCCTGCGCCGGCGACCCCGGGCGCAAAGAGGACTTCCTTACGAAGACCTCCGAGCCAGAGCCACAGCCAGAGCCACAGCCACAGCCACAGCCACAGCCACAGCCACAGCCAGGAGCAGCGTGCCAGCCCGTCGTCCTGTCCGCCGTACCGCGGTCGCCGCGGCCGCCGTCGCCCTGCTGGCGGTGTCCGCGGCCGGCTGCGGCGACTCCGGCGGGCTGCGCGGGGCTGGGGCGACACCGACCGCGATCAGCCCCGCGAAGCTCTGGCCGGATCTGCGCCCGGCGTCCAGCCCGGCCTGGCCCTACGACGAGGGCAGCGCGGAGACGGTCAAGGACATCACGGTTCCCGGCGACGACATCCATAAGGTGGATCCGGTGGCCGTCGTACAGGCGGAGATCGGCTCTGACCCGGCGGACTACGGGTCCGCGGGGGCGTATCACGACACCGCGACGCGGATGCGGAAGTGCCGGGCCCGGGGCGGCGGCGCCGGGTGTTCGCTGCTGAAGCCGTACTACCGGGACCTGACCGGTGACGGGCGGGACGAGCTGACGGTCGGCTTCCGGCTGTATCCGACGAACCAGACCGCGCTGCGCGTGTACACCGTCGAGGGGCACCGGCTGGTGCGGGTGCTCGACGACGACGACGCGATCATCGGCGTCGAGCTGGCCGGACGGACGGTGATCGTGCGGTCACCGGCCGGGATCAGCGGGTACGAGTACCGGACGACCTGGGCGTGGGACCCGCAGCGGAAGGCGATGGTGTTCTTCCAGGACGAGTTCCTGCGCATCGGCAGGGGGCACCGCACCCGCAGACCGATACCGGTGGGCACCCCGTCCGCTTCGGCATCGGCGTCGGCGTCGTCCGTATCGGCGTCGTCCGCATCCGCATCGGCGGGCGCGCGATGAGGCTCCCCCACTGGGCCGGGACGCTGGCGGCGAAGTCGGCCGCGTTCATCACGGTGATGTGCTGTGCGCTGGCCGCGCTGCTCGGCGTCCTGGTGCATGTGTCGGTCACCGACCAGACCGTCGCGGAGGCCCGCGAGCAGGCGCTGGCCCGGCTCGCTGAGGCGACGGCCGCGTACCAGGCGGGGGCCGCGCTGCCGCGGGACGCCGGCCTCGATCCGTTTGGGCTGCCCGCGCGGTTGCGGGCGCTGGCGCTGGCCGGGGACCGCGGCACGATGGTCGCCCAGGACGACGGTCACCCCTGGATGTGGGCGGCGGGCCCCGCCGACCGGCACCGGGCGCTCGCGGTGGCCGTCGACTACACCGAGCAGGCCCGCACCATCGCCGGCCTGGACCGCTCCATCCTCTGGTCGTCGGTGCCGGCCATCGGGGTGACGCTGCTGGTCGGCGCGTTCGCGGTGACCCGGGTGACGCGGCGGCTGCACGGCACCGCGCTGGTGGCCCGGCGGATCAGCGCCGGTGACCTGGACGCCCGGGTGCACGACCCCCGTACCGAGGATCCGACCCGGTCGCAGGACGAGGTGGCCGCGGTCGCCGCGGCGCTGGACGGGATGGCCGCGTCGCTGCAGGGCAAGCTGCTGAGCGAGCAGCGTTTCACGGCCGACGTGGCGCACGAGCTGCGCACGCCGCTGACAGGGCTGCACGCGGCGGCGGAACTCCTCCCGCCGGGGCGGCCGACGGAACTGGTGCGGGACCGGGTGGCCGCGCTGCGCACACTCACCGAGGACCTGCTGGAGATCTCCCGGCTCGACGCGGGCCGGGAGCGGCTGGAGAGCGACGCGGAGGCGCTGGGCACGCTGGCCGAGCGGGTGGTGCGGGCGTCCGGGACGGAGACCGAGGTCAAGGTCGTCCGGGACGTGTGGGTCGAGACCGACCGACGGCGGCTGGAACGGGTGCTGGGGAACCTGGTCGCCAACGCGCACCGGCACGGGCGGGGGCCCGTGGTGCTGACGGTGGAGGGGAAGGAGGTCACCGTGCGGGATCACGGGGACGGCTATCCCGAGTACCTGGTGGCCCACGGCCCGCAGCGGTTCCGGACGGAGGGCGGGGCGAAGGGGCACGGGCTGGGGCTGACGATCGCGGTGGGGCAGGCGGAGGTGCTGGGGGCGCGGCTGTCGTTCGCCAACGCGGTGGACGGCGGGGCCGTGGCGACGCTGACGCTCCCGTAGGGGGCGGACGGCGGGTTGCGCGGCTGCGGGTGGTACGTGGCCGGTCGCGCAGTTCCCTGCGCCCCCAAAAGAAGGGGCGTCGCACAAGCGCCCCTTCAGAGGCGCGGGGAACTGCACACCACACGGTCGTACGCCACGCTGACACAACAAGACCAGAAACTCCCGCTATGTGGGTAAGTTCCGGACATGACCAAGGCCGGAACCACCCTGGCGGCGACCGCGGCCCCCGCCGCCGACGTGCGCCTCCCCCGGCGCCGTGGCATCGAGCTGGCCCTGATCGTGCTGGCCGTCCTGCTCTGCGTGTACGGCTACTGCGCGGTCGGCCTGGCCAGGACCGGCACCGTCCCGCCCGGCACCGCCGGTTACGGCGCCGGCCTCGGGGTCCTCGCGCTCGTCGCCCATCTCGCGGTACGTCTGCGCGCCCCGTACGCCGACCCGCTGCCGCTGCCGATCGGCGTGCTGCTCAACGGACTCGGTCTGGTCCTGATCTACCGGCTGGACCTGCAGACCCCCGGCGACCGCGCGGCCCCCGCCCAACTCGTCTGGTCCACCCTGGGCGTCGGCCTGTTCATCCTGGTCGTGCTGGTGCTCCGCGACCACCGCGTGCTGCAGCGCTACGCGTACCTCTGCGTCGCCGCGGCCCTCGTCCTGCTGCTCCTGCCGATCCTCTTCCCGGCCGTCAACGGGGCCCGGATCTGGCTCCGGGTCGCCGGATTCTCCATCCAGCCGAGCGAGTTCGCGAAGGTGCTGCTCGCGGTGTTCTTCGCCGCGTATCTGGCCGCCAACCGCGGCGCGCTCGCGTACTCCGGCCGCCGGCTGTGGTTCATGCAGTTCCCGACCGGCCGGGTGCTCGGCCCGATCCTCACCATCTGGCTGGTGAGCGTCGGCGTTCTGATCCTCGAACGCGACCTCGGCACCTCGCTGCTCTTCTTCGGCCTCTTCGTCGTGATGCTGTACGTCGCCACCGGGCGCACCGGCTGGATCGCGGTCGGCCTGCTGCTCGCGGTGTTCGGTGCGCTGGCCGTCGGCCGCCTCGAACCGCATGTGCACGGCCGCATCGCGGACTGGCTGCATCCGTTCGCCTCGATCGAGGCCGGGCAGGGTCCGAACCAACTGGCCCAGTCCCTTTTCGCGTTCGCGGCCGGCGGCACCGTCGGTACCGGGCTCGGCCTCGGCCATTCCGTCCTGATCGGCTTCGCCGCCAAGTCGGACTTCATCCTGGCCACCGCGGGCGAGGAACTCGGTCTCGCCGGACTGTCGGCGATCTTCCTCCTCTACGGCCTGCTCGTCGAGCGCGGCTACCGGGCCGCCCTCGCCCTGCACGACCCCTTCGGCCGGCTCCTCGCGGTCGGGCTCGCCTCGATCGTCGCCCTCCAGGTGTTCGTGATCGCGGGCGGGGTGACCGGCCTGATCCCGCTGACCGGCATGGCGATGCCGTTCCTCGCCCAGGGCGGCTCCTCGGTCGTCACCAACTGGGCGATCGTGGCCCTGCTGATCCGGGTGAGCGACTCGGCCCGCCGCCACTACGACGGACGGGTGGCGCCATGAGTGCCGGCGCCGGGTACGGCCGCCGGCAGGGCGGTACGGCCAGGTACGTCCGGCGGGCCCGCGCCCTGTGCGCCCTGCTGCTGTTCGCCCTCCTCGTCAACGCGGCCCGCGTCCAGGTCCTCAAGGCCCGGGAGTACGACGACAACCCCGCCAACCGCCGTGCCTCGATCGCCCGTTACGGCCTGCCGCGCGGCGACATCCTGGTCGGCGGCGCGAAGGTCACCGGCTCCCGGGACAGCGGGGAGCAGCTGCGTTACGAACGCACCTATCCGCAGGGCCCGTTGTACGCCCCGGTCACCGGCTTCGCCTCCCAGCTGTACGGCACCACGTTCCTGGAGCACGCCGAGGACGCGGTGCTCTCCGGGACCGACCCGCTGCTGGCGCCGTTCCCGCTGTGGAACGGCACCCGCCGGTCGCAGAACCCGGCCGGGAACGTCGTCACGACCCTGAACCGGTACGCCCAGGAGGCCGCCTACCGGGGACTCGGCTCGCGCAAGGGCGCGGTGGCCGCGATCGAACCGGCGACCGGCCGGATCCTCGCCCTGGTCTCCACCCCCTCGTACGACCCCTCCGAACTGTCCGGCAACAGCGAGGCGGCGACCTCGGCCTGGGCACGGCTGAACGACGACCCGGAGAAGCCGATGCTCAACCGGGCGGTACGGCAGACGTATCCGCCGGGCTCCACCTTCAAGGTGGTGACGGCGGCCGCCGCCCTCGACGCGGGCGTGGTCACCGACCTGGACGCACCGACCGACTCCCCCGACCCCTACCGGCTGCCGGGCACCAGGACCCGGCTGACCAACGAGGGCGACGGCTGCGCGGACGCCTCGCTGCGCGCGGCCTTCGAGTGGTCCTGCAACACGGTCTTCGCGAAGCTGGGCGTGGACGTGGGGGCGGCGGACATGACGGCCACGGCGCAGGCGTTCGGCTTCAACGACACCCGGCTGCGGATCCCGTTCACCGTCGCGCCGAGCACCTTCGACACGAGCGTGGACAAGGCGCAGCTGGCCCTGTCGTCGATCGGGCAGTACAACACCCGGGCCACCCCGCTGCAGATGGCGATGGTCGCGGCGACGGTCGCGGACGGCGGGCTCGCCCGGCCGCCGTACCTCGTGGAGCGGACCGTGCGGCAGACCGGCGAGACGGTCCGCACGGGCGGCGCGGGGCCGGTACGGCAGGTGATGAGTCCCGCGACGGCCGTGCGCATGAAGGAGCTCATGGTCGACGTGGTCCGGGAGGGCACCGGCGCGAACGCGGCGATCCGCGGTGCCACGGTCGGCGGCAAGACCGGCACCGCGCAGCACGGCCTGGGCAACTCGGGGGTGCCGTACGCCTGGTTCGTGTCCTGGGCGCAGGCGGACGACGACCTGGAGCCGAAGGTCGCGGTGGCGGTGGTGGTCGAGGACGCGGCGGCCGACCGCGGGGACATCAGCGGCGGCGGGGACGCGGCGCCGATCGCCCGCGCGGTGATGCGGGCGGCGCTCGGGTTCTGAGCGGGTCCGTGAAGTCCGTGAAGTCCGTGAGGTCCGAACCGGGGTAGACGCGGAGTCAACAAGTCGCGCGCGGGGGATTGACCGGCTTGCTGACAAGCGGTCTCATAAGTGCGGACGACGATGTACCCCGGGTAACGAGGTGAGGGAGCCATGACGACCCTGACGGAAGCCGACGCGGTCGACGGACTGCGGGACGCGCTCGGCCTGCTCAAGGACCGCGAGCAGGTGGCCGAACGACTGCTCGTCTCCTCCGCGAAGCACTCCTTCGACCCGGACAAGGAGCTGGACTGGGACGCGCCCTTCGAGGACGGCAAGTGGTTCTGGCCGCCGGAGCTGGTGTCCCTCTACGACACTCCGCTGTGGAAGCGGATGAGCGAGGAGCAGCGGATCGTGCTGTCGCAGCACGAGGCCGCCGCACTGGCCTCGCTGGGCATCTGGTTCGAACTCATCCTGATGCAGCTGCTGGTCCGGCACATCTACGACAAGGCGGCGACGAGTGCACACGTGCGCTACGCGCTGACCGAGATCGAGGACGAGTGCCGGCACTCGAAGATGTTCGCGCGGCTGATAGCGCGCGGGGACGCGCCCTGGTACCCGGTGAGCCCGGCTCACCAGCACCTGGGCCGCCTCTTCAAGACGATCTCCACCACCCCCGGGTCGTTCACGGCCACCCTGCTCGGCGAGGAGGTGCTGGACTGGATGCAGCGGCTGACCTTCCCTGACGAGCGGATCCAGCCGCTGGTCCGGGGGGTCACCCGGATCCATGTGGTCGAGGAGGCCCGGCATGTGCGCTACGCCCGCGAGGAGCTGCGCCGGCAGATGGTGACGGCGCCGCGGTGGTCGCAGGAGTTCACCCGGATCACCTCCGGCGAGTTCGCGCGGGTGTTCTCGGTGGCGTTCATCAACCCCGAGGTGTACACGAACGTGGGGCTGGACCGGCGGGAGGCCGTGGCGCAGGTGCGGGCGAGCGGGCACCGGCGGGAGGTCATGCAGACGGGGGCGAAGCGGCTGACCGACTTCCTGGACGACATCGGGGTTCTTCGGGGAGTGGGGCGGCGGTTGTGGAAGAGCTCGGGGCTGCTGGGCTGAGTTCACAGTGCCGGCGGGTGGGGGGTGATCGCGCCCGCGCGGCGGAGCCGCCCGTCGGATACGGCCCCGCGCCCCTGGGGCGCGCGGGCCGGGCCGGCTACAGGGTTCCGAAGGCTTCGTCCGAGCCCTCCGTCGCCGTCTTCGGGATCGGCGGGGGCGTGTAGCGGGCCAGGGGTCGCGCCGTCGGATCCGGGCGTACCGCGCCCAGGATCGGGTTGGCCGCGATCGGGGAGACCTTGACCTTCGCGCCGGGCCGGGGGGCCTGGACCACCTTGCCGTCGCCCAGGTAGAGGGCCACGTGGGTGGCCTCGGGGAAGTAGACGACCAGGTCTCCGGGGCGCAGGCGGTTCAGGGGGACGTGGGGCAGGTCGGCCCACTGTTCCTGGCTGGTGCGCGGGATGGGGGTGCCGGCGTGGTCCCAGGCCCGTGAGGTCAGGCCCGAGCAGTCGTACGACGCCGGGCCCGCCGCGCCCCACCGGTACGGCTTGCCCAGCTGCCGGACCGCGTAGCGCACCGCCCGGTCGCCTTCCGGGGAGGGGGGTGGCGTGGCGCTGCCCAGGGCGCCGGACGTGGTGAGTCTCCGCTGGGCGTCGGCCGTGTTGTCCTTCTCCAGGCCGGCGAGCGCCGTGAGCTGGTCCGCGGTGAGGGACGCGAGCATGCGCTCCACGTCGGAGAGGCGGGTGCGGACCTCGTCGCGCTGTTTCCGCTGCTTCTCGGCGAGGGTGAGCTGGGTGTCGAGCGCCGTGCGGGCCCGGCGGGCCAGGTCGGCCTGTCTGCGTTCGTCGTCCGCCAGGCGGCCCACCGTCTTCGCCCGCTCGCGCGCCAGTTCGCCGATGACATGACCCTCGTCGAGCGCGTGCTGCGGGTCACGGGCGAGCAGCAGCCGTACGTACGGGGAGATCCCGCCGGCGTTCTGGTACTGCGCCCGGGCCAGCCGGCCGGCCTCGGTCCTGCTGGTGTGCAGGGAGCGCCGGGCGATGGTCAGCTCGCCGTCCAGGCGGGTCACCTCGGCGCGCTGGCGCTGCAGCCGTTCCGCCGTCGCGTTGTAGGTCTCGGTGGCCTGTTCGGCCTGCCGGTAGGCCTGCTGAAGGTCCGTCAGCAACTCGGCGACCGGCCGCTCGGGGCCGGGGGCGGGGGCGGCGAGTGCGGGCAGCGGCGCGAGAACGGCCTGGGCCGCCGCCACCGCGGCCGTGCAGGCCACTCGCAGGTACCTTCCGGACACGTCATCACCTCCGATGCGGGACGGTCTCTCCGTTCCACATCGCGATGATCACGTGATTATCAGATGTGTACGTGCGGTCCGCGCGGTGCATGTGCGCGATGCGGCCCAATCACGTCACCCGTTGGTGTCGCCCGACCTCGCCCAGGGCCACCTCGGTCCCCCGCCGTCGCCCCTGCCCGTCGGGTCGTACACGTACTTCCAGCCCTGGGACAGTCCCAGGCGCCGGTGCTGCCCCCGGGACACGCGGCGGTAGACCAGGACCGTGGGCGGGCCGCCGGCCGGGTCCGGGACCGGGATGCGGTACGTCTTCGGGGGGTGGCCGGTCATGCCGAGCAGCACCGGAAGCACCCGCCCGTCCATGGGGCCGCCCTCGAAGGGGGTCTCCTGACTCTTCACGGCACCAGTCTCAGCCATCCGCCGCGAGGGCGTCGACGAGGGCGGCGGTCTGCGGGTCACGGCGCGCGGTCACGCTGAGCACGGCGACGAACTGGTCCACCAGCCAGTCCCGCAGCTCGTCGGGGGGCGGCTGCTTGTCCTCGTCGAGCCAGATCAGGGAGGCCGCCTCGACGGCGGTGATCCACATCCGGACGGTCATCCGCAGCCGGGGGCCCGGGGCGGCGACGTCCAGGTGGCTGAGAATGTGCTGCGCGGCGGCCCGTCGTACGCCGTCCACGATCGCCGTCGTCCGCGAGGTCTCCACCACGCTGCCGCCCTGGAGCAGGGCGCTGAAGCCGGCGTCGTGCTGGTCGACGAAGCCGAGGTAGCGGTCCAGGGCCCGGGAGAGACGAGGGAGCAGAGGGCCCTCCCGCGGCTCGTCGAAGCAGTGCTCCAGCTCCTCGGCGGCAGACCTGAGCGCGGCCTCGTAGAGCTGCTGCTTGCCGCCGGGGAAGTAGCGGTACACCAGGGGGCGGGAGACCCCGGCCGCCTCCGCCACGTCGTCGAGCGAGACGTCCTCGGGCACCCGGTGCGCGAACAGGGAGAGAGCCGCGTCGAGCAGCTGGCTGCGCCGCTCCTCGACGGACAGCCTGCGGTAGGCGGGGGTGGCGGCCGGCGGGGTCATGAGAGCAGCGTAGTCGCCCGGACGCGGACGCGTTGTGGCTGGTCGGAACCAGGAAGCGGCACGTCCTGGGGGAAGCGGCGGCTGCTGCTACGCGGGCGGGGCGTAGGGGTTGCCGGGCGACCCCGGCGGGCGACCCCACGGCGTCCAGGGCGGCGGTACCGGGATCCAGTCCGGGCCGCGGTGGTCCAGCCACCACCTGCCGATGGTGTGGAACTTCTCCTCGAAGCCGCGATCCCAGCTGAGGAAGCCGGTGCTCGGCGCCCGCAGGCGGGTGGCGCGGCCGCCCGCCTCGTAGATCACGACGGTCCGGCTTCCGAGGAGGGACTGGATCTGGACGGCCTGGACGTCCGACCACGGGATGCGGCGGCGGCGAAGGCTGTGCACGACGGCCGCCGACGGCGTGAGGGTGACTCCGAACGACCGCGAGGTGATCAGCCCCAGGGTCAGCACGACACCCCAGATGACCAGCCCCGTGCCGAGCACGGGATCGATCGATCCGCCGTCCCACCACAGCAGGGTCTGGCCCAGGGAGATGACGAGGGCCGGAAGCATCGGCAGCACGCGCTGAAGGGGCGTCAGCCGGTAACGGACACCCTCCGGCGGCACAGCCGCACCCGGCGATTCCCCCACGTGCCCACCCCTCGCTCAAACGGCCGGCGCAGGCCCGCACCGCCAGGACAGCATGGCGGACCAGGGGCGCGCTGTCCATGCGCCTGCTCCTGGACTCCGGGCAGGGGGCAGGCCGTTCGAGGCCCGCCCCCGCTGCTCCGTCAGGCTCCGGTGACCGAGGCCAGATAGGCGGCCGTCTTCTCCGGCTCATAGAAGAAGTTCTCGAAGTCGGCGGGGTCGTTGAAGGCGTTGGCGAAGCGGTCGGCGACCGGCTGGAGCTGGCCCGCCGCGCCGATCAGGTTGAGGATGTGCTCCGGCGGCGGCGCCAGCATGGCGTTCGTCCACTTGGTGACGTGCTGGGCCGTGTTCCAGTAGCGGTCGAACGTCGCCTGCATCCAGGACTCGTCGAACTCCTTCTCGCCGTGTTCGAGGATCGAGTCGAGGTAGGCGGCCGCGCACTTGGCGGCGGAGTTGGAGCCCTGACCGGTGATGGGGTCGTTGGCCACGACGACGTCCGCGACACCGAGGACCAGGCCGCCGCCGGGGAGGCGGCCGATCGGGTTGCGGACGGTGGGGGCGTAACGGCCGGCCAGGGTGCCGCCGGCGTCGGTCAGTTCGACCTTGGTGGCCCGCGCGTACTCCCAGGGCGTGTACCGCTCCATGAGTTCCAGGGTCAGGGAGAGGTGCTCCGAGGGGTCCTTGACGCCGCTGAAGACGTCCAGCGGGCCGCCGGGTATGCCCTCCCAGAACAGGATGTCGGCCGGCCCCGAGAGGGTCAGGGTCGGCATCACGAAGAGCTCGCCGACGCCGGGGACCAGGTTGCAGCGGACCGCGTAGTAGTCCGGGTGCTCGGGGCGGGGGCCGAGCCCGTGGACGTAGGCGACGGCCAGCGCGCGCTGCGGCTCGCTGTACGGCGAGCGGGAGGCGTCACGGCCGAACATCTGGACCAGTTCGCCCTTGCCGGCCGAGACCAGCACCAGGTCGTAGGCACGGGCGAAGTAGTCCAGGTCGCCGACCGCCGCGCCGTGGATGACCAGCTGGCCGCCGCGCTGCGCGAAGGTCTCCATCCAGCCGGCCATCTTCACCCGCTGGTCGACCGACTGCGCGTACCCGTCGAGTTTGCCCACCCAGTCGATGGCGCGGGCCGCGGGGCCCTCGCCCCAGGAGCCCGGGGCCGCGACCGAGACGCCGAGTCCTTCGATCTTCGGGGCCTGGGACTCCCAGAAGTTCAGCTGGAGATCACGCTCGTGCTGCAGTGCCGTGTGGAACATGCACTGCGTCGACATGACCCGGCCGGAGCGGATCTCGTCCGAGGTCCGGTTCGACATCAGGGTGACCTCGTAGCCGTGCGACTGGAGGCCGAGGGCGAGCTGGAGACCGGACTGGCCGGCCCCCACGACGAGTATCTTCCGCATGCGGTGGTGGCTCCTAAGGGTTCAGAAGATCTACTCGGGTGTTTCGTCCAGTGCGTGGGCGACCAGGGACAGCAGCGTCTCGATGGCCGATATCCGGCGGCGGGCGTCCATGATCATTACAGGTATGTGCGGAGGGATCGTCAATGCCTCGCGCACGTCCTCGGGTTCGAAACGCTCGCTGCCGTCGAAGTGGTTGACCGCGACGACGTACGGCAGCCCGCAGCTCTCGAAGTAGTCCAGCGCCGGGAAGCAGTCCTTCAGACGCCGGGTGTCCGCGAGGACGACGGCGCCGATCGCGCCGCGCACCAGGTCGTCCCACATGAACCAGAACCGCTGCTGGCCCGGCGTGCCGAACAGGTAGAGCACCAGGTCGTCGTCGAGCGTGATGCGGCCGAAGTCCATGGCCACGGTCGTGGTGAGCTTGCCGGGCGTGGCGGTGAGGTCGTCGGTCTCCTCGCTCGCCTCGGTCATCAGCGCCTCGGTCTGCAGGGGCGTGATCTCCGAGACGGTGGTGACCAGCGTGGTCTTGCCGACGCCGAAACCGCCCGCCACGACTATCTTCGTGGCGACGGGGGCCCGGGTGCGGTCCGTCTGCCAGGACCGCGGCTGCTCCTCCTCGTCGAGGAGCGGGTTGACACCGGTGGCGTCAGAGACGGCGTAGTCCACTCAGCACCCTTTCCAGCAGAGCGCGGTCCGGGCGGCCGGCGCCGTGACCGGTCCCGGTGCCGTACACACGGATCTTTCCCTGGTCCGCGAGGTCACTGAGCAGGACCCGGACCACGCCGAGCGGCATCTTCAGCAGCGCGGCGATCTCGGCCACCGTGCGCATACGGCGGCACAGTTCGACGATGGCCCGCATCTCCGGCATCACCCGGGTGCTGAGGGAGCCATTCGTCAGTTCCTTGCGCTCCTCCGGGGCCTCAAGCGCCGCTACGAACGTCTCCACGAGGAGAACGTGACCGAAGCGGGTACGGCCGCCGGTGAGCGAGTAGGGGCGGACACGGGCGGGTTTTCGGTCACCGCCGCGTACCGGGAGGTTCTGCCTGCGGTTCTTCGGGGCGCTGGTCATCGGCCGCTCCTCGTGGCGTCGCCCTCCAGGGACTTGCGTAGCTCGGTGCGGAGTTCGGGGGTCAGGACGTGGCCGGCCCGGCCGACGAACAGTGCCATGTGATATGCCACCACGCTCATGTCGCACTCCGCGCTGCCGTGCACACCCAGCAGCGAGCCGTCGCTGATCGACATCACGAAGAGGCTGCCCTCGTCCATCGCGACCATCGTGTGCTTGACCGGGCCGTAGTCCATCAGCTTGGCGGCGCCCACGGTGAGGCTGCCGATGCCGGAGACGATGGTGGCGAGGTCGGCGGCGGAGCCGCGCGGACCCGCCGGTTTCTCGCTCCTGGCCTCGCGGGCGGCCTCGTTCTGGCCGGGATCCGAGGAGAGCAGGAGCAGTCCGTCGGAGGAGACCACGGCTACGGACTGGATACCGGGCACCTCCTCGATGAGGTTGCTCAGCAGCCAGTGCAGGTTGCGGGCCTCACTGCTCAGTCCGAAGGTACTGGGCGCGGTCAACTGCTTGCCTCCTCGACTGTGCCCCCCGTTGCTTCTTCGGATACGGCTGTCCCCGGTACTGCTCTCACGGTGCTCGGCACCTTGTTCTGGCCCGTCTGCTCGGCGATCTCCGCCTCGACGTCGCGGCGTCCGGCGTCGGCGCCCCGGCGGAAGCCGCCGAGCCTGCGGCGGAGGGCGTCCGCGTCGACGCCGGTGCCGCGCTGGCGGGGCGGGGGGGCGGGGGCGGTGATCTTGGGGGTGCGCTTGGGGAGGCCCTTGCTGGTGACCGGGTCCTCCTCCTCGGCGTCCCCCTGCGGGCCGTACTCACCGTCGGCGGGTGCGGTCTGCGGGCGGGTGTGCTCCCCGGCTTCGCCGAGGTCGTTCCCACGCGCACCACCCGTGCGGGTTTCATGGTCGGACGCGGGCGGCCCCAGCGGGGCGCGTTCGCCGTCGGCGGCCGCGGGCTGCGGGCGGGTACGAGCACCGGCGTCGGCAGGGTGCGCGTGCTCCCTCGCCGCCTCCGGCTCCGGCGGGAGCAGCAGTTCCATCGTCGTCTCGGCGAACGTCTCCGCCGGTGCCTTCGGGCGGGCCGTCGGCTCGGGGTCCGCCGGCCTGGGCCGGACCGCCTGCTCGGGGGCGGCCTCCTCGTCGGCCCGCCGGGACGCCACGGTCTCCCCGCCGGCCCCCGGCTCGGCCGCGCCGTGCCCGTCGGCCTCCCGTACCGCCTTCTCCGCCAGCGCCACCAGGGGGTCGCCGGTCGTGGAGCGGCCGTACAGGACGTTGGAGTTGACCTCCGCGTCCGCGCCGGGGAGGGAGAACGCGTGGGCGCCGGCGGCGGCGGTCGCGGACTGCGGCACCGTCGCCGCGGGGGCCGCGGCCAGCAGGGGCTGGGGCAGGACCACGACCGCGGCCACCCCGCCCTGCTTCTGCTCGCGCAGCTGCACGCGGACGCCGTGCCGGTGGGCCAGCCGGGCCACCACGTAGAGGCCGAGGCCGAGACCGTCCTCGCCCTCCTGGTCGTACGGGGACTCGGGGTTGAACTCGGCGAGGCGGGCGTTGAGGCGGACCATGCGGTCGGCGGTCATGCCGATGCCCTCGTCCTGGACGGAGAGCATGACCTCGCCGCTCTCCAGCAGCCAGCCCGAGATCTCGACGGGGACGTCGGGCGGGGAGGACGCGGTGGCGTTCTCCATGAGTTCGGCGAGGAGGTGGGAGAGGTCGTCGGCCGCGAACCCCGCCACGTGCGCGTGCGGAGGGAGGGAGGCGATCCGGACCCGGTCGTAGCGCTCGATCTCGCTGACCGCGGCCCGGACGACGTCCACCAGCGGGATCGGGCCCGCGTGCTGCTGGACGTGCTCGGTGCCGGCGAGGACCAGGAGGTTCTCGCTGTGGCGGCGCATGACCGTGGCGAAGTGGTCGAGCTTGAAGAGGGTCGACAGGCGGTCGGGGTCCTGTTCGCGCTCCTCAAGGGTCTCGATGACGGCCAGCTGACGCTCCACCAGACCGAGGGTGCGCAGCGCGAGGTTGACGAAGGTGGAGCCGATGCTGGTGCGCAGCCGCTCCAGCTGGGCGGCGGCGTCGGTGACCTCGGCGCGCAGTTCCTCGCGCGCGTCCGCCATCTTCTGCCGCTGGCCGACCAGGTGCTTGCGGTCGGTCTCCAGCGTGGCGATGCGGTCGTAGAGCTCGACGGCGTGCGCGTGCAGGGCGTTGACGGAGCGGACGACCTGGGCGAACTCGTCGTTGCGGCCGGTGAAGGTGATCGGTTCCTCGGTGCGCGGGTCCTCGGCCCCGGCGAGGCGGGCCGAGCCCCGGCGGAGCACGGACAGGGGGCGGGTGAGGGTGCGGGCCATGGCGGTGGCGATGCCGACCGCGACCAGCATCAGGGCGCCGAGCGCCGCCACCCGGATCTCCAGCGCGGTGACGTCGTCGTCGCGGAGCTGGGCGAGGTCCTTGGTGCGGCGGTCGTAGAGGGCGGACTCCGCGCCCCGCATCAGGTCGACCCGGGCGGACAGCGCCGTGTTCAGCTTCTTGACGCCGGTGCCGAGGTCGTCCTGCGAGAGGGTCGGCTGGTCGGTGAGGGCGGCCAGGTACTTGTCGGCGTGGTTGACGTCGCCGCCGGTGACCGTGGAGTCGTACGACTCGACCGCCGCGCTGGGCGCGGTGTCGTGGAAGTCGGCGAGGGCGGCGTCGGCCCGCAGCCTGGCCTGCTGGGCGGCGGCGGTGAGCGCGTCGCGCTGCTTGCGGTCGGCGTCGGAGGTGACCTGGGTCGTCGTGGGGAGGCCGGTGATCGGGTCGATCGTGGTCTGGGTGGTGCTCGGGATGTCCAGGGCCGCGAGAAGCAGGCCGCGGGCGGCGGCGGACTGCTGGACGGCCAGGTCCAGTTCGGCGAGCGCGTAGGCGCCGGAGCCGGCCCTGGGGGGCGTCTGCTCGGCCAGTTGCACGGCGAGCCGGTGCAGGTCGGCGATGGTCCTGGAGTACGCCTGGTGCGCTTGCAGGGCGGTGCTCCGGCCGGTGAGCGCGGAGCGCCGGACGGCGGCGATGCCGTCGAGGTCGGTGCGCAGCCAGCCGGGGGTGCCGGTGTCCGCACGCAGGTCCTCGGCCTGGCGGTCGACGCGGGCGCCGGGGTCCTGCGAGGGCGCCTTGGCCTTGGGGCGGCCCGCCGCGACGTAGGAGGTGACCTCGTCGCGCTCGTCGGCGAGCGAGTTGGCCAGCGCCAGCGTGTCCTGGGTGCGGCCGGCGAGCGTCACCAGGTCCTGGGAGTCGCTCAGCTGCCCGGAGGCGGTCAGCAGGGCGGGCGCGCCGGCCCCCGCGATCGCGGCGGCGACCACCGCCACGGCCACGATCAGCCGGGTGCGGACGTGCTTGGTGCGGCCGGTGCCGACGGGGGCCGCGGCGCCCGTTTCGGAGGCCGTCTTCTTGCCTGTGCGCCGAGGCCGCGTCTTCTGCACCGGTGCTCGCATTCCTGAACTCGTGTACCCAAGGGGTTGGGTGGCACCCCGTCATGATTCCCGGCATTTCGGTGCCAAGTGGCGCACGCACCCGATGCGTACGCCTGCGTATCGGTCCCCGACCCTCCCAGCGCCGGTGGGCAGTGGTCTCGCATCGACCCTCCCGCCACCCGAAGGAGTGAACATCGGAGGGGAGTTGGCGGGCAAGTTCCGGCGGCTCGCGCGGGGCCCTTTTCCGGCTGGCCGGTTGGACGCGGACGGCAGGCTTTGGCAGGATTCGCCACCGCACCTTCCCGGACTGTGCCATTCCACCCCAAAACAGTCGGCTGACCTGCAGGGCCATGGCAATTCCGGGGTGGTTGCCAGCCTTTGGCGAAGCCTGTGAAGGGGTCGTGCAGACTGGCCGAATGCGTACTGAAGTCGTTTCGGAACCCGGCGCCCCCGACCGCCCCAACGAGGACTTCGCCGGCATCGGACTTCCGGCCTCGGGACAGGGGGGCTGCGTGATCGTCCTGGACGGGGTCACCCCACCGCGGGGCGGCACCGGGTGTCTGCATTCCGTCCCCTGGTTCACCGCGCGGCTGGGCGGCGCCCTGACCGAACTGACCGTTTCGCGAGGAGATCTGACGCTCCGGGAGGTGCTCGAACGGGCGATCGGCCGCACAGCTGACGCACATGCGGACACCTGTGACCTTTCTCACCCGCGCACGCCCCAGGCGACGGTCGTGCTGAGCCGCTGGTCCGAGGACACCGTGGAGTTCCTGGTCCTGTCCGACTCGGCGCTGCTCCTGAGGGCCCCCGACGGCACGGTCACCCCGGTCCTGGACGACCGGCTGGACCGCGTGCCCCGCGCCTTTCTGGCCTCGGACGCGATCGCCGACGCGACGGTGCGCAACAAGGAGGGCGGCTTCTTCACGGCCGCCGCCGACCCGTCGGTGGCGGCCCGCGCGGTCACCGGCACCGTGCCGCGCGCCGAGGTCGGCGCGCTGGCCGCCCTCACGGACGGGGCGGCCCGCTGGACGGAGAAGTTCCGCGCGGGCGACTGGACGGCCCTCCTCGACGTCATACGCAAGGAGGGCGCGCGGGCGCTGGTCGACCGGGTGCGGGAGCTGGAGGCGGCCGACCGGCAGGAGCGGGTGTTCCTGCGGCGGAGCAAAACGCACGACGACGCGACGGTGGTCTACGTCGAGCTGTGAGGTCATGGCGCCCGGCGGCGGCTACTTCTCCATGACGCCGTTCAACTGGTGCAGCAGCCGGGCCAGTTCCGCGACCTCGGTGCGCTCCCAGTGGGCGAGCTGGCGGACGTAGCGGCCCCGGCGGGCCTCGCGGACCGTGCCGACCCGGCCCCGGCCCTCGTCGGTGAGGGCGACCAGCCAGGCCCGTCCGTCGGCCGGGTCGGGCTCCCGGGCGACCAGGCCGAGCTCCTCCAGGGCGCGCAGCTGGCGGGACATGGTGGCCTTGCCGACGCCGATGTAGGCGGCCAGTTCGGTGGCGCGCTGGCCGCCGCACTCGTCGAGCCGTACGAGCAGTCCGTACGCGGCCGACTCCAGGTCGGGGTGGACCTCCCGGGCCATCTCGCCCTGGCTGGCCCGGGCACGGCGCAGCAGCACCGTCAGCTCGCGTTCCAGGGCGAGGAATTCCTGGTCCGCGCCACTTGGCGTCAACGCGGTGGCGGCGCCCTGTCCGTCGCCCTTGTCGTCCTCGTGCACGTCAGCACCCCTGATCGGTTTCGCAGTCCTGAAAGTTTCCGTCAATCCCCGTCATCGCCGCAGCTCGCCAAGTATTCCGCAGGCTTAGACCAACGGCGGCCCCCGGACCCCCTTCCCCGGGGTCCGCCCCCTGCGTAGCGTCTGCACCCATGAATGGCATGCTCACGCCAATGACGGGCGTCGCGCCGTGTGACACGGCGTCGTGTCGCAGCGCGTAACGCTGCCGCCTCTGGCATATCTGGGACCCCACCTCACCCCACGGAGGCACGTCATGCCCGTGCACAGACCCGCCCCCACCCTCGTCACCGCCCTGCTGGCGCTGCTGCTCGCGGCACTCGCCCCGGTCCCGGCCCACGCCGACCCGGGCGGACCCACCGTCCCGGCCCACGCCGACCCGGGCGGACCCACCCTCCCGGCCCGCGGCTCGGCCTACATGGGCATGGGCGTGCCGTCCCACGACGGCCAGAGCGGCACGCCCAGAACCGGCCTCGCCACCCAGACCGAGGGCGTCGACGTCGCCAGCTACCAGGGCGACGTCTCCTGGTCGACCCTGCTGAGCAGCGGGGTCAGATGGGCGTACACCAAGGCGACCGAAGGCACGTACTACACGAACCCCTACTTCACCCAGCAGTACAACGGCTCCTACGACGTCGGCATGATCCGCGGCGCCTACCACTTCGCGACCCCGGACACCACCGGCGGCGCCGCCCAGGCCGACTACTTCGTCGACCACGGCGGCGGCTGGTCCAAGGACGGCCGGACCCTCCCCGGCGTCCTCGACATCGAGTGGAACCCGTACGGCGCGGCGTGCTACGGCAAGTCCACGAGCGGGATGGTCACCTGGATCACCGACTTCCTGAACAGGTACAAGGCCCGGACCGGCCGCGCCGCCGTCATCTACACGGCGACCAGCTGGTGGACCGACTGCACCGGCGACTACGGCGGCTTCGCCGCCACCAACCCGCTGTGGATCGCCCGCTACGCCGCGGACGTGGGCACCCTGCCGGCCGGCTGGTCGGCCTACACGATGTGGCAGTACACCTCGACCGGCCCGACGGTCGGCGACCACGACAAGTTCAACGGGGCACTGGACCGGGTCGTCGCACTCGCCAACGGCTAGTGCTGCGACCGGAAAGGTTCACCGGCTCGCGACGCCCGGCACGGCACCTCGCCGCGTTGTCGCATCACCCGAGTACATCCAGTACGCGGGCGATGCTCCGCCTTGCGATGCACCGCACCGGACGCCGCGAGCTTTCCGGCAAACCTTCCCGGCCACAGCACTAGCGCGGCGCCCGTGCGGCGGGGCCGGGGGTTGCCCCGGACAGACACGCGGGTTGTGCGGTTCGTCCACCGCGGGCCGGTGGGGCCGGTCGCGCCCACGCGGCGAAGCCGCACATCGACACAGCCCCGCCCCCCTTCGGGGCTCGGGTACGCGGCCGTAGGGCGAAGGCCCGGGGCTCCTCGCGGGGCCCCGGGCCTTCTGTCATCCGGCAGCGTCCGTCACGCCGCTACCGGAACCTCCGGCGCCGCGCCGTTCGTGGCGGGCGCGAGCGCCAGTTCCAGGACCTGGCGGACGTCGGTCACGGCGTGGACGTCGAGCTTGTCCAGCACCTCGGCCGGAACGTCGTCCAGGTCGGCCTCGTTGCGCTTGGGGATGATGACGGTCGTCACCCCGGCGCGCTGGGCGGCGAGCAGCTTCTGCTTCACGCCGCCGATCGGCAGCACCCGGCCGGTCAGCGAGACCTCGCCGGTCATCGCCACGTCCGTGCGGACCAGTCGCCCGGAGAGCAGCGACGCGAGGGCCGTCGTCATCGTGACGCCCGCGCTCGGGCCGTCCTTCGGGACCGCGCCCGCCGGGAAGTGGATGTGCACACCCCGGTCCTTCAGGTCACCGACCGGAAGCTCCAGTTCGGCGCCGTGGGAGCGCAGGAAGGACAGGGCGATCTGCGCCGACTCCTTCATCACGTCACCCAGCTGGCCGGTGAGGGTCAGCCCCGCCGCGCCCGTCTCCGGGTCGGCCAGGGACGCCTCGACGAACAGCACGTCGCCGCCCGCGCCGGTGACCGCGAGACCCGTCGCCACGCCCGGGACGGCCGTGCGGCGCTCCGCCGGGTCCTGGGCGGACTCGGGCACGTGGTGCGGCCGGCCGATCAGGGCCCGCAGGTCCTCGTCCCTGATGGTGAACGGCAGCTCGCGCTGGCCGAGTTCGTGCTGCGCGGCCACCTTGCGCAGCAGCCGTGCGATCGAGCGCTCCAGGGTACGGACGCCCGCCTCACGCGTGTACTCGCCGGCGAGCTTGCGCAGCGCACTCTCGTCGAGGATCACCTCGTCCTTGCCCAGGCCCGCCCGGTCCAGCTGACGCGGGAGCAGGTGGTCACGGGCGATGACGACCTTCTCGTCCTCGGTGTAGCCGTCCAGGCGGACCAGCTCCATCCGGTCGAGCAGGGCCTCCGGGATCGCCTCCAGGACGTTGGCGGTGGCGAGGAAGACGACGTCGGACAGGTCGAGTTCGACTTCCAGGTAGTGGTCGCGGAAGGTGTGGTTCTGCGCCGGGTCCAGGACCTCCAGGAGGGCGGCCGCGGGGTCGCCGCGGAAGTCGGAGCCCACCTTGTCGATCTCGTCGAGCAGGACGACCGGGTTCATCGAACCGGCCTCCTTGATCGCGCGCACGATCCGGCCGGGCAGCGCGCCGACGTAGGTACGGCGGTGACCGCGGATCTCGGCCTCGTCGCGGACGCCGCCGAGGGCGACCCGGACGAACTTGCGGCCCATGGCGTGCGCGACGGACTCACCGAGCGAGGTCTTGCCGACCCCGGGCGGCCCGACGAGGGCGAGGACGGCACCGCCGCGGCGGCCGCCGATGACCCCGAGCCCCCGGTCGTTGCGGCGCTTGCGCACCGCCAGGTACTCGGTGATCCGCTCCTTCACGTCCTCCAGGCCGGCGTGCTCGGCGTCCAGGATCGCCTTGGCGCCCTGGATGTCGTAAGAGTCCTCGGTCCGCTCGTTCCACGGCAGTTCCAGCACCGTGTCCAGCCAGGTGCGGATCCACGAGCCCTCGGGCGACTGGTCGCTGGACCGCTCCAGCTTGTCGACCTCCTTGAGGGCGGCCTCACGGACCTTCTCCGGCAGGTCGGCGGCCTCCACGCGGGCGCGGTAGTCGTCGGACTCCTCGCCGTCCTTCGCGGCGTCGCCGTTCAGCTCGCGCAGTTCCTTGCGGACCGCCTCCAGCTGACGGCGGAGCAGGAACTCGCGCTGCTGCTTGTCGACGCCCTCCTGGACGTCCTTGGCGATGGTCTCCGCCACGTCCTGCTCGGCGAGGTGGTCGCGCAGCTGCTGGGTGGCCAGCTTCAGCCGGGCGACCGCGTCGACGGTCTCCAGGAGTTCGATCTTCTGCTCGGTGGTCAGGAAGGGCGAGTAACCGGAGTTGTCGGCGAGCTGGGAGACGTCGTCGATGGCCTGCACCCGGTCCACGACCTGCCAGGCGCCGCGCTTGCGCAGCCAGGCGGTGGCGAGGGCCTTGTACTCCTTGACCAGTTCGGTGACATGACCGGGCACCGGGTCCGGGACGTTCTCGTCGATGCGGGTGCCCTCCACCCACAGGGCGGCACCCGGGCCGGTGGTACCGGCGCCGATGCGCACCCGGTAGCGGCCGCGGATCAGCGCGCCCGGGTCGCCGTCGGCCAGGCGGCCGACCTGCTCCACGGTGCCGAGCACACCCGTGCCCGGGTAGCTCCCGTCGACCCGCGGCACCAGCAGCACCTTGGGCTTGCCGGGCTCGGTACGGGCGGCGGCCTGCGCAGCCTCCACGGCGGCGCGTACATCAGGGTCCTTCAAGTCCAGCGGGACCACCATCCCGGGCAGCACGACCTCGCCGTCGAGAGGCAGCACAGGGAGGGTGAGTGATGCGGACGTCGAAGCCATGATCTCCCCTTCGGCAGTCAACTTGAGTTATGCCGACTCAATGCATGTGAGCCGCTGAATGTTCCCAGGGCCGCGTTCGCTGTCAGCGATCGGCTGCTGACCTGGAGATACCGGGCGTACGGCGGTTGCCCTCGCCCGCAAAAACAGTTGATCGGTCCGGGCTCATTCCCCGTACGGTCGGCCGGTGACCGACACCGACCGCACCGCGGCCCTGCTGGCCGCCTACGACGCCCAGATGCGCGCCGTCCAGCCCGTCCCCTCCCCCGGGATCACCTACGAGCACGACGGTCCCGTCCTCAGGGTCGTGGGCCAGCACCGCGGTTTCGTGACCGGGCCGCGCGACTGGGGCGGTGTGCGCGGCCCCGAGCTGGACGCACTGATCGCCCGGCAGCGGGACTTCTTCGCGGCGCGCGGGGAGGCCGTGGAATGGAAGACGCGCGGGCACGACGCCCCGGCGGACCTCCCCGACCGGCTGCGCGCGGCGGGCTTCGTGCCCGAGGACCGGGAGACGGTGGTGATCGCCGAGGTCGGCGACCTGGCCGTGGCTCCGCCTGCCCTCCCGCCCGGCGTGACCCTGCGCCGGGTCACCGCCGACGCGGACCTGGACCGCGTCGCCGCGCTGGAGACGGCGGTGTGGGGCGCCGACATGGCGTGGATCGCCGGCCACCTGAGGGGCCTGCTCGCGGTCGCCCCCGAGGACAACGAGGTGTACGTGGCCGAGGCAGCGGGACAGGTCGTCTCCGCGGCCTGGGTGGCCTTCCGGCCCGGCACGGACTTCGCCATGCTGCTTGGCGGCTCCACGCTGGCCGGGTGGCGCGGCAAGGGCGTCTACCGCGCCCTGGTGGCCCTGCGAGCGAGCCGGGCGGCGGCCCGGAACGCGCCCTACCTCCTGGTGGAGGCCTCGGACGACAGTGCCCCGATCCTGCGGCGACTGGGCTTCACAGCGGTCACGACGACCACGCCGTACGTCTGGACCCCGGCCCGCTGACGCATGCGCGACGCCCGGACAAGCGGCTTCCGTTCACCCCGTCGAGCGACGCCCCGGCCCACCGCCGCCGGCAACCGGATCAGCGGGCGGCCACCCACCTCGACGGGCAGGGCCGGCCCCGCAAGGCGAAGGCGAGGTCCGCTTCCCGACGTTCCCCGGCCTGTCCGCCGGCCGCCGGCCCGTACCGGCCGGCCGACCGACCGCACGGCGCGACGGCCGGGCGGGAAGGGGCTCTCGGCGTGCCGGAGTTGACGAAGGGGCCGGCGGCGGCGCGGGGCGCCTGAGTGCTCAGGAGGCGGCCGCGCGGGCGTCGGCCGGGGCCTGGGCCCGCTCCCGGTACCAGCGTCGCACCACCGGCCACAGGCCGGTGCCGATGGCCAGCGAGATCAGGTGGCCCCAGTTGGTCATCGGGTCCTGGAAGGCGATGAGGTCGGTGACGAGGCAGTAGCCGGCCAGGGCGAGCAGCGGCCAGCGCAGCCAGGGGGCGAGGAGGCCGGAGAGCGCGCCGACGCTGGCGGCCACGCCGAAGCTGATGCCGTAGTCGAGGCGGTGCAGCGAGGTCTCGGGGAGGTGGCCGGCCAGCACCGCGAGGCCGACCGGGACCTCGGTCGCGAGGGTGGCCAGGACGTGGCCCGCCAGGAAGACGAGGATCGCGCGGGCACCGCCTATCCGCCGCTCCAGCGCGGTCACGACGAGTACGAAGGCCAGGGCGTACGGCGAGAGCAGCCCGCCCGCGATCCACAGCGCGCTGGCCAGCAGGACGAAGACGGGGGTGCGCAGCAGGTGGGCGACGTCGGTGCTGGAGTCCTGGTAGACCGCGCGCACCAGGCCGGGGCTGGCGTGGCTCGCGAAGAGCGAGGTGAGGGCCAGGAGCGCCGTGTAGGCGAAGGTGACCGGCGTCCCGGTGGGGCTGGGCAGCAGACGCCAGGGGCGCGGACGCCGCAGGTACGCAGGGAGGACGGCGCCCGGTGTCCGCGGGACGGGCACCGCGACCTGGCCGCGCTGGCGGGGCACGCCGTCGAGCAGTGCGGCGACGTCCCCCGCGGGAAGGGGCTCGGGCGTGGGCGTCGATGCGACCCTCGCGGTCCGTTCCACGGTGAGGGGCTCCTTCCGTTTCACCCCACCCTTCGCCGTCCCACGGGACGCTGTCTGTGACCGAGGCCACCCGGCGCACGATTCACAGGATTTTCCGAAGAACCGAAGAACCAAGGACCGAGAGGGGACAGGAGGAACCATAGGAGCCGCAGCCGGTCCCCCCTGGGCGCGAAGCGCCGGACGGACCCTCGAACGGGTGACACCCGTGCGGCTGCCCGGCACCCGTAATTCGCGTGGCGGCAAAGCGCTGTTGGGGAAAGATGGCGGTCATGACGAACCCGGTTCCCGCGCCCCCTCCGGCCGCCACCGCCGACAGCGCCCCCGTGGTCCTGGACCGGCGCGACGGACCGTACGGCGAGGTGGTGCTGCGCAGGCACGGTGAGCTTCTGCAGATCATCGCCAACGGGTGCTTCCTGATGGACACCTCCGACGGGCGTTCGGAACGGCTGCTCGTGGACGCCGCGTTCGAGGCGCTGGACGGGCGCAGCAAGCCCGCGGTGCTGATCGGCGGGCTGGGCGTCGGGTTCTCGCTCGCCCATGCCGCGCGGGGCCCCCGCTGGGGGCGGATCACGGTCGTGGAGCGGGAGCCGGCGGTCATCGACTGGCACCGGGGCGGCCCGCTCGCCATGCTTTCCGCGGACGCCTTCGCCGATCCGCGCACGACCGTCGTCGAGAGCGATCTCGTCGCCTACGTCAATGAGACATCCGACACGTTCGACGCGCTGTGCCTGGACATCGACAACGGCCCTGACTGGACCGTCGACAAGGGCAACGAGGGGCTCTACTCACAGGCCGGACTCGCGGGCTGCGCAAGGGTGTTGAGGCCGGGCGGGGTACTGGCCGTCTGGTCGGCGCAGCCCTCTGCGGAATTCGAGGGATCCTTGTGGAATGCCGGGTTCCAGCGGGTGCGTACCGAAGAGGTCCCGGTTGCCCGGGGCGTTCCGGACGTCGTGCACCTTGCCGTCCGCCCTGGATAGCGAGTGCGCCTCCTGTCCCCGTAATGTGCATCCCTGACGCAGGTCATTCAAGCGTCAATCGCAGTCATGGGATCACCCCACTGGTTCCGGAAAGCACACAGGGGCGGGCGATGGAGCAGACACACACCTCCCACAACGGCACGGCGACGGCCACTCCTGGCGCCCAGCGCCGGGTTCTGGTCGTCGAGGACGACCCCACGATCGTCGACGCCATCGCGGTCCGCCTGCGCGCCGAGGGGTTCCTCGTGCAAACAGCGGGCGACGGCCCGGCCGCAGTCGACACCGCCGAGGCCTGGCAGCCCGACCTGCTGATCCTCGACATCATGCTGCCCGGCTTCGACGGTCTGGAGGTCTGCCGGCGCGTGCAGGCGGCCCGGCCGGTGCCGGTGCTGATGCTCACCGCGCGGGACGACGAGACCGACATGCTGGTCGGCCTCGGGGTCGGCGCCGACGACTACATGACCAAGCCGTTCTCCATGCGGGAGCTGGCGGCGCGCGTGCACGTGCTGCTGCGGCGGGTGGAGCGGGCGGCCGTCGCGGCCTCCACGCCCCGCTCCGGCATCCTGCGCCTGGGCGAACTGGAGATCGACCACGCGCAGCGCCGGGTCCGGGTGCGCAGCGAGGACGTCCACCTCACCCCCACCGAGTTCGACCTCCTGGTGTGCCTGGCGAACACCCCGCGCGCGGTGCTCTCCCGTGAGCAGCTGCTCGCCGAGGTGTGGGACTGGGCGGACGCCTCCGGCACCCGCACGGTCGACAGCCACATCAAGGCGCTGCGCCGGAAGATCGGCGCCGAGCGGATCCGCACCGTGCACGGTGTGGGCTACGCGCTGGAGACCCCGACGCCATGAGCGGCGGGCCGGCCGGACCGACGGGATCTCCCGGGGAGGACCCCTGGGGCGCCGTACGCCCGTTCTCGATCAAGACCAAGCTCGGCGCGCTGGTCGTCGTCGCGGTCCTGATCACCACCGGTCTGTCGATCGTCGCGGTGCACACCAAGACGGAGCTGCGCTTCATCACGGTCTTCTCGATGATCGCCACACTGCTCATCACCCAGTTCGTGGCGCATTCGCTCACCGCGCCGCTGGACGACATGAACGCGGTGGCCAGGTCGATATCGCAGGGCGACTACACGCGCCGGGTGCGCGAGAACCGCCGGGACGAGCTGGGCGACCTGGCCGAGACGATCAATGTCATGGCCGACGAGCTGGAGGCCCAGGACCGCCAGCGCAAGGAGCTGGTGGCGAACGTCTCGCACGAGCTGCGCACGCCCATCGCGGGGCTGCGGGCCGTCCTGGAGAACGTCGTCGACGGGTTCGCCGAGCCGGACACCGAGACGATGCGCACGGCGCTGAAGCAGACCGAGCGCCTCGGACGCCTGGTCGAGACCCTCCTCGACCTGTCCCGGCTCGACAACGGCGTCGTCCCCCTCAGGCAGCGCCGCTTCGAGGTGTGGCCGTACCTCTCGGGCGTGCTGAAGGAGGCCAACATGGTCGCCGGGGCGCGTGCGAGCATGGCCTCGGGCTCCGGGAACCACACCCGTACCGACGTCCATCTGCACCTGGACGTCTCCCCGCCGGAGCTGACCGCGCACGCCGACCCGGAGCGCATCCACCAGGTGGTGGCGAACCTCATCGACAACGCGGTCAAGCACAGCCCGGCGCACGGCCGGGTGACCGTGAAGGCGCGGCGCGGGCCGCAGCCGGAGTCGCTGGAGCTGGAGGTCCTGGACGAGGGCCCCGGCATTCCGCGCTCGGAGTGGCATCGCGTCTTCGAGCGCTTCAACCGGGGGGCCGTACGGCGGCCGCACGGTCCGGGCAGCGACGGCGGCACGGGACTGGGGCTGGCGATCGCCCGGTGGGCGGTGGATCTGCACGGCGGCCGGATCGGTGTGGCCGAATCCGAGCGGGGCTGCAGGATTATCGTCACTCTTCCGGGGCTTTCATCTTCGCCACGTTGACGTAAAGTTCGACCGGAGCCTCAAGATCCATCTGTGGTCGGCACGGCCGTCCGAGCAGCCGGACACGTGTGATCGGGTGCGGCCCCCTCGCAGGTCGCGCCGGGCGCCGGAGCGAGGTGGCCACCGGGACGGCGGAGCCATGTCTGGTGCAGTCCAATCGCAGCGCAACCACGCTTGTTTCCCGCCATATCAAGCCCTGAAACCCGGTTTTTGATGTGACTTACACGACGATGGACCTGCCCGACCTGACCTTCACGGTCTTGGAGGCGTAGCCTTTATTCCCGCTGTCCATCACCTTGTGAAGCGGAAGAGGGCGGTTGCCGCCGTGTCGCCACAGTCCCCCAGTAATTCGAGTATCTCGACCGACGCAGACCAAGCGGGCAAGAACCCCGCGGCCGCGTTCGGACCGAACGAGTGGCTCGTCGACGAGATCTATCAGCAGTACCTCCAGGACCCGAACTCGGTAGACCGTGCCTGGTGGGACTTCTTCGCCGACTACAAGCCGGGAGCGCCCGCCGCCTCGGCTCCGGCGGGTACCGCGGCCGCGGGGGCCGCGGGCACCACCTCCACGGCACCCACACCTGCCCAGCCGGCGGCTCCGGCGCCCGCCGCGGCCGCTCCCGCCGCCCAGGCGCCCGCGGCGCCGGCTCCGGCCGCGCCCGCCGCTCCCAAGGCCGCAGCACCCGCGCCCGCGCAGCCCGCGCCCGCCGCCGCTCCGGCCCCGGCCGCCGCGAAGCCGGCCGCCGCCGCGAAGGCCGCGCCCGCCGCCGCGGCCCCGGAGGGTCCCGAGCTGATCACGCTGCGTGGTCCCGCCGCGGCCGTCGCGAAGAACATGAACGCCTCGCTGGAGCTGCCGACGGCCACCTCGGTCCGCGCGGTCCCGGTGAAGCTGCTGTTCGACAACCGGATCGTCATCAACAACCACCTGAAGCGCGCCCGGGGCGGGAAGATCTCCTTCACGCACCTGATCGGCTTCGCGATGGTCCAGGCCATCAAGGCGATGCCGTCGATGAACTGGTCGTTCGGCCAGAAGGACGGCAAGCCGACCCTGGTCAAGCCGGCCCACGTCAACCTGGGCCTCGCCATCGACCTGGTGAAGCCCAACGGCGACCGCCAGCTCGTCGTCGCGGCCATCAAGAAGGCCGAGACGCTGAACTTCTTCGAGTTCTGGCAGGCCTACGAGGACATCGTCCGCCGCGCCCGCGACAACAAGCTGACGATGGACGACTTCACCGGCGTCACGGTCTCCCTGACCAACCCCGGCGGCCTCGGCACCGTCCACTCGGTCCCGCGCCTGATGCCCGGCCAGTCGGTCATCATGGGCGTCGGCTCCATGGACTACCCGGCGGAGTTCCAGGGCACCAGCCAGGACACCCTGAACAAGCTCGGCATCTCGAAGGTCATGACACTCACGTCGACCTACGACCACCGGGTGATCCAGGGCGCCGCCTCCGGCGAGTTCCTGCGCTCCGTCGCGAACCTGCTCCTCGGCGAGAACGGCTTCTACGACGACATCTTCGAGGCCCTGCGCATCCCCTACGAGCCGGTCCGCTGGCTGCGGGACATCGACGCCTCGCACGACGACGACGTCACCAAGGCCGCCCGGGTCTTCGAGCTGATCCACTCCTACCGGGTCCGCGGCCACGTCATGGCCGACACCGACCCGCTGGAGTACAAGCAGCGCAAGCACCCCGACCTGGACATCACCGAGCACGGCCTCACCCTGTGGGACCTGGAGCGCGACTTCGCCGTCGGCGGCTTCGCCGGCAAGTCGATGATGAAGCTGCGCGACATCCTCGGCGTGCTGCGCGACTCGTACTGCCGCACCACCGGCATCGAGTTCATGCACATCCAGGACCCCAAGCAGCGCAAGTGGATCCAGGACCGCGTGGAGCGCCCGCACTCCAAGATGGAGCGCGAGGAGCAGCTGCGGATCCTGCGCCGCCTGAACGCGGCGGAGGCCTTCGAGACCTTCCTGCAGACGAAGTACGTCGGCCAGAAGCGCTTCTCCCTGGAGGGCGGCGAGTCCGTCATCCCGCTGCTCGACGCGGTCCTGGACTCGGCCGCCGAGTCCCGCCTCGACGAGGTCGTCATCGGCATGGCCCACCGCGGCCGCCTCAACGTCCTCGCGAACATCGTCGGCAAGTCGTACGCGCAGATCTTCCGCGAGTTCGAGGGCAACCTCGACCCGAAGTCGATGCACGGCTCCGGCGACGTGAAGTACCACCTGGGCGCCGAGGGCACCTTCACCGGCCTGGACGGCGAGCAGATCAAGGTCTCGCTGGCCGCGAACCCGTCCCACCTGGAGACGGTCGACCCGGTCATCGAGGGCATCGCCCGCGCCAAGCAGGACATCATCAACAAGGGCGGCACGGACTTCACGGTGCTGCCGGTCGCGCTGCACGGCGACGCGGCCTTCGCGGGCCAGGGCGTGGTGGCCGAGACCCTGAACATGTCGCAGCTGCGCGGCTACCGCACCGGCGGCACGGTCCACATCGTCATCAACAACCAGGTCGGCTTCACCGCGGCTCCCGAGTCCTCGCGCTCCTCGATGTACGCGACCGACGTGGCCCGCATGATCGAGGCCCCGATCTTCCACGTGAACGGCGACGACCCCGAGGCGGTCGTGCGGGTCGCACGCCTGGCCTTCGAGTTCCGCCAGGCGTTCAACAAGGACGTGGTGATCGACCTCATCTGCTACCGCCGCCGCGGTCACAACGAGTCGGACAACCCGGCCTTCACCCAGCCGCTGATGTACGACCTGATCGACAAGAAGCGCTCGGTGCGCAAGCTCTACACCGAGTCCCTGATCGGTCGCGGCGACATCACCCTGGAAGAGGCCGAGCAGGCCCTGCAGGACTACCAGGGCCAGCTGGAGAAGGTCTTCACGGAGGTCCGCGAGGCCACCGCGCAGCCGGCCGCCGCGCCCGCCCACGAGCCGCAGGACGGCTTCCCGGTGGCGGTCCCGACGGCCATCTCCACGGAGGCCGTCAAGCGCATCGCCGAGTCCCAGGTCAACATCCCGGACTACTTCACCGTCCACCCGCGTCTGCTGCCGCAGCTGCAGCGCCGGGCGGCGATGATCGAGGACGGCACGATCGACTGGGGCATGGGCGAGACCCTGGCCATCGGCTCGCTGCTGATGGAGGGCACCCCGGTGCGGCTGTCCGGCCAGGACTCGCAGCGCGGCACCTTCGGCCAGCGCCACGCGGTCCTGATCGACCGGGAGACGGGCGCGGACTACACCCCGCTCCTCTACCTGTCCGAGGACCAGGCCCGCTACAACGTCTACAACTCGCTGCTCTCCGAATACGCGGTGATGGGCTTCGAGTACGGCTACTCGCTGGCCCGTCCGGACGCGCTGGTGATGTGGGAGGCGCAGTTCGGTGACTTCACCAACGGCGCCCAGTCGGTCATCGACGAGTACATCTCGGCCGCCGAGCAGAAGTGGGGCCAGACCTCCGGCGTCACCCTGCTCCTCCCGCACGGCTACGAGGGCCAGGGCCCGGACCACTCCTCGGCCCGCATCGAGCGCTTCCTGCAGCTGTGCGCCCAGAACAACATGACGGTCGCGATGCCGACCAGCCCCTCGAACTACTTCCACCTCCTGCGGTGGCAGGTGCACAACCCGCACCACAAGCCGCTGGTCGTCTTCACCCCGAAGTCGATGCTGCGCCTGAAGGCGGCGGCCTCGAAGGCGGAGGAGTTCACGAGCGGGCAGTTCCGCCCCGTCATCGGCGACGCGTCGGTCGACCCGGCCGCGGTCCGCAAGGTCGTCTTCTGCACCGGCAAGGTCTACTACGACCTGGAGAACGAGCGGCAGAAGCGCGGCGTCACGGACACCGCGATCATCCGTCTCGAGCGCCTGTACCCGCTGCCGGGCGCGGAGCTCCAGGCGGAGGTCAACAAGTACCCGAACGCCGAGAAGTACCTGTGGGTCCAGGAGGAGCCGGCGAACCAGGGTGCCTGGCCGTTCATCGCCCTCAACCTGATCGACCACCTGGACCTGGCGGTCGGCGCGGACATCCCGGCCGGCGAACGTCTGCGCCGTATCTCCCGCCCGCACTCCTCGTCCCCGGCGGTGGGTTCGGCCAAGCGCCACCAGGCCGAGCAGGAGCAGCTGGTGCGCGAGGTGTTCGACGCGTAGGCCTCGACCGGCACGGCGAAGGGCCCGGTCCCCGTTACGGGGGCCGGGCCCTTCGCCGTCCGCTGCGCCGTGGCCGACGGCTGCGGACCGGATGAGGATCCGCCCTCGGCGAGCGTGACTGGGGGCCCCACCCGTCGGCGAGCGTGATCACGCCCCGCGCATCGGCGAGCATGACCGCGCGTCTCGCCCATCTGCGAGCATGCCCGCCCGCCCCACCCACCGGCGAGCGGGGCTGCGCGCCCGCGCCACGCCGCCCAGCCCAGGCCCTGTCCCTCCGGCGTGGCCGATGGTGACGGCCTGGCGCGCGGCACCGCGCGCCGTCGGCCCGACCGGCGTACGGGCCACGGACATACGGTGACGGCCGGCGGCCGCCGCCTCGTCAACCTCGCGGGTGCCCTGCCGCGGGCCCGTGCCGTCGGTTCCACAGGTCTCGCACCGCCGTCACGTGCGCCTGTGCGCGCGCCGTGTGTCCCCGCGGCGCGGGATACTCGGCCATGCGCTCGTGCGTGGCGACGAGTTGGTCCACGAACCGGCGCCCCCGCTCGGTGAGATCGGGAGAATCCACCAGCCCGGGCAGCGCCGCCGCCACCTGGGCGCGGTAGCGCGCGTGCCGCGACCAGGCCGCCTCACGGTGCGCCGGGCGCTCGGCGCGCAGCGCGCACCGCTGGAAGAAGTCGGCCAGCGCGAGATGCGAGTACACGCCCTGCAGCAGGCCGTCGTACGGCCGTGGATCCGGGCGCCAGGGCGCGAAGTGGCGTTGCTGCGGCCCGGCTCGGTGCAGCACCAGCAGATCGCCGAGTGCGGAGAGTTTCGTGTGCTGGAGCTCGTGCACGAGGGTCGTGGCGAACGTGGCCGGAGTGGGTGGCCTGCTGCTGAGCAGCGCTCCGAAGGCCTCCCGACGGGTCCCGCTGCAACTGCCGGTCTCCCGGGCGTCCGGGCCGGGCCGGGGCGGGTCGGCGAGCGGGACCAGGCAGCGCAGCAGCGCGACGGCTTCGGCCACGCGGTGCTCGCCGCCCAGGCGCAGCACGTCGGCGGTCCCCGCCCAGGCCCGCGCCCACCGTTTCCGGTCCGACTCGTCGAGCACGGCCGGGCCGCTCAGTTCGTGGTGCCGGGGGCCGCCGTGCGCGCCGCGGTAGGGATCCAGGTCGTCCAGCGGGATGGGCGGGCCCCCGGGCAGCAGGCCGGGCAGGGCGTGTGCGGGCCTCCAGACGGGCGCCGCGGACCAGGCGCCGATGCCCTCCTCCACCTGGACCGTGACGTCCACCGCGTGCTTCTGGCGCAGCGTCATCCGGCCGTCCGCGCAGACGACGTCGACGGGGACGTCGCCCGGCTCTGCCGTGTGCAGCGCCCCGAGCGAAGGCAGCGTGAGCACGCCGTCCCAGGCGGTCAGCCGTACCGCGAAGGAGAGACCGGCGCGGGCGGCGGCCGCGGCGGCGAGCGCGCCGAGGTGGGCGAGGTCGCGTCCGAGTTCGCGGACGTGCCGCTCGGCCGGTCCGCCGGCCTGCGGTCGCAGTCCGCGCAGGCACTGGCGGACCCAGGGGCCGACGAGGGGGTGGAGGAGACGGGCCCGCGCGGGGGTCGTCGCGTAGGGCGGCGACGGGGTACCGCCGTCCCCGGCCGAGACGGCCCGGTCGGCGTCCTCCAGCAGGTGCCAGTCCTCCCGCATCCGCTCGCGAGCGCCGGCCGGAAGCACCGCGCCGTCCTCGACCGCGTCGAGCAGGACGCGCAGCATGAGCAGCCGCCGGGTGTCCTGATCGCGTACCAGAAGTGCCAGGGTGTCCGGGTCGCCTTCGGTACGGCCCAGTGCGGCCAGCGACCGGTCCGAGAGCACGGGAGACACCATGGTCAGGGCCCTTTCGTCTTCTTTCTCGGACACGGAGGCGGACGCGGAGGCAGACGCGGACGCGGAGGCAGACGCTGCCCGGGCGGTCACGGGGGCCGCCCGCGTCGCCCCGGTGAGGCGATCGCGCACATGCCGGATGAAGCGCTGCAGGTCCGCGCAGTAAACGGAGGGATTCGCGAAGCCGTGCCCGGCTCGGTAGCGGTGGGCGTAGTGGCCGCCACCGCAGACGTCGAGCAGCGCGCACGCCCGGCACTGTGCCGAGAGCGCCGCCGCGCCGGCCTGCCGAGCAGCCACCCCGGGGTGCCGCAACGCGTCGTCGAAACCGTGCCGGAACACGTCCAGGCCGGTCGCGGCGGCGCCTTCGTACGCGGACTTCAGCGAGTCGACCTGCTCGATGGAGCCGTCCGTCTCCACGACGACCGCGTCGAACGGGGCGAGCCCCAGCGACTCGGTGGCGGCCGGCAGGCCCAGCAGCAGCGCGATGCACTCCTCGAACAGCCGGACCCGCACCCGCCGCCGGCCGGACCGCCACCAGCGGTCGAAGACCGAGCAGAGCCAGTCGCCGTACCGGGTGGCCTCCAGGCGGGGCGGCGGGGCGGACCAGTTGCCGTGCGGCAGCAGCAGGTCGAGGGCCGGCGGGCGCAGGGCGAGCAGGGACTCGTACGTCTCCACCGGATCGAGGGCCGGGTCGACGACCGTGAGGACTCCCGCGTACGCGGCCGGGAACCGGTCGGCGACCAGCCGTGCGCCGCGCGCGGCGGCGGGCCAGGAGGGGCGTCCCGCATGGTCGACGCGGCGGGCGTTGTGCGCGGCCAGTCCGCCGTCCAGGCTGATGCCGACCCGTATGCCGTGCCGGGCCAGGGCGGTCATCCGGTCCTCGGTGAGGAGCGTGGCGTTGGTCTGGACGGTGGTGTGGACCGTGCATCCGGCGGGAACGAGGTCGCGTACGAGAGCGGTGAAACGGACCAGCGTGTCGACCCCCGCCAGCAGGGGTTCACCACCGTGCAGGACGAGCGAGACCGCCGTCAGCGCGTGGCCGCGGGCGTGCTCGGCGATCCGGTCGGCCGTGCGGTCGAGCACCGCGGCCGGGGCCGCCGCGGGGCGCGCGCGCCAGGTGTGGTCGGGGCCCTCGTACAGGTAGCAGTAGCGACAGGCCAGATTGCAGCGACCGTGCACCTTGACGATGAACTGCCGGAACGGCGAGGGCGGCCCGGTGCCGCCCTGCCCGCTCCCGGCACCAGGACCGGCCGCGGTCTCCGCGGACACGTCGGTCACCCCCCCCACGGCGTCAACACTTGTACGGTCGTCACGCCGCCTAGAAAGCGTTGTTGAACCCCCACAGCATCTCGGTCGGCCGTACCGCCCGTTCCCGGAGCTCCGCGAGCACCTCCCGCAGCACGGGATGGTCCACCTCTTTCAGCTGCGCCAGGTCCAGCTCCAGCAGGTCCGGCAGCGGCTCCACCGCCCCGGCCGCCCTGGCCGGCTCGGCCGTGTCGCCCGGCTCGGCCTCCGGCAAGGACTGCTCCCGTGCGTCCACCCCAGTCTCCCCTCGAATCGTGGCGCTGCTCAGTTGCTCAGTCCCGCTCCGGCTCCGCCAGGCGCCGCGCCGTCTGCCGCGCGGTGGGCTTCCCCGTGCCGACCCTGTCGTCGGGCAGCACGCACCACCGCGTCCGGGCGGACCGGTGGGCCTCGCGGGCGGCCGCCTCGTAGGACATACCCCGCCAGTGGCATCCCTGCGCACCCGTTCCACGGCTTCCTGGCACAGGAGGGCCGCCCCGGCGGGCCGCCCGAAGCTCAGGTACCCCCCGGACCTCCCGGCGTCCTGTTCCATCCCCGTCCCCTCGTTCCCCCGCTCACCCGAGCCCGTGTGCTCCCCACGCCGTACCGTTCGTGGATTCCCGTCCGCGGAGAAGGAGTCCTTCCCCCCGGGGGGCCGTGGCCTACCCTGCACCGGCGGCGCACCTTTGTCATCGGCCTAGTCTGGTAGACGTCCGGCACCGGGCACCCACACAGGCAGGCAGCAGGAGAGCGACCCATGTATTTCACCGACCGAGGCATCGAGGAACTGGAGAAGCGGCGCGGCGAGGAAGAGGTCACCTTCGAGTGGCTCGCGGAGCAGCTCCGTACGTTCGTCGACCTGAACCCCGACTTCGAGGTCCCGGTGGAGCGCCTGGCGACTTGGCTGGCCCGGCTGGACGACGAGGACGAGGAGTAGGAAGCCCCTGCCAGGTCGGGGGCCGGTGACTGGTCAGTCCCGGGGCAGCACCGTCTCGTACGACAGCTCCAGCGCCCCGTGCGCCATGAGCACCGCCCCCACCACGGTCCATCCCACGCTGCGCCGCCGCACCCCCCAGGCGGCGGCCGGCACCCCCACCGCCATTTCGGCCAGGGCCAGCCGGCGGGCCCTCGGCATGCCTTCATCGCCCGGCCGCGTCAGCGCACCGGCCCCTGCGGGCCGGGACACGGCCCTGTGTGCATCCGTCGACATGGACACACGGTAAGCACTTCATCCACTCACCGCGCGATATGCGGCTTTCTCGAACCCGTCTCCGGAACCCGCCGCGGGGTCGACTCGCACCCGATCGGCCACCCGCAAGGGTGTCTTGACTTCCCACGCCCACGATATATCGTGTTTTACGGGAGACGCGATATGGCGCGAGCCGTGCGATCGCGTTCCGTTCGTCCGCCGCGCCCAGCCGTCGTGTCCGGCCCGAGGAGGTCCGCACCATGTCCAAGTCCGAGTGGTCCGTCGCCGAGCCCAGGAAGCTCGACGTCGACACCCCCGTGAGCGACCTGCACGTCCGCATCGTCAACGGAACAGTCAACGTCGTGGGCACCGACGAGGGTTCCACCCGCCTGGAGGTCTCCGAGATCGAGGGCCCGCCCCTGATCGTCACGCACGAGGGCGGCACCCTCACGGTGGCCTACGAGGATCTGCCCTGGAAGGGCTTCCTCAAGTGGCTCGACCGCAAGGGCTGGCGGCGCAGCGCGGTGGTCTCGCTCGCCGTCCCGGCGGACACCCGCGTGGAGGTGGGTGTGGTCGGCGCGGCGGCCGTCGTCTCCGGGATCAGCGGTACGTCGGTGGTCAAGGGCGTCACCGGCGACACCACCCTGGTGGGCCTCTCCGGCGAGGTCCGCGCGGACACGGTGTCCGGAAACCTGGAGGCCCAGGCCGTCACCGGCAATCTGCGGTTCAACTCCGTCTCCGGCGACCTGACCGTCGTCGAGGGCTCGGGCCCCGCCGTGCGCGCCGACTCGGTCAGCGGCTCCATGATCGTCGACCTGGATCCGGACGGCCCGACCGACGTCCGGCTGACCAGCGTCTCCGGTGAGATCGCCATCCGCCTGCCACACCCGGCCGACGCCGAGGTCGAGGCCAACACCGCGAGCGGCACGATCTCCAACGCCTTCGACGGACTGCGGGTGCACGGCCAGTGGGGCGCCCACAAGATCACCGGCCGACTCGGCGCGGGCACCGGCAAGCTCCGCGCCACCACGGTGTCCGGCTCCATCGCCCTGCTGCGCCGCCCGCCCAAGGAGGACGACGACGAGCGGACGGCCTGGACGGCTGAGCCGCCCACGGGACCGGCACAGCCGGCCGCTCCCTCGGCACCCGCCACCGACCCCGGCCCCACGCCCCCGACCGACAGCACAACCGGCGGCACAACCGGCGGCACGACCGACAAGAAGGTGCTCTGAGATGCCTCCCGTCTTCGCCCACGGCCGCCTCCGCCTCTACCTCCTCAAGCTGCTGGACGAGGCCCCGCGCCACGGATACGAGGTGATCCGCCTGCTGGAAGAGCGCTTCCAGGGCCTGTACGCCCCGTCGGCGGGCACCGTCTACCCCCGCCTCGCCAAGCTGGAGGCCGAGGGCCTGGTCACCCACACCACCGAGGGCGGCCGCAAGGTCTACGCCATCACGGACGCCGGCCGGGCCGAACTCGCCGACCGCAGCGGCGAGTTGGCGGACCTGGAGCTGGAGATCCGCGAATCGGTCGCCGAACTGGCCGCCGAGATAAGGGCCGACGTGCGCGGCGCGGCCGGTGATCTGCGCCGCGAGGTGCGAGCGGCCGCCTCCGAGGCCCGGCACGGCGCCGGGAAGGAGACCGGGGAGTCCGGCGACCTCGGCGACAAGGAGTCGTGGCGGGCCGCCAAGGAGGAGATGCGCCGGGTCAAGCAGGAGTGGAAGGAGCAGGCCCGCCGCGCCAAGGACGAGAGCCGCCGGGCCCGTGACGAGGCCCAGCGGGCCCGTCGGCAGGCCCAGGAGGCCCAGACCCGGGCACGCGCCCAGGCCCAGGAGGAGATGCAGCGCATCGCCCGCCGGGTACAGGAGCACGTCCAGGACCACTTCTCGCGCGGCGACTGGCCGACGGGCGTCCGCGAGGGCCTCGCCGAACTCGCCAAGGAGTTCGGCGAGTTCGGAAAGGAGTACGGGAAGGACCACGGAAAGGAGTACGGCGGGGACTTCGGCTCCGGCGCCCGCCCCGAGCCGGATTCCCGAACCGGCCCGGACCTGCGCAAGCCTGCACCCGCACCGACACCGGCCCCGGAGTACTCGGGGACCCCGGAGGACTTCCCGGCGCAGTACGTCCCCGCGTGGGCGCACGGCGAGCAGACCGGCACCGGCGACCCGGCCCGCGACCTCGACCGGCTCCTGGACCGTTTCCGCGACGACCTGCGCGACGCGGCCCGCGACCACGGAGTCACCGCGGACCAGCTCCGCGAGGCCCGCCATCACCTGTCGGCGGCGGCGGCCCGCATCGGAGCGCTGCTGCGCGCCCCCAAACCCTGAGGAACGGCCGTATGGGTGCGGGCCCCGCGCCGCCCCACCCGGCCGGCCGTCCGTCAGGAATTGGTCAGCACGATCTTCCCGAACTGGTCGCCGGCCTCCAGCCGCTCGAAGCCCTCGCGGGCGCGGTCGAGGGGAAGCAGCTCGTCGATGACGGGACGTACGCCGGTGGCGGCGCAGAACGCGAGCAGGTCCTCCAGTTCGTCCTTGGTGCCCATGGTCGAGCCCACGACCTTCAGCTCGAGGAAGAAGATCCGGGTCAGCTCGGCGTGCGGGGGACGGTCGCCGCTGGTGGCACCGGAGATCACGATGGTGCCCCCGGGGCGCAGTGATTTCACCGAGTGGGACCAGGTGGCGGCGCCGACGGTCTCGATGACCGCGTCCACGCGCTGCGGCAGCCGGGCCCCCGGCGCCACGGCTTCGACGGCGCCCAGTTCCAGGGCCCGCTTGCGCCTCGCCTCGTCGCGGCTGGTGGCGAAGACCCGCAGCCCGGCGGCCTTGCCGAGGACGATCGCGGCCGTGGCGACACCGCCGCCCGCGCCCTGCACGAGGACCGAGTCGCCGGGGCGGACGCCGGCGTTGGTGAAGAGCATCCGGTAGGCCGTCAGCCAGGCGGTCGGCAGACAGGCGGCCTCGGCGAACGACAGTTCCCTGGGCTTGGGCAGGATGTTCCAGGTGGGCACGGCGACCTGCTCGGCGAAGGTGCCCTGGTAGCGCTCGGTGAGGATGGACCGGGGCTCGTCCGGCCCGACCCCGTGACCGCTCTGCCCGATCACGGAGTGCAGGACGACCTCGTTGCCGTCCTCGTCGACACCGGCGGCGTCACAACCGAGGATCATCGGCAGCCGGTCCTCGGGGAGACCGACGCCGCGCAGGGACCAGAGGTCGTGATGGTTGAGGGAGGCGGCCCGCACCTCGACGGTACTCCAGCCGGGCCGGGCCAGGGGCGCGGGGCGCTCCCCCAACTCAAGGCCGGAGAGCGGCTGGTCGCGGTCGATTCGGGCGGCGTAGACGGCGAACATAAGGCCGACGATAGGTTCCCGGAGCCGGGCACGAAACCGGGGGCCGCTGTGACACATCCCCTCTTGCGCACAGAACCTCGCACAGGACGCCCGCACAAGCGCCCCCGTAAGGGGCCGCGAGGCTGTGACATTTGCGGCTCCGCCGCGTGGGCGCGCTCAGCCCCCACCGACCGGCACCCGCAGACGGTCCTCTGCACCCCGATCGCGGGGGCCTGGGGCGGCAGCCCCCAGTACAACGGCTACCTATGCAGCCGCCCGAACGGGTGGGCGGGCGGGAAAGGAAATGGCCCCGCCCGAAAGGACGGGGCCATTCAGCGCAACGTCAGCGACGAGCAACCCCTTCGGCCCGCGCGGCAGCGGCCACTGCCGCGGTCACCGCAGGCGCCACCCGCTCGTCGAACGGAGACGGAATGACATAGTCGGCGGCGAGATCATCGCCGACGACCGACGCCAGCGCCTCCGCCGCCGCGATCTTCATGCCCTCCGTGATCCGGGAGGCCCGCACCTGGAGCGCGCCCGCGAAGATCCCCGGGAACGCCAGCACGTTGTTGATCTGGTTCGGGAAGTCCGACCGCCCGGTCGCCACGACGGCCGCGTACTTGCGGGCGACGTCGGGGTGCACCTCCGGGTTCGGGTTGGCCATGGCGAACACGAACGCGCCCTCGGCCATCGAGGCGACGGCCTCCTCGGGGACCGTACCGCCGGAGACGCCGATGAAGACGTCGGCGCCGGCCAGGGCGTCCTTCAGGGAGCCCTTGATCCCGGCCTTGTTGGTGAACCCGGCGACCTCGCGCTTGACCGCGGTGAGGTCGTCGCGGTCGGCCGAGATGACGCCCTTGCGGTCGGCGAGGGCGACGTCCCCGATCCCCGCCTCGACCAGCATCTTCGCGATGGCGACCCCGGCCGCGCCGGCGCCCGAGATCACCGCCCGCAGCTGCCCGATCTCCCGTCGGCTGAGCCGCGCCGCGTTCCGCAGCGCGGCCAGCGTCACGACGGCCGTGCCGTGCTGGTCGTCGTGGAAGACCGGGATGTCGACCCGCTCCTGGAGCCTGCGCTCGATCTCGAAGCACCGCGGTGCCGAGATGTCCTCCAGGTTGATCCCGCCGAAGGACGGGGCGAGCCGGACGACGGTGTCCACGATCTCGTCGACGTCGGTGCAGGCCAGGGCGAGGGGGACCGCGTCCACGCCGCCGAACTGCTTGAAGAGGATCGCCTTGCCCTCCATCACGGGGAGGGAGGCCTCGGGACCGATGTCCCCGAGGCCGAGCACGGCCGTACCGTCGGTGACGACGGCCACGACGGACGACTTCCAGGTGTAGTCGTTGACCAGCTCGGGCTGTTCCGCGATCGCGGTGCACACGCGCGCGACTCCGGGCGTGTACGCGAGGGAAAGGTCGTCCTTGTCACGGAGCGGCACGGTGGCCTGCACGGCCATCTTGCCGCCGCGGTGCAGCGCGAACACCGGATCGAAGGAATCGAGGGGCTCGGCCCCGCCGTCCTGGTCCGTAGTGCCCGACGCGCTGTCGCTGCGAGGATTGACGATCTCCGCTGCCACTTGTCTTACCCCTTAGGTATGCATGGTTTGAGGGTCGGCCACTCCCGGTGAGGGAGTGGGCGGGCACCGCGCAGGGCCCGATCACTGATACGTACGAGTGGCACGTACGAGCGCCTGCGCGACGGGCGCGCCGCACACGCGCCCTGAGCCCCGGATGAGGGGTGTAAAGAACCTTCTTACCGGACGGACAGCGCTCCCGACGAGTCGAATAGGCGCAAGGTCACATCACGGATGTCGTAGGTAACCGACAGATGAGCGGCCAGGTGACCGGCGGAAGGCCCCCGGGTAGGGCGTGGAATGAACCGGCGGTGAACCGAAGATCTTACGGCCAGAAGGTCGGATTCCCGCAGATGTGCGGGGCGGCAGGTCGAGGAAGGACCGGCCTGACGCGTCTCGGGGGTCACCCGTTATCCGATTTTGACATGGTCGCAGGTCTGTTTGGGCCAATCCCAATGGCAGGATGCCGTAAACCCACGAGGTCGCGACACCCGAAGGTGTGTGTTTCCGTCGACCCATCGGCACATCGGCATATCAGACGCATCGGTATATCGGCTTGTCCTACCCACCGCCGGAGGAACCCACCATGACCGCAAGCTCCACCCGTCGTACCACCGTCGCGCGCAACAGGACCGCCGCGTTCGGTGCGATCGCGGTCGCAGGCGCTTTGATCCTCACCGGCTGCGGCGACCAGACGGACAAGGGCAGCGACAGCGGCTCGTCCTCGTCGTCCTCGGCTCCGCTGGCGAGCAAGCTGCCCGCCGACATCCGCAAGGCCGGTGTGATCAAGGTGGGCTCGGACATCGCCTACCCGCCGGTCGAGTACATGCAGAGCGGCAAGGCCGTGGGTGTCGACCCGGACATCGCGGACGCGCTCGGCAAGCAGCTGGGCGTCCGGTTCGACTTCCAGAACGGCAAGTTCGACCAGCTCATCGTGGGCCTGCAGGCCAACCGCTTCAACGTGATCATGTCGGCGATGAACGACACCAAGGACCGCCAGAACGGCATCGACTCCGACACCGGCAAGAAGGTCGGCAACGGCGTCGACTTCGTCGACTACTTCACCGCCGGCACCTCGATCCTCGTCCAGAAGGGCAACCCGAAGGGCATCAAGTCCCTGGACGACCTGTGCGGCAAGGTCGTGGCCCTGCAGAAGGGCACCACCTCCGAGGGCATCGCCAAGGCGCAGAGCCAGAAGTGCACGAAGGACGGCAACAAGGCCATCGACCTCCAGACCTTCGACACCGACCCCGAGGCGCTGCTCCGTCTGAAGCAGGGCGCCTCCGTGGCCGACCTGAACGACTTCCCGGTGGCCGCCTACAACGCCAAGACCTCCGGCGGCGGCAAGGACTTCGAGGTCGTCGGCGAGCAGATCGAGGCCGGCCCGTACGGCATCGCGGTCAGCAAGGAGAACACCCAGCTGCGCGACGCGATCCAGGCCGCCATGGCCGCCATCGTCAAGAACGGCGACTACCAGAAGATCCTGGAGAAGTGGAACGTCACGCAGGGCGCGGTGACCGAGGCGAAGATCAACGGCGGCTCCTGAGCACCCGGGCACGACTGAAGGGCCGTCACTGTGACTGACACGGTCGACAAGACTCCGGCGCCGTCCGTGCCGCCGGAGCAGATCAAGGCCATCCCGGTGCGCCACTACGGGCGCTGGGTGTCCGGCGTCGTGGTCGTCGCCCTGGTGGTGCTGATCGGGATCGCCTTCTCCAACGCGAAGATCAACTACAGCGTCATCCCCGACTACCTCTTCGACCAGGGCATCGTCTCCGGCGCCTGGACCACGCTCTACATCTCTGTGCTTGCCATGGTGCTCGGCGTCGCCCTCGGCGTGGTCCTGGCCGTGATGAGGCTGTCGTCGAACCCGGTCACCAGCACGGTGTCCTGGTTCTACATCTGGTTCTTCCGCGGCACCCCGGTCCTGGTGCAGCTGCTGCTCTGGTACAACATCGCGCTCGTCTTCCCCATCCTGAACCTGGGGTTCTACAAGGACGAGATGAACCAGGTGATGACGCCGGTCCTCACGGCCCTGCTGGGGCTCGGCCTGAACGAGGCCGCGTACATGTCGGAGATCGTCCGGGCCGGCATCCAGTCGGTCGACGAGGGCCAGACGGAGGCCTCGCACGCGCTGGGCATGACCCAGGGCCAGACGCTGCGCCGGGTGATCCTCCCGCAGGCCATGCGGGTCATCATCCCGCCGACCGGCAACGAGTTCATCAACATGCTGAAGACCTCGTCGCTGGCCTACGCGGTCCAGCTTCCCGAGCTGATCAAGAAGGCCACGGACATCTCCAGCACCTCGCTGGCCGTCGTCGAGATGTACTTCGTCGCCTGCATCTGGTACCTGTTCCTGACCACGATCTTCAGCATCGTCCAGTACTACATCGAGCGCCGTTACGCCCGCGGCTCCTCGCGCAACCTCCCGCCCACCCCGCTGCAGCGGCTGCGGAAGAACCTGGGCCAGTGGGGTTCGTTCCGTCGCCCGGAGGTGGCCCGATGAGCGGTCTCGCGAAGGACATCACCCCGCCGAGCAGCGGCGCCCCGATGGTCAGGGCCGAGGGCGTGCACAAGTCGTTCGGTCTCGCGCACATCCTCAAGGGCATCGACCTGGAGGTGCTGCCGCGCGAGGTGTTCTGCCTGATCGGCCCGTCCGGTTCCGGCAAGTCCACGTTCCTGCGGTGCATCAACCACCTGGAGAAGATCAGCGCCGGCCGGCTGTACGTCGACGGCCGCCTGGTCGGCTACCGCCAGCAGGGCGACAAGCTCTACGAGCTGAAGGAGAAGGAGGTCGCGGCGCAGCGGCGGGACATCGGCATGGTGTTCCAGCGCTTCAACCTCTTCCCGCACATGACGGCCCTGGAGAACGTCATGGAGGCGCCGGTCCAGGTCAAGCGCGAGTCCAAGGCGGTGGCCCGGGAGCGGGCGCAGCGCCTGCTGGACCGGGTCGGCCTCGGCGACCGCACCGGCCACTTCCCGGCGCAGCTCTCCGGCGGCCAGCAGCAGCGCGTCGCGATCGCCCGCGCGCTGGCCATGCAGCCGAAGCTGATGCTCTTCGACGAGCCGACCTCCGCGCTCGACCCGGAGCTGGTCGGCGAGGTCCTGGACGTGATGCGGGACCTGGCCGAGGACGGCATGACGATGATCGTCGTCACGCACGAGATGGGCTTCGCCCGCGAGGTGGGCGACAGCCTGGTCTTCATGGACGACGGCGTGGTCGTCGAGTCCGGCCACCCGCGCGACGTCCTGACCAACCCCCAGCACGACCGGACGAAGTCGTTCCTGTCGAAGGTGCTGTAGCCGTACGGCACGAAGGGGCGGTACGAGTCTGCTCGTACCGCCCCTTCGCCGTCCGCCGCCGCCCCTGTGGCGCTTCGCTCACTTGACGGCCAGCAGCAGGGTGTCCGACGGCGAGCACCACACCGGCCGCGCCTCCCCGAACCCCTGCTCGCGCAGCACACGCGCGTGCCAGGCGGGCGAGGGCATGTCTCCCTCGGCGTGCTCGCCGTAGATCTCGAAGCGGCGGGCCGTCGGCCCGGCGAGCACCGGGTCCTGGGCCGCCAGCCGCCACCACTCGGCCCAGTCCAGCGCCCCCGCCGCCTTGGCCTGATCCATGCGGCGATGCCGCTGCGCGCGTTCCGCGGCGTTGATCCGGGGCGTGCTGTCGTCGATCATGTGGTCCGCGTTCATGAAGACACCGCCGTCGCGGACGAGTCCCGCGACCTGACCGTAGAGGGCCGCGAGAGGTTCGCTGTGCAGCCAGTGCAGGGCCGTCGCGGTCAGGACCGCGTCGTACGAGTCGTACGGCAGCCGCGCCGCCCACTGAGGGTCCTTGAGGTCGGCGGTGACGAGCGTGACCCGCTCGTCGCCCGCGAAGGTGCCCTCGGCGATGGCGAGGAGGGCCGGGTCGAGGTCGACCCCGGTGCTCACCGCGGCCGGGAAGCGGGCGAGCAGCCGGGCGGTGACGGTGCCGGTGCCGCACGCGAGGTCGAGGACGCGGGGGGCGGCGCCGACCAGCGCCTCCACCATGTCGAGCATGATCCGGAACCGTTCCTCGCGGTCCGGCATGTACCACTCCTGCTGCCGGTCCCAGCTCTTCTGCCAGGCACCCCAGTCGACGCCGTTCGTGGATGTCGTGGTCATCGGCGTGTCCGTCATCGGCAACCCTCCACCGCGCAAGTCCCGTAATACCCTGGAAGCACGACCAGCTGTTACCCGACCGCACGACCGACCATAGAGCGCCCGCGTAAGGACTACAAGTGGAACTGGCCTATTACTCGGATTACGCCGTCCGGCTCGTCAACAGCGAGGAACCGGGCCGGGGCAAGGACTCCTTGACCTCGGTGGAGGCCGTCCGTGATCTCTTCGGCGGCAACCAGCAGGCCGCCCGGCGCGCCACCGAAGCCGACCTCACACGCTTCCGCTCGGTCCGGGCCCGGCTGCGCGCGGTCTTCGAGGCGGCCGACAAGGGCGAGGAGACCCTCGCGGTGGACCTGCTGAACTCGCTCCTCCTGGAGTTCCCGGTCAGCCCGCAGATCTCCGGACACGACTTCCGGGACGAGGACGGCCGTCCGCTGTGGCACATGCACCTGGCCGACCACCCGTCCAACGCCACCGCCGGCTACACGGCGATCGCGGCGATGGGCCTGGCCTTCCACCTCACCGAGTACGGCGTCGACCGCCTCGGCCTGTGCGAGGCGGCGCCGTGCCGCAACGTCTACCTCGACACCTCGACCAACCGCTCCCGGCGCTACTGCTCGGACCGCTGCGCGACCCGCGCCAACGTGGCCGCCTACCGGGCGCGCAAGCGCCTGGAGGCGGAACGCCCCGGCCGGCCCGACCGGTCGGCCAGCACCGGCCTGGCGGCCGCGAGCGCCCAGCGCACCAGCGCCAGCGGCGAACGCTGATCCGCCCGGCGCGGCCGCCAGCGGAACAGGGCCCGGCCGAGGATGAGGTCCTCCGGCACGGTCCCGTAGTCCGTGCTGTCCCCGCCCGCGTACGCGTTGTCCCCGAGCACCCACCAGCCGCCCTCGCGCAGCTCCACGGCCCGCTTGACGACCAGCAGGTCCTGCTGGAAGGGGTGACGCAGGACGACGACGTCACCGGCCCGTACCCGGGCCCCGTACCGCACCAGGAGCTGGTCCCCCTGGTACAGCGTGGGCACCATGGACGGGCCGGTCACCTCGGCCAGTCCGAAGAGCACGGCGCCCCTCCCCCGCTCGGTCTCCTGCGACAGCTCCGGCATCGCCGGCACCTCCCCGGTCCGTTCCTCCACCAGTCTCAGTCTGACCCTGGACTTTTGTCCTAAGCCCATGGGGGCACTCGCGAAATCAGGCTTCCCAGGGAGTAATGTCCCACCTGAGAAGACGATCACGAGGAAGGAATGCTCCATGCTTTCCCGCCTGTTTGCCCCCAAGGTCAAGGTCAGCGCGCACTGCGACCTGCCCTGCGGCGTGTACGACCCGGCCCAGGCCCGCATCGAGGCGGAGTCGGTGAAGGCCGTGCAGGAGAAGATGGCCGCCAACGACGACCCGCACTTCCAGGCACGCGCCACCGTCATCAAGGAGCAGCGTGCCGAGCTCGCCAAGCACCACGTCTCGGTGCTCTGGAGCGACTACTTCAAGCCCCCGCACTTCGAGAAGTACCCGCAGCTGCACCAGTTGGTCAACGACACCCTGAAGGCCCTGTCCGCCGCCAAGGCGTCCACGGACCCGAAGACCGGTGAGAAGGCCCTGGAGCTCATCGCCGAGATCGACAAGATCTTCTGGGAGACCAAGAAGGCCTGATCTTTATTCATGCCTTCTGACCTGCGATTACCTTGGTTGCAGTGTCTCCGGTCCGCACCCGGTCCGCAGGCCGCCGAGCACGGCGTCCATGACGGATCGGGTGCGGTCTTCTGCACCCGGCCGCAGGGGCCGCAGATCCGCAGCGTGATGACGGCGGACGCGTGGCCGAGGCCGCCCGGACCTGCTTGACGCTCGGTCCGCCGGCGATGAGAGCGGCGGCGAGGCGACGCCTTCAACAACCTGGCCCTCGCACCCACCAGCCGAACTACCAAACCCGGCAAGGAAGTTCAGTTGGGGCTGCCGCCGCTCGGCGATCCGGGCCGACCACCAGGCCGCCACCGCACTTCGGAAAGCCGCCTACGCTGCATGCGATCTGAGCGGCCTCGCCATCACCCTGGCCTTCGCCGCGCTCCACTTGGCGCGGGCAGCCGCCAAGTGACACGAACAACGCAGCCGCGTGCAGCAGTCCGCAGCAGCTGAGCAGCCCTTCCGCCACCCACAGGCCGGTTACCAGGAGGCCGTCGCACCGGTCCCTGGCGGATCTCACCTGGTCGGCCTTGGCTACATCCCTCACCCGAGCCGAGACCGTCGACCACAGCCCCCGGCGCCCCTTGGCCGAAGTCGCCGCGCAACGAGCACCCGACACCGCCGGACAGCCACCCGGACACCCGGACACCCGCGCCCATCACACCCGCACCGCAGCCCACACCCATGACGGTGAGCGAACCGCCACTGGAACACAGCCGACACCGATAGCGAAGTCGGCCCTCAGCGACGACAGACGAGGATGCCGCCCAGGCACGTGACCTCGAACGCACCGTACCGGGCGATGTGATCGACGAGAATCGCGCGAGCCCGCTCGATCGTCGCCTCGAACGGCACGTCGTGCTGGTCCGCCCAGGCCCGGTAGGACGCCATGTGCGCGATGACCGGCTCGGGATCCTGGACCGAGATCGTGCCGGGCAGTTCGATCGTCTCGACGCGACCGAACTGCCCGCCCAGGAAGGCCCCGGCCTTCTCCAGAGAGAAGCGGGCGCTGAGCGAGATGCGGGCTGGGCCCCGTCCGGTGCCGAGGACGCCGCCTGCGGCCCGCTGCCACAGATCGTCGAGTTCGGCCTTGTCCTGGTCGCTGTTGGTGGAGGCGATCACCAACCCGTCACGGGCGACGACGCGGGACAGCTCCCGCACAGCCTGGGGGATATCGGGGACGTGGTAGAGCATGTGCAGCGCCAGGGCGGCGTCGACGCTCGCCGTGGCCAGCGGCAGGCGAGTGGCGTCCGCCACGGCGACGGGGCCGGGCACGCCCGCCAGGATGCCTGGAGCGATGTCCAGGCCGAGCGGAGCCAGATCGGGCCGGTCGTCGCGAAGTCGCTGGATGAACTTGCCATTGCCGCAACCGACATCGACCACACGCCCGCAAACACCTCTCAGCTGCTCGGCGACGATGCCTGGCAGGTCGTAACGGGGCGTCTGCCACTGGTAGAGCGACTGACGGGCGGCCAGATCCCGGTCACTGCTGTAGGCGCTCCCGGCCAGGCGGCTCCGGTCGGTGACAGCGGCGTCGTGTGCGGCGGACAGTTCGGTCACGTCGGCAGCTCCGGAGAGTGGGATGGGGGTACCTCCCACGCCTTCAGGGCAGTGGGGGAGGGTGAGGCCGCGAGGACGGCCGTGTGCTGGAGTCGTTCGCGCAGGTGCGCGGCTTGCGCGGCTCCACCGTACTGCGGCCCGCTCAGCTCACGGCCCAGAGCGGTGAGCCGGCGCACGATGCTGGCCGACATGCGCTCGGGCGGGGATTCTAGGACGAATCCAAGCATCGCCTCGGTGCCGTCCAGATCGCCCAGAAGCAGGTGACCACGAGCTAGATCGACGTGGGCGGCGAACAGGTCACCCACCGACTGGTCGTCGTCCTCGCCACTGCGGTAGAGCCGGATCGCGGTGTCCGCGCTGGCAATGGCCCGCTGGACGTGCTCCCGCCCGCCCAAGGCCAGGTGGCTCGTCCCGGCGTAGGCGAACTGCTTGGCGGCCGGGAAGGCGAAGAGGCCTGGCACCTCGTCGTGGCCGGGCATCGCTTCACGAGCGCGTTCGGCGTCCGCCAGCGCGGCCACAGCGCCCGCTCGCTCGCCGACTATGGCCAGTGCCCGTGCCTCCAGGCTCGCCAGCCGGGCTCCGATGGTGCCGCTGGCCCGATGGTGCCGGCCGACCTGCGCCAGCCGCGCCGCCTGCTCGTACCGCCCGGTCCAGTACGCGATCAGGGACTCCACCGCGCGCACCCAGGCCAGCATGCCCTCGTGCCCGACCGCTTCCGCGCAGGCCCGGGCTGTGCGGGTGTGGGTGGCCGCGGAGTCGTAGTCGCCCAGGTCCAGGCAGACATGTGCGGACAGCCCGCACAGCCGTGAGGCCGCGACGTACAAGTCGGTGGTCTGCCGTGGGCGCTGACGCCCGCGCAGTAACTCGAACACTCCGTCCCGCAGCCGTTTGATCTCGACATGCAGCTCCAAAAGCGGGTGGCTGACGTAGGCACGGGCAAGCCGGGCGACATCGGCCTCCGTCTGCTCGACCACGAACTCGTCGGCGTTGCGTTGCGCGACGAATCGGGCGAAGTCCGCCGACACCGCCGCGTCCGCAGAAACGACGCCCGCACCCGAGCGCGAAAGCACCACAGACAGCGCCATCGAAGCCCCTTTGGCGCTGTCTCCGCCCGGGCGGCTCTTGCTGACCGCGACAGCACGATCGAGCACTGCTGCGTCGACGCCGAACACCTGCGCCAGATGTTTACGGGTGTACGGGACGGGGATACGCGCCTCACGCACGTAACGCCCGATCTCCTTGCCGGTCTTGGCAGCACGCCCCTCCAGGGCGTTGTATTCATCGGCCACCCGCTGCTGGGTCCAGCCGCGCTCGGTACGCATCCGAACGAGCAACGCGCCGATCCCCGTGTTGCTCATCCGCTCTCCCTGAAGCACACATTTCCTGGCCCCCATAGTGGCCCCCGGGATGGCCCCCATGCTGGCTCCCGACCCGAACGAGCGACAGCGGTTGGCTGTTGGCCATGCCCAGCACAATGCCCGACGAGCCGGACACCCTCACGCCGGCCCAAGTCCTCGACGGCACCATCGAGCATGAAACGATGCTCTTCGACCGACGCCGAACCACCCCAAGCGCCGCCCGCTCCTTCGTCGCCGAGACCCTTACCCATTGGGGCCGGACTGAGCGCCTCGACGACATCCGGCTGTGCACGTCCGAGCTGACCGCCAACGCCGTCCTGCACGGAGCCCCTTCAGGCAGTCAAATCCTCGTACGCGTCGAAATGCACGCCATCGTGCTCCGCATCGAAGTGCACGACGGCGGCAACGGCAGACCTGAAAAGCGGGAAGCACGGACCACCGCCGACGACGGCCGCGGTCTTCTGCTCGTGTCCGCAGTCGCCGACCACTGGGGCGTGGAGGCGCGTCAGGGCCCCGGCAAGTGCGTCTGGGCCGTCTTCCACCAAAGCGCGGCGCCCACATGCCGATGCTCGCGAGTGCCAAGTCCCTGACCCCAGCCGCTGGCTTGATCACCTCTCTCGCCACCACCACATGGCGGGACACCACTTCAAAGGGCGCCACGCTGTGCTGCCTCCTGCTCGTGCCTCGCCCACCCGCAGTACGTACGAGACGACGGTCGTCATCGAGCAGCGCATGCGCGCCGTCGCCGACGCTCTGCGCCTCAGTCCCGCCACCGCGCCTCCGCCGGACATCGGGCCACGCCTGCGTCACATCACTCCAAGGCGGCCTTTCGTTTCGACAGCACCCCCTTACCGCAAACGCATCCCCTCAGGCCACCCCTGGACTCTGCTGCTCGGCCAGGGAACCCCGGTGGCCTCGTCCTGGACCCGGACCCGCTCTCCCGCAGCGCCACACCAGCAGCGATCGACGCCTACCTGCGCGCCACTCTGCGCCGGCACCTGCTCTGCGGCCACACCCAACCCGAATGAACCTCAACCCACCCCAGGAGGAAATCCCGTGACGACCTACCCCGTCTCACCGAACACCGTCCTCGCCAACGCCCTCCACCACGCCGAGGATGTACTGACGCCGCGCATCCTGGCCACCGCGCCGGAGCGAATCCTGCTGGTCGTCGGCACACAGATCAACGGCGCCCCGCACATCGGCACCTCCCTCGTGCAGTCCCTGGCGTTCGCCATGGCCGCCCGACTGCGCGACCGCTTCGGCATCCGCACCGAGGTCGTCTTCAGCGCTCTCGACAACGCTCCGTACGAGCTGACCACTGACCCGGTCAGCGGTCACCGCTACCAGCGCGCCTACGCCCAAGCCCTCGGCGGCGAGGCCCTGACCGACCTCGTCACAGCCCTCTACCAACCGCTGTTCGCCGCGCTGTCCCTGCGCCTGGGCATCCCGCACCGGGTCGAGACCTACAGCCGGCAGCAGGCCAGCGAACAGTTCCGTCGCACCTGGCTGCGGCTTCTGCCCCGCCTTGACGCCGCCCGCTGGTGGCTCGCCCCCTCCACCGGCACCCCACACCTGCGCGTGCCCTGCTCGAATCCCGGCTGCGGCTGGGCCGAGAAACACGCCGAACGCACCCGAGTCCATCTCACCGACCGCGAGACCGCGCACGTCACCGCCGTATGCCTCCACCACGGCCCCTACGAGGTGATCGTCACCCCAACCGGAGGTGCGTACCTCGACCTGGCAACCCTGTACCGCAACGCCGTCAAGGAAATCGCCCTGTCCAACCCCGACGGCACACTCCACGTCATGGTCAAGGGCGGCGACTGGGTCTTCGGCTCCCACCTGGTCGACGAAGCCCTCCAGGCAGTCGGGCGTACCCGTACCCAACTCCCCGCCCGCCTGTTCTGCCCGCAGGTCGTCACCGACACCGGTGCCAAGCTGTCCAAGTCGCTGATCCGCGAAGGCAGTGCGCCGCTACCTGAAGGCGCAACTGACTGGATGCTCGACACCCGTGCCTGGCCCGGCACCGTCGCGGAGTACGTAGAGCAGCTGCTGGCCATGACCGATACCTTGCTGTCCAACCCCCGACACTTCTTCCGCGCGTACTCGGCCGCCGAGATCGGCCGCATGATGACCGCACCAGCCAACAGGAGCGTTCCCGCCCCATGACCGACACCGCCGCCCGCACCCGCGAGCTCAACCTCTACCGCCAGTACTTCGACCTCGTCGCCGCGGGCACCAAGACCATCGAGGTGCGGGTGAAGTACCCGCACCTCGCCGACATTGCCGCTGGCGACACCATTCGCTTCCGTATCAAGGGCACCGATGACACCTGCGACGTGAAGGTCAAACGGGTCACGGAGTACGCCGATTTCGAGGCCCTGCTCGACGGCGAGGGACCGGCCAACGTCAATCCGACCGCCGCTCGGGAACAGCAGCTCAACAACATCCGCGCCATCTACCCGCCCGAGAAGGAAGCCCTTGGCGCTCTGGCCATCCAGATCGAACGTGCCGCTGATCATTAGGCCGAAGCTGTCCGCCAATGGGGCGGGGAAAGAACGTAACCGTGGCTAAGCCGCAGTCCGACGATCAGTCCGAATCCCTGCCGCCCGCCCTCGAATCCATGACCCTGCTGGTCGCCGCCGTCATCGTCCACGACAAGGCCACCAACCGCGTCGTCCTCCTCCAGCGCAGCCAGAACGCCAAGTTCGCCCAGGGCATGTGGGACCTCCCGGTCGGCAAGAGCGAACCCGGCGAGCCCATCACCGAAACCGCCGTGCGCGAACTGTACGAAGAGACCGGCCTGACCGTGAAACCGGAGGCCCTGAAGGTCGCCCACATCATCCACGGTGCCTGGGGCGTCGAAGCCCCCAACGGCTTCCTCACCGTCGTCTTCGCCGCCCACGAATGGACCGGCGAACCCGAAAACCGCGAGCCACGCAAACACTCCCAAGTGTGCTGGATGGATGCCGACGCCATCCCCGGAGACTTCGTGGAGGCCACCTCAAGCGCGCTCCACCGGTATCTCGCCGGAGGCCCCGAGGTCTCTCTTGACGGCTGGCGATAGAGATACCCACTGCCCACAGTGACTGAAGGGGAGATGTTGGATCTCCTCGTTCACTTCTATGCGACCGCGCCCGGCCAGCAGGTCGCCGAACACGGCGGCCGTGACGGTCCGGGTGCGGTCTTCTCGGCCCCGCGCGCCGGCGGTTCGTCCGGGTCCGGGAGCCCGGACCCCGTCGGTGACGCGGGCCGCGGCGCGGGCCTACGAGGCGGCGGCCAGTTCCTTGAGCGGGGCGCCGGTCAGGCGGCAGATGCGCCACTCGTCGAGGAACTCCGCACCGAGCGACCGGTAGAAGCCGACCGCCGGCTCGTTCCAGGCCAGCACCCACCACTCGAAGCGCTCGAAGCCGCTGCGCAGGCAGAGCGCGGCGAGGGCGGCGAGCAGGGCCCGGCCGTGGCCGCCGCCGCGGGCGTGCGGGCGTACGTAGAGGTCCTCCAGGTGCATGCCCCGGGTTCCGGTCCAGGTCGAGAAGCGCGGGAACCACAGGGCGTAGCCCACGAGTTCACCGGTGGTCTCGTCCTCGGCGACCAGCGCGTAGGCCGCGGGGTGGGCGCCGAACAGCGCCTCGCGGAGTTGTTCCTCGGTGGCCCGGGCCTGCTCCACGGCCCGTTCGTACGCGGCGAGCTCGCGGATCATGGCGCGGATCTCGGGGACGTCGTGCTCGGTGGCGGCGCGGATCATGCCACGGATCATGGGTCACAGGTCCGTTCCGTGTCCATGCCCGTCCGTCCTCATCCGCTCCCCCGGCGCCACGGCGACCAGGCCGAGACGGCCGGTGTGGCGCCGGAAGGAGACCGTCTTGGTCACGGCCTGAAGCAGGTTGGCGACGGCCAGCGCGGCCCACAGACCGGACAGTCCGGCCGCGTCGGCGACCGGTACGGACACGGCGGCCAGGATCCCGAACCACACCGCCGTCGACACCAGGCTCGGCCCGGCCCGCTTGAGCCCGACGAGCCCGAAGCCCGCGACCGCCTGCAGGGCGTCGGTGATCACCACGGCCAGGACCAGCGGCAGCAGCCGGATCACCTGGTCCGCCACGGCCGGGGTCCCGGTGAACAGGTGCAGCACCCGGTCCCGGAACAGGAGCAGTGCGGCCCCGAGGACGCCCACCGCGCACAGCGCCACCCGCATCCCGGCCCACACGCTGCCACGGATCCGTGCCGCGTCCCGGGCCCCGGCGTACCCGGCGACCAGCGGAACCGTGGCCTGCCCGACCGCCACCGCCGCGGTGAAGACCACGTTCACCAGCGCCTCGCAGACACCGTGCACGGCGGCGCTGTCCGTGCCGAGCCGCGCGGCGGCGAAGGTCAGCACCCCGAGCACCGAGAACTTCACCAGCACGGTCGCGCCGAGCGGGATCCCCACCCGGGCCAGCCGCAGGATCAGCCGCGGATCCGGCCGGCCGGGGCGGATGCTCCGGCCGGCCAGGACGGTACGGCGGCGCAGCGCCCGCTGGTTGAGAACGGCACCGACCAGGGCGGCGGCGAACACCGCCAGGCCGGCGCCGGTCAGGCCGCGGCTCGGCAGCGGCCCCGGACCGCCGACGAGCAGCACCGACAGCGTCACGGAGACCGCGGTGCCCACCAGTCCGGACCGCATCACCTGGGCGGAGTGGCCGAGGGCGACCAGCACGGACGTGGCCGACGAGCCGACCGCGATCAGCAGCACCGCGCCCGCCAGCAGCCACGGGAACCCACCGAGCGCGGCGAGGACCTCGGGCCGGACGCCGAACGCGCCGCCGAGCAGCGGCACCGCCGCGACCGCCGCCGCACACCCCCCGCCCACCGCGAACGCCAGCCACATGTCGCCGCGCACCAGCGGCAACAACTCCTCGGGGTCGTCCCGGTGCGGTGCGACGAACGGCATCACCCCGCGCAGCGCACCCGCCACCGCGGCCGTGGCCGGGCTGAAGACGGCCGCCGTGACGGCGAACGCGGCCAGGGAGACGGTGGCGTGACGGCCCAGGAGCGCCGTGTCGACGAGTGAGGCCGCCGCCGCGGCGAGCGTGGACACGTACAGCGGCAGCGCCGCCCTGGCGATGGCCGTGGCCGCGCCGCGACCGCTCACGCCCGCGTCGCGGCCCGGTCGGCTCCCCGGCCGTTCACGGGCGCACTCTCGATCACGAAGTCCATCGTTGGTGAGCCGGTCGGGCTTTTCGGGTCTGTTTTCCGCCAAGTCGGCGGGGCCCATGGGGTTGCGGAAGGGAATGACGAAGGGCTCTACCGCTCGCCGTCGTCGTCCTCACCGGCCTCCAGCAGGCCGGCCGCCGCGCCCACGATCCGGGGGTCCGGGCTGCCGACGACCTCCTCGTCCTTGTCGGCGTAGTCGAAGCGGGCCAGCACGCTGCGCATGGCCTCGACCCGGGCCCGCTTCTTGTCGTTGCTCTTCACCACGGTCCAGGGCGCGTGTTCCGTGTCCGTCTCGCGGAACATCGCGACCTTCGCGGCCGTGTAGTCGTCCCAGCGGTCCAGCGAGGCCAGGTCCATGGGGCTCAGCTTCCACTGCCGTACCGGGTCGACCTGGCGGATGGTGAAGCGGGTCCGCTGCTCGCTGCGCGAGACCGAGAACCAGAACTTCACCAGGTCCATCCCGTCGTCCACCAGCATCCGCTCGAACAGCGGGGCCTGGCGCATGAAGCGCCGGTACTGGTCGTCCGAGCAGAAGCCCATGACGCGCTCGACCCCGGCCCGGTTGTACCAGGAGCGGTCGAACATCACGATCTCACCGGCGGTCGGCAGGTGTTCGACGTAGCGCTGGAAGTACCACTGCCCGCTCTCCCGCTCCGTGGGCTTCTCCAGGGCCACCACCCGCGCGCCACGGGGGTTCAGGTGCTCCGTGAAGCGCTTGATGGTGCCGCCCTTGCCGGCCGCGTCCCGGCCCTCGAAGACGATGACGATCCGGCGTCCCGTCTCCTTGACCCAGGTCTGCAGCTTCAGCAGTTCTATCTGCTGGAGCCGCTTGTGCCACTCGTACTCCTTGCGCTCCATCCGGGACGCGTACGGGTAGTTCTCCCGCCAGGTGTCGATCGGGGATCCGTCCGGGCGGATGAGCACCGGGTCGTCGGGGTCGCTGTAGTCGACCTTCAGATGGGCCAGGCCGGCCAGGTCGGACAGCAGGTCCGGCGTCGTCATCCAGTCCTCCTCAGCAGGTCAGCGGGCCTGCGGGTCAGTGGGGTCAGTGGAACTGCGGCACGATCAGGTAGATGCCGTACGCCACCACCGCCACGCAGGCGAGGAAGCACAGCCCTGCCTGGGCGACCCCGGCGGCGCGGGTGCCGCCCTGCTCCTTGGCACCCTCGTGGCGGGCGAGCCCGAGGACACCGAGGGCGAAGACGACCACCACCGCGAACGTGACGCCGATGCTCACCGCGGTGACCTGGCCGAGCGCGGTCCAGTCGATGTTCATGGGAACTCCTCACTCAGGCGGCGGTGCCGGCGCGGGACGGGGACGTGCCGCGGACGGCGACCTCGTGGCCGTCGTTGACGTTCTTCGCGTCGATCGGGTGACGTCGCGACAGCATGACGATGCCCGCCGCGAGCGCGGCGCCGAACAGGGCGACCACGACCGTGCCGAGGTCGCCGCCATGCTTGACCGCGTACGCGGAGATGCCACCGACCAGCGCCGCGCAGGGCAGCGTGATCACCCAGGCGGCCACCATGCGGCCGGCGGTGCCCCAGCGGACCTCCGCGAGCCGCCGGCCGACACCCGCGCCGAGGATGGAACCGGAGGCGACCTGCGTGGTGGACAGCGCGAAGCCCATGTGGGCGGAGGTCAGGATGACGGCCGTGGAGGCGGTCTCCGCCGCGAAGCCCTGCGGGGACTGGATCTCGGTCAGGCCCTTGCCCATGGTGCGGATGATCCGCCAGCCGCCGATGTAGGTGCCGAGGGCGATGGCGAGACCGGCGGTGAAGATCACCCAGACCGGCGGACCGGCGTCGCCCGGGAGCGCGCCGACGGAGATCAGGGTCAGGGTGATGATGCCCATGGTCTTCTGGGCGTCGTTGGTGCCGTGCGCGAGCGAGACCAGCGATGCCGACCCGATCTGCCCGAGCCGGAAGCCCTTGGTCACGGAGTCCGCGCGGCCGCGGGCGGTGAGCCTGTAGGCGCAGTACGTGGCGACCAGCGCGGCGACGCCCGCCACCACCGGCGAGGCGAACGCCGGGATGATGATCTTCTCGACGACCTTGTCGAAGTCGACCGCGCTGGAACCCGCACCGACCCACACGGCTCCGATCAGCCCGCCGAACAGGGCGTGCGAGGAACTGGAGGGCAGCCCGACCAGCCAGGTCATCAGATTCCACAGGATCGCCCCCACGAGACCCGCGAAGATCATCGCCGGGGTCACCCTGGCGTCGTTCACGATGCCGCCGGAGATCGTCTTGGCGACCTCCGTGGAGAGGAAGGCTCCGACCAGGTTCAGTACGCCGCTGATCAGGACCGCTGTCTTCGGTTTGAGCGCGCCGGTCGCGATGGACGTGGCCATCGCGTTCGCCGTGTCGTGAAACCCGTTGGTGAAGTCAAACGCGAGTGCGGTGACGATCACGACCGCCACGAGGAACGTGATGTGGTCCATTCTTTTATGCAAACAAGCTCGGGCCAATTGCGCGAGAAGCGGAAGCGAACTCAGGTCCAAAAACAACCCCCCGCCGTGGGTGCGCTGTGCATGCCATGCTTGACGGGTGACCCCCCTGGAGGACCTGAGGCGGCTGCGCCGGGCACGCGACCGGATGGACCGCGAGTACGCCGAGCCGCTCGACATGGCCGAGCTCGCCCGTACCGCCCTCATGTCCCCCGGTCACTTCCAGCGCAGCTTCCGCAAGGCCTTCGGGGAGACGCCGTACAGCTACCTCATGACCAGGCGGGTCGAGCGGGCCAAGGCGCTGCTGCGGCGCGGCGACCTCACGGTGACGGAGGTGTGCATGTCGGTCGGCTGCACCTCGCTGGGCTCCTTCAGTTCACGGTTCACCGAGCTGGTCGGGGAGACGCCGAGCGCGTACCGGGCGCGGGACCACGAGGAGAGCACGGTGATCCCGTCGTGCGTGGCCCGCACCTTCACCCGCCCACGCCGCAGGCCGTACTGACCGCCGGCGACGGGCGTGTGAGGCCTCCTGAGGGCACGGCAGGGTGTTTCCTCCTAGCCTGACCCCATGGACGTAAAACTCGCGCAGTGTTTCATAGCCGTCGACGACCACGACAAGGCGCTGGCCTTCTACCGTGACGTTCTCGGCCTGGAGGTCCACAACGACGTGGAGTTCGAGGGGATGCGATGGGTGACCGTCGGGTCGCCGCAGCAGCCGGGCGTGGAGATCGTGCTGGAGCCGCCGGGCGCCAACCCGGACGCCTCCCCCGCCGACCGGCAGGCGATGGCCGAACTGCTCGCCAAGGGCATGCTGCGCGGGGTGATCTTCTCCACCACCGACTGCGACGCGCTGTACGAGCGGGTGCGGGAGTACGGCGGTGACGTGATCCAGGAGCCGATGGACCAGCACTGGGGGGTGCGGGACTGCGCGTTCCGGGACCCGGCCGGGAACCTGTTGCGTTTCACCGAGCGGCGGCCGGCCGAGTAGCGCACTTACGATCACCGCATGACCATCCGCTGGACGTACGCCTTCGCCGACCGCCCCGCCGCGCACCTCGCCGTCGCCCAGGCGTTCTGGACGGCCGTCACCGGCACCTTCCTCTCCGCACCCCGCGGCGAGAACGACGAGTTCGTGACGCTGCTGCCGGCCTCCGGCGTCGACGCCTGCGTCAAGCTCCAGGGCGTCTGGTCCGGCCCCGGCGGAGCCCACCTGGACCTCTGCGTCGAGGACGTGCCGGGCCTGCTGAAGCGGGCCCGGGAACTCGGCGCCGAGACGGTCGCCGAGCACGACCGCTGGGCCGTCCTGCGCTCGCCCGGCGGGCAGGTGTGGTGCGCGGCGCCCTGGCAGGGCGAGTCGGTACGGCCGCCGGTCGTGGCGGGCAGCCGGCTCGACCAGGTCAGCCTCGACATCCCGCCGTCCGCGTACGAGCCGGAGACCGCGTTCTGGGCGGAGCTGACCGGCTGGGAGCTGCTGACCGGCTCACTGCCGGAATTCCGGGTGCTCCGGCCGCCGGCCGGCCTGCCCGTGCGGATCCTGCTCCAGCGGCTGGACGACGAACAGCCGGCCGCCGCCCACCTCGACCTGGCCTGCGCGGACATCCCGGCGACCCGCGCCCGGCACGAGGAACTCGGCGCCGTGCACGTGGCCGACGGCCGCCACTGGACGGTGATGCGCGACCCGGCGGGCGGCACCTACTGCCTCACCGGCCGCGACCCGGAGACCGGCGGCCTCCCGGGCCGGGGCTGAGCGCTCCGCCGGAACAGCCGCATCGGGTCGTCAGGCGTCCGCGGCCCCGTAGCGGCCGCTCGCGCCCACCCGGTGGTGGCCACCCGTCGGGACCCGGCCCCGCGCCCCTTCGCGGCGCCGGCGGACCGTGGTGGGGTTCACCCGGCCTGTTCAGCCCCAGGGCTCCACGTCCACCACGGCCGTGACCGGTATCGGTCCGTACACGTGCGGGAACTCCTCATCGCCGGGCGTCGGCGCCTCCCACCTCACCGGGGCGCCGACCCGGGCCGGGTCCACGACCAGGACCACCAGCTCGTCCGGGCCGTCGTAGGAGCCGTACAGGAAGGCCGCGACACGCGGGAGCTGGTCACGGGTGGAGCAGTGGATGAAGCCCTCCTCCTGGAGGGTGCGGCCACGGGTGGACATCTCGTAGCCGCCCCGCGCGCGGGCCTCTTCCCACAGGGAGCGTTCGGTGATGTGCAGGATGTTCGGGAGCGCCGTCATGCGGACACGCTACGGCGTGGGCCGTCCCCCGGCTGATTCGGGCGGCGGAGACCTGGGCGGTGCCGTCTCCTGCGGGCCCTGCGGCCCAGGCCCGGGGTACGCGGCGCAGTCGGGGTTGCGGCAGGGACCCGGTCCCCAGACCGGAACCCAGGCGCCCAGCGTCTTGTGCCGCCCCACCACACGCTCGACGGGCTGTCCGCAGACCGGACAGACCTGGTCCTGGGCGTCCATGCCTCCAGCGTAGGCCGGGTCCGGCAGCCGCGCCCGCCGCCGGCCACCCGCCGGGAGGCCGCCCGGGCGGGAATCGGCGGGCCCCGCGCACCGTGGGGATGCGCGGGACCCGTCGGACCGGAGCCCCCGGTGCACCGTGCGGGGTCAGGAGCCGCACGGTCCCGGGGGCTCCGGGGTCTTCACCTGCTGCGCCGGGTCACGAACTCGGCGAGCGCGAGGAGGCCGGCGGCCGCCTCCGGGTCGGGCACGGCGCGGGCGAGCTCCTGCATCGCCCGTGCCATCCGGTCGGCCGCCTCGGCCTGCGCCCAGTCCCGGCCGCCCGCCCGCTCCACGGCCAGCGCGGTCCGCGCGATCTCGTCCGCGTCGGCCCGCACATGCGGCTTGGCGTACAGCTCGGCGAGGTCGGCGGCGGCCGGGGTACCGGAGGTGAGGGCCGCGACGACCGGCAGCGACTTCTTGCGGGCCGCCAGGTCCGCGCCGGCCGGCTTGCCGGTGCGCCGGGGGTCACCCCATATCCCGATGACGTCGTCGATCAGCTGGAAGGCCAGCCCGGCCTGGCGGCCGAAGCCGTCGAGCGCCGCCACCTCCGCCGCTCCCGCCCCCGCGTACAGCGCGCCCAGGGCGCAGGCACAGCCCAGCAGGGCCCCGGTCTTGGCCTCGGCCATGGCGAGCACCTCGTCGAGGGCGACCTCGTCGGGCGCCCGGCCCTCCAGGGCCGTGTCCGCGTGTTGTCCCGCGCACAGTTCGAGGACGCAGTCCGCGAGCCGGGCGGCGGCCGCCGCGGAGGCCGGGTGCGGGTCCTCGGCGAGCAGCCGGAGGGCCAGCGCCTGGAGGGCGTCCCCGGCGAGGATCGCGTCGGCGTCGCCGAACACGGTCCATGCGGTGGGCCGGTGCCTGCGGGAGGTGTCCCGGTCCATGACGTCGTCGTGCAGCAGTGTGAAGTTGTGCACCAGTTCCACGGCGGCCGCGGCCCGTACGGCGGCCGTGCGAGCAGCCGGACCGCCGAGCGCGTCGGCGGCGGCGAGGACCAGCGCCGGTCTGATGGCCTTGCCCGCGTCGCCGTCCGCCGGAGTGCCGTCCGCGTGTTCCCAGCCGAAGTGGTAGCGCGCTATCCGCCGCATCGATCCGGGCAACGACGCCACCGCGGTGCGCAGTTCGGGGTCGACGGACGCCCGGACCCGTTCCAGTATCACCGCCGCCTCGGACCCGTCGAGCGGCTCCGACCTCCCCGGCGGCAGCTGCGTGGCGCGCTGCTCCCGCTCCGTCACGAACTCAGCCATGGCCTCCCTCTCGCGGAGTGCGCGTACGGTGGCGTCTCCGCCACGGCTCGGCACGTACCCCGAGGGTGTACCCGCCGCGGAGGGCGGGGACACGGCGACCAGGTGCGGAAACGTCACCTCCACCGGCCGATCTCGACGTTCTCCAGCACTCCGAGGGCGTCCGGGACCAGAACGGCGGCCGAGTAGTAGGCCGTGACCAGGTAACTGATGATCGCCTGTTCGTTGATGCCCATGAAGCGGACCGAGAGGCTCGGCTCGATCTCGTCAGGGATTCCGGACTGCCGCAGTCCGATGACGCCCTGGTCGTCCTCGCCGGTACGCATGGCGATGATCGAGGTGGTCCGGGCCTCGGTGACCGGGATCTTGTTGCAGGGGTAGATCGGGACCCCGCGCCAGGTCGGGATGCGGTTGCCGCCGATCTCGACGGTCTCCGGGACCAGTCCGCGCTTGTTGAGCTCACGCCCGAAGGCGGCGATGGCGCGCGGGTGGGCGAGGAAGAGCCTGGTCCCGCGCCGACGGCTGAGCAGCTCGTCCATGTCGTCCGGGCCGGGCACGCCGTCGTGCGGCTGCAGCCGCTGGTCGTACTGGCAGTTGCTGAGCAGGCCGAACTCCCGGTTGTTGATGAGCTCGTGCTCCTGGCGCTCCTTCAACGCCTCGACGGTGAGCCGCAACTGGTGCTCGGTCTGGTTCATCGGCTGGTTGTAGAGGTCGGCCACACGGGTGTGGACGCGCAGCACGGTCTGGGCGATGCTCAGCTCGTACTCACGCGGGCGGGCCTCGTAGTCGACGAAGGTGTGCGGGATGTCCGGCTCGCCGCTGTGGCCGGCCGCGAGGGCGACCTCCTTCTCGCCGTACTTGTTGGTGCGCTGCTCGGGGATCGCGCGCAGGTGCCGAAGGTGCTCGCGCAGTGAGTCGGCGCGCTCGGCGACCTGCTCGAAGTCCTGCCGGGACAGGGTCAGCACGGTGCAGGCCGTGTCGGCGCGGGCGGTGTACTCCCAGATGGCGTCGGGGTCGATCAGGCCCTGCTCGCCGAAGTAGGCGCCGTCGGCGAGGACGCCGAGCACCGCGTCGTCGCCGTAGGGGCCGGTGCCGACCTTCTCGACGCGGCCGTGGGCCAGCAGGTGGACCTCGTCCGCGCCGTTGCCGAACGAGGCGATGACGTCGCCCGGGGCGAAGTCGCGCTGCCGGCAGCGCTGGGCCAGCTCGGCCAGCACCTCCTCGTCCTCGTAGGAACGCAGGACGGGCAGCTCGCCCAGCTCCGCGGGGATGACCTCGACGCGGCCGCCGGTCTTCAGGAAGGTGATACGGCCGTCGCCGACCGTGTAGGTGAGCCGCCGGTTCACCCGGTACGTGCCGCCCTGGACGTCGACCCAGGGCAGTGTCCGCAGCAGCCAGCGGGAGCTGATCTCCTGCATCTGCGGCGCGGACTTGGTGGTGGTGGCCAGGTTCCGCGCTGCCGCCGTGTCCAGAGACTGCTGCGGCTTGCCCTGATCCGTGCGGACCTCTTCGCCTACCGACATAAGGAAACGCCCTCCCATACCTGCGCGGACGCCGAACTGCCCGCGCATCGGTCTCGCGGACCACCTTGTCATCACGGAGAGTGTCCAGACCATTACCCGAAAGAGCGGGAATAGATCATCGCACCGCTGGGCATGCCGGCACATCACCTCATCCACCACCCCGCGGCATGCCGGTCTGTCCGGATCGACTCGCACAGGATCCGAACTAGTTCGAACCGGTATGGCCGGATAAGCGCGGCTTCTGTAGAACGTCCAGACGATCTGGAAGATCCAGGTACCGAGACAGTTCAGGCAGTTGGGATGCGAAGGAGGCGGCCATGGCCCCACCCATGTCCGCGGGTGCTTTCCTCGACGCGTTGCGGGCCGAGGGCGTCAGAGTCGTCGAGGTCGGCGACTGGCGGGAGCACAACCGGAACCACAAGGGCCCCTGGGGGCCCGTCCACGGCGTGATGATCCACCACACGGTGACCAACGGCGCCGAAGCCACGGTCCGGATCTGCCGCGACGGCCATCGGGACCTCCCCGGCCCGCTGTGCCACGGCGTCGTCACCAAGGACGGCACGGTGCACCTCGTCGGCCACGGCCGCGCCAACCACGCGGGCCCGGGCGACGACGACGTGCTGCGCGCGGTGACCGCCGAGAAGGCCCTGCCCCCGGACAACGAGGCGAACACCGACGGCAACCGGCACTTCTACGGCTTCGAGTGCGAGAACCTGGGCGACGGCCAGGACCCGTGGCCCGACGCCCAGCTGGAGGCGATCGAGAAGGTGGCCGCGGCGGTGTGCCGGCAGCACGGCTGGTCGGAGCGGTCGGTGATCGGGCACCTGGAATGGCAGCCGGGAAAGGCGGACCCGCGCGGCTTCTCGATGGCCTGGCTGCGCGAGCGCGTCAGGGACCGGCTGAAGTGAGCCCGCGCGGCCGCCCCGGGCGACAATGACGACGTGACCAGCGCCGACATACTCACCCCCCGGCTCCCCTCGCCGCTCCAGGAGGTGTCCGACGACCGTTTCGCCCGCCACGGCGTCCGTCTCCTCCTCAAGCGGGACGACCTGATCCACCCGGAGCTGATCGGCAACAAGTGGCGCAAGCTGGTCCCGAACATCGAGGCGGCGGCCGGCCGGCCGGTCCTCACCTTCGGCGGCGCGTACTCCAACCACCTGCGCGCGACGGCCGCCGCGGGCCGTCTCCTCGGCTTCCCGACGATCGGGGTGGTGCGGGGCGAGGAGCTGGGCGGCCGGCCGCCGAATCCCTCGCTCACGCGGTGCGCGGCCGACGGGATGCGGCTGCACTTCATCGACAGGTCGACATATCGGCGCAAGGCCGAGCCCGAGGTGCTGGCCGGCCTGCTGCGGGCGGCGGGGGCCGAGGGCGCGTACGTGGTGCCGGAGGGCGGCACCAACGCGGCCGCGGTGCGCGGCTGCCGGGCCCTCGGTGCGGAGCTGCGCGGGCGGGCCGACGTGGTGGCGACCGCCTGCGGGACCGGAGGCACACTGGCCGGCCTGGCGGCCGGACTGGGCGCGGAGCAGCGGGCGTTGGGGGTGCCGGTGCTGAGGGGCGGGTTCCTGGCGGGGGAGATCCTGCGGCTGCAGGAGGAGGCGTTCGGGGGACGGCGCGGGCGGTGGTCGCTCGACGAGCGGTTCCATTTCGGCGGGTACGGGCGTACGACACCGGAACTCGACGCCTTCGCCGAGGACTTCGGGGAGCGGCACGGGGTGCGGGTGGAGCGGCTGTATGTCGCCAAGTTGCTGTACGGACTCGTCGAGCTGGCGCGGGAGGGCGGTCTGGGCCGGGACGTGACCGTGGCGGCGGTGCTGACGGCCTGACCGGCGTGCGGGAGCCCCGCGCGGTCAGGGCCGGATCTCGGGCCGGCCGGCCCCGCGGCGCGGCCGACGCACCAGGGGTGCCGGGACGGCCGCGGGCAGGCGCGGCACCGCGGGACAGCCGCACCGGCCGTGCGCCGGCTCACCCGGCCTCCCGGTACGCGGCCGCCTCCTCCAGGTCCAGCCGGCGCAGCAGGGTCCGCAGCATCTCGTCGTCGATGTAGCGGTGGTCGCGGAGCCGGACGAAGACCGCGCGTTCGGCGCTGATCATCTCGCGGGAGAGGCGGCGGTAGGTGTCGTCGACGGACTCGCCGGTGATCGGGTTGGTCTGGCCGAGGCGTTCCCAGACGGCGTTGCGGCGGCGCTCCAGGACCATGCGCAGGCGGTCGGCGAGCGGGGGCGGCAGTTCGTTGCGGTCGTCCGAGAGGAGTTCGTCGAGGCGGGCCTCGGCCGCGCGCGAGGCCTGGGCCTGGGCGTTCGCCTCGGCCAGGGTCTCCGCCTGCGGGTCGCGGCCGGGGAATCTCAGCCGGCGGATCAGCGGGGGCAGGGTCAGGCCCTGCACGACCAGCGTGCCGATGACGGTGGTGAAGGTCAGGAACAGGACCAGGTTGCGGTGCGGGAAGGGGGCGCCGTGCACGGTGACCGGGATCGAGAAGGCGATGGCCAGGGAGACCACCCCGCGCATCCCGGCCCAGGAGGTCACCATCGCGCCTCTCCAGGTCGGGTTCGCCTCCCGTCCGCGGATCCGCGCGGAGAGTATCCGGGGCAGGAAGGCCGCCGGGTAGACCCAGGCGAAACGGGCCGCGACGACCACCAGGAAGAGGGCGACGGCGTACCAGGCGGCCGCCACGCCCTCGTACTGGCCGAGCCCCCTGAGGACGATCGGCAGCTGCAGGCCGATCAGGGCGAAGACCGCCGACTCCAGGATGAAGGCGACCATCTTCCACACCGCTTCCTCCTGGAGCCGGGTGGCGAAGTCGACCTCCCACGCACGGTGGCCGAGGTAGAGGGCGACGACCACGACGGCGAGGACGCCGGAGGCGTGGAACTGCTCGGCGACGCCGTAGGCGACGAAGGGGATCAGCAGGGACAGGGTGTTCTGGAGCAGCGGTTCCTTCAGATGGGTGCGCAGCCCGTGCAGGGGCGCCATCAGGATCAGGCCGACGCCCACCCCGCCGACCGCCGCGAGCAGGAACTCCTCGACGCCGCCGGCCCAGGTGGCGCCCGCGCCGACGGCCGCCGCGAGGGCGACCTTGTAGGCGGTGATCGCGGTGGCGTCGTTCAGCAGCGACTCGCCCTGCAGGATCGTCGTGATCCGGGACGGCAGCCCGACCCGGCGCGCGACCGCCGTCGCCGCCACCGCGTCCGGCGGGGCCACCACCGCGCCCAGCACGACGGCGGACGTCAGCGGCATGCCCGGGACCAGCAGGTAGACCGCCCAGCCGACCACGAAGGTCGCGAAGAGCACGTAGCCGACCGAGAGCAGCGCGACCGGCCGCAGCTGGGCCCGCAGGTCCAGGTAGGAGCTGTCGGACGCCGAGGTGTAGAGGAGCGGGGGCAGCAGCAGCGGCAGGACCACCTCGGGGTCGAGGGTGTAGTCGGGGATGCCGGGCACGTACGACACCACCAGCCCGACCGCTACCAGCAGCAGGGGCGCCGGCACCGGAGTACGCCGGGCCGCGCCGGCGATCGCGGCACTCCCCGCCACCAGCAACAGCAGTGGCATCACGTCCATCGTCCTCGCCCGCCCTCATTTTTCGCGCGGCCACCCGCACACCCGACGTAATCTGGCAATCATGAAACAGTGCACGCACCGCGACGCGCTGCCGCTCCCGGAACCCGAGCCGTTGAACGAGACCTGCCCGGAATGTCTCGCCAAGGGCTGGCACCCGGTACAGCTGCGGCTCTGTCTGACCTGTGGCCACGTGGCCTGCTGCGATTCGTCGCCGGGAAGACACGCGACAGGCCACCACGAGACGTCGGGTCACCCGGTGATGCGGACGTTCGAACCCGGCGAGGACTGGCGCTGGTGCTTCGTCGACCACGTCCTCGTGTGACACTGCACTACGGATGCCGAAGACGACGGCACCGACGGTTCGACGGTTCGACGCCGGGGTACGTCAATCCGGCGCGCGCTCTTCCCAATTGGGCAAGGCAGACCTCTAGACACGGAGCGTATTCACAGGTTTACTGTGAGTGACGCCAGGGGGTTGGGGTCCCGGGGACAGAAAAGTTCGGAGCGCGGTAGCGTCACCGCTGAACCACGTAGTGCGTTACCCCCGGGGGGCGACCCTCGGCCCCGAAAAGCTTGTACCACCATGGAGGTGAGGGTGTCCCAGATCGCAGGCGAGCCCGCGACCCAGGACTTCGTGGAAGTCCGGCTGCCGGCTGCGGGTGCCTACCTGTCGGTGCTGCGCACGGCCACGGCCGGTCTCGCCGCCCGCTTGGACTTCACCCTGGACGAGATCGAGGATCTGCGCATCGCGGTCGACGAGGCCTGCGCGATCCTGCTCCAGCAGGCCGTTCCCGGCTCGGTGCTCAGCTGTGTCTTCCGCCTCGTCGACGACTCGCTGGAGGTCACGGTCTCCGCCCCGACCACGGACGGGCACGCCCCGTCGCGCGACACTTTCGCCTGGACCGTGCTGTCGGCCCTGGCCGGCAAGGTCTCGTCGGCCGTCGACGAGGACAAGACCGTGTCGATCAGCCTCTACAAACAGCGCGGCGCGGGACCCGGGCCGGCGTGAGGAACGGGGACGGGCCGGTGCGGGACGAAGAGCGCGGCACACGGGAGCTGCCGGCCGGGGGCGAAGGCCCCGGGGCCGGCCCCTGCCGCATGGCTGACGGCATCGACGGCATCCCGGAACAGGCCAGGCCGCACCCGGAGGACCCCTCCGCGCCGGCCGGTCTGGAGGGTGCCGCGCAGAGCGCGCCCCCGGAAGGGCGGAACGGGGTCACGGCCCCGCACCGAGCCGGGGCGCAGGCTCGCGGAAGGGCGACGGGCGGGACGATGAGCGAGCACGAGCGATACGCCGAGGACGAGGCGCTGGCCGCGGAGGTAGTGCAGGCGACCCGGCACGCACCTCAGGACCGCAGCGGCGCACGCGCCCTGTTCATCGAGCTGCGCGGGCTGAAGGAGGGCAGCGCCGAGTACGCGGAGCTGCGCAACCGGCTGGTCCGGATGCATCTGCCGCTCGTGGAGCACCTCGCCCGCCGGTTCCGCAACCGCGGCGAGCCGCTGGACGACCTCACCCAGGTCGCCACCATCGGCCTGATCAAGTCGGTCGACCGGTTCGACCCCGACCGGGGCGTGGAGTTCTCCACGTACGCCACCCCGACCGTGGTCGGTGAGATCAAGCGGCACTTCCGCGACAAGGGCTGGGCGGTCCGCGTCCCGCGCCGCCTCCAGGAGCTGCGCCTCGCACTCACCACCGCCACCGCGGAGCTCTCCCAGCAGCACGGCCGCTCCCCCACGGTCCACGAGCTGGCCGAGAAGCTCGCCATCTCGGAGGAGGAGGTCCTGGAGGGCCTGGAGTCGGCCAACGCGTACTCCACGCTGTCCCTGGACGTCCCCGACACCGACGACGAGTCCCCGGCGGTCGCCGACACCCTCGGCGCGGAGGACGAGGCCCTGGAGGGCGTGGAATACCGCGAGTCCCTCAAGCCCCTCCTCGAAGACCTCCCGCCCCGGGAGAAGCGGATCCTTCTCCTGCGCTTCTTCGGCAACATGACGCAGTCCCAGATCGCCCAGGAGGTCGGCATCAGCCAGATGCACGTCTCCCGGCTGCTGGCGAGGACCCTGGCCCAGCTGCGCGAGAAGCTGCTGGTGGAGGAGTAGGCGGGCGGCCCACCCGCAGATCAGCTACTACGCCCGGGCCCCTTGATCCCAAGGGCCTGGGTGGTAGCGGAGTTCACCAGCAGCACCAGCGAAGCCACGGCGACCACGGCCAGCACGATCCCCACCGGAATCGCCATGCTGTCGGCCTGCAGCAGGTTGTACGCCACCGGCAACGCCATGATCTGCGTGATCACCGCCGGTCCCCGGCTCCAGCTCCTCCGCAGCAGCAGCCCCCGCGCGGCCAGCAGCGGCAGCAGCGCCAGCACGATCACGGTGACACCCCCCGTGACCGCCTGCCCCCGGTCGTCCGGATCCCCGGTCAGCCCGAGCACCAGCATCCACACCCCGCCGGCCACCAGCGCGAGCCCTTCCAGCCCGGCCAGCGCAGCGGCGTACGTCAGCCGCCGCGGACGGGGGCCTTCGGTTCCGTCGGCCTTCACAGCCGTAGACGCATCGCTCACCCCAGCAGGGTAGCCCTCGGCCGGCAGCCGTAAGTGTTCAGGCTCACGCCCCTGTCTCTTACCGGATCCCTAACTCGGTCTGGGCCCGGTACTTTCCAGTAGGTACGCTGCAATCCATGCGTGCACTTCTCGTGGTCAATCCGGCGGCAACCACCACAAGCGCACGTAGGCGCGACGTCCTCATCCACGCGCTCGCGAGCGAAGTGAAACTGGAGGCGGTCACCACCGAGTACCGCGGCCACGCCCGCGACCTGGCGCGGCTCGCGGCGGAGAGCGACGACATCGACCTCGTCGTGGCGCTCGGCGGCGACGGCACGGTCAACGAGGTCGTCAACGGCCTCCTCCACAACGGTCCCGACCCGGACCGGCTGCCCGGTCTCGCCGTGGTCCCCGGCGGCTCCACCAACGTCTTCGCCCGCGCCCTCGGCCTGCCCAACGACCCGGTCGAGGCCACCGGCGAACTGCTGGACGCACTGCGCGAGCAGCGCGAGCGCCTCGTCGGCCTCGGTCTGACCGCCGGCACGCCCGGCACCGAGGACGAAGCGGTCCCGGCCCGCTGGTTCACCTTCAACGCGGGGCTCGGCTTCGACGCCGGCGTGGTGGGCCGGGTCGAGCAGCAGCGCGAGCGCGGTAAGAAATCCACACACGCGCTGTACGTTCGCCAGGTGGTCCGGCAGTTCCTCGGCGAACAGCACCGCCGGCACGGCCCTATCACGCTTGAGCGGCCCGGTGCCGACCCGATCGACGATCTCGTCGTGGCGATAGTCTCGAACACCTCGCCCTGGACGTATCTCGGCAATCGCCCGATGTACACGTCACCTAAGGCCTCGTTCGATAAAGGCATCGATGTGCTCGGTCTCAGCCGCCTGTCGACCGCCGCGGTTGCCCGGTATGGCACGCAGTTGCTCACTTCGTCCCCCGAGCGCGGACCCCACGGCAGGCACGCGGTGTCGCTGCACGACCTGGACCAGTTCACCTTGCATTCGAAGGTCCCCCTCCCCCTTCAGATGGACGGCGACCACCTGGGACTGCGAACGAGCGTGACGTTCACAGGCGTACGCAGTGCACTGCGTGTGATTGTGTGAGTGGAAGGGCCTAAAGTCCTTTCACTCGAACGTTTAGGCCAGGATCCACCCCATGGAAGTACGGCTGTGACCCAGTCGACACCGAGGAATCAAAAAAAACTTTCCGGAAGGGGTTGTATCCGCCGCTGAGGTTTGCGAGGCTCTACGTGGCGATCGGGACGGCCCGCAAGACCGGCCTCCACTGATCACCGGAATCCCCCTTCAACTCACAGGACCCCTGCCAGGGAACCTGGCGGTCGGCCCTTCACTTGTTGAGGGATTCGTGAAAGCGTTCACATTCACAAGCAACGTGCATGTAATACCAAGGAGAGGTAGCAGCCATGGACTGGCGTCACAACGCCGTTTGCCGCGAGGAAGACCCCGAGCTCTTCTTCCCCATCGGCAACACCGGTCCTGCGCTGCTGCAGATCGAGGAAGCCAAGGCCGTCTGCCGTCGCTGCCCCGTTATGGATCAGTGTCTGCAGTGGGCGCTTGAGTCCGGTCAGGACTCCGGCGTCTGGGGTGGTCTCAGCGAGGACGAGCGTCGCGCGATGAAGCGCCGTGCCGCCCGCAACCGGGCCCGTCAGGCCACCGCCTGACAGTCCCACCCCTGTGACAGCCTGAGCTTGGCGGCGCGTACAGCGAGTACGCATCTCCCGCCCCCGAGCCGCAGCGCGCAGTACCCCCGATGCGCTTAGAAACAGCAGCAACGAGCGAGCAGCCCCGGACCCACCAGGTCCGGGGCTCTTTGCTGTCTCCAGCGCCCCGACGCGTGTCACTTCTGCGGCCGCACCGGCACGTCGAGGATCACCCGGGTCCCCCGCTCCGGTGCCGGCACCATGTCGAACGTGCCGCCCAACTCGCCCTCCACCAGGGTCCGTACGATCTGCAGGCCGAGGTTTCCGGAGCGCTGCGGATCGAAGCCCTCGGGCAGGCCGACGCCGTCGTCCTGGACGGTGACGAGCAGCCGGGCCTCCTTGGTGGTGCCGCCGCGGACCGCCGTGACCTCGACGGTGCCGGTGTCGCCCTCGCGGAAGCCGTGTTCGAGGGCGTTCTGCAGGATCTCGGTGAGAACCATGGACAGCGGGGTGGCGACCTCGGCGTCCAGTATTCCGAAGCGGCCGGTGCGCCGGCCGGTGACCTTGCCGGGCGAGATCTCGGCGACCATGGCGAGCACCCGGTCCGCGATCTCGTCGAACTCCACGCGCTCGTCCAGGTTCTGGGAGAGCGTCTCATGCACGATGGCGATGGAGCCGACCCGCCGTACCGCCTCCTCCAGGGCCTCCCGGCCGCGCTCGGACTCGATGCGCCGGGCCTGCAGCCGCAGCAGCGCTGCGACCGTCTGGAGATTGTTCTTCACCCGGTGGTGGATCTCCCGGATGGTCGCGTCCTTGGTGATCAACTCACGCTCGCGGCGTCGCAGTTCGGTGACGTCCCGGAGCAGCACCAGGGAACCGATGCGGGTCCCCTTGGGCTTGAGCGGGATGGCCCGGAACTGGATGACGCCGTCCTCCGACTCGATCTCGAACTCGCGCGGCGCCCAGCCGCTGGCGAGTTTGGCGAGCGCCTCGTCCACCGGCCCCATTGTCGGGGCGAGTTCGGCGGTGGTCTGGCCGAGGTGGTGGCCGAGGAGGTCGGTGGCGAGGCCGAGGCGGTGGTAGGCGGAGAGGGCGTTCGGGGAGGCGTACTGGACGATGCCGTCGCCGTCCACCCGGATCAGGCCGTCGCCGACCCGCGGCGAGGCGTCCATGTCGACCTGCTGGTTCGGGAAGGGAAACGATCCGGCAGCGATCATCTGCGCGAGGTCGGAGGCGCTCTGCAGGTAGGTGAGCTCAAGGCGACTCGGAGTGCGCACGGTCAGCAGGTTGGTGTTGCGGGCGATGACTCCGAGGACCCGGCCCTCGCGCCGCACCGGGATGGACTCGACCCGTACGGGGACCTCTTCGCGCCACTCCGGGTCGCCCTCGCGGACGATGCGGCCCTCGTCCAGGGCGATGTCCAGCATGGGCCGGCGGCCGCGCGGCACCAGGTGGCCGACCATGTCGTCCTGGTAGGAGGTGGGGCCGGTGTTGGGGCGCATCTGCGCCACCGAGACGTACCGGGTGCCGTCCCGGGTGGGGACCCACAGGACCAGGTCGGCGAAGGAGAGGTCGGAGAGCAGCTGCCACTCCGAGACCAGCAGATGGAGCCACTCCAGGTCGGAGTCGTCGAGGGCGGTGTGCTGGCGGACCAGTTCGTTCATGGAGGGCACATCTGTGAGCGTACCTGGCGGTATGTGGATGGCCGAAAAACAGCGGGCCGGGAAGCGGTCCGGGGAAGAACGCCGGGCCCGGAAACACCCGCGGGCCGCGGCGCCTGAGAGGGACCCTCAACCCTCCCGGCACCGCAGCCCGGAGCAGCAACGGCCGTGGGGTGTGCGGTCCCGGTCGGCCGAAGGTGAGGAGCCGGGGCAGTCAGGGCAGAGAGCTCCGGTTCCTCGGTCCGCCTTCCTGTGCGGGGAAGGCGGAAGAGTGTGACTGTGCGGTACGACGGGTGTCGTACTCATTCAGCACTCGCACGCAATTCTGGACTAGACCACGGTGTGTGTCTATGCGTTGGAGACTGTTCACAGTTGATCCGATCGCAGAGTAGCCCGCCGGGGGCGGCCGTGGGGCCGGATGTCCTGGGCAATTTTCCGCGACGCGGCGAGGGTGCCGCGAGGGGCGGGGCAGTTTTCCGCAATTCACCCCATCTGATGCATTCACGTAACCTCGCGCCTGCCCCCTTTCGCTGCGCCCGACCTGCGGGAACAGGGGTCGGTTCTGTTAGATTGATCCCGTCAGATTGGTCTAAACCACGTAGACTTTCCCGATCCTCCAGCCCTCTTGAGAACGGCAGGCCCAGCGTGGAAGTT
>NZ_JAJONF010000043.1 GCF_021462265.1 Streptomyces shenzhenensis | reverse complement strand
GCGACAGTCCACTAGTGCACGGCAGGCGGCACGGTGGGCTCCACGCGGCGCGCCACCAGGCCGTCGCGGGCCAGGCTCTGCAGCGTGACGGACAGCATCTTCTGCGAGATGCCCGGGACACGGCGCCGCAGCTCCGCGAAGCGGACCTCGTGCGGGGACTCCTCGGCCAGCACCTTGACCGTCATCGACGTCCACTTGGTGCCGATGCGGTCGAGCAGCCGGCGTGTCGGGCAGCGCGGGTCCAGCAGGTCGCCACGCTCACCTGGCCGCCTGTCATGTCCGTCGGGACCCGACGTGGTCACCTGGAGCTCACCACCTGAAGGGAAAGTGCCGTCTTGGGCGGGACAGCCTAGTTCCCTACGGTGACCACGTCACCCTTCCTCACCAGGCTTCGGAGTCCCGCCATGCCCGAACAGCGCCGCGTTGCCGTCAACGGCGTCGAACTGAACGTCGCCCCCGCCGGAGCCGGCCCGGCCGTCCTGCTGTTGCACGGCTTCCCGCACACCTGGCAGGTGTGAACCGACGCCATGGCCGGCCTGTCGGGCAGCCACCGCGTCATCGCGCCGGACCTGCGCGGCTTCGGCGCGAGCGGCCCCGCTGCCTCCGGGTACGACGCGGGCACCCTGGCCGAGGACGCCGCGGCGCTCCTCGGCGCGCTCGGGGTGTCCTCGGCCTCTGTGGTGGCCGTCGACGCCGGCGCGCCGCCGGCCTTCCTCCTCGCCATGCGCCGCCCCGGCCTCGTCCGGCGCCTGGTCGTCATGGAGTCCCTGCTGGGGAGGCGGCCCGGCGCCGAGGACTTCCTCGCCGACGGGCCGCCCTGGTGGTTCGGCTTTCACGCCGCCGCGCCCGGCCTCGCCGAGACCGTGCTGGCGGGGAACGAGGCGGCCTACGTCGACTGGTTCCTGCGGGCCGGCACGCTGCGTGACGGGGTACGCCCCGACATCCGGGACGCATTCGTCCGCGCCTACACCGGCCGGGAGGCGTTGAGCCGTGCGTTCTCGTACTACCGGGCCCTGCCCGAGAGCGCGGCACAGATCGAGCGGGCGGCCGGCACGGCCCGCCTGACCGTGCCGACGATGGCGCTGGGCGCCCGCCCCGTCGGCTCGGCGCTGGAACGCCAACTCCGGTCCGTCACCGACGATCTCACCGGACACGTCATCGACGACTGCGGCCACGTCATCCCGCTGCACCGGCCGGAGGCCCTGCTCGCCCTGCTGCGCGCCCCTTCCTGGCCGGCTACGACACGAGCGCAACGTGAGCGGACCCGCCGGGCGGCCGCCACGCTCGTGAGCTACTTCTGCCAGCCGACGGTCTCCGGCAGCGGCGTGCCGAAGACCGTGGCGCCGACGTCGGCCGGCCCCTTCCTGACGCCGTAGACGGACGGACCGCTGAAGAGGGGCAGGAAGGCGTACTGCGCCAGTTCCTCACGTTCGATGGCGTTTGCGCGGGCGGTCTGCTTGGCGGGGTCGGATATCTCGGAGGCGGCGTGGATCTGCTTGTCCAGCTCCGGGGTTCCGGTACCGGTCAGCTTGGAGTCGCTGTCGGTGCCGTAGAACTGGTAGAGGCAGCGCGCGCCGAAAGGGTCCGTGAAAGAGCGGCTTGAACCCGTACTGCGCCTCGTCCTCCGGCCCGGGCAGCGGACCGGCCACCGCCGGCATGGGCGACGAGGACGGCAGGGCAGCCTGCTCCACGGAACCCGCTGGTAGGCGGGTACTCATGGTTCAAGCGCCCCACCGACCGGCCGGGTCCGCGACGAGGACCGAAAGCTCGGGCCAGTGCCAGGGGTTCCGGCTCGCCGCCCGGCCGCCGCCGCGACCGGTCCGTACGGGCTCGCCCGCGCCCGGCCGGCCCCGCACCGGACGGTGAGCCACCAGGACTGACGAGCAGTCAGTTCGCCTGGGAGCGGCTGGCCTCAGAGCCAGCCGCGGCGAGCGGCCTGCCAGGCGAGCTGCATCCGCGTGTCGGCGCCGGCGAGCGTCATCATGTGCTGGATGTGGCGCTGCACGGTACGCCTGCTCAGCCCCATCTGGCTCGCGATTGCCTTGTCGGCGACACCCGCCACGAGCAGCGAGAGCAGCCGGCGGTCGGTCTCGGTCAGCGGGTCGGCGTCGACGACCCCGTCGCTGCCCTCCACCCCGCCGGAGGCGCTGACGTTCAGCGGGACCGCGGTCTCCCAGTAGCGCTCGAAGAGCGAGATGAGCGCCTCCAGCAGGCTGCTGCCTCGCACCAGCGCGGCCGTCGCCACATGGGGACTGCCCTGGGGCCCACCGGGGACCAGCGGGCAGATGGCGATGGCGCGGTCGGCCACGGCCAGGCGCAGCGGCAGGTGCGGAACCGACCGGGCCACCTCACCGGCGCGCACACCTTCGACTACGTTGTCGACGGCGCCCTCGTCGTCGAAGAAGGCCTGCTCGTACAGGACGCGGTAGCGCACCCCGCGGGCGAGGGCGTCGTACTCGGCGCGGTTGCTGCCCGAGGGCATCGCCACGTACTGCGCCTTGCAGAACCAGAGCATCTCGTGGCGCGCGTTGTCCTGCATCTGCCGCAGGTGCTGGCGCAGCGCCTCTGCTCCGGTGATGACCTCGATGAGCTGGCCGGGGTCGTGCCTGCGGCGCGTGCTGCGGTAGCTGTCGAGCAGGTCGGTGACGGCGGTACGGGCCTTGTCCAGCGCGTCGGCGTTGCGCTGCAACCGCGGCAGCAGCGCCACGTCGGGCGGTACGGCGGCGTAGTGCAGCGGATCGCGGTCGGTGGGGCTGGCGAGGCCCTTGCCGCACAGGGCCGCGAGGACGGCCTCGGCGGAGTCGCGCGGGAGTCCGGTCCGGTCGGCGACCTCCTGGGCCGACGCGGTCGCGGTCCCGACCAGGAGCCGGTAGACCGTCTCCTCGATCGCCGTGAGACCTGCCGCCTCCAGCATGCCGTGCCCCTCCCTCGCCGCGGCCGGCCCCGAGAAGCGGAACGGCCCGTTGAAGTTTGCACCGCGAGCCACCACCGGGCAAGCAAACGGCGGGTGCCGGGGCTTCCGCCCGGGCACCCGCCGTCGTTCAGCCGCTCAGCAGGGCCGGCGTCACCGCCCCGAGGAGGGGCCGTGGTGCAGGTAGGCGCGGTCTACGGTCTGCCGCACGCTGTCGCCCGCGGCGTCCACCGCGGTCACCCGCAGGCTGACGTACGCGTCCCCGCGCACGCCTGACGGCCGTTCGACCGTGGCGGTGAACCGCGTGCCGCCGTGCCGCGCGGTGCGGGCGGTGTGCCAGGTACGGCCGTCGTCGTACGACGCCTCGACCTTGAGCGTGACCCCGCGCGGGGCGGCCAGGCCGTCCGGCATCCGTACGTTCAGACCCAGGGTGTGCGACCGGCTCGGACCCACCGCGTTGCGGAGGTCCACCGGCGCGCTGTAGTCGACCTGGAGCAGCGGCAGCAGTGTGGCCGTCGCCGCGGTGTCCGAGGTGAACGTCCAGGACGTCCTGGTGCCGGTGCCGAACTGCCAGTCGGCGGAGGTGCGGGCGGTGGTGAGGTCCAGCCGGTAGCCGGCCTTGCCCGCGGGCACCTCGAATCCGCCCCAGGCCCCGGTGTCGGACTGCGCCACGAGCCGGCCGTTGCGGTACACCTCGGCGTGGGCCACGTCGCTCGGGTCGCCCACCGCGGACACCGCGGCACCGGTGCCCACACCGCCACCCAGCGAGCCGGCCTCCGCGAACGACCAGTGGCCGGACTGGGAGTCGGTGAACTCCGGGATGTACAGGGACAAGGTGTCGCCGTTGCGCACCGAGCCGGGCCAGCCCGTCACACCGTGCGGGACCGACGGGCGCACCGGCCCCGCGAACCACTTCTCCGCGGCGTGCTGTCCGGGCCGGTAGGTGCGGGTGGCGTCCTGCATGCCGACGCCCAGCTCGAGGTCGCGGTCCATGACGGTGTCGTGGTGCACGGTGTGGCTCCACAACGTGTCACCGGCCGTCACGTACTCGGTGCGCTGCTGTCCCACCGGCACGTCACGGGTGTACTGGTTCCAGGCGAACTCCTGGTAGGGGCGCCAGCCGAAACGCTGCTCGCTCGCCCAGGCCGAGGCGCCGGTGCGGGTGTAGGAAGCCTTCACCACCGCGCTGTTGCGTTCGCTGACCGTGTACACCAGCTTCTCGGGAACACGCTGCTGGGACACCTGCATCACGTCGTAAAGGTAGGGGCTCTTCACCGTGCCGGAGAAGTCCACCGTGGTGGTGCGCTTGCCGGCACGCTTCAGCAGGTCGGTGCCCTCCGTCGCGCCGGCGCGCATGATCGGCAGCGCGAGGCGGTCGCCCTCCGGCTGCCAGCGCGTCCAAGGGAAGAAGCCCTCGGGCATGACGAGCATCAGCGCCCTGGCCCCGGCGTCCGCGGCGGCCTTCGCCAGCTCGGTGTCGTCGCCGAAGTCGTAGCGGACGACAGCGAGCTTCCCGCGCACGTGGGCGGCCTTGAGGTCCGAGGCGGTACCCGCTCCGGCATCCACCGCGGTCAGCCGCAGGCCCTTGTCGTCGAAGACCGGAGAGGCCGGCAGGTAGTACGGGGCGAAGGGCGTCGGGGTGCCGGACACCTTCGCCCGCAACTGCGGGGCGGTCATCTGCCAGCGCGAGGCGAACTCGAAGGTGCCGTCGGTGACCTGCGCGGTCGGGCTGACGTAGATGCGCTTGGCGATGTCGAAGAACATCACGCCCTGGATCAGGCCGTGTCCCTCGATGCGCCGGTACGTCTGGTAGCTGAGGATCCCGCGCTGCTCGGCGGGCTCGGGCGTGCGGATCTGCACCTGGGTGACCTTGGAGGCGTCCAGCGTCACCGTGGTGTCCTTGGCGACCTTCACCTGCGGGTTGATCACCTCGACCAGTTCCTGGCCGTCCGAGGCGTTGTCCAAAGTGCTGAAGTCGACCTGGTAGGTGCCCTCCTCGACGACGGCGACCGCGGGGTCGGCGCTGGTGTACGAGACGAAGCCGTCCTGGCCCCAGATCGTCGGCAGCCAGCCCGGCAGCACCTTGCCCGCGCGGTCGCGGGCGATCACGGTGAGCCGGTGCAGCGGCGCGTGCACGACCAGGGAGAGCGTGGTGTGGGCGAGGACGGTCCCGTCCGCGCCGGTCGCGGTGACGTAGCCGTAGTAGGCGCCGCGCTTGGCGTCCTTCGCGTCGGTGCTCAGCGGCACGTCGGCGGAGGCGCCGGCGGCGAGGTGGACGGTGCTCGCGCCGGGCGCGACGACACCGGCCGTCAGGGCCACGCCGTCGGAGTTGGCCAGGGCCACGCTCAGCTTCAGGTCCACTGCCTTGTCACCGGTGTTGGTGTAGTGCAGGGTCGCCGACTGCTGCTTGTCGCCGCCCACCTGGACGGCGGGCAGCAGCACACTGCCGGTGGCCGTGACCGCGCCCATGGCCGCGGCGACGTCGATCCGGCCGCCGCCCTGCTCGGTCGCCTTCGTGCCCGGCACGGTGTGCGCGGTGCTGATCAGCGCGTCCTTCAACTGCTGACCGGTCCAGCCGGGATGCTGCTGCGCGATCAGCGCGACGGCACCCGCCACGTGCGGGGTCGCCATCGAGGTGCCCGACGCCGCCGTGTAGTTCGCGTCGACCGGGTCGCCCATCGTGGTGCCGGAGGCACGCGCGGCGACGATGCCGACGCCGGGGGCGGTCACGTCGGGCTTGACGGCCTTGTCGCCGAGGCGCGGACCGCGGCTGGAGAAGGAGGCGAGGGAGTCGTCGCGGTCCACGGCGCCCACCGTCAGCGCGGCGTCGGCCGCACCGGGCGAACCGATGGTGGACTCGCCGTTCTCGCCCGCGTTGCCCGCCGCGACGACGAAGAGCGTGTCGCCAGAGGCGGACAGCGTGTTGAGGGCCTGGCTCATCGGGTCGGTGCCGTCGGTCGGCTCGTCGGAGCCGAGGCTCATGTTGACGACCTTGGCGTGCTCGGCGGCCGCCCACTCCATGCCGTCGATGACCTGCGACTCCGAACCGTAGCCGTCGTCACCGAGCACCTTGCCGATCAGCAGCTCCGCCTTCGGTGCCACGCCCTTGCGGGAACCGGACGACGCAGCGCCCGTACCGCCGACGATCGACGCCACGTGCGTGCCGTGCCCGAAGTGGTCCACGGTGTTCCCGCTGCCCGAGAAGTCCTTCGACTCCGCGATCCGGCCCGCCAGATCGGGGTGGGCGGCGTCCACGCCGGTGTCCAGCACGGCCACCTTCACGCCCTGGCCCTCGTACCCGGCCTTCCACGCCGTCGGCGCGTTGATCTGCGCCGTGCTGCGGTCCAGCACCGGCGCGACCCGGCCGTCCAGCCACACCCGCGGGGTCGCGGCGGCGCGCGCGGTGCCCTCGGCATCGCCCGGGTTCAAGGCCTTCCAGAAGGCGCCGAGGTCGTCGTCCGCGACGCGCAGCGACCGCGCGTCGATACTGGCGAGGGTCCGCGCCGGGGCCGATGCCTCGTTGAACGCGGCGACCCGGTCCGCGACGGCGGCCGCGGCCTTCTCGCTCTTCACGGTCGTCCGGGCCACGCCGCCGCGCGGGGAGGCGGCGACGATCAGCGGCAGCGCGGAGGCGCCGGCCTCGTCGTAGCCCTGGGCGATCAGGGTGGACACGTCGAACAGACGCCGGTCCAGCGTCCCGGCGGCCACCAGGTCCGCGGCGTCCGACGGCAGCACCGTCAGGTCGCCGCCGTCCTCCTGGTACGTGCGGAAGACGATGCCCTCACGGCCGGGTCCCGGCTCGACCGAGGCGGCGCGGCGGCCGTCGGCCCCCGGCGTCACCGTCACGCGGTCGCCGGTCACCAGGCGTACGGTCACGGGCGGCGCGCCCTGGCCGCCGGCGGGTCGCGCCGCGGTGTCCTGGGGCGTCCGGGCGGAGGCGGCCGGTACGCCTCCGGCGGCCAGCAGCAAACCTGTCGATATCGCCGCCGTCAGGCGGATCCATGCCATCAGCCAAGCACCTCTCGTACAGCTGGGAGTCACGCGCTGTCCGACAGAATCTGCTGTGGCGGTGATCATGTCACTGGCCTCTGGTGTCACACCTGCGACATGTCCCAACGGCGCCACGGGGTGCGGCCGTCGCCCCCCGTCAGGGGCTGTCGTTCGGATCAGGCCGGCCTGACTCACGCTGCCTTGCCGGCTGCCCCGAGCCGGGCGTGGTGCGTGCAGCTGCAAGGCGGAGGAGGGAGTCGACGCGGTGGGCCTCCCGGCCGAAGGCTGGGGGACGCCGGCGACCGACGACAACGCCGCGCCCCGCGACGCCGGCATGATCGAACGACAGGCCCTGGTAGGACTCCGTTAGGGATGTGCCCGCGGGGCCGGTGTCGCCGCCTTCTCGGCGATCGGACTGGGCGGCGCCGGTGGCGGTGCGGTCGCCGATGTCCAAGGCCCACCGACCGGGCCCGCGAGTCGTGGGCAAGGGACGTCGGGCTCGGGCAGGGCTGCGCGCCAAGTCACTTGGTGCGGGCAGCGCCCTCCCGTCTTCGCCCGTAGGTCCAGACCGCCAGTTGGGACCGGGAGGAGAAGCCCAGTTTGGTGAGGATCCGTTCGACGTGGTTCTCGGCGGTGCGCTGGGCGATCACGAGGTGGGCGGCGATCTGCTTGTTGGTCAGGCCCTCCGCGACCAGGTCCGCGACTTGCCATTCGCGCCGTGTGAGGGGCGGGCCCGAGTCGGGATCCCGTTCCCTGGTCGCGGGCGGCGACTCGTCGAGTACGTATGCCAGGGCCTGGGTCACCGTGGCGTCGGCGCCGCACCGGAAGGCCCGGTCGAAGTCGGCGCCGGTGAGGGCCGCGCGCACCCGCTCCTCGAACCGGCGGCGCTCGGCGCGCATGAACGGAGCGGTGCTGAGGGTCCCTCCGATCGACTCCCACAGCAGGTGCAGCACGCCGAGCAGCCGGGCCGCGTGCCGCGGGTCCTCGGCGCTGCTCCAGGCTAGGACCTCCACACACATGGCGATGTCCCACCAGTCCTGGAAGGGACGCATGAGACGGATGGCGCGGCGGGCCAGCGTGGCCGCCTCCCGCGCCTCGCCGGCCCGCCGGGCCAGCAGACTCCCGGCGAACAGGGCCATCCCCCTCAGCCACGACTCGCCGTGCGCCTCGGTGACGGCCTCCGCCTCGTGACACAGCCGCGCGGCCCGCTTCATGTCACCCGCGTGGGCGTGGACGATGGCGAGCTTGACCGTGCACTCGACAGCCGCGTCGAGACGGCCCGCCGCATGGAACGCCGTGGCCGCCTCCTCGAACAGTTCGGCGGCGCGCGCGTAGTCCTCCTGCCAGGTGGCGAGCACGGCACGATGGTGCCGGGTCCAGGACGCCGCGTGCACATCACCGTGGCGCTCGGCGACCTTCGCGGACTCGTCCAGGGCGGCGAGGGTCCCGCCGTCCATGTGGCCTTGCAGGATACCCAGGTAGGCGTAGGTGCCCAGGGCCAGCGAGTGCAGCGGGGCGGCGCCGATGTCCGGGGCGGCCAGCAGGCGTCCGAGCCAGCGCCGGCCCTCGGCGAGCGAGCCGGCGGTGATCCAGTAGTGCCGCGGGGAGACCGCGAGGGCCAGGCCGGCCGCCGTCTCGCCGGACTGCTCCAGGCAGTACTCCAGCGCGGCCCGCAGATTGGCATGGTCGAGCCGCAACCGGGTGAACCACTCCACCTGCCGGGGGCCGAACCACTCGTCCCCGGCCCGCGTGGTCAGCCCGACGCAGTGGTCGCGATGCCGACGGCGCAGAACGGCCGACTCCCCCGACTCGGCCAGGCGTTCCAGCCCGTACTCCCGCACACTCTCCAGCATCCGGTAGCGGGAACGGCCGTCGTACTGCCGGTGGATCAGCACTGACTTCTCCACCAGCCCGTCGAGGACGTCGAGTAACGCGGTGGCGGGCAGGCCGCCGTCGGCGCAGACTCCCTCGACGTCCCCCAGATCGAAGCCGCCACGGAACAGGGAGGACCGGGCCCACAGCGTGCGTTCCTCGGCGCTGCACAGAGCGTGGCTCCAGTCGATCAGCTCGCGCAGGGTGCGCTGCCTGGGCACGGCGGTACGGCTGCCGGTGGTCAGGAGCGCGAAGCGGTCGGTGAGCCGGTCGAGGATCTCCTGCGGGGTGAGGGTACGCAGCCGGGCGGCGGCGAGTTCGATCGCGAACGGCAGTCCGTCCAGCCGGTGCACGAGCCGGGCCACCGTCTCGGCGTTCTGCTCGGTGACGGTGAAACCGGGGCGTACGGCAGCGGCCCGTTCGGTGAAGAGCACGACTGCCGGGCAGCCGAGGATTTCACCGAGGGAGCGCTGTCCGTCGGGGTCCACGACGGACAGCGGCTCCACCGGGAAGACATGTTCCGCGGTGACGCCGAGCGTCTGACGGCTGGTCGCCAGGACACGCACTGCGGGTGCCGCGCGCAGCAGCGTTTCGACGAGCCGGGCACAGGCGTCGACGAGGTGCTCGCAGTTGTCGAGCACCAGCAGAACCTTTCTGTCGCGCAGATGGGCCACGAGCGCCTCGGTCGCGCCGGCGCGGTCCCGTCCCGGGTTGGCCAGGCCGATCGCGGTGCCGAGGCTCTGCGCCAGCAGGTCACCCTCCCGCAGGTCCGCCAGTTCCACGACGTGGATGCCGTCGGGGAAGACCCGGCCCGCGTCCCGCGCCACCCGTAGGGCGAGCCGGGTCTTGCCCACACCACCGACCCCGGTCAGCGTGACCAGGCGAGCGCTCGACAGCAGCCGTCGGACCCGGGTGGTCTCGGCGCGCCGGCCGATCAGCGTGGTCAGTTCGGCGCTCACGCCGTCGGCCGTCGTCACGACTGCTCCCGTTCCCATGTGCGATCACTGTAACGGCTGTTGGCTTTGAGTATTTCCCCCCTGTTCCCGCCGGACGCCCAGGCCCAGACTCGTCGCCGGACAGTGCCAGAGATCTTGCGAGGTGGATGTGTCGACGGGGCCGGAACGAATGGAACAACTGGGCGAGTTCGTGCAGTCTTACCGGGGTGGTCCGCCCCGACGGTCGATGCAGGTCATGGTCTTCGCGGTCATTGTCTTCATCGTGCTCTGCACCATGTGGGGCGACTACTCCTCGGACGGGGGGTTTCTGATGTGGTTCGCCCTCGTCACCGCGGTCATAGTGCTGTGTGTGGCGCTCGTCGTGCGGCACACCCGGATACGGATCCACCTGTACGAGGAGGGCTTCCGGATCGAGCGGCCGGGACGGCGGCCCCTCGAGCACACGTGGCGGGAGATCGCCTCAATCGAGTCCGAGCGGGTCCGGGTCTTCATCAACTTCTCCCACTCGCACGACGTACTCAGGACGGTGATCGTGCCCTACGCGGGCCCCCGGATCCGGTTCCGGGCGCTGGACTTCTTCGCGGTCGCTCCGGGCAAGAGCCTGTGGTCCGCGCGGGACACCGCCGAGGGCTTCGTCGCCCAGGCGGCCCAGCGTGTCGGCGCCGACCGGGCGGCACGGTACCTCGGCGAGCTGCGCGACGGCGGTGAAGTGCACCTCGGGCCGCTGGTGCTCACCAGGGCCGGCATGACGATCACTCCGTTCACCGACGTCGTCCCCTGGTCCCGGATCAGCTTCGTCAAGGCGAATCCGGAGGATGGTGTGCACCTGCGGGTGGCCGGTCTCGCCAAGGTCGTCGGCAGTACCGCTCTGTCGTCCCGCGCCACCAAGGCGGGTTACCGCACCAAGGGTGACCTGCTCGAGGTCTGGGACCTGATGCATCGTCCCGGCACGGACTACGTCGCGTTGCGCATCATGCTCGCCGAGGCACCGAGTCTGCCGGCCTGAGCCGATGGGAGTTCTCGCCCTGAAACGTGGAGACCAGCACACCACCGGACCGCGCCACGACCAGCGGGGCGCCCACCCGCGGGTGGGCGCCCCGCTGGTCGTCGTGGCCCTGGCCGCGGGGCTCGTCGGCTGCGGCAGAGCGGGCGGTCACCGGGCAACCTCGTCACCACCGTCGCACTGCGGGCCGACGCCGACCCGCAGGACTCCTGCCCACCCTCATGCCCCAGGACGCGGTCGGTGTCCTCCGGGCACTGACCCCCGCCGCGAGCGCAGCCGAACTCAAGCCGGTCCTCGCCGGCCCGGCCTGGTGAAGCCCCTCGGCCGGACGCCGGACGGTGTGCACCTGCGGGTGGTCCGCCTCGTCAAGCCTCGTCGGCAGCAGCGGATTCGAGTATTTCCCCCGTACCCGCGCGCCGCGGACACCCCCAGACTCATGTCCATGGAACCAAAAATACCGTCGGCCCTCCGGAGGACGGCTGAACGCAAGAACCTCGGCGGGCTCCTCGCGGTACACCGTCCGGCCGTACGGAACGTCGGCAAGTACGCCGTCGGGTGCGTGGTTTCCTGGGCGGCCGTGGGCGCGGTGATCTCCTCATGGACGAACGGCGGCGTCTTCCTGTGGAACGGCGGGCAGGTGTCCCCGGCGTTCGTCTTCGTTCTCATGCTGCTGATCGCCGTCGCCGTGAGCTACCTGTTGGCTGCGGCCGTGCGGGAGCGTCGGGCCGCCCCGTCCGCGTACGTCTTCGTCGACGGGCTCGTCGTCAGCGGTGCCGACGGGGAGGCGTTGAGCGCACACGGGGACGCGCTGTCGTACATCGAGGTGGTAGAGCAGCGGGCCCCCGACTACGTCCGAGGCACCAAGGTCGTCCGTCGGTCGTACGTCCTGCACGGCCAGGACGGGACAGCATGGCCGGTCCACCACGAGTTCAGGAACAGCGCCGACTTCGTCGCGCTCGTGAACGCGGCGCTTGTCGACTTCCCGGCGGACCCCTGCCATGGGACGTCGGCCGAGGCTGGCGGTGCGGGCGGCGACGAGCCCCCACCATGCCGGCACAGCCGCTGAACCCGGCATCGCGGTCGACTCGACCGGACCCGACATCAGATGCCCGAATCGATCGCTGTCCTTGGGCCAGCTGTGACGCTCCGAGTGGCCAAGTGGCGCCCGTGTTCAATGTTGTTGATCAACGCCTGGAGCCCACAGCCCAAGCGGTCGATGGTCGACGACAGACGGACGCCGCTGAAGGACGAGCCGGGGCTCGCATCCGGCAAGGGCGGTAGCGAGGCGGATTACCGTGTCCGGGGCTGGCTCGGGAGACTGCCGAGGGGAGGACCGGAGCGGGGCTTGCTGTCGGATGCTGTCGTGCAGCGCTGCCCAGGCGGGCAGCAGGAGGAGCGCGAGGGCGGCGGTCCAGGCCGTGATCGTCGCTGGGATGGTTCCCTCTCCCGCAAGCGGATTCTCCTGGCGTGCCGGGTGGCTGGTGGCTGGTGGCTGGTGGCCCAGCGTACGCAGGCGAAGTGGTCGTGTGAGGTGAACGCGGCCAAGGGCAGCAGCGTCCCCGTGCCGAGGACGGCAAGCCTTCGTGGAGGGCGCGCAGGTCTTGGTGCGCGTTGCGCCGTGCCACGAAGAATCCGGCGGCCGGTTGCAGCAGCATCGCGACGGCCACGTGGTAGAAGGCGAAGACCGAACTGAGGTTCCCCCTGCCGGCGCACCGGGTTGCGGTGGGTCCGCGCCCGGAGACCGTTGGGGCGCGCCGCCCCGACGATCAGTAGGTCGTCGTGGCGGCGCGCGACGGCGCACAGGGCCGATCCGGGAGCGTTTCTGATGACCAGACAGGTGACATGAAGATCCGCCGGGAGCCCGCCGATGGCCTCGTCGAAGGCGCGGTTCAGCCGCAGCCGGGCCTCGTCCTCCCACATCCTGACCCATGCGCGGTCGGGCCATTTGGCGTAGAGGGTCTCGCCCTCCGGCGGCTCCCAGGCCGCCACCGCTACGAGTGTCCTGCCGTCGCGGCGAGCCTCCAGGACTCCACGCCGCAGCGCGGCGAGGCTGGCCAGCGAGCCGCTGACTCCGACGACGACACGTCCTGACTCCGTCGTCATGCGGGCCTCCCGCCCCGCTGCGACGCATGGTGTCGCGCCCTTTCCTGATGTCGGCGGCGAAGGTGCCGCCCTGTGGCCGCGAGCGAGCTCCGGATCCACACGCCTACGCGTATGGGATCCGCGATGCGTTGTTCGTGGCGTCGCTGTATCTCGCGCTCCTCGCGATCGGTCATACCTCGAGCCATGCCAATCCTCCGTCCCTCCGGGGGCATCTCCCAGGCCAATGCCTTGGGGTGCAGAGTCTGCAAGCTCATTGGCTGGCAGAGCAGGGCCAATGGGGAGGGATTGGTATGGCAGGCGAGCGAACAGTCCACGCTGTGGACCGCACCCTGGTCGGCCGGCAGCGCGCTGCTGTGATCTCCGGCCCGCCCGGCATCCGGCTCGGCTACCGCAAACTGGTCCGATCGGTGCGCTCCCCGGTGCTGGACGGCCGGATCGCCCTGCACATGCGTGTTGCCGGCAGAGCGTGAACTCGCGTCGGCGCTCGGCGTCAGCCGGGCCACCATGACGGCCACGTACGACCTGCTGCGGGAGAGCGGCTACGCGCACAGCCGGCGGGGCGTCGGCATCTGGACCACACGCCCCGACGGGCGGAGCCCCACCGGCGCCGCCTCAATGATGTCCGGCGAATAGGCCGCCATCGACCTGGCGCTCGCAGTCCTTGCGGCCCCCGAGGACGCGGTCGCTGAAGCACTCACCGGAGCCACCGCGCTACTGCCCCGCCATACGGTTGCCCCTGGATACCACCCCTATGGTCTGCCCGGCCTGCGCGCCCCGGTCGCCGATCGTTTCCCCGCAGAGGCCTGCCCACGCTGCCCGGCCAGATCCTGATCACCTCCGGCGCGCAGCAAGCGCACGCCCCTGTACTCGCCCTGCTGGGCAGGCCCGGCGACCGCGCCATGACAGAGAACCCGTCCTACCCCAATGGCCTGGGCGCCCCGCGCAGGGCCAGAATGCGGACCGTCTCCGTGCCCGTGGCGGACGCCTGCTGGGACAATGGCCTCATCGAGTCGACGTTGCGCCAGACAGCGCCCCGCCTGCCTGGGGTGGAGCCGGTTCCAGGAGCGGGCGGTGGCGGTGCCGTAGAGGCGGGTGTCGGTGACGGTCTCGGTGTCCGGGTGCCCCAGGTGTCGGGCTGGCCGAAGACGAACTCGCCGCCGTGCAGGCGCCGTCGTCCCCACGTTCCGGGCTGGCGGGGCGGGACGGCCCTGCGCAGGACACGGTCCGAACGCATCCGTTCCAGCACCTGCCCGGGCAGGTGCTGCGGGAGGAAGGCGAGGCGGGGTGCGTCGACCACCGAGTCCTACCAAGCAGCCGTCACCCTCGCAGCCCGTCTGATGTGGGAATGACTTTTGACGACAGAACCTAGGCCACCCAGTACGGCCGCCCCGGCTCCTCGTCTGCGCCGTCGAGGCCCGCGTCGAGGGCCGCGGCGATCCGGCGTACCGCGTCGTCGGCGACCTCGTCGGGCTGTGTGTAGGGCCAGCGCAGCCGGTGCTCGAACGTGCCGGGGTCCGCGCCGAACCGGGACCCGCCCTCGATCCGTACCCCGTGCCGCAGCGCGGCCCGCGTCAGCGGACCGGCGATCGGGCGGCCCAGGTCGATCCACAGGCACATGCCGCCCTGCGGCGTCTGCCAGCGCCAATCGGGGAACTCGCGGCGCAGCTGCGCGGCCAGGTGGTCGCGCTGCGCGCGCAGGAGCGGCAGCCGCCGCTGCAGGATCTGTGGCTCCCGGGCGATCAGCCGCAGCGCCACCAGCTGGTCGAGGACCGACCCCGACATGTCCGCCATGACCCGCCGCGCCGTCAGCTCCGTGATCAGCCGCGTGCCCGCCCGCACCCAGCCCACCCGCAGACCCGACCAGTGCCCCTTGCTGAGCGAGCCGACGGTGACGATCTGCTCGACACCGCGCCCCGCCACCAGCGACGCGAACGGCGGGGGCGTGGCCACGTCGAGTGCTATGTCCGCGATCGTCTCGTCGACAACCAGCCACGTGCCGGTCGCCCGCGCGTCCGCGATCATCCGCTGCCGCTGCTCGCGCGGCATGAGCCTGCCCGTCGGGTTCTGGAAGTCCGGGATCAGATACGCGAGCCGGGGCGCCGACTGCCGCAGCGTCGCCCCGAACAGCTCCGCGTCCCAGCCGTCCTCCGTCACCGGCACCGGCACGGTGCGAAGCCCCAACTGCCTTATGACGGAAAGGGCGTTGGCGTACGTCGGGTTTTCCACCGCGATCCGGTCGCCGGGCCGCCCGAGCAGGGTGAGCGTGAGCGCCATCGCCTGCTGCGCGCCCGACGTGACGAGGATCTGCTCGGGCAGCGTCGGCAGCCCGCGCCGCGTGTACCGCTCGGCGATCGCCGCGCGCAACTCCGGCAGACCGTAAGGGTGGTAGTCCGGCGTCGTCGCGTGCCGGGCCAGGTCGTCGGCGGCGGCCGCGTACGCGGCGGACAGTTCGTCGGCCAGGGCGCCGGGCGCCGCGATGGCCAGGTCGATCACGTCCTCACCGGCGAGCGGGGGACGCACACTGGTCAGCCGCGCGCCCTCCGGCAGCTCCGTCCACGTCCCCGCGCCGCGCCGGCTGACCGCGTAACCGCTCTCCCTGAGCAGGTCGTACGCGGCGGTCACGGTGGCTCGGCTGATACCGAGCGCCACTGCGAGCTCGCGCTCCGCGGGCAGCCGGGTGTGCAGCGCGATCCGGCCGTCGAGCAGCAGGGTCCGTACGCCCTGTGCGAGCGCCCGGTAGCCGGGCCGTTCCCCGGCGACCCCGGTCACCAGCGCGGCGAGCCGCCTGCCGCCCAGAGTGCGGACTCCGCTCCTCGCTGCCATGCCACATCCCCGTCATTGGCCCTGCACTCCAGGCCAGTCAATCTACAGACTCACAGAAGGCCGCCGGACAGTGGCCTGGGTGGGAACGAGGAGACACTGATGGGGCTATTTGATATCTCCCCAGGCACTGCTCAGCCGTGGGGCAAACCTGCTCTGTTGATCTCCCCACCCTTCGTGTGACCTTGTTCGGTCTTTTCGCGTGATGTTGCCCGGCGTGTCGAATGGGCCTGGGTGTGTCGTGGAGAGCCTGCGTGCGCCATGAGTTCGGCCTGGTCGGGAGCCTCAATGCTCACGCGGGAGGAAGACGTGGATGCTCATGCTCTGCGTCGCCAGGGATGGACGATCTCGGCGATCGCACGGCACCTGGGCCGGGAAGCGCAGTATGGTCATGCTCGAGGACGCGATCGCGGCCGTCGTGCCGGCGGACTCTCCACTGGCGGGTCGGGAGAACATGCCCATTGAACTCCTGTCCGGCAAGACCCTGATCAGTTACGGCCCCGACAGCGGACTGCGGCCACGGCTGCAGTCCGCGTTCGACGCCGCCGACATCGACTTCACCACCCAGTACGCAACCATCGACGGGAGCCTGCATGCCACCCTGGTGGAAGCCGGTGTGGGCACCTCCCTCACGGTGAGCACCGACCGGGCCCTTGCCGCTAACCCCCGAATCCGTGCCGTCCCGATCAGCCCCTCACTCACCTACCGCAAAGCACTGATCTGGCGCGGCACCCCCAGCCCACCCGGCCCCTCCCCGCCCTTGGCCCCTCAGCACCCTGACAACGGTGCACCACCAAGGCATGAACCCCTCGCAACCGCTGCCATGTCCGCCGATGCACCCCCTGTCGCCGGCGTAGGGCAACCAAGCTGAGCCCGGAACGACACGGCGCGCTGGATGAGTTGGGCATGCGCTGGTAAGTGTGACCTCGCAGGTCCTGCTGGCCGTCGGCGGCCAGGGTGCTGCCCGGCGCCTCCGCCTGGACGGCGAGGGAGCGTGAGTCCTACGCCAACGACCTGGACGACTCGCGGGCGCTGATCGCCCCGTCTCGTCTCGGCAGCCTCGAACCGGTCCAAGGCCGACAAGGACCCGACCGAGTGGCTGCCGCCGTACACCCCGTACTGGTGCGAGTACGTCACCAATACTTCTGTGGACCTCTTCTGGCTACCGCAGAAGAGGTGTCGCCGGGCTTGACAGGCTTGCCCCGTGGGTTGATCTGCGAGAACGGGCCAGTCTTGCCCGTAGGTGAGCTGCAAACCTCGGTGCGCCCTTCGGTCCCAGGGTGGGAGCAACCCTCCAGCCCACCACGGTTCAGGTACCCAGGCTGCCTGCCTTGACCTGCAATGATTGAACCCTGGGTACCCCGGCGGTAGTCTGGCCGCATGGCAGCACTCAACGTGGACTTCTCCGACGCGGAGCTCGAGGATCTTCGGGACGCCGCCCGGGAGCGTGGCATGACGCTGAAGGCCTTCGTACGGTCCTCGACGACCGACGCGATCGCCCATCAGCGAAGTCTGAAGACGGCGGCGACGGAGTTCCAGCGGGTCTTCGCGGACCCCTCGCTGGCCGAAGCCATCGAAGCGGCGGGCATCGACGACGGTCCGGTGGCGAACACGACGGGCAGGGCCGCCTGAAGCAATGGCACCCGCGCTGCACGTCGACGTGCGCTGGCTCCTGCAGCAGCACGAGGTGGCCCTTCCCGACCAACCCCACATCAGTGATTTTTCGGCCCTGGTTGCCGCCGTGGCGCGTCACCGCGTCGATCCGCCGCGCCTCGGTGTCGAGCCGGACGCGCCCTGGCGCGCCGCGGCGCTGCTGCACACCCTGCTGCTGCTCAGGCCCCTGCCGTCTCTCAACGTCCGTTTCGCGTGTGCCGTGACCATCGCCTACATGCACGCCAGCAACGAGGGCCTCGACGTCCCGTACGGCGAGCTGGTCGAACTGTGCAAGAACTTGCTGGCCGGCAAGGACACGGTGTTCGGCGCCGCCGACCGGATCCGTTCCTGGCGCATCTGACCGCCCCGGCGCCCGCGCCATCGCCACAGGCACTGTCCCCGGTGACGGTCTCGTCTGCCGTCCCCTGGCGTCGGTTGCAGCTGACGGCCCACCCACCCTCGTGCTGCGGTCAGCGGGGCACCGGCACACCGTCAGCGCCGAGACCGCGGCGGCGTCCTCCACGCTCGGCCGGACGTCCAGGACCTGGCTGATGCCAGTCAGCTCCAGGACCCGCAGGAGCTGGTACGCGAGCCGGGCCAGGCGCACACGATGGACGAGTCGCGCGAAGAACTGCAGGAGGAAGCGGTGACCCGGGTCGCCGCGATCGACATTGCCAAGAACAGCGGGGTCGTCTGTACGCGGCTCCCGCACGAACAGCACGAGGGTAAGCGTGCTCAGCGGGTCTGGACGGTTCCGGCGACGACCAACGCGATCGTCGAACTCGGCGACCACCTGATCTGCCAGGGCGTCACCCTGGTTCTGATGGAGGCCACTGGCAACTACTGGCGGCCGTTCTTCTATCTGCTCGAGAGCCGTGGGCTTCGGTGCTGGCTGGTCAACGCCCGCCACGTCAAGAACGTTCCGGGCCGTCCCAAGACCGACAAGCTGGACGCGGTCTGGCTGGCGAAGCTCGCCGAACGCGGCATGGTCCGTCCTTCCTTCGTGCCGCCCAAGCCTGTCCGGCAGCTGCGGGACTTCACCCGTACGCGCACCGTGTTCGTGCATGAACGCACCCGTCACAAGCAGCGCATCGACAAGGTCCTGCAGGACGCGCAGATCAGGCTCTCGTCCGTGGCCACCGATCCGCTCGGCGCCTCCGGCCGGGCGATGATGGAGGCGCTGATCGCCGGTGAACGCAACGCGCGGTCCCTCGCCGACCTCACCCAAGGCAGGCTGACCGCCAAGCGCGACGCGCTCATCGAGGCGATGACGGGACAGTTCGAGGACCACCACGGTCGGCTGCTGAAACTCCTGCTCGCCACCGTTGATCACTTGAGCGGGCAGATCGCCGTCCTGGACCAGGAGATCGCCGCCTCGATCGACGCGCTACCCGATCCCGGTGTTCCGATCGACACGCCGACAGCGCCGGACGGCATGACCTTTGGCCGTGAGTTGCTGGTCCGGCTGGACGAGATCCCCGGCGTCGGACCGGTCGCAGCCCGTGCCCTCCTGGCCGAGATCGGCCCGGACATGAGCGGTTTCCCCTCACCGGATCATCTTGCGTCTTGGGCGAAGCTCTGCCCCCGCACCATCCAGTCCGGCGCCAAGAGCACCACAGGCCCGGCCGGCAAGGGCAACCCGTGGCTCAAGGGCGCCCTCGGCGAAGCGGCCAGCGCCGCCGCACGCACCGACACCTTCCTCGGCGCCCGCTACCGCCGCCTGGTCAAACGCCGAGGCCACGCCAAGGCCCTGGTCGCCGTCGCCCGCTCGATCCTGGTCATCGCCTGGCACCTCGTCAACGATCCGCAGGCCCGCTACCAGGAACTCGGACCGGACTGGCACCACAAGCACCTCAACCCGCAGCGCAGGACACGCGATCTCGTTCGGCAGCTCGAGCACCTCGGCCACACCGTCATCCTCGCCCCGAACACCGCGTGACCGCACCCCACAGACTCATCCGGTCGGCTCCGCCGCCCGGATGCTGCCGCCTGCCCGCCTGAGCATTGATTTTCCGTTCAGCCCCAAAGAACGGCCGGGTCACAGCTTGTGGCTGGCCGCGGGGCGAGACCTCGGGCGGCTCTGCTGACACGGTTCACTCAAGTGGTGCCCCTGACTGCTATCAGTACGCGATCAGGGATCGTGTAGCGGCATCTGCAGCTGAGCGCGACGAAGTTTCCGGACAGGCTTCTGACCGTCTATTTCACGCGAAGATTCGCAACTTCTCGGACTCGGCGTGGAATTCGCGCGGAGAGCGGTAATCCACCGCCAAGTGGAGACGTTTGCAATTGTACCAGAATTCGAAGTAGCGAGTGATGTCCTGCCGCGCGGCCTCGCGGTTCAGGTAAGTCACCCTCGATACACGCTCGTTCTTCAGTGTGCCGAAGAATGACTCGGCCATGGCGTTGTCGAAACAGATCCCGGTGCGGCCGGCAGATCTGCGGAGCCCGAAGCGCTCCAGCGTCCTCCCGAACCCGGCTGACATGTAGTTACTTCCGCGATGCGAGTGAAATATTGCGTCGGCCGAGAGGTTCCTATTCCGTGCCGCGTTTCGGATCACTTGCGGCCTCCCCGCTTGCCAACGCCCGCGCCGCCGCGCCCCGACCAACTTGCCGCTGCGGAGACCATCCGGTGAGGGTGGGGAAACCTCTGCGGGTGGTGGGGGCCGCAACGCCTTGCCGGGAAGGCGGCCCCCCTCTGCGGCGTGGATCAGCGCTGCGATCCGGATTCGGCCGCGGACACCCCCTCCGGTGCCGTGCCCTCGGTGATGCTCAGGTCCTGGGTTCCTATGACGGACAGCAGTTCCAGCTGCTCGGCTCCCCGGCTTCCGGGCGGCGCGGTGAACCACAGCAGGCGTTGGCGTCCGTCCTCGCTGAGGAGGTTGTAGCAGTCGAGTTCGATGACGCCGAGAGTGGGGTGGACGATCTTCTTGTGGTCCATGCGGCGCACCGCGACGTCGTGGGTGTCCCAAAGGGCCGCGAACTCCTGGCTACGGCGGCGCAGTACGGCGATCACCTTCGTGACCTCCGCGTCCCGGCCGCGCCGGGCGGCAGCTGCCTGGAGGTCGGCCACGAACACGCGGGAGTGGTGCGGGTGATCCTCGGGCGGGTACCTCTCGCGGGTCTGTGGGTCGGTGAACCAGCGGTACACGAAGCTGGCCGCCGGACCGCGGTGTGCCGGGGACTCGCCGAGCAGGTTCCGGGCCAGGTCGTTTTCCACCAGGGTTTCGTGCAGGTCGGTGATGACGCGCGCGGGGGTGTTGGACAGCCGGTCCAACAGTCCGAGAAGCGCGGGCTGCACGTGTGCGGACGGTCCGTGTGCTGACGGGGGGACCGGCCGTTCGGCCAGGTGAAACAGGTGGTCGCGCTCGTCGCCGTTCAGGCGCAGGGCCCGGGCGAGGGCGGCCAGGGTCTGGGCCGAGGGCTGCACGCCGTGCTTTCCGCTGCCGCGTTCCAGCTCGGTGTAGTAGTCGGCTGACAGCCCTGCCAGCTGGGCGACCTCCTCGCGGCGCAGTCCGGGGACGCGTCGGCGCGGGCCTTGGGGGAGACCGACCTCGGCGGGGCGGATGCGGTCGCGGCGCGTCCTGAGGAAGGCGCCGAGTTCGGGAAGGTTCACCGCTTCATGGTCGCTCGCGCGCCGAACCGTAGCCAGGGGGTGGCATCCCCTGGGTAAACACAGCCCTGGCTAGGGGTGGGGGCCCGGCTGATCGTTGACGACGCAGCAGGGCGACGGCGAGGCCGCGGCCCGACCCGCATCCACCACAGGAGTCAGCAATGCCTATCCCCCTTTCCCCCGTCGGAACCGCTGCTGCGGCCCAGTCCTCCGTCTCACCCCGTGTCGCGATCGTCACCGGCGGCTCGCGCGGCATCGGCCGCCAGGTCGTCGGCCGACTGGCCGCCGACGGGTACGCCGTCGTGGTCGGCTGTGCCGGCAATCAGGACGAGGCCGAAGCCGCCGTGAAGGAGGCCGTCAACGGTGGCGTCCGGGCGATCGCGGTGCGCGCCGACGTCGCCGACGAACACGCCGTCGCAGCTCTGTTCGACGCGGCCGAGGCGGAGTTCGGCGGTGTCGACGTCGTCGTGCACGCGGCCGGGCGGGCACACATGGCGCCGATCGCCGAGCTGGACCTGGCCGTCCTGGACGACCTGCACCGCACCAACATCCGCGGCACCTTCGTCGTCGTCCAGCAGGCCGTCCGTCGGGTGCGCCCCGGCGGTGCGATCGTGACGTTCTCCACGTCCGTGGTGGGGCTGGCCTTCCCCAACTACGGCGCGTACTCCGCCAGCAAGGGTGCGGTCGAGGCGCTGACGCTGATCCTGGCGCGGGAGCTGCGGGGCCGGGACGTCACCGCCAACGCCGTCGCACCCGGCCCCACGGCCACGGACCTGTTCCTGGACGGCAAGGACGAGGAGACCGTTGCCAGCCTGGCCGCCCAGCCTCCGCTGGAGCGCCTCGGTACCCCGGCCGACATCGCCGAGGTCGTCGCGTTCCTGGCCTCCCCGGCCGGCCACTGGATCAACGGCCAGGTCGTCCGCGCCAACGGCGGAATCATCTGAACCGCCCGCAGCCACCCCATCGATCAACGAAAGACCCTGTCATGAGGAACGACGGCACCGGGAAGATCATCGTGGTCATCGGGGCCTCCAGCGGCATGGGGGCGCTGTCCGTGCGTGCTCCGGCCCTCGCCGGTCACACCGTGTACGCGGGCATCCGCCAGATGGCGACCCGTAACGCGACCGCGGTGGCCGAACTGACGCGCTACGGCACCGACCACCAGGTCGACGTACAGGCCGTCGCGCTGGACGTCACCTCCCAGGACTCCGCCGACGCCGCAGTCGACCGGATCCTCACCGAGCGCGGCCGGCTGGACGTGGTCGTGCACAACGCCGGACACATGGTCCTGGGCGCCGCCGAGGCGTTCACCGCCGAGCAGTTCGGTCGCTGAAACCGTCGCGCGCCTGGTCGCGAGGCCACACGGCACTCGGCCGCTGCGCACCCACATAGACCCCAGCCAAGACGGTAGCGAAGTCGTCTCCGCGGTCGCCGACCGCGTCCGCGCCGACTTCTTCCGCCGCATTGGACTGGACAGCCTGCTCACCGCAGGCAGCTCCCTGTAACGCCCCACTGAGAGAAGGAACAACCAGCCATGCCTTTCGCGAACTTCAAGGTCCCCGAGAAGACCCTCACCCCGAAGCAGAAGGAGGAGATCGTCACCCGCGCCACGGAGCTGTACGTCGAGATCTACGGCGAGCGCGCCCGTAACAACACCATGGTTCTGGTCGAAGAGGTCGCCGACGGCGGCTGGGGCATCTCCGGCAACGTGCTGACCCTCGCCATGCTCGGTGAGGCGACACCGACCGACACCAGCGACGCCTGACCGCACCCACCGGCCGTCATTCGGCCAAGACAGCACCGTGAAACCGAGAGCCGCCGATCGCACCCGGCGGCCCTCGGCTGGGCCCAGCGGTACTGCGCGACCTGCTTTTGCGGCTGGTGCCCGAGCCAGGACACCCAGGGTTTCCCCGGGCGAGGGTCCACTGCGCCGGATTTCGCTCCGTTGTACCTCAACGTTCCTCGACCCCCGGGCCGGGGTGTGGGGCCGCTCACCCCACGGGCGAATACTGCAACCCTCGAACACCTGCACTTCACCAGTGGCACGCGGACACAGTCGACGCGGCCGTGGTCGGTTCACCGGCAGCATCCGGCACCCGAAGGCGCTCGCCGTACGGCTGCCTGACGGACGGGTGGCGCTTTCGCAGCGGCTGACAGCGGCGCTTGCCGCCGTCGTCGGCCATCGCCCGGTCCCCCAGACCGGGAAGGCGTCCACGAGGGCCGGCGACACTCACTCGCTCGCGGTCGGCGATGTGGTGGTGGAGGTCGTGGCGGGCACGACCCGGCACGCGGCGGTCACTGTGGTGCGGCTGCGCTGACCAACGCGTCCGGCGAGGCCGGGCTGATCGTCCGGCTGGGCCGGGTAGCAACGGCAGCCGTGCGCCGGGCTCGCCCGCGTCGCGGGTTGTGTGCGCTGCGCTGGGGATGTCGTCCATCGGTCGGCGAGCAACTGCTGGAAGGCGAGCGCGGTCGCGTCGTCGGCGACCGCGACGTCGCCGACGTTCAGGCCCGATTCGCTGTACGGCACTACGCCCTGGTGTCCAGGCGGAGGGCCGTTCATCACCCGGGTCCGCGGGGTGCGAGTCCCGGCGGACGCGCGCACCTACGGGATCTCATCGGCGTGACCACGGCGCCGGCCCGGCGCCCCCGCGGTGTCCAGCGTGTGCGCCCCGGCCTGTGTCAGCTCCTCGACGCCCGTGACGGCGAGCCCGCCCTCACCTTGGGGCGCCGCACCGGCATCCTCGCCGCCAACCGGATGGCCAAGGCACTGTTCGCCGACTTCGACCAGCTGCCCCGCCGCAGCGCAACTACACACGCTGGATGTTCCTCGACGGCGACGCACGATCCCTGTTCATCGACTGGGAGGACCAAGCGCGGGCCGCCGTCGAGAGTCCGCGGTTCGAGGCCGGCCGCGACCCCGGTGACCCGGCCACCACGTCTCTCGTCGGAGACTTGCGTCAGCACAGCCGTGAATTCGATCGATGGTGGGAGCAGCACCGCTCCACCAGCGCACCCACGGGTCCAAACGCCTCCGTCATCCCCTCGTCGGTGACCTCGCCGTCGAGTACGAAACCCTCGCCCCGCCTGGTGACCCCGACACCACCCTGTTCATCTACACCCCGGAGGCTGGATCGACCTCGAAACGGGCACTGGACCTCCTCGCGAGCTGGACCCTCACCGAGTCCAACACCGAGCAGGGGTGCTGACGTCGGGTGTGTACGTCTCACCGCCCTGCCCCCATTCGGCGGTGACGGAGGGTCGGGAGTCGTCGACACTCGCGTGAAAGAGGCGAACGAGCTTGTGCAGAGGGTGGTTTCGGGTCCCTCCCCGCTGGTCGGAGAGGGCGCGGCCGACGAAGGGGAACGGATCGGGTTGCGGGCGCCGACTCCGCAGGGCACCGCGGTCTGTCCGGTGTGCGGCGCGTGGTCGGGGCGGGTGCGTGGATCTCACCTGCGGACGTGGCCGACATGCCGGTCGGCGGGTGGTGGCGCGGGTGCGGCGGTTGGCGGCCTCACGGCCTGTTCGACCGCCTCCGCTGACGGTCTGGCGTACCGGCGAGAGTCGGGCAGACGGTCGGCGTCCGAAGCCGGTTCACCGCGGCGCTGCTGCGGGGCGGCCCGTCAGGATCCGTCCACCAGCACACGGCGCGGCCTTCCGACGTGCGCGACGACGGTGAACAAACCGCCCATGCACCGCGTCCGGTTCACGCGCCCACCGCCTGACATCAGCAAGGCCCCCACCCGTAGCCACACCAACGACCGACCCGGCCATCAGTCACGGCAAGCACCCTTGCGGTACTGAGGTGCGTATCGGGTCGTGATCTAGTGCCTCAACAGCCAACGCCAGCGAGGCTGTTCGAGTACGACCGACGTCGCGGTCAGCGCGGTCGCGACGACCGCCGCCCACGTGGGCCACGCGAACCACGGCGCCACCGCTGCGGCGGCCACTTCGAGGAGCACGAGCAGGAGCATCGCCGCGCCGGGGATCGCCACCGGTGGGTCGAAGGGGCGGTCGCCGGGTGTCCCGACGGCGGCCGGCAGTCCGATCAGCACGACCAGCGCGGCGATCGCGACCGCCCAGTCGATCCGGTGCAGCACCCACGGGGTGGCCGTCCAGCCGATCAGTTCGGTCAGGAACCGCAGTCCGGAGGCGGCGTTGGTGCGGTTCGGGGAGTCGGCGGCCTGGGTCATGATTCCTCCCCGGCCCGGAGCGGTGCGGTGTCGGGTCCGCCGTTGGCGGCCTCGGCCCGCATGCCGTTGATGAGCATGTCGACGACGAACCGGTAGCTGTCCGCGGGGTCGCGCTCCATCTGGAAGGCATCACCGCTTTCGAGGCCGAGGAAGCCGTGGATGACGGTGCGCAGGGCTCGGACCGCGTCGACGGCGCGCTCGTCGGTCAGCCCGAAGCCGGCGACCGCGTCGAACAGGATCTGCACCGTGTCGTGGGCCACGCCTTGGTATTCCTCGTCTTCGGGGCGCGGGGCGCGGACGCTGGCGGCGTACCGGCCGGGGTGGTCGAGGGCCCACTTCCGGTACGTCTCGGCGATCGCGCGGACGGCGTCCGGACCGGACCGGCCGACGGCGGCCCGGGTCAGGACGGCGCCGATGTCGCGGACGGCCTGGAGGCCGACGCCCCGCTGGAGGGCGTCCAGCGAATCGACGTGCTTGTACAGTGACGGTGTCCGCACGCCGACCCGCTCGGCCAGCAGGCCCATGGTCAGGCCGGCGAAGCCGACCTCGTCGGCGAGTTCGGACGCGGCCGCGATGACCGTGGCCCGGTCGAGTCCGGCCCTAGGCACGGGCCGTCTCCAGGAACGAGCGCACCAGGCCGACCACTTCCGACGGGAACTGGACGTGCGGGTAGTGGCCGGCCCCCGGGAGCATCTCTAGCCGGCCGACACCCCCCGGCAGCGCGGCCACGATGGCCTCCCCCTCGGCCTTCGGGTCGCCCCAGTCGGGGTCGAGGGTGCCCATGACGACCAGGACCGGGCAGTGCACGTTGCCGAGTTGGGCACCGGCGTCGGCGGCGCTGTTCATCTGCTTCTGCAGGGCCTTCATGCGGCCCGGCTCGCGCAGCATCGCGTCGGTGCGCTCCAGACTCACGGCCCAGTCCGCCGGGCGCGGTTCCGGGGTCGCGATCTCCAGGTACTTCCGCCACCGCTTGTGGCTGCCGAGCATCGCGACGGCCGAGATCGCCGTCGCGCCCCTGCGGTAGCGGGACAGGGCCAGGGCGCTCAGCGAGTACTCCGCCTTGCGGGTGAACGGCGCCAGTTCGACGACGGCGCTCACGAGCGCCGGCGCGCTGGCAGCGGCGATAGTCGCGGCACCGCCGGAGATGGAGTGCCCGACCAGTACCGCGGGACCGCCGAGGTGCCGGATCAGTGCGATCAAGTCGCCGGCGATGTCGGTCCGGGTGTAGGACGGCCACGTCGCGGTCGACTCGCCGCTGCCTCGCAGGTCCATGGCCGCGACCCGGTAACCGGCGGCCACCAGCTCCGGGACCATGAACCGGTAGGCGTCGCGGCTCTGGCCGATGCCGTGCGCAAGGACCATCAGCGGCCCGGAGCCGGTCACCTCGTAGGCGAGGGTGCCGCCTTCCACGTTCAGGAACTCAGTCATGCCGACCTCCATGGCTAATCTTGATAGCCATGAAGCTATCCGCATTAGCCGAAGCGGTCAAGGCCGGTGCGCACGGGATCTACAGGCCGGCCGATGACGGGGGTGCCGGGGCACCTCCGCGGGCGCGGAGTTCCCTATCCGCACTCTTGTTCGAGTGGGTAGGCAAAAGAACACGCTCAGGCCGTGGCAGACGGCTGCTCATGCGACGCCGGCGGGCCGTGTCGAGCGGCAGCCCGGTCGAGCGGGAACACGTCAGAGCATCACCAGGGCACGACTCCGCTGTCGTCGAACGCCTGACCGGTGGGGCCGTCGTCAGGCAGGGCCGCCAGCCTGACGGCGATTGCCGCGCCCTGCTCAGGGGTCCGAGTGCCGCTGAACCCGTTCAGGTCGGTGGCCACGTAGCCGGGGCAGGCGTTGTTGATCAGAACACTGCTGCCGCTCAGCTCCTTGGCGTACTGGATGGTGACAGCGTTGAGGAAGGTCTTCGTCGGCGCGTAGGCCCCGCTGATCCCTCCGAGGTCGACGCCGGGCGTGGTCTGCAGCGCCAGCGAGCCGACATGACTGGACTGGTTGACGATCCGCGGGTGCGCCGAGCGGCGCAGCAGCGGCAGCATCGCGTTGGTGACCCGGATGACGCCTATGACGTTGGTCTCCACCAGCCGCCGCACGGTGTCCAGGTCGATGGCCGAAGGCTCCTCCGGCCAGCCGCCCGCGACGCCGGCGTTGTTGACCAGCACGTCAAGACGTCCCGCGCGCTCGTCGATCAACCGCGCGGCGGCGGCCACGCTCTCGTCGTCGGTCACGTCCAAGGGCACGCCGAACGCGTCGGCGCCTGCCGCGCGCAGTTTCGCCACGGCGTCCGTCCTGCGCCGCTCGTCCCGGGCGCCGACACCGACGCTCCAACCCAGCGCAGACAGCCCGGCGGCGATCTCGTACCCGATTCCCTTGTTCGCGCCGGTGACCAGCGCAATCGTCTTCTCACTCATGAGACCGAGCATGGCTGCGCCTCGGCCCGGCATCAACGCCGGTCTCAGCACTGCAGCGATACCCTACCGGTATCAATCGGCCCTCCCGCGGTTACTGTGCATGTATGGAGATACGCGAGCTGCGGTACTTCGTCGCCGTCGCCGAGGAGCTGCACTTCGGCAAGGCCGCCCAGCGTCTGGAGATGGCCCAGCCGCCCCTGTCCCGCGCCATCGCCCGGCTCGAACGACAGCTCGGGGTCACGCTGCTGGAGCGCACCAGCCGCAGGGTCACGCTCACCAAGGCCGGGGCCGTCCTGCTGTCCGAGGCACGCTCGATCCTCAGCGCGGCAGCCGCTGCCGAGCGGCGTACCCGGCAGGCCGCGCAAAGCCGCCCCCGCCTCGTCCTCGCCGTCAAATCCGGCACCGCCGGCGAGCTGCTGGCCAGACTGCTCGATGCCTACCGCGCGGAGCCCGGCGCAGCCACCGTCGATCTGCTGCTCTGCGAAGCGCATCAGCAACAGGAACTGCTGCACAACGGGCAAGCCGATGTGGCTCTGCTGCACCTGCCCTTCGATTCGGCGGCCGGACTCGACACCGAAATTCTGTACAGCGAGGGACAGGTGGCGATCCTGCCCGCCTCTCACCCCCTCGCCGGCCGCTCCCAGATCCGGTTGGCCGAGGTCACCGCACTGCCGGAACTCCCGATGGCGCGATGGCCGGGCCACGGCGGCAGCTACCCGGAGGGACCAGGGCCAGAGGTACAGAACCTGACACAGCTCTTCCAGCTGATCGCGCTCGGCCACACCACCGTGGTCATCCCGGAGTCTGCCGGCGCCGACCCGCGCCGGGATCTCGCCGCCGTGCCGCTCCTGGATGCCCCGCCCGTGACAACCGTGATCGCTTGGCCGTCGCAGAGCCGACTTCGCGCAGCCGCCGACCTGGTCCGCGTAGCAACACGTCTTTGACCGGCCGTTCTGCATCCGCTCACGTGCTGCGGTGCCGATCATCCGGGCAGGCCCGAGGACACCCCCGGGTCAGTGCTCCTGGCAGCCCTCGTACGCTTCTCCGATCACGCACAGCGGAGGAGACGACGGAACCGATGATCGCCAGCTTTGTGGGGTTCCTGGTGATCCCCATGGTCATAGCCGGGCTGGCCCGGTGGGCGGCGGCAAGGAGGCGGCGTGGCCTTGGAGCGGGCCGGGCCGTGCACTTCCGCTGCCGACTCGACGGCCACAGGGGCCGGCTGCTGGTCGACCCGCGCCTCGACGGGCCGGTCTTTCTGGACCGTTCCGGGAACGTCACCGCCCTGCCACGCGGTGGCGAGGCACTGGACGCGACGGTCTCCGCCAACGGCCGGCCACCGTTGGAGAAGGTCAACCTGCGTTACCGGACACCCGAGGGCCAGGTGCTGCGGCTGCGCTTGGCCACGCATGATGCGCGGACCCTCGGCGCCTGGCTGGGCGAACAGCCCCGCCCGGTTTCCACGCCCGCCCGGCGGCTGCTTGTGCCGGCCGCACCGCCATGGGCGGTACTCGCCCTCGCGGCGTCCCTGCTCGTGGGCCTGGCCACCGCGGACGTCGCGTTGCTCGGCAAGCACACCGCCGCCGAGGTCGTCCGTGTGGACCGGGACGACGACAGCTGCACTGTCGGCTGGGACGACGGCGCACAGCGGGCGGCTGTGGACTGCGACACGACAGACGTCCGCTCCGGCGACCGCATCCGGATCACCGCCCTGCCCTGGCCCTTCCTGGGTGAGGCCGTGAACACGCGAACCGTCCTGAATGTGGCCGCCGTGCTCGGAGGAGGCCTCGGCCTGCTCGGCCTGGCCGGTGCGCTGATGGTCAACCCGCTGGCCTGCGCCCGACGCGTCCGGCTGGCGCGCCGGGCCCGGCCGGCGATCCCCCCGCGGGCGGCCGCGGGCGGCGAGGCGGGCGAGGACAGGTGGCCCGCCCTCGATGACGACCTGAGCTACGCGAGCCTCGCCGCCGCGGCCCGGCACGGCGATCGCCATCGCCCGGGCCCCCGGGTGACCCCGCCGCGCCGCGGCCTCGGCCGCACGTCCATATCGCCGCGCATCTGGGTGCTGACCACCGTCCTCGGCACCAACGCCTGGTACTCCCTGGGGTTCTCCTCCGCTGCCATCCTCGAGGACCACTTCCACCTGGGGCACTGGCGTTTTCTCGTGTTCGGTACGGTCGGCATCGCGTCCCTCGCCCGGATCGGCTGGGTCGCGACCGACCGCTCGGCCCTGTGCGGTCCGGTACTGCGTGCCGCGCGTTCGGACGCCGGGAAGGGCACATGGCAGCTCATGCGCTACGTCCGTCTGCGCCGGGATCCCGGCGAGATGGCGCTGGTCCTGTTCCGACCGGAGGGCGGCGAGGCGACAGCGCCGCTGTTCCTCCAGCCGATCTCCCGGTCCCGCGGCAGTGAGCGCCGCACCGTCGGCGGTCCCGCTCCGGTCGGCGAGGCCCTGGTGCTCAACACCGGCGTGGGGCCGCTGATCTGCGAGATCGACGGCGTCCGCTACCTCCCCAGAGGCCGTGCCACCGAAGCCGCGACCGACCCCGCACGAACCCGCGACGAACTGCGCAGCTTCGCCGAAAGCCACCTCCGATCGGTCGGACGGGGCTAGGGCGTGTTGCGAAAGTCCCGTCGTCCGCCCGAAGGGCGGGCCCCGCGGCGTCAGGTGCGTGCTCTCGGCGTGCCGGGCGGAAGCTCTCGTACTGGATGTACTTGGGCTTTCGCCCGGTGCGGCGAGAGTGCGTGCATGGCGTCGCGCGGCAGACGGGACTTTCGCAACACGCCCTAGTTCAGACGGGTGATGTGGCGTCATCCGGCCGCGCAGGCTGGAGACAGCAGAGAAGGAGCCGGAGGCCGGCACTGGCGGTGGTGCGCCCCTCTGGCCGGCCGTCTTCAGGTCTTGGGCCGGAGTGTGCTTCCGCGGCGGAGCCTGCCGGCATCGTCGAGATCGTTCAGTACGGCAGGCAGGCCGACGCGCAGCATCTTCCGCCGGACATGGCCCAGGATCTGGGACATGAGGAGTCCGCCGGTGCCGGTGAAGCCGGTGTGGTCGTAGGTGAAGCGCGTTCCCGCGACGTGCGGCTCGATCCGGTAGGTGACTTCGGTCGTCTCGCCGCCGCCGTGGTCGGTCCACGAGTAGCGCAGCAGTCGGGGCCTGTCCGCCTCCAGCACGACGCAGTCGACGATGCCGCTCCAGCCGGGCTTCGGCTTCGCGATGAACTGGAATGCGGTGCCGACGGTGGGGGTGAAGCCTTCCGGTCGTGCGCCGGCGCCGGTCGCGGTCCACAGCGGGATGAGCGTGGGATCGGTGACGGCGCGCCAGACCTTGTCGGGCGGATGCGGGTAGTCGCGGACGATGTGAATGGTGCTCATGGGGACTCCCCAAGCCGGAGGGTGCCGTGACACCCAGAAATTTCAGCCGCTGTAAAATTACAGTAGCAGTATCGGCAGGTCTACGCTGTCGTCATGAGCACGGTCGAATGGACGGCATGGCGGCCGCAGAGCGGGGAACCGGCTGCCGAGGGGCTGCGGGAGCGCAAGAAGCGCCTGATGCGTCAACGCCTGTCCGACACCGCGACCGAGATGTTCCTGGAGCGCGGCTTCGACGCCGTCCGCGTGTCGGAGATCGCCCAGGCGTGCGGGGTCTCGGAGAAGACGGTCTTCAACTACTTCCCCACCAAGGAGTCACTCATCCTGGACCTAGGGGAGGCCACGATGGCGGCGCTGCGGGCCGGCCTGGGGGAACCCGACCGCTCTCCCGTCGAGGCGGTGCTGAGGATCCTCGCCGCCGAGTTGAGCACCCTGACCTCCTGGACGGCCGCGCAGGACGACCCCGTCCGGGCCGCCGCGAGGATCAGCCGGTTCGGCGCGCTGGTCCGGTCCACACCCTCCCTGCGGGCCTACCACCACGACATGGCCGAACGGCTCGCCGGCGTCGCCGCCGAGATCCTGGCCCAGCGCACCGGGATGAGCCCGCAGGACCCGGAGCCGCAGATCGCGGCCGCTGCCCTGCTCGGGCTGTGGCCCATCCAGTTCCGCAGCCTGAGGAAACACCTGGACGGCGTCCGCACGCCCGACCAGGTCCATGAGGCGGTTACCGCCGACGTCCGCCGCGCAGCCAAGCTCATCGACGACGGTCTGGCTTCGTTCGGCAGCCACATAGGGCCCGCTCCATCGATGCCCACGAAGCGCCCCTGAAGGAGGGGAAGGGGAGGTACACATGCGCACGGCCTGTGTACCGGGGCGACGACCGGGCGCCCGATGACCGTCTGTCCGTCCGACGGCCGCCTGACCGAGTGTCCGCCGCGCCCGCATCCATGGTGACCTGAAGACAGCCGTATCCCAAAGCATTCAACTGGTCGGCATGGAGCCTCGTTGTGCCTCCGCGTCCTCGGGCCGCCGGGCTCCCACGCCTCCGAGCCGGCGGCCCCGTGGAAGTCCCGGAGGTAGGCCCTCGGGGTGACCCCGTACACCGACTTGAAGTGCTGGATGAAGTGGCTGGCGTCCGAGAAGTGCCAGCGGAGACCCGCGGAGATCGCTGCCCACTTCGGCGACGTCAACCCTGCACATCATGTACCGGCAGCCGTCCCGATGGGCCGAAACCGCGCTCATCCACAAGCTCGGACCCGGCCTCTACGCAGCAGAAGCATGGACTTCAACCCCCTTGCCACGTGCACAAAAACGCTGACTTCCCGGCCTTGGGGCAACGCCCGCCGTCCGGACAGACGGCTATGTGGTCAAGGCTGATCAAGGTGCTTTCCTGTCGTTGAAGGGGGAGCGCGCTTCGGGGCAGAACGGCCGGTCGCCGGCCTGTGAAGGTGCCGTCCCGGTCCGCAGATCGACGGCTGGCCCGATGGGGAAGAGGACGAGGCCGGACCCGTTTTCGTCGCGACGCCCTGGCCGCCCGGGCGTTCGGGCGGCCAGTCAATGGTGGCGTCGTCGCTCCTGGCGGGCCGGTGCGGATCCCGTACGCGGCTCGTGACCGCCGCCGCGGGTGCTTACGGCGCCCATCCGAGGAAAGCGCGGGCATTCGCGGTCAGTGTGTCGGTGTCCAGGCCCGCTGCCGTGGCGAAGGTGAGGGGGTCGCTCTGCGCCATGTCGAACGGGTAATCACTGCCGCACAGCACGGACTGTTTCCCCACCCGTTCGACAAGCAGGTCGAGCAGGGCCCGATCGTGTGTGACCGAGTCGAAGTACAGCTCCCGCGCCGCCTCGCCGGGTGGGCGGGCCGAGTCCCGGCGGACGTCGTGGCGCGCATGCCAGCCGTGGTCCCAGCGGCCCAGCAGAGAAGGAGCGCAGCCGCCGCCGTGCACGAAACAGATCCGCAGTCCGGGGAGCGCCTCGTGTACGCCGCCGAGCAGCAGTGCGGCTACGGCGGTGGCTGTTTCCACGGGGTTGCCGATCAGGTTGGCCAGGTAGTGGTGCGACCACTCCGGCCGGGACAGTTGCATGGGGTGCACCAGCACGGCGAGTCCGAGCCGGGTGCACTCGGTGAGCACATGCCGAAGGACGCCGGAGTCGAGCGACTCACCGCCGAGGAGCGGGGGGATCGCCACGCCGGTGATGCCGTGTGTCGCGGCGAGAGTCTCCAGCCGGGTGGTCGCCGTCGCGGCACTGTCCAGGGGTACCAGACCGAACCCGGCCAGCGCGCCCTCGGAGTCGGCGACCGCCGCGGCGAGTGAGTCGTTGAAGGCGTCGACGTAGTCGGCTGCCGGCCCGGCCACCGGAAAGGCGAAGGGCGGAGCGGACAGTACACGTACGGCGATCCCGGTTTCGGCCATGTCGGTGCGGATCGCCGAGATGTCGCTCATCGCGCGGGTGGCGATGGACAACGGGATGTCTCCGAGGTGAAGTTCGCCGTCCCGGTCCCGCAGCGGCCCGTAGGGCGCACCGGGCGGCAACCCGAACAGGTCCGCCGGCAGCCAGTGCGCGTGGATGTCGATCCCGCCGGTCATGCGGGATCCAGCGGAAGCGGCTCGTTGGCGCTGTCGAGGTGCTCGACGGTGGTGAACACCAGATCGGTGTCCCCCACGTTCTCGATGTCGTGGAGGAGGTACTGTCCGGCCGCGAAGGTGAAGTGCCGTGTCTCGCCCGCGGCGTAGGAAACGTCGCGGGTGGTGCCGTCGCTGGTGTGCTGGCGGCTTCGGCCGGCGTTCACCGCGGTCCAGAAGTAGTCCAGCACGTGCCGGTGGGCGTGCCAGCGCTCGCCGGGCGCGAGGCGGATCTCCCAGACGCGTACGCGGTCGTTCTGGCTGAGCAGCCGTGAACCGACCGCTCCGTCCTGGGCGTGGGCGTCGAACTCGGCGCGCAGTTCGGGGCTCCAGCCCTCGAAGTCGCTGCCGATGAGTTCGCCGGCCAGCGGCAGGTCGGACAGGGATGCGGTGCCGGTCATCTCGGATCCTTTCGGGTGCGGGGTGGCGGGTGTTCAGCGGCCTGGGCCGTAGAGGCCGAAGCGGAGACTGGGGTCGCCGGGTGTCCAGGTGTTGTGGAACTGGGAGCGCTCGCCCATGTCCTTGACCCGGTCCAGCAGTCTGGCGGCCAGTTCGAGCTGCGCGGGCTCCCATTTGCGCAGTGCGGCGGGAATGTCGCCCTCGGAGGAGGTCAGTGCGTCGGCCAGGGCCCATGCGTCGGCGGCGGCTTTGGCCGTGCCGGCGGCGGCGTGCGGGCGCGCGGCGGATGCCGCGTCACCGAGCAGGGCGATCCGGCCGTCCGCCATCTTCGCCGACCGGACGTCGGAGACCACCTGTATGTAGGGCTGTTCGGTGCCGAGGACCACTTCGGCGGCGGCCGGGGCCAGCAACTGCGCGGCACTCGCGCGCATCTCGTCGACGTAGCGGTCCTGGACCTGGCCGGGGTGCAGGGAGACGGTGCCGGTGAAGCCGCGCTTGTCGATCAGCAGCTCGGCCAGGTCCGGGCCGGTCGGCACGTTGCGGTACCAGACGTAGTTCATCAGCCGGTCCTGCGGGCCGGTGCCGGTCTCGCCCGGAATCGGGTAGAGCGTGATGTGCGAGTGCGGGACGACGCTGTAGGAGATGGCGTTGCCCAGCAGCGACCGCACCGCCGGCGTCAGCTGCCGCTCCGGTACGGTGCCTCGCCAGCCGACGTAGCCGGAGTACTCCATGGACGATTCCGGGTCGAGCAGCCGGCGGCCGACGGACGTGATGCCGTCGGCGAAGACCACCAGTTCGGCTTCCGCCGTCCGTCCGCTGACGAACCGGACGCTGACGCGGTCGGCGTCCTGGGTGAGGCCGCAGGCGAACTCGCCCAGGTGGTAGCGCTCGGTGCCGAAGTCGGCGAGCAGGGCGCGGTAGAAGGTCCCCCACGAGGTGTAGGTCCAGCGGCGCTGCTCGCGGTGGATGATCTCGTTGTCGGGGCCGAGGTACTGCACGTGATCGGTGGAGGTGGACAGGCTCTCGGGGTGCTGGTCGCTGCGCTCGGTGAACCATCGGACGGTGTCGGGTTGCAGCACGATCCCGCCGCCTCGCCCGTCCAGGGGCGTCGGGGTGCGCTCGAAGACGTCGACGTCGAAACCGAGGTCCCGCAGCAGCAGCGCGGTGGTCAGCCCGCCGATGGAGCCGCCGATCACGAGGGCGCGGGCGTGGGCGTACGGGGACATCAGGAAGTCTCCTCGAGTTGGGCCGCGGCCCGCGGTGCGGGTTCCGGGCCGGCGGCGGGGGTGGGGTCGGTGGGCAGGGCCTGACCGCGGGTTTCGGGGGCGAACAGGAGGCCGAAGGCGCCGAGCAGGCCCACCGCCACGACGCAGGTGGTGGCCAGGCCGAGGTCGCCGCCGAACCAGGACGCGGCGATGACGCCGGCGACCAGGGGACCTGACGCGGTCAGGTACCGGCCGATGCCGTTGTAGAGCGCTATCCCGGTGGCGCGTACGGACGGCGGGAAGAGTTCCGGTCCGTACACGAGGATTCCGGACAGGGCGCCGTAGAGGCCGAAGCCCGCTACGGGGATGACGGCCAGGAACGTCGCCCAGGTGTGGTCGAAGGGGAAGAGGAATCCGACGCCGGCCGCGGAGACCGCGAAGCTGGTGAGGAACGCCCCGCGGCGCCCGATCGCGTCGGCGAGGAAGCCCCAGGTCGCGTAGCCGAGCACGCCGCCGGCGTTGAACAGCATGGAGGCGGTTGCCACGCGGGAGTTGGCCACGTCCGGGGACAGCGCGGCGGCCGCGGCCGTCTGCCGGATGATCTGCGGGTACCAGGTGGACACGCTCCAGAACGCGACCAGGGAGCCGGTGGCGAGGGCGGTGCCGACCAGGGTGGGCCGCAGCAGGGGCGGGGTGAGCAACCGGGCCAGTACGAAACGGTCCTGTTCTGCGCGGTGGCCGCGGGATCGCCGGGCGCGACGCGCGGTGATCGTGCTGCGGATCTCCGGCGGCTCCGGTACGTGCCGGCGGATGAAGTACACCAGCAGTGCCGGCAGGACGGCTATGCCCATCATCAGGCGCCAGCCGTGTTCGCCGATGAGCGCGTAGGACAGCGCGGCGAGGAAGAAGCCGATCGCGTAGCCGGACATCATCACTCCGCAGGCGCGGGCCCGGTAGCTGTTGCGCCACACCTCGGCGACCAGTGCCGCGCCGACCGGCGCCTCGACACCGGAGCCGAGCCCGGCGATGAAGCGGAGCAGGCCCAACTGCCACCAGGTGTCGGCGAATGCGGCGAGTGCGGTGAACACGGCGTAGGTGACGATGCCCGCGGACAGGACCCGTACCCGGCCGAAGTAGTCGGCGAGGATGCCGAACAGGATGCCTCCGGTGCCCCATCCGAACAGGAAGAGAGCGACGGTCAGGCCTCCGTAGAGGCCGATGGCCTCGCCGGCGGGGGCGATGCCGCTGTGCGGCAGCAGTTCGGTCATCGCCGGACCGAGGATCAGTGCGTACAGGCTGCCCGCGAACCCGTCCAGGGCCCAGCCCATCGTGGTGCCCGCCAGGACCAGCCACTGGGTGCGGTTGATGACGGTGCGCCAGGTTGCGGGCGGCGCGATGGTGGTTCCGGAATTCGACATGGTCGGCTCCTTTGCCAGCGGTCGAACGTGGTTGTGGGTCGGGTCAGTTGAGGCGGCCGGGGACGTCGGAGCCGTACCAGTCGACGTCGTCGTCCGCGGTGCGCACCACGACGGTCTTCAGCCAGGTGAAGTCGTCGAAGGACTCGGTCCCGGCGTCACGGCCGGTACCGGATTCCTTGATGCCGCCCCAGGGCAGGGACGGTTCGAGCCGGTGGTGGTCGTTGACCCACACCATTCCGGCCTGGATCCGGTCCGCCACCCGGTGCCCGCGGGCCAGGTCGCGTGTCCAGACGCCCGCGCCGAGCCCGAACCGGTTGTCGTTGGCCTTCGCGATCGCGTCGGCCTCGTCGTCGAACGGCACGACGACGGCGACCGGGCCGAAGATCTCCTCGCGCGCGACCTGCATGTCCATCGTCGCGTCGGCCAGCACGGTCGGACGGACGAAGAACCCGCCGTCCAGGGGCGCGGGCAGGTCCGGGGCCCCGCCCCCTGCGGCGACGCGCGCCCCCTCGGAGCGCCCCTTCTCGATCAGAGCCAGGACCTTGTCGCGCTGGACCGCGCTGACCAGGGGGCCGATCTGGGTGGCCGGGTCGGACGGGTCGCCGATGCGGATCGCGTCGGCCCGCCGGGCCAGCGTCGCGACGAAACGGTCGTAGCTCGCACGCTGGACCAGGAAGCGCGAACCCGCCACGCAGGACTGCCCGGCCGCGACGAACGCGGCGAACGCCGCCCCCTCGGCCGCCACGACAGGATCGATGTCGTCGAAGACGACGATCGGTGTCTTCCCTCCGAGCTCGGCGGTCACCCGCGCGAACCGCTGCGCGGTGGCGACGGCGGCCGCGCGCCCGGCCTCGGTCCCGCCGGTCAGGGTGATCTTGGCGATGCCCGGATGCCCGGTCAGCCGCTCCCCCACCGCGCGGCCGCCGGTCACCACGTTCACCACGCCGTCGGGGACACACGCCTTCTGCAGCAGTTCGGTCAACGCCAGAGTGGACAGGGGCGTGGTCTCCGACGGCTTGACCACCACGGTGTTGCCCGTGGCCAGCGCCGCGGAGAGGCTGCGGGCCAGGATCAGCAGCGGGTGGTTGAACGGCGTGATGATTCCGCAGACACCGAGGGGCGCCCGGCGCTGGTAGGTCAGGTAGGGCCCGTCCGAGGGCAGTACGGCGTTGCGCTGAGCGGCCAGCAGTCCCGCGTTGTAGCGGAACCATTCCGGCACTCTCGACAGCTGCGCCCGCGTCTCGGTGACCGGCCGGCCGTTGTTCTGTGTCTCCAGCCGGTAAAGACTCTCGGCCGCGTCCTCGATCACATCCGCGACCCGCAGCAGCAGCCGGCCGCGCGCCGTGCGGCTCATCGCGGGCCACGGACCGTCCAGGAAGGCCGCACGGGCACGGGTGACGGCCGCGTCGACCTCGGCGATGGAGCTGTCCGCCACGGTGCGGATGATGCTCCCGGTGGCCGGGTTGATCACGGGGCGCTCCTGGCCCGCTGCGACGTTCGCGTAACTGGGCGGCGAAGAAGTCATCATCGACATTCCGGCCCTTTCTGGGACTGATCCGACGGGGTGAGTCCTCGGAGTCTGACCCATGCGCGAGGGCGTCTGATATGTCACAGCCGACACAGTTCGACAGTGGGAGTGTTCTCGGCGACACTCACTGGCCGTGGAGGATGAACAGGAGCTGCACAGCTGGCTTACCGCGATCGGCACGCTGACCTCGGCCGTGAACGCCGGCCGGGGACTCCGTGAGGTCCTCGACCTCGTCGCTTCGACCGCCCGGCATTTACTGGGCCTCGACTTCTGCGGCGTCCTGCTGCCCGACGCCGAGGAACGCAACCTCGTGATCGCCGCCTGGAGCGGGTTGTCGGCCACCTACGTCGCCCGGGTCAACTCCGATCACCCGGTCCCGCTGGAGGACGACGCGCTCACCGGCGCACCGTCGAGCCGGGCCTACCGTTCGGGCCGTCCGGCCGCGGTCAAGGACATCTCGCGCGAGCCCGGCTTCATCTGGGGCGGCGTCGCACACGACCAGGACTACCGTTCCATGCTGTCGGTGCCCCTGGTCACCGCGTCCGGTGTGATCGGGACGCTCAACAGCTACCGGTCCGCGCTGCACACATTCGGTCCCGAGGAAATCGGGCGGCTGCAGCTGCTCGCCGAGCACGCGGCGATCGCCATCACCTCCGCCCGGCTCGTCGAGGACCTGCGCCGGCAGCACGACCTCGTGTCGCGCTCGGAGGAGATCCACGAGCGCCTGCTTCGGGTGGCTGTCCGCTCGGGCGGCATACAGGGGATCGCCGCCGCCCTCCATGACCTGCTCGACACGGCAGTGCTCCTGCAGGAGGCGCGGGGTGAGGTGCTCGCCGCGGCCGGCCCCCCGGCGGAGCCTCCTGTCGCCGGCTGGCCGGCGACCGCGCCGGGACCGGGCACCGACCTGGTCCGCGAGCAGGACGGCCACATCGTGGCCGATGTCGTCCTGTTCGGCGAGGTGCCCGCGCGGGTCTGGCTACCCGGCCGTCGAGGGCCCCTGGCGACGCTGGACCGCCGGGCGCTGGAGCATGCCTCGGTGGTGCTCTCGCTCGAACTGCTCCGGCGGCGCACGGCGCTGGAGGTCGAGCAGAACCTGCGCGGTGAACTGCTGGCCGAGCTGCTCACCGGCGCCGACCCGCGCTCGGAGGCCCTCCTCCACCGCGCCCGGCTGCTCGGCCACGATCTGACGCGCACCCACTGCGCGCTGGTCGCACGCATCGACACCACCGGGCAGGGCAGCACGGCCCGAACCCTCCGGCGCGCCGCGGACGAGGCGAACCGGCTGGCGTCCACCATCACCCCGCGGCCCCTCGTCAGCCAGCACCAGGAGGCGATCGTGGCCCTGTGGCCCGTGCCCGCGACCGGTCCCGATCAGGGGCCGCAGATCGCCGAGACCCTGCGCAGAGCCATCTCGACGACGGCGGGAGTCTCCTCCGTGACCATCGCCGTTTCCGAACTCACCGACAGCAAGTTCGCCGAGGCCTACCGAACGGCCCGAGGCGCCCTGGCCGTAGCCGGCCGCCAGGAGCACAACGCGGGCGTGATCACCCTGGAGGGGCTGGGCGTGGCAGGCCTCCTCCTGCAACTCGGCGACCCGGCCCCCCTGCGCAGTTACGCCGACCGCACACTGGGCCCCCTCATCCGGCACGACGACCAGCACGGCACCTCTCTGATGGCCACCCTGCGAGCGCACCTGGCGCATCGCCTGGACCGCCAGGCGACCGCACAGGCGCTGATGGTGCACCCCAACACCATCAGCCAGCGGCTACGCCGCATCGAAACACTGACCGGGATGGATCTGCGCGACGCGGCATCAGCCGTAGAGGCCCGGTCGGCACTGATGGTGCTGGACGTCGCTCACGGAATCGCATGGAACGTCCCGCGCACCGAGTGATACGACGCCGGCTACGAGAAGTGGGGCGAGGACCTCGGTCCCTCCGCCGCGCACGAGAGGACGGCGCGCGTTCATCGGCTGGTTCGTCCTGCGTCCCGAGCCGGAGGGCCCACTGGACGAGGTCGAACTCGGCTACCGGCTGCGGCAGACGGCTCGGGGCAAGGGTCATGCCATCGAGGGCTCGCGGGCGTTGCCGGACAACGTGTTCACGGAGCTGGGGGCCGACTCGCCTCCAGGGCGGCAACGTGACGAACGGTCCTTCGGCATCAGTCCTGATCCCACAACAGAGGAACCAGCGTGGTACTGACCGCCGCTCCGGGCAACCCGTCCGAAGAGGCACTTCGGATCCTCGCCTGGTGGGGTGCGGAAGGCATCGCGACAGGCCACGCGTAATACAAGGCCCCTCACGCCACAAGACCCGCACCCTGTTCGTTTCTGCGTGCCGTTCCTCTACGCTCGAAGAAGGTCAGCAACTACCGCATGACATCTGCCCGGTGACGGAGTCGGTGTGGGGTGCGCGTCCCCGCTCCACGCCGCTACTGGACGGCTTCAGGCGCAGCCGCGGGTCGCCGTATCCGGACGCCGACGACCCCGCATGGCGCGTCCCGCCGGGCAGCGAAAGGGATGCGCCGTGCCCTCGGCGTCTGTGAAGTACCGGACCCTGCTGCGCACTCAGGGTGCCGCGGCCTTCTTCCTCCCCTCCGTTGTCGGGCGTGTGGGTATCGCCATGACGGGGATCGGCATCGTCTGGCTGGTGCACGCCCGCACAGGGTCGTATGCCGCCGCCGGTCTCGTCACCGGCGGATTCGCTGTCGCGGACGCCGTCGCCGGGCCCCAGATCGGACGACTTGTCGATCGGTTCGGACAGGCACGGGTGCTTTACTGCGCGCTGGGCGCACATGCCGTGGCCGTGGCGCTGCTGCTCGCCGCCACCGTTCCGGACCTCGTCGCCGGGGTACTCGTCGGGGCAACGCTGCCCCAGCTCAGCGCCCTGTCCGCCGCTCGCTGGTCCGCCCTGCTGGCCGGCGAACGGGCTGCCGCGCTGCCCACGGCCTTCGCCCTGGAGGCCCTCGCCAACGGCGTGTCCTACCTGGCCGGCCCGGCCCTGGTGAGCGTCCTCGGCGCGGCGGGCCACCCGGGCGCCGGGATGCTGCTCGCCGCCACACTCGTCGTCGGGGGCGGGCTCGCCCTCGCCGCCCAGCGCCGCACCGTGCCGCCCCTCACCGGCCGCGCCGAACGCCGGCACGCCAAACGCGCCCTGCTCCGCTTCCCGTTCCTGCGGCAGGTCGCGCTCGGCCTTGCGCTCGGGGTGTTCTTCGGCGCGATGCAGGTGTCCGTCACCGCGTACGCCGTCGGACGCGGCACACCGGACACGGCAGCACTGCTCTTTTCCGCCTTCAACTGCACCAGTCTGGTGGGCGGCTGGGCCTATGGAGCATGGCGTCGCGGCGGCTCGCCCCAGCGCCGCCAGGCCGCAGCCGCCGCCTTCCTCGCCGTCGCGATCCTCCCGCTGACTCTCATCGATGCCCCTCTCACGGTCGGCGCCACCCTTGCCGTGGCCGGACTCGTCGTGCCGGTCCTGCTGATCCTTTCCTCCGTCCGCATCGAGTCGGCGGTCCCGCGCGCCGCCCTCACCCAAGCGTTCACCTGGGGCAACTCCGCAAGCGCGGCAGGAACAGCAGGCGCCGCGGCGGTCGCAGGTCGAGTGGTGGACGCCGGTGGCGGCGCGCACGGCGGTTTCGGTGTGGCGGCGGGGGCCGCGGTGGCGATGACGGTCCTGGCGCTCGGCGGCCTGCGCGACTCCTCACCCGACATGTCAGCCAAGTCCACGCCAACGAGTTCACCGAGTGTGAAGGGAAACAGGTCGCGGCATCAGGCGGAACCGTATCGGCCACCCCGACGGTCGACATGACCATGGGGCTGGGCTTCCACTCCGCCTCTGGTGCCGCCCTGGAGCGTTGGATACCGCGGGCAAGACACCGCTCTTCGACCCCAGCCGGCGGCGGAGCGCCTTCAGGCGCCCCGCCCGTCGCAACGGGAGCCTGGGACGCCACAGGCAGGAGACGGCCTCGGCCATCTGATCGGCCCCGCTGACAGGGCTCGGCCGCGGAAACCCTGCCAGCGATCGGCCGTGACGGGGTTCCACGTCGGCCGACCCGCGCCGCCGTGTGCCTCCGCCAGTTCCCGTGTCTCGCCACGGCGGGACGAAAGTGACGATGTTCGCCGCTGCCTGAACGCGGTCATGCGGCCCGTCTTGACCCTCTCCCCGAGGGAGGGTCCAAGGTCGCAGACATGAACAGCAATGATCTCGATGGACGTCGCGCCGTGGTGGCGGGCGGCAGCAAGGGAACCGGGCTGGCGACAGCGCGCCGGCTCCGAGACGCCGGGGCCGAGGTGGTCACCATCGCCCGTACTCCGCCGAAGACCGCCGACGTTCTCTTCGTCCAGGCCGACCTGAGCACCCCCGACGGAGCCGCGTCGGCGGCCACGGCAGTGGCCGAGCTCATCGGTGTCCCGGACGTCCTGGTGCATGTCACGGGCGGCTCCCGCGCCCCGGCCGGCGGGTACGCGGCTCTCGACGACCAGTCGTGGGAGGAGGAACTCGCACTCAACCTGCTCCCGGCGGTCCGGCTGGACCGAGCGCTGGTCCCCAGGATGGCGGCCCGCGGGTCAGGCGCGGTCGTCCACGTGACCTCGATCCAGCGCCGCATGCCGTTGCACGACTCGACACTGGCGTACGCGGCGGCCAAAAGCGCCCTGGCCACCTACAGCAAGGGGCTCGCAAACGAGGTGGCGCCGAGTGGGGTCAGAGTCAATTCGGTCGCCCCGGGCTTCATCCGCACCGACGGTGCCGAGCACCTCCTCGCACGCCGGATGAGCGAGGGAGGCATCACCCGCGAGGCTGCCCTCGACAACCTGATGCAGGTCCTCGGCGGCATCCCGCTGGGACGGCCCGCCGAGCCGGACGAGGTGGCCGAGCTGATCACCTTCCTGGTCTCGGACCGGGCGAGTGCGATCACCGCCGCCGAGCACATCGTCGACGGCGGCACCATCCGCACCCTCTGACCAGCAAATCCTTCACCCCACGGGAAAAGACCATGCAAGACGTCCAGGAATTCGCCGAGGAGTACTTCGCCGCGGCGACCGATCCCGACCGCGCGCGCTACTTCGCGCTCTTCGACGACGACATCGTCGTACACGACGACGGCCACAGCCATGAAGGGCTCAGAGCGGTACGCCGCTGGCGCACCGAGCTCCCGCCCGTGCGCTACGGCCTCCGCGACGTCAGGGGCACAGCCACCGCATGTCAGGCCGTCGCCGAGGTTTCCGGCGCCTTCCCCGGCAGCCCGGTCACCCTCCGCTTCACCTTCGAACGCGACGCACAAGGGAAAATCACACTGCTGGACATCACACCCTGAAATCCGAGGCGCGAGTCGGCCAGGATGGATACGACGAGGAGGACAGCGTGACGGAGCAATGGACGATCGGGGAGTTCTCCCGGATCACTCACCTGAGTATCCGCACACTCCGCCGCTACCACGAGCAGGACCTCCTCGTCCCTGCACAGGTCGACCCGGCCACGGGCTACCGCTACTACACGCCCACACAAATCCGGCCGGCACTGACCATCAAGCGGCTGCGCGAACTCGACCTCCCGCTGGGGAGCCTCCGGAGCTTCCTCCAGGCCGAATCCGGCGACGCGGGTGGGGAAGACCGTCATGCGGCGCAACAGATCGTCGCTGCCCACCTGCGCCGTCTCGAAGACCGGCTCGGTCGCACTCAGCGAGCGGTCCAGGCACTCCGGGAACTCCTCGACCCGCAGGCCGAACGGACCGTGAGCCTGGAGGTCCTTCCGCCGCAACGCGTCCTCGCGGTGTCCCTCGACGTCCCTCCCGGATCCGACCTGAGCTGGTACGACTCCGCGATGCACGACCTGGACACGGCGGCCGGCCGACGCCCGGTGCTCCCGCCTGGCGGCCGCTATGAGCACGCCCTGTTCACCGACGGGCACGGCCGCGCCACCGTCTACGTCCCGGCTGAGGCACCGCTGCCGCCGGGAGCACCGGCCACGGTAAAGCCGCTCCAGCTGCCCCAGCGCACCGCCGCTGTCGCCACCCACTGCGGCCCGCACGACGACCTCGACCTCACCTACGCCGCCCTCGGCTCCTTCGCCGCGCACCGCGGTCTGCGCTCTCAGGACCTCGTCGAGGAGATCTACCTCATCGGGCCGCGCGACACCGACCAGCCCGACCACTGGCGCACACTCGTCGCATGGCTGATCGATCCCGGTACCGGCCGATCGACGCCGTAGCTGCAGCGACCCTCATCCTGTCCACCGCACCTACCGTCTCCCCCGCCTGCCGACGATCGGGCCTGGGGTGATGGCCGCTGTCACAGCCACAACCGGGCGACATGTCCGGCCGGCCGGGGTCGGCATCCGTTCGCAGGCACCGAAGCTCGTGCCCCTCTCGTCAGGAGATCGCGCCTCTCGTCTGTCGGCGAACCGATGTCATCAAGGCGAGGCGGGTGGACTGGCTGGCTTTGTTCGTGCTCTCCCGGCTTCGTCGCGATGAGTGCGGACACTGCCGATCGCGACCTCAGGCGGACAGTGCGACTGGGGACCGTCAGCCGGAGCGCAACCTCTTCCACCGCCCGGACCGTCAGCCCACCCCCCCTTTGACCTCCCCTTTTTTTGGCGACTTCGGATACCGACCCGAGACCCTCAACCGTCACTCAGAGTGGCTAGTGCACAGCAGTGGGACCAGAGCCACCACTCGTGAGAGATCAATCGAGTTTCAATGCCCATCACGTCTTCTGCCCGTGGGTCTCAGCCTTGCTGTCAGCTGACGTGACATCACCGTGTCCTCGTGCGCGTCTGTGTGTCTTCAGCGGACCCCAGGTCATTGAGGTTGAGGTGGAAGATGGGCCTCCGCCCCAGCCCGTGTGAGTGTCAAGACCCGTGGATCAGGCCCGGCTGAGGCGGCTTGGCCGACATCCTGGTCTTGATGTTGTTCTCGCCGTGACGGGTGACTTCGTGCAGGCCCAGCCGCCGGTAGAGGGCGTTGGCCCGCTGATTGACGACGAGGACGTCCAAGGTGAGCTCCTGCCCCCTGCAGGCGGGCCTGGTCGAGGAGGCTGCGGATGAGCTCGCGGCCGATGCCACGTCCCTGGTAGTCGGGGTGGAGATCGATCCGCGCCAGGTAGATCGCCGTCGGCCGGTGCTCGACGTGGAGCATGCCGGCGTCCGCTCCGTCGGCGGTGATGATCTGCCATTGGTCCGGTGTGAACACGCGGGCGTGGAAGTCACGTCGGAGCTGCTCGTCCCAGCCCCAGATGGCCGTGACGTAGGCGCCCATGGCGGCTTTGTGCAGCTGGAAGCAGTACTCGCTGTCCGCGGAGGTCACCGGCCGCAGGTCGATGACCGTCATGCCGCTCGCTCCGTGGGCCGCTCGACCAGTCCGCTGCCCTTCGAAGCGTGCTCCGGCGCGGACGAGGACGACGAGGTGGGGTGCGGTCACGGTTCGCCGCTGTTGCCGGGCGGACTCGAAGAGCTTGAAGACCATCCCCGGGGCGGCGGTGCGGGAGCCGGCGCGGCGGGTGACCTTGGTCCGCAGCCGGACCGCGAACGTCTTGATCGCCGCCTCGGCGTGGTCGCGGTCCTCGGCGTTGCAGATGTCCTGGACGGCCTTCTTCGCGTCGGGCTGCGCGGTCTTCGGCATGGAGTCGAGCACATTTGCGAGATCGCGGACTACGGCTGGAGTGCCAGGTCGCGCTGATACCAAGTGCCCGGCTTACCGCCGAGGTCGGCCGGGTCTGCCGGGCCGACCGGGACGAACCCGGCCTTGGCCAGCACCCTCTGGGACGCGACATTGGCGTGGGAAGTGGCTGCGCGCAGTGTGCGCAGCCCGTGCCGTGCCGCCGCCAGCTGGCACAACTCCCGGACGGTCGCGGTCGCAACGCCGCGGCCTGCGACATGCTGCGCGACCCTGTAGCCGAGATTGGCAGTGCCGTCCTTGAAGTCGTACAGGTTGAACCGGCCCAGAACCGAGCCGTCCGCGGCGACCAGCACATAGAAGGCGCAACCGCCGGCCTCTTGCTCGGCCAACATGACGCTGTGCCGGTCGGCGAAGTGGTCGTAGAAATCGTCGCCCCGGTCGGAGATCGAGGCAGCGAAGTAGGCGCGGTTCGCCAGCTCGAAGGCCAGGACCTCCGGGGCATGGCCGGCATCCAACTGCTTCAGCTCGGGCACGGCGCGACTCTACCCGGACCACCCGCCGATGCCACCTGAGTTTCCATCAGCGGCAGACAGTCCAAGACCATGGCACACATCGCGATCTACAGCTGGATCATTTGAAGATCCCCGGACGCACCGAGGCGGTGTTTCAGGCGTCCACTCGGCACGTGAGAAGCCCGTTGCGAAAACTTCCCTGCGCCCGGATTCGCTGCTGAGGGCGTTCTGACAGCCTGGTAACCGCTCCCTCACACTGTGGCAAGACGGTGCGGCAATCCTGACGCCATGACCGACATCACCGCCGGCACGCCGGCCCCGGCAGCCACCCCGACCCTCTTCGAACAACTCGGAGGAGAGGAGGCCGTCGGGGCCGTCGTCGACATCTTCTACGACAAGGTACTGAGCGATCCGGACCTGCAGCCGTACTTCACGGGGGTGGATCTGGACCGGCTCAAGCAGCACCAGCGTCGTTTCATCGGGCAGGCCCTCGGGGCCACCCGCCCCTACTCCGGGCGTTCGATGCGCAAGGCCCACGAGCACTTGGCCGTCACGGAGGAGGCCTTCGGCCGCGTGGTGACCCATCTTGCCGGGGCGCTCACCGAGGCGGGTGTGGACGAGGAGACCATCGGCACGATCGCGCAGACCCTGCTGCCACTCAAAGAAGACATCGTCACCGCCTGATGCTTCAGGGGCGGTCGGCCTGGCCCGCCTTCCCGCGCTTCGCCGAGGCCTGGCTCGCCGCCAAGGCGGACAGCCTCGGTGTATATCGCCCAGGCCGGCCAATGGGCATCGGCCCGGACCGCATCTCGTTCGTCAAAGTCCCTCAAGCCCGCCCGCCGCAGCGTGGTCCGCCAACGTACCGACACCCCTACGAAGATCCGGAAGTTCCTGGCCTCGCCCGCCGCGAAGGTCCGCCGGAAACTCGACAACGGCGTCCGTCGGCCGCGAGAAGCGGACCGGTTCCTCAAACGCCTCAACTCGCTGTAGCGCTACCGGCCGAAGGACCAGCCACGAGCCCCGGGCCGCCGCGTGCCGGTCAAGAACATCACCCTGCACACCACGACAGTTCACCAGTCAGACGACGGCATCGTCCGGGTGCTTCGAAATGACACAGCGTTGAGCACCGGCTATTCTTCCACATCACCATGAACTGGCGCGGAAGGCCCTTGGCAGTCACGAAGTCATCGTCGAGAGCATCACCGGGATCACCACCACAACAGGCCTGACGGTGCACGTCGGACTCGACACCAATCCATACCCCACCGGCATCCAGGTGAGCGACGACGAGATCGCCGCCCTGCCGATCACCCGGCGCCGCTTCCACGGCGACTGGAACTACACCCTCCGCCCCTGACATCCGCTGGACGCGACGGCGACCACCAGCACGTCAGACCAGGGCCCGGCGGACGGGTCGGCATCGCCCCAAGACGCATTCACTGCAGGACCCGGAGCTGACCGGGATGACCCGCCAACAGCTCAGCGAGAGCTCATCGGCGCATTGACTCCCGCACTGGAGGTTCAACGCGAGCGAGTGCTCCGCCCCCGTCACGGTCACGGTCACGAACGCCTGGTGGCCCCCGGTACAGGCTCCAAAGCCAAACTCACTCCAGCCGCCCGGATCCTGGTCACCGTGCTCGCCGAGTAGCAGGGGGAGTCTCTTCCCCCGTGAAGCGAGGGATCACGGCTTCAGCGCCACGGCTCCCAGCTGGGGTACGACCGTGGGCTCTTCGCCGGGCTCCGGCCGCCACAGCGAGCAGGACACGAGTCCGGGCTCCAGGAACGTGAGCCCGTCGAAGTACTGGGCGACCTCCTCGCTGCCGCGGGCGGTGACCGGCGGTTTGGCGTTGGCGTTCCAGAACTCCATCGCCTCGAGCTGGAGGTCTCCGCCGAGTTCGGGCTCCGTGGTGGGATGGGTCAGTACGAGGAAGCTGCCGGGGGAAAGCGCCTCCACGAGCCGACGTGCGATGGCCCGTGCTTTGTCACCGTCGAGGACGAAGTTGAGGATGCCGAGCAGCATGAGTGCGGTGGGCTTGGTGAGGTCCAGTGTCCGTCCGGAGATGCGCAGAATGGTGTCCGGGTCGTGCGCATCGGCGTCGATGTAGTCGGTTGCGCCTTCCGGGGCACTGGTCAGCAGGGCGCGGGCGTGCGCGAGCACCATGGGGTCATTGTCGACGTACACGATCCGCGACTCGGGGGCGATCCGCTGGGCGATCTCGTGGGTGTTCTCCAGGGCCGGCAGGCCTGTGCCGATGTCGAGGAACTGACGGATGCCGTGCTCCTGTGCCAGACAGCGCACGGCGCGGCCAAGGAACGCCCGGTCGGCGCGCGCGATGTCGCGGATGACCGGGATCATTCCGGCAACGTGATCGCCCACCTGCTGGTCGACCTCGTAGTTGTCCTTGCCGCCCTGCCAGTAGTTCCACACGCGAGCGTTGTGCGCCGTCCCAGTGTCGAGGCGCTGCACTGCGGCGTCGGCGCTCCGGTTCTCGCTCACGTCTTCCTCTCCTTCGCACGCCCAAGGACCGCATGAAACAGGGCACTTGCGATCACAGCTGGGCCATGGCACATCAGCGGACGTCATTCTGCCGCACACCGCCGTCGTCGCGCCCCCGGAACAGGCGGGCCGGAGGGGACTTGGGTCTACGGCGCTCTGCTTGCGGCTGTCGCCACTTGGGTCGGTCCGCCCCTGCCGGACGATGAGATCCACCATGCGTCCTCGTGATCCGCTCCCGGCCGGCCAGCTGATGCGGAACTCGGCTCACCGTGGGGCCTCGGAGTTGCCCGACTTGGTTCTTTTGGCGGATGCGCGCCGGCCGGCCTCCGGTGTCGGACCCGTGTGCGAGCGTGTAGCGCGAGAGCCTGCGGCATGGTGAAGGGGGAACGGTGGCAGCAGTGGGTGACGGCTGGTCCGGGATGGGCTGGGACTGGACGGATGTCGACGACATTCGCCGGCGTCTCGACGAAGGCGCCGATCCAGAGAAATGGAGCGGCGGTCGGCCGCTGCATCGCGCAGCCGTGTTCGGGTCCCCGGAGGTCGTCGCCGAGCTGGCCGCCCGAGTTGCGGATGTGGACGCGCTGGAGAACGGGGTGACGGCGCTCTGGGAGGCCGTCGTGTCCAGGAAGCCGGACAACGCACGGGCACTCGTCGCCGCCGGGGCCGATCCCTGGCGGCTGTCGGTCGGCGGCTGGTCACCGGGGCGGCTGAGCCTGGCCGGACCGACGCCGGATCTGTTCCCGGTACCGGAGGGGGTACGCCTGACCGGCGCGGAGCGTGCGGCAGCGGAAGAGGCCAGACGGCTCACCACAGCACTGGGCACATTCCACTACGACGGTACGGGGCCGGCCTGCGTGACGGGCATCGACGCGGCCGAGGCGGTGCGCCGGCTGGAGGCGGGGCCGGTGGCGGACGACGTCATCGGTGAACTGCCGGAGGACCCGTACGCGTACGACATGGACGAGAGCTTGCAGATCATCGGCGTGACGTCCGTGCCGGGCGGCTGTGTCGTGACACAGCCCTGGGGGTACGCGCCGCAGATGCCCGGCGTGCTGACCCGGCTGTCCGCCGGCACAGCCTGCTACGGCCTGTACGCCAATCCCAAGAGCGGCGACCAAGGCAGTATCGCCCGTCATGGAAGCATCGAGGGCCGGGACCTGCACCCGGGCGGAGGACCGTACGAGAACGACACCCCTGAGGAAGCACTGACTTCGTATCTCTACCACTACAACGCCGTGGCCTACTGCTGCGCCGTTGCAGGACTGCGCCTGGCCGACCGGCGCGCCGTGGTCGGGCCTCCCGACATGTGGGTTGAACTGCCTCGCCGCGACTACTGGAGTCACTGACTCACGCAGACCACCGCCGCCGTGCTGAGACGCCTCAACCACGCGACGGCACGACACACCTGAGCGAGCACCGCGTCTCGCGAGCCGGGTGTGGAACGGTGCAGCCGGGTAGCGGTGATACGGAGGATTCGTTTCACCGGTGAACTGCCCCCTGCCGTTGGGGAGACAACGCTCCGCCGTACCAGCGTGCGTGCGCAGCTCGTCCTGGTGGCCGCGGCAGCCGCCGCACTCCGTTCCACGATTGGCCCACACAGTCACTCTTCAAATGGACCAAACGGGTAGGGCCACCAGCTGCATAGGCTCGACACCGGCGCGCCCGAGACCCCGAGTGACCTCTGCAGGGGATCCCGAGGTCGAGACTGGTGCCCGTTTCGGGGTTCCGGACCGTACCTCCCGGGGCGGCCGGACCGAGTGAGAGGAAGGAGTCTGCTGTGAAGGCGTGCGGAGTATCCGGGGCCGGGAAGGAAGCCGTCCTGCTGGAGTTGCCCGAACCGTCACCGCCCGGGGCCGGTCAGCTCCTGGTGGCGGTTGAGGCGGCCGGGGTCGGCCCGTGGGACGAACTGCTGAACGGCTCCGGCTGGGACGTGGGGCTGCGCGCCCCGGCGGCGCTGGGAGTGGAGGGCGCGGGCAAGGTACTGGCCGTCGGCGCGGGTGTCGCCGGGTTCGCCGTGGGCGACCGGGTGCTCGCACACGAGGCCCCGCTGCCCGGGGGAAGCGGCTTCTGGGCGGAACGTGTTCTGATCAACGCGGATCACACGGCAGCCTGCCCACCCGGACTGGACGCCGTGCACGCGGCGGCGCTGCCGGTCAACGGGCTCACCGCCTTGCAGTCCCTGGAGAAACTGGACCTCAGCCGCGGACAGCGGCTCCTGATCACCAACGGCGGCGGGGCCACCGGAGCCCTGGCCGTCCAACTCGCCGCGGCCGAGGGAATCGAGGTGACCGCGACCGCGTCTCCTGCCGCCGCAGAGCGCCTGCTCGGTCTGGGAGCGAGGGAAGTCGTCGACTACCACGACCCGAACTGGCCGGCCAAGGTACGCGGCGGGTTCGACGCCGCCCTCATCGTCGCCGCCGGCACGGCGAACGCCGCCCTGCCCTTGGTGCGGGACGGCGGCCGACTGTGCTCCCTGACCTCGGACGCGCCTGCGGAGGAACGAGGCATCACGAGTTGGGACCTCTACCTCGAGCCCAACGCCACGCAGCTTGCCCGGCTGGCGGAGCAGGCCGCCGCGGGAACTCTGGAACTGGCACCGGAACCCCTGCCGTTGAGCCAGGGACCTGCCGCGTTCACCCGGGTGGTCTCCGGACGGGCCGGCGGCAAGAAGATCGTCCTCACCCCAGAGGCCGGCAGCACCGTGTGAGAGCCAGGGGCCTCATGCTCCGTCGTCGCGGGCGGGCGGCCAGGCGCAGGCCGGAGATCACCGGCGTGCAGTTCTCCTGCGCGGGTCGCGATCGGGACAGGCCGGACTCCCAGTGGGATGTAGCCCCGGGTCGACGGCGACCTGGGAGCGCTGGTACCGGCCGCGGCGTTCGGTCGCCCACGTCCGCCGGGGCGTCCACCCGCTTGGTACGCGGTGCCCGGACCGCTCCGGGACGCAGGCGTCGACCCGCGCATCCGGCACGACCACATCGCCCTCGTCGCCGACAGGCTCGGCGCTGCGGTCGTCCCCGAGCCGGTGACCGCGACGGACCTCGCGAGCGTCGCTACCGGCCACTGGTTCGTGCGGAAGCCGCCGTTGCCCCAGCCGTCGCCCACCGGTCGACCGCGTCGAGCCGCACCTGCCCCGAGCGATCGACGTCATCCGGAGGCCGCCCCAGCCCCGCCTGCGGCATGGTGTCCCGCTGTCCGGGAACACACACGTCGGGCATTTTTGTTGTGGACGTCACTAAAGTGACGCATGTTTCTGCCCTGCGGGAGCGATACGTTCTCGGCCCGGGGCCTACGCTGTCCCGGTGACCAGTGCCGATGTCGACGCCGGGCCCGCCACCGAGGGCGGCCCCGAGCCGCGTACCCAGTCCCTGATGCTGACCTTCTTCGGCATTCATGTGCTGGGGCGGCCGATCGCTGTGTCGTCGGGCAGTGTGATCGCCGCTCTCGGGCGGCTGGGCAGCACGGAGGAGGCGGTGCGCACCACCTTGAACCGGATGGTCAGACGCGGCTTGCTGGAGCGCCATCGCCAGGGCCGCAAGACCTACTTCGGGCTCACCTCGCACGCCGTTGAGGTGCTGACCGACGGCAGGGACCGCATCTGGCGCACCGGCGCCGTGAACCGGGACTGGGACGGCCGGTGGACCATGGTGGGCTTCTCGCTCCCTGAGGCGTGGAGTCGCGAACGGCACGACCTGCGCTCCCGGCTGATCTGGGCGGGCTTCGGGCCCCTGCAGAACGGCCTGTGGGTGGCCCCGGCGCGTGTCGATGTCCGGGAGATGGTCGCGGGTCTCGGCCTGGAACCGTACCTGCGGGTGTTCCGGGCGGAAGTGGAGTCGCCGACCGACGTCCGCGAGGTGCTGGAACAGGCCTTCGACGTGCCGGCGATCGGCGCGCGGTACCGGGCCTTCCTGGAGCGCTGGGATCGCACCGACCCGCTTCCCGCGGCCTTCCGCGGCGACGAACTCGCAGGCCAGCTCCTTCTGCACACCGACTGGCTGGACCTGGTGCGGCGTGACCCGCATCTGCCGGCCGAACACCTTCCGGGGGACTGGCCCGCCGCCGACGCGGAGACCGTCTTCCGCGGCCTGGCCCGCCGCTGGGAACGCCCGGCCGTACGGGCGGCCGCCCAACTGCTCGACACCCTGACGCTGGGCTGATCCGCGCCCGAGCCCGGGCCCCCAGACGCGGAGCCCCCTGCTCCAATATTGGGCAGAGGATTGACTGCCATGAAAAAAGAGCCATACATTCGCTGCGCTCTTCCAGCTCGCTCCTCTCCGGTCCCCCTCGACTCGCGGAGCCGCCGTCATGCCTCGTCCCCCCTTCCCCACCCTCGCCGCCACCTGTGCGACCGCCCTCGCCACCGCTCTGCTCGGGCCGGCGGCCGACGCGCGGGCCACGGCCGGCGACCACTACTCCGGGACGCTGTCCGACGGCGCCACCTGGATCGCGGACAGACCCGCGCAGTGGAACGGCAGCCTGCTGCTGTTCAGCCACGGGTTCGGACCGACCACCGCCGCCGACGCACCGTCAGCCGCGGTACGCCAGGCCCTGCTGGACGCCGGCTACGCCCTCGTCGGCTCCTCCTACGACCCGAACGGCTCGATGTGGGCGCTCGACTCAGCCGAGCGGGACCAGTTCGCGGCGCTCAGCGCCTTCCGCCGGCAGATCGGAACGCCGACCCGGGTCATATCGGTGGGCCAGTCCATGGGCGGCCTCGTCAACGCTCAGATCGCCCGCGACGGCGCGGGACGCGTCGACGGCTCCCTCGGCCTGTGCGGCCTGGTGGCGGGCGGTGTGGATCTGGACAACTACCAACTGGACGCCGAGTACACGCTTGCCACGTTCTTCGACCCCGCCGACACCGGCCAACTCGTGAACCTGGACAGCCCGGCCGATGCTGTCGCCCTGGCCGGCCGGCTCACACAGGCCGTGGAAACGGCACAGCAGACCCCAGCGGGACGCGCCCGGATCGCCCTGGCCGCCGCCTACCTCAATCTGGCCGACTGGGCTCCGGGCCGGCAGCCGCCCGCGCGTGGCGACTTCACGGGCCAGGAGGAGCAGCAGTACGCATGGCTGGCCCAGGGGCTGCTCGGTTTCATCGTCCCGGCGCGGTGGTCGGTGGAGCGGTCCGCCGGCGGGAACACGTCCTGGAACAAGGGCGTCGACTACGCCGGCCTGCTGCACAAGTCCAGCCACACCCCGCAGGTCAAGGCGCTCTACCGCGACGCCGGACTCGACCTGCGAGCCGATCTGAACACGCTCACCCGCGGCGCGGACATCTCGGCCGACCCGGCCGCGGTGGCTCATCTGAAGCGGACCTCCACGGCCGGACAGCGACTGGCCGTGCCGCTGCTCGACATCCACACCACCGCCGACCAGCTCGTGCCGGTCGAGCAGGAGTCGGCCTTCGCCGCCCGCGTGCGCAGGGCCGGAGACTCCGTGCTGCTGCGACAGGCCTACGTGGCACGCCAGAGCCACTGCAACTTCACCACCGCCGAAGTGCTCGCCGGGCTGCACGCCGTGGAGCACCGGCTGGACACCGGGCGCTGGGACGACTCCGCCACCCCCGCCGTTCTCCAGCACGACGCCGACGCACTGGGTCTCGACGGCGCCGCCTTCACCGACTACAGGCCGCATCGGCTGACCGGCACCCGCTGATCCCGAAACCTCTCCCCCTCGCCCCGAGTTCGCGCATCTCAGGAGCCCCCGTGTCCATGACGACCGAACCCTCCACCACAACCGCCGTCGGCCGTGGCCTGACCACCGGCACCCTGGTCGCCGGTCTCCTCGCCGTCTGCCTCGCCCAGGTCGGGCTGGCCATACCGGCGACCCTCAACGGACTGTTCCAGTCCGACCTGCACCCGGTCGGCTCTCAGCTCACCTGGATCTCCGACGCCTTCTTGTTGCCGGTCGCCGTACTGGAGTTGACCTTCGGCCTGCTCGGCGACCTCTTCGGCCGCAAACGGCTGCTGATCGGCGGCGCCTCGCTGCTGGCCGTGGGCGAGCTGGTCAGCGCCACCGCCTCCGGCGTCCACCAGCTCTGGACCGGACAGGCCCTGGCAGGGCTGGGCGCCGCGAGCCTGTTCCCGACCTCGCTGGCCGTACTGGCCGCCGCCACCACCTCAGCCACCCAACGGGCCCGGGTCATCGCGATGTGGGCGGCCCTGCTCTCCACCGGCGGATTCCTCGCCCCCCTGCTCGGCGGCATCACCGCCACCTACGGCTCGTGGCGGTGGTCCTTCGTCGTGGTCACCGCCATCGCCGCGGTGAGCGCCGCCGTCAGCGCCCTGTTCACGGTCGACTCCAGTGCCCCCGAGGGGCGTTCACTGGACGTGGCGGGCCAACTGACCATCGGTCTGGGCCTGTTCGCCCTGCTCTACGCCATCATCCAGGGGCCCACCGACGGCTGGGCCTCGCCCTCCATCGTCATCGCCTTCGTCCTGGCGGCCGCCTTCCTCGCCGCCTTCGTCCTCGCCGAGAAACACGCCAAGTCCCCGCTCCTGCGCCTGGACCTGTTCCGCAACCGCGCCTTCGCGGTGGCCTCGGTGGTGGCCGTGGTGGGGATGTTCGCCTTCCTGGGCACCGCCTACTCCGTCAGCATCCGGCTCGGCCCCGTGCAGGACCAGGCCCCGATGCGCACGGCCCTGGCCTTCGTCCTGCTCAACGGCGTCGCGCTGGCGATGCTGCCGCTGACCGAGAGACTGCTGAGAACGGTGGCGCCGGGGCTGCTGCTGGGCGCGGGGCTGCTGTTGATGGCGGCGGGCGACTACTGGACGGCGACCCTGCCGATCACCGACACCGCGTTCACCTCGCTGATCCTGCCACTCGGTCTGGTCGGCCTGGGCTTCGCGATCACCGTCTCGTCGATCACAGCGACGGCCGTCAACACCGTGCCGGTGCGCTTGGCCGGCATGGCGAGCGCCACCACCAACCTGCTGCGCGACTTCGGCTTCACCCTCGGGCCGGCGGTCATCGGCGCCGTGGCCCTGAGCCGCGCGGCAAGCAGCTTCTCCGACTCGCTGACCGACTCCGCGCTCCCGCAAGCGCTGAAAGGCGCGGGCGCGGCCGTACTGGAGGAGGGCGGCCCGCTCGCTGTGAACGGTGCCTCGGCGGCGTCACCCAAGCTGGCAGACCTTCACCCACTCGCCCTGGACGCCCTCGGCCACGGCTACTCGATCGGCTTCGTCGTCTGCGGCTCGGCCGCACTGTTCTCGGCCCTGCTGGCACTCGTGACGCTCCGGGGGCGGGCTGCCTCGCGTGACGAGTCCTCGGAGCAGCGGTAGCGGCCGATCCTGAACTCGACGGCACCGGCGTGCTCCTCGCGGTCGGCGCGGTCTCCTTGCTGACGGGGCCCTCCGCCCGAACGACCGACCGACTGGTCGGAAAGCAGCGGGTCCCGTGGCACGGCGTCACACCCGGGTGCCCGCGAGATGGCCGAGGAGTTCGGCGTTCACCTCCTCGGGCCGCTCCAGATAGCCGAAGTGGCCGCAGCCGGGGATCTGGGTGTACCGGCAGCCGGGGATGGCGTCGGCGAGTTCGCGGGTCAAGCGGGGGCGGACCACCAGGTCGTCGGCGAAGGCGACGGCCAGACACGGCCGCGTGATACGGCGGTAGGCGGCCAGCCGGTTCGGGATGAGCTCCAGGCCCAGCTGGGCGCGGACGGCGGCGGGATCGGGGAGGGTGAGCTCGAACAGGCCCAGCCAGTCGGTGAGCCGCGCGTCGTCGTCGAGGGTGCGGGGTGAGAGGTTCTGCAGGGCGTGCCGGTGGGCCGCGACCGCGGGCGGCAGCCGGACCCCGCCGTCGGCGAGCGCGAGGTCGGCGGCGGAGGCGGCAGCGATCAGCGCGTCCGTGCGGCCGCCGCCCGCCATCAGGACGGCCCGGTCGACGAGTTCGGGCCGGGCCAGGACCACCTCCTGCACGATGATCGCGCCCAGCGAGTGCCCGACCAGCCGGCACGGCGCCGCGCCGAGGTACTCGATCAGCGCGGCGACATCGGCGGCCAGGTCCGCGAGGGTGAAGGAACCGGCCGGCTCCGGGCCGAGCCCCCGGTTGTCGAGGGTGACGACCCGCAGGCCGGCCCGGCGCAGCGCCGGCACCTGGTGGGCCCGCCACACCCGGCCGGGGGCGCCGGTGCCGGCGACCAGCACCACGGCCGGGGCGCCTGCGGCGCCGTACTCCTCGTAGGCGAGGTCCCTGCCGTCGATCCGTGCGTACGGCACTCGTCACCCGCTTCCCGCCGCGAAGCGGCCGACCTTGCCGATGACGTCCTCGCCGTAGATCCGCAGGGCCTGCTGGAGGGCGAACTCGGCCATGTAGGCGCGGAACGCGTCCTCGGGTTCGTCGGCGAGGTTGAGCATCCGGCGGTTGGCGAGCACGGCCTCGCCGTCGAGCCGGTCCAGGCCGCGTTCGACGGCGGCGTCCATCTCGTCGGGCTCGGCGACCTCGTCGACCAGCAGCCGGGCCGCCGGCTCCGCCGCCCTGATTCTGCGGCCGCCGAGGATGACCTGCCGGGCGAGCCGGGGCCCGGTGAAACGGCCGAGGCGGAAGTTGCCGGCGCCGGGGACGATGCCCTCCTTGGCGGCGGGAAGGCTGAAGTACGCGTCCGAGGCGGCCACCACGTGGTCGAAGACGAACAGCATCTGCATGCCGCCGCCGATGGCGAAGCCGTCGACCGCGGCCAGCCACGGCTTGTCGGCGTACCTGGTGTGCCAGGTGGCGGCGTCGCCGAGAGACAGGCCGCGGGCGAGTTTGCGGAGATAGCCGAGCTCGCGGCGGAGCAGGAAGCCGACCAGCGGGATACCGCCGGAGCTGAGGCTCTTGAGGTTGATGCCGGCGCTGAAGATCCGCCGGCCCCGGTAGCGGGGGTGGGTCATCTCGCCGCCGCGCACCAGCCCGACCCGGACGCCGGGGTCGAGCAGGGCCAGGTCGACGGCGGTCTCCATGTCGTCGACCTGCTGCTCGTCCTCGGCGTTGAGCCGGTCGCCGCGGCAGAGCGTCAGCCGGGCGACGCCGTCCCGGCGTTCGAGCCGTACGGACTCCGTCTCCAGCACGCCCGTGCGCCGGAACTCCGGCAGCAGCCGGATCGCGCGGGCGGTGGGCCGGAGCATCGCATCGAGCAGGTGCGGGCCCGCGACCGGCGAGCGCAGCACGGCCCGCAGCAGGATGCCCTGGTCGATCTCGTGCCCCTCCTTGTCGGCCTGCGGCCGGGCCCGCTCCTCCGCGATCCGCTCGGGACCGGGGACGAGACCGGGAAAGGCACCGGCCGCCGCCTCGACCAACTCGTCGAGGCGAAGCGAACGGGTACGGCCGTCGGTCAGCCGGTCGTAGACGGCATCGGCATGCATGTCGAGGAACCGGGACCGCGCGGCTCGCGCCGCGTCCTTCACCGCCTCGGCGGCCTCCCGCGCGGCGACCCCACGTCCCGCCGGCCGCACCAGCCCGGCCAGTACCCGGTCCACCTCGGCCGACGCCGCCACGACGTCCTGCCAGCCGGCCGGCTCCGCCACGGCGGCCGGCGGGCCATGGAGGTCCGGTGCCGCGGCGGCCCGCCCCGTTCCCCCGGCCTCCTCCGCAACGGACCGGAAGCCCTGGAGAACCGGCTGCCCTGTGGCCTCCACGAGAGACCCCTGGGACCGAAGCTCCGATGCTCCGGGGTTCTCCACAGCGGACGCCGGGCCTGGGAGCCCTTCTTCCCCAGAGCTCCCCGCGACCGACACCTGACCCGAAGGCCCCGGCTCCCCGGGACCCTCCACGGCAGGCCTCCGGCCCGGAACGCTCGGTCCTCCCGAGGGGTCCGGTGAGGTGGTGGTCATGCCGGCTCCTGGGTGGGGTGGCGGCGCAGGGCGCGGTCGCAGGCGGCGAGGTGGGAGCCGAGGGCGTCTTCGAAGGGGGTGGTGGCGGCGTCGAGGAGGAGTTGGCGGCGGACGGCGAGTTCGGTGCCGGCGTGCGCGGCGTAGCGGGTGGTCAGGGCGGCGAGGGTCGCCTCCGGGGCGGCGGTGAGGGTGTCGGCCAGGCCGAGGGCGAGGGCCTGTTCGGCATCGATCGGGTCGCCGAACAGGACGGCCCGGCGGGCGCGGCCGGCGCCGAGGAGGCGGACCAGGCGGAGGACGGCCATGCCGGGCCAGGTGGCCTCGCCGTCGGAGGGCAGCACCAGCCGGGTGCCGGGCGCCGCCAGCCGCAGGTCGGCGGTGAGGAAGGCGTCAAGGGCGGTGCCGCCGGTGTCCCCGGCGGCGACGGCGACGGTCACCGCGGGCAGCCGCTCGAAGCGGCGCAGGGTCCGTTCCCACTTGGTGACCAGGGCGGTGTCGAGACCGTCCGTCCAGTCCGCGGCGGGCGCGCCGGTGACGCGCAGCACGGCGACGGCGGGGCCGCCGTCCTCCACCCGGTCGCAGAGCGCGGCGAGTTCCTTCACGGCCACCGCCGTCGGCGGCCGGCGGCCGTCCACGTCCAGGGCCGGCGCTTCGTCCACGGTCACGTCCACGTCTCTCACGCCTCTCACGTCTCGCGCCTCTCCCGTCACCACTGCACCAGTACCGTCTCGAGGGTGGATCCCGGCCCCATCGTCATCAGCACGCCGTAGTCGCCGGGTTCGGCGGCCTTCTCGTCGAGCAGCCGCTCGTAGGAGAAGAGGAACGAACCGCTCGACACATTGCCGTAGTCCCGCAGCACACCGACCGTGTGGCGCAGGTCGTGGCGGGTGAGGCCGAGATTGACGACGACCGAGTCGATGACCTTCTTGCCGCCGGAGTGCACCAGCCAGTGCCGGATGTCGCTGCGGCGCAGCCCGGTCCCGGCGAGCAGCCGGTCGATGACGATCTCGGCGTGCGCGCCGACCACGTACGGCACCTGCGGGTCGAGGTAGAAGCTGAACCGGCCCAGGTCGCGGTCCCAGTCGTAGCGCATCGCGCCGACCGCCTCGGGGATGATGCAGCTGGCGAACTTGAGGAGGGTCGGGCCCTCCTCGGCGGTCACGGCCTCCTGCGGGCCGGAGAGCAGCGCGATCGCGCCGGCGCCGTCGCCGAAGAGGCTGTTGACGACCGCGGTGCGCATGGAGGAGTCCATGGCGTAGGCGGCGGAGCAGGCCTCCGTGCACAGCAGCACGGCCAGTTCCCCGGGGTGCGCGGCCGACCAGCCGGACACCAGGTTCAGGGCGTTGAGGCCGGCGTTGCAGCCCATGCCGACGATGTCGCTGCGCGAGCAGTGCCGGTCGATGCCGAGCTCGCGGATGAGCAGCGCGCTGATGCCGGGGGTGAGGAAGCCGGTGGAGGTGACGCAGCACAGATGGCGCAGGTCGGACAGGTCGGCGCCGGCCCGCTTGAGGCAGGCGCGGAGCGCCTCGGCGCCCATCTCGACGGCCGCCCGTTTGTGTTTGTCGAGGAGGTCGCCCTGGCTCTCGGGGCCGCGCACGCCGTCCGTGCCGGGCTCGGGCAGCCGGAGGTGGCGCCGGTCGATGGCGCTGTTGCGGAAGACGGAGGTGATCTTCGGGTCGCTGATCGCGAAGGCGTCGAGGACGTCCTGCTGGGAGTAGGAGGCCGGGGGCACCGCGGTGCCGACGCCGGTGATGCGCGGCCGGTGCGCCGCGGTGACGACGCCGTCGCCTGCCTCGAGCGTGATGGTCATCGGAAGGTCCACCCCCACATACGGGACTTGCTGCGCGGTTTTTGACGTGATCGCGGAGTCGTGCCGACATCGCGCACGGATTCCACCTTTCGGGAACGTTCGGGAAATTCAGCGCTGCGGGCTGTTCACGGGTTCGGGAACGAGGTCCTGGTCCGCGGCCGTCTGTGCCTCGATGAAATCGGCGAGGCGCGCTGTGCCTTCCTTGATCTCGGTCTTCGTCAGATAGCTGGTGGAGAGCCTCAGTGCATGCTCTCCGCCGCCGTCCGGATAGAAGTAGCTGAGGGGTGTCCAGAGCACCCCGAATTTCTCGGCGGACCGGGCGAGTGCCGCGTTGTCGGCCCGGAAAGGGACCCGGACGGTGAGGAAGAAACCACCGGCGGGCCGGTTCCAGCGGACGCCCAGCTCCGCGCGGCGCGCGGCCGGCAGCCGGGCGTCGAGGCAGCGCAGGGTGGTCCGCATGGCGTCGCCGTAGTAGGCGGCGGGCTCCTCGTTGAGCGTGGAGATCCGGCCGTCCGCGGCGAGCAGGGCGCCGGCCACCACGGCCTGGCTCAGCGAGGAGGTGTTGACCGTCACCATGCTCTTGATCCGGGTGAGTGCGTCGGCGAGCAGGCCGGTGTGCCCGTCCTCGTCGACGACTTCCTGGTCGGCGACGGCGAAGCCGACGCGCGCGCCGGGGAAGACGGTCTTGGAGTAGGAACCGAGGTGCACGACGGTACGGGACCGGTCGAGCGACTTGAGGGTGGGCAGCGGGGTGCCGGGGCTGACCCGCCGGTAGGGGCTGTCCTCGACGATCAGCAGGCCGTGCCGCTCGGCGGCGGCCAGCAGCCGGTGGCGGGTGTCCCGGTCCACCGTGTTGCCCGAGGGGTTGGAGTGGTCGGGGATGACGTAGAGGGCGCGGGGCCGCCGGCCGGCCGCTCGTTCGCGCGCGATCACGGTCTCCAGCTCGGTCAGCGAGAAGCCGTTCTCGTCCTCGTCGACCGGGACGACGGTGACGCCGAGCAGCCGGGCGGCGCCGGTGATGCCCGAGTAGCAGGGGCTGGCCACCAGGACGACGTCCTCGGGGCCGGCGACGAGGGCGCGCAGCACCAGCAGCATGGCCTCCTGGGCGCCGACGGTGACGACGACCGACTCCGGTGGTACGTCGATGCCCTCGTCGGCGCGGAGCGAGTCGGCGATGATGTCGCGGATCTGGCCGGCGGTGGGGCCGTACTGGTAGAGCGCGGTGCGCACCTCGGCGGGGGTGCGGCCGAGGGCGGCCAGGTGGTCGAGATAGCGGCGGAGATGGCCGAAGACCTGCTCGATGTCGAAGAATCCGTCGTAGGGCCGGCCCGGCGCGAACGAGATGGCGTCGGGATAGCGGTGGGTGATCTCGTTCAGGAACGTCATGGTGTCCAGGACGGGATCGCGGACGCTGGCGTGCAGGTCCCCCCTGCTCAGCACACGGCCGTCGGGCGACCTGTTCGGGAATGCGGTGGCGGACACAGAAACGCATCTCCCCCGGTGAGAATCGACGGCGTCCATGGCCCTGAAATCATCAGGTGGGTCGCGCCGTTTTCCCGGTCAGCATCACATGATTCCGGCCGCCCCAACAACGTGTCCAAGAGGCCGGAAGGCCGGTTGGACGGGTTCCGGAAGGGCATGCGGAAGACACCGCCGAGCAATGGCCAGAGATTTACGGAGGAACGCCGTCGAAGGCTAGACGTGGCTTTCTTCGACCATGTGCAGAACTTCCCCGGAGAAATGCGCGAGAGGTTTCGGAAGATCCGCCCGGCGGCGCACCTTGAGTTTCCGGTACACCTTGGTGAGATGTTGCTCCACCGTGCTCACGGTGATGCTGAGCAGGTCGGCGATCTCCCGGTTGGTGCGGCCGGCCGCGGCGAGCGCGCCCACCCGCCGTTCCGATTCGGTGAGTTCGGGGAGCGGTGCGGGGCCGGCGGCCGTGGCGGCCGGACGCGGGGAGCGGCGCAGTCGTACGGCGCCGCGCTGGCGCCAGTCCACGAAGCCCGGGCCGTGCAGCCCCCAGCGGACCGCGAGTTCCCGGCAGCGTTCGAAGTACCGCAGTGCTTCCGGGGTACGGCCGCGGGCGGCCTCGAACCGGCCCAGGGCGTAGCGGTAGGGCAGCGCGAACGGGGTGCCGGACATCGCGCCGGGGACGGGCACGTCGAGGGCGGCGCGGGCTGCGGCGGGGTCGCCGGCCTCGGTGGCCGCGAGCAGCGCGGTGGCGAGGGGCGCGCCGATCGCGATGCCCCAGGCGTCGGGGGTGAGCGTGAACAGCCCGGCGCGGGCGAGGCGTCCAGCTTCGTCGGCCTGGCCGCGGCGCAGCGCGGTGGAGGCGGCGACGGTCAGCAACAGGGCCCGCCGGACGGGGACATGGCGGTGGCCGGGCTCGGCGAGCAGGTGTTCGGGCCAGCGGTCGGCGCCGGTCAGCCGGCCGTCCTCCAGCAGACAGGCCAGGAGCAGCAGGGTGGCCGGGAGGGGGCCGTCGACGCGGGTGCCGCGCAGCGTCCGGTCGCCCGTCCGGTCGTCGGCGCCGTCGCCACCGTCCCCGCCGTCCCGGATGTCCCCGGCCCCTCCGCTGGCGCGGGCGAGCAGGGCGCTGGGAGCCGGGGTGGCGCGGGTCCGGGTGTGCGCGTCGGGGTCGGGGCGGACCAGCCGGAGCCAGTCGTCCAGGACGGCGAGTTCCGCGCGGGCGCCGGGGGCGCGGTCGGCGACGTTCCGCAGGACCGCCTCGGCCTGGGTGAACTGCCCGTTCCACAGCAGTTGTTCGACGACCGGGCGGGCTTCGTCGAAAGTGACCCGGCCGGTGCGCGCGGCGCGGATGAGCGGGGGCAGCCGGCGGGCGGCCGCGACGGGGTCGACGAGCCACTCGGCCTTGGCGAGGGCAGCGGCCGTCTCCTCCTCGCAGGGGGTGCCGGCGGTCAACTCGGCCGCGCGGCGCAGGTAGTCGACGGCGGGCCGGACGTCACCCGCGGCCAGTGCCTCGTGTCCGGCCGTCCGCAGCACGTCGGCCTGCCAGCGGGAGCGGGCGGTGCCGCGGGCGGCGAGCAGGTGCTCGGCGACCGCCCGGGCGGGCACCCCGTCCCGGTGCAGGAACTCGGCGGCGCGGACGCGGAGGGCGGCAAGTTCGTCGGCGCGCAGGTCCTCCAGGACGGCCGACCGGGCGGCCTCGGTACGGAATCCGGTGCCGTCCGCGAGCAGACCGGCCTCGCAGAGGTCGTCGGCGGTGCGCCGGACGCCGGCGATGTCCTCGTCGAGGAGGGCGGCGAGCAGGGCGGGATCGGTGACGGGGCCGGTGAGTACGGCGGCGGCGCGCGCGACCGCGAGGGCCACGGGGCCGGCGCGGTGCAGGCAGCGCAGATAGGCGTGGCGGAAGGCCGGGCCCGGGACCGGGTGGGTCGGCAGGGTGCCGGGGTGGTCGTCCCGGGTGGCGTCGGCGAGGGCCTCGACCAGCAGCGGGTTGCCGCCGGTCGCCAGGTGCCAGACCGTCGCGTCCACCCGGCTGACCGCGCCGTCGGCCGGCGCGGCTCCGGTCCGGACGTCCCGCGCGTCGTCGGCGAGAGCCTCGACCAACAGCGGGTTGCCGCCGGTCGCCAGGTGCCAGGCGGCGGCGTCCACGCGGTCCGCCGCACGGGCGCCCACGCGGTCCGCCAGCCGGCGCCGCACTCCCGTGGCGGACAGCGGCGCGAGCCTGATCCGGTGACTGTAGGGCAGGTAAAGGGTCTCGGCGTGCGAGGAGACCAGCGCCCGCTCGTGGCCGACGCATTCGGCGAGCACGACGAGCACGGCGGACGCGTCGATTCTGCGCATCAGGTAGCGGAGACAGGCGAGCGAGTCCTCGTCGGCGACATGCACGTCGTCGACGAGGAGCAGCACCGGTGCCCGTTCGGCGAGGCCGGTGACGGCCTGCGCGAAGCGCCTCAGCAGAGCGCGGGAGGCGTAGCCGCCGGCGGCCGCGGCCGCGGCGATCACGCCGCAGTTGTCGGCGGCCGGGACATCGACGGACCGGGCCGCCGCCCGCAGTGCGGTCATCAACTGTTCGATCAGGCCGAGCCGGTCGTGCCGTTCGGCCGGCGACGCCGTCGCCGACGCGCACAGCGCGCCCTGTCCGGCGGCCCACTCGGCGAGCGAGCGCAGCAGCGCGGTCTTGCCACAGCCGACGGGTCCGTCGGCGAGGACGACCGCGCCGCTGCCCGCGGCGCACGCCCGGTAGAGCTGGTGGAGCTGTTGGACTTCCCCGTTCCGTTCCTGGAGGTTGTGCGGCACCTGGCCCCCCGACTCACTGTTCCCCCGACAGCTTGCTTCCAGGGTAGTCGTTCATCGGTTGGTCCTGCGGTCGTTACCGCGACGGGTATGTCCGTTCTGCCGCTACGGCGGTCAGCCGACCGACGCCGTCACGTCCCGCCGGACGCGGGTCGCGAAGTCCGCCCACATGTCGGCGAGTTGGACGGCGAGGTCGGCGACGATGCCGCTGCAGTGCGGCGGCACGTTGCCGATGATCGCGTCCCACTCCTCCTCGCGGACGGCGTGGATCGCGAGAAGCCGCAGCAGGCTGCGGCCGGTCTCGGAGAAGCGCAGCGCCGGGTCGGCGGTCAGCCGCTTCACCAGGACGACCCGGTCGGGTCTGACGTCCACGCGGGTTCGGGTGGCGGGACGGGCCAGCCGCAGGGCGGTGGGTTCGCCCGGCGGCACCGGGACGGGCCTGGAGCCGGCCCCCTCGGCGGCGTCGGATCCGGCGCCGGCCTCGGTCGTGATGTCGTGGACCGGCTCGGCCTCGCGGTCGCGCCGCCGGGACCGGGGCAGTGGATCCTCCCCGTTGCGCAGGCGGTTACGCACGTCCCGGGCGGTCTCCGGGGAGATACCGGCCGCCCTGGCGACCTGGCGCAGGGACAACTCCGGGTTCTCCGAGAGCAGTTCGCCGGCGCGGATTCGGCCGGCGGCGCCGTCCAGCGGGCGCATCCGGCCGTCCTGGCCGAGCCTGCGCTCGTCCGGGGCGGTTGCACCGGGGCCCAGTCGGCGGCGGATCTCGCCGACGGTTCCGGGGGCGATGCCGGTCACGGTGGCCACTCTGCGGTCGGACCAGTGGGGGTGGGAGACGATGATCCGTTCCGCGGCGCGCTGCCGGTCGGCGAGCGCGAGTGGCAGCCCGTGGGTGACGTTCAGCTGGACCGCGAGGACGAACGCGGCCGATTCGTCGCCGTCGAAGAAGCGGGCGGCGATGGTGGTGTCCCCGCGCAGCCGGGCCGCGCGCAGCCGGTGAAAGCCGTCGATGACCCGCATCGTGGGACGGTGGACGATGATCGGAGGCAGCGCGTCGGGCGCCGCCGCGAGTATCTCGATGTGCTCTTTCCGTTCGCCCGCCAGCCGGGGAGACCCGGCCAGGCATAAAGCATCGATTTCCACTTGAACTACGGACTGTTGCTCGATTACTCCCCCGTGCTCCACCCCGACTCCTTGTCCGCCCCCCGCCGTCACGACGGGCGGCTTGCTTTCGCTCTCGAAAGAAGAATCTTCTTCCGAACCCTCCGTCCCGCGGGCTTTCCGCCGCCGATGCCGGACTACGCTGATATCTTGCTTATTTCGGCACCTAGCGCCATAAAGACACCCGCCGTGGACAACACCGAACGTAACAGTCCTCCTGGGCGTTCGTAACCCCTGTCACCCAGGGCGACCGGGCCGGCGTAGGGGTTCGACGGGTCGACGCAGCGGTGCCCGCGACGCCGTGGGACGTCGCGGGCACCGCTGCCGGGGGACGGATTCAGCGCGGTCGGGGGCCTCCCGACCCGCCGGGACCGCCGGGACCGCCCGGTCCGTCGGGACCGCCGGGACCGAAGAACACCGGTCGTGGCCCCGGTCCGGCCATCCCCGGACCGGGCATCCCCGGGCCGCCGGGTCCGGGACCGAAGCCGACCTGCCGGGGGCCGGAGCCCACCGGTTCCGGGACCCACTGCGCCGGCAGCCCCTCCGGGTCGTCCTCGGCCTCGGCGGCGAGGGCGCGGCCTGCGAACTGGGTGCGGTGCAGCTCGGCGTAGAGCCCGCCGAGTTCCAGCAGTTCGTCGTGGGTGCCGCGCTCCACGATGCGCCCCTGGTCCAGGACGATGATCTGGTCGGCGTCCCGGATGGTCGACAGCCGGTGCGCGATCACCAGCGAGGTCCGGCCCGCGAGCGCGGTCTTGAGGGCCTGCTGGAGGGCGGCCTCGGACTCGGAGTCGAGATGCGCGGTCGCCTCGTCGAGCACGACCACGGGCGGGGCCTTGAGCAGCAGCCGCGCCATGGCGATGCGCTGCTTCTCGCCCCCGGAGAGCCGGTAGCCGCGGTCGCCGACCATGGTGTCCAGCCCGTCGGGCAGGGAGGCGACCAGCTTCCAGATCTGTGCGGCCCGGCAGGCCGCGACCAGGTCCTCCTCCGTGGCGTCCGGGCGGGCGTAGAGCAGGTTCTCCCGGATGGTGGTGTGCAGCAGGTGCCCGTCCTGGGTGACCATGCCGACCGTGTCGCTGAGCGACTGGAGCGTCAGGTCGCGCACGTCGCGCCCGTCGATGAGGACGGTGCCCTCCTCCGGGTCGTACAGCCGGGGCACCAGGTGGGTGGTGGTGGTCTTGCCGGCTCCGGACGGGCCGACCAGCGCGGTGAGTTTGCCGGCCGGCACGGTGAAGCTGAGATCACGCAGCGCCCAGGTGTCGCCGTCGCGCTCGGGTGTCGGCGTGGCGAAGGCCTCCAGGGAGGCGAGGGAGACGTCGGCGGGCCGGGGGTGACGGAACGACACGCCGCGGAACTCGACGGCGGGGGCGGTGTCGCGGGCCGCGCCGGCGGGCAGTGCCACCGCGTCGGGCTTCTCGGTGACCAGCGGCCGCAGGTCGAGGACCTCGAAGAGCCGGTCGAAGCTGACGAGCGCGGTCATGGCGTCGGCCTGGGCGTTGGCCAGCTGGCCGACCGGGGCCATGAGCCGGGTGAGCAGCGTGGTGAGGGCCACCAGGGTGCCGATCCGGAAGGCGCCGTGCACCGAGAGCACGCCGCCGACGCCGTAGACCACGGCGGTGGCGATCGAGCCGATGAACATGGTCGCCAGGAAGAGCATCCTCATGGCGACCGAGTTGCGGACGCCGATGTCACGGCCGCGGGCGGCGAGCCGCGCGTAGCCGACGGTCTCCCGGTCCGGGCGGCTGTAGAGCTTGGCGAGGAGGGCGCCGGCGACGTTGAACCGCTCGTGCATGAGCGAGCCCATCTCGGCGTTGACGTTCATGTGCCGGCGTGCCAGGCCCTGCAGGCGGCGGCCGATGAGGCGGCCGGGGAGGATGAAGAACGGGACGAGTGCCAGCGAGATCAGGGTGATCGTCCAGGACAGGTAGAACATCGTGGCCAGCACGAAGACCACGGTCAGTCCGGCGGACACCACGGTGGAGAGCATCTGGGTGACCGCCTGCTGGGCGCCGACCACGTCGGTGTTGAGGCGGCTCACCAGGGCACCGGTCTGGGCGCGGGTGAAGAAGGCGAGCGACTGGCGCTGCACATGGTCGAAGACCTTCACCCGCAGGTCGTAGACGAGGCCCTCGCTGACCTTGGCGGAGAACCAGGTCTCGCCGAATCCCACGAGGACGGCGAGCAGGGCGACGGCCGCCACCGCGACCGCGAGTCCGACCACGGTCCCGGTGTCCCCGGCCGCGATGCCGTTGTCGATCAGGTACTTGAGCAGCAGGGGCGGGGCGACCGCGCAGGCGGCGTTCAGCGTGGTGCAGACCACGAGGACGCCGATGGAGCGGCGGTGCCCGCGGGTGTACGGGATGATCCTTTTCAGCGTGCCGGGCTTCGCCCGCTGGCTGTCGTTCGAGGAATCCGGCCCGTCGGATCGGATTATGACCGGGCCGGGTCCGCCCATCATGGCCACAGGTACTCCCTGGGTCGTGTCGCTGCGGTGGGGCCGGCCATCAGCGGGCCGCCTCGGGCTCCCTCATCGCGTCGATGAGGCTCTGCGGACGGAGATCCGTCCAGTTCTCCTCCACATAGGCGAGGCATTCCTTGCGCGTGGCCTCCCCGAAAACGAGCCGCCAGCCATTCGGAATTTCCGCGAACGAAGGCCACAGCGAATGCTGGTTCTCCCTGTTCACAAGCACCAGAAAAGTCCCGTTTTCATCGTCGAACGGGTTCATGATCGCCCCCACGGATTGCGTTCCTCGACGGAAGGAAGATGGATGGGAAAACCTTAGCCGACCCTTATGGAGCGAACAAGGCTGACCAATTCCAGGGGCAATCCACGGTTATGGGTATTGTTCTGATTATTGCTCTTGGCATCGCTCTGGATATTGCTTTGCGCCGGGATGTGCGCAGTCGGGTCAACGGTCTCACGTGTCGGACACCCGTCGCGACAGGGTCGTCCAACCGACCGGCCCGAGCACTTGGACACCGGGCGGGCCGGGGTGCGGCGCCCCCGCCGGCGGGGGCGCGTGTGTGCGTACGGCGGGGGCGCCGCGGTCCCGGATGTCAACCCTCGGACGAGGTCGGTCAGTTGGTCGCGAGAGCCTCCGTCGGGGGCAGCCGGGCCGCTCGGACCGCGGGGTAGAAGCCGGCCAGGCCCCCGATGACGAGGGTGGCGGCCAGGCCGCCGACCATCGCCCACAGCGGCACCAGCACGGCCCAGCCCTGGTAGGTGGCGTAGCCGCCGGTGACCCCGATGCCCAGCAGCACCCCGCCCACGCCGCCCAGCCCGGACAGCAGCAGCGCCTCGGCGAGGAACTGGATCCTGATCTGGCCGCGGGTGGCGCCGAGCGAGCGGCGCAGACCGATCTCCGAACGCCGCTCCAGCACCGAGATGACCATGGTGTTGGCCACCCCGACACCGCCGACCAGCAGCGCGACCCCGCCCAGGCCCACCAGCAGCCCGCTCAGCGCGCTGTCCGTGGCCTGCTTGGCGGCCAGTGCGTCGGAGGGACGGGAGACGTTGACCTCGTTGGGGTCCTCGGGGGAGACCGTCGGGCCCAGCACCGCGTGCACCTTCTCGACGTCCGCGTCCTTCGCCCGCGTGTAGACCGTCGTCGGGTAGCCGTCGAAGGACAGTTCCTTCTCCGCCACCTGCCAGCCCACGAACGCCTGCGTGTCAAGGGCCGGCAGCAGCTGGTTGTGCGCCAGCAGACCCACCACGGTGAACCAGCGGTTGCCGAGCCACACCTGTACCTCCGGCCCGGCCTGGTGGATCCCGAGGCTCCGCGCCGTCTCCGAGCCCAGCACCACGGCCGGGAAACGGCTGGTGGCGCCGTTGAGCCAGCGGCCGTCCACGATCTGGCCGCCGATGGAGCGGAGCAGGTCGGTCCGGGCCGCGCTGACCGTGAGGCCGCCGGACTCCACCGCCGGAATATGGTCGTTGCGGTAGATCTTCACGTCCGTGGTGCCCGTCGCGGAGGCCGAGATCACCTCCGGCCGGTTCGCGATCATCGCGACGGCGTCCTTGGACAGATGGGCGTTCGAGCCGTTCATGGTGGTGCCCGGGGCGACCGTGAGCAGATTGGTGCCGAGCGCGGACAGCTTCTTGTTCAGGTCGTTCGTCGACGAGGTGGAGATGCCCACCACGCCGATCATCGCGGCGATGCCGATCGCGATGCCCAGCGCGGAGAGGAAGACCCGCATGGGCCGCGAGCGCAGGCCCCAGCCGCCCACCCGGGCCACGTCGGACAGGCTCAGCCGGGCTGCCCGGGGCCGCGGCGGCGGGGGCGACTCGGCCCACGGACGCTCCCGTCCGGCCGGCAGCGACGCCTGCGTCGTACTCATCGCGCCACCCCCGCCCGGACCAGCGCCCGGGGCTCCGGCGACCCCGCGTCGTGCTCGATCCGGCCGTCGCGCAACCTGACCTCGCGCGGCAGGGACGCCGCGATGTCCCGGTCGTGGGTGATGACGACCACCGTCGTCCCGGCCTCGTGCAGTTCGTGGAGCAGCTCCATCACCACCGCCCCGGAGCGGGAGTCGAGGGCGCCGGTCGGCTCGTCGGCCAGCAGCAGCGGCGGATCGCCGACCACCGCGCGGGCGATCGCCACCCGCTGCTTCTCACCGCCGGACAGCTGCTGCGGCTCGTGCAGGAGCCGGTGTCCCAGGCCCACCCGGCGCAGCGCCGCCTCGGCGACCCGGCGCCGCTCACGGCGCGGCCGTCCGCTGTACAGCAGACCGTCCGCCACGCTGTCAAGGGCGGAGACCCCGGACGCGAGGTGGAACTGCTGGAAGACGAAACCGATGGTGCCGGCCCGCAGCGCCGACAGCTCGCGGTCGTTGAGGGAGTCCACCGCGTGGCCGGCGATCGCCACCGTCCCCGAGGAGGGCAGGTCCAGCGTGCCCATGATGTTGAGCATGGTGGACTTGCCGGAGCCGGACGGGCCGACGACCGCGAGCATCTCGCCGCGGTGGACCACCAGGTCCGCCTCGACGAGCGCGGCCACGTCCCCGTACAACTTGCTGACCCCGGCCAGCTCGATCACCGGGTGGGCTGCGAAGGTCACTTGGGAACCCCCACGACCGTGCCCGCGGTGATCCCGGTGCCGGAGACCTCGACCATGCCGTTGCCGAACATCCCGAGCGTCACCTTGCGGTACTCCGTCTTCGTCCCGGTCACCACCTCGACCGCGTAGCCGCCGTGCGGCAGCGCGTACAGGGCGCTGATCGGCACCGCCAGCACGTTCGAGCGCACGCCGGAGGCGAACTCGACGCTGACGGCGGCGGCCTGGTAGGAGCCGAGCTTCTTGGTGTCCTTGACCTTCAGCTCGACCGGGAGGGTGGCGTTGGAGGAACCCGAGCCCGCGGAGCCCGACGAACCCCCGGAGTCCGAGGAGCCCGAACCGGAGGCGTTCCCCGACGAGGTCGGCGTACCGATGTCCGTCACCACCGCGGTCACCGTGGAGTTGTCCGGCAGCGTGACCGTGGACTCCCCGCCCTTCTTCGCCAGGTCCGCGTACTGCACGGGCAGGTCCACGGAGATGACCCGGTCGGTGCCCGTCCAGGTGAGCACGCTCCCGGCCAGGGTGTCGCCGATGGCGAGCCCCGCCTTGGCGACCCGGCGCGCGCCGGAGGCCACCACCGCGTCGCCCACCTTCACCTCGCCCGTCTCCGTACGGCCGAGGTCGCCCTGCCACTTCTCGACGGCGGCGGCGGTGTCCGAGTCGTAGGTGCTGTCCACCGTGAAGCCCTTGTATCCGAGGGCCCGGAGGTTCTGCTCCAGCATCTTGACGTCGCTGCCGCTGCTGCCCGGACTCAGTGTCCGGTACAGCGGCACCGAGCCGTAAAGGAGCGGCACCGACTGCTGGTTGACCTTGTAGACCGGCTTCCCGCGGGTGATGGTGTCGCCGTCCGAGGGCATCCAGGTGACGATCCCGGCGGCGGACGCCGAGCCGCCGCCCTGCGCCGACTGCCCAGACTGGGACGAGCCGGAGGCTCCGGAGGAGGGGGCCTGCACGGCCGAGGTGTCGCCGTACCCGAGCTGCCCGTCCATGGTCTGGGAGCTGGTCAGCGTCGTCCGCTGTACCTTCGCCGTGGCCGGCGGTCCGGTCGGCGCCGAGGCGTCGGCCTGTCCGCCCCCGCCGCCGAACGCGCCCGAGGCGGCGCCGACCGCGGCCGCGGCGATCACCACGGCGCATGCGGCGATCAGCGCGGTACGCATACCGCGGCGCCGTCCGCGCGGGGCCGGCTCTGCCGCCGGCTCCACCGCCCCACCGCCACCGCTCCCGTCGAAGGAGGGGAGGGTCTCGGCCCGGGGTTCCAGCTCCCCTCCCCCGGCGTCCGCCGCCTCCTGGGCGGACACCCGCTCGACGGTGCCCTCTTCCTGGCTCGTCACTGCTGCGGCCCTCCCATGAAGGCGAGCGTGCCGCCGGGCCGGATGCTGTAGCACGCCTCCGCGGCCTTGGAGAACTTGGGATCGTCCCGCCCGGACAGACCGGCCGCGTTGGCATCGATGATGATGGTGTTCCCGTTGACCTGGGGGTCCTGGAAGTTGGGCACGCCGTGCTCACGGATGCACTTCGCCCACGCCGCGACCTTCGTGGCGTCGAAGGCGCGGCTGCCGGCGGCGTCACCGGTGTCGCCCTGGTACAGCAGGCTCTGGCAAGCCGACTGGGCCGACTTGAACGTCGGCGAATTCTGGTCGACACCCTGCGGGATGACCAGCTTGACACCGCCCCCGCTGTCCTCCGTCGGGTCGGGGAAGTTCGAGACGCCGTGCTCCCGCATGCACTTCGCGTACGCCACACCGGCGCTGCTCGAACTGCCCGACGAACCCGACGAACCCGATGAACCCGATGAACTCGCGGAAGAGGGATCCGAGTCCCCGACCGAGGTGGACGCGTCGCTGGAGCCCGAGTCGGAGCAGCCGGCGACGAGCGCTCCGGCTGCCACCACGGACAGGGCCAGCAGGAGGGGCCGGGCCATGCGCTTCTGATGGTAATTCGGCATACCAGCAGTTCTACGGGGGGCCCGGTCACACCGGGGTTGCAACGGGCGTCCCCTGCGACCGTTCAGTCAGTCCGGTCCCTCGCGCCGCCGGCCGGCCCGTCGTGCCCGTCGAGAGGCACCACGGAGATGGCCCGGGCCGGGCAGCGGGACGCGGCCGCACGCAGCGCCGGAAGCGCCTCCGGCTCCGCCTCACGGACGCGTGGCAGCACCAGGCCGTCCTCCTCCGACTGGTCGAAGAACGCCGGCTCGAACAACGCGCAGGCTCCCGAGCCGACGCAGCTGTCGCGGTCCACGCGTATCCCTACCCGCGCCGTGCTCCGCGCGGATCCCTGTGCCGGTCCGTCAACCGGTCCGTCGACCGGTCCGTCAGCCGGTGCCTCCGTCGGTCTCACCAGAGGACCGGCAGCGTCTCGACGCCGAACTGCGGCGCCAGCACCCGGAACCGGAGCTCCTCCACCCCGGCGCCGAGCCGCAGGTTCGGGAAGCGCTCCAGCAGCCCCGTGAAGGCGACGCGCATCTGCAGCCGGGCCAGCGCCGCGCCCAGGCAGAAGTGGACGCCGTACCCCAGGGCCAGGTGGTTGGCGGGCTCGCGCGCGATGTCCAGTCCGTCGGCGGAGCCGCCACCGCCACTGTCACCGTTGCCGTCGGCGTCGCCGTCGCCTTCGCCGTACGGGCAGCGGTTCGCGGCGAACACCGAGCACGACACCACCTCACCGGCCTTGATCACCTCGCCGCCGATCGCCACGTCCACCAGCGCCGTGCGCGGTGAGACGGCGGCCACTACCGAGACGTGCCGCAGCAGTTCCTCCACCGCCCGGTCCATCAGCTCGGGCCGTTCCCGCAGCAGGGTCATCTGCTCGGGATGGCACAGCAGCGCCAGGGTGCCCAGGGCGATCGTCTCCGCGGTGTTCTCGATCGAACCGTTGGCGATGCTCTCGCAGATGCCGGCGATCTCCTCGTCCGACACCGCGTTTCCGTGCTCCCGGATCAGCGCCCCGGCCAGCCCTTCGCCCGGATTCCGGCGCTCCGCCGCGACCAGCTTCCGGAAGTGCCCGACGTACTCCGAGGTCGCCGAGTGCCGGCGGGGGCTGTGCCCGGAGGCGCGGTGGTCGCCGAGCCGGGACAGCTCGGACAGGTCGTCACGGGGCAGGCCGAGGATCTCCGCGAGGATCAGACCGGACACGGGCCGGGCGAAGTACCGCATCAGGTCGGCGGGTTGACCGGCCCGCTCCAGCACGTCCAGGCGCTCGGCCACGATCCGCACCATCATCGGCTCCAGCGTCTTCATCTGCCGCACCGTGAACATCGGTGCCACCAGCCGCCGCAGCCGGGCGTGCACCGCCCCGTCGGTCTGCAGCAGGCTCCCCGGATGCGGATCGGGTTTACGGCCGTCCTGCTCCGGCGGCGGCATGCTGGAGAACCGCTCGTCGTCGGCAAGGATCTGCCGTACCAGCTCGCGGTCGGTCACGATCCAGTGGGGCATCCCGCCGGGCGGCCTGAACAGCGGCGTCCGCGCGCTGATCTCCCGGAGCTCCGGCACCGGGTCCAGCACGTTCCGGCGCTTGTCGATCGGAATCTCGAACGACTGCGTCATGCGCTTTCTACCTCTCTGAGACGGGCTTGTCGTCGGACACGGGCCGCTCGGGGGTGGGACGGGGTGTGCCGTCGGCGGGCTCGGGCTCGGGCTCGGCGGTTACGAGTCGTTCCGCGACCGTCCGTCCGATGGCCGCGGCGTGCTCGCCCCGCAGCATCCCCACGTGGTCGGCGGCGATCTCGAACGCTTCGATGCGGTCGTCGATGTACCGCTCCCAGGTCGTGCGCGCCGCCGCGAGCGACATGTGGGCAAGACCGCCCTCGGTGGCCAGGAACAGCAGCGCACCGCCGCCGAAACGCCGGGGCGTGTGCTCCTGCGCCAGCCGGATCATGTGCTGCTTCGTCTCCTCCATGTTGAGCGAGAACGAGTCGGCCGGCGGGTTCGACGCCCCCGGACCGTCGAGCAGCGCCCGCCCCTCCTGGTCCGCCCCGCCGTCGATGCGGACCAGCGTGCCGTCCGCCGGGTCGCCGTCGCCCTGCGGACCGGTGTCGTCCTCCCTGTGGTGCCCGCCCGGGAATCCGTCCAGCAGTGCCAGCAGCGCGACCTGCTCGCCCTGCGCCTCCAGCTCCGTCGCGATGGCCTGGGCCAGTACCGCGCCGAAGGACCAGCCGAGGAGCTGGTACGGCCCCTCGGGCTGCACCGTGCGGATCCGGGCGACGTAGTCGGCCACCAACTCGTCCACGCTGCTCGGCATCGCCCTGCGGTCGGTGAAACCGGGCGTCTGCAGGCCGTAGACCGGCAGGTCCTCGGGCAGATGCCGGAGGAGCGCGGCGTAGGACCAGGCCAGGCCCGTGCTGTGGTGCAGGCAGAACAGCGGCAGTCGGGAGCCTCCGCTCTGCAGCGGCAGCAGCGCGTCCAGGTCGTCGCGCCGGCGTCCGGGACGCCGCGGCGCCGCCAGACCGGCGCCGGTCTCCGCGGCACGCGGCTGCACCAGCCCGTCCGAGGTCCACGCGGCACGCCGCCCGGTACGCAGCATCAGGTCACCGCCGGGCCCGAAGGGGTCGGGGACGAGGCTGCCCGCGGTGCGGGCCGGCGCGCCGAGGTAGGCGCGGGCCAGCGACGGCCCGGCCACATACAGGTCGCCCGCCACTCCGACCGGCACCGGACGAAGCCACTCGTCGAGCACGTAGGCGCGGGCGGTACGGGGCAGCCGGACACCGTCCGACACGGGCTCACGCTCCGGTCGCCCGTCCGCGGCCACGGTGGCGGACGCGATGGCGGACGTGGTGGCGGACGTGGCGGAGGGTGCGGTGGCGGAGGGTGTGGCAGAGGATGCGGCGAGAGACGTCGTGGCATGCGTGGCGGCCGGGGCGGTGGCGGACAGCTGGGTGGGCGCGGCCGCCGGGACCGTCGCGGACAGCTGGGTGGGCGCGACGGCCTCCAGTATGACGGTGCGGCCCCCGCGCAGCGCGGCCAGCAGCCCGACGAGCAGCTCGGTGACGGGCGCGTTCGTATCCAGGAGGGTCGCTTCCCTGGCCGACTCCGCCGACGGGGAGGCCGCCTGACGGTCGATGACACGGCCGAGCAGCGACCGGTGGTCCACCAGCTCGCCCACGAGCGTGCCGTCGGACGCCCGCGCGGGCAGCACTACGGCCGGTTGGGACGGCAGCGGGTCCGAGACGGCGACGGTACGACGCAGGCGCCTGCCCCCGGCCCGGATCGCGTCCTCCACCCGCAGCACCGGCACCGCGTCGGGCCCGGAGCCCGTCCCCCGCGCACCCGACGGGGCGCGGCCCGCCGCGACCCCGCCCGCCACGACGAGCGCGGCCACGTGGGCGCAGCCCAGCGCGGCGGCCGCCGCCAGCGGCCCTCCGGGCGCGTCCGGGTCGGCGATCAGGCATACGGCACCGGACCGGAGCACCCCGAGCACGGCGACCGCCCAGCCGGTGCCGGGCCGAGCCGCCACCACCACGGTGTCGCCCGCGCCCGTCCCCAGTCTCTCCAGCCGCGCGGCGAGCCACGCCGTCGCCCGGTCCAGAGCGCGGCGGCTGAGGAGGCCGTACCCGTCCCGGACCGCCACGGCACGCGGGTCGCGGGCCACCGATTCGGCGAGCGCCGCAAGCACGGTGCCGTCCGGGACCCGGGCGGCGCCGCGGTTCCAGTCCTCGGTCAGCCGCCGGAGCTCCGACTCACCGAGCAGGATGTCGATCTGGCTGAGCCTCAGCTCCGGGTCGGCAGCCACCTGCCCGAGCAGGCGCACCAGCCGCCGCGCCAGGCCGACCGCGGTGGCCCGGTCGAACAGCTCCTCGGCGTATTCCAGGCTGCCGTCGAGGCCGTCCGGACCGCCGTCGTCCCGGTGCCGGTCGGTCAGCCGGACCGTCAGATCGAACCCGGACGCCTGGGCGCCCAGGCCGACGAGCGAGGCGTCCAGCCCCGGGACCGCCGGGGTGTCCCACTTGGCCGCGGTGTCGTCCCGCACGTCCAGGAGGACCTGGACCAGCGGATGCGGGTCACCGGGTGTCTCGTCCGCGAGCCCCAGGGCCTGCGTGATCCGCGCGAACGGCACGTCCCCGGACCGCTCAGCCTCCTCGCTGGTCTCCCGGACCCGGCCGAGCAGTTCCCGGAACGTCGGATCACCCGAGACGTCCGTACGCAGCGGAAGCAACCCGGCGAACGGCCCCATGACGGCCTCGAGTTCGCCTTCGGCAGCCGGCCGCGCCACCACGGCGCCGAGCACCAGGTCGGTGCCGGCCCCCATCCGGGCGAGCAGCATCGCCAGCCCGGCGTGCACGACGGCGACCGAGGTGGCGCCGAGCGGCCGGGCCGCCTCCATCAGACGGTCGTGCACCGTGGCCGGCACCTGCAACGGCACCGCGCCGGCCCGATGGCTCGGCCGCGCGGGTCGCGGCCGGTCCGCGGGGAGCGTGGTGGCGGGCGGCGCGTCCGCCAGCACCTCCCTCCAGTAGGCGATCTGGTCGCCGGCCACGCTCTCCTTCGCCCCCGTCGCGTCCTCCGCGGAAGCGTCCGCCTCCGCGAGCAGCCTGCTCTCCCACACCGCGTAGTCGGCGAACTGCAGCGGCAGGGCCGCACGCTCCGTGGCACGCCCCTCGCGGCGCGCGCCGTAGGCCACGGAGACGTCCCGCACGAGGGCATCCCTCGACGCGTCGTCACCGCCGATCCGGTGCAGTACGAGAAGCAGGACATGCTCGGTCTCGGAGAGCGCGAACAGGGCGGACGCCCACGGCGTTTCGCTCTCGAGGTCGAATCTGCGGGCGGCGCCGGCGGCCAGCAGCGCGGGAAGCGCCTCCTCCGTCGCCGCGACGGCCGTGAGGTCGGTGAGATCCGCGAGGACGGCCGGGTCGTCCGCGGTGAGGATCCGCTGGACCAGGCCGCCGTCCGGTGCCTCGGCGAAGACCGTCCGCAGGATGTCGTGGCGCGCGGCCACGTCCGCCAGGGCCGCCCGCAGCGCGTCCCGGTCGAGTTCCCCGCGCAGCCGGAGGGCCACCGACGACTGAAGGGCCCGCGTGCGCGGGTTGGCCGCGGCACGCCGCCACACGAGTCGCTGTCCGGCCGTCGCCGGCGCCTCACCGCCCTCGTGCTCCACCGGGACCAGCGACGGTCGTGACTTCGTCCCCAGGATGCGCGCCGCGCCGATCGGCGTGGGGTCACCGAAGAACTGCTTCAGGTTCAGCTCGGCTCCGGTCTCCGTACGGACCCGGCCGGCGAGGTGCATCGCGAGCGCCGAATTGCCGCCCAGGTCGAAGAAGTTGCCGTCGGCGGCCACCCGGTCGACGCCCAGCACCGTGGCGAACAGGGCGCACAGCATCGCCTCGGTCTCGGTCCGGGGCAGGAGACCCGAGCCGTCGTTCTCCGGGTCGGGGACCGGGAGGGCGGCCCGGTCGAGCTTCCCGTTGACGGTGAGGGGCAGGGCGTCGAGGACCACGACGGCGGAGGGGACCATGTAGTCCGGCAGCCGGGTCGCCGCGAACTCGCGCACGCCGCCGGCCTCCACCTCGGCCGCGGGGCCCTGTTCGTCGAAGCCGGCCGGAAGGACGTAGCCGACGAGGCGCGGGTTGCCCGGCCGGTCCTCGCGGACCATGGCCACGGCTGTCCTCACCCCCGGGTGCGCGGCGAGGACGGCTTCGACCTCGCCGAGTTCGACCCGGAACCCGCGGATCTTCACCTGCTCGTCGGCACGTCCGACGAACTCCAGCCGCCCGTCGGTCGTCCAGCGGGCGAGGTCGCCGGTGCGGTACATCCGCCCGCCGCCGTCACCGTCGTCGCCGTCGCCGAAGGGGCAGGCGACGAACCGCTCCGCGGTCAGGTCCGGCCGGTTCACGTAACCGCGGGCCAGGCCGTCACCCGCGACATACAGCTCGCCCGTGACGCCTGCGGGGACCGGTCGGAGGTAGGTGTCCAGGACGTAGGTGCGGACGTTGGGCAGCGGACGGCCGATCGCCGGCGCGGCATCCTCGCCGGTGATGCCCTCCTCCAGGAGGACGGCGGTGGTGATGACCGTGGCCTCGGTAGGACCGTAGGTGTTCCAGACCCTGGACCGTGCCCGCCACTTGGCAGCCAGACCGGACTCCAGCCGCTCGGCGCCCAGCACCCAGTTGCCGATACCGGCGACGTTCCCAGGCTCCAGCACGCCAAGAAGCGAGGGGACGACACTGGCGACCTGAACACCGCAGGCCTCGACCATCGCGGCCAACGCGGAAGGGTCCAGCCGCTCATCGGTCGAGGCGATGGCCAGCGTGCCGCCCGCGGCCAGGGTCACGGCGACGTCCAGGACGGC
>NZ_JAJONF010000042.1 GCF_021462265.1 Streptomyces shenzhenensis | reverse complement strand
ATCGACAGCCAACTGTTCACAACCCCGGGAGGTCTCCATGGCCCTGGAAGCGACGCACACCCCGGCGCGGGACGCCGAACGCGTACCCGGCAACGTGCTGGTCCCGATCGGCGCGCTGCTGCTCGGGCTGCTGCTGGCCGCGCTGGACCAGACGATCGTGTCGACGGCTCTGCCGACCATCGTCAGCGACCTCGGCGGGCTCGAGCATCTGTCGTGGGTGGTCACCGCCTACCTGCTGGCCTCCACCGCCGCCACCCCGCTGTGGGGCAAGCTCGGCGACCAGTACGGGCGCAAACGGCTCTTCCAGCTCGCGATCGTGATCTTCCTCGTCGGGTCGGCGCTGTGCGGGATGTCCCGGAACATGGGCGAGCTGATCGGCTTCCGCGCGGTGCAGGGGCTGGGCGGCGGCGGGCTCCTGGTGCTGTCGATGGCGATCGTGGGGGACCTCGTGCCGCCGCGTGAACGGGGCCGCTACCAGGGGTTGTTCGGTGCCGTCTTCGGCGCCGCCAGCGTGCTCGGGCCGCTGCTCGGCGGAGTGCTCACCGAGCAGCTGAGCTGGCGCTGGGTGTTCTACGTCAACCTGCCCGTCGGCATCGTCGCGCTCGCCGTGATCGCCGCCGCGCTGCACATTCCGCGCCGCCGAGCCCGCCACGTCATCGACTACCTCGGCACCTTCCTGATCGCCGCCGTCGCCACCTGCCTGGTGCTGGTGGCCTCGCTGGGCGGCACGACGTGGGCGTGGGGGTCGGCGCAGGTCATCGGCCTTGTGGTGGTGGGCGTGGTGCTCGCCGTCGCCTTCGTCCTCGTCGAGCGGCGGGCCGCCGAACCCGTGCTCCCGCTGAACCTCTTCGGCGTCCGTACCTTCACCCTCGCGGCCGTGATCAGCTTCATCGTCGGGTTCGCGATGTTCGGCGCGATGACCTACCTGCCGACCTTCCTCCAGGTCGTGCAGGGCATATCGCCGACCCTGTCCGGGGTGCACATGCTGCCGATGGTGATCGGCCTGCTGCTGTCCTCCACCGTCTCGGGGCAGATCGTCAGCCGTACCGGCCGCTGGAAGGTGTTCCCGGTCGCCGGCACCGCCGTGACCACCATCGGGCTGCTGCTGCTCCACCGGCTCGACGAGCACAGCTCGACCACCGAGATGAGCGGCTGTTTCCTCGTCTTCGGCCTGGGCCTCGGACTGGTCATGCAGGTCCTGGTGCTGATCGTGCAGAACTCCGTCTCGTACGAGGACCTCGGCGTCGCCACCTCCGGCGCGACCTTCTTCCGCTCCATCGGGGCCTCCTTCGGCGTCGCCGTCTTCGGCTCCGTCTTCGCGGGCCGCCTCGCCGGCAAGCTCGCCGACGCCTTCCGGGGCCTCCGGCTCCCGCCGGGGGCCACCCCGGACGCCCTCAAGGCCGACCCGCGGGGCATCGCCGCCCTGCCGCCGGCGCTGCGCCCCGCGGCCCTGCACGCGTTCGCGTCCTCGATCACCGACGTCTTCCTGTACGCCGCTCCGGTCGCCCTCCTCGGCTTCGTCCTCGCCTGGTTCCTCAAGGAGGACCGGCTGCGCGGCTCGGTCACCGCGCCGGACGCGTCCGAGACCATCCCGCCCAACCCGGTCCAGCGGTCCTCGTACGACGAGTGCTCCCGGGCGCTGTCCCTGCTCGGCACCCGGGAGGGCCGCCGGGAGATCTACCGGAAGATCAACGAACGGGCCGGGTACGGCGACCTGCTGCCCGCCGCCGGCTGGCTGCTGCTGCGCATCCGCAGGTACGGCTCGGAGGAGCCGGGGCGGCTCGCCGAGCGCGGCCCGGTCCCGATGAACATCGTGCTGGCGGGCGCCCGCCAGCTGGAGGAGCGCCGCCTCGCCGACCGGCTGGGCCTCGAACTGACCCTCAGCGACCAGGGCCGCGAGGTCGCCGAACGGCTCGCCGGGGCCCGCGAGGAGTCCCTGGCCGAACTCCTGGGCGACTGGTGGGGCCCGGACCGGCCGACCGACCTGGACCACCTGGTCCGGGAGCTCACCGACGAACTGTGCGGCACCGAACGCGAACAGCCGCAGAACCCGTCGGCAGGGCAGGCCGGCCGGTTCGGCTGACGAAGCCCGTCGGTTCAGCCGGCGAAGTCCTTGCGGAACCAGTGCTCGGCGTAGGCGTCGTCGTTGTGCGGGGCGGTCTCCGTGTAGCCGAGCCGCGCGTACAGGGCGCGGGCCTCCACCAGGTCGGTGCGGGTGTCGAGCAGGATCCGCCCGGCCCCGAGGGCACGGGCCGCGTCCTCGGCCGCCGCGACGAGGAGGGCCGCGCCGCCCCTGCCACGCAGCCGCTCGTGCACGAAGACCCGGGTGAGTTCGGCGGTGGCCGGGTCCAGGAGCCGTACGCCCGCGCTGCCGGCCGGCTCACCGTCGTACCGCGCGATCAGCAACCGCCCGGTGGGCGGGGCGAGTTCGGTTCCCGGCCGGGCGGCGATCTCCCGTTCCAGCTCGGCCGGGCCGGTGCGGCGGCCCTCGTGGAGCAGGTACCAGCGGTCGCTGACCTCCGTGTAGTACGCCCGCCACAGAGCGAGGGCGGCGGGGGAGCCGGGGTGTTCCGGGGTGATCGTCCAGGAGGTCATGGACCGTAGTCTCCGGCCGGCCCGGGGTGCGTGCGCAACGGGATATGCGTGACCTCATCCGGAGGCTGTTTGCGGGGCGGTGTGCGGGTCACCCGGAGGAGGAGACGGCCCGTCGGGCCGAGACACCGGAAGGCAACCATGTCCACAGGCTTGATCATCGCGATCGTGATCGTGGCCGCCGTGGTCGTAGTCGCGGCGGTACTGGCGGCCGTGCGCTCCAGGGGCAGCGGTCCGCAGGGTCTGAAGCGGCGCTTCGGGCCGGAGTACGAGCGGACGGTGGCCCAGCACGGCGGCGACACCAAGGAGGCCGAGCGGGAACTGGCCGAGCGGGTGAGGCGCCACGGTTCCCTGCACGAGCGCGAGCTGGACCCGGCGGAGCGGGAGCGCTACGCGGCCCGCTGGACGACCGCCCAGGAGCGTTTCGTCGACTCGCCGCGGGAGTCCGTGGCCGAGGTCGACCGGCTGCTGGCCGAACTGGCGGCCGCCCGCGGCTTCCCGGCCGGTGCCCAGTACGACGAGCAGGTCGCCGCCCTCTCCGTGCACCACGCGGACCACGTCGACGGCTACCGCCGCGTGCACCGCGCCGCCCTGGCCCCCGCGGGCGGCTCCACGCTCAGCCAGGCCGGGACCGAGGAGATGCGGACGGCCATGATCGAGGCCCGTTCCCTCTTCGACGACCTGGTCACCCCGTCGTCCCACGAGCACGGCCGCCATCGCGCCGAGGTCGGTGCCGACAGCGGCGGCCATCTGCCCTGGTCCGCCAACCGAAGCCGTCCGAAGGAGAGTTGAGCGACATGACCGATGCCAGGACTGGATCCGGCCGCCAGCCGATCGGCGGCGACGTGTATCCCGGCGGTACCGCGACGCCGGGACGTGAGGAGGAGACCACCGACTGGGGCGACGCCGCCGTGAGCGGGGTCACCCCCGGCCGGCGGGAACCGGAGCGCGCGGAGGACCGGGAGGCTCCCGGGCAGGCGGTCCTGGTGGCCGGCGAGGGCCCGGGGCACGAGACGGACGCGGGCCGCGGCGGCGAGCAGCTGCTGCCCGCGGAGGAGTGCGGACAGCTGGAGCGCCGCCTGCGGCACGCGGTCACCGGTTTCGTCGACGAGCCGCGTACGGCCGTCGAGGAGGCCGACCGGGCCGTGGAGGAGATCAGCGCCCGCTTCACCGAGGCCATCGACCGGCGCCGCCGCACCCTGCGCGGCAGCTGGCAGTCCACCGACGCGGCCCACCCCGGCGGCGCCGACACCGAGCAGCTGCGGCTGGCCCTGCGCGACTACCGCGAACTGGCGGACCGGCTGCTGCACATCTGAGTCAGTCCCCCCGCGCGTCTCTGAGTCAGTCCCCCCGCGCGTCCGGCTCCGAGGCCGCCGCACCGGCCGCCGCCCGGCGCTCCCGCCACTCGCGTACGACCTCCTCGACGTCGTACGGTTTCTTGCCCAGCGGGGGCCCGGGCGGTGGCTTGAACATCATGTCGCGGATCTTGACGTTGACCTCGGTGATGATCTTGCGGACGATCCGCTCCGACGGCGCCGCCCAGGCGGCCGCCAGCGCGTCCTCGGCCTCCTTGCGCAGGGCGAGTGTCGGCGGCAGCACCGACAGGCCCTCCCGGGCCAACTTCCGCTTGACCCACCACAGTTCGTCGTACGACGTGTCCAGGCCGGCGGGCAGCGGCTCGCCCGCGCCCGGCAGTTGATCGAACTCACCGCGCCGCTGCGCGTCCTGGATCTGCTTGTCCACCCAGGACTCGAACGGCACTCCGGGTGGCTTTCGCTCGGTCATGACTCCATTGTGCCGGACGCGGCCCGGCCGGGCGTTTTATCATGCGCCGGAGATCCACGAAGGATTCAGGAACCGCGCAGGGGGAACGCACGTGCTCGAACTCACCATGGCCTCCGTGTCCGGAGAAGCGGGCGAGACGGCCGGAATGCTCATGGCCGACGCGCCCAGCGACCCCGGTGCCGTGCTGCGGGTGGGCCGCGACGCCTCCGTCTGCCGGCTCACCACGCCCGACGACTGGCTGTTCGTCTCCCGGGTGCACCTGGAGTTCCTGTGCGGAGCCGAGGGCGGCTGGCAGGTCACCTGGCTGCGCGGCTCCCAGGCCGAACCCTCCTCCGAGGTGCTGCTGAAGGTCGGCGAGTACGCCCAGGCCATCGCCTACGGCGGCACGGTCGCGCTGCCGCGGGGCGGCTCCGGCGAGATCGTCGTCCGGGACCGCACCGCCCCGCGCAGCGTCAACGTGGGCTTCTACCAAGAGGGTTGAGCGGCGCCCCGCAGGCGGCTACGCCGGCTCAGTCGAGGACCCGCGCCAGCGCGAAGCCGTCGTAGCCCTTGCTGCCGACCGTCTGGATCGCGGTGCCGGTCAGCCTCGGGTGGGCGGCGATCAGCTCGATCGCGGCACGGGTGCCGACCACGTCCGGGTCGGCGCTCTCGCCGTCGACGACCCGGCCGCCGCGCACCACGTTGTCGACGATGATCAGGCTGCCGGTGCGGGTGAGCCGCAGCGCCCACTCCACGTAGTGCGGGTTGTTCGCCTTGTCGGCGTCGATGAAGACCAGGTCGAAGGGGGCCGGGTTCTCGTCGGCGAGCTTCGGCAGCGACTCCAGGGCGGGGCCGACCCGCACCTGGACGACCTTCTCCAGGCCCGCGCGGGCGATGTTGCGGACCGCGACCTCCGCGTGCCGGGCGCTGTACTCCAGCGAGATCAGCCTGCCGTCGGCGGGCAGGGCGCGGGCCAGCCAGATGGTGCTGTAGCCGCCGAGGGTGCCGATCTCCAGGATGTTGCGGGCGTCCTGGATCTGCGCGAGGAGCTGGAGCAGTTTCCCCTGGTTGGCGGTGACGCTGATGTGGGGGAGTTCGTTCGCCTCGCTCTCCCGCAGGGCTGCCTGGAGCGCTTCGTCGTCCGGTGACAGGTGGCTGGTGAAGTAGAAGTCGACGTCGTCCCAGAGCTGAGAGCCGCTCATGCGTACGCTGCCTTTCGCATATTCGGGTAGCTGCCCGCTGACAGCTACCTGGATAGCACTAGTGAGGCGGCGGACGCGCCGGTGATCCACCGCCCCGGTGCCGGGCGGAACTCAGCCGATCGGCGCAGGGGGCGCCGGCGGCCCGGCCGGCCGGGGCGAGGGCGGCACCGGCGGGGGCGGCGGCGCCGGGCGTCGGGCGCGTCGTACGGCCGTCAGGGCGGTGACCGCGACGACCAGCGGCAGCGCGGTGCCGGCGGTCAGCAGCCACGCCGGGATCCCGGCCACCTCGCGCAGCCGGTCCTCGTAGACGACCTGCTGGAACGGCGTGTCCGCGGCGGCCCGCCGCAGTACGTGATCGGCGGAGATCCGGGCCGGGTACGGGAACTCCTGGCCGATCGCCGTCAGGTACGGGGTGCCGGCGGCCAGCTCGCCCAGCTCTCCGGTGGGGCGGCGCAGGCGGCCGGCGTAGACGACCCGCGGGCGCTCGCCGCCGATCGCCGAGCGCGGCTCCATGCGGTGCGCGGCGAGGACGTACAGGCCGAGTGACTGCGGGGTGGCCGCGAGCCTGGACAGCCGCATCGGGTAGACCGGGCGTTCGCTGGCGAAGGCGAGGCGGAGCGGGTCGAGGGCGCCGCGCAGCGGGGTGCCCGCGGCCGCGGGGGCGAGTCTGACCGCGACGTACTCCCAGTGGTCCGCCACGTAGGGCTGGAGTGCGGTGTTCAGGCGGGGCGGGGAGGGGAAGCCGTTGCTGCGCAGCCAGCCGTCCAGGGCGCCGGAGTCGGTGGCGGTCAGCTGGGCCACGTCGAACGGGCCGAGCCGCCGGCGGTCGACCACGCCGACCTCGGGGGCGGGGGCGGGGGCTCCGGCGCCGGGCGGGCGGCCGGGGTAGGCGGTGCCGCTGGTGGTGAGGGGCCAGTCGCCGTCCTCGGGCCAGAAGTGGTGGCGGGTGCGGTGCGCCGGGGCGGTGAGGGCGTGCAGCTGGTCGAAGAGGGCGGGGTCGGCGAGGGCGACGGTCGCGCGATGCGGGACGGGCATGATCCAGGCGGTGCGGTCGGCGTCGCCGTCCACCGTCAGGCGCAGCACGATCTGTTCGTGGCTGCCGTCCCAGCGCAGGACGGACTCCTCGCGGCGGACGGTGACCTGCCGGCCGGCGTCGGGGACGAGGACGCCGCAGGCGCACGCGAAGGCGGGGGCGGTGAGCAGGCCGAGCTGGACGGCGGCGAGGACGAGGAGGACGGCGAGGACACGTGCGCGTCGGCGCGGTCGCCGCTGGCCGATCATGAACCGATGCCCTCCGCCCTGCCGGTGACCAGGAGTACAGACGGTATAGCGGAGGGCGTGGCTCCCGGGGCCGTTCCGGGCCGCCACCGGCTGTCCACCGACGGTACGGACCGACGGGGCGGACGGTTCGGCGTACGGCCGCGCGCCTCTGGGGGGAGCTGGGCGGGTTCCGCCGGCTGCGGGCCGGTGGGGGCTGGTCGCGCCCACGCGGCGGAGCCGCACATCGATACGGCCCCGCGCCCCTATCGGGGCGCTCTCTCGCCGCCGTCGGCGGGGTGCGGGGGATTACGGAACCAGGCCGTCCGGATGACCGTCGGGCAGCGCCCGTGGAGCGCAGGTGAGACGGGCACGCGTGCCCGCACGGCGCGGTGCGGCGGGAAGTCCCGGAGGGGTCAGGGGGCCCAGGCAGGGCTCCCCGGACCTCCAGTCAGGGAGCGTCTCAAAGCCGCTGGATGATCGTGCCGGTCGCCAGGCTGCCGCCCGCGCACATCGTGATCAGTGCGAACTCCTTGTCCGTGCGCTCCAGTTCGTGCAGGGCGGTGGTGATGAGGCGGGCGCCGGTGGCGCCGACGGGATGGCCGAGGGCGATCGCGCCGCCGTTGACGTTCACCTTGTCCAGGTTCTGCTCGAAGACCTGGGCCCAGCTCAGCACCACCGACGCGAACGCCTCGTTGATCTCAACGAGGTCGATGTCCTTCAGGCTCATGCCGGCCTTGCCGAGCACCGCGCGGGTCGCGTCGATCGGGCCGTCGAGGTGGAAGTGCGGGTCGGCGCCGACCAGGGCCTGGGCGACGATCCGGGCCCGGGGGCGGAGCTTGAGGGCGCGGGCCATCCGCTTCGACGCCCACATGATGGCGGCCGCGCCGTCCGAGATCTGCGAGGAGTTGCCGGCGGTGTGCACGGCCGTCGGCATCACCGGCTTCAGGCCCGCCAGCGCCTCGGCCGACGTGTCGCGCAGCCCCTCGTCCCTGTCGACGAGACGCCACATGCCCTGCCCGGCGTGCTGCTCCTCCTCCGTCGTCGGCACCTGCACGGCGAAGATCTCGCGCTTGAAGCGTTCCTCGGCCCAGGCGTGCGCCGCCCGTTCCTGCGAGAGCACCCCGAGCGCGTCGACGTCCTCCCTGGTCAGGCCGCGGTTGCGGGCGATGCGCTCGGCCGCCTCGAACTGGTTGGGCAGGTCGACGTTCCACTCGTCGGGGAACGGCTTGCCCGGCCCGTGCTTGGAGCCCGAGCCCAGCGGCACCCGCGACATCGCCTCGACCCCGCAGCTGATCCCGACGTCGATGACCCCGGCGGCGATCATGTTCGCGGTCATGTGCGAGGCCTGCTGGGAGGAGCCGCACTGGCAGTCGACGGTGGTGGCCGCGGTCTCGTAGGGCAGCCCCACGGTCAGCCAGGCCGTACGCGCGGGGTTCATGGACTGCTCGCCGGCATGGGTCACCGTGCCGCCGACGATCTGCTCGACCGCGTCGGCGGGGATGCCGGTGCGGCCGAGGAGTTCTCGGTAGGTCTCGCCCAGCAGGTAGGCGGGATGCAGATTGGCGAGCGCGCCACCGCGCTTGCCGATGGGGGTGCGTACGGCTTCGACGATCACGGGTTCCGCGGCCATGGGGGCTCGGTCCTCTCCTCGGTCACCCGCGCGGCGCAGGGGCGTCCCGGCCCGGCCCGCCACGCAGAACTAGAACGCGTACTAGTTCTGCCTGCAGTTTGCTGACAGCGCGTCCGCAACCGCAAGGGGGGTGCACGCAATTGGGGGGACCGTGCCCCTTGCGAGTTGTAGAACCCGTTATTACCGTCACCGCAACCGGCCATTTCTGATGGCCCGTCAGAACGCTACGGAAGCACATGTCCAGGCTCGTACACGGTGGGAGTGAGTCGCCATGCCCTGTCCCGCGCTGCCCGACGGGTTCGACCTCACCGACCCCGATCTGCTCCATCACCGGGTACCGCTCCCGGAGTTCGCCGAACTGCGCCGGGCGGAACCGGTCCGCTGGATCCAGCAGCCGCACGGCCTCGCCGGGTTCGCGGACGACGGCTACTGGGCCGTCACCCGGCACGCGGACGTCAAGTACGTCTCCACGCACCCCGAGATCTTCTCGTCCTGGCTCAACACCGCGATCATCCGCTTCGGCGAGCACATGCAACGGGACGCGATCGACGCCCAGCGGCTGATCCTGCTCAACATGGACCCGCCCGAGCACACCCGGGTCCGCCAGATCATCCAGCGCGGCTTCACCCCGCGCTCCATCCGCGCCCTGGAGGAGCGCCTGCGCGCCCGCGCCGCGGCGATCGTCGACGCGGCCCGCGCCCGTTCGGGCCCCTTCGACTTCGTCACCGACGTCGCCTGCGAGCTCCCTCTCCAGGCGATCGCGGAACTGATCGGCATCCCGCAGGACGACCGGGCCAAGATCTTCGACTGGTCGAACAAGATGATCGCTTACGACGACCCGGAGTACGCGATCACCGAGGAGGTGGGCGCCGAGTCCGCCACCGAACTGATCGCCTACGCGATGAACATGGCGGCCGACCGCAAGCAGTGCCCGGCCAAGGACATCGTCTCCACCCTGGTGGCGGCGGAGGACGAGGGCAACCTGAACTCCGACGAGTTCGGCTTCTTCGTGCTGATGCTCGCGGTGGCCGGCAACGAGACCACCCGCAACGCCATCACCCACGGCATGCACGCGTTCCTGACCCACCCCGAGGCCTGGGACCTCTACAAGCGCGAGCGCCCGTCGACCGCCGCCGAGGAGATCGTCCGCTGGGCCACCCCGGTCAACTCCTTCCAGCGCACCGCCACCCAGGACACCGAGCTGGGCGGCAGGCTGATCCGCAAGGGCGACCGGGTCGGCGTCTTCTACGCCTCCGCCAACCACGACCCCGAGGTCTTCACCGACCCCGACAGCTTCGACATCACCCGCGACCCCAACCCCCACCTGGGCTTCGGAGGCGGCGGCCCGCACTACTGCCTCGGCAAGTCCCTCGCCGTCCTCGAAATCGACCTGATCTTCAACGCGGTCGCCGACGCGATGCCGAACCTCCGCCTGGTGAGCGACCCGGACCGGCTCCGCTCGGCATGGATCAACGGCGTGAAACACCTCCAGGTCAGCACTTCCTGAGACCCGGGCCGACGGCTCCCGGCGCCGCCGGCCCGTCCCGGGGGAGGCGGCATCCCTCTCTCCTGGGCCCCGTTCCCGCGTCCCCGAGACGGGGGCCGCCTCCGGGACGCGAACCTGTTCGGGGACGCGGCGTCACTCCCGCCCCGAGGCGACCAGCGCCAGTACCGCGGACACGGCCGCGGCGACGGCCAGCGGGACCCCCGGACCGCGGTCCAGGATCAGCCAGGCCCCCAGGACGGCGCCGGCGAACAGCGCGGCGACCGCGGCCGCGCGGCGCGGGGTGCGGTCGCTGCTGCCGTCGCCGAGGCGGGACTCGGAGACGAGCCCGGTCAGGGTCGTGGTGAGGACCGTGGTCGCCGTGAGATCGGGCACGCCCAGCTTGCGGGTGTTCGCGTTGCGCAGCCCCATCGCGAAGGCGGTCAGCGCGATCAGGGCGTACCTGGTCACCGCCGCGCCGGACCCGGCGGAGGCGACCACGGCCGCCCCGGTCAGCAGGGCCGCCTCCACGGACAGGGTCACCCGCGTCCACCGGCGGCGGGAGCCGGTGCCGAACCGGGCGGCGACCCGGCCGCCCAGTGCCGCGCCCAGCGCGAAGGCGGCCAGCGAGGTCGCCGAGCGGGGGACGGAGAAGCCGGGGGTCCCGGCGGCCGCGAAGCCCAGGATCACCACGTTGCCGGTCATGTTGGCGGTGAAGACATGGCCCAGGCCGAGATAGCTGACGGCGTCGATCAGGCCGCTCACCAGCATCAGCGCCAGCAGTACGGCCACCAGCCGCACACCGCGGGTCTCGGGGTCGCGGGGCGGGGTGGCCGTCGTCATCGTTCCTCCGGCGGGTCTGCTGGCTCCGGGCCCAGTGCACCACGTGCGGACACAGGGCGACGGGCGACACCCTCGCCCCGGAGGAGGGGGACGAGGGTGCCGTGGTTCAGGGGCGCGCGGCGGCGGGAGCGGCGGCGGGTGCGCGGCTCGCCGTGATCGACCGCGGGCGGGTGCGACGGGCCGGCTCAGTACCAGCCGTGGGCCTGCCAGAAGGTCCAGGCGGCGGCCGGGCTGCCGTAGCGGGAGTTCATGTAGTCCAGACCCCACTTGATCTGGGTGGCGGGGTTGCTCTTCCAGTCGGAGCCGGCGGACGCCATCTTCGAGCCGGGCAGGGCCTGGACCAGGCCGCAGGCGCCGGAGGAGGAGTTGGTGGCGGAGGGGTTCCAGCCGCTCTCGTGCGCGACGATCCTGCTGAACGCGTTGTACTGCGCGGGGTCCGGAATCATCTTGTGCGCGATCGCCTGGGCGGAGGAGGCCGACGTCGTGGCGGCCTGGGCGGGCGCCGCGGTCAGGGCCAGGCCGGCGGCGGCAGCGGCCACGGCGGCGGTGGTGAGGGCCTTCTTCGGGGAAGCGACGCGGCGGATGAAGGACACGGACACGGAGAACCTCGTTCGTCGGGGACAGGAAGCCGCCGTGCGCTCCGGAACCAGCCGCGGGGACGGTCCGTGCGCGTCGGCGCCGCGGCCCGCTGGGGCCTGTGGTGCCTGGCGACGTCGTCCAGAGAAGCAGGCCGGAAAACCGTCCGCAATCACCCCTTTTACTAGTGGAGGTCGCATAAGCGGGAACAGTCCGCCGTGTGGCGCGGCTCTCAAACCGCAGGTCAGCAAGGGTGATGAAACGGGCGTAACGGACAAGGTCGATTACTGTTCCGGATCGTAGGTGACCTGCGTCATGTGGGGTGCTTCACCGGCACCGTCACCACCCGCGTACGACGCCTCACGCCCCGGGGCGTCGAAGGTGACCGCGGTCTCGAAGGCGGCCCGCCGGGTGGCCCGGCGCAGCGCCCGCAGCAGCGCCGGCCCGAGAGCCAGGGTGAGGACGACCGTGCACAGGGCCCGCCCCAGGTTCCAGCCCATGGCGGTGGCCAGGCTGTAGGCGAGGAACCGGGCCAGGTTGGCGGCCGGCCCGGCGTCCGGGTCGAAGGCGATGTTCGACGCGGTGCCGGTCAGCAGCGGCCAGCCGGCCAGGTCGACGACCGTGCCGTAGGCGAACGCGGCCACGAAGCCGTAGACCGCGAGCAGCGCGAGCTCCCCCCGCCCCCGCAGCCGCTCGGGCCCCGGCAGCAGACCGGCGCCCATCGTGAACCAGCCCATCGCCAGCATCTGGAACGGCAGCCACGGCCCCACCCCGCCGGTGAGCAGTGCCGACGCGAACATGGTGAGCGAGCCCAGGGTGAACCCGAAGCCCGGCCCGAGCACCCGCCCGCTCAGCACCATCAGGAAGAACATCGGCTCGATCCCGGCGGTGCCGGCGCCGACCGGCCGCAGCGCCGCCCCGGTCGCGGCCAGCACGCCCAGCATCGCGACCGCCTTCGGGCCGAGCCCCGACTCGGCGATCGTCGCCGCCAGCACGGCGACCAGCAGCACCAGCAGCCCGGCGAAGAGCCAGGGCGCGTCCTGGGCGTGCGAGGCGATCCGGGAGGAGGGCGGGGCGACGAAGGGCCAGCCGAACGCGGCCACCCCGACGGCGCTGACCAGGACAAGGGCGGCGAGGGAGCGGGGGCCGAGCCGCACCGGGCCGGTCATGTCAGCGCCTTTCGGACCTGCGCCACGGTGAGCCACCGCTCGGGCGCGAGGATCTTCGTCACCTGGGGGGCGAAGGACGGCGAGGAGACCACGATGTCGTCGGTCGGCCCGTCCGCGATGACCTCACCCTCCGCGAGCAGCACCACCCGGTGCGCGAGCTCCGCGGCCAGTTCCACGTCGTGCGTGGCCAGCACGATCGCGTGCCCGTCGGCGGCGAGCCCGCGCAACACGCCCACCAGCCGGGCCTTCGCCGCGTAGTCCAGGCCGCGGGTCGGTTCGTCGAGGAGGAGCAGCGGCGGCCGGGCGGCGAGGACGACGGCGAGCGCGAGGGCCAGCCGCTGCCCTTCGGAGAGATCACGGGGATGCGAGTCGTCCGCGACGCCGGGAAGCAGGCCGGACACGAGCCGCCGGCAGGTCCCGGGCGCCGCCCCCGCGTCCCGGTCGGCGGCCGCGCACTCGGCACCGACCGTGTCGGCGTACAGCAGGTCACGGGGTTCCTGCGGGACCAGCCCGACGAGGCGTACGAGGTCACGCGGGCGGGTGCGGTGCGGGACCGCGCCGCCGACCCGCACCGTGCCGGAGTCCGGCGCGACCAGCCCGACCAGGGCGCTCAGCAGCGTGGACTTGCCGGCACCGTTGCGCCCCATGAGGGCGACGGTCTCGCCGGGGGCGACGGCGAGATCGACACCCCGCAGCGCGTCGACCCGGTCCCGGCGCACGGCCAGGGAGCGGACCTCGGCGAGGGCGGCCCCGGGGTCCGCCACGGACCGCGGGGCCGGGGCCCGCCCGCTGAGGCGGTCCCGCAGCCCGGACGCCACCGCCCGCCGCCGGGCGTCCCGCACGGTCATCGGCAGCGGCGACCAGCCGGCCAGCCGTCCCAGCTCCACCACCGGCGGACACACCGGCGACACGGCCATCACCTCGGCGGGCGTCCCGCACACCGGGGCGGCCCCGTCCCCGGGAAGCAGCACGACCCGGTCGGCGTACTGCACCACCCGCTCCAGCCGGTGCTCGGCCAGCAGCACCGTCGTCCCCAGGTCGTGCACCAGCCGCTGCAGTACGGCCAGCACCTCCTCGGCGGCGGCGGGGTCCAGGGCGGAGGTCGGCTCGTCGAGCACCAGGACCGCGGGATGCGGGGTGAGCACCGACCCGATCGCCACCCGTTGCCGCTGCCCGCCCGAGAGCGTGGCGATCGCCCGGTCCCGCAGCTCGGCGAGCCCCAGCAGATCCAGGGTCTCCTCCACCCGCCGCCGCATCACGGCCGGGGCGATCCCCAGCGACTCCATCCCGTAGGCGAGTTCGTCCTCCACCGTGTCGGTCACGAAGTGGGCGAGCGGATCCTGGCCCACCGTGCCGACGACGTCGGCGAGTTCGCGCGGCCGGTGGGTACGGGTGTCCCGGCCGGCGACCGTCACCCGGCCGCGCAGGGTGCCGCCGGTGAAGTGCGGCACGAGCCCGCTCACGGCGTTCAGAACCGTCGACTTGCCGGTGCCGGAAGGCCCGGCCAGGAGGACCAGTTCACCCTCCGGCACCTCGAAGTCGACGCCCTGGACGGCGGGCCGGGCCGCGCCGTCGTAGGTGACGGAGACGTCTTCGAAGCGGATCACGACGGCTCCTTTTCGGAAGGGGCCCCGGGAAGGACCAGGGCGGGCAGCAGAGCGAGCAGCACGGCGGCCGCGGGCCACAGCGGAAGCGCGGGGGCGACAAGCGGTACGACCCCGGGACTCAGGGCGCCCGGATCGCGGACCGACGCCAGGGTGAGCAGGGCGGCCACCGCGGCGCCCGCCCCGGACACCAGCCAGGCCCGCGCGTCCCACGGGTCCGGCCGGTACCGGGTGCGCGGCGAACGCCGGCCGCCGAGCCGCAGCCCCGCCAGCGCGGCGGCCACCCCGGCCAGCAGCACGGGCAGGCCGTAGCCGCCGCCCTCGGCGGCGAGCAGCCCGTACGTCCCCGCGCACACGCCGAGCAGACCGCCGAGGGTGAGCGCGGCCGTCGTACGGCGGACCCGGTCCGGGACGTCGGCGCTGCGGCCGTATCCGCGCGCGTCCATGGCGGCGGCGAGGGCGACCGAGCGCTCCAACGCGCCCTCCAGGACCGGGAGTCCCACCTGGAGCAGGCCGCGGACACCGGAGTCGGGGCGGCCGCGCAGCCGACGGGCGGCCCGCAGCCGCTGCACGTCGGCGACCAGATGCGGAGCGAAGGTGAGGGCGACGACGGCCGCCACGCCCAGCTCGTACAGGGCGCCGGGGAGGGACTTGAGCAGCCGGGCCGGGCTGGCGAGCGCGTTCGCGGCGCCGACGCAGATGAGGAGGGTGGCGATCCGGAGGCCGTCGTAGAGGGCGAAGACGAGCGCCTCGGCGGTGACCCTGCCGCCGAGGCGGATGCCCTGGGCCCAGTGCGGGAGGGGCACTTCGGGAAGGGTGACGAGGGTGTGCGCGCCCGGGACGGGGGAGCCGAGGACGACGGTGAAGGCGAGGCGGAGGAGGAGGACGGCCAGGGCCAGCTTGGCGAAGGCGGTGTAGGAGCGGGACCAGGGGGCGGAGCGGGGCCGGCAGGCGGCCACGACGTAGGCGGTGACCGTGACGAGGAGGGCGAGGAGGAGGGGGTTGGTGGTCCGGGACGCCGCGACCCCGAGGGAGAGCGACCAGAGCCACCAGGCGCCGGGATGTACGGGGGAACGGCGCTGCCACCTGGGGACGGGGGGTTTCACGCGCCCGCGCCGGCGGGGCGCCGCCGCGCCCACCCTCCCCCACTCTCGGCTTCGCTGGAGCGGGGGGACCCCCATCGCCCCGGCGGCACGGCTGCCCGCAACTGTGTAGCTGACGCGACTGCGGTGCCCCGTAAGGGGCGCGGGGCTGAGACATATGCGGCTCCGCCGCGTGGGCGCGACAAGCCCCCACCGGCCTTCAGCGGAGCGACTGCCCGCAGCCAGGACGTGCCCCGTAAGGGGCGCGAGGAACTGCGCGACGAGCCCCCACCGGCCCCCAGTGGCACGACTGCCCGCAGCCAGGACGTGCCCCGTAAGGGGCGCGGGGCTGAGACATATGCGGCTCCGCCGCGTGGGCGCGACAAGCCCCCACCGGCCCGCGGCGTCACTCATTCCCGCGCCGCCGTGCCTGCCAGAAAGCCCCGGCGGCCAGGAGCGCCACGACTCCCGCGCCCGCCAGCAGTCCCAGCGACGGCCCGCCGCCCGACGTACCCCCGGGCGCCGCCGCCACCTTCTCCCCGCAGCCCTGCCCCGGATACCCCGCGATCGCACACAACAACGCGTTCGTGTCGTACCGCAGCGGCTTCGCCACCGTCGCCAGCGCGTCCGCCGTCGTCGCGTCCTCGGACACCACCGCGCAGGCCGTCCGCGGGGCGGGCGGCTTCTCTCCCGAGGGCGCGTCCGCCGGCGTACCGAAGTCGACGACCAGCCCGACCCGCTTCCGGCCCCCGACCGCGGGCGTCCCGGCGCAGACCGTCCCGAAGTCCGCCGTGCCGCGCGGCCGTGACGCGTCCGACGAGTCCTCGCTCAGCGCGAAGCGGAAGCCCTCGACCGAGCCGTCGGCAGGCTGCGTGGTCGAGGGTCCCTGCGTGGCGTACGTCCAGCGTGAGCCGTCCCGCTCCCAGAAGGACCAGTAGCGGTAGCCGGTGGCCGCCGCCGGCCCGGCGGCCGTCGCGCACAGCGTCAGCGCGGCCAGGACCAGCAGCGCGGCACGGCGGGCCGCGGTCACAGCTGCCGCTGCTTCCGGCGCCCGCTGAACAGGAAGCCGATGCCGATGCCGGCGACCAGACCGGTGCCGACGATCCACCACACGCCGCTGCCCGACTTCTTCTCCGCGGCATGCTTCGCGGCAGCCGCCCGCGGGGCAGGTCCCGTCGCGTTCAGCGCCGTCACCAGGTTCGTACCGCCGAAGTCGCGCGGGTCCGCGCCCATCGCGTGCGCGGCGAGGATCAGTTCGGCGTAGGCCGCGGGCCCGTTCTGCTCCGCCCACCGCGCGGCGTGCGCCTCCAGCCAGGCGTACGGCTTCCCCGCCTGCTTCGTCCAGCCCTGCGCGGCCATGGCGACCACCGCGTCGGCGGTGTTGCCGTAGTCCGGCTGGGGCTTGGCTCCGGCGAGTGCGGAGACGAGGTGGCCGGTCCCGGACATGGCGGCCGCCAGGTACGCGGCGCCGTTGCGGGCCACCTCCGCACGGCTGAGGGCCTTGCCGGAGCCGGCGCACGCAGGGCCCTCGGCCCGGGCCTTCCCGGCCGTCGTCACGAACCCCTTGCCGAGGGCGGCGAGCACCCCGGCCGCCGTCGCGTCCGCGTTGGCGGTCAGCTTCCCCTGCTTGTCCGGCTGGTAGGCGAGGGCGCCGCCGCCGTCCTGGCCGCACGGAACGGACCACTTGGCGAGCAGGTCGTACGGCGACCTGTCCGCGCTCGTGCCGGCCGCCGCGAGCGCGCCGATCACCACGCCGGTGGAGTTGGTGTCGCTGGGCGAACCCTGGGTGTAGCCCCAGCCGCCGTCCTTGTTCTGCACCGACTTCAGCCAGGTCACGGCCTTGTCCGCGGCGGCAGCGTGCCCGCCCGTCGCCTTCAGCGCCTGCACGGCGGCCGCCGTGCTGTTGGTGTCGACCGTCACCTTGGTGTCGCAGGCCGCCGCCGGGTCGGCACGGAACGCCGCGAACGCGCCGTCGGCGCACTGCTGCCCGGCCAGCCAGTCCACCGCCTTCGCGGCCGGGCTCACCCCGGCCGCGCGCTGGGCCAGCAGGGCCAGGGACTGGCGCCAGACGCCGTCGTACTTGGGGTCCGAGCCGCCGTACAGACCTGACGGAAGGACCGCCGACGCGGACGGGGAGGGGGTGCCGGCGGCCAGCGCGGTCGTCGCGGGCGTGGCGGTACCGATGACGGCGGTGGCGGCCAGCACCCCGGCGGTGCGGCGGAGGACGGTCATGGTCGGCGGGTGCCTCTCCCTGCGGGGAGCCGGGCAGCACGGGACACCCCGGCGGCTCGGCTCCGTAAACCTCGACGGTGCCGTGCGACGGCGGATGCCGGCGCACCTGAGCCGATCAACGTTCCGGGCGGGGTGGTCCGGCTTGCCACGGGGTCCTGTGGCTCACGGTTGCGGGTCAGCGCCGGAATTGCACCGGCTTCCCCCCGTACGGGTGATGACGACCCGGCTACCTTACCGGCCGCCTGCGGGAAACCGAGAGGGGGCCTGTGCGGGGCCCGGAAGCCTCGACCGTTTCGTTATGGTCATGCCATGACGGGGAGACTGCTCGGATCGGGGCGTTCGGCGGACGTGTACGAACTCGACGAGGCCTGGGTGCTGCGCCGGGACCGGGACGGCTGGGGTGACGCGGCCGCCGAGGGCGCGGTGATGACGTACGTGCGCGAGCACGGCTACCCGGCGCCCCGGGTGCGGCCCTCCGCGTCCCGTACCGAACTGGTCATGGAGCGGCTGTCCGGGCCGACCATGCTGGCGGCGCTGCTGGCGGGGGAGACGAGCGCCGGGGAGGGCGGTGCGCTGCTCGCCTCGCTGCTGCGGCGGCTGCACGCCGTGCCGGGCCGGGATCCGGCCGACCCCGGCGCCCGGGTCCTCCACCTGGACCTGCATCCGGACAACGTGATACTGACCCCCGACGGTCCCCGGGTCATCGACTGGACCAACGCCGAGGACGGCCCGCCCGGCCTCGACTGGGGCATGTCCGCGGTGATCCTCGCCCAAGTGGCCCTGGGCGCGTACCCGTTGGCCCATGACCTGCTGAGGGCCCTGCTCGCCGATCCGGGCGAACTGACCGAGGAGGGACTCGCGCAGGCCCTGCGACGGCGGGCGGCCAATCCGACGATGAGCCGCGAGGAAGTCGACGTACTGGAAGCGGCGGGGGAGTTGATCCGGACGATCGCCTTCTAGCGCCGCGTCGCGGGACTACCCGCGCGTGAAGCCGTGGCTCCGCTCCACTTTCGCCACATGCAGGGTGTAGCTCTCGTACCACTCGGCTCGCCCGCGCTTCTGCGCCGCGCGGTGCTCGGCGTCGGTCCGCCACCGGGCGAGGGCGTCGGCGTCACGGAAGTACCCGACGGTGATGCCCAGCCCGCCGGGCGTCTGCGCGTGGTCCATCCCCAGGTACCCGGGGATGTCCTTCACCAGCTCTTCCATGCGTGCGTTGGTCTCGCCGTAGCCGCTCTGGCCTGCGGTCCGTACCGCGGTGAAGACAGCGACGTAGTAAGGGGGTTCGAAGGCCTCGACGGGCGCGGCCGGTGCTTTCGGGCGATGAGTCATGGCGCCACCGTAGGGCGTCGGCGCCGCCTGCTACGCCGCGTTCGCGAGCGGCGCGATGCCCGCCGACAGGTGGCGGGCCATGCGGCGCAGCGCGTCGTCGCAGTCGGCGGGGGTCTCGCCGACCGCCACCCACAGGGCCAGCCGGTCGGCGACGGTGGCGTGCGGGCCCGCGGTGACGTGGTTGCCGGTGTGCTGGGTGAGGAGCATGCGGTCGGCGCCGGGCTCGCGGGCGGCGTCGGGGGAGAGGTCCAGGCGATCGAGGCGGCCGGTGGCGGCCGGGTAGGCGAACTGGACGGCCGCCGCCCGCTGCCGGGTGGGCGTCGTGTCGGGCACCTCGCCGGTGGCCAGGGCGGCCGCGGCCTGGGCGAGATCGACGCCGGTGGCCCGCCGGACGAGGAGCGGGATCAGGTCGCCCGGCAGATGCGGGGCGACGTCGGTGACCCGGGGGCCGCGGTCGGTGAGGGCGAGGCCGATGTGCAGGACACCCCGGTCGACGCCGAGGGCGTGCACGGTGCGGTCGACGGCCAGGCGCAGGAAACGGTTGTGCAGCAGGCCGTCGTGGGCGTGCACGGTGTGCCGGAGCGGCTGCCGGGCGGGCGCCGGGCCCAGGGTCGTACGGGTGATGGCGGCGATGCGGATCTCACCGTCGAGGACGACCGTCTCGGCCGAGACGCGGGGCGCGCCGGAGCCGCCCGGGTCGTCGGTGGGCACCGCGCGGCCGGCCAGCAGCGCGCGCAGCGCGGGCGGGTCGCCACAGGCGGCGGCAACAGCGGGGGAAGGGCCGGGCAGCCCCAACTGCCCGGCGATCGTGGCGGCGGCCACCGCGTACTCGCCCGAGTGGGTCAGCACGCCGCGGACCCGGTGCCGGGCCGCGAACCGTGCCACCGCCGACGCCGTGGCGCCGCCCTTGCCGGGGTCCGCCGCGAGGTGACCGGCCGGCCACGGCTGTGCCCAGGCGGGCGGCGCGGCGTCCACCAGCAGCACCGGGCGGGCCGCGGCGACCCGTCTCAGCACGAACTCGTCGTACGCGCGCCTGCGGCCGGCACCGAGGAGCAGGACGGGCTGCGGCATCGGTTCGCCTCACCTTCTGGGGAGGAGGCGGCCGGCTGGTCGCCCGGACGCCGCTCCCCACAGGCGGCACCGGAGGCGGGTCGGTTCGACCGTGGCCTGGTGACGTGATCCTTTCCTGCCGGTCCGTCACATGTCAACGATTGCTGCCCCCTTGCGCAGTGGTCCTTGTCATGTCTGGTGGGTGGCGCGGGTGATTCGATAGCCTCGCGTCTGTTCGGCCGACCGACCAACCACGTGTGTCCAGGGGGATCTTGGTGAGTGACGCCCATGCCCCGCTGACCGGCGTACTGGAACGGCTCGGAGAGCTGACCGGATGTCCCGGGCGGCTGTCCGAGGTGCTGGACGTGGCCGACCTGTCGTACCGCACCGGGATCCCGGCCGGGGTCGTCGCCGAACTCCTCGCCGGGAAGGCCGCGCCCGAGGCGGGGCTCGCCGAACGGGTGCGCCAGCGGCTGGACTTCATTCGCGAGAACCGGCGCCGCCCCGACGGCAAGCGGTACTCGCTGGGCGAGCTCGCGGCGATCGCCGGCACCAGCAGGCAGTGGCTCAGCGAGTGGCGCAAGAGCGGGCTGCCGAGCCTCGAACACACCGACCGGCTGCGGCGGTTCTTCGGTCTGCCGGCCGGCTTCTTCACCGCGGACGAGCCCGAGGCGTTGCAGGAGGCGCTCCAGCCGGTGCTGCAGAGCCTTGAGGCCAGGGCCGACCCGCTCTCCCGGCTCCGCGAGAGCGGCCTGGTCCGCCTGGCGGCCCGCGCCCCGCAGATGAACGCCCGTCAGCTGGCCACCCTCGCCGACCTGGCGGAGATGCTCATCACCGCCGAGGGCGCCGTCAACTGAGCCTCCGGCGGGCGTGCTTCAGCCGCCTGCCGTGGGTGTCGGCCCGCCGAACGGCAGCACCAGGGTCCGGGACGCCAGCAGCCAGCGGCCGTCGAGGCACCGGAACCGGTCCTCGTAGTGACCGACCTGCACGGGCGGCCCGGCCGGCACCATCCCTCCGCCGAATCCCCCGCCGGGTCCTCCGTCCCCTGTCCCGGCAGGTCCTTCGTCGCGTCCGCCGTCGTGACGGTCGACCCGGTAGGTCTGGAAGTACGACGTGGCCGTCGCCGTCTCCGGTCCCGTCACCGTGACGAGGATGTTGGACATCACCCGCCGCGAGAGCCGGCCCGGCGGCCGGGAGCCGAAGTACGCGGCGAGCGCCGCCCGCCCCTCGGCCCGGCGCCCGTCCCCGGGCGGCGGCCACTCCCACCACCCGTCCTCGGTGAACAACCCGGCCACGGAGGACGGTTCGCCGAGGTCGAGCCGGCGCACGAAGTCGATGACGAGACGCTCGCAGGCGCGTTCGGCGAGGAGCCGTTCCAAAGGGTCCATGAGCCTGTCTAGCAGCCGAGGGTGCCGGCCGCCCGAGGATTTACCGGGCCACGCGAACGACTCGCACGGCCACCTGGACGACAACTCGCACGGCCCCGTGGGCGACGACTCGCACGGCCACCTGGACGACGGGTCACACGGCCACGTACGTGACCGGATCGCTCCCCGCCACCGCCTCCGCCCGCCCCAGCTTCACCAGGCGCCGCAGATGGGCCTCGGCCTCCGAGACGGCGATGTTCCGCGATCCGTACGGAATCTGCTCCCAGGGCCGGTTCCACTCCATCCGCACCGCCAACTGCCAGGGTGTGAGCGGCTGCTGGAGGAGCGAGAGCAGTCCGGCGAGGCGTTCCTCGTGGTGGGCCAGCAGCTCGCGGACCCGCCCCGGCGCGTCGGTGAAGGTGTGCTGGTGGGCCGGGAGCACCTCGGCGGGGGCGAGGCGGCCGACGCGTTCCAGGGAGTCGAGGTAGTCGCCGAGGGGGTCGGTGACGGTCGCGTCGTCGGGGTCCTCGTAGAGGCCGATGTGCGGGGTGATCTCGGGGAGCAGGTGGTCGCCGGAGAACAGGCGCCCATGGCCCGGGAGCCGGGCGGGATGCTCCTCCTCCAGGTGCAGGCAGACATGGCCGGGCGTGTGGCCGGGCGTCCAGACGGCACGCAGCCGGCGGCCCGGGAGGCCGAGGAGTTCGCCGGGGAGGATCTCCCGGTCGGGGAGGGCGGGGGCCAGGCCGGGCGGGGCGCTTCGGCGGCGGGGGCCGCCGCGCAACGGCGCCACGTGCTCCTCCGGTGCCCCGGCGGCCGTCAGCTTCGCCGCCATGTACGTGAACCACCGCTCCGGCCGGGTCTCCCGGGCCCGCCGCACGATCGCCGCGTCGGCCGCGTGCATCGCGATCCAGGCCCCGGACGCCTCGCGCACCTTCCCCGACAGCCCGTGATGGTCGGGATGGTGATGCGTGATGACGACCCCGTGCACCTCGCCGACGCCCGTACCGCACGCCGCCAGCCCCGCCACCAGCACGTCCCACGACCCGGGGTCGTCCCACCCGGTGTCGACCAGTACCGGACCCCGGTCGGTGTCCATCACGTACACCAGCGTGTGGCCGAGCGGATTGTCCGGAATGGGTACGGCGACGGACCGCACGCCCCCACCGAGATCCCGTACCGGCACCTCGGGCCCCGCCCCCGCCGACTCGCCCAGACTGTCCGTCATCGGTCTGCCTCCGCCCCCGCCCGGTCCCGCCGGCCCCACGGCCATCGCTCACTATAACGAGAACTGACTGAACGTCAGATAGGGGGCGGTCAGGGTCCGGTGGCAACTCCTCCGGTTCCTGTTGCCGGCCGTGGCGGCGGACATCCGGTCCGCGCCCGCCGACGGGGAGGTCCCGCATGCCCCGGGCGAACCTGGCGTGCCCGCCGTGCTGGAGGAGGGCGCCGCGGTCGGTGGGCCGGGCGTACGCGATGACGGCGGCGACCGGCGGGGTCATGGCCGCGGCGGCGGGCGGGAGGGGTGCGCGCGGGCCGCAGCCGGTTGTCCGCCGGGCCGCGCCGGTGTCCCAGCGCCGGCCGCCGGCGGGCGGTTCGGGCCCCGGCCGAGGCGTCCGCATATTGGTTTGCCGCCGGCCGGACCGACCGGATAGGAAGCTCGCATGCTGAGAGGCGACACGGTCGGGCTCAGGGCCCGGCATGCGGAGGACATCCCGGTCCTGCGGGCCGAACTCTACGACGACGTGGTCTACGGTTCGCGGACCGACAGCGAGCCGTGGCGGCCGGTCTCGCCGGAGTCGAAGGACCCGCGGCTCACGGTGGAGCACAAGGGGGAGGACAGCGTCAGGTTCTCCGTGGTCGAGCTGGCGGGCGGCACGCTGGTCGGCGGCGCGACGCTGTGGGGCATCGACAGCCACAACCGCTTCGCGCACATCGGGCTGGGGCTGCTGCCGTCCGCCCGCGGCAAGGGCCACGGCACCGACGTGGTCGCGGTGCTGTGCCACTACGGCTTCGTCGTGCGCGGCCTGCGGCGGCTGCAGATCGAGACGCTGGCCGACAACACCGCGATGCTGTGCGCCGCCGAGCGCAACGGCTTCGTCCGCGAGGGCGTGCTGCGCTCCTCGGCCTGGGTGATGGGCGAGTTCCTGGACGAGGTGCTGCTCGGACTCCTCGTCGACGAGTGGCGGCCGGCCTCGAAGGCCTGAGCCCCCGGGGCGGAGGGCGCGTCCCCTCGGCGACGCCAAAAATGCTGGTGAGAGCCTATTCGGTCCCATGCCTGGCTTAGTTCAACTAGAACTGGTATCAGTTCTGAAACATCGTCAGGAAGGGTGGCGGGGCGCCATGACCGAGTTCCTGGAACACGGACAGCTGTTCATCGGCGGGGAGTTGACCGACCCCCTGGGCAAGGACGTCATCGAGGTGGTCTCTCCGCACACCGAGGAGGTCTTCGGGCGGGTGCCGCATGCCTCGCGGGAGGACGTGGACCGGGCGGTGGCGGTGGCGCGGCGGGCCTTCGACGAGGGGCCCTGGCCACGAATGACGCTCGACGAGCGGATCGAGGTCGTCACCCGTATCAAGGACGCGATCGCGGTCCGGCACGAGGAGATCGCCCGGGTGATCTCCTCCGAGAACGGTTCGCCGTACTCCTGGAGCGTCCTCGCGCAGGCGCTCGGCGCGATGATGGTCTGGGACGCGGCGATCAGGGTCGCGCGTGACTTCACGTACGAGCAGACGCGCGACGGGGTGCTCGGGAAGATCCTGGTACGGCGGGAGCCGGTCGGGGTCGTGGCGGCCGTGGTGCCCTGGAACGTGCCCCAGTTCGTGGCCGCCGCCAAGCTGGCCCCGGCGCTGCTCACCGGCTGCACGGTGGTGCTGAAGCCGTCCCCGGAGTCGCCGCTGGACGCGTACATCCTCGGGGAGATCACGAAGGAGGCCGGGCTGCCGGACGGGGTGCTCTCCATCCTTCCCGCGGACCGTGAGGTGAGTGAGTACCTGGTCGCCCACCCGGGCGTCGACAAGGTCTCCTTCACCGGCTCGGTCGCGGCCGGCAAGCGCGTGATGGAGGTCGCCGCGAAGAACCTCACCCGGGTGACCCTGGAACTCGGCGGCAAGTCGGCGGCCGTCGTGCTCCCGGACGCGGACGTGGCCGCCGCCGTCGCGGGCATCGTGCCGGCGGCCTGGATGAACAACGGGCAGGCGTGCGTCGCCCAGACCCGCATCCTCGTCCCGCGCTCCCGCTACGACGAGTTCGCCGACGCCTTCGCGGGCGCGGCGAGCGCCCTGAAGGTCGGCGACCCGCTGGACCCGGCCACCCAGGTGGGCCCGCTGGTCGCACGCCGCCAGCAGCAGCGGAACCTGGACTACATCCGCATCGGCCAGGAGGAGGGCGCCAAGATTCTCACCGGTGGCGGGCGGCCGGCGGGTCTGGACAAGGGCTGGTACGTCGAACCCACCCTCTTCGGCGACGTCGACAACTCCATGCGGATCGCCCGCGAGGAGATCTTCGGCCCGGTGATCTGCCTGCTTCCCTACGGGGACGAGTCCGAGGCCCTGAAGATCGCGAACGACTCGGACTACGGGCTGAGCGGAAGCGTGTGGACGGCGGACGTGGCACACGGCATCGAGATCGCGCGGCAGGTCCGTACGGGGACGTACTCGGTGAACACCTTCAGCCTCGACATGCTGGGTCCCTTCGGCGGCTACAAGAACTCCGGTCTGGGGCGGGAGTTCGGTCCGGAGGGGTACGGCGAGTTCCTCGAGCACAAGATGATCCACCTGCCGGCCGGCTGGGAAGGATGAGAGTCCGCCATGGGTGACCGCTGGCACGTCGAGGTCGACCGTGCCCTCTGCATCGGCTCGGCCCAGTGCGTCCACCGGGCCACCGGCTCCTTCCGCCTCGACTCCGCCATGCAGTCCCATCCCGTGGACCCGGAGACGGACGCCAACGGAAAGATCCTCGACGCGGCGGAGAGCTGCCCGGTGGAGGCGATCACGATCACGCTGCTGGGCAGCGGGGAGCCGGTGTTCCCGCCGGAGGACTAGGGGCTGTCCGGCGGATCAAGTCGCAGGAAAGCAACGGTGACTGTCGGCCGAGGTGAGCGGGGGCTGGTGCGTCCAACTGCAAGGCGGAGGAGGGAGTCGACGCGGAGCGTCGGCGACCGACGACAACGCCGCAGGTGGGCGTGCCGGCCCCCGCGTCTGCGGCATGATCCGCCGGACAGCCCCTAGAGGGCGTGCCGGGCCGCGCGGCAGACGGCACTTTCGCACCAGGTCCCTTCAGGCCCTACCGGGCCTGAAGGGTCGCGAAGACGGCGCGGGGGCGGGTGCCGTCCGGCTGGTCCCAGGCTCCGGTGACGTGCCCGACCGTGCCCTCGGGCGGGGTCGGGCCGGGGGTCAGTACGCGCCGCAGCCGCAGTACCAGGTCGCTGTCCGGTACGGCGAACTCGGTGCTCTCGTCGGTGTCGGCGGGGGCGCCGAGGCCGGGCACGGGGCCCCCGCCGGCGTAGGAGCGGGCGACCTCCCGGTCGGGGGTGTCGGTGATGCTCTGCGCCTGTGCCCGCGTACGGCCCTCGATCAGGGCGAGCAGCCCGGCGGTCAGGACCGGGTCGTGGCAGCCGTCGTAGACCCAGCGGGTACCGAGGACGCCGTGCTCCGCGGTGCCCACGAGCGCGTGTTCGGCGCCGTCGAGCGGGGCGCCGCGATAGGTGAGCGGTACGAGGTACGCCACCGGGCCCCGGGTGCCCTCCGTGCCGTCGGCGGCCGCGGTGACGATCATGAACTCGATCCCGACCTCGTCCGCCGGGTCGTCGAGCCGGAACCCGCCGGCCTTCACCAACTCCGGTGCGGCGGGGCCGTGGTACCAGGGGCGGGTGGGCAGCCAGCCGGCGAGGAGTTCGAGCTTGGTGGGCTTGAGGGTGGTGCGGTGGATGAGTGCCATGGGGTGGATTCTGCGTTCGGGCAAGGGTGCCTCGCCAGGCGGTTTCCGCCCCGGCGGCCACGGAGTCCTGCCAGGTGGCCGGGGTGCCCTCCCGCGGTCCAGGCGGCCGTGCCGGGAAAAGTCAAAAAAATCATTGATTGGGGGGTTCCCATATGCTCTGCCCGTTCTATCCTGGAATTGGCCTACGGGGCGAGTGAGGGAGTCCGAGCGGAGTAGCCGACTCAGGCGTGACGCAGATGCATCCGCCAGTGCCGACGTCGACGGTCGGGCTGAGAGGCCGGAAGGCAGCAGTTGGGCCGGACGGCGACCTCCACCACCTGATCCGGGTAATACCGGCGAAGGGAACCCGTCTCGTAGGTCCTTTGCGTGTTCCGGGGGTTCCTCGCGTGTTCCGGGCCGCTACGGCTTCCCGTCCGGCTCCGTCAGGTCGATCAGACGGCACACCGTCTCGATGTCGATCTTCACCTGGGCGATGGAGGCGCGGCCCGAGAGCCAGGTGATCAGGGCCGAGTGCCAGGTGTGCTCGATCACCCGGACGGCCGACAGCTGGGCGGGGGTGGGGTCGGTCAGGCCCATCGCGTCCAGGATGATCGCCGTCGTCTGCCGGGAGACCTGGTCCACCTCGGGGGAGACGCTGCGGTCGGCGAAGGTGAGGGCCCTGACCATCGCGTCGGCCAGGTGCGGCTCCCGCTGGAGCGCGCGGAAGGCCCGCATGAGCGTCTCGGCGACCCGCTCGGAGGCCGTCTCGCCCGCCGGCGGCTTCTTGCGGAGTGTGCCGTGCATGTGCTGCAGCTGGTCCTGCATGGTCGCCACCAGCAGATGCACCTTGGACGGGAAGTACCGGTACAGGGTGCCCAGGGCCACCTGGGAGGACTCGGCCACCTCGCGCATCTGCACCGCGTCGAAACCGCCCCGGCTGGCCAGCTGGGCGCTCGCGTGCAGGATCCGGCGGCGCCGGGCTTCCTGCCGCTCGGTGAGCGGCGGGGTGGCCGATCTGGCGCCGATGTCCACCTTTGCTTCCGCAGGCATGGGTCCCGTCCGTGACAGTCGGTGAGGGCAGTGCTCAGGGCGAGTGATCAGACAGCATGGCAGGGGTTCGCGCCGTGGCGCGAATCACCCGATGCACTGCTCACTCGGCCCCTACCTGCCGGTAGATTCAGAGCCTCTTGGACGATCAAGTCTGAAACTTGTTCTAGATTAGCGTCCCGGCGTAACCTCACGGGAAAGTGCAGGGAGAAGGGGGCCCGGAGTGACCGCTGAGGCCAGTCGGGCGGGTGCCGACGAGGAACCCGCCGCCGACGGCGAGCGACCGCTCGACATCGCGCTCCTCACCTATAAAGGGAACCCGTTCTGCGGCGGCCAGGGTGTCTACGTACGCCACCTGTCGCGCGAGCTGGCCCGGCTCGGGCACCGGGTCGAGGTCGTCGGCTCGCAGCCGTACCCCGTCCTCGACGAGGGATACCCGGGCCTCACCCTCACCGAGCTGCCCAGCCTCGATCTGTACCGCTCCCCGGACCCCTTCCGGACGCCCGGGCGGGACGAGTACCGGGACTGGGTCGACGCCCTCGAAGTGGCCACCATGTGGACCGGCGGCTTCCCCGAACCGCTGACCTTCTCCCTGCGCGCCCGCCGCCATCTGCGCGCCCGCGCCGGGGAGTTCGACGTCGTCCACGACAACCAGACTCTGGGATACGGCCTGTTGGGGGACATCGGCGCCCCCCTCGTCACCACCATCCACCATCCCATCACCGTCGACCGGCAGTTGGAGCTGGACGCCGCCGAGGGATGGAAACGGCGGTACTCCGTGCGGCGCTGGTACGCCTTCACCCGGATGCAGAAGCGGGTCGCCCGCCGGCTGCCCTCGGTGCTCACCGTCTCCGGCACCTCACGCCAGGAGATCGTCGACCACCTCGGCGTACGCGAGGACCGCGTCCACGTCGTCCACATCGGCGCCGACACCGACCTCTTCGCGCCGAATCCCGCCGTCCCCCAGGTGCCCGGCCGGATCGTCACCACCTCCAGCGCGGACGTCCCGCTCAAGGGGCTCGTCTTCCTCGTCGAGGCCCTCGCCAAGGTACGGACCGAGCACCCGGCCGCCCACCTCGTCGTCGTCGGCAAGCGGCCCACCGAGGGGCCCGTCGCGCAGGCCGTGGAGCGCTACGGCCTCCACGGCGCCGTCGAGTTCGTCAAGGGCATCTCCGACGCCGAACTCGTCGACCTGGTCCGGTCCGCCGAGGTCGCCTGCGTGCCGTCGCTCTACGAGGGCTTCTCGCTGCCCGCCGCCGAGGCCATGGCGACCGGCACCCCGCTGGTCGCGACGACCGGCGGCGCGATCCCCGAGGTCGCCGGGCGCGACGGCGAGACCTGCCTGGCCGTACCGCCCGGCGACGCGGGCGCGCTGGCCGCCGGACTCGGCCGCCTGCTGGGCGACGCCGGCCTCAGGCTGCGGCTCGGCCGGGCGGGCCGTGAGCGGGTGCTGCGCCACTACACCTGGGCGCGCGCCGCGGAGGGCACCGTGGCCCACTACCGCGAGGCGATCGCCCGCTCTGCGGGCGAGGCCGTACCAGCCCGCCCCGCGCCCCGCGACCCCGGCCGTACCGCGGCCTCAGCTGGTGTTCGTCACGAGAGTGAAAGCAGGGCCACGTGCTGACCGTCGACTTCTCCCGGTTCCCGCTCGCGCCGGGCGACCGCGTCCTGGACCTCGGCTGCGGGGCCGGCCGGCACGCCTTCGAGTGCTACCGGCGCGGCGCCCGGGTCGTGGCCCTCGACCAGAACGGCGAGGAGATCCGCGAGGTCGCCAAGTGGTTCGCGGCGATGAGGGAGGCCGGCGAGGCCCCGGCGGGCGCGACCGCGACCGCCATGGAGGGCGACGCGCTGGCCCTCCCCTTCCCCGACGAGTCGTTCGACGTCGTCATCATCTCCGAGGTGATGGAGCACATACCCGACGACAAGGGGGTGCTCGCCGAGATGGTCCGGGTGCTGAAGCCCGGCGGCCGGATCGCCGTCACCGTGCCCCGCTACGGCCCGGAGAAGGTCTGCTGGGCGCTCTCCGACGCCTACCACGAGGTCGAGGGCGGCCACATCCGCATCTACAAGGCCGACGAACTGGTCGGGAAGATCAAGGAGGCCGGTCTGCGGCCCTACGGCTCCCACCACGCCCACGCGCTGCACTCGCCGTACTGGTGGCTGAAGTGCGCGTTCGGCGTCGACAACGACAAGGCGCTGCCGGTGCGGGCGTACCACAAGCTGCTGGTCTGGGACATCATGAAGAAGCCGCTGGCCACACGGGTCGCCGAGCAGGCGCTGAACCCGGTCATGGGCAAGAGCCTCGTGGTGTACGCCACCAAGCCGCACCTGCCCCGGACCGAGGCCGGCGCCAGGACCGCGTCCGACGCCGAGGCGGCCGCCAAGTGACCACCCCCCGGACAGAACACCTCGTCCTGCCCGGGGTCCTCACCGCCGAGCAGGCCGCCGCGACCGTCCGCGGCATCCTCGCCGTGCAGCGGGAGGACGGCGCGATCCCGTGGTTCAGAGGGCACCACCTCGACCCCTGGGACCACACCGAGGCCGCGATGGCGCTGGACGCGGCCGGGGAGCACGAGGCCGCCGAGCGGGCGTACAACTGGCTCGCCCGGCACCAGAACGATGACGGCTCCTGGTACGCGGCGTACGCCGACGGCGCGCACGACGAGGTCACCGACCACGCCCGTGAGTCCAACTTCGTCGCGTACATCGCCGTCGGCGTCTGGCACCACTACCTGTCCACCGGCGACGACACGTTCCTCGACCGGATGTGGCCCGCCGTCTACGCGGCCGTCGAGTGGGTGCTGCGGCTGCAGCGGCCGGGCGGCGAGATCGGCTGGCGGCGCGAGGACGACGGCACGGCTACCGACGACGCGCTGCTGACCGGGAGTTCGTCGATCCACCATGCGCTGCGCTGTGCGCTCGCCATTGCCGAGCAGCGGGAAGAGCCGCAGCCGGACTGGGAGTTGGCGGTGGGCGCGCTGCGGCACGCGATACGGCGGCACCCGGAGCGGTTCCTGGACAAGGACCGGTACTCGATGGACTGGTACTACCCGGTGCTGGGCGGGGTGCTGACCGGTGCGGAGGCGGGCGTGCGGATCGCGAAGGACTGGGAGCGGTTCGTCGTGCCGGGGTTGGGGGTGCGGTGCGTCGTGCCCAATCCGTGGGTGACGGGCGGGGAGTCCGCCGAACTGGCGCTGGCGCTCTGGGCGGTGGGGGAGTCCGACCGGGCACTGGAGATCCTCCAGTCCATCCGGCATCTGCGGGACGCGGAGTCGGGGCTGTACTGGACGGGGTACGTCTACGAGGACGACGCGGTGTGGCCGCGGGAGCTCACGACGTGGACGGCGGGTTCGTTGGTGCTGGCCGTGGCCGCGCTCGGAGGGCATGACGCGACCTGCGCCGTTTTCGGGGGCGGGCAGCTTCCTTCTGGGCTTGAGGTGGATTGTTGCGCCTAGTGGGGCGGGGGGAGCTGTGCTACGGCGGGTGCGGCCGTCGTGGTTGATCGCGCCCACGCGGCGGAGCCGCATGTCGACAGAGCCCCGCGCCCCTTCGGGGGCGTTGCACTGACCGGGGTTTTCAGTGGCGGTGCATGCGATTGGCTATCGCGTGGCCGACGAACAGGTAGACGACCGCTGCCAGGCCGTACCCTGCCACCACCCTCGCCCATGCCTTGTCGAACGTGAACAGGTCGTGTGACCAGCCGGCGAGCCAGCTGGCCGCGTCGTGGACGAACTGGACCAGGCTGTTCGCCCGGTTCGCGTCCAGCAGATACATCAGGATCCACAGGCCCAGGATGAGGGCCATGATGTCGGCGACGATCGCGACGACCCTACCGGCCTGATTGGCACCGCGTTCAGAGGACATACCCTGCGCCTTGCCGCCGAACGGTCCTTGAAACCTGAACCGCGTTCTCCCCGAGTGGCGACGTGCCGCCATCCGGGTGACGCTGCCAAAGGAAGCACCCGCTCGGGGACGACACCGAGACACACACGGGAGGACCCCGTGCCCGTACCGATACGGCGCCTCGTCGTCGCGCTCACCGTCTGCTGCGCCCTGGTCGCCGGCGCCACCGCCTGCGCCGGCAGCACCCGGAGCAAGGCCGTGGACACCGGCCTGGTGGCGGCCCCGTTGGCCGGCACGCCCAGTCCGAGCACGTCCGCGCAGAAGCAGAAGTTCGCCAAGACGCGGTTCGTCGCCAACGCGGGTCTCGCCGCCGGCGCGACCTACCAGTGGATCGTGAAACCGTGGAAGGCGGGCAAGTTCAAGAAGGGCGCCCACGGCCGCACGTACACCCTGATCAAGGCCGCCGCCGCGGGCGCCTTCGCCTACAACCGGCTCAAGGCGGCCAAGCGGAACGCCGAGGGCGACCCGTTGCTCTCCAAGGCCGTCGCACCGCTCTCCGCCGCCATCGACGGGCTGAAGGACCTGCCCGCCAAGCTCCGCAAGGGCGACGGGAACGCGGCCAGCGCCTTCGACGACGTCATCAACAAGGTCAAGGACGCCGGGCGCGGCGCCGGCGCCCCGGTGAAGAACCAGGTGCCCTCGGCCGGCCAGCTGGCCGGACGTTAGGAGTTCAGCTCGGCGAGCACCCGCAGCGTGTGAGGGTCCGGGGCCAGGGCCAGCAGGTCGGTCACCGGGCCCTTGCGCCACAACTCCAGCCGTTCGGCGATGCGTTCACGCGGGCCCACCAGGGAGATCTCGTCGGCGAACGCGTCCGGCACCGCCAGCACCGCCTCCTCCCGGCGCCCGGACAGGAAGAGCTCCTGGATCCGCCGGGCCTCCTCCTCGTACCCCATGCGGGCCATCAGGTCGGCGTGGAAGTTGCGGGCCGCGTGGCCCATCCCGCCGATGTAGAAGCCGAGCATGGCCTTCACGGGCAGCAGCCCGGCCGCGACGTCGTCGCAGACCCTGACCTGGGCCATGGGCGCGACCAGGAAGTTCTCGGGGATGTCGGCGACCGCCGGGCCGTACACCTCGGGCCGGCTCGGCGCCCAGTACAGCGGCAGCCAGCCGTCGGCGATCCGGAGCGTCTGGGCGACGTTCTTCGGCCCCTCGGCGCCGAGCAGGACCGGCAGGCCGGCCCGGAGCGGGTGGGTGATCGGCTTCAGCGGCTTGCCGAGACCGGTCGCGTCCGGCCCCCGGTAAGGCAGCGCGTGAAAGCGCCCGTCCACCGTCACCGGCCCCTCGCGGCGCAGCACCTGCCGTACGACGTCCACGTACTCCCTGGTCGCGGTCAGCGGCGACTTCGGGAACGGGCGGCCGTACCAGCCCTCGACGACCTGTGGTCCGGACAGCCCGAGCCCGAGCAGCATCCGGCCCCCGGACAGATGGTCCAGGGTCAGCGCGTGCATCGCGGTGGTGGTCGGCGACCGGGCCGCCATCTGGGCAACGGCCGTACCCAGCTTGATCGTCGAGGTCTGCGCGGCGATCCAGGTGAGCGGGGTGAAGGCGTCCGAGCCCCAGGACTCCGCCGTCCACACCGAGTCGTATCCGAGCCGCTCCGCCTCCCGCGCCAGCGGCACATGGTCCGCGGAGGGCCCGCGCCCCCAGTAACCGAGAGCCAACCCGAGCCGCATGGCCACCTCCTGACTGATCGTCAGCCACATCGCTGGGCGACTGTACGACAACGGCCCCTCACCCGGAAGGGCAAGGGGCCGTAGGCGCGGGGGTGTTCAGCCGCGCTGGATCCCGGAGGTGTCCTGCAGCACGCCACGGCGGCCGTCCTGGGTCTGGGCCACCAGGGCGACGCCCCGCTGCTCCACCGCCAAGTACCAGGTGCCGGGCGCCAGTTCGGCGATCGGCGCGGTCGAGCCGTCCTCCGCGAACAGCGGCCGCGGCACCGGGACGGCGAACCAGAACGGCGAGAAGTCCGGGGCCGGCGGCTGCTGCGCGGCGGCCGGGGGCTGCTGCTGGCCGAACGGCTGACCGGGCTGCGGCTGGGCGCCGTAGGGCTGGCCGGGCTGCGGGGCGCCGGCACCGGGGTAGCCGTAGCCGCCGGGGGGCTGGGCGCCGTAGGGCTGCGGGGCCGGCGGCTTGGGGGCCGGGACCAGGGCCGCCTGGAGGGCGGGGACCAGCGGGGTGGCGACGGCGCCCGCGGCCAGGACCAGGGCCGCGATCAGACCGAGGATCAGACCGGAGCCCGCGCCCACGTCGAGGCTCTGGAACTCGTCGGTGAACGGGCCCAGCGGGTCGATGGTCGACCAGAACGCGGTCCACACGGAGAACACCGTGAGGCCGACGCCGATCTGGCCCAGGTCGAGGCCTACGAACCTCAGCGGCTGCGGCAGTGCGCGGGCGAGGACGATCAGGACCGCGCCGGCGATTCCGCCGATGTACATGCTCATCACCAGGCCGAGGTTGTCCCAGGCGTTCGGGGCCCCGTTGCCGGACTTGTCGAACGTGTCGAGGAACGACGCGATGAACAGCAATACCGCTGCACCGATCACCACGCCGTCGCCTCTAGTGAGGGAGCGGATATTCACTTCAGGTCCTTCGTAGGTCGTCTCGGCGGAGGAGGCGTCGCGGGGGTGTGCCCCTCATCGTTGGAAACCGATCGTAGGAATCGTAGGACGGACACTATCGTCCGAACGATCGAGGTGTCCGCCCCGAGGGGCCCGCCGATGCCTAACCGCGCAGGAAACTCACGATTCCCTCAGAGATCCCCTGTGCCGCCTTCTGCCGCCAGGCGCCGCTGGTCAACAGTGCCGCGTCCTTGCTGTCGCGCATGTTGCCGCACTCGATGAACACCTTGGGAACCGTTGACAGATTGAGACCGCCGAGATCCCCGCGTACGTCGAGGCCGGTGCCGTTGCCGACGTAGTTGGACGGCGCGGAGCCCGTGACCTTCGCGAAGTCGCTCTCGACGTACTCGCCGAGGGTGCGCGAGGAGGCGACGATCGGGCGGGTGTCGGCGGCGCCCGAGTGCACGGACGCGGGCAGGATGACGTGGAAGCCGCGGTCGCCCTCGGGCGCTCCGTCGGCGTGGACGGAGATGGCCGCGTCGGCGTGCGCGCTGTTGCCGATCTCCGCGCGCCTGGTCACACACGGCCCCCAGGCCGGCTGGTCCGCGTCATGGGTCAGCTTCACCGTGGCGCCCTGCCGCTCCAGCAGGGTCCGCAGCCGGTGCGCGACATCGAGGGTGAAGCGGGCCTCGCTGTAACCGGCGTTGGTGGACGTACCCGTCGTGTCGCACTCCTTCCAGTTCGTCCCGATGTTCACCTTCTGGTTGATCTCGGACGCGTGCTGGAAGTTCCCCGGGTTGTGCCCCGGGTCGATGACGACGACCTTGCCCCGCAGCGGGAGGGCCGCGCTCGGGCCGGCCGCCTTGGCGTCGTCCGTCGGTGACACGGGCGCCGACTTGGGCGTCGCCGGGTCCGCCTGCCCGGCAGCGCCTGCGCCTGCGCCGGGGCTCCCGCCGGGCCTGCCCACCCCTTCGTAGGCCACCCATCCGAGCAGCGCACCGGGCACCAGCGCGGCGAGACCGACAGCGAGCGGCGCCCGCCGGAACCGGGGCTGCCGCGGGGGATCGAATTCCGGGCCTGTGTACGACACGTCTGCGACTCTAACCGCGCTCTCAGTTCCCTGCGCCCGTTCGCCGCAGGACACGCAGCGAGTCGTGGGCCGAGATCTCTGTGAAGGCGCCCGACTCCAGGGCGCGGAGGTAGACGCGGTAGGGGGCCTGGCCGGTGAACTCGTCCTCCGGGTCCGGGAAGACGTCGTGGATCAGGAGGAGTCCGCCCTGGGCCACATGGGGGGCCCAGCCCTCGTAGTCGGCGGTGGCGTGCTCGTCGGTGTGGCCGCCGTCGATGAAGACGAGGCCGAGCGGGGAGTTCCAGAACGCGGCGACCTGCGGGGAACGGCCGACGACAGCGACCACGTGGTCCTCCAGACCCGCCCGGTGCAGGGTGCGCCGGAAGGCCGGCAGCGTGTCCATCAGCCCGATCTCCGGGTCGACCGTCTCCGGGTCGTGGTAGTCCCAGCCCGGCTGCTGCTCCTCGCTGCCCCGGTGGTGGTCGACGGTGAGCGCGGTGACCCCGGCGGCGCGGGCCGCGTCGGCGAGCAGGATCGTCGAGCGCCCGCAGTACGTCCCGACCTCCAGCAACGGGAGGCCGAGCCGCCCGGCCTCGACGGCGGCCGCGTACAGCGCGAGCCCCTCACCGACGGGCATGAACCCCTTCGCCGCCTCGAACGCGGCCAGAATCTCGGGCTTGGGGGCGGGGGCTGCCGCGGTCATGGGCGTCCTTTCACTTCACTGCGCTCGTCGCTGTGCTTGTTCACTGCGCTCGTCACTGCGGTCGTCGCCGTACTCGTCCGACCGTCCGGACAGCCATGCTGCCGCACACCTCCCTCGGCTGTTCGACAGGGGTGCGGACGGCACCCCGGGCACGTGGGGGGACGCACCCGTGACCCGGTGGGTATCGGCCAAAGTGCTCGGATCGGCCGTCGGCCGCTCCGCCGCCCCGCGGACCCCGTTCCGCCACGCTCCCGGCGCCGAAACCCCGGTCTCCCCGGCTGCCGCCCACCCGTCGTCGGCCCGGCGCTGCCCGGCCGGCGTCGGGCATTCCGCGGCGATCCCCGAACGGGCCGCGATCCGGGGAGGCCGCGGAAGCGTATGCGGCCCGTCCGCCCGTCCGCCCGTCCTCGGGTGAGACCGGCACGCACCGGGGAAGCGGTGTCGCCATCCGGGGCACAGCTCACCGGGGCGATCGGCCGCGGGGGCCCGGCCCGCCCCGAGGATGACGGTCGCCGGCCGGTCAACCCGGCGGCCGGGAAACGGATTTCAAGTGCGCTCCAAGACCTACACTGACGCCGCCAACCCTCCCCACCTGTGACGGAGCCCCGGTATGCGCTATCGCGTCCTCGGCAAGACCGGCATCGAAGTCAGCACCCACTGCCTCGGCACGATGATGCTCGGGGCCGTCGGCAACCCCGACCACGAGGACGGTGCCCGCATCATCCATGCCGCGCTCGACGCCGGCATCAACTTCGTGGACACCGCCGACATGTACTCGGCCGGTGAGTGCGAGGAGATCGTCGGCAAGGCGCTCAAGGGCAGACGCGACGACGTGGTGCTCGCCACGAAGGTGCACTTTCCGCTGGGGGAGGGCCGCAACCGCAGCGGCAACTCGCGCCGCTGGATCCTCAAGGCCGTCGAGGACAGCCTGCGGCGGCTGGACACCGACCGGATCGACCTCTACCAGGTGCACCGCCCGGACCACACCACCGACATCGAGGAGACGCTGTCCGTCCTCAGCGACCTGGTGAGGGCGGGCAAGATCCGGGCGTTCGGCTGCTCGACGTTCCCCGCCGAGGATCTCGTCGAGGCGCACCACGTGGCGGAGCGGCGCGGGCTGATGCGGATGCGCACGGAGCAGCCGCCGTACTCGATTCTCGCCCGTGGCATCGAACGAGCGGTGCTGCCCACCGCGCAGCGCCTGGGTCTGGGCGTACTGACCTGGTCGCCGCTGGCCTCCGGATTCCTCTCCGGCTCCCACCGGGAGGGGCGGCCCGTCGACTTCACCACCGGCCGGGCCAGGCACTATCCGCACCGGTTCGACCCCGCCGTCCCCGGCAACGCCGCGAAGTACGCGGCCGTCGAGCGGCTCGTCGCGCTCACCGAGGAGGTGGGCTGCACCCTGCCGGAGCTGGCCGTCGCCTTTCCGCTGGTGCACCCGGCCGTGACGTCGGTGATCATCGGCCCGCGCACGATGGACCAGCTCACCGCGACGCTCAAGGGGGCCGAACTGGTCCTCGACGACGCGGTGCTCGACCGCATCGACGAGATCGTGGCCCCCGGCACCGACCTCTACCGGGCCGACGGCGTCTGGCAGCCACCGTCCCTCACCGACCCCGCCGTCCGCAGGCGCCCGGCCGGGGAGCGCGCGGCCGCGGCGTAAGCGGCGGGGCAGGGCAGGGAAGGACGCGGCGGGCGGCCGCGACATGCTCGCGGCCGCCCGCCCGCCGGGTGTCACGCGTCGACCGTCTCCCCGGGCAGCGCCAGGTCCAGGTCGATGGCGCGGTCGTCGCCGGCGTGGGTCGCCGACGAGGCGAGCGGAGCGTGGCCCGGCGCCTTCGCGGCCAGGACGTAGGCTCCCCCGGCGGGGACCGCGAGCGCGTACGTGCCGTCCGCTGCCGAGAGGGCCGCCCCCGCCTGCCGTCCGCGCCGGTCGATCAGGGTCACCTTGGCGCGGGCCACCGGCACGCCCGCGGCGTCCAGGACACGGCCGCGGAAGCCCCGCAGGACCTCCTCGGCGTGGGCGAGCGCGGCCTCCTCCTCGCTGCTGGCCCGCAGCTGGGTGTGGGACGCCGGCAGGCTCCGCTTCGGCAGGCACACCGCGAAGAGCAGACCCACCGCCACCGCGGCGGTCGCGATCAGGAACGAGACCCGGAAACCGTGCATCGTCGGGACGGCGACGCCGCCCACGTGGTTCGCGGTGTTCGCCAGCACCATGCCGATGACGGCGCTGGAGACCGACGTACCGATGGACCGCATCAGCGTGTTGAGGCCGTTGGCCGCGCCCGTCTCGGACGCCGGGACCGCGCCGACGATCAGCGCCGGCAGCGAGGAGTAGGCGAGGCCGATGCCCGCGCCGAGGACCACCGCGATGACCAGGCTCTGCCAGGCCGCGCTCATCAGGCCGAGGCCCGCCCCGTAGCCGATGGCGATGATCAGCATGCCCAGGATGAGCGTCGTCTTGGGGCCGTACCTGGCGGACAGGCGGGCGTACACCGGGGCCGTGAACATCATGGTCAGGCCCAGCGGGGCGACCAGCAGACCGGCGCTGACCATCGACTGGCCGAGGCCGTAGCCGGTGGCCTTCGGCAGCTGGAGCAGCTGCGGCAGGACCAGCGAGACGACGTAGAAACTGACGCCGACCATGATCGAGGCGAGGTTGGTGAGGAGCACCTCGCGGCGGGCGGTGGTGCGCAGGTCGACCAGCGGGGCCGGGTGGCGCAGCTCGAACACGCCCCACAGGAGCAGGACGGCGACCGAGGCGGCGAACAGGCCGAGCGTGGTGCCTGACGACCAGCCCCAGTCGCTGCCCTTGGTGATGGGCAGCAGGAGCAGCACCAGGCCGGCGGTCAGGCCCAGCGCGCCGAGCACGTCGAAGGAGCCCGCCGCGCGCATCCGGGACTCCGGTACGACCAGCAGGGTCAGGGCTATGGAGACCACGCCGAGGCCGGCGGCGCCGTAGAACAGGGCGTGCCAGTCCGTGTGCTGCGCGACCAGGGCCGCGGCGGGCAGCGCGAGACCGCCGCCGACGCCGATCGAGGAGCTCATCAGGGCCATCGCCGAGCCGAGCTTCTCGCGCGGCAGCATGTCGCGCATCAGGCCGATGCCGAGCGGGATCGCGCCCATGGCGAAGCCCTGGAGGGTGCGGCCCGCGATCATCGTGAGCAGGTCGCTGGTGAGCGCGCTGACCAGCGCGCCGACCACCATCACGGCGAGGCTCAGGATCAGCATCCGCCGCTTGCCGTAGAGGTCGCCGAGGCGGCCCATGATCGGGGTGGCCACGGCGCCCGACAGCAGGGTCGAGGTCAGGACCCAGGTGGCGTTGCTCGGCTCGGTGCCCAGCAGCTGTGGCAGGTCCTTGATGACCGGAACGAGCAGGGTCTGCATCACCGCGACCACGATGCCCGCGAAGGCGAGGACCGGGACCACGGCCCCGCTCGCGCCCCGGGCGGGCTGGTCGGTCGTCGTGTGCGTCATTGAGTGGGGCCTCCGGGCCGAGAGAGTGGCGGGCAGCGTGACGGGCGGGGATCGGGACTCATGCATCCGCATCGGATAAGCGAGGGGTAAACCTCGTATGCACAGGCAACTATTCCGTTGCTTCGAGCTGCTAACGAATTCTTGACCGTCCCATGGGTTTCTGATCCGTCGTCAGGGTCTGGCCTGTTGATGAAACGTGTTCTAGTCTCACGCGTCATGGCTGCTGTGAAGGCGTATGTCGCCGGTGTCGGTATGACCAAGTTCCAGAAACCCGAGAAGCCCGAGACCCGTGACTGGCAGTACTGGGACATGGTCCGGGAGGCCGGCGGTTCCGCGCTCGCCGACGCCGGGATCGCCTATACCGAGGTGGAACAGGTTCCCGTCGGCTACTGCTTCCAGCCCTCCACCGCCGGTCAGCGGGCCGCCTACGAGCTGGGCCTCACCGGCATCCCCGTCTACAACGTCAACAACAACTGCGCCACCGGCGCGACCGCCCTGATGCTGGCCCGCCAGCTCGTCGAGGGCGGGGCGGCCGACTGCGTCCTGGCCCTCGGCTTCGAGAAGATGAAGAAGGGCGCGCTCGGCACGGGCGCCGACGGGGGAGACTTCTCCACCTCCCCCGTCGCCCGGCACTACGGCATCATGGCCGCCCGGCACGGCTTCGAGATGACCCCGCCCACCGCGCAGATCTTCGGCGACGCGGCCCGCGAGCACATGGAGCGGTACGGCACCACCGAGGCACAGCTCGCCGCCGTGGCCGCCAAGAACCACCGGCACTCCGCGGACAACCCGTACGCCCAGTTCCAGGACGTGTACGACGTCGCCGGCGTCCTCGCCGCCCGCACCGTCCACCGTCCGCTCACCAAACTCCAGTGCTCGCCCACCTCCGACGGCGCGGCGGCGGCCGTGGTCGTCTCCGAGCGGTTCGCCGAACGGCGCGGGCTCACCGGCCTCGTCGAGATCGTCGCGCAGGCGATGACGACCGACACCGAGGAGTCCTTCGCGTCGGGCTCCTGCATCGACGTCGTGGGACAGCCCATGTCCCGGGCGGCGGCCCGGCAGGTGTACGACCGCGCCGGCCTCGGCATCGAGGACGTCGACGTCGTCGAACTGCACGACTGCTTCTCCGTCAACGAACTGCTGACGTACGAGGCGCTCGGCATGTGCGCGGTCGGCGAGTCGGGCAAGCTCGTCGAGTCCGGCGCGACCACGTACGGCGGCCGCTGGGTGGTGAACCCCTCCGGCGGGCTCATCTCCAAGGGGCACCCGCTGGGCGCGACCGGACTCGCGCAGACCGCCGAACTGGTGTGGCAGCTGCGCGGCACGGCCGGCGACCGGCAGGTTCCCGGCGCCCGGGTCGGCCTCGCGCACAACATCGGGCTGGGCGGGGCCGCGGTGGTGACGCTCTTGCGGCGGGTGGTCTAGGCGTTCTGTCCGGTGGGTGGTCCAGATGTGCGGCCCGGTGGGTGGTCCGGGTGTGCGGTCCGGCGGGTGGTCCGGGTGTGCGGTCCGGCGGATGGTCCGGGCGTGTGGGGCGGGGAGGATGTGGACGGGGAGGATGTGGACGGGGACAGCGTTCACGGCTGACCGGGTCTTGACATGAGTGAGGGCCTTCCGGACGACTGACCGCCGCCGCGCCGGAAGACCTTGGCGGAGCCGGCCGGAAGATCCTGGTGCGGCAGGCAACGGTTCGGGCTGCTCGTGGACTCCTCTTCATATCTAGGAGGTGTCCATGGGGGAGCGGAAGGACGCTCGCGACGAGCAGTTCCAGAGCTTCGTGATCGGCCGCTGGCCGCGGCTGATGCGTACGGCGTTTCTTCTCACGGGGGAGCAGCACGCCGCCGAGGACCTGGTCCAGACGACGCTCGAAAAGGTCTTCGTGGCCTGGCGGAAGGTGGGCGCGGCCGACGACCCGGAGGCGTACGTACGGCGCGTGATGATCAACGCGCACGCACGCAGGCACAGAAGGAGACTCAAGGAGTTCCTCGCGCCGAAGGACGACTCGGGCCTGGTGCGCGAGGTGCCGGACGCGGGGGACCGGATCGCCCAGGCCGACGACCGCAGCGCCCTGCTCAAGGCGCTCTCCCAACTGCCGCCGCGGCAGCGGGAGGCGGTGGTGCTGCGCTACTGGGAGGACCTGACGGAGACCCAGGCGGCGCGGGCGATGGGCTGCTCGGCCGGCACGGTCAAGAGCAACGCGGCCAAGGGGATCGCGAAGCTGCGTGCCATACCGGGACTGGCCGACATGGTGACCCAGGGAGGGCGTAACCGATGAGCGCGGACCGGGAGAACCACGACATGACACAGACGGACATCGCCCTCCTCCTGGCGGACGCCACGGACGAGGTCGAGATCGGTACGGCCCCCGTACAGGCGGTCGTGCGCGGCGGCCGCCGGCGCCGCGCCCGCCGCTGGGCGGTGGCGGCGGCCACGGCGGTGGTGGTCCTGGCGGGTTCGGCGGGGGCGACGCTGGCCTTCGCCGGCCGCCCCGGAGAACATCGCACCCAGGTGGCCACCCAGGTACGGGACGTGGCGCGGCCCCAGGTCACGGAGCTGGCCCACGGCACCGACCACGGCAAGCGCTGGCGGGTGGTGGTCTCCGTGTGGCAGGCGCCGCGCGACAGGACGGAGGCGGCCCGGCAGCGGGAGGCGATGCAGAGCTACGGCATCGACGGCAGCGCACTGCCCGGGCTCACGCGCCTGGTCGGCAGGACGTCGTTCTACGCGAGCCTGTACTACGGCGACGCCCCTCTCCGGCCGGTCATCTTCAACACGGTCGACAAGTGGGAGAAGTTCGCCGTAGCCGACCTGGAGTCGGGAGCGTCCCACCTGGCCGAGGAGGACGCCGAGGGCCGGCTCGTGGTGGGCATGGTCGCCACCACCGTCCGGCAGGTCCGGTGCACCTGGAAGAGCGGTGCCGCCACGGTGGCCGTGCCCCGCGCGGCCGCCGGCTCCCCGGTGGACTGGTTCGTGTGCGTGGCCCCGGACGGGACGGGTTACGCGGACGCGAAGGCGATCACCTCGGGCTGATCCGGTGACGTCCGGCGCGGCTCACAGCCACCCCTGCTGCCGCGCCTCCCGTACCGCCTCCGCCCGGTTGCGGGTGCCGGTCTTGCCGATCGCGGCGGAGAGGTAGTTGCGGACGGTCGACTCCGACAGATGCAGCTTCGCCGCGATGTCGGCGACGGTCGCGCCGTCCGCCGACGCCTTCAGCACGTCGCACTCGCGCGCGGTGAGCGGGTTCGGCCCGGCGCTGAGCGCGGCCGCGGCGAGCGCCGGGTCGACCACGGTCTGCCCGGTGAGCACCCGCCGGATCGCCCGCGCCAGTTCCTCCACCGGGCCGTCCTTGACGAGGAACCCGGCCGCCCCGGCCTCCATCGCCCGGCGCAGATAGCCGGGCCGGCCGAAGGTGGTGAGGATCAGCACCCGGCAGTCCGGCGCCTGCTCGCGCAGCTGCGCCGCCGCGTCCAGGCCGCTCACGCCCGGCAGTTCGATGTCGAGGAGCGCCACGTCGGGCCGGTGGGCGAGGGCGGCGTCCACGATCGCGTCGCCCGCCGCGACCTGGGCGACGACCTCGATGTCCGGCTCCATTCCGAGCAGTAGGGCGAGAGCCCCGCGCATCATCCTCTGGTCCTCGGCGAGCAGCACCCTGATGGACCTGGCCGGCCGATGGTCCCGGGGCGTCTCGTTCGCAGGCTCGCACACAGCCCAATCCTAGCCTCGGGCCCGGCAATTAAAGAATGGTCATTGTTCCGGGCCGCAGGGCTTGACGCGGGTTGACCGTGCTCAAACAATGCCTCTGCAATTCCCCCGAACGGTCGGCGAATGGTCGGCATTTCGACATCTGAACGAGTTCGGTATTTCGATCGAACAACGTTCGGCATACCGGACAACCAGAACCCGCACCGCCCTACGAGGAACCAAGAAGAGGTGCACCGTGCTCTCAGTGCCTGTACGAGCCCTGCGTTCCTGTCCGCCGCGCGTCCGCAGAGCCGTGCTGTCCGTGCTGGCCGCGTTCGCGACCATCGCCGCGCTCGTCGTCGGGGCCGGCGCCCCCGAGGCGTCCGCCGCGAGTTCGCTGCCCTGTGACGTCTACGCCGCCGCCGGCACCCCGTGCGTCGCCGCGCACAGCATGGTGCGGGCGCTGTACTCGTCGTACAGCGGCTCCCTCTACCAGGTGCGGCGCGCCTCGGACAGCGCCACGGCCGACATCGGCCTGCTGACCGCCGGGGGCTACGCCGACGCGGCCGCGCAGAACTCCTTCTGCGCCGGTACGACCTGCATCATCACCAAGATCTACGACCAGTCCAGCAAGCACAACGACCTCACCGTCGAAGGCGCGGGCGGAGCCGGCGCGGCCGATGTCGGGGCCCCGGCGGACGCGCTGCCGGTGACCGTCGGCGGGCACCAGGTCTACGGCCTGGAGATCTCCGCCGGCATGGGCTACCGCGACGACGCCACCTCGGGAGTCGCCACCAACGGCGCCGCCGAGGGGATGTACATGGTCACCTCCGGCACCCATGTGAACGGCAGTTGCTGCTTCGACTACGGCAACGCCGAGACCAACAACAAGGACACCGGCAACGGCCACATGGACGCGATCAACTTCGGCACCGAGTGCTGGTTCGCGCCCTGCTACGGCTCCGGCCCCTGGGTCCAGGCGGACCTGGAGAACGGGCTCTTCCAGTCCGGGCTCGGCTACAGCACCAACTCGTCCGACACGGGCACGGGCGCGCTGCCGTTCGTCACCGCTTTGCTGAAGAACAACGGGCAGAACCATTTCGCACTGAAATGGGGAAACGCGCAATCCGGCGGTCTCACCACCACGTATTCCGGAAGTGAACCCAGCACCGGCAGTGGTTACTCACCGATGCACCAGGAGGGCGCGATCGTCCTCGGCACCGGCGGCGACAACAGCAACGGCTCCATCGGTTCGTTCTTCGAGGGCGTGATGACCTCCGGCATCCCGACCGACGCCGCCGACGACGCCGTCCAGTCCGACATCGTCTCCGTCGGCTACGGCGGCGCGACCGGCTCCGCCGGCAGCCTCGGCTCCGCCTCGGAGATCTCGCTCCGGGCCACCACGTCCTGCTGCACCACCGACTACGTCCGGCACCAGAACGACGCCGGGGTCCTGTCCGCCGTCACCTCCAGCAGCTCCACCCTCGACAAGAACGACGCCACCTGGATCGTCCGCCCCGGCCTCGCGAGCAGTTCCTGCGTCTCCTTCGAGTCCCGCAACTACCCCGGCGACTACCTGCGCCACTACAACTACAAGATCTACCGGCAGCCCATGGACGGCACCACCACGTTCAGACAGGACGCCACCTTCTGTCCGACGACCGGCAAGAGCGGCACGGGCACGTCCTTCGCCTCGTACAACTATCCGACGAAATACCTGCGCCACTACAACTACAACCTCTACATCGCGAGCGACGGCGGCTCCAACGCCTGGGACAGCGCCACGTCCTGGACCGACGACGTGAGCTGGGCCGTCAGCTCGCCCTGGGCGCCGTAGCCGCCGAGGTCAGCAACTCCAGCGCCTCGGTCGGCAGCTCCGCGGTGACCGTGAAGCCGCCGCGTGGCGCCGGGCCGGCCTGAAGGGAGCCGCCCGCCGCCGCGAGGCGCTCGGTCAGCCCCTTCAGACCGGTGCCGCCGCCGCCCTCCCCTCGGTCCTCGGCGGCCACCGGGCCCGGACCGTCGTCGGTGACCGTCAGCCGGGCCCGCCCGGCGGCGCTGTCGACGGTGATCTCGCAGCGCGTGGCGTCGCTGTGCCGGACCACGTTGGTGACCGCCTCGCGCACCACCCAGCCCAGCAGCGTCTCGGTCTGCGGGGCGAGCGGCGCCCCCGACTGCCGGACCACCGGCTCGACGCCCGCCGCCGTGAGGGCCGAGCGGGCCCGGGTGAGATCGGCGGCCAGGCTGCCCTCCCGGTAGCCGGTCACCGCCTCGCGGATCTCGGTCAGCGCCTGCCGGCCGACCGACTCGATGTCGGAGATCTGCGCCAGCGCCGCGTCCAGGTCGCGGGGCGCGACCCGGCGGGCCGCCTCCGACTTCACGACGATCACCGACAGGGTGTGCCCGAGCAGGTCGTGCAGATCCCGGGAGAAGCGCAGCCGCTCCTTCTCCACCGCGCGCCGGGCCAGTTCCTCGCGGGCGGCGCGCAGCTCACGTACCGCCTCGGAGAGGGAGAGGATCGCGGCGGTGATCATCGTCGACAGGAAGGTGCCGTAGGCGATGGTGATGGCGTCCGAGCCGTCCCGGTACCAGGAGACCGCGCCGGCGAAGACGGCCAGCGGGATGCCGGTCCGGGCCAGCCAGGGTCCGCGCACCGCCGCGCCCGTGGCGAGGCCGAGCAGCGGGAAGAACATCAGCCAGTTGCCGCCGTAGCCGAGGGCCAGGCCCACGGTCAGCAGGCCCATCAGCAGCAGCGCGACGCGGGTGGAGGCGGCCTCCCGGGCCTCTTTGCGGAAGGAGCGGAAGGTCACGTAGATGTAGAGGGAGTTGAAGGCGAGCAGGCCGAAGGAGCCGACCAGCGGGTTGGGCGTCTTGCCCTGGAGCAGGTTGGAGAGCGAGCCCAGCCCCATCAGCAGCCAGGGCAGCAGGGCGAACCCGGAGGGCGGCGGACCCGCGTGCTCGAGCACCTCACCCTTCTTCCGGGCGGCCTTCTGCTGGGCCCTGAAACGGGCCGCCTCCTCCCGCCACTCGGCCCGCGCCCGCTGCCAGGCGTCCACCTGGCACCTCACCTGCTGCCACCACGACATCGCGTCTGCCCCCGTTCCGATCCGACCGTTCTGATCCGACCCGTTCTGTGCCGTCCGGCCGTGCCGTCCGGCCGTGCCGTCCGGCGGTACGACCCTACGAAAGGCGGCGCCGGTCCGGCAGAGGCGGATGTACGGCGACGGGCAGGACAAATGTCATGGTCCGCCGCAGCCGGATCTGACACAGCGTCAGGAGGCTTCACAAGTGCGGAGGGCTGGGCTATACAAGGTGCGCCGGATTGAAACGCGTTCTAGGGAGCGTCCGGCGGATCAGGCCTGCTGGAAGAGACGGCGCTTCCTGGCCGGGCCGAGCGGGGTCACACGCACGTGCCAGGGCCCGCGACGCCGACATGATCCGCTGGACGCCCCCTGGCCCGCCCCGTGGACGACCTCGGTGCGACCGACGGTGCGGACGGCCGTGCCGAGGTCTTGAGACACCTCAGGAGCCGTATGCCCATCGACGCAGCCAAGGCCCTCGCCGCCGAACCCCGGTCCGGGGAGATCCGCTGGGAGCGCCGGGACGTCCAGCTCTACCACCTCGGCATCGGCGCGGGCCGCCCCGCGACCGATCCCGACGAACTGCGCTACACCCTGGAGAGCCGGCTGCACGTCCTGCCCAGCTTCGCCACCGTCGCGGGCGCCGGCTCTCCCGGTGTGATCAGCGGGCTGTCCATGCCCGGCGTCGACGTCGACCTCGCCAAGGTGCTGCACGGCGGCCAGTCGCTGACCCTGCACCGCCCCATCCCGGCCGCGGGCACCGCCACCGCCACCGGCAGGATCGCCGCCGTGTACGACAAGGGCAAGGCGGCCGTCCTCGTGATGCGCACCGAGGTCGCGGACGCCGACGGCCCGCTGTGGACCAACGACGCGCAGATCTTCGTACGCGGGGAGGGCGGCTGGGGCGGCGACCGGGGCCCGTCCACCCGGCTCGAACCGCCGGCGGGCGAGCCCGACCGGACCGTCGAGCGCGCGATCCGCGAGGACCAGGCGCTGCTCTACCGTCTCTCCGGCGACTACAACCCGCTGCACGCCGACCCCGAGTTCGCCAAGCTCGCCGGCTTCGACCGGCCCATCCTGCACGGGCTGTGCACCTACGGCATGACCCTCAAGGCGGTCGTGGACACGCTGCTCGGCGGGGACGTGAGCCGGGTGCGGTCGTACACCACCCGGTTCGCCGGGGTGGTGTACCCGGGGGAGACGCTGCGGATCCGCATGTGGCGGGGCGACGGGGAGATCCGGGTCGCCGTCGGCGCCGCCGAGAGGGCGGACGCGCCGGTCCTCGCCGACACGATCGTCGAACACTCTTGATCAGTTGAGCAGTTGAGGGGAGCCGCACCATGCGCGCAGCCGTACTGCAGGAGATCGGCCAGGAGAAGCTGGACGTCCTCGACGACGTCGAGGCGGTGGGGTTCGGGCCCGGCAGGGTGCGGATCCGGGTGCGCGCCACGGGGCTGTGCCACTCGGACCTGTCCGCGATGAGCGGGGTGCTGCCGCAGCCGGGCCCGTTCGTGCCGGGCCACGAGGGCGCGGGCGAGGTCCTGGAGGTGGGGGAGGGCGTCACCCGGGTGAAGCCCGGCGACCGGGTGGTCGTCTGCTGGCTGCCGGCCTGCGGCGCCTGTCCCGCCTGCCGGCGCGGGCAGACCGAGCTCTGCCTGGCCGGGTTCATGAACGCCGGCACCCCCAACTTCCGGCGCCCCGGCGGTGACGTCTTCGGCTTCGCGGGCACCGGCACCTTCGCCGAGGAGGTCGTGGTCGACGCCGGGTGCGCGGTGCCGATCCCCGACGACGTGCCCTTCGACATCGCCGCGCTGATCGGCTGCGGGGTGACCACCGGGCTCGGCGCGGCCCTCAACACGGCTGACCTGGAGGCCGGTTCGTCGGTCGCCGTCATCGGGTGCGGGGGCGTCGGGATCTCGGCGATCCAGGGGGCCCGGCTCAAGGGCGCGGCCGAGATCGTCGCCGTCGACCCGGTCGAGTCGCGGCGCGAGTCGGCGCTCAGGTTCGGGGCGACGAAGGCCGTCTCGCCCGACGAACTGCCCGGCGCCAAGCAGGAGGTCACCGCCGGCGAGGGCTTCGACTACGTCTTCGAGGTCGTCGGCAAGTCCGCCACCGCCCGGACCGCGTACGAGAACACCCGGCGCGGCGGCACCCTCGTGGTCGTCGGCGCGGGCGCCATGGACGACTTCCTCCAGCTCAACATGTTCGAGCTGTTCTTCGACGAGAAGCGGATCCTGCCGTCGATGTACGGCGGCGGAGACGTGGTGCGCTCCTACGAACGGACGATCGCCCTGTGGCGGGCCGGCCGGATCGACCTGGAGGGCCTGATCACCCACCGGGTGCCGCTGGCCGGGATCAACGAGGCCCTGGACCAGATGCGCACCGGCACCGCCCTGCGTACCTGCATAGAGATCTGAGGAGGGTCCGCCGCATGTCGATGCCGCACAGGCCGCTCGAAGGGCTCAGCGCGATCGTCACCGGCGCGGGCCGGGGGCTGGGCCGGGCCGAGGCGCTCGAACTGGCCCGGCTGGGCGCCGACGTCGTCGTCAACGACTTCGGCCGGCCGGGCCGGGACGGTTCGGGGGCGCCGTCCGCGGCGCCCGCCGAGCAGGTCGCCGAGGAGATCCGCGCGGCGGGTGGCCGGGCGGTCGCCCACACCGGGGACGTCGCCGACTTCGCACAGGCGCGCGACCTGATCACCCTGGCGACGACCCACTACGGAAAGCTGGACATCCTCGTCAACAACGCCGGGATCCTGCGCGACCGCATGGTCTTCTCCATGACCGAGGACGAGTGGGACTCGGTGATCAGGGTCCATCTCAAGGGCCACTTCAACACCACCCACTTCGCGGCGGCGCACTGGCGGGACCGCTCCAAGGCGGCCGGGGGCGAGAAGGTCTACGGCCGGATCGTGAACACCTCCTCCGAGGCCTTTCTCGCCGGCTCCGCGGGCCAGCCCAACTACGCGGCCGCGAAAGGCGGCATCGTCGGCCTGACCACCTCCACCGCCCTCGCCCTCGCCAAGTACGGCGTCACCGCCAACGTGATCTGCCCGCGCGCCCGCACCCGGATGACCGAGGACGTCTTCGCCGGGTTCGAGCAGCCGGCCGAGGGAGTCGACCCGCTCGCCCCCGAGCACGTCGCCCCGCTCGTCGGCTACCTGGCCTCGCCGGCCGCCGCACGGATCAACGGGCAACTGCTCGTCGTGCACGGCGGCATGGTCGCGATTGTCGAACGCCCGCGCGTCCAGGCCAAGTTCGACAGCAAGCAGGACACCTTCAACTACGACGAACTCGACGCCCTGCTCACCCCGCACTACGCGGACCGGCCGGCGGGGGAGACGTTCGCGGCGGCCGAGGTGCTGGGGCTGAAGCGGCAGTAGGACGTACGACGGCGGCTCCGCCCCCGAAGGGGCGGAGCCGCCGTCGTACGTGTCGTCCCGTCAGGCCGCGGTCTCGGCCGGCTCCGGCTTGCGGTGCCGGCCGCTGGGGGCCGTTTCGTTGTCCTGGCCCGAGACGTGACCGCGGTGCTTGCCGTGGCCGCCCATTTCCTGAAGGTCGGCGGACAGCGGCTGGGACGTGCTGGCGTCGCTCATCGGAAGAATTCACCCCGTCAACATGATCTTTTCTACAGCCCGGCGATTTTATCGGGCCCACCGCGGGGCGGATCCAGGCGGGCACGCCGACCGGTGCTAGTTCGTTACAAGCGGGCCAGGGGCGCCTGTTGCAGGGGCACGGGCCGGGCCGCAGGCGGTTGTGGAGGCTCCGGTTCCGTCGGCTTTCCGGGTGTGTCCGACGCCCAAGAGGCCGCGCCGCCATGAACCGGATCCCCCGGGCCCCAGTGCCCCGCCGGACCCCCGGGGCCCCGGTGCTCCCTCGACTCCTCCCGGCGCCCGAGCCCCCTCGTCTCCTCCCGGCCCCCGAACTCCCCCGTCTCCCCGGGGGCCCAGTACTCCCTCGTCTCCCCCCATCCCCCCGTCTCTCCCCAGGGCGCCGTCACCGCCACCCCGCACGGCACCTCCCCCGTGGCGAAGGGCAGCCGCAGCACGCCGTCCCGCGTCCACACCCCCGCCCCCGTCAACCACCCCTCGGGCGCCGGGAGATGACACATCTCGCGGTCTCTCGGCCGCCAGACCCCCACCCAGCTGCCGAGCGGACCGGCGATGCCCAGCGCCACCCCGCAGCTCTCCGGCGTCAGCACCTGCCCCGGCTGCACGGCGAACGGCGTCACCACGCAGCCCGGACACCGCGGCAGCCGCAGGCTCTCCGGAAAGCGCACCGGCAGCGTGCTGCCGAGGACACCCCAGCCCAATCGTTCCTGCCCGGGGCTGGGCGCGTCCGAGCCGACCAGGATCAGCCCGCTGTCCGGGTCGGCGAGCAGCAGCCGGTCGTCGCTGTCCGCCGCGATCTGCAGCAGCGGCGACACCTCGCCGCCCCGCTCCAGATCGACCACGACGGCCTTGGTCCGGCCGCCCAGCTCCCGGTCCAGGGCCAGCAACCGCCCGGCCCGGTCCAGCCAGACCCCGCCCGAACACCGCCCCGGCACCACCGCGAGCAGCTCCGGCCCGAAGGCCCCGCCCGTCACCAGCCAGACGGCGGACGAACGCGGCCCCACGGCCAGCGCGTACGCCCGCGCACCCCCGGGCGCCGGCGGCAGCAGCCGCAGCGAGGCACCCTCGTCCGGGCTCTCCACCGCGCCCAGCGGCAGCTCGCCGGTGCCCGGCCCGGTCGGGTACAGCAGGGCGAAGTGGTGCCGCCCGTCCACCCGCCGCCGGATGAGCACCCGCCCGTCGCCCATCGGCTGCACCTCCGTGTCCGGCTCCTCCGGCTGGTTGCCGGGGAGGGCCACGGCGTAGGGCTCGGGGCCGTCCAGCGTCCAGCGCTCCGGGTACCAGGAACCTCCCCGCTGAGCCAGCCGGGCCGCGTACGCGCCGTCCACCGTGATCACGCAGCCCGCCCCCGGCGCGCTGTCGTCCTCGTCCGCAGCCGAAGGTTCGATCGCACAGGCCGTCATCGTTCGGTCACCTCCGGCCACGAAGCTAGTTTTCGTACGCACAGGCGGGGATGCGGCTTCCCGTGGCTTCACACATACGGGTGCACGCCGGACGATTCGCCTGAGGAAACAGGGCCCGGTGTGCTGTCCGTCGTCTCCCGGGGGCGAGCAGGTACACCCCCGGGGAACAGGCAGGTAGCCTTTTCCCGTGCCCCGTCTGTCAGAAGTCATCGCCGCGCTGGAGAAGCTGTGGCCCGCCGAGCGGGCCGAGTCCTGGGACGCGGTCGGTACGGTCGTGGGCGACCCCGGCCAGGAGGTCACGCGTGTCCTCTTCGCCGTCGACCCGGTCCAGGACATCGTCGACGAGGCGGTGAAACTCGGCGCCGACCTGCTGGTCACCCACCACCCCCTCTACCTGCGCGGTACGACGACGGTCGCGGCCTCCCACTTCAAGGGCCGCGTCGTGCACACCCTGATCAAGAACGACATCGCGCTGCACGTCGCCCACACCAACGCCGACACCGCCGACCCGGGCGTCTCCGACGCGCTCGCGGGCGCCCTGGACCTGCGGGTCGTACGGCCCCTCGTCCCGGACCCCACCGACCCGGACGGCCGCCGGGGCCTCGGCCGGGTCTGCGAACTGGACCACCCCGTCACCGTCCGGGAGCTGGCGGACCGCGCCGCGGCCCGGCTCCCCGCCACCGCACAGGGCATCCGCGTCGCCGGCGACCCCGAGGCCCTGGTGCGCACGGTCGCCGTCAGCGGCGGCTCCGGCGACAGCCTCTTCGACGTCGTACGCGCCGCCGGCGTGGACGCCTTCCTCACCGCCGACCTGCGCCACCACCCGGCGTCGGAAGCGGTCGCCCAAAGCCCCCTCGTGCTGCTCGACGCGGCACACTGGGCCACCGAATGGCCCTGGTGCGAGCTGGCCGCCACCCAACTCGACGAGATCTCCGACCGCCACGGCTGGGACCTGCGGGTGCACGTCTCCAAGACGGTCACCGACCCCTGGACCAGCCACTCACCGTCCCTTGGAGCCCCCAACTGAACGCCGCGCCCGCCGACCAGATCCGACTCCTCGACGTCCAGGCCCTGGACGTACGCCTCCAGCAGCTGGCGCACCGGCGGAGGTCGCTGCCCGAGCACGCCGAGATCGAGTCGCTGTCCAAGGACCTCACCCAGCTGCGCGACCTGCTCGTGGCCGCGCAGACCGAGGAGAGCGACACCGCTCGCGAGCAGACCAAGGCCGAGCAGGACGTGGACCAGGTGCGCCAGCGCGCCGCCCGCGACCAGCAGCGCCTGGACTCCGGCGCGGTCACCTCCCCGAAGGACCTGGAGAACCTCCAGAAGGAGATCGTCTCCCTCGCCAAGCGCCAGGGCGATCTGGAGGACATCGTCCTGGAGGTCATGGAGCGCCGCGAGTCCGTGCAGGAGCGGGTCGCCGAGCTGACCGAGCGGGTCGGATCGGTCCAGGGCCGGATCGACGACGCGACCGCGCGCCGCAACGCCGCGTCCGCCGAGATCGACGCCGAGGCGGCGACGGTGACCAAGGAACGCGAGGTCATCGCGGGCTCGGTCCCGGCCGACCTCCTCAAGCTGTACGACAAACTGCGCGAGCAGCAGGGCGGCATCGGCGCGGCCAAGCTGTACGCACGCACCTGCCAGGGCTGCCGCCAGGAACTCGCCATCACCGAGCTCAACGAGATCCGCACGGCCGCGCCCGACACCGTGGTCCGCTGCGAGAACTGCCGCCGGATCCTGGTGCGCACCGCCGAGTCGGGCCTGTAGGAACACCGAAGGGGCGTACGTGGCAAGGGAGTTCATCGTCGAGGCGGACGGCGGCTCCCGGGGCAACCCGGGACCGGCCGGCTACGGCGCGGTGGTCGTCGACGCGGCGACCGGCGAGACGCTGACGGAGGCGGCCGAGTACCTCGGCGTCGTCACCAACAACGTCGCCGAGTACCGCGGCCTGCTGGCGGGCCTGCGCGCGGCCCACACCCTGGACCCGACCGCCACCGTCCACGTCCGCATGGACTCCAAGCTGGTCATCGAGCAGATGTCCGGCCGCTGGAAGATCAAACACCCCGACATGAAGCCCCTGGCGGCCGAGGCGTCCCGGGTCTTCCCGGCGGACCGGGTCACGTACGAGTGGATACCGCGAGAGCAGAACAAGCACGCGGACCGGCTGGCGAACGAGGCGATGGACGCGGGGAAGCGGGGGGAGCGGTGGTCGGCCGCGGCGTCGACGGCGGAGCTCGACGCGCGGGCCTCCGCGCCCCGTGCGGAGCGCGGGCCCGGGCGGTCCGGCGCGACCGGGGACGCGGCGGCGGGCGCCGCGAAGGCACGTGCGGCACTGGCGGCGCCCCGTCAGGGGCGCGGGGCCGAGACATGTGCGGCTCCGCCGCGTGGGCGCGACCAGCCCCTGATCGGCGGCACTGTGACGACGGCCGACGAAACCGCCGTCGACACCCGTGCCGCACGCCATGTCGCGACGGCACCTCGGCCAACCTCCGGCTGGGCGTCGCCAGACATGGGCGCCCCCGCCACCTTCGTCCTCCTCCGCCACGGCGAAACCCCCCTCACCCCCCAGAAGCGCTTCTCCGGCAGCGGCGGCACCGACCCCGCCCTCTCCGACGTCGGCCAGGAGCAGGCGCGCCGCGTCGCCGACGCCCTCGCCCGCCGCGGCACGATCGAGACGATCCTCGCCTCTCCCCTCACCCGCACCCGGCAGACCGCCGCGGCCGTCGCCGAGCGGCTCGGCCTCGACGTCACCGTCGAGGAAGGGATCAAGGAGACGGACTTCGGCGCCTGGGAGGGCCTCACCTTCGGCGAGGTCCGCGAGCGCCACCCCGACGACCTGACCGCCTGGCTGGCCGACCCGTCGGCCCACCCCACCGGCGGCGGCGAGAGCTTCGCCGAGACGGCGGCGCGCATCGCGGCCACCCGCGACAAGCTGATCGCGGCCCACGCGGGCCGCACGGTCCTCCTCGTCACCCACGTCACGCCGATCAAGACCTTCGTGCAACTCGCCCTCGGGGCCCCGCTCCAGTCCCTGTTCCGCATGGAGCTGTCGGCGGCCTCGCTGTCGGCGGTGGCGTACTACGCGGACGGCAACGCGAGCGTACGGCTCTTCAACGACACGTCGCACCTGCGTCCCTGAGGCCCGCCGCCGCCCGGGCCAGCGACTCGACGCGGGCCCAGTCCCGGGCGGCCACGGCATCCGCGGGGACCATCCAGGTGCCGCCCACGCAGCCGACGTTCGGGAGGACGAGGTACTCGGGGGCGTTGTCCGGACCGATCCCTCCGGTCGGGCAGAACCGGGCCTGTGGCAGCGGACCCGCAAGGGACTTCAGGTACGCCGTGCCGCCGGCGGCCTGCGCCGGGAAGAACTTCATCTCCCGCACCCCGCGTTCGAGCAGCGCCACCACCTCCGAGGCGGTCGAGACCCCCGGCAGGAACGGCACGCCGGACGCGGCCATCGCCGTCAGCAGCCCGTCCGTCCATCCCGGGCTGACGAGAAACCGCGCCCCGGCCGCCACGCAGAGCGTCACCTGCTCCGGCGTCAGCACGGTCCCCGCCCCGACCACCGCGTCCGGCACCGCACCGGCGACGGCCCGGACGGCGTCGAGCGCGGCCGGCGTGCGCAGGGTCACCTCGATGACCGGCAGCCCGCCCGCCACCAGCGCCCGCGCCAGCGGCACCGCATCGGCGGCGTCCTCGATGACGACGACGGGCACGACGGGCGCGAGATCCAGCAGCGAGGTGGGCATGGCGCCATCCTGCCGAGGTGATGCAAAGCGCGCAAAGGCCGTTGCGCATGCTGCAACGGCCTTCGGTGCTTCCGTACTCCAGAGCATCAACGCATCAGCGCTCCGATGTATCAGCGCTCTGATGTATCAGCGCATCAGTGCACCTCGGTCACCAGCACATCCAGCGCCCACGCCTGCCCCGCCTTCGCGGGTGCCTGCGCCTCCACCTCGTATCCCAGCTCCCGCAGCGCCTCCACCAGCTCCCCCGGGCCGGCCGGCGTGATCCCGGCGGCCAGCAGGCTCCGTACCATCCGCCCCTTCGTCGCCTTGTTGAAGTGGCTGACCACCTTCCGCGTCGGCGCGTGCAGCACCCGCACGGTCGCCGTCCGCGCGGCCACGTCGCCCTTCGGCTTCCACGCGGCCGCGTACGCCGCCGACCGCAGGTCCAGCACCAGCCCCGTCCCGGCCGCCTCCGGCAGCACCTCGGCCATCGGCCCCCGCCAGTGCGTGCCGAGCGCGCCCAGCCCCGGCAGCCGCACCCCCATCGAGCAGCGGTACGACGGGATCCGGTCCGTCACCCGGACCGCACCCCACAGCCCCGAGAAGACCAGCAGCGACCGCGCGGCCCGCCGCTTCGCGGCCGCGTCCAGGGAGGCCAGGCCGAGGGCGTCGTACAGCACCCCCGTGTAGATCTCCCCGGCCGGCCGGGTGCCCGCGGTCCGCAGCGCCGCGTTCTTCGCGACCTCGCCGCGCAGCCCCTCGCTCAGCCCGAGCACCTCGCGGGCCTTCTCCTCGTCACCGGCGCACAGATCGACCAGTTCGGCGAGCACGGCCTCGCGCGCCGCCGCGAGCCCCGGCAGGGACAGCGACTCCGGCTTCAGCGGGGCCCCACGGCCCGGGGACGCCTTGCCTTCCGAGGGCGGCAGCAGGACCAGCACGGGTACTCCTCTTCGTCATCGGCGTTCGTCATCAACGCTTCGCGCCAGGGTAAGACGCCGCACCGGCCTGCTGTGACTACCCTCTTCCCATGCCCCGCCGCCACATCCGTGTCAAGGGTGCCCCCGAGGCCCCCCTCCGGACCGCCCTCGCCGCGCTCCGGGCCGACCTCCATGTCCCCGAGACCTTCCCGCCCGAGGTCATCGCGGAGGCCGAGGGCGTCGCCAGGTTCCCGGCCGTGCCGGGGCACGACGCCACCGACATCCCCTTCTTCACGGTCGACCCGCCCACCGCGAACGACCTCGACCAGGCGATGCACCTGTCCCGGCACGACGGCGGCTACCGCGTCCGGTACGCCATCGCCGACGTCGCCGCCTTCGTCGTACCCGGCGGCGCGCTGGACTCCGAGGCGCACCACCGCGTGAACACCCTCTACTTCCCCGACGAGAGAATCCCCCTGCACCCCGCCGTCCTCAGCGAGGGCGCGGCCAGCCTGCTCCCCGGCCAGACCTGCCCGGCCGTGCTGTGGACCATCGACCTGGACGGCGCTGGGCGGACCCTGACCGCCGACGTCCGCCGGGCCCTCGTCCGCAGCCGGGCCAAGCTGGACTACGCGGGCGTGCAGAAGCAGATCGACGACGGCACCGCGGAGGAGCCCGTCGCCCTGCTCAGGGAGATCGGCGAGGCCCGCGAACGCCTGGAGGTGGAACGCGGCGGCATCTCCCTCAACGTGCCCGAGCAGGAGATCGTCGAGTACGACCACACCTACGAGCTCAGCTACCGCGCCCCGCTGCCCGCCGACGCCTGGAACGCCCAGATCTCCCTGCTCACCGGCATGGCCGCCGCCGACCTGATGCTGGCCTACGGCACCGGCGTGCTGCGCACCCTGCCGACCGCCCCGGACGGCGCGGTGGCCCGGCTGCGCCGTACCGCGCACGCGCTGCGCATCGAGTGGCCGCACCATGTCTCGTACGCCGCGCTGATCCGCTCCCTGAACCCGCGCCGCCCCCGCCACGCGGCCTTCCTCCAGGAGTGCACCACCCTCCTGCGCGGCGCCGGCTACACGGTCTTCCGGGGCGGCGTCCTCCCCCCGAACCCCGTCCACGCGGCCGTCGCCGCCCCCTACACCCACTGCACCGCGCCGCTGCGCCGCCTCGCCGACCGCTACGCCTCCGAGCTGTGCCTGGCGGCGGCGGCCGGCGAGGCCCCGCCCGACTGGGTGCTGATGGCGCTGGACACGCTCCCCAAGCAGATGGCCGAAGGGGCGCGCCGGGCCGGCACGGTGGAGCGGGAGTGCGTCGACATCGTCGAGGCGGCCCTGCTCAAGGACCGGGTCGGTGAGGTCTTCGACGGCTGCGTGGTGGAGGTCGAGCAACGCCGGCCGACCGTGGGGAAGGTGCTGTTGCAGCAGCCCGCCGTCATAGGCCGGATCGAGGCCGCCGCGCCGCTCCCGCTGGGTGAGCGGCTGCCGGTGCGCCTCACCGAGGCCGACCCGGGGACGGCGAAGGTGCGCTTCGCGCCCGCCTGAGCCGCCGTACGGCGGTGCGGAGCGGCCGGGGGCGAGGGCTCAGGCGGCGACGAACCAGCGGGTCAGGGCGTCGTCGAGGTCGTCTCCCCGGTCGTCTCCCTGGCCGTCTCCCTGGTCGTTCCCGGCCGCGGCCCAGGCCACGAACCCGTCGGGCCGAACCAGGAGACCGGTCAGCTCCGGCCGCCCGGGGCAGGCCGCGGTGACGACGTCCACCCGGTCGCCGTACCCCTGTGCGCGGGCGCGCAGCTTCGGGTCGTCGACGAGGTCGAGGAGCAGGGCGCGGCCGTCGTGCAGGTGGTCGCCGAGCCGGGTGCCGTCGGAGAGTTCCAGGTCCGGGGCGCTCCGCCCGGTCAGCGGGTGCGCGCCGGGGAGATCGTAGTGCTGCCAGACGCCGGAGATCTGCTTGACGAGGTACGTCGTCCCGGTCGCCGTGAGCGCGAGATCGGTGACCACCCGGCGCAGCGCGCGGGCGTGCCGGTCGGGTCGCATCACGGCGATCTGGGCGCGGGTCCAGTCCAGCACCCAGGCGCCGACCGGGTGCCGCTCGGCCGTGTAGCTGTCGAGCAGGTCCTCGGGCGCGACCCCGCGCACCACGGCGGCCAGCTTCCAGCCGAGGTTCATGGCGTCGCCGAGTCCTAGGTTCAGCCCCTGCCCGCCGAACGGCGAGTGCACGTGCGCCGCGTCCCCGGCGAGCAGCACCCGGCCCTTGCGGTAACCGCTCGCCTGCCGGGCGTTGTCGGTGAACCGGGTCGCCGAGTGCACCTCGTGGACGGTCACCTCCGCCACGCCCGACACCCGGCGCAGGGCGGCCTGCAACTCGCCTGCGGTGACGGGTGCCGAGCGGTCGGCGGGGGGCCCGTCGAACTCGACGGTCAGGATCCGGCCGGGGAAGGGCCCGTTGACGTACGTCCCCACGTCGGTGGTGTTCCAGCCGGCCCCGAGCCGCTCGCCCCCGCTCATCTCGACGACCGCCTGATAGCCGGTGATCTCCGGATCCGTCCCCGGGAAGTCGAACCCGGCGAGCTTGCGGACGGTACTCCGGCCGCCGTCGCACCCCACGAGCCACCGGGCCCGGATCCCCTCGGCGGGGATGAGCCGATCAGAGGGGGCGGGGCGATCGGAGTGGGTCGGTCGATCGGACGGGGCGGGTCGATCGGAGGGGGTGGGTCGGCCGGACGGCGCGAGTCGTACGGTGACGCCGTCGTCGTCCGCGTCGAAGCCGGTCAGCTCCACGCCCCGGCGGACCTCGACGCCGAGCCGCTCGGCACGGGCGCCCAGGATCCGCTCCAACTCGACCTGCGGGACACCGAGGCCGACGCCGTCGGCGGGGCCGATGTCGGCGAACGCCGGGTCGGAGCCGTCGAAGAGGTCACCGCGCATCATGATCCCGGCGAAGTGCCCGGCGAACTTCGGGGGAGTGCGGGGAGCGCCGGCGCCGCGGTCCCCGAGGAAGGCCCGCATCCGCCACCGGTTCCGCTCCCAGGCCGCCGCGAGGTCGGGCAGCAGCCCGCGCCGGTAGAGGCTCACCGCGCCCGCCGTGTTGATCCCGCCCGCCTTGATGGTCTCGTCCACCTCGGCCAGCCGCTCCACCACCAGCACGTCCGCCCCGCCGAGCCGCAGCTCACCGGCGAGGAAGAGACCGACGGGGCCGCCACCGACGACCACCACGTCGTAGCCCCTGCCGCTCCCGCCGCTCTCATCGCCCTTGTCGTTCCTGTCGTTCCTGTCGTTCGTCATGCTCTCGCCGCTGTCCTTCCGGATGCTCTCGTTCACGACGCTAACTGTAGTCACTAAAAATTTCGAGCGGCTATAGTTTCCTCGTGATCGATGAGAACAGGCCAGGGGAGTCCCTGCGGGAGCGCAAGAAGCGGGAGACCCGGCAGCGGATCTCGAACATCGCGACGGTGATGTTCCGGGAGCACGGCTTCGACCAGGTGACGGTCGCCGAGGTCGCGCGGGCGGCCGGGGTCTCGGCGATGACCGTCTTCAACTACTTCCCGCGCAAGGAGGACCTGTTCCTCGACCGCATCCCGGAGGCCGTCGCCGCCTTCGCCGGGGCGGTACGGGACCGGGCGCCCGGCGAGGCCCCGCTCGCGGCGCTGCGCCGCCTGGCGTTCCGGTTCATCGAGGCACGGCATCCGCTGGGCGGCGTGGGCGAGAACTTCGCGGGCTTCTGGCCGGTCGTCGCCGACTCCCCGGCGCTGCGGGCCCGGGCCCGTGAGGCGGTGGAGGAGGTGGAGCGGGCGCTGGCCGGGGCGCTCGCCGAGGCGGGACTCGCCGCCCCGGAGCTTACCGCCGCCGTGACCGTCGCCGCGTACCGCTCGGTGTGCGTCGCCTCCGTACGCCGCCAGCTCGCGGGCGACCCGTTCGCGGAGATCGTCGAGGACCACCGGGAGCGGATGGGGGCGGCGTTCGACGCGCTGGAGCGCATGGGTCTGTGAGCCGGCCTGGACGCGGCATGGAAACGGGAACCGAAGGCGTTGCACCCTTGGCGGCAACGGGGTGCCGCAAGGGGGTGCGAAGGTGGCCGAGCAAGCACGGTGGACGAGGGCGAGACTGGGCCGCTGCGGCCCGTCGCTCGACATGCTGACGGCCCGTTTCGAGAAACACGTGTACGCCCCGCACACGCACGCCGAGTTCTCGATCGGGGTGTGCGTCGGCGGCTCCGAGGTGATCGCCTACCGGGGCGGCCACATCCACACCGGCCCCGGCTCGATCGTCGTCCTGGCCCCCGGCGAGATGCACACCGGCGGCCCGGCCACCCCGACCGAGGGCTACGCCTACCGCGCCCTGTACGCGGACCCGGCCCTGCTGGCGGACGGCACCCTGGACGCCGTACCGCACTTCCGCGACCCGGTCGTCGACGATCCGGAGCTGGCCGCGGCCATCCGCCGGGCCCACACCGAACTGGCCGCCTGCCCGGACCCCCTGGAGGCCGAGACCCGCCTTCCCTGGCTGCTGACGACCCTGTCCCGCCGCCACTCCACGGCCCGGCCGGCGCGGGACGAGATCCCCGGCGCGCACGGCATATCCCTCCTCGTCCGGGACCGCCTCGCCGACGAACTGACCTGCCCGCCCTCCCTCGCCGACCTGGCGGCCGACCTCGGCCTCTCCCGCTACCAGCTCCTGCGGGCCTTCCGTACGACGATGGGCGTACCGCCGTACGCCTGGCTCGCCCAGTACCGGGTGAACCGTGCCCGCGCCCTGCTGGACGCGGGCCTGCGCCCAGCGGAAGCCGCCGCACTCGTCGGCTTCGCGGACCAGGCCCATCTGACACGCTGGTTCCGCCGGGTGCTGGGGGTGACCCCGGCGGCGTACCGCAACAGCGTTCAAGACGCGGCACGGTACTGACACCGATGCTTCCCGCATGACTGCACGCGGCTGGTTCCTGTTCTCCCTCATGGGAGTGATCTGGGGCATCCCCTATCTGATGATCAAGGTGGCGGTGGACGAGGTGTCCCCGTCGACGGTGGTCTTCGCGCGCTGTGCGGTGGGCGCGCTGCTCCTGCTCCCCCTGGCGATCCGGCAGGGCGGCCTGCCCGCCACCGTCCGCACCCACTGGCGCCCGATGCTGGCCTTCGCGTGCATAGAGATCATGGGCCCCTGGTTCACCCTCACCGACGCCGAACGCCACCTGTCCAGCTCGACGGCGGGCCTGCTGATCGCGGGCGTACCGATCGTGGGCGTGGTGGCGGCACGCTGCTTCGGCGGCGACCGGGAGCACCTGGGCGTGCGACGGATCGCGGGCCTTCTGATCGGCCTGGCCGGCGTGGCGGTCCTGACCGTCCCCCACCTCACCGGCGGCGACGCCCGCTCCCTCGGCGAGGTCCTGCTCACCGTGATCGGCTACGCGACGGCCCCGCTGATAGCGGCCCGCCGCCTGAAGGACGTCCCGACGCTGCAGCTGATAGCCCCCTGCCTGACCCTGGCGACCCTGGTCTACGCCCCGGCAGCCGCGGCGACCTGGCCCTCTTCACTGCCCTCGACGAACGCGCTGCTCTCCCTCCTCGCCCTGGGCGTCCTGTGCACGGCGGTGGCCTTCGTGGCCTTCCTGGAACTCATCAGGGAAATAGGCCCGACCCGCTCGACCGTGATCACGTACGTCAACCCGGCGGTGGCGGTGGCGGCGGGGGCGTTGTTCCTGGGCGAAAGCCTCACCGCGACGATCGCCGTGTCCTTCGCGTTGATCCTGACCGGCTCGGTCCTGGCGACGACGGCCTCGGCACCGAAGAGGCCGGCGCGCCCGCTAACATGGTCGACACGGCAGACGAGCCGGGCGGACGGCCGCGTGGAGTCCCCCTAGGGGGCTTCCCGAGGAACGTCCGGGCTCCACAGGGCAGGGTGGTGGCTAACGGCCACCCGAGGCGACTCGCGGGACAGTGCCACAGAAAGCAGACCGCCGGGGATCGTACTCGTACGGCCCTCGGTAAGGGTGAAACGGTGGTGTAAGAGACCACCAGTGCCCAGGGTGACCTGGGCAGCTAGGTAAACCCCACCCGGAGCAAGGTCAAGAGGGGCCGCTGTGAAAGGCGGCCCTGCGGGGACGTTCGAGGGCTGCCCGCCCGAGCCCCCGGGTAGACCGCACGAGGCCGGCGGCAACGCCGGCCCTAGATGGATGGCCGTCGCCCCGGCTCCCGCGAGGGAACCGGGGAACAGAACCCGGCGTACAGCCCGACTCGTCTGCCGCTCTTCATTTCCGCAGGTCAGGGGCCATGTTTATCCGTTGACAAACTGGCCGGGTCGAATCTGGGTCGAATCCGGGCCGCGCGGATGGGCGACGACGCGGAGATATACGGCTCGTATCGTCCACCCCGTCCTGCAGATATGGGGCGTGCGGGATATATGGGGCACCTGTCGGGTGCAGGATGCGGCCCCAAGCCAGTGGCCAGCGAGTTGGGACGCTTCGAACGTCTTCGAAAGTATCGTCCGGTGTGTCTCCCTGCTGGTGGGACTGCGCGCAGGTCATTCCGTCTGCTGTGACTCGCTGGTGGATCCGCTTTCGGGGGGTGCTTGCCTCACGCGTTGGGGTCAGGACACGACGGAGCGCTGGGGCACGGTGCCCGCGTCGGTCGGCGTGGAGCGGGTGGTGTACTGCGGTACGGGGGCGTCGTCGCGGCCGGTGTCGCGCACGAGTCCGTACCGTTCGCGGTCGGCGGAGTGCGGGGCCGGGGGACTGGCGATGTCGTCGGTTGTCTGCTGCCAGGAGGAGGGCAGGACGTCGAGGTTGTAGTCGGCCTGGGTTTCGTTGAGGTGGAGTGTGACGCTGCCGTCGAGGTAGTAGTACTCGTTCTGCCACATCTGCTGGGCTCCCGGCGGGAGGGTGATCAGTCCTTGCTGCCGGTTGCCCATCCAGGTGCCGCCGGCGGTCGCGCCCGGCTGACGGTCGTCCATGCGGTGGCCGCCGCCCGAGGCCACGTGGAACAGCCTTCCTTGCAATCCGGTCCACGAGGGCATGGTCAGCAGCCCGGGGCGCAGCCCGTACATCAGGTCCCAGTGGACGGTGAAGTAGCCCTTCCCGCGCAGTACCACCGTGTCCCCGCGGTGGACGAGCTGGTAGCCGTCCAGGTGTCTCTTGAGCCCCGTCATCGTCACCGCGGTCTGCGGGCGGTGGGGCAATGCGGCGGGCGGCCGGTCCGGTGGCGGCGCGCTGTCCACGGTGTCGACCACGGACCCGTACCGGGGCAGGGGCCGGGGCGAGGGATGCGAGACGGCCGAGCCCAGTACCGGTGCCGGCCGTGACGGTGACGCGGATGCGGATGCGGATGCGGATGCGGTGGGTGAGGGCGCGGGTGCCGGGCCGGAAGCCGTCGGGGCGGTGGCCGGACGCGCCGACGGGCTGAACCACGGGGCCGCGTACACGAGCACGCCACCGCCCACGGCGAGCAGCGCACTCGCCGCCACCACGGCCTTCGCGGTGAGGCTCGTCCCTGCGGTCCCTGCCGTCGTGGAACTCCCGCTACCTGAAGTGGCCGTGGTGCCGGCATGGCCGGCCGCCGCCGCGTGCGTTCCCGCGGACAGCCACGGGCGCCAGGCCAGCAGTGCCGCCGGCACGGGCAGGAGGGCCAGGGGCGCCAGCAGTCCTTCCGGGGCCAGCATGCCTTCCTCGTGGCGCACGCACCGCGGGCACTGCCGCACATGGCGGCCGAGGCGTTTGCGCCACAGGCCGCTGGGGGCCCCGTTCCAGTCCAGGGTGAGCCGGGTCAGTTCCCCGCATGCGGGCCTGGCCGCGAGGGCTCGGACGATGACGCGGGAGGTGTGCAGGCGCTCCTTCATGCGTTGCACCCGCACAGCCGCTTGATGGCCGGTCATGTCCAGAGCGGAGGCGAGCTCGGCCCGGGCGAGCCGGCCGGCCGTCTCCAGCCACCACAGCGACAGCAGCTCCCGGTCGTCCTCGTCGAGCCAACGGGTCGCGCGCACGGACTCCTCGCGCTGCCCGGACAGCCGCAGGTCGAGGATGACCCCCTCGGCGAAGTCGGCGGCCGGGTCGGGCCGGTGCTCAGCCGCGTCGAACGCCGCTCCCGTCGTCTCCCCCCTGCCGCGCCTGCGGATGTGGTCGCGGACCTCGTTCACGGTGATGGTGATCACCCAGGACCGGAACGCCTCCGGGCGCTCCAGTCCCCCGATGCCGCGCAGGATGCGCATCATCGTCTCCTGGACGATGTCGTCGACGTCGTCGCGGTACGGGTGTGCACGCGCCGCGACGCTGTAGACCAGCGGAAGCGTCCGGGAGCTGAGCTCTTCCAGGGCGCCGCGATCGCCGGCCCGAGCCGCGGCTATCACGTCGGCCGCGGGCGCGGCATGCCTTGGCATCGGGTCTCCCTTCGACCTGACGCGGGTACGAAGCCCCCGCTCGCGCCGACCGAGCCGGGTTGCGGGGGCCCTCGGGCGATCGCCGTCGGTGTCACACACCGTGGCAGCGAAGTCATCGTAAGGGGTGAGCGCCGACAGCCATGGGCGGGCCGGTGGAATCCGTGGCGACCGGGGATCAGCGGGAGTGACGCGGGGACGTGCGCGGACGCGAGCGGCCGCGCACGAAGACGAAGACTGCGGCGACGCCGGCGAGAACGACGCCCGCCAGTCCTGTGACGGCCCACAGAGCACCGAAGTGGCTGCCGGTGTCCGCCATGGTGCCGGTGGAGGCGCCCAGGGACGTGGCCGCTCGGCCGGTCCGGGCGGGGGAGGGTGCCGGTCCGCTCGCGGCGGAGGACGGGTGTGCGGTCGTGGTGGACGGGAGAGCGGTGAGCACGGTGTGGGCGTCGCCCCGGCTGACGGAGAAGCGCGCCCCGCCGATGACGAGACCGTTACCGGAGACTGTTGCGGTCGTCGAACCGACGGTCAGCTCAGGGGAGTCCCGGGGAAGAAGGATCTTCGCACCTGTGACGACCCGCAGCCTGCGCAGGGTCGTGTCGCGTGCCTTGCTGAGATCCAGGACGGCCGAGGAACCGGTCAGAGCGACCGCGCTGGATGTCCGCAGAGAGGTCCCGGAGACGATCAGGCTGCCTTTGGCCACGGTGGTGGCGCCGGTGTAGGCGGCGCTGGTGACGGTGGCGGCGGCGGCTCCGCTCTGCGTCACCGATCCGGCACCGGTCACCGCCGGGAGGACGGTGGGTGTCCCGGTGTTGCGGAGCACGAGTGAACCATTGTCGATCACTTTGTCGAGGGCTCCGCCGGTGTGGAGGCTCCCGTCGCCGTCCGCGGTCCCGGAGCCGAGACGGAGGGTCGCGTTCCTCTCGATGGTGGTGGATCCGTCGTAGTACTGCGCTGCTGCGAAGGTCACGTCGTTGCCGCTGGTGCCGGCGATGACGACGTCCCCGGCGCCGGGAGCGCCGAGGGTGTCGTGATACATGCCGCCGCCGACGGGCGCGCCCAGGGTCACCGGTCCGTTGTAGTCGAAGGTGAGCCGGGAACGCTGCCGTCTGGCGTGCAGGTTGATGTAGACCGTCTGCGCCGTGCCGGGCATGAAGATCTGGTGCGTGGTCCCGTCGCCCCACTGGACGTCGGCGCCCTCGATGTTGGTGCCGCGCTTGTTCAGTTTGTGGGCCACGGGCCGCCAGTTCAGTCCGGGGTCGCTCAGCGACGGCGCCGCCCCGTCGCCGCTGTCACTCCAGCTGTAGACGCCGGTGAGGATCACCTTGCTGCCCGGGCGGGAGTGCACGTTGACGTCGTTGCCGTACTCGTGGCTGTAGAAGTTCTGCCGCTGTACGACAGTGTGGTTGAGCGGGGTGTCGATGATCCATGAACCGCGGTTGACGACGGCGCGGGCGTTGGGCAGTTCGGCGGCACAGGTGGTGCTCGCGAAGTTGACGCCCGTGCCGTTGTCGAAGATGCCGGAGAACGGGTTGGTGCCACAGATCTGGAGCGTTCCCCACATGTTCCGGGGCTGGGTGACCAGGCCGGAGCCGCTGATGACGCCCAGGTTGAACAGCCGGGTCAGCGACAGACGCAGAGTGCCGTCCACCCGGATGTTGTCCTGGTTCTGCTGGTAGCCGGGCGTGTTGTACGGGAAGGACCCGATCAGGCCGGTCGTACCGCCGGTGCCGTACTGGAGGGTTGCCCCCGCGTCCACGGTGACCGCGGGCTCGTCGGGACTGCCGACCACCACGTACGGGTGGTTGCCGCCCGGGATCCGGACCCTCTGGTGCTGCCGGGAGTGCGGCAGGGTGAAGGTGCTGTCCTTGGCGAGGACCAGCGTGCCGGTGCCGGACACGCGAAGGGCCCCTTCACCGCTGATCACGCCGGTGTACGTGTGGGTTCCCTGCGGGACGCGCACGACCGCGTCGCCGGTCAGGACGACATCGCGGTTCGCCAGGACGGCCGAGGTGATGTCGCCGTCCGCGGCGACCGCGCTGCCCACCGCAACCACCGGTGTGACGGCTCCCGCGACGAGGGCTGACGCCAGGACAAGGTGCCAAGATCGCTTCATCGAGTCAGGGTGCTTCCTGAAGTGCTGGTGATCCTTACGGACGTGAAGACCGGTGGCCGGCCACCGGGATCTCAAAAAAACCCGGAGAAGTTCTCCATTCCGCCTACGTTCTGGGGAACGGTTCCCTTTCGTGCCGTGCACCGGTCGCCGAGAAAACAGCGTCGGGGCGGCAACCTTCTCGTCCTCTGCGGCAACCGGGAGCCGGAAGGCCGAGTCGAACTACCGGATGGACGGGCATGAGGGAAACGAAGCAGGCCGCGCCGCAACCGTGGCGCAGGCGCGGACTGGTCACGGGCGTTCCCTCGGCGCTGCTGGTCGTCGGCGTGCCGGCGTGCCGTCCCACCGGGAGCGGAACCGGTGTAAGGATCACCGACATCCACGGGGAGCGGCTGGCCGTCGACGGCACCGCCGTGCAGCCCGACGTCGCCCAGCCGACCGGCGTCCGGTTCGCCCGGCAGCCAGCCGGTCAGCCTTCACCGCCCCGCAACCGAGCACGACCGCCGTTCGAATCCAGGGCTGGGCACTGTTAGGCTGCGCTCCCCGTTGTTGAACGCACAACCAACGCGCACATCATTGCCAGGAGAGGGCGACCGAGGGATGGTCCTCGATGACGCGTCCGCGGAGTTCCACGAATTCTTCGAACGCCACTATGCCGAACTCGCCCGTCTGGCCTACCTGCTGACCGGCGAGACCGACGCGGCGGACGACCTCGCGGCGGATGCCCTGGTCGCCCTGTGGCAGCGCTGGGACCGGTTGCGGCAGGCCGACCACCCGCTCGCCTACGCCCGCGGTGTGGTGGCCAACCTGGCGCGGGGACGGATCCGCAGCACGGTGCGGGAGCGACGTCGGATCACGCTCTTCTGGTCCCGCAGCCCCGAGAAGGTGGAGGGGCCGGACATGGCGGCCGTGCTGGACGTCCGCGCGGCGCTCGCCCGGCTGCCGTTCCGCAAACGCGCCTGCGTGGTGCTGCGGCACGCCTTCGACCTGTCGGAGAAGGACACCGCGGTGGCGCTGGGCATCTCGGTCGGCACGGTGAAGAGCCAGACCTCGAAGGGAATGGCCGAGCTGGAAAGGACACTGGGCGCACGAGCGGCCGGGGACCTGGTGGCAGGGAGGAGGAACCGGTGAACGAGGAGATCGCCCGTCAGCTGCGGGAGGCCACCGAGGCCCACCGGCCCGACCGCGCGAGGATGCTGGCCCGGGTGCAACGCGGCATGGCCGGCCCCGCCGTCCGTCACCGCGCGCGACCGTTCGCGAGGTCCGGGACCAGGGTCGCGCTCGCCGGGCTCGCCGCCGCCGGCATCCTGACGACCGGCGGCCTTGCCGTCGCCGCCATCGTCGCGACCCCGTCGCCGTCGGCCACCGTGACCGTGCCTGCCACCCCGTCCCCGACCGCCGGCTCCCCGCACCCGACATCGGCCCGCCCCACCCCTGTCGCGCCGGCCCCGGCCACCACCCCGGGCAGCGCGCGCCCGACTCCGCCGGCCCCCAGTCCATCGCCGGCCGCCGGCGAGAGCCAGCACGGGCCGCTGTGGGCGGCCGGCTCGGTGGACCCGCGCAGCACCGTCTACTGGACGCAGAGCAACCTCGCCCTCAAAACGCCCCAGCCGCTCACCTCACTCACGGTCGAGATGCGGATCGTGCAGACCGGCGGGGTGAAGAACACCGGCACCTGGCAGACCCTGCCGAGTGGTGACTTCACCGTCACCGTTCAGGAGGCCGGCGGCACGCTGGTCTACCGCTGGGTCCTCAAGCCGGGCCTGACCGTGCCGGCCGGGAGCCATGAGTTCGCCGCGCAGTTCAACAACGGCACCAGTGTCCGCAGTGCCGCGGGCGACGGCTACCGCGTCGACGGGCAGGGTTCGGGCGGCTCCGCGTCGGTCCGGGGAGGGTTCGTCCCGACCCGGTGAACGCCGCTGTGCGGCAAGGGGACGAGCCTCCTTGCCGCACGTACACGACGGTCATGAGCGACGCCACGAAGAACCTGTTCGAGGCGCCACAGGTCTACAAGGTCCAGGGCCAGAACCAGTACCTCATGATCGTCGAAGCTCGGGGCGCGAACGAGCAGCGCTACTTCCGCTCCTTCACCGCCACCAGCCTGAACGGAGCGTGGACCCGGCAGGCCGCCAGCGAGGACAACCCCTTCGCCGGCAAGGCCAACAGCGGTGCCACCTGGACCAACGACATCAGCCACGGCGACCTGGTCCGCACCAACCCCGACCAGACCATGACCGTCGACCCCTGCAACCTGCAGTTCCTCTACCAGGGCAAGTCCCCCTCCGCGAGCGGCCCCCACGACCAGCTGCCGTGGCGGCCGGGCGTCCTCACCCTGCAGCGCTGACCCGCCTGATCCACAGTGATCGCGATCGGGTGCGGTCCGCCGGCGCGTAGACGAGCGGTCTACGGCGTGGGCACCTTCACCCGCTTTCCGCTACTCACCACATCGAGGAACCCCAGCCGTGAGCCGGCTGGGGTTCCCGTCGTTTGGAGACCAGACGGGGGCTCGGCGAGGCTTGTCGGGCTGATGGGTGGGCTCCTGGTTCTGCGTCAGCACGATCATCCCCTTCGCCGAGGACGCCTCGATCGGCGCCCGCACCGACGGCGGCATGGCCGGCGCCGCCCGGAGAAGTCCTCAGCCCGACGGAGATGACGAATGCGCCCCCATCGAAGCGATGGGGGCGCATTCGTCAGCCTCACCTACTTGAGCGCTGTAGCGCCCGAGTTGTGATAGGCGATCGTCTTGCGGATCAGGTTTCCGCCGTCGGACTCGACCGTGGTCTGTTCCTGCTGCCCTGCACCGAAGAGCAGCCCGGCGACATGGGCGTTTGCCACCTGGTCCATGTGTGCGAAGAACCAGTCCACCTTGTCGTCCTTGTAATGGTTGAGGGTGTTGTTCTGCGCCATGTTGCCCAGGGGGATCTGCCACAGGACCACCGGCTTGCCCACGGACTCGGCCATCGTCTTGTAGAACTGCAGCGCGGCGGCGGCCTTCTGGTCGGTCCAGAAGTGGTCACTGCCGCCGTGGGCCGGCTGTGCGTACCAGCCCGCGTCGCGGTCCGACACGTCGGTGACCAGGAAGTCGGCGTTCTGCGCCCCGAGGTTCGCGTAGTCCTTGACGCATGCCTGGGTGTTGTTCTGCCAGTCGAAGCAGGAAAGGTGCAGGCCCACGGCGGTGTTCGGCGCGTACTTGTGCGCCATCGAGATCAGGCAGCGGGAGAGTCCGGCGGCGCTGTTCTCCTGCGATCCGCAATCCGTCGGATTCGCGCCCGAGACCTGTGCGGGAACCTGGTGCGGATCGCCGAGCGACCGGACGTAGCCCCAGAAGTCGGGCTCAAGGTCGATCGCGTCGTGCGACGTGCCGATCTTCTGGAGGAAGAAACGGTAGTCGTTCAGGTACCGGGTGAGCAGGTCAAGCCGGTTGATGGCCTTGACCTCGCCCGGACCGTCGCCCTGGCCTGCCGCATCACCGAGGTCGCGCAACGAGTACCAGGTCCAGAGCATCTTCTGCGGACGCGGGCTGCCCTTGTACGTCGCCTGGGCCGCCACGCTGTCCCGCCAGGTCACGTAAGTGCCGGGCGCCGTGGTGCTGCCGTTCCAGCAGCCCCACCAACCCGACCAACCGTCGTGGCAGCGCGCTGCCGAGTAGTAGTCCGACGAGGGCGCGGGCTGGCTGTGCACATAGGCGTACCGCACGTCGAACGGAGCGGCGGCCGCCGAGGCGTCGGACATCGAGCCGCCGATGAGCACCGTGCTGCTGCCCATGAAACGTGTCGTCGAGCTGCCGCCACCGGCCACGGGAGACGGCGCCGACGACGGCTGCGAGCCGCCGCTCGGAGCCTGGCTGGTGGGAACGCTGCCGCTCGGCGCGGTGGGCGTACCGGAGCCGCCGACACTCCCGGCCGGGACGAGTTGCCACTGCTGATCGGCACCGCCCCGGTCGCGGTTCTGGACAACACCGCTCCCGTCGGCCTTGGCGGCGTTGTGGACATCGACAGCCATGCCACTGAAGCGATTGACCAAACGCACGTAGCCGTCCGGCGACTTGGCCAGTTTGAACTGCTGGTTGGTGCCGTTCAGGTCTTTCCACTGCACGATGGCGGAGCCGGCGGTCTTCGACCAGCCGTGGTCGTCCAGCACCTTGCCGGAGTTCCGGTTCTGCAGCCGGTAGTAACCGTCACCCGCGTCGATGAACCGCCACTGCTGGTTGGCCCCGCCGTGGCGCGCCCACTGCACCACCGCTGCGCCGTCGTTCCTGGCGAAGCCGCGGTCGTCCAGCACCTTGCCGCTGTTGCGGTTGACCAGCACGTACCACTTCTTCAGATCCAGGGTTTGCTGCGCTGAAGCCTGGCTGACCACGACAGCCGAGCCGGCCACGACCACCATGGCGAGACCCGCCCAGAGACCCCGACGCGCGAGCAACCGACGGCCACGATGCTTCGGGCGGCCACCGCGCGCGCCGTCGTCGGCACGGTGGCCGCCGCGGGACGCCACCGATGACGTGGGTGGGCCGGGGACATGTCTGTGCTCTCGTTCCAGGGACACGCCTGTGCTCTCTTTCAACTGTTGAATCTGACCGGACCACTTGGCCGGACAACACTGAGTGGTCCCAGAGGCCGAAAAGGTTGCCGCGAAGAGCCACAGAGTCTTTTTCGCCTTGACCGCTTCCCGCCCGCCGCGGACCACGGCACGGCTACTGACTTCGGCTCGTCAAGGTGATGCTGGTTCGTCGAGGGTCAGGCCGGTGCCGGTTATGAAGCCGTCGAGGGTGCCGGGCCGGTACTGAAGGCGCTTGAGACGGTTGCGTACGAGTGCTTCGAGCCGGTCGCGTTTCTGACACCGGACGGAGGCAGGCGTCCCCATCACGGCTCGACCAGAGACGAACCAGAGGCCCGCCAAAGGCATCACTCTCGATCCAGCCCGGCCCACCCGGGCCGCCCAGACGGCACTTTCGGAGATGACCGCCTCCGACTGCCACTGAGCGACCCGGGGCGAACCGGGGTCGAATCAGAGCGATTTCCTCTGACTGCCTCCGATCGCCTCTGCAACCCGTCCTAGCAGGTCACAACGGATACGGCTCGCAAAGGCGCAGGTCAGAAGGGTGCTCCAGGAATACCCGGCGTACAGCCCGACTCGTCTGCCGCCCTCTGCGGCTGTACCCGCTGACCCGTACCCAGGCGGTCGCCTCGTGCGTCCAACTCTTCGTTCAGCGAGCCCGTCAGCGCTCTCCTCCACCTTCACGGGAGTGAGGGGCCACGAAGTTTCCGGACAGGCACCCCATGGGGTGCGTCGGATCGTTTATGGGCCACTGGGCTCAGCAGAAGAAGAACTCGGGTGCCCGGGCCGGGCCTGGCGCCGCCAGGAGGGCTTGTGCGTGGCGGGCGTGTCGGCGGGCGCCTATCCGCGTCGCAGTGGCCAGCGCCACGCGAGCGTGGTCGGGCGGGTGGTGGCGTTCGGCCTCCAGCATCGCGAGGCCGAGATGGGCCTGCGCGGCGTGCAGCGGGTAGGGAGAGCCGGCCACCTTCCGGTACAGGCGCAGGGCCGCGTCGGTGTCCCGTGTGTGCACGCGGGCGAACTCGGCGCGTTCGAGCAGTACCGCATGGCGCATGAAACGGTGATTCCGTGCGTAGCGCAGGCGCTGCCTGCCCTTGGTGCGCTGGAAGCGTTCGACCTCTGCCAGCGACTCCTCAAAGCCGCCGTCCAGACCCTGCAACCGCAGTACGGCCAGCCGCGCGATGAGGACGCTGGCCACCCCGTCGTCGAGTGCTTCGGCCTGGAAGCGGTCCTCGCTGCGCTGGAAGTGGGCGGTCGCGGCCTGGCCGTCCCCGTCACGGACGGCCAGCCCGCCCCGTATGAAGTCCGCCCAGGCGACCCATCTGTTGGCTGCGAGAGCGGCGTAGGGATCCAGCTGCTGCTCCAGGCAGGTGCGGGCTTCGTCCAGACGGTCCGCCCACATCAGGGCGAGGGTCCGTTGGAAGGCGGCGTGGGCGATCCGGACGGGGTGGTGCTCGGCACGCGCACTGTCCCAGGCGGTGGCCGCCGCTTCCGCCGCGGCATCGAGCGACGCGGAGCTGCGCAGCGCGGCGGACCGCAGGATCCACAGGGTGGAGAGGCTGTCGGCGGTCAGGTTTCCGGTGCCGTTCAGCACCGCCCGGTAGCTGCCGGTCTTGGACAGCACGGTGAGCCGCTTGACAGCGGCCAGTCGCCGTACCGTGGCCAGCCGTCCCACCGGAGGCAGCAGCCGGGCGCCGCTCAGCACCCACGCGACCGAACGGCCACCGTGGTTGAGCCGGAGTTCGAGCAGCCCGCGGACGGCGTGCCGGACATGGGCGGGACGTCCGAGGAGGGCCCGGTAGCTTTTGCGGGCCGCTCCGATCTCGCCCAGCAGCCCCTGCAACACGGGTTTCGCCCGCTCGTAGGGCTTTCCCGGCAGCGGGGGAAACGCCGGTTCGGGCTGCTCGAACAGCCGTAGCACCAGGGCCTGGTCGACATCGGTGAGCCCTTCGGTCCGGCACCAATGGACGAAGTCCCAGGACGGGTTGGGCCCGCCGGGCGGCGCCTCGGCAGGTCTGGGCACCGGCGGTCGCAGGTACAGACGGCCGGCCGTCTCCCTACCGGTCAGCAACTGCCTCTTGTGCCGGTCCGCGGCCGGGTCCGGCAGGTCGAACCAGAGCACGTCCTCCGCCGCCGCGAGCACGTCGTCCCAGATCGGCTGGAAGTCCAGGTCGAAGCCGCGATAGCCGAGGAAGACCACCGTGCGGCCCGCCACGTCGGCCCGCAGCCGTTCCTCCCAGGCGGGAGGCAGGCCACGGAGCACCGCCTCGGCGTCGACGATGAGTTCGCCGCCGAGGGTGCCGTGCGGCTTGAACAGCTTCACGCCGTCGACGGGGGCGGCGGGCCAGGCGCACGGAACGAGGCCGGGGCCGCCCGCCCTTTCTATCAGGTGGTCGAAGTTGACGGTCCACACCGTGGCCCCGGCAGCCGCCAGCCGGGCGACCGCGTAGTGGGCCGCGTTGGGCTCCCCCGCCCCGAGCACGTCGTTCAGCCACGGCACGACCGCCACGCCGCCGCGTGACAGGGCGAGCATGAAGACCTCGGGGGCGAGCTCCGCGTAGGCGCTCGCCCGCGGGTCGTCCGGACGGTCGCCGACCAGTCCCAACTCCAGGAGGATCCTTCGGCGCAGTCCGTCGAACATCGGTAGCCCGGCGGGCACGGACCGGGAGGCACCGGCCCCGACGAACAGGAACAGGTCCCGGGTTCGGATGGTCATGTCGTCCCTCCGGTGCGGCATGCCATGTCACTGGCCCGATGCGAGCTTGCGGTCCGGCCTGGCGCGCACCAGGAAGACCAGGACCAGGGCGGTGAGGGTGAGCGTCAGCCAGCCCACGTGGATGCGTCCGTGGCCGAAGGTGCCGGGCAGCCCCAGCACCCATCCGCCGACGGTGGTCAGCAGCACCACGTGGGGCAGGGCGAGTCCGGCGGTACGCAGCGCCGAGTCCCGCGTGCGGGCGAGCGGTTCGCCCGTGAACGCCGCCCACGCCACCGTCCACAGCAGCACGCACGCCAGGGCGCCGAGGAGTGCCAGGCCGAGCCGGCCGGGGCCGCCGTGGGTCAGGTACGTCGTGGTCTCCCCGGCCACCACCGGTACGAGGGCCGCCGCGAGGACCAGTACGGCGGGCGGCAGCAGGACGATGCGGAGGCTGCGCGGGACCGTGGTGACCAGCACCCGTACCGCCCTGCCCAGGACATGTCCCGCGCAGAACATCGACATGCGGGCCCGGCGCAGCAGGATCACGGACTGCCGGAACAGGAAGTTCGCCAGCCGGACGACGGCCTTGGCGGCGTGGTGGCCGGTCAGCCGCAGGACGTTGGCGGCGAAGGCGGCGCAGCGCAGGGCCGCCGTGACCAACTGGCGGCGCAGTTCGAGCACCAGGACCTGGACGCGGCCGGCGAAGGATCGCGGTGGTGCCCCGTGCCAGCGCCTGTCGACCGTTGTCCACCGCAGCAGGGCGGGCCTGGCCGGGAGCCTGGCCTGGCGGGTCCGGAGGTCGACCAGCCCCCAGCCGTCCAGCGTGCCCACCAGCAGCGCGGCCAGCAGCGCGCCGGCGAGGCCGCCGACCGCGGTCACCAGCAGCCAGCCGCGCACCGCGGGCAGCCGAAGCAGCCAGCCCGAGGGCCCCCGGGCAAGCAGCAGGCTCAGCAGGAGCGCGGCCGGCACGGCGGCCATGCCCGAGCCGATCATTCCCACCGCCCGGCCGCCGGAGTGGTCGCCCGGGTTCGGCCGACGGGCCCGACGGGCCCGGGCCCGGCCGTTGTCCGCCCGGTCGGTGAGCTTGGCGCCGGTCCAGCCCAGCCAGGCCAGTGCGACCAGCGCCAGCGACACCGTGCCGATGATCCGGTGGCCGTGCGTCCCCGTCACGGCGGTCAGCACGCTCACCGTGCAGGCCAGCGCCCACAGGACGATGGCGGCCGTCCGGCCGACCGTGTAGTGCCGCAGGGGCAGTCCGAGCGCCGCCGCCCCCGTCAGCACGGCCAGCACCGTCACCGGCGCCGGGCTCGCGGTCTGCGCGGACACGGAGAACACCCCGCACACCAGTGCGCGCAGCAGATTGACCACCAGCCACCGGGCCCGGGTCGGCGCGGACGTCGAGAACGGCAGCAAGCGCTCGTGGGTACGGCAGTACACGTCGTGGGCCTCGATCGCCCCGGGTGCGCAGTCGCTCTCGGGGCAACCGGAGGCCACGATCGGCTGCTCCTCGCCGAGCCGGAGGTACCAGGGACGGCGATCGGGGGCACGGACGTAGGCCCGGTCGGGGGCCAGGGGTTCGGTCGAGTAGATGGATTGCACGGTGTTTCCCTTCCTGGCGGGCGTTGCGGCCGGTGCTTCCGGCGGGCAGCGCGGACGGACCTCCCGGCACCTGCTGCGCAGGAGGCGGGCGGCGACTGTTCGGTGGCTCAGCGCCCGGTGCGGCCGCCGCCGGACAACCGCTCCAGCGCGCTCCGGCAGGCGGCCAGTTCGGCGTCGGTGTAGGCGAGGACGTAGACGGCGCGGAGCGACATGGGACGGTCGGAGGAGAGGTACTCGTAGGCCGCCGTCAGGAGTGCTCCGGCGGTCTCGACCGGATCGGCGCCGGCCTCCCCCGCCCCCAGCAGCGGGAACACGATCGAGACGGGCGGTTCGCACAGCGATCCGGCGTCGGGCAGCCCCGGGCGCTCCGCCTCCCGCAGCGCGTTGGTCACGCACCGGGCCAGCGCGCGTGCCTGCCGGTAGCCGTTGCCGGGCTCGCCGATCACCGAGGCGACGTGCACGATCCGGCGCACCTTGTTGCGGGTGGCCAGTTTCCCGGGCCCGGTGCTGATCGCCGTACCCGGCATGACGGGGGTCTGCCCCGCCACCCGGTGGGTCAGCTCGTCGGCGACGCAGTCCTCCACGACGCGGCCGGAGGCATCGTGCCGGGCGCCCTCGTAGCGGATGAGGCCGGACACCGAACGCTCGTGGAAACGCGACATCTGCATGTCGGTGTTCTCCGAGTTGACCCAGACGTCGACGAAATCGACGTTCTTCAGATCGCCGGTGATGATGCCCAGTTCGCGGCCGGGACGCCCGGCCACAGGGTGGCGGTGCACCCGGGTCGTCCTCAGCTGCTCGGGCTGCCGCACGGCCGTCGCGGCGGCGAGCTGATCGCGCAGCCGTACCGTCTCGGCTCTGCTCTGCCGCAGCAGTTCGCCCGGCCGGTCCAGCGCCAGTGCCTGCTTGTGCACCCGGAAGCAGCCCTGCCACACGACGAGGAAGAGCGCGGCCGCACCGCCCACCCGGAAGCCGAGGGCCTTACCGCTGATCGTCTCCCCGGGGAAGAAGCCGAAGAGGACCAGGTCGACACCGAGGGCGACGCACAGCCACGCCACGACCAGAACCACGGGACGCTGCTCGGGGGCGCTCGCCACACGGCGCAGCACCATGCCGATGCCCAGCGTGAGAAGGAGTGCTGCGGCGGACAGGGCGGGGACGTTGGTCATGGTGTCGTCTCCGGGAGCCGGGGCGGAAGCGCCTATATAAAACGGGACATGCCGTTAGCCAATCGGCATCGTGAATATTCGTGAAGCGGTTGCCGCAAGCCCGTACAAGGCCGGACAGTCTCCGTACGAAGTCGTACGAACCCGTAGGGGGGTCCGTACAGGTCCGTACAGGTCCGTACAGGCAGTTCGGCCGAGGATTCGTGCCGAAAAAAAGGGGAGCGCCGCAGGTCGGGACACCGGGGGCGGCGGGGAGTGGGGGATCGGTGTCTCAGGACCCAGCACGTCCGGCCGGCAGGGCACGCAGACCCATTGCCGACCGGGCCGAGTTCGCCCAGGAGCTGACGTCGTTCAGGGAACACGCGGGACTGTCCGTCCGGGAGATCGCGAAGATCCTCGACCAGAGGTCCAGCACGCTCGGCGGGTACTTCGGGGGCCGTCACCTGCCGCCCATCCGTCTGCTGCCTGCGCTGCTGAACGCCTGCGGCATCACCGACGCGACGACCGTCGAGGAGCTGACGGACGACCTCATCCGTCTCCGGCAGATGTCATACGGGCGGAGCAGCGCCGTCTCCCCGTACCGCGGGCTGGCCAGCTTCGAGCCCGAGCAGGCTGATCTGTTCTTCGGCCGTGAGGAGCCGACCGCGCGCCTGCGCCGCCGGCTGGCCGAGCGGCACGCGGCCGGACGGCCGCTGGTCTTCGTGGTGGGCCCGTCGGGCTCCGGCAAGTCCTCTTTGTTACGGGCGGGACTGGTGCCCCTGCTGAGGGCCGAGGGAGGTGCCCGGGTGGCGCTCTTCACCCCGCGGGCCCATCCGCTGACCGAGCTCGCCGCACACCTCGCCCCGGGGGCGGGACGGCCGGTCCCCGAGATCGTGGAGGCGCTGCGGTCGGATCCGGCCGGCTGTGCGCGCTTCGTTCCCGAGCCGCTGGTGCTGGTGGTGGACCAGTTCGAGGAGACGTTCACGACGTGCCGGGACGAGGCGGAGCGGCAGGCGTTCATTGAGGTGCTGGGTGCGCTCACGGGCACGGGCACGGGCACCGGCCCGGGCGCCGCGGCCGAGGGCACCCCCGGATCCGCACCCGGCCCCGTCGTCTCGGCCGTGCTGGGACTGCGGGCCGACTTCTACCCGGCGGCGCTGCGCAGGCCGCTGCTGGCGACCGCGCTGGAGGAGGCCCAGGAGATCGTCCGCCCGATGAACTCGGCGCAGCTGCGCCGGGCGATCGTCGAGCCCGCCCGCAGCGCGGGCCTCAGACTCGACGACGGGCTGGTCGAGTTGCTGCTGCGGGACCTCGCGCCCGCGGCCAGGGGCGACACGGACCAGGGGCACGAGGACGGCGCGCTTCCGCTGCTGTCCCACGCGCTGTTCGCCACCGCCGAGCGCGGCCAGAACCGGCAGCTCACCGTGGCCGACTACCAGGCCAGCGGGGGCATCGCCGGCGCCGTGGCGCACACCGCCGACAACGTCTACAACGGGCTCACCCCGGAGCAGCAGGTCCTGGCCCGCACGCTCTTCCTGCGGCTGGTCCGGCTGTCGAGCACGACGGCCGATGTCCGGCGCCGCATCTGGCACAGCGAACTCCTGCGTGCCGGGAGCAGCGCGGGAGCCGGCGAACTGAGCCTGGTGGCGGACCTGTTCATCGAGCAGCGGCTGATCACCGCCGACGCGGAGACGCTGACGATCACCCATGAGGCGCTGCTGTCCGCCTGGCCGCGCCTCCAGGAGTGGATCGAGTCCGACCGCGACGGGATCCGCACTCATCACCGGCTCACCGAGGCGGCTGAGGCATGGCACGACAGCGGACGCGATCACCAGATGCTCCTGAGGGGGACCGGTCTCGCGCTCGCCCGTGGCTGGGCGGAGGACGCCGCACACCGCCTCGATCCCACGCCGCTCGAACGGGAGTTCCTGGACGCCGGTATCGAGAACGAGCGCCTGGAGCGACTGGCCGCCCGCCGCCGCACCCGTCGGTCGTACCAACTGAGCACCGCACTGGGCGTGGTCTTCGTCCTGGTCGTCGCCGGTGCCTGGTACGGCATCCAGCGCAGCAGAACGGCCGAGAAACAGGAGACCGCTGCCGCCTCGCGCCTGACCGCCGTCGCAGCGGACCGGGTCCGTACCGACGAAGTGGGCCTGGGCGCCCAGCTGTCGCTGACCGCCTACCGGATCGCCGACACCCCCGAGGCCGTCTCCAGCCTGCTGAACTCCTCCGCCTCGCCCGCGGTCACCCGCCTGCTCGCCCCGGGCGGCGCGGTGCAGGCCCTCGCCCTCGGCAGCCGCAGCCACCTGCTGGCCCAGGGCGGTGCCGACGGCACGGTACGGCTCTGGAACACCACCGACACCCGCCACCCGGTGGCGTTAGGGCACCCACTGGCCGCGTTCCCCGACGCGGTGTACACCGTCGCTCTCAGCCCGGACGAGAAGGTGCTCGCGGTGGCCGGCGCACACCGGACCGTACGGCTGTGGGATGTCAGCGCGCCCAGTCGGCCCCGCCCGCTCGGCAGACCGCTCACCGGCCCGTCCGACACCGTCTACAGCGTCGCGTTCAGCCCCGACGGGCACACGCTCGCGGCAGGTGGCGCGGACAACTCCGTCCGTCTCTGGGACGTCACGGTTCCTGGTCACGCGAAGACGTCGGGGCCCGCACTCACCGGGCCCGCGGGATATGTGCACGAGGTGGCCTTCAGCCCGGACGGCCGGGTCCTGGCCGCGGGCAGCGGCGACGGGAAGGTCCGCCTCTGGCGGGTCGGTGCCTCCGGCAGGCCCGCGGCGGCGGGGGCGGGATTCGCCGCCTCGCACAAGGACGTCTACGCACTGGCGTTCAGTCCGGACGGCGGGAGCCTCGCCGTCGGCGGCCGGGATCAGCAGGTCGAGCTGTGGAACGTCGCCGACCCGGCCGCTCCCCGGCAGGAAGGAAAGCCCCTCACGGGCGCGACCAGCTGGATCAACGCGCTGGCGTACAGCCCCGACGGCAGGACGCTGGCGGTCGGGGGCAGCGACGACCTGGTCCGGGTGTGGGACCTGCGCACGCGCCGGGTCACGGCCGGATTCCGGCACACCGGGCCGGTCACCGCGCTGCTCTGGCGCGACCGGTCGACGCTGGTCAGCGGTGACGCCGACCGGGTGACCCGGCTGTGGCACCTGCCCAGCCCGGTGCTGATCACCGATGACGTGGTCAACGGCATCGCCTTCAGCCCGGACGGCCGGCTCCTCGCGATCGGTACCGACCGGCTCCAACTGTGGACGGTCGCCACCGGTGAACCGCTGGGCCAGGGACTCGTCGTTCCCGGCGGCGCAGTCACGGCGGTGGCCTTCAGCCCCGACGGCCGGACCCTCGCGATCGCCGGCACCACCGGCACCGTGCGGCTGTGGGACATCGCCGACGCGGCCCACCCCGTTCCGCTCGGGCCTGCATTCACCGGGTCGACGACCGGGTACGCCGAGGTGGTCGCGTTCAGCCCCGACGGGCACACCCTGGTCACCGGCAACGACGACCAGACCCTCCGGCTGTGGGACGTCACGAGCCCAGCCCACCCGGCCCCGCTGCCGAAGCTGTCCGGATTCAGGAGCTACGTCTTCTCGGTCGCGTTCAGCCCCGACGGGCACACGCTGGCCGCCGGCAGCGCGGACCACACGGTCCGGCTCTGGGACATGACCCGGCCGAAGACGCCCCGGCCGCTCGGCCGCCCGCTGACGGAGAGCGGTGACACCGTCTACTCGGTCGCGTTCAGCCCTGACGGGCGCACGCTGGCCGCTGGCAGCGCGGACCACACGGTCCGGCTGTGGGACATGAGCCGGCCGGCGGCCCCGCGCCTCCTCGGCCGGCCGCTGACCGGCCCGACCAACTACGTCTACTCGGTGGCCTTCAGCCCGGACGGCCGCACGCTGGCCGCCGGCAGTACCGACCACACGGTCTGGCTGTGGGACGTCTCGCGACCGGCGTCACCCACCGTCGCGGCGACACTGACCGGCCCCACCGACCACGTCTACGTGGTCTCCTTCAGCCCCAGGGGCCACACCCTCGCCGCCGGCAGCGCGGACCACACCGTACGGCTGTGGGACACCGACCCCAGGGCCGTCGCCGCCCGCATCTGCGCCGTCGCGGGCGCGGCCATCACCCGGACCGAATGGCGGCAGTACCTGCCGGACCGCTCCTACGCCCCACCCTGCGCCGCCTGAACGAAGGACTTCCACAAGAACACACCGACGGCCGGCGGCGGCAGAGGCGTTCTGCGGCGGCTCCGTTGGCACCGCACAGGAATCAGAGGCCGCGGCGGCTCGCGCCAGGTGCTCAGGCTGCGGCTTCGAAGAGGGCACGCGCGATCCACCTCTAGTGACCGCAGAGGCAATGGCGAGGCCCTGGCAGGGCGTCGGGCTCCCGCACCGAGTCGATGACGGTGCCGAGCACACCGACGCGACGAGGACAGGGGGCGACGGGGCAGCCGGAGCCATGTCACCGTGGTGGGCCGGTCGCGGGACTTTCCGGCCTCACGGCTGTGCAAGGACCTCCGCCCCGGGGAGGGCACGGGTCAACGGGGACGCACCAGGGGTGGCGCGCGCCGTCGTCCGTACCCTGCCCCAGACCGCCCCGGCGCGGCTGGAGTTCTGGCGCGAGCCGCTCAGCTACCGGCTCGAGGTCCGCGAGCTCAAGGACGCCCAGCAGGCTCGCGACACTCGCATACCGGCAGCGACAGCCGCGCCGGCGCAGCGACGCCGGAGGAGTTCTCCTCTCCCGGCTCCGCGGCGGGGGCCGAGTCGCTCGACGGGGGCTCCTGATTCGTGAGTGGGCGGTTCCGCGAGAGCCCCGTGGAGGGCTGCTGTCTCTGGCCACGGCGTGCGGGAATGTCCGCCGGTCGTGCCGACGGGCGGTGAGCAGCCGGGCCCGAACCCGCCTGCGTGAGGCGGGTTCTCGGCGGGCTACGGTC
>NZ_JAJONF010000041.1 GCF_021462265.1 Streptomyces shenzhenensis | reverse complement strand
TGTTGCCGAGCAGCTGGGACGAGGTGCAGGAGCCGCCGCCGCTGGTGCTGACGGTCCAGGTGAAGGAGGCCGTGCCGGAGGCGCCGGTGGAGTCGGTCGCGGTGACGGTGGTGCTGTAGGTGCCCGCGGTGGACGCCGTACCGGAGATCAGGCCGGTGGAGCTGGAGATGGACAGGCCGGTGGGCAGGCCGGACGCGCTGTAGGTGAGAGTGGCGCCCGCGCTGTCGCCGGCGGAGATCTGCAGGCTGACCGAGCTGCCCGTGGTGGTGGACTGGCTGCCCGGGTTGGTGACGGTCACCGTGTTGCCGGTGCTGGAGCCGGAGGCGAAGGCGGTGGTGCCGTTCGGGGTGCCCCAGCCGGTCGGGCCGTCGTAGCCGGTCTCGGCGGTGCAGAAGTAGGCGGTGGAGCAGGAGCCGTTGTTGCCGCTGGTGACGTCGTACAGGTTGCCGGTGTGCGAGTACGGGTACTTCGCCGGGTAATCGCTGGAGCCCGGGGTGCCCGCGAGGGCGTAGACGCCGGCGATGATCGGCGCGGAGGCGCTGGTGCCGCCGTAGACCGCCCAGCCGGAGCCGCCGTAGGTGTCGTAGACCGCCACGCCGGTGGCCGGGTCGGCGACCGCGGAGACGTCGGCCTCCATGCGCTTGGTGCAGCCGGTGTCGGTCTGCCAGCTGGGCTTCGAGTCGTAGGCGGAGCAGCCGGAGCCGGTGCCCTCGGAGGAGCTGGTCTTCCACACGGACTCGGTCCAGCCGCGGGTGCCGGAGGAGGTGGAGAGCGCGGTGCCGCCGACGGCGGTCACGTACTGGGAGGTCGCCGGGTACTCGGCGCCGTAGGCGGAGTCACCGGAGGAGACGGTGATCGCGACACCCGGGTGCTTGAAGTACGAGGTGTCCTCGCTGGTCTGGGAGGAGGACTCGGATCCGCCCCAGCTGTTGGAGACGAACTTGGCGCCGAGCGCGACGGCCTCGTTCTCGGCGGTGCCGAGGTCGGAGTCGGTGGCGGAGTTCGCCTCTACGAGGATGATGTTGCAGTTCGGGCAGACGGCGCTGACCATGTCGATGTCGAGCGCTTCCTCACCGGCCCAGCCGGAGTCGTTCGACGGCAGCGAGGTCGTCGAGCCGGTCTGGCTGACCTGCTTGAAGCAGCCGTTGGCGACGGTGCACGCCGACAGGCCGTACGTCGAGCGGTAGGTGGCGAGGTCCGAGGCCGCGTTGGGGTCGTTGTAGGCGTCGACCACCGCGACGGTGAGGCCGGAGCCGCCCGTCGAGGGCAGGTTGTAGGCGCTGTGCAGGTTGGTCGGGCTCAGGCCGGAGGGGGCGGCGGCGAGCGCGGCGGCCAACTGCTGCTTGATGTCGGTACGGCGCTGGGCGAAGCAGGAGACGTGGCCGGGCTTGGCGGCGGTGGCGCACAGGTGCTTGGTGGGCACCTTCTGCCCGGCCCTGCCGGTGCTGTGCACGGCCTGCCGGGCCGGGTCGGTGAGGGCCTTGGCGTTCTGGGCGGCTCGGCCGGTCTGGGCGGTGGCCTGGGAGGTGGCGGTGTGCGCCGGTGCCTGTGCCTGCGCGGCCGGTGCCGCGACGAAACCGGAGACGGCGAGGGCGAGGGCCGGGAAGGCGAAGGCCAGAAGTCTTCGCGGACTCCGTCGTGATTCACGCATGGGGTACTGCCTCCATCGGTGGGGTTACAAGGCAGGCCCGTGACGCGCGTAGCGGCGGCAGAGTGCGCGGTCATGAGCATGACACTTCGAACACCCTGGGATGCCGATGAGCGTGGCATGACAGGACGGTGAGGAACCTAGCGGGGTTCCCCGAGCGTTGGTTCCCCGAGACGAAGATCTTTGCCGCGCCATAGGTAGCGCTTAGCCCCCTCATGAGAGGGGGTTGGCGCGTACATGATGCGGGCTATGCCCAGAGCTGACCGTGCAGGGTCTCGATGGCTTCCTCGGTCGTGGCGGCGGTGTACACGCCGGTCGACAGGTACTTCCAGCCGCCGTCCGCGACGACGAACACGATGTCCGCGTTCTCGCCGGCCTGTACGGCCTTCTTCCCGACGCCGATCGCGGCGTGCAGCGCAGCGCCGGTGGAGACGCCCGCGAAGATACCCTCCTGCTGGAGCAGTTCCCGGGTCCGGGTCACCGCGTCCGCGGAGCCGACCGAGTAGCGGGTGGTGAGCACGGAGGCGTCGTACAGCTCCGGCACGAAGCCCTCGTCGAGGTTCCTGAGCCCGTACACGAGGTCGTCGTACCGGGGTTCGGCGGCGACGATCCGCACGTCCGGCTTGTGCTCGCGCAGGTACCGGCCGACGCCCATCAGCGTGCCGGTGGTCCCCAGCCCCGCGACGAAGTGCGTCACGGACGGCAGGTCGGCGAGGATCTCCGGGCCGGTGGTCGCGTAGTGCGCACCGGCGTTGTCCGGGTTGCCGTACTGGTAAAGCATCACCCAGTCGGGGTGCTCGGCGGAGAGCTCCTTGGCCACGCGTACGGCGGTGTTGGAACCGCCCGCGGCCGGGCTGGAGATGATCTCCGCGCCCCACATCCCGAGCAGGTCCCGGCGCTCCTGCGAGGTGTTCTCGGGCATCACGCAGACCATGCGGTAGCCCTTGAGCTTGGCCGCCATCGCCAGCGAGATGCCGGTGTTGCCCGACGTCGGCTCCAGGATGGTGCAGCCGGGGGTGAGCCGGCCGTCCTTCTCGGCCTGCTCGATCATGTGCAGGGCGGGACGGTCCTTGACCGAGCCGGTCGGGTTGCGGTCCTCCAGCTTGGCCCAGATCCGGACGTCGGCGGACGGCGAGAGCCGCGGCAGCCGCACCAGGGGGGTGTTGCCGACCGCGGCCAACGGGGAGTCGTAGCGCATGCCGATCTCAGGCCATACCGCCGGCGACCGCCGGCAGGATCGTCACGGTGTCGCCGTCGGACAGCTTGGTGTTGATGCCGTCGACGAAACGGACGTCCTCGTCGTTCAGGTACACGTTGACGAAGCGGCGGAGCTTGCCGTCGTCCACGATGCGGGCGTGGATGCCCGTGTGCCGGGTCTCAAGGTCGGCGAACAGCTCGGCGAGGGTGTCACCGCTGCCCTCCACCGCCTTCTGACCGTCGGTGTACTGGCGGAGGATGGTCGGGATGCGGACCTCGATGGCCATGGCTCAGGGCTCCTGTCGGAAAGTCTGGGTGGGTGGGCGCGCAGCGGCACGCCGCGGCTCACGGCCGTACGGCGGCAGGCAGCGTCAACAGATGGCGCTGTCCAGCCTGCACAAGTCGACGTGCAGCCGCGCCACGAGCAGCACGCCCGGCGCCTTGTCGCTCACGTCGTTCAGAACCATGAGCTCATCGTATCGATTCCCGGTACGGGTTCCGGAGTGTGATTCCACATGCCGGACATTTTCCGTCCGATGAACGAGATGCCCTGCCGGGGGCCGCACCGACACACGACTACCGCCACACAGGCACCACCAACCAAGCGGATTACTTCTGACGCCGGGCTGAGCAGCCAGCCCAGGGACCCGGGACCGGCACACGACTGCCGCCGCACCGGCACGACCAGCCAAGCGGATTACTTCTGACGCCGGGCTGAGCAGCCAACCCAGGGGCGCGGGGAACTGCGCGACAAGCCCCCACCGGCCCGCAGGTGGCCACCGGCCGGTTCGGCACCGCCGGGATCCGCCGTCGCGGCTGAGCGCCGCTGCGGCGGAAAAGAGGAACGGAGCTGAGCGCCGCCGCAGCGGAGAAAGAAGAGCGGAGCCGAGCTCCACCGCAGCGGAAAAAGAGGAGCGGAGCTGAGCGCCGTCGCGGCGGCAAAGGAAGAGCAGTCGTGGGAAAAGAGGGAGCGGCAGGGGACAGGTCGGCGGCGGAGAAGTCAGTACGTCTCGACGATCCTGACCTCCTCCTCCGTGACCTCGCCGTCCACGATGCGGTAGGACCGGAACTGGAAGTCGCCGAGGCCGTCGGTGTCGGCCGTCGAGACGAGGACGTAGTGGGCGCCGGGCTCGTTCGCGTAGCTGATGTCGGTCCGGGACGGGTACGCCTCCGTCGCCGTGTGGGAGTGGTAGATGACCACCGGCTCCTCGTCACGGTCGTCCATCTCCCGGTACAGCCGGAGCAGGTCGCCGGAGTCGAACTCGTAGAACGTGGGGGACATCGCCGCGTTCAGCATCGGGATGAATCGCTCGGGGCGGTCCGAGCCCGCCGGCCCCGCGACGACTCCGCACGCCTCGTCCGGGTGGTCCTTGCGCCCGTGGGCGACGATCTGGTCGACGAGGGCCTGGGTGATGGTCAGCATGTTCGCCAGGATAAGCAGAGGGCCGCCCCGTACCGGTGGGTGGTACGGAGCGGCCCGGATGCCGGACGCCCTGAGCGGCTGCCGCGAGGGGCGCCACGAGTGCTCCCCGCGGCGGGCGTCCCGGAGGGATGGTCAGCTGACCTTGTCCAGCGGTGCCGGCGCGCGGCGCTCGGCGACCTCGGGATGGCGGTTCTTCAGGACCAGCCAGCCGGCGCCCAGCGCGGCGGCCCAGCAGGTCATCACGTAGAGGCAGACACGGGAGTCGCCGTTGTACGCGATCAGGCAGGTCACGAAGAGCAGGAAGGCGATGGCGATCCAGGTGCACTTCACGCCGCCGGGGGCCGGGAAGGCGGAGGCCGGCAGGCGGCCCGCGTCGACCGCGCGGCGGTAGCGGACGTGGCTGATCAGGATCATCAGCCAGGTCCAGATGCCGGCCGCGGTGGCGACGGAGGTCACGTAGCCGAACGCCTTCTCCGGGACGACGTAGTTGAGGACCACGCCGATGCCCATGAAGAGGACCGAGACGGTGATGCCGAACGCGGGGGTCTTCGACGCGGACAGCCTGCGGAACGTGGCCGGGGCCTCGCCGCTGTCGGCGAGGGTGCGCAGCATCCGGCCGGTGGAGTACATGCCGGAGTTGCAGGAGGACAGGGCCGCGGTCAGCACGACGAAGTTGACGATGCCGGCGCCGGCCGGGATGCCGATCTTCGCGAAGGCGGCGACGAACGGGGAGACGCCCGGGGCGAACTCCGTCCACTTCACGACGCAGAGGATCACCGTGAGCGCGCCGACGTAGAAGAGGGCGATGCGCCAGGGGAGGGTGTTGATCGCCTTGGGGAGGGTCTGCTCCGGGTTCTCCGACTCACCGGCGGTGACGCCGACCAGTTCGACCGCGAGGTAGGCGAACATGACGCCCTGAAGGGTCATCAGCGAGGAGCCGACGCCCGTGGGGAAGAAGCCGTCGAACCGGTAGAGGTTCGCGACCGACGCGGTGTCACCGGCGGAGCTGAAGCCGAAGGTGAGGACGCCGAGACCGACCACGATCATGCCGATCAGGGCGGTGACCTTGACCATGGAGAACCAGAACTCCAGTTCCCCGAACACCTTCACCGAGATCAGGTTGGCCCCGAAGAGGACCACCAGGAAGACCAGCGCGGTCACCCACTGCGGGACCTGCGGGAACCAGTAGTGCACATAGATCGCGGCGGCCGTCAGCTCCGCCATGCCGGTGACGACCCACATGAGCCAGTACGTCCAGCCGGTGAAGTATCCGAAGAACGGGCCGAGGAACTCCCGGGAGTACTCGGCGAAGGAACCGGAGACCGGGCGGTAGAGCAGGAGTTCGCCGAGGGCCCGCATGATGAAGAAGATGACGCCGCCGGCCAGGGCGTACATCAGGATGAGGCTGGGACCGGCCTTGGCGATGTTCGCCCCGGCGCCCAGGAAGAGGCCGACGCCGATGGCGCCGCCGATGGCGATCATCTGGACCTGGCGGCTGCCGAGCCCGCGCTCGTACCCCTCTTCGGGGGCTTCGGAGGACTGCTCCGACGTGTCGACCTGAGCGGAGGTCATGTGTGGTGTGCGCCTTTCTCCATGCCGAACCGGGCCTCTCGTCGGCCTCGGATCGGGTTTCGATCCCCCCGGATGATGGAGCGGTGCCAGACCGGCGGTCGCCGGTTCGGTGGCGCACCCGGACGTACACGTGGGTGGTGTTCGCCGGGCGGTCGTGAAGATCTATCACGGCCGCACCGTTGATCACCGGGTCCCGCCGAGAGCGATTGTGGCGCACACCACTGAGAAAAGCAGACAAAGTTCGGCCGAAAAGGTCATATCAGGCCGCAACGGTGGCGGGATCGTTATCCGGATTTGAGCGTCCTCTGAGCGAACGCCAAACCTGGACGAACTACGGCATCAGGGTCGCGACCAGGGTCTCCTGGAGGCCGCCGAGCCACAGGTAGGCCATCACCATCGGCTTGCGCGGGTCCTCGTCCGGCAGCCGGTAGAGCAGGTCGGTGTCGTCGTCGTCGGTGATGTCGAGGCGGGAGCCGATCGCGAGGCGCAGGTCGGTGAGGGCGCCGAGCCACTGCCGGGACTCCTCGGGCGCCAGCCTGAGGACCGCGTCACCCTTCTCCGCGGGGGCGAGGGTGTCGAGGCTGCGGATCACCGAGAGGGCGCTCTCCCGCTTGCGGGCCCTGAGGTCGTTCTCCGTGTAGCGGCGGAACTCGGCGGAGTGCGCCTGCCGCTCCTCGGCCTCCTCGGGGGACCGCGGGGACCGCTCCGGGTCGCTGTAGGCGTCCGGGAAGAGCCGGCGCAGCACAGGGTCGGTGGGCGCCTCGCTGGGGCCCTCGGCGAACAGCTCGGCGAGCGGGTCGTCGGGGGCGTCCTCGGCGGGGCCGGGCCCGATGAGCTCCAGGAGCTGGACGGCCAGCGACCGGATGATGGAGATCTCGACGTCGTCGAGCGCGACGGCCGCGCCGCCGCCGGGGAGCGGTTCGAAGATTCCTGGCATGGAGGGGGTTCGCTGCTTCCGGAGCTGATCGAGGAGCTGGTCTGGGCCGGTCGTGACCGGTCCGGGGTGAAGGGCTACTTGCGGTCCTGCTGGAGGGTGGCCCACAGGCCGTAGCCGTGCATCGCCTGCACGTCGCGTTCCATCTCCTCGCGGCTGCCGCTGGAGACGACCGCCCGGCCCTTGTGGTGGACGTCCAGCATGAGCTTGGTGGCCTTGTCCTTGGGATAGCCGAAGTACGTCTGGAAGACGTACGTCACGTAGCTCATGAGGTTGACGGGGTCGTTGTGCACGATCGTGATCCAGGGGACGTCCGGCTCGGGGACGGCGAAGACCTCCTCCGCCGACTCGGTGCGTTCGATCTCTACGGGAGCGGGTGACGTCACAAGGCCCATGCTGCCACGGGCCCCTTAAATCGTCACACTGACGCGAAGGGTGTAGCATCTCCTGCCATGCTGCGTACACCGGGGGACACCCCCCGAACCCCCGGCCGGCCTGGGGACCCGCCAGGAGACATAGCTAGGAGAGCTGTCGTGGATGTAGCGGACCTTGGGCTGCCGGTGAATGTTCCCTCGACGGCGCTCTTCACGGACCAGTACGAGCTGACGATGCTGCAGGCGGCCCTGAAGGCGGGTACGGCCGAGCGGCGGAGCGTCTTCGAGGTCTTCACCCGGCGCCTGCCCGAGGGGCGCCGTTACGGCGTCGTGGGGGGCACCGGGCGCGTCCTGGACGCGGTGGAGAACTTCCGCTTCGACGCGGACGTCCTGCGCTTCCTCAAGGAGCGGAACATCGTCGACGGGCCCACCCTGGAATGGCTCGCCGGCTACCGCTTCGGCGGTGACATCTGGGGCTATCCCGAGGGCGAGGTCTACTTCCCGGGCTCGCCGGTCATGCGGGTCGAGGGGTCGTTCGCGGAGTGCGTGCTCCTGGAGACCGTGATCCTCTCCATCCTCAACCACGACTCCGCGATCGCGGCCGCCGCCTCCCGGATGTCCTCGGCCGCCGGGGACCGCCCGCTGATCGAGATGGGCGCCCGCCGCACCCACGAGCTGGCCGCCGTCGCCGCCTCCCGCGCCGCCTACGTCGGCGGTTTCGCCACCACCTCGGATCTCGCCGCCGGCTTCCGCTACGGCATCCCGACGGTGGGGACGAGCGCCCACGCCTTCACCCTGCTGCACGACCACGAGCGCGACGCCTTCCGGGCCCAGGTCGACTCGCTCGGCCGCGGCACCACCCTGCTGATCGACACCTACGACGTCGCCGAGGCGGTCCGTACGGCCGTGGAGGTGGCCGGGCCCGAGCTGGGCGCCGTCCGCATCGACTCCGGCGACCTGCTGCTGGTCGCCCACCGGGTGCGCCAGCAGCTGGACGAGCTGGGCGCCCACGGCACGAAGATCGTCGTGACCTCCGACCTCGACGAGTACGCCATCGCCTCGCTGGCCGCCGCCCCCGTGGACGCGTACGGCGTCGGCACCCAGCTGGTGACCGGCTCCGGGCACCCCACCTGCTCCATGGTCTACAAGCTGGTCGCCCGCGCCGAGTCCGCCGATCCGAAGGCGCCGCTGGTGCCGGTCGCGAAGAAGTCGTCAGGCGGCAAGACGTCCGTCGGCGGCCGCAAGTGGGCGGCGCGGCGGCTGGACGCCGACGGGGTGGCGGAGGCCGAGGTCGTCGGCACCGGCGAGGTCCCGGCCGGCCTGGTCGACCGGCAGCTGCTCGTCGAGCTGGTGAAGTCCGGCGAGGTCGTCGCCCGCGAACCCCTGGACGCGCCCCGGGACCGGCACGCGGCGGCCCGCGCGAACCTGCCGCTCTCCGCGACCCAGCTCTCGCGGGGGGAACCGGTCATTCCGACGGAGTACGTGCAGGGGCGCTCGGGTAGCTAGAGCGAGTGCCCGCGTACGTGCCCCGCAAAGCCCCCTCCCCTACGCCCCCGTAAGTCTCTACGCTCGGAGGTTCAGGCCGGGCCCGCACCCCTTCTTCTCCGCGTCTTGCCCCTCGACGGACCCGCTATCGAATGCGAAGGACACCGACCATGCGCCGCGCCTTGATCGTCGTCGATGTGCAGAACGACTTCTGCGAGGGGGGCAGCCTCGCGGTCACCGGGGGGGCCGATGTGGCCGCCGCGATCACGGAGCTGATCGGGCAGGCGCCCGCCGGCTACCGCCATGTGGTGGCGACCCGCGACCACCACATCGCGCCGGGGGGTCACTTCGCCGACAACCCCGACTACGTGCACAGCTGGCCGGCGCACTGTGTCGCCGGTACGGAGGGCGTGGGCTTCCATCCGAACTTCGCGCCGGCGGTCGCTTCCGGGGCGGTGGACGCGGTGTTCAGCAAGGGGGCGTACGCCGCGGCCTACAGCGGGTTCGAGGGCGCCGACGAGAACGGCGTGAAGCTGGCGGACTGGCTGCGGGCCCGGAAGATCGACGAGGTCGACGTGGTCGGCATCGCGACCGACCACTGCGTGCGGGCGACCGCCCTGGACGCCGCGAAAGAGGGCTTCCGGACCCAGGTCCTCCTCGACCTCACGGCGGGGGTCGCGGAGGCGACGACGGCCCGCGCCCTGGAGGAGCTGCGCGAGGCGGGCGTGGAACTGACGGGCAAGCCGGTGGTGTAGGACCGCCCGCGTGCAGGCCGCCCGTGCCATCGCCACCGCCCGTCCTTGAGGATGGGCGGCCTTCAGGATCGGCCACCCCCTCGCCCTCCGGTCACATTCCTGTCCGCCGCAGCGGCGATCAGCCACGACGGCGGACTCCGGCGGCGCCAGACCGGCCGGTGAGCACCCGCGGGCCGGTGGGGGCTTGTCGCGCAGTTCCCCGCGCCCCTGCGATGACTGCCGAACCCGGCGCTGACAGGCAACGCAAGCCCCCGCACCCCCGAGACCACACCGGCCACCCCCCATTTCCGCCGCAGCGGCCATCAGCCACGACGGCGGACTCCGGCGGCGCCAGACCGGCCGGTGAGCACCCGCGGGCCGGTGGGGCCTCTCGCGCAGTTCCCCGCGCCCCCAGGTCGGCGGGCGCGCCCGGCGCTGACAGGCGACGCAAGCCCCTGCGCCCCCGAGACGACACCGGCCACCCCCCATTTCCGCCGCAGCGGCCATCAGCCACGACGGCGGACTCCGGCGGTGCCAGACCGGCCGGTGAGCACCCGCGGGCCGGTGGGGGCCTGTCGCGCAGTTCCCCGCGTTCCTGGGGTGGCTGCCGAGTCCGGTGCTGACGGGTCGGCCGCACGGTCTGGCGCTGCGGTGGTTATGCCGGCGTTGGTCTGCGGAGGAGGGATCTGATCGGTCTCCAGAGTTCGGTGGCCGTGACACCGTTGTCAGGGGCCGTTCGCCATATGAGGCCGTCGGGGTGGTGGAGGACGGCGGTGATCTCGTCCGGGGTGGGCGGGGCGGCGTTGCCCCGCAGGTAGACCGCTCGCATGCCCAGGTTGCGGAGCCTGGTCAGGGCCCGGGCGCGGTTCTGGGCGTGGACCAGTACGCGGACGGCGGACGAGCCGTCCGCGGTGGTCGGACTGGGTAGGTTCAGCGCCACCACCACTCTGCCGTTCGGCAGCTTGCAGAACCCTCCTGCGGCCATGCGGTCACACCCCCGTGTGCGTCGGTGTCAATAAGAAAGCCACAGGACGCACCTAAGCACGAGCGGCGGCGACCCGCCAAGGGGTCGCCGCCGATACGTGCCTGACCTGCGGAAATGTGGACTACTTCACCGCGGGCCCGACCTGGAGGGAGATCGTCGAGCCGTCCCGGGCCTCCGTGACGATGTTGATCTTCGTGTTGGTGTCAGTGATCTTGACGCCGCCGGTCGGGTTCGACGCGTCGTAGTAGTCGCTCTTGTGGTCGTTGAAGACCGACACCCCGGACGACTTCCTGATCTTGGTCACCACGTCCGCCTTGTGCAGCGTGATGCCGTCCGTCGCGTAGAGGCTGAACGGCGAGTCGTAGGCCTGGATGCGGTTGCGCATCAGCGTGCCGTCGGACCACTTCAGCGCCGTCGGGTGGGAGTCGACCGGAAGGATCAGACCGGTGCCGGGGTGGACGCTGGTGTTGTTGTCCGCCTCGGAGGTGTCCCACTTCCAGAGCAACAGGCCGTTCTGGTACGGGTAGTGCTCCACCCAGTCCGGACGGGTCGTCGAGAAGCCGAAGTTGTACGGGCCGACCTTGAGGGTCTTGTCGTACGACACGTACTGGCGGTTCTCCGCGATGTAGTACTGCGCGTAGTCCTTGGTGAAGGACGCGCCGATGCGGGAGAACCCGGAGGCGGTCCAGGCGGCGTCCGCCGACTCGGCGTTGTCGGAGAAGACGGTGGAGCCGTCCGCGGTGAGCGTGATCTCGTCGGCCGCGAAGCCCTTGAGGGCGACCCCGCCGTCGGTCTGGTAGCGGAAGCGCAGCTGGATCTTCTGGCCGGCGTAGGCGTCCAGCGGGTACGACAGCTTGGTGTACGCGTCGACCGAACCGGTGAGCGCCGGCTTGTCGCTGCCGTCGCGCGGGATGGCCTGGCCGTTGACCGTGCCGTCCAGGGCGGTCCAGTTGGCGCCGCCGTCGGTGGAGACCTCGGTGTAGAGGTAGTCGTAGCCCGACTCGATGTCGTACCAGCCGTCGAGGCCGAGCGAGGCCGACGACTTGCCGGTCAGGTCGACGTCACGGGTCAGCGTGTTCTTGAGGTTGTCGCCGCTGCCGCTCCACCACTGGGTCGAGCCCTCGGCCGGGGTGACCACCGTGGTGGTGACCGCCTTGTCGGGCAGGGTGACCACCGTGGCCTGCTTGTTCTTCGTGTTGTACTCGGCGACGCCCAGCTTGTGGCTGGACTTCGTGCCGCCCTTGGCCACGTCGTAGTTGAGCCAGCCCAGCTGCAGCTTGTCCCAGGCGTTCAGGTCACCGGGCAGGTCGCCGATGGCCTCCTTGCCGGTGCCGAGCCAGGAGCCGGAGGACATCAGGGTCCAGAACCCGGTGGAGTTGTCGCCGCCGTTGGTGTCGTACTCGTCCGGCAGGCCGAGGTCGTGGCCGTACTCGTGGGCGTAGACGCCGAGTCCGCCGTTCTCCGGCTGCATGGTGTAGTCGCCGACCCAGATGCCGGTGTCGCCGACCTGGGTACCGCCGAGCTTGTTGTTGTCGGGGCCGGTGGCACCGGCGTCGGTGCCGAAGGCGTACCAGCGGTGCGCCCAGATGGCGTCGGTGCCCTGGGCGCCGCCGCCCGCGGACTCGTCCTCGCCGGCGTGCACGATCTGGAAGTGGTCGACGTAGCCGTCGGGCTCGTTGAAGTTGCCGTCGCCGTCGTAGTCGTAGCGGTCCCACTGGTCGTACTGGGCGAGGTCGGCCTTGATGGCGGCGTCGGACTCACCGGCCGCCTTCTGGTCGGCGACCCAGGCGCTCAGGCCGTCGCGCACCAGGTTCCAGACGCTGGAGCAGGTGGTGGAGCCGCAGGCGTTGTTGCCGTAACGGGCCTCGTTGTAGGGGACCTTGACCCAGTCGGTGACCTCACCGTCGACCGAGTAGCGGCCCGAGGACTGCTTCTCGTAGTACTTCTTCAGCGACTCGGTCTTCTTGCCGGTGCCGAAGTAGAGGTCCTGGAAGTGGGCCTGGTTGTAGTCCGCCTGCCACGCCGTGGAGTTGTCCTTGGTGCGGTCCGGCTGGGCTATCTGGTTGTGCAGCGGGCCGGCCGTGCCGCCGTACCGCGGGTCCGTCTGGTCGCCGAACTCGACCAGGATGGTGAAGATCTTGTCCGTCTTCTCGCGGCCGAGCTCGACGTACTTGCTGTCACCCTTCTTGCCCTTGAGCTGGACGACCTTGGATCCGTCGCGCTCCTTGACCTGGGCCTTTCCGGATATGACCTGGTCGAGGGCCTCTTGGCGCTGGGCCTCCTGGGTCTTGCTCAGGGGGCCGTCGAGGTCGTGCTCCTCCTGCTTCGTCGACGGGTCGTGCCGGTCGACGGTGCTGGTGGTCGCCGCCGGAGTCGCGGCCTCCGCGACCGCGAAGGTGGCGAAGCCCACGGAGGCGGTTGCGAGCGTCACGCCGACGGCGATCGCTCTGAACGTCCAGGGTCTGCTGGTCACTTGAGTTCCTCCCCCGCGCCGCGCGCACGGCAAGGAGGACCGGGTCATGGTTGGGGGTCCGTGCGCGCACGTTCAACGCGTCGATTCAAGTGACGACATTTGACTACTGGTTTACGAGAAAAGACAGACCTTGACTCTGACACTTCAACTGCACTATGCGGAGGAGAAGTTCGCTTTACGGACAGTGGGTCGCGACCGTACCCCTGACGCACCCCGACCAACCGGCGCGCATATGCCGCTGGTTGACGTATGCCATGCGACCGTGCGCCCCCTGTGCACCGGTACCGTGGGTTAGGTCACGCTTACCGGTCGTTCCGCTCGGGCATGCACGCGAATAGAGTCGAACGGTGGAACGCTCGGAAGCCGGTGGAAACCAAGGCCGGTTCCCCGTCTCACCCCCATTTCTTCCGAGGACACGATTGCCATGCCTCGTCCGACCCCGGCACAGCTCGTCTACGGTTCGTGCACCGTGATCTGCTCGACGCTCGCCATGCTGCTGCTGTCACAGACGAGTTCGGGCATCGGGATCGCGGTCATCGCGCTCGCGGCGCTCGGTCTGGGACTGCTGGTGGCCATGACGGCTCCGCTGCCCCGGCCGCGCACGGTCGCACAGTCCCAGCCCGCCCCCGCCGCACCATCCGAGGTACGGGTCCCCGCGCACCGGGAGACCGTGGCCGCCGCCACGGCCGAGCCCGTCCGGGAACCCACCGCGCCCTGACGTACGCACACCGGCGAAGTCGGCGGGTCCGTGAGACTGACGGACCCGCCGACCGCTGTGCGCCGCCCCCGGTGCCCGCCCGGGTTTCGGCCCCGGTTGCCGTGCCCCGCCGCCGGCCCTCGCTACGCGCTCGTACTGACCACGACCGTCTTCGCGGCCTTGTCGTGCAGGCCCTGTTTGTACGGCTTGTCGAAGAAGCTCCAGCCGCCGCAGATCACCGTCCAGATGCAGGCGCAGCAGAAGGCGAACGGCACCCACAGCACGAGGGCGCGCAGCAGCGAGGTCTGGGCGGAGGGCGTGGCGCCGTCGGCGAGGTTGGCGACCCGCATGCCGAGCCACTTCTTGCCGAGGGTCTGTCCCGACTTGGCGATCAGCAGGGTGTCGTAGGCGACGAACAGGACGGCGACGACGAGCGACTGGACGAAGGACCGGCCGGCCGAGATCCGGTCGCCGTCCATCTGGTACTCGCTCACCCCGAGCGCCCAGGTGAGCAGGGCGGCCACGATGCCCACCAGGATCATGTCGATGATCCGCGCGAGGGTGCGCTTGCCGCTGTCGGCGAGCGGCGGCATCCCGGCGAGGGGGTCAGCGGGATAGCCGCCGGCTCCACCACCGCCTTCATAGGGGCTACCACCTCCGTAGGGGCCGCCGCCGGCTTCGTAGGGGCCGCCGCCGCCCGCGCCGGTGGGGCCGCCGCCGTAGGAGGGCGGCGGGGGCTGCTTCCTGAACGGATCGTCGTCCGGCGGCTCTCCTGAGCCCGGGGGCGGGGGCGGTTCGGTGCTCATGGCCCGAGTGCACCGCGAAGCCGCCTCCTTCGCATCCGGCGAGCGGCCGTACGGGGTACGACGGCCCGTGCAGGAGGGCCTGTGCGGGAGGCCCGAGTACGACGGCCCGTGTACGACGGCCCGTCAGCCGGCGACGAAGGTGTGCGCCGCCTTGTCGTGCCAGCACTGGTGCCAGGGGCGGTCGAACAGGCACCAGGCGACGCCGACGATCCCGATGCCGAGCAGGCCGGGCACGGTGTACACCAGCCAGCGGCGCAGGGCGGCGCCGAAGGCGGGGGGCTCGTGGCCCTCGATGTCCCGTACCTCCAGGCCGAAGAGCTTCTTGCCGAGCGTGCGGCCCCATCTGGCGGTGGGCAGCACCTCGTAGAGGACGCCGGCCAGGAGCAGCACGGCGAGCACGATCCCGAGGTACAGGCCGGTCGTGCCGTCGAGCAGCCAGACGGTCTCGGTACGGCCGGAGAGCCTGGCCGCGTCGATCTTGTCCTGCACGTGGTCGGCCGCCTTGGTCCCGAACGGTACGGCGGCGGCCCCGGTCACCGCGCCGACGACCAGGCTGTCCACGAGCCGCGCGGCGAACCGCTTGCCGAGCCCGGCGGGCCGGGCCGCCGCCTGCCGTCGGGCGGCCGCCTGGAAGAGGTCCTCCACCGGCGGCTTCCAGGGGGCGACCGGCTGGTCACCGGCGAGCCGGTGCACCTGCTGCGCCCAGGAGGACTGCCCACCGCCGGCACCGGCGGCCATGGGGGTGGCGGGAGCCATCGGGGACCGGGGCGCCGCGGGCTGCTGCGGGGGGACGGCGGGGGCGGCGGCCTGAGGGGCGGCCGGCTGGGGGGCCGGGACGGGGGCGGACGGCGCCTGGGCGGCGGCGGCGCGGGCGGCGGCCGCCTTTCCGGCGGCGAAGCCGGGACGCGCGGTGCCGGAAGTCCCGGGAGCACCGGAAGCACCGGAAGCACCGGAAGCACCGGAAGCACCGGAAGCACCGACCGGACCCTGCGCGCCGAAGCCGGCCGCCGCACCAGCACCGGCTCCGCGGGCATCCGGGCCGGCCGTACCGGTGCCGGGTTTCGGCGTGGCCTCGTCCCGGATCGGCCGGAAGGTCAGCGTGCCGTCGTCCATGGGCGGCCGGGCCGCAGGCGGGGTCGCGGCCGGGCCGACCGTCGGCCTGCGGAAGATGAACGTGCCGCCCGAGTCGACGTCCCCCTGGCCCGCCGGCGGGATCGACGCCGTGCCGTCGGTGCGGGACGACCGGCCGTCGGGCTGGGCCTGTGCGCCCGCCGCCCGGGGGTCGGCGCCCCAGGCACCACCCTCGGACGCCCAGCCGGAGGCGCCGCCCGGCTGCGGGTCCTCGTCGAAGAAGTGCGGGCCGGTCTCCTCGACCGCCGAGGCTGCGGCGGGGGCCCCGGAGGCGGCGGGAGCGGCCGGAGCCGCGGGATGGGAGCCGGGCGGGGCGAGGAGGGGTTCGCCGTCGGACGGGGCCGGGCGGCTGGTGCCCGGCACCCACGCGGCGCCGTTCCAGTAACGGACGTAGCCGGGGATGGACGGGTCCGGGTAGTAGCCCTCGCGGGGCCGTTCGTCACCGGGTGCCGGGGTTGGGGCGGTCATGTCCGTCATCCCGTATCTGCTCGGGGGTGATGTAGGAGCCTCCACATCTATCAGACATGGATGCCCGTCACCGCCAGTCCCGCAGGACCCGACCCTTTCCGGGCAGCCGTGTGCACCCCCTTCACCGCATCGGAAGAAAAATTCCCCGGAACCCGCGTAATGCTCCCGGCCCCCGCCGCTCTCCACCCGTACGGGCCCACCCGCAGGCGCCCGCACGACTGACCGAGAGAGGAACCGACGTCATGCGTCACACCGTCGTGGAGCGCGAACTGGAACTGCGGCTCGTCCTGTCCCCCGAGCGGAGCATCCCGGTCCCGGCCCGGCTGACCTATCGCTCCGACGACCCGTACGCCGTCCATGTCAGCTTCCATCTGGACTCCGACTTCCCGGTCCACTGGGCCTTCGCCCGCGACCTGCTCGTGGAGGGGGTGTTCCGGCCGAGCGGGCAGGGGGACGTGCGGGTGTGGCCGGCGAAGGCGAAGGGCCGCAGCGTCGTGCTGATGGCGCTGAGTTCACCCGACGGAGACGCCCTGCTCGAAGCCCCGGCCACCCGGGTGTCCGCCTGGCTGGAGCGGACCCTGTGGGTGGTGCCCCCGGGGAGTGAGGGCGGACAGCTGGGGATCGACGCGGCGCTCGACCAGTTGTTCGCCCAGTGAGGACCCCGCCGTAGGGGACCGGAACGGCCGGGATCAGAACAGCTTGCCGGGGTTGAGGATGCCCAGCGGGTCGAAGACGTGCTTCACGGCCCGCTGCATCTCCACGCCCACCGGCCCGATCTCCCGGGCCAGCCACTCCTTCTTCAGGACGCCGACGCCGTGTTCGCCGGTGATGGTGCCGCCGAGTTCCAGGCCGAGGCCCATGATCTCGTCGAAGGACTCGCGGGCGCGCCGGCACTCGTCGGGGTCCTGGGCGTCGAAGCAGACCGTGGGATGGGTGTTGCCGTCGCCCGCGTGTGCGACGACCCCGATGGTCAGCCGGTGCTTCGCCGCGATGCGCTCGACGCCCTCGATCATGTCGGCGAGGCGGGAGCGGGGCACGCACACGTCGTCGATCATCGTGGTGCCCTTGACGGCCTCCAGGGCGACGAGCGAGGACCGGCGGGCCTGGAGGAGGAGTTCGGACTCGGCGGCGTCGTCGGCCGGGACCACCTGGGTGGCGCCCGCGGCCTCGCAGAGCTTGCCGACGGCGGCGAGGTCGGCGCTGGGGTCCGGGGTGTCGAAGGCGGCGAGCAGCAGGGCCTCGGTGGACTCCGGCAGGCCCATGCGGGTGAGTTCGTTGACCGCCTTCACGGTCGTACGGTCCATCAGTTCGAGCAGGGACGGCACATGACCGCCCTCCATGATCCGGCACACCGCCTCGCAGGCGGCGGCCGCGGAGCCGAACTCGGCGGCCAGCACCAGCTGCCGCGGCGGCTTCGGCTTCAGCGCGAGCACGGCCCGTACGACGATGCCGAGCGAGCCCTCGGAACCGACGAACAGGCGGGTGAGGTCGTACCCGGCCACGCCCTTGGCCGTACGGCGGCCGGTGGACAGCAGCCGCCCGTCCGCGAGGACGACGTCCAGACCGAGCACGTACTCGGCCGTGACCCCGTACTTCACGCAGCACAGGCCGCCCGACGCCGTCCCGATGTTGCCGCCGATCGTGCACATCTCCCAGCTGGAGGGGTCCGGCGGGTAGTAGAGGCCGTGCTCCTCGACCGCGCGGGAGAAGGCGGCGTTGACGACGCCGGGCTCGACGACCGCGATGCGGTCCACCGGCGAGATCTCGAGCACGCGGTCCATCTTCGTCAGGGACAGCACGATGCAGCCGTCGGTGGCGTTGGCCGCGCCGGACAGGCCGGTGCGGGCGCCCTGCGGGACCACCGGGACGCGCAGCTCGGTGGCGACGCGCATGACGTGCTGGACCTGCTCGACCGTGCGCGGCAGCACGACGACGGCCGGGGTGCCGGCCGGGCAGAAGCTCGCCATGTCGTTGGCGTAGGAGACGGTCACGTCGGGATCGACGAGGACCGCGTCGGCCGGCAGCCCCGCGAGGAGCCGGTCGGTGAGGTTGCTGGTGGCCTCGTCCCGAGGCGCTTCGATACGGCTCATGATCACAGCGTCGCACCCGGGGCCATCGGTGTGAACCCCACGCATGCCCTCCTTGGGCCGCACGGATGTGGTGGTCGTATTGACGCACAGTGTGCGTCATGTGCGCGCTGGATGACCGACCGTCCTCACCCGCCACCTCGCTGCTCGCGGACCCGGCGCCCCCGCGCCGCCGCGGCCGGGCCGTGCGGCGGCTGCTGGTCGTCGCGCTGGCGGGCGGGGTGGCGGCCGGCGGCACGCTGATGCTGTGGCCGCGCGGGCCGCACCACCGGGCCGCACCGGCCCCGGCGGCCGGTGCGCGGGCCCAGGCGGCGGCGCGGGCGGCGGCGCTCGCGTCGGCGCAGACGGCCGTCCTGGGCGGCCTGCCCGCCGCGCTCCCCGACCTGACGGCGCTCATCGGCGCCCGCGAGGCGCTGGTTCGGGCACACCCGAGGGACGCGCAGGCCTGGGCGGTGCTCGGGGCCGCGTACGTGGAGCGGGCCCGCCGGACCGCCGACCCGGGCGACTATCCCCGCGCCGAGCGCGCCCTGCAGACCTCCCTCAAGGTGGCCGGCAAGAACAACGCCGAGGCGCTGAGCGCACTGGCGGGCCTGGCCGTGGCGCGCCGGGACTTTCCGGCGGCCAGACGGTTCGGTGAGGAGGCGCTGAAGGCGGCGCCCAAGCGGTGGTCGGCGTATCCGGTGCTGATCGACGCGTACGACGGGCTCGGCGACTACAAGGCGGCCGGGTCCGCGCTGGACAGGCTGACGGCGCTGAAGGTCGGGGCGGACGTGAAGCCGGCGGTGAGGGCGCGGGCCGCGGCGGTGTACCGGGACCGGGGCTGGCGCGAGGACGCGGTGGCCCAGGTGACCGACGCGGCGGCGGCCGCCCGGACGCCCGCCGAGCAGGCCGCGTACCTGTGCCAGGCCGGGCAGCTGGCCTGGGAGCGGGGCGACCGGGACGACGCGCTGCGGCACTTCACGGCGGCCGTACGCCTGGACCCGGAGCAGTCGGCCGCGCGGGCCGGGCAGGGCCGGGCGCTGGCCGCGCTGGGCCGCACGCAGGACGCGCTGACCGCGTACCAGGGGGCGCTCGTGCACCGGCCGGCCCCGCAGGTCGCCCTGGAACTGGCCGAGTTGTACGAGTCGCTGGGGATGGGGCGGCAGGCGGAGGCGCAGTACGAGCTGATGCGGACGCAGGTGCGGCGGGAGCTGGAGGCCGGCGTCGACGACGACCTGGTGATCGGGCAGTACGAGGCCGACCACGGGGACGCCCAGGAGGCGGTGGAGCGGCTGACGGCCGAGTGGGAGCGCCAGCCCGGCATCGAGGTCGCCGACGCCCTCGGCTGGGCCCTGCACCGGGCGGGCGACGACAAGGAGGCGCTGCGCTACGCCTCGATCGCGACGGACTCGACGAAGGGCGGCGGGGTGCGCAGCGCGCCGTACGCCTTCCACCGGGGCATGATCGAACGCGACCTGGACCTGGAGGCCCCGGCCCGCCGCCACCTCCAGGACGCCCTGCGCTTCAACCCGTACTTCTCCCCCCTCCAGGCCCCGGTGGCCAAAGCGGCTCTGACCGCTCTGGGCGACCAGCCCCCGGAGGAACCGCTGCCGGGCTGACGGGCGGGCGCGGGCGCCCCGCCGCGCCCGCGCCCACCCGTCGGCTCACAGGTTGCCGCGGCGGTCCTGCTCTCGTTCGATCGCCTCGAAGAGGGCCTTGAAGTTGCCCTTGCCGAAGCCCATGGAGCCGTGGCGTTCGATGATCTCGAAGAAGACCGTCGGGCGGTCCTGGACCGGCTTGGTGAAGATCTGCAGGAGGTAGCCGTCCTCGTCGCGGTCGGCGAGGATTTTCAGCTCGCGCAGGGTGTCCAGCGGCACCCGGGTGTCGCCGACCCACTCGCCGAGGGTGTCGTAGTAGCTGCCGGGGGTGTCCAGGAACTCGACGCCGGCCGCGCGCATGGTCCGTACCGTCTCGACGATGTCGTTCGTGTTGAGCGCGATGTGCTGGACGCCCGCCCCGCCGTAGAACTCCAGGTACTCGTCGATCTGGGACTTCTTCTTGGCGACGGCGGGCTCGTTGATCGGGAACTTGACCTTGAGGGTGCCGTCGGCGACCACCTTCGACATCAGCGCGCTGTACTCGGTGGCGATGTCGTCGCCCACGAACTCCTTCATGTTCGTGAAGCCCATGACCCGGTGGTAGAAGTCGACCCATTCGTTCATCCGGCCGAGTTCGACGTTGCCGACGCAGTGGTCGACGGCCTGGAAGGTGCGGCGGGCGGGGGGCTCGACGATCGGGGACGCGGCGACGAACCCCGGCAGGTACGGGCCGTCGTACCCGGTCCGCTCCACGAGGGTGTGGCGGGTCTCGCCGTACGTGGCGATCGCGGCGAGGACGACGGTGCCGTGCTCGTCCTTGAGTTCGTACGGCTCGGCCACCGGCCGCGCACCGTGCTCGACGGCGAACGCGTACGCGGCGCGCGCGTCCGGGACCTCGATGGCGAGGTCGACGACCCCGTCGCCGTGCTCGGCCACGTGGCGGGAGAGGAAGTGGCCCCACTCGGTGTCCGGCCTGATGACGGAGGTGAGGACGAACCGGGCCGAGCCGTTCTCCAGGACGTAGCTCGCGGTTTCGCGGCTGCCGTTCTCCGGTCCGGAGTACGCGACCAGCCGCATGCCGAAGGCGGTGGAGTAATAGTGCGCCGCCTGTTTGGCGTTGCCCACGGCGAAGACGACCGCGTCCATTCCCCTGACCGGGAAGGGGTCGGCCTGCCCGGCGGTCACAACGGGAGCGTGCTGTGTGGTCTGCGTCATGCCCGAAGCGTGAACCCGGCACGCAAGGTGCGCAATAGATGGCGTTTCGGCTGGGCAATATGCTCAGTTGTACGGCCGTGGAGGCGAACTTTCTGTACAGGGTGATCAATCGGAGGCGGGCATGGCAATCGATCAGCTGGACGGACGGATCCTGGTGCTGCTGGCCCAGGAACCGCGCATCGGGGTCCTGGAGATGTCCCGCCGGCTGGGCGTGGCCCGCGGGACCGTGCAGGCGCGCCTGGACCGGCTGCAGTCGAACGGGGTGATCCAGGGGTTCGGGCCCCAGGTGGACCCGGCGGCCCTCGGCTACCCGGTCACCGCGTTCGCCACCCTGCAGATCCGGCAGGGCCAGGGGCCGGACGTGCGCGCACATCTGGCGACCGTGCCGGAGGTGCTGGAGCTGCACACCACCACCGGCACCGGCGACATGCAGTGCCGTCTGGTGGCGCGTTCCAACGCCGACCTCCAGCGGGTGATCGACCGGGTCGTCGGCTTCGACGGCATCGTGCGGGCCTCCACGGCGATCGTCATGGAGAACCCGGTTCCGCTGCGGATCATCCCGCTGGTGGAGCAGGCCGCGGCGGACAGCGAGCGGACCTGAGTTCCAAAGAAGTCGATGCAAAGAATACGTTGCAAAGGAACCTTTGGAAGTCTATTCTCATACACATGCCAGAGCACGAGGAACGGAAACAGCGGCGGCTCGACGCCCGCTCACTGCGCGGGCTCGCGCATCCGCTGCGGATGCAGCTGCTGGACGCGCTGCGCCAGCGCGGTCCCGCCACCGCGTCCCAACTCGCCGAGCAGTTGGGCGAGTCGAGCGGCGCGACCAGTTACCACCTGCGCCAGCTCGCCGAACACGGCTTCGTCGAGGACGCCCCGGAGCGCGGCAAGGGCCGGGAGCGCTGGTGGCAGGCGGTGGACCAGAGCATCCGCTTCGACAGCACGGACTTCGAGGAGGCGAGCCCCGAGGTACGGGGGCTGACAGAGGTGTTCCTGCAGGAGAGCGCCGCACGTCACGCCCGCGAGCTGGCCTCCTGGCTGAGCACCCGCGACCGGTGGTCCCCCGCCTGGTCCCGCGCCGGCGACATGAGCGACATGACGCTGCGGCTCACGCCCGGCCTCGCCGCCGAACTCATCGGCGAGGTGCACGCCCTGATCGACGGCTACCGGGACCGGGTCCCCGACAAGGACACGCCGGAGTCGGAACAAGTACGCGTCCACACGCACCTCTTCCCCATCGAGACGGACTGAGAGGCACACCCCATGCACACGCAGGCCCAGCTCGCCCGGCACCACATGACGGAACTGCACGCGCAGGCCGAGAGCTACCGCCTGGCGAAGCGGACCAGGCCCGAGCGCGAACTCCGCGAGCGCATCGGCTGGACCCTGGTGGAGGTGGGCCTGCGCCTGGCGTCCCCGCCCCCGGCAGTCGCCTCGTGAGGCCCAGGGCACCGTAAGGCCCGAGACTCAGCAGCTCGGAACGCTCTTCCCCTTCTCCAACGCGACGAGGTCGGAAACCGCCCCCTTCAGCGTGGTCACCGGCACCAGCCGCAACCCCTTCGGCAGCTCCCCCTTCGCATCGGCGCACTCGTCCTTCGGCACAAGAAAGACAGTCGCGCCGTCCCGCCGCGCGGCCTGCGTCTTCAGCCCGACCCCGCCCACGGCGCCCACCGTGCCGTCCGCGCTGATGGTCCCCGTGCCGGCGATGTTCTTCCCGCCGGTGAGATCGCCACCGCTGCCGTTCCCGTCCAGCTTGTCGATGACGCCGAGCGAGAACAGCAGCCCCGCGCTCGGCCCGCCCACATCAGCCAGTCTCAGGGTCACCTTGACGTGGTTCGCGCTCAGGCCGAGGTACTTCAGCGCGGCCTGGGCCGCCGCGTCCTGCGACTGCTCCATCTGCTCGGCGTTGTGCTGCTCGATCTCCTTGACGTTGTTCCCGCTCGGGTAGACCGAGTCGCGCGGCATGACGGCCTGGTCGGTCCGGAACCAGCCGCTGATCACATCGCCGAGCGAGACCCGCGCGTCCGGCCCGGTCGCCTCGATCGTCGTCATCCGCAACTGCCCGCTGGTCGTGCGGGTGGGCGCCCCGGAGACGGTGATCACCGGGGTGCCCTTGTTGTCGCCGAGCACGTTCGCCGTCATCCCGGGCTGGGCCACCGAGAACGGCAACGGCGCGAAGACGGCCGTACCGAGCAGAGCCACGACGGGAACCGCACAGACGGCGACGGCCTGGAGACGCGTGAGACGTGAGAGCACGGAGTCAATCTAACGCGGCGGCCTGTTCAGGCCACCGCCCCGACCCCGCTCAGTGCACCGCCGCCGCTTGCCGCCACTCAGCGCAACGCTTCCGCGACCTCCCGGGCCGCGTCCATCACCCGTGCCCCGACCCGCTCCGGCACGGCGTCGGCCAGCATCACCACCCCGACACTGCCCTCGACGCCGGTGACCCCGAGCAGCGGCGCGGCGGCCCCGCTCGCCCCGGCCTCCAGTTCGCCGTGGGTCAGCGTGTACCCGGGGTCGTGCCGCGGGGAGTGCCGTGCGGCGAGGATCGCCTTGCCGGCGGCCCCGCGTTCCAGCGGGTGCCGGAACCCGGCCCGGTAGGCCACGTGATAGTCGGTCCAGGTCGGCTCGACGACCGCGACGGCGAGCGCCTCGGTCCCGTCGACCAGCGTCAGGTGCGCCGTCGCCCCGATGTCCTCGGCGAGCGAGCGAAGCGCCGGCAGAGCCGCTTCCCGCACGAGGGGATGGACCTGCCGGCCAAGGCGCAGCACCCCCAGCCCGACCCGGGCTCGCCCGCCCAGGTCACGCCGGACCAGCGCATGCTGCTCAAGCGTGGCCAGCAACCGGTACACCACGGTCCGGTTGACGCCCAGTTTGTTGGAAAGCTCGGTGACGGTCAGCCCGTGGTCGGTGTCGGCCAGCAGTTTGAGGACGCGCAGTCCCCGGTCGAGCGTCTGAGAGGTCTCCGCGGTCACGACGCCCACTCCTTAGGTGGTGAGGTCGGCAACCTCCGTCGCGGCGGATGCGTCGCCGAGTCCCGTCAGCGACGCGCGTCAGAGGCCGCCGATCGGCAGGACGGCCCGGCGGCTCCGGGCCCAGTCGCTTCACGGCTGCGCTCCGCGGCGGCGCTGCCACGGGGCGTGTGCGTAGCCGGACAGTAGCGAAGGGGGTTCGCTGAGCGGAAGCCTCCGTCCAGAATCCGGTCACACAGCGGTATGGACTACTGCGCTTTGTGTCGGTATGCGTCCGCCTGCCGCGCCCCACCGGGGCCCGGCCGTGTCCATACGCGCTCCACCGCGCGGGCGCGAGCGACCACCAAGGACCCGCGCCCGGCCGGCTACCGCATCCGGGTGGCCCACTCCTGCACTTTAGCGATGCGCTGCCGCAACTGCCCCGCCGTGGCCTCCGCGCTCGGCGGCCCCCCGCACACCCTCCGCAGCTCGGTGTGGATCACCCCGTGCGGCTTCCCGCTCTGGTGCACATACGCACTCACCATCGTGTTCAGCTGCTTGCGCAGCTCCATCATCTCCTTGTGGGAGACCACGGGCCGCCGTTCCGCGGGAAGTTCCAGCAGGTCGGCCTCGGTGTCCGGCTTCTTGCGGCTGTGCGCGATCTGCCGGGCCTGCCGCTTCTGCAGCAGCAGCTGCACCTGGTCGGGTTCGAGGAGCCCCGGAATGCCGAGGTAGTCCTGCTCCTCCTCGCTGCCCGGATGGGCCTGCATGCCGAACTCGGCGCCGTCGAAGAGCACCCGGTCGAAGACGGCCTCCGACTCCAGCGCCTCGAAGGCGAACTGCTCCTGCTCGCCGGTGTCCTCGTCCTGCTCCTTGTTCGCCTCCTCCATCTCCTTCTCGGACTCGGCGTACGGGTCCTCCTCGCCGTCCTTCTTGGGCTTGTCGAGGGCGTGGTCGCGCTCGACCTCCATCTCGTTGGCGAAGGTCAGCAGATCGGGGACGGTCGGCAGGAACACGGACGCGGTCTCGCCGCGCCGCCGGGAGCGCACGAACCGGCCGACGGCCTGGGCGAAGAAGAGCGGCGTCGAGATGGTGGTGGCGTAGACCCCCACCGCCAGCCGGGGCACGTCCACGCCCTCGGACACCATCCGGACGGCGACCATCCAGCGGTCGTCGCTCGCGCTGAAGTCGTCGATCCGCTTGGACGCGCCGGTGTCGTCGGAGAGGACCAGGGTCGCCTTCGTCCCCGTGATCTCGCGGATGAGTTTGGCGTAGGCGCGCGCGGAGTCCTGGTCGGAGGCGATGACGAGGGCGCCCGCGTCCGGAATCCCCTTCCGCACCTCCGTCAGCCGCTGGTCGGCGGCGCGCAGCACGGCCGGCATCCACTCACCGCGCGGATCGAGCGCCGTTCGCCAGGCCTGGCTGACGGCGTCCTTGGTCATCGGCTCGCCGAGCCGGGCGGCGATCTCGTCACCGGCCTTCGTGCGCCAGCGCATGTTGCCGCTGTAGGAGAGGAAGATGACGGGCCGGACGACGTGGTCGGCGAGCGCGTTGCCGTATCCGTACGTGTAGTCGGCGGCCGAGCGCCGGATCCCGTCCTGCCCTTCCTCGTACGTCACGAAGGGAATGGGGTTGGTGTCGGACCGGAAGGGCGTGCCGGTCAGGGCCAGCCGCCGGGTCGCCGGCTCGAACGCCTCCAGGCAGGCCTCGCCCCAGGACTTGGAGTCACCGGCGTGGTGGATCTCGTCGAGGATGACGAGCGTCTTGCGCTGCTCGGAGCGGTTGCGGTGCAGCATCGGCCGTACGCCGACACCGGCGTACGTCACGGCGACCCCGTCGTACTCCCGGCTGAGCGGTCCGGCGCTGTACTCGGGATCGAGCTTGATGCCGATCCTCGCCGCGGCCTCGGCCCACTGCTTCTTCAGATGCTCGGTGGGGGCGACGACGGTGACCTGCTGCACGACATGGTGGTGCAGCAGCCAGGAGGCGAGCGTCAGCGCGAACGTCGTCTTCCCGGCGCCGGGCGTGGCCACGGCCAGGAAGTCGCGCGGCTGCTCCTGGACGTACTTCTCCATGGCCCCCTGCTGCCAGGCACGCAGCTTGCTGGCGGTACCCCAGGGCGCCCGGCCGGGGAAGGCCGGCGAAAGGTGATGGGAGGACGAGGAGGACGAGGAGTGCGAGGAAGACGAGGCGGGCGAGGCGGCGGTGGTAGTCACGGTCTCCGTAGTAAAGAGGGTCGCGAGGTGTACGGGGGTCGGACGGCTACGTATGACAACCGGGCCACCCTACCGGCGCGCCACGGCGGCCCACGCGCGGACGAGGCCGCCGCACCGCCGGGTGGGACTCACGTCACAGATCACGAAGGTGCCGCGCGCCGGCCGGCTGGGCCGGCGGGCGGGCGGGCCGGCGGGCCGGCGGGCGGTTCACGACGGCTGGTCCCGCAGCCGTCTCGTCACCCAGGCCCCGGCGAGGGCCACCCCCGCCATCGGCAGGAAGACGGCGGCGAAGGCGGCCGGACGGGAACCGGAGCCGGCCGCCCCCGTCAGGCTGCCGCCGCCCAGGGAGGCGAAGGCCGCGCCGGTCACGGCGAGCAGGACGACGTTCGAGAGGGCGTCGGAGATCTGGAGGGCGGCGGAGTTGGCGCCGGCCTCCGCCGGCGCGGAGAGCCGGAGCATCAGCACGCTGGCCGAGGCGATCACCAGACCCATCCCGAAGCAGCCGAAGGCCCAGGCGACGGCGACGGTCCACACCGGCACACCGGGCAGGAGCACCGTCGGCGCCGTGGCGATCGCCGCCCCCACCAGCACCATGCCGAGGGTCATCAGCCGCTCCCGGTACGGCTCCAGCCGCGGCCGCGCCTGCACCCACGAGCCCACCGCCCAGGTGACCCCGCCCGCCGCCAGCGAGAACCCGGCGAGGGTGGGTGACAGCCCCCGTTGCGTCACGAGCATCAACGGCACGAAGGACTCGGCGGAGACGAAGGCACCGGCCGCGGCCCCGCGCAGCAGCACGACGGAGGGCAGGCCGCGTGCCGCCCGGTACGTACCGCGGGGCAGCAGCCCCAGCACGGCGGGCACCAGCAGCGCGGCGCCGAGCAGTCCGGGTATCACCGACACCCACCGCAGATCCTGAGCCGCGTACTGCAGCAGCCCCGCGCCGAGCGAGATACCGAAGGCGAGCCGGATCCGCCGCCGGTCGAAGGCCCCGCGGCCCTCCTCCGTCACCGGCCCGCCGGCCCGGCGCCGTATCTGAGGCAGGGCGAGCGCCAGCGGGAAGCCCACGAGCGGCGGAATGCCGAGGAACACCCACCGCCAGCCCAGTTGCTCGGTCACCGTGCCCGCGGCCAGCGGCCCGACGATGGACGGCACCACCCAGCCCGCGGCGAACGCGGCCATGATCGCGGGCCGCAGCCGCTCCGGGTAGGCCCGTCCCACGACGACGTACAACGCGACGATGACCAGGCCGCCGCCGAACCCCTGCACGGCCCGCCCCGCGATGAACACCCACATGCTCTGCGCGGTCCCGGCCACCACCAGCCCGGCGGCGAAGGCCCCGATCCCCGTCGCCAGCGCCCCGAGCGGCCCCTTGCGGTCCGACCACTGCCCGGCCAGCACCATCCCGAACAGACTCGTCGTGAAGTACCCGGAGAACGCGAACGCGTACAGGGGCACCCCGTGCAACTCCCGGGCCGCCACCGGCATCGCCGTGCCCACCGCGGTCGCCTCGAAGGCGATGACCAGCACGACGGACACGATCCCGACGCTCAACGCCCGGTACGCCCGCCCCAGCACACCGCTCTCATCGGCTCGGGCGGCGTGCTCATCCGCGACAACGGCGTCGCTGGGCTCAAGGGCGGTCATGCAGACCACGGTAAGCCCCAATCCCCACTCTGACCCCTGTCGCAAGCCCGACCCCGCCTCCGACCTTGGTCGTACACCCCCGGTTCATGAACGCCGTATGGCAGTCCCGTTGCAGCCCCGCCCACCTCCTTGAGCCCCTCCCCCACGCCCCCGTACCTTCGAATCACCGACACGGCCGTGTGCCCGAGTGGTTCAGGGGCTCGCCTGCAAAGCGAGTTACGTGGGTTCGAATCCCGCCACGGCCTCCCATCCTTTGACCAGGCAAATTGGTAGGGTGGCGCCTCTTCATGAGGTGCCACCCTCTTGGCCGTCCGTCTCAGTCAGCCGTTCCGCCCCGCCCACCACCGCTGGCGCCGGGGACGAGCCCGGTTCACTTCTGGAGCTTCTTGAGGTCTACGACCTCGCCGGCCGGCGGGGGCGTGACGGTCACAGGCTTGTTGAACGCCGAGAAGTCGAGCGTGCCGGGCTCCTTGCCGCCCTCCTCGGTCATCCTCAGTGCGTAGGGATCTCCCTCAGCAGACACGAAGAGGGTCTGCGTCGCGGCGCCGTCCTTCCCCGTGAGCGTCACCACGTGCGTGCCGTTGACCTCGGTTTCCGCGCCTCTGGCGAGGGGGCCTTCCTTCTTGTCCTTCGTGAATATCGTGGCGGCGTCGCAGAAGGGGAAGTCGTCGTCCGCCTCGCCGGACCCCACCGGCGCCTTGAACCAATGTCCCGCGAGCAGTTCGGTGAGGGCGTTCGCCTCCTCGGGGGAAGAGCCCTCCTCTCTGGCTGTTTGCTGCCAGAACTTTTTGTCGGCCTTCATGTAGGTGTGGTCGCCGACCCAACGGAGATCGGCGGCCGCGCCTTCGCGGGTGAAGGTCCCCAGGCAGTTGCCCTTCCCGGCAACAGCGACATCGAAGGTCATCTCCTTGCCTTGGACGGTCATGGCGCCCTTGGCCTCGAACGACTTCAGCTTTGTCATGGCCAGCCGGGACTTCTCGGATATCTGATCCGGGGTCAGGCCCGCGAACGGCTTGGCGGGTGCGGAAGTCGCGGAAGCAGGGGTGCCCGCCTCCTTGGCGTCGGCCTTCTTGTCGTCCCCGCATGCGGTGAGCGTCACCACTGCCGTCGTACACAGGGCCGCCGCAGCCAGCAGGGTACGGTTAGTCACCTTTGGTCCCCCTAAAACAGTCCAGTTCGCTGAACAGACCTGCCGGTGACACAAAGGGATGCGGTGACCGGCATGTGATCCACCCCACTCCAGCAAGTGCTGCCTGGCTCCTCTGCCCCACGCAATCCGGCGGAGAGGGGCCGCCGACCTGCTCGAGTGCTGAGCTGTTCGGGAAGACCGACCGCACGGCGGTCGGCACGCGCCGTGGTGACGGACAGCTCCGGGTTCGCACGCGCCGCTGGGGAGTAGCCGACGACGTTACGTCCGCGGGGTTCCACGCATCCGTGGGCGCACTGCGGCCGGTGCCGGCGGCGGACCAAGGGGGATCCCCCGTCAAGTTTTTCAGGTCCCGCCACGGCCTCTTGTCGCGTGACCAGGCAGGGCGGAAGGGCGGGGCCTCTGCGGAGGTGCCGCTCTTGTGGGCGTCCCGCTGGCTATGGTTCCTGCGGGGGTTCACCGGTGTCGGCATCAGGTGGGGAGGAGCCGCCTCGGCGTCGACGGTGAGGGCGGCCGCCGGCGAGGGAGTCGGCCGGGAGGAAGGCGTGCAGGCGTCGCCGGGCGCGGATGTGCGCCCGTGTCATGGCCCGGAGGGCCTGCGCGGCCGGTGCCGGATCGCTGAGGTCGCCGGTCAGGGCCACTTCGACGCCACCGCTGAACCGCGCGGTGTAGTTGTACATGAGGCTGCACAGGCATGCCAGAACGGTGCCCAGGAGGATCTCCAGCGTGACGACCCCGGTGGCGACGACCGTCGTCTGCCACGGCGTCGGCCACTCCCCCGGGGCCACGATGTCCAGCGTCACCGACGTGCCCAGTGCGACGCCGAGGACGCACACCCCGAGGCCTGTCAGGAAGAAGAAGCTCATCACCGCGACCGACCAGGGGTTGGTCTCGGATATGCGCATCCGGGCGGGCCGGCGCGGGGGCGCGTGCGGGAGGATGTGGTCGCGGGCCGGCGCCGGCTGCGGCGACCCACGTTCGGGCGCCGTCGCGGCGGACGGCCCCGGTGCCGTCACCGTGCGGGACGAGATCCTCGGCGCCCGCTTACGGACGGTGCTACGGGTCCTGCTGCGTTTGGTTCGGCTCATGTCCGCTCCCTGACTGGTCCTCACCTGCGACGTTAGGTGGAAGCACGCAACCGCGCATCCCCGACGGTGACGGTGTGTGATCAGGAGCGCGCCGCCTTCGGCGGTCCACGGCCGGTTCGGGGTGTCCCCCGTGCGAGCTACCCGCAGGTGTCCACTGAGCGGTGACGATTCGCGGGCGGCCGATCCGTAGCGTTCGGGCCAGCCGCGGCGCCTGGGCCGCGGATCCTGTGAGGGGAGTCATCATGAGGCTGGTCTGGCAGCTCCTGGCGGTCGTGGCGGTCGCCTTCGTCGGGGGGCAGGTCGTCGCCGCGGTGCAGGGGAACTGGTTTCTCACCCTGGTCCTCGGCCTGCTGACGGCCGTCGCCGCGGTGCTGGTCTACGGCTGGGTGGTACGGCGGACCGAACGGCGGCCGAGCACCGAGGTGGGGCGGGAAGGCGCCCGGGCGGCGTTCGGGCGAGGGGTCCTCATAGGCGGGGCCACCTTCGCGTGCGTCATCGGGAACATCGCCTTCCTCGGGGACTACACCGTCCACGGGATGGGGTCGGTGACGGGCGCGGTGGGGGTCGTCGGGTTCATGGCCGCGGCCGCGGTGACGGAGGAACTGATGTTCCGGGGCGTGCTGTTCCGGATCGTCGAGGAGCGCACCGGGACCTGGATCGCGCTGGTGTCGACCGGGGCGCTGTTCGGGATGATGCATCTGCTGAACAAGGACGCGACCGTGTGGGGCGCCCTCGCCATCGCGATCGAGGCCGGCGGCATGCTCGGCGCCGCGTACGCCGCCACCCGCACCCTCTGGCTGCCGATCGGCCTGCACTTCGGCTGGAACTTCGCCGAGTCCGGCATCTTCGGCACCGAGGTCTCCGGCAGCGGCGGATCCCAGAAGGGGCTGCTGGACGCCGCCACCTCGGGCTCCCAGCTCGTCACCGGCGGGCAGTTCGGGCCGGAGGCGAGCGTGTACTCGGTGCTGCTCGGGCTGCTGGTGACGGTCGCGTTCCTGTGGCTGGCCAAGCGGCGGGGGCATGTGGTGCCGCGCCGGCGCCGGGGTGTCCAGGCCGGCGCCGTCGCTACACTGCCCCGGTGATCAGTCCTCGGCAGGCGCCCGGATGGTGGCACCGGCTCGATGTCACGGTCCGGGATCTGCCGCTCGGGCTGCTGCTCCTGGCCGGGTCCTTCCTGCCGGTGCTGCACGACAAGGGGACGCAGGTCGGGGACCTGCCGACCCGGCCCTTCGACGCGCTGGTCATCGCGGTGCTCGGCCTGGAGTGCCTGCCGCTCGCCGTGCGCCGGCGGTGGCCGGCCGTCTCCCTCGCCCTGGTCTGTCTCGGCTTCGCCGTCGACCAGTTGCGCGGCTACCACTCGCTCGCGAGCACCGCGCTGCCGATCGCCCTGATCAGCACCGGCGCCCATCTGGAACGGCACCGGCGGCCCGCCGCGCTCCTGTTCTCCGTGGCCTACGTGCCGTTGGCGGTCGCGCTGCACCGGCTGGGGTCGGGGGGCGAGAAGGCGAGCGGGTTCGTGACGTTCTACCTGGCGCTGGTCCTCGCCTGGGGCGTCGGGGCGTGGCTGCGTTCCACCCGGGCCGCGGAGGCCGACCGCCGGCGGCGCGTCGCCGAGGAGACCCGGACCGCCGAGCGCACCCGGATCGCCCGCGAGCTGCACGACGTGGTGACCCACCATGTGACGGCGATGGTCGTGCAGGCGGAGGCGGCCCGGTATCTGACCGCCGCGCCGGAGCGCCTCGACCAGACCCTGACCCACGTCACCGACACCGGGCGGCGGGCCATCTCCGACCTGCGCCATCTGCTCGACCTGCTCAACCCCGACCACGGCACCGGCACCGGTACCGACACCGGCGGCGGCAGGACACCGGCGGCCGGCCGGCTGCGCACGCTGGTCGAGCAGACCCGCCGGGCCGGGCAGCCGGTGGAATTCGCCGAGGAGGGCACGCCGGCCGAATCGGCCGGCAGCGCCGACCTGGTGGCCTACCGGGTGGTGCAGGAAGCCCTCACCAACGCCCTCAAGTACGCCCACGGCAGCCCCACTTCGGTGCTGGTCCGGCACGGCGAGAAGGAGATCACCGTGGAGGTCGGCACCGACCGCTCCGGACCGGCCACCGCGTCCCCGGGCGGGAGCGGACGGGGCCTGGCCGGTCTGCGGGAGCGCGTGGCGGTCCTGGGCGGCGAGTTCAGCGCGGGGCGGGAGGCGGGCGGCGGGTTCGTCGTCCGGGCCCGGATACCCGTGGGGAACCCGGCGTGAGCGGCGCGGGCGGGGCACCGATCCGGGTGCTGGTCTGCGACGACCAGGTGCTGGTGCGCACCGGCCTGGCGACGATCATCGACGCCCAGCCCGACCTGGAGGTGGCGGGCGAGTGCGGGGACGGGCAGGCCGCGGTCGGCCTCGCCGGCCGGCTGCGCCCGGACGTCGTGGTGATGGACATCCGGATGCCGGTCCTCGACGGCATCGAGGCCACCCGGCTGCTGGCCGGTGCCGGGGTGCCGCATCCGGTGAAGGTGCTCGTGGTGACCACGTTCAACCTGGACGAGTACGTCTACGAAGCGCTGCGCGCGGGCGCCAGCGGGTTCCTGCTCAAGGACGCGCCGCCGGACCGGCTGCTGCACGGCATCCGGACCGTGGCCACGGGCGCGGCCCTGCTGGACCCCGAGGTGACCCGGCAGCTCGTGGGCCGCTACGCCACCCGGATCCGCCCCGCCGACGGCGGCACCCCGCCCGGCGTTCCGCTGACCCCGCGCGAGCTGGAGGTGCTGCGTCTGATCGCGGACGGCCTCTCCAACAGCGAGATCGCCGCGGCCCTCGTGCTCAGCCCGGAGACCGTCAAGACCTTCGTCTCCCGCATCCTCGCCAAGCTGGGGCTGCGCGACCGCGTCCAGGCCGTCGTCTACGCCTACCGCCAGGGCCTGGTGACCTGACCCCGCCCTGTCCTGCCCCCTCCTGTCCTGTCCGTCGAGTCCCGCCCCGCCGCTACAGCACTCCGCCGGCCTCGTCCTGGAACAGCTCCGTCCAGTAGTGCCAGTCGGCGTCCGTCGTGACGGGGGTGGGGTCGACGGTCGCGAGGGTGTGGAGCATGGTCGCGGCGAGCTGGTCGTAGGCCTCGGTGGTGAGTTCGTGGTTCAGGTGCTCGTCGATGGTGCGCTCGTGGTGCAGGAGCCAGAGGGTGTAGGCGAGCGTGGAGATGTCCGTGTTGAGGGGGTAGAGGGTCGCCTCGGGCTCGGAGAAGTTGAGGATCGCGCCCGTGGTGCCGTCCACCACGAGGCTGTTGTCCTCGACCAGGTAGCCGAGGCGTATGAGCCGGTCGGCGTGGGCCGGGAGGTCGTCCAGGGGGAACCCGCCGGGGTGGACGCCGGTGAAGTACTCCCGCAGGGTGGGCAGCGCGGCGTCCGGGTCGAGGTGGAAGAGGACCGCGTCCTCCGGGAGGCCGGTCTCGCGCAGGAAGCGGCGGGTCGGCTCGTGGGTGAGCGTGGGCGGGAAGTCGACCTCTTCGAAGCGGGCCACCCGGCCCTGCCCGAACTCCTGGTCCAGGAGCCGGACCGGCAGGTCGACGGCGAGCCCGGAGTCCGTGCCGGGGCCCGCGATCAGGCTGAGGGGACGGATCAGGGCCGTGGCCTTCCAGTACGGCGGGACGTGGCCGGCCGTGCCCTCCTCGAAGAGCTCCAGGAGCTTGCGGGAGGCCTCGGTCGCCGTCTTCGTGCCGTAGGTACCGGCGAGGGAGGCGAAACGGCCGCGCAGGCCCGTCAGTTCCTCGGTGACCGCGGCGAAGCGCAGCAGCGTCTCCAGCGAGGGCGCCAGCGGGCGCGGGTCGGTGGGGTCGAGCAGGTAGGCCGTGCTGACCTCGCCGGTGCCGCCGTCGAGGAGGATCGACTCGGTGTCCAGGCCGGCCGGGGCCAGCAGTTCCCCTATCACCAGGCGGTCCCGGAGCTCCTCCGCGAGCCGGGTCGGGCCGTCCGTGGCCTCCGCCAGGGTGCGCAGGCCGATCGTGCGCAGCGGCTCGAACGTCAGCAGGCAGCCGCTGTCGGGCAGTCCGGGACCGGCCAGCCGGCTGCGGGTGGGTTCGTGCGTGATGTACCGGTCCAGTTCGGCCCCGGTCAGCGTGATCGCCGCCGCACCGCTGCCGGTCGTGCTGATCGTGCTCATCGCTTCCCCCGCGATCAAGAGTTCAAGACGTGCAAGACGTGCAAGTGGGTCGAGTGGTGCGTCGTGCGCAGGTCGTCGGCAGGGCACGACAGGCCGACCGGGCTTTCCCTCCGAACGGCCGTCCCCACTGCCCAGAACACTACGCCGCGGCACTGACAACGCCCCGCAGAAGAGACGTCAGGCGACCCTCGTCCGTTGCGTCCCGGAGAGAATCGCTGTCACCGTCTGCTCCACGGTGAGTTCCGACGTGTCCAGCCACAGACCCAACGGCTCGGTGCGCAGGCGTAGTTCCGCGTCCAGATCGGCGACCGTCCAGGCGGGCCCGTAGCCGGTCTTGGACCGCCCGGCCTCCCGCCGCGCCACGGCCTCGGGGCTCGGGGCGAGGACCACGACGTGCAGCGGGCGGGTGCGGACGCGCTGGACGTACGACGTCAGCTCCGGGCCCAGCAGCACGTCCTGGACGATCGCCGTGAAACCGGCCTCGGCGTACGCGTCCGCGGTGGCCGCCGACAGCCGGTGCCGGAGGTGGAGTTGGGCGGTCGCCTCCGGCGAGGCCCCGGGCGTGTACTCCTCCCGGCCCGACACGATCATGCGGCGGAAGACGTCACCGCGGACGTGCGCGGCCCGGGGCAGACGCTCGGCCAGCGCCTGCGCCACGGTCGACTTGCCGGCCGCCTCCCCCACTGCCTAAAGGGCGTGGGAGGTGCCCCCATCTCCCGCGATGACGACGACCCCCGACAGGCTCACTGGCCCGTGACCACCGCCGCCTGCGGGCGGATCGGGAGGCGGTTGACCGGGCGGCCGGTGGCGGCGCGGACGGCGGACGCGACGGCCGCCGGGGACGTCACCACCGGCACCGCGCTGACCGACTTGGCGCCGAAGGGGGCGACCACGTCCCGTTCCTCGACGAGTCTGACGATCCGGATGTCGGGGGCGTCGAGGGCGGTCGGCAGGGCGTATCCGGTGAGGTCGGGGTGGCGGATCAGACCGCGCGGGGTGCGCAGGTTCTCCGTCAGGGCGATGCCCACGCCCTGCGTGACACCGGCCTCGATACGGGCGTTGAGCTGCGCGGGGTTGAGGATCCGGCCGACGTCCTGGGCGACGGCGAGCTCCACCACCCGGACCGACCCGAGCTCGATGTCCACGTCGACGACCGCGCGGATCGCGCAGAAGGCGAGGCCGACGAAGGCGTCGCCCTGGCCCTCGGCGTCCAGCGGCTCGGTCGGATGCGGGCGGCACTGGGCGGTCGCCCACAGTTCCTTGCCGTCCAGCGCCTCGGTGACGGTGGTCGACAGGACGCCGTCGTACGACGTGATCTTGCCGTCGGTGATCTGGAGCAGTTCGGTCGACATGCCGAACTTGTGGGCGAGGGGCTGCAGGAGCTGGGTGCGGACCATCTTCGCGGCGCGTTCCACCGCTCCGCCCGAGACCCAGGTGTGCCGGCCCCGGCAGCCCGCGCCCGCCGGGGGCTGGTCGGTGTCGACGGGCGCGACATGCACCTCGTCGATGCCGAGGGTCTCCTGAACGATCTGGCGGGCCAGCGTGGTGAAGCCCTGGCCGGTCTCCACGGCCGCGCAGAGCACGGTCGCGATGCCGTCGTGGACCTTGACCGTGGCCGTCGAGACCTCGTCGGCACCCTCGGCGCCGAGCATGTGCACCATGCCGAGGCCGTAGCCGACACCCCGGCGCACCGCGCCCGGCTCGCCCGCGCCCTCGGGGCCGCCGGGGAGCAGCCATTCGTCCTCGGGGGTGTCCTTGGGCAGCGCGGGGAGCGGGAAGTCCCGGACCGCCTGGAGGAGTTCGGCCACGGGGGCCGGGCAGGTCACGGTCTGGCCGATGGGGAGGACGTCGCCGGTGGCGAGCGCGTTGCGCAGGCGGATCTCGGCCGGGTCGAGGCCGAGCTTCTTCGCCAGCTTGTCCATCTGCGCCTCGTAGGCGGCGCACACCTGCATGGCGCCCTCGCCGCGGACATGTCCGGAGGGCGGGTTGTTGGTCCGGACGGCCCAGCCCTCGATGAAGGCGTTCGGCACGACGTAGGGGCCGCAGGCGAAGGAGACGGCGGCGGCCAGCGACTCGGCGGAGGTGTCGGCGTAGGCGCCCGCGTCGAGCAGGATCTGCGCCTCGACCTTGACCAGCTTGCCCTCGGCGTCGGCGTGGTGCCGGTAGCGCAGCAGGGTGGGGTGGCGGTGGGCGTGGCCGAGGAAGGACTCCTCGCGCGTGGCGGTGAGCTTGACCGGGCAGCCGGTCTTCAGGGCGAGCAGGCCGAGCGGGAGCTGGAAGCCCTGGTCCTCACGGTCGGCGGTCGCGCCGGGCACACCGGTCACGACGATCTTCACCTGTTCGAGCGACAGGCCGTAGCACGCGGCAGCCGTGTTGCGGTCGGTGTGCGGGTCGGTGGAGGCCATGTACAGCTCGACCCCGCCGTCGGGGCGGGGTACCGCGAGTCCGGCCTCGGCGCCGATGGGGGCGGGGTCGGCGCGGCCGATGCGGTACTGGCCCTCGACGACGATCTCGCCGGTCGCGCCCGGGTCGCCGTGCTGGAGCGGGATGTGCCGGATCAGGTTGCCGTCGGGGTGCAGCGGCTCGGCCTCGAAGGACCGCTCCGGGTCGATGACCGGTTCGAGCATCTCGTACTCGACGATGACGGCGGCGGCGGCCATCCGGGCCGTGTCCGGGTGGTCGGCGGCGACGGCCGCGATGGGCTCGCCGTGGTGCCGTACCACCTCGGAGGCGAAGACCGGGCGGTCCGGGGTGCCGCGGCCGTGGCGCGGGGTGCCGGGGACGTCCTCGTGGGTGACGACGGCCCGTACACCGGGCATCTCGCGCGCGTGGCTGGTGTCGATGGACACGATGCGCGCGTGCGGGTGCGGGGAGCGGAGCACGGCCGCCCACAGCAGGCCCTCGGCCCACAGGTCGGCCGCGTACGGGAAGGTGCCCTCGGTCTTCGCGCCCGCCTCTGCGGCGGGCAGCGACACGCCGAGGCCGTGCGGCAGCGGCTCGGCGGCGGGGACGGGGGTCTCCGCGGCCGTGGTCGTGGTGACGGTCTCGTTGGTCACGCCTGGCCTCCGTCCGGGCCGTAGGGCTGGTCTTCGTAGCTCTGGCTCTGGTCGTCGAAGGACTGGTTGCCGCCGAACGTCTGGTTGCCGCCGAAGGACTGGTCGGCGCCGAACGACTGGTTGCCGCCGAAGGACTGGTCAGCGCCGAACGACTGGTTGCCCCCGAAGGACTGGTCACCCCCGAACGACTGGTCGTACGACTGCTCGTGCGGGACCCGGATTCCGGCCCCGAAGGTGCCCGGGGAGTCGAACGCCGAGGCGTGGACGCCGCCGGCGCCCGGTCCCGCCTGGTGTGGAATACGGGCCTCGTCGCCGTCCGTCTCAGCGTCGGCGGCGGCGTGTGCCTCGCGTTCGGCCACGACCTCGTTGACGGCGTCCAGGACGCCCCGGTAGCCGGAGCAGCGGCAGAGGTTGCCGCACAGGGCCTGGCGGGTCTCCAGCTCGGTGGGGGCCGGGTTGCCTTCCAGGAGGTCGTGGACGGTCATCGCCATGCCGGGGACGCAGAAGCCGCACTGGACGGCTCCGCAGCGGGCCAGTGCGCGCTGGACGTCCGAGGGCCGGCCGTCCTGGGCCAGGCCCTCGACCGTGCGGACCTCGCTGCCGGCGGCGGTGACCGCGGGGACCAGGCAGGAGGCGACCAGGCGGCCGTCGACCTGGACGTTGCAGGCGCCGCATTCGCCCTGCGAGCAGCCGTCCTTGGCGCCGGCTAGGCCGAGGCGCTCACGCAGGACGTACAGGAGGGACTCGCCGATCCAGGCGTCGGTGACGGGGCGGTCCGCGCCGTTGACGCGCAGGACGTAGGAGGCGAGGGGGTGGTCGTCGACCGTCTCGGCTTCGCCTTCGGCGTGTTCTTCCCCGGCCGTGTCGTCTTCGGCGCTTTCGCCGTCGGCCGCGGGCGGGTCCTGGGGGGCGGACTCGCCGTCGGCGGCCTGCGGTTCGTGGGCGGGGTGCGAGTCGGCGGCCTCGTGGGGGGCGCCGGCTTCGCCGGGGTCGGCCGGCTCGCCCTCTTCGACCCCCGTCGGCACATCGGCCACAGGCGGCGCACCGGCGGCCTCGAAGGCGGGAGCCGGACCGCGCGTGTCGCCGTGGCCCGCGGGGGGCTCAGCGGGCGGCCCAGAGGCCTCCACGGGGTGTTCCCACGCCTGGGCCTCGGTCGCCCAGGGCGCGGCGGCGCCGCCCGGCAGGGTCGCCGGCGGTGTGCCGCCCCACTGCTCCATGAGCGCGGATGTGGTGAACTCGCCCGATTCGTCCGGAGCGTCGCCCGTCGCGACCGGGATCGACCACTGGCCGGTCACGTCGTGGCCGGGCGCGGGCGGCGGCGGTTCCTCGTACATCCACTGCTGCGTCGCGGCCGGGTTGTACGTGAACCGGTCGTCGGCGGGCCGCTCCTGGGGGACGGCGTTCGGGTCGGGCCACTGGGTGCCGTCGGCCGGCGCGCCCCAGGCGTCGGTGCCGGGCGCGGCCGTTATCCGCGGCGGCACATAGCCGTGGCCGGGCGCGGCCAGGGGGCTGTCGGCGGACAGCAGGGCCTCGATGCCGCCCTCGGGGAGTTTCACGAACGCGGTGGCGCCGTCGTCGTAGTCACCCTGGGGCAGCGGGTCCCAGCGGCCGCCACCGCTCCCGGGCGCGCCCTCGGCGTGCTGGTCGTCGGTCATGACAGCGCCCTCCCCAGTGCTCGTCGGGCCAGCGCGGCGACGGTGCGCCGCAGGTGCAGTACGGCGGGCGGAAGCGGCGGCACCGAGCCGTCGGGCTCGGGGACCGGGTCGGGGATGCAGGCGGCCGCGACGTACTCGCCGAAGGCGCTCAGCGCCTCCGGGACGAGCGCGCGGTCGTTGTCCCAGTCGATCAGCTGGGCCACCCACTGCTCGGCGTCCAGGGGCCGCAGCGGCATCGGCGCTATGGCGCCGACGGCGCATCTGACGCCGCGCCGGGCGGGGTCGAGGACGAGCGCCACGGAGGCCACCGAGCGGCCCGGCCCGGTGCGGCCGGTCGCCTTCAGGAAGACCTGCGGGGCGTGCAGCAGCGGCACCCGCACGAAGCCGATCAGCTCGCCCGCGCGGAGCATCTCCACACCGGCCAGCAGGTGCGACACCGGGATCTCCCGGCGGGATCCGCCCGGTCCCGCGATGATCAGCGTCGCCTCCAGGGCGGCGAGCACCGGCAGCGCGTCGCCGGTGGGCGCGGCCGTGGCGATGTTGCCGCCGAGGGTTCCTGCGTTGCGGATGTGCGGCGGACCGGCGGCCCGCGCGGCGGCGGCGAGGGCCGGGATCAGGGCCGCGAAGTCGGGGCGGCCCATGCGCGCGTGCGTGAGGCCGGCGCCGAGCAGGGCGTTGCCGTCCTGGTACTGCCAGCCGCGGATCTCGCTGATCCGGCCGAGGCCGACGAGGGCGGCGGGCCTGAGCTGTCCGGAGTTGACGGCGGCCATCAGGTCGGTGCCGCCCGCGACGGGGACCGCGGCCGGCATGGCGGTGAGGGCCGCCACGGCCTCGTTCAGCGTCGTGGGCAGCGTGACGGCCTGCGCCGCCTGCGGTGCGTGCGTGGTCAAAACCGGCTGCCCCTTCCCGCTGCCCCACCTGGTCCCACCTGTGTGGCCGTACGGTACGTGCTCACAGGGCGGACGTGGCAACTCTGGCACATCTTCGCAAGCGCCGAACGCACGGGTCCGCTAGGAGGCATTCGCCCACCTCACCGGCGGCTTGGTCCGTTTTCTTCCGACATCACCGGTGCGCGCCGATTGACACTCTTCGGTGACCCTTGGGATCTTTTTCCATTACGCGTTCGGAGCGAGGAGAACACCCGGGCGGGACCCGAGGGGGGCTAGCGGTTCGGGGGCGGGCCGTCGAGGGGGCGGCCGGGGACGCCGGGGCGCCGCTGCCAGGGCAGGGGGCCGGACGGCGGGCGGTAGGCGACCCCCAGGGCGTCCAGCCGCCGGTAGTGCGCGCTCATGCGGCGCCCGAAGTCGGCGAAGTCCCGGTCGGCCGGGGCCGGAAGGGCGCTCCAGGCGACCTCGGCGAAGGCGGCGAGCCGGGGAAAGGCCTGGTAGTCCACGCGCGCCTGGTCCTCCATCACCTCGGTCCAGATGTTGGCCTGGGTGCCCAGGATCCGCCGCGCCGCGGATACGTCCAGCCCCGGCGGAACGGGCTCGAACCGGTACACGTCCTCCAGGGTGCGGACGTACCCGATCGGCACCGGTTCGTCGGCGCCGTCGGCCTGCCGGTGGTCCAGGTACACGTGCTGCTCGGGGCACATGACGACGTCGTGCCCGGCCCGGGCGGCCGCGATCCCGCCGCCGTAGCCGCGCCACGACGAGACGGCCGCGCCCTCGGCGATCCCGCCCTCCAGAATCTCGTCCCATCCGATGAGCCGACGCCCGCGCGCGGAAAGCCACTTCGCGAAGTGCCCGATGAACCAGGACTGCAACGCGTCCTCGTCGGCGAGCCCGAGTTCCTTGATACGTGCCTGTGCGGCGGGCGAGACCCGCCACTGGTCCTTCAGGCATTCGTCGCCGCCGACGTGAATGAACTCCGACGGGAAGAGACCGAGCACTTCCTCGAACACCCCCTCGTAGAAGCGCAGGGTGTTGTCAGTGGGGGCGAGTACGTTCGGAGAGATCCCCCAGGAGTCCCAGACCGAGAGGGCGGTGCCCCCTGTGACGGATGCGGTGATGACGTCGGTGTTGCCGAGTTCCGGATACGCGGCGATGGCGGCCTGTGAGTGTCCTGGCACGTCGATTTCGGGGACGACCGTGATATGCCGCTCGGCCGCGTAGGCGACGATCTCCCGGATGTCGTCCTGGGTGTAGAAGCCACCGTGCGGCTTCTCCTCCCACAGCGGTGAGGCCCGGTGGCCGAATTTCGTGCGGGTCCGCCAGGAGCCGACCTCGGTGAGCCGGGGGTAGCGCTCGATCCGGACGCGCCAGCCCTGGTCGTCCGTCAGGTGGAAGTGGAAGACGTTGAGTTTGTGCGCCGCCATGAGATCGAGGTAGCGCAGGACGCCTTCCTTCGGCATGAAGTGCCGGGCCACGTCGAGCATGAGGCCGCGCCAGGGGAATCGGGGGGAGTCCTCGATCGTCACGTGCGGCACGGCCCAGGTACGGCCGCGGTTGACCGGAGCCCTGCGGTACGCGTCGGGGCCGAGGAGTTGCCGCAGTGTCTGCGCACCCCAGAACACCCCGGCCGCGCTGCCGCCCTCGATGAGGACGCCGCTGCGGTCGCTCACGAGGCGGTACTCCTCGGGGCCGAGCCCGGGGCCGAGCCGGAGCCCGATGCCGTCGCCGTCGGTGTCGTCGGGTTCCCGCCCCTCGCGCAGCGGCAGGCCGGTGGCCTCCCGGAGGACCGTGCGCAGCCAGTGCCCGACGCCCTCCGTCGCCGAGCCCGCGTAGAGCCGTGAGTGCGCCGTCAGCCGCACTTCGCCGGAATCGGCGACGACGTCGCGAGGCCTCGGAATCAGTTCGGTCATGTCAGTCCTTGCCCCCTCCGTCCGGTCCCGGGACCGGACGTCGCTGTACGAGTACGAAGAACACCGGTACCGGAATCGCCATCACCGTGGACGCCGCCATGCCTCGCCCCGGTCCGGGCCGTCCGGTTTGGAGAACACCATCAGTGCCGTCGGCAGCGTGGACTGCGAAGTGTCTCCGGCGAGCGGGAAAAGGATCTGCCGGGAAAGGGGACCGGCTCGCCCCGTCGATGTACGCGGCCTCTCCAGCGCCTCCGGCACCCCTTTCCCGAACCCTCGAAGCATCCGGCTCGCGAACGGCGGCGATTCGGCGATGTGGGGCAGGATCAGGGAGTCCGGCGTGTTCGGCGGAGCGAAGTCCCGCAGCCGGCAGAACACGGGCGCAGGCCGGGCCACCGGAAACATGATCGACAAGGTGCTCCGGAAACGGAACCGGAATCGGGTGACGGCGGTCGCGGCGGTGGCGGCGAGAAAGGCGAACCGCGCCGGGACGAGGACCACACCGCCCGGGACGACCAGCCTGTTGACGAAGTGACGGTCGAATTCCCGCTGCCCGGACACCCGCCAGAAGGAGTCCGGAGAGGGCGGGAGGAGCCACGGCCGCCGCCCGAACCCGCGCACAAGATTCACGACGGTCACAGCTCCTCCCCCGCCCTCGCCGGCGCGACGGCCACGGGCAGACCAGGGCGACGGCGGCCGGGCGAGGACGCGGGGAGCTTCATGGAGTGACCCTCCGGGAGCACGCTCAGCCAGGGGAGAGAACTGCGCGCGTTGCAACATGCGCAACGCGTATTTCGCTCTGCACAACACCATGGAGAGTACGGACAACACGGGCACACCGACAAGAGGTCTGTACCACTCTGCAAGCGGGGGGTGAACTCCGGACGAACACGCGGGTACGACAAAGGCCCCGGAGCACGCCGAAGCGCACCCGGGACCTCAGGAAGCCCAGCCGGGGAGCGGAGCCCTACTTGTCGTCGCCCTCGCCGTCGCCGCCGCTGCCGATGGACTCGTAGATCTCCTTGCACATGGGGCACACGGGGTACTTCTTCGGGTCGCGGCCGGGCACCCACACCTTGCCGCACAGCGCCACGACGGGAGTGCCGTCGAGGGCGCTCGCCATGATCTTGTCCTTCTGGACGTAATGGGCGAAGCGCTCGTGGTCGCCGTCACCGTGGGACACCTGCGGTGTCGGCTCTACGAGGGTCCCCGTACCAGTCCCGCGCTCGGGCTCAAGAGTGCTCATAAACGCCAAGGGTACTGAAGCGCCCCGGCAACGGCCGAGAGAAGTGCCGCCGTCAGTTGAGCGAGGGGTCGTCCGGGTAGGTGGCCACCATCGCCAGTTCGTTGCGCTGGCGGCGCAGCACCTCGCGCCAGAGTCTTTCGGGGGCCGGGGAGGAGACGTCGCCGGGTTCGGACTCGACGACGTACCAGGCGCCCTCGGACAGTTCGTCCTCCAGCTGGCCGGGGCCCCATCCGGCGTAACCGGCGAAGATCCGGAGCGAACCGAGGGCCGAGGCGAGCAGCTCCGGCGGGGCCTCCAGGTCGACCAGGCCGATCGCGCCGTGCACCCGGCGCCAGCCGAGCGGGGCGCGGTCGCCGTTCCCCCCGCCGGGGATGACCGCGACGCCGAGCGCGGAGTCCAGGGACACCGGTCCGCCCTGGAAGACGACCCCCGGCTCGCCGGCGAGTGAGGCCCAGCCCTCCAGGATGTCGCCGACGTCCACCGGGGTGGGCCGGTTGAGGACGACACCGAGGGAGCCCTCCTCGTCGTGGTCGAGAAGGAGCACCACCGCGCGGTCGAAGTTCGGGTCCGCCAGGGCGGGCGTGGCCACGAGCAGCCGCCCTGTGAGCGAGGACACCTCGGTCATGCCAGACATGATCCCGCATCTTCCCGTCGCATGGGGAGCCAATCCGGGCCCGGGAGTGAATGCGGCCACGAATTGGAGGGCGGCCCGGTAAGGCCTGGTCCGAGGGTGGTGGCGGGAGACGGGAGGGCGGAAGGAGGCGTCCCGGGGCGCGCGGCGACCGACGGTGACCCCAGGTGTCCGCTCAGGCACCGTTCGTGTTGTGACACAGCTATGACGTTGCTGGGTGGTCCTTGGGCCTACGGGAGGGGGCCGATGGGCGATTACTCTGTCTCTCCGGCCCTGCCCAACTCCATGGAACGCGAGATTCATGACCGTCAACGACGATGTCCTGCTTGTCCACGGCGGCACCCCGCTGGTGGGCGAGATCCGTGTCCGCGGTGCGAAGAACCTCGTGCCGAAGGCCATGGTGGCCGCCCTCCTGGGCAGTGCACCCAGTCGGCTGCGCAACGTTCCGGACATCCGTGACGTGCGGGTGGTGCGCGGTCTGCTGCAGCTGCACGGGGTGACGGTACGTCCGGGCGAGGAGCCCGGCGAGCTGGTGCTCGATCCGACGTACGTGGAGAGCGCGAACGTCGCTGACATCGATGCCCACGCGGGTTCCAGCCGGATCCCCATCCTCTTCTGCGGCCCGCTGCTGCACCGCCTCGGACACGCGTTCATCCCGGGCCTGGGCGGCTGCGACATCGGCGGCCGGCCGATCGACTTCCACTTCGACGTGCTGCGGCAGTTCGGCGCGACCATCGAGAAACGCGCGGACGGCCAGTACCTGGAGGCACCGAAGGGGCTGCGCGGCACGAAGATCCGGCTGCCGTACCCGTCGGTCGGCGCGACCGAGCAGGTGCTGCTGACGGCCGTACTCGCCGAGGGTGTCACGGAGTTGTCCAACGCGGCCGTCGAGCCGGAGATCGAGGACCTGATCTGCGTTCTGCAGAAAATGGGCGCGATCATCGCGATGGACACCGACCGCACGATCCGCATCACCGGCGTGGACAAGCTCGGCGGCTACACCCACCGCGCCCTGGCGGACCGGCTGGAGGCGGCGTCCTGGGCGTCGGCGGCGCTGGCGACCGAGGGCGACATCTACGTCCGCGGTGCCCAGCAGCGCTCGATGATGACGTTCCTGAACACCTACCGGAAGGTGGGCGGTGCCTTCGAGATCGCCGACGAGGGCATCCGCTTCTGGCACCCCGGCGGCCAGCTGAAGTCCATCGCGCTGGAGACGGACGTGCACCCGGGCTTCCAGACCGACTGGCAGCAGCCGCTCGTCGTCGCCCTGACCCAGGCGACGGGCCTCTCGATCGTCCACGAGACGGTCTACGAGTCCCGTCTCGGCTTCACCTCGGCGCTGAACCAGATGGGCGCTCACATCCAGCTCTACCGCGAGTGCCTGGGCGGCTCGGCCTGCCGCTTCGGCCAGCGGAACTTCCTGCACTCCGCGGTCGTCTCCGGGCCGACGAAGCTCCAGGGCGCCGATCTCGTCATCCCCGACCTGCGCGGCGGCTTCTCGTATCTGATCGCCGCGCTCGCGGCCCAGGGCACCTCCCGGGTCCACGGCATCGACCTCATCAACCGCGGCTACGAGAACTTCATGGAGAAGCTCGTGGAACTCGGCGCCAAGGTGGAACTGCCGGGCAAGGCACTCGGCTGACAGCCCCCACGCCGGCCCGGACCAACACCCCCCGGCCGGGGGTCCGGGGGGCACCCCCGCACCCCCGGACCGGCACAGCATGGAGAAGCTCGTGGAACCCGGCGCCAAGACGGAACCGCCGGGCACGGCACTCGGCTGACGTCCGCGAGAGCCGGTACGACGATGGGGCGGCCCCTGGTGGAGGGGCCGCCCCATCGTCGTTGTTCAAAGCGCCCCGTCAGGGGGCGGGGCCGGAACCGGCTCCGCGGCCGGCGCCACGTGGGCGCGACCAGCCACGGCGGGCCCCCGGCCACCCACGGCGCTCAAGCGGAGCGCCTCGGCTCACTTGCCCTTCGCGGATTCCTTCAGCTTCGAGCCCGCGGAGACCTTCACGCTGTACCCGGCCGGAATGTTGATCGGCTCGCCGGTCTGGGGGTTGCGCGCGGTACGAGCGGCACGGTGGGTGCGCTCGAAGGTCAGGAAGCCGGGGATGGTCACCTTCTCGTCGCCCTTGGAGACGATGTCGCCGACGACGTCGGCGAAAGCGGCCAGCACGGCGTCGGCGTCCTTGCGAGTCACCTCGGCACGGTCGGCCAGCGCGGCCACCAGCTCACTGCGGTTCATGTTGTTACTCCCGTGTTCTTCTTGCCATTGAGGCGTGCCACGCGGCGGAGCCGCATGTTGGGCCGGGACGCATCCTGCCCCCACCTGCGGCGGGAACGCCAATCCAGGTGCCGCCCATACCCTACGGCTGGGCCGAAGGGGGGGTTTCACGACGCGCCGGTTACATGGCGTGGCAAGTTTCACAAACGTTTCCCTGAAGGCTGCTGCCCCCGGGCCCCCGCATCATGCGCGGGCGTCACGCTTTCGGCCGTCGGCCGGTCGGGGGCCGGTCGCACCCACGCGGCGGCAGCCGCCGGTCGGCACGGCCCCGCGCCCCTGACAGCCGTCAGGCGCCCTTCGCCGCTTCCCGCACCGCGCCCGCCACCGCTCCCGCGACCTTCTCGTTGAAGACGCTCGGGATGATGTAGTTCGGGTTCAGCTCGTCCTCCGTGACCACGTCGGCGAGAGCCTTCGCGGCCGCGAGCATCATGTCGGTGTTCACCGTACGGGACTGGGCGTCCAGGAGGCCGCGGAAGACACCCGGGAACACCAGTACGTTGTTGATCTGGTTCGGGAAGTCGGAGCGGCCGGTGGCCACCACGGCGGCCGTCTGGCGGGCGATCGCGGGGTCCACCTCCGGGTCAGGATTCGCGAGTGCGAACACGATCGCGCCCTCGGCCATGGCGGCCACGTCCTCGCCGTCGAGGACGTTCGGGGCGGAGACGCCGATGAAGACGTCGGCGCCGCGCACGGCCTCCTTGAGGGTGCCGGTCAGGTTCTCGGGGTTGGTGTTGTCGGCGATCCAGCACAGCGGCGAGTCGGCGGGGGCGCCCACCAGGTCCTCGCGGGCGGAGTGCACGACACCGCGGATGTCGGCGACGACGGCGTTCTTCAGGCCGGCCGCGATCAGCAGCTTGAGGATGGCCGTACCGGCCGCGCCGGCGCCGGACATGACGACCCGGATGTTCTCAATCGCCTTGCCGGTGCAGCGAAGTGCGTTCGTCAGGGCGGCGAGGACGACGATCGCGGTGCCGTGCTGGTCGTCGTGGAAGACGGGGATGTCGAGGGCCTCACGCAGCCGCGCCTCGATCTCGAAGCAGCGGGGGGCGGAGATGTCCTCGAGGTTGATGCCGGCGAACCCGGGGGCGATCGCCTTGACGATCTCGACGATCGCGTCGGTGTCCTGGGTGTCCAGGCACAGCGGCCAGGCGTCGATGCCGGCGAACCGCTTGAAGAGGGCCGCCTTGCCCTCCATGACCGGCAGGGCGGCCTTCGGCCCGATGTTGCCGAGGCCCAGGACCGCGGAGCCGTCCGTCACGACCGCAACGGAGTTGCGCTTGATGGTGAGGCGGCGCGCGTCCTCGGGGTTCTCCGCGATCGCCATGCACACGCGGGCGACGCCCGGGGTGTAGATCATGGAGAGGTCGTCACGGTTGCGGATGGGGTGCTTGGACTGCATCTCGATCTTGCCGCCGAGGTGCATGAGGAACGTACGGTCCGAGACCTTGCCGAGGACGACGCCCTCGATGCCGCGCAGCTGCTGGACGATCTGGTCGGCGTGGGCGGTGGAGCTGGCCGCGATGGTGACGTCGATACGGAGCTTCTCGTGGCCGGACGCGGTGACGTCGAGGCCGGTGACCGAGCCCCCGGAGGACTCCACGGCGGTGGTGAGCTGCGAGACGGCGGTTCCGCTCGCGGGCACCTCCAGCCGGATGGTCATCGAGTACGAGACGCTGGGCGCCGTTGCCATGGCCGACTTCCTTCGTTGTTCACCGTGTCGCGGGTAGTGCCGTCCGATCGTCGCACCTACCCCCCGGTAGGCGTTAGCCGGGCAGGGTTTCGTGCGTAATGTTCGCGCGAAAAAGAGGCCCACGTCACCGGGTGACGTGGGCCTCTTCGACGTTCATGACACCGACCCGCCATGCTCGCCTCGCGGCAAGTGGTCGCTCGCAGCGACGAAGGTTGGGCCCGGGGGCTTGGATCGGGCCGGTGTCACGACAAGGCTAACAAACGGATCCCGCTTGGCCATTCCCGTCCGGGGACTTCACAGGAAAACTCCCGGCGAACCAGCCGAACGGGTCTGGCCGCGGACCTGTCAGGATCCCTCCGTCAGTCCCTGAGCAGGTCCGGGACCCCCGCGTCGTCCGGTACGTCCCGCTCTCCCGAGACCACCGTCAGCTGTTGCGTCGCCCGGGTGAGGGCCACGTACAGCACGCGCAGTCCGGCCGGGGACTCGTCGGCGATCTCCGCGGGCGAGACGACGACCGTGGCGTCGTACTCCAGGCCCTTGGCCTCCAGGCTGCCGAGCGCCACCACCCGGTCGCCGAGCCCGGCGAGCCAGCGGGCGGCCTCGGCGCGCCGGTCCATGGCGACGACCACACCGACCGTGCCGTCGACCAGCTCCAGCAACCGCTCGGCCTCGGTTCGTACGGTCTTTCCGAGCGGGTCGCGCACCGCGGTGCCGCGCCCGCCCTCCGTGGTCACGAAACTGTCCGTGATCACAAAACTGTCCGTTGCCGCGAAACCGTCGGCTGTCACCGACCTGTCCGCTGTCACGAAACGCGGCTGCACGCCGGTGGAGCGGACGGCCGAGGGGGACTTGGACCCGGGCATGGCGAGGGCCAGGACCTTCGCGGCCAGCTCGGCGATCTCGGCGGGGTTGCGGTAGTTCACCGTGAGCTCGAAGCGGCGGCGCGGGCGGCTGCCCAGGGCCTCGTCGCGGGCCTCGGCCGCCTCGTCCGGGTCGGACCAGGAGGACTGGGCGGGGTCGCCGACGACCGTCCAGGTGGCGTGCCGGCCGCGGCGGCCGACCATCCGCCACTGCATCGGGGTGAGGTCCTGCGCCTCGTCGACGATGACGTGGGCGTACTCCACCCGCTCCTGGGCGAGCCGTTCGGCGCGCTCGCGCTGCGTCTCCTCGCGCACCGGCATCAGCTCCTCCAGGCCGGTGAGCTGGTCCAGCGGATTGGCCTCGCGCTTCTTGCGGGGGCGGGCGGGGGTGCCGAGGACGGCCTGGAGCTCGTCGAGCATGGCGATGTCGTGCACGGTGTGGCCGTCCCGCTTCAGGGAGCGGGCCACCCGGCGGACCTCGCCGGGGTTGAGGATGCGGCGGGCCCAGCGGCCGAGGCGTCTCTCGTCGGCCATGGCGGTGAGGACGCCCTGCGGGGTCAGCTCGGGCCACCAGGCGTCGAGGAACTCGATGAAGGAGTCCTCGGTGACGATGTCCTCGTCGAAGGAGGAGCGCAGTTCGGCGGCGAGCTCCGGGTCGGTGTGCCGGCCGGCCGCGCCGGAGCGGGCCCACAGGGCGTCCAGGAGCAGCTTGCGGGCGCGGGGGCGGAGCAGGTTGACCGGGGCCGTGCCGCCCAGCGCGTTGTGCCTGATGCGGTCGAGTTCCTCGGCCTCCAGCTCGAGGCGGCGGTTGAAGGCGACGACCCTGAGCCGGGTCGGTGAACCGTTCAGCTCCAGGGCTCCGCGGGCGGCCTTGCGCAGCACCCTCAGCATGCGGGAGGAGCCCTTGGCGCGGGCGGTGGCCGGCGTGTCGTACAGGGTGGCCTCGGCGCCTTCGACCAGGGAGCCGATGGCGCGGATGGCGACCTGGCCCTCCTCGCCGAGGGACGGCAGCACGCCCTCGGTGTACGCGACCAGCAGCGGGGTCGGGGAGACGATCAGGATGCCGCCCGCGTACCGGCGCCGGTCCTGGTAGAGCAGGTAGGCGGCGCGGTGCAGGGCGACGGCCGTCTTGCCGGTTCCCGGGCCGCCCTCGACGTAGGTCACGGAGGCGGCGGGGGCGCGGATGACCAGGTCCTGCTCGGCCTGGATGGAGGCGACGATGTCCCGCATGGTGTGGCTGCGGGCCTGGCCGAGGGCGGCCATCAGTGCGCCGTCGCCGATGACGGGCAGTGTGTCGCCGTCCAGGAAGGCGGTCAGCTCGGGGCGCATCAGGTCGTCCTCGACACCGAGGACCCGGCGGCCCTTGGAGCGGATCACCCGGCGTCGTACGACACGCCCGGGGTCCACCGGAGTGGACCTGTAGAAGGGCGCGGCGGCGGGGGCGCGCCAGTCGATGACCAGCGGCGAGTAGTCCTGGTCGAGGACGCCGATGCGGCCGATGTGCAGGGTCTCGGCGATGTCGGCGGTGCGGTCGGCGCGCACCGCGCCCTCGGCGGGTTCCACGGCGGTGTAGGCGCCGTCGGGCCCCTTCTTGCCGTCCTTGCCCTGGAGCAGGTCGATACGGCCGAAGAGGAAGTCCTCGAACTCGTTGTTGAGCCGGTTCAGGTGGATGCCCGCCCGGAAGACCTGCGCGTCCCGCTCGGCGAGGGCGCCGGGCGTGCCTACCTGACCGCGCTTGGCCGCGTCGTTCATCAGGAACTCCGCCTCGTGGATCTTCTCCTCGAGGCGGCGGTACACCCGGTCGAGGTGTTCCTGTTCGACGCTGATCTCACGGTCCCGAACGGAATCCTGGACCGAGTCCTGTGCGGCATCCCGTTCGGAGCCGTGCGAGCCGACCGCGGATTGCTGAGCCTGAGCGGCCACCGGGCCCCCTTCTGACGTGCTGGGCAGCCGTCAACCGTACGCGAAGGGGGCACGTGGAAGCTACGCGCTGACCGATACGAGCTTCTTGCCGCTGAATGTCATGACCTCGAAGTGGTCGATCTCGTTGGGGGTGAAAGCCGCGCCGCCGTTGACGTAGAGCGGCTGCTTGGCCTTCTCCGTCTTGGCGTCGGGGAGGCCATAGCCCCAGTTCGGGACGGACCACGAGGACACCGTCTCGCGCTCGCCGTTCTTGCCGACGGCGATGAGCGAGCACTTCTCCGGGCCATCGACGTTCTTGAGCTGGAGGACCGCGTGGGTGCCCCAGTCCTTCTTCTCGACGGCGACGGTCGCGGTGACATGGGTCGTCGGGTCCGTGGCCGACTTCTTGTCGGTCATGGTCTGGAAGGCCGCCTGGGCCGGGGCCGCTGCCATGTTCGTGCCGCTGTCCGAGCCGCCGCCCAGCGCCACACCGGCCGCCGAGCCGCCGGCGATCAGCACGACGGAGGCCGCCAGCGCGAAGATGTTGCGCCGGCTGCGGACCTTCCGCTTCTCGGACACCTCGACGACGAGCTTCTCGACCATCCGCGGGCTGGGCCTGGCGGACAGCGACTCGCCGATGGACGGGGTACTTCCGGAGCCCGGCAGATCCGCCAGGGCCGCGAGCATGGGTTCCATTCCGGCCAGCTCGTCGAGCTGCTGGGCGCACCATTCGCACCCGGCCAGATGAGCCTCGAAAGCGGTTGCCTCGGCGTCGTCGAGAATCCCGAGCGCATACGCGCCGACAGTCTCGTGCTCATTGGGCACCGGAGATTCCTGCATGGCCCCAGACATACCCGAACCACCTGTGCCGAATCCGCCGTGCCCCCCGTACACACTCATCACGCCGTCACCCCCCGCTCCTCCAGTGCCAGCTTCATCGACCTGAGGGCATAGAACACTCGCGAACGGACGGTGCCGCTGGGTATACCCAGCGTTTCGGCCGCCTCGTTGACGGTACGCCCCTTGAAGTACGTCTCGACGAGCACCTCCCGGTGGGCCGGGGTCAGGTCGTCGAGCGCGTCAGACAGCGTCATCAGCCACAGCGCCTTGTCGATCTCGTCCTCCGCGGGGATGACCTCCAGCGGCGACGGATCGACCTCCTGCGGCCGGGCCTGCCGGCTGCGGTGACCGTCGATGACGATGCGGCGAGCGACCGTCACCAGCCAGGGGCGTACCGATCCGGTAGCTCGATTGAGCTGTCCGGCGTTCTTCCAGGCACGGATGAGTGTCTCTTGCACGACGTCCTCGGCGCGTTGCCGATCACCGGCGACCAGCCGAAGGACATACGCAAGGAGAGGTCCGGCATGCTCACGGTAGAGAGCACGCATCAGCTCCTCATCAGGCTCCGAGGGCTGGGACATGCGATGTCGGGCCCTCGATCCACGTTCATTGGCCACGGCCGCATCCTTGCGCACGCCCACCTCCGGTGTCCGGGGGTTCCCCCAGTCGGTCGCTCCCCCACCGGTACGGAAGTGGCTCGCGGGGTGTTCAACAAGGCCTCACATTTTTCCGCGAGGTGACATGACGAGCGGGACATGCCCGCACATTCCCACCGCGTGATCTTTACATTTCCGACACAACGTCGGAGGCAACCGAGTTGCCCGTGCTCACCCGCCACCAAACGGAGTGTTGCCGAAATCACCTTCACGGAGCCCCGGTGAAGGTCCGGCAGAAGCCGTGAATGGGACGCGAGTTGGATGCGGTGTGACGGCGGTCACGCGCGGGCGAGCGCGGCGCGGCGCCGGTGCCGGGCCACCCGCTCACGGTTCCCGCAGACCTCGCTGGAGCACCAGCGGCGCCTGCGGCCCCGGGAGGTGTCCAGGTACAGGAGGCGGCAGTTGTCGCCCTCGCACTCCCTGATCGCCGCCCGCGCGACGGGATCGGTGAGCAGTTCCACGGCGTCCCGGGCGACGGCGGCGAGCAGCGCGGCGCACTCCGGTGGACCGGCCAACTCCCGCACCAGGAAACCGTCGTCACCGGGCACGGCGCGCGGGGCGGGGGGCGCGGCGGCGCGGGCGAGGTCGTTGACGCGGGCGAGCGCGCGGTCGTACGGCCCGGTCCCCGGCGTGTTCCGGCCCCGTACCAACTGCGCCAGGTGTCCGCGCAGTTCACGGAACCCGGCCAGCCAGCCGGCGTCGGCGCCGGCCAGCGGGGTGCCCGGCGGGACGAGTCCGGAGCCGGTGATCCAGGCCCGCAACGCCGCGAGCCCGTCGAGCCGTTCGCCGGGATGCGTGGTCGCGAGCAGATCCAGGCAGACCCGCCCGGCGTCGAAGCGCGGCTCGTACGGGGCCGCGGCCGTACCCAGTGCCATGTGCCTGTCACCGCCTAGGACAGGGGAACCGTTCTGTTCACAGTGCCCGGTGCGGCGCGCGGCCGGAAGTCCTCGTGCCGGTGTTCCGCGGGTTCCCGTGCCAGAACGTCGTACGACGCTCAGCCGGTCCGCTCGTCCCCCGGCGAGGGAGAAGACCTCGCCCCCCTCCCCAGGCCTGGCGTCGACGCGGAACGCCTCGCCGAACCGCACGTACTCCACGTCTTCGAGCGCTTCGCGGAATCCCGGCTGCCGTAGCGCTGGTCCGAGGGGTCCCCTGCTCTCCTTGCACGCCCCCCTGAGCAGAGCGGCTTCGTGTCGCAGACGCGCTCGGACACCGGCGGCCCCGGCCCGTGTCCTCGGTCGCCGGTTCAGGCGGAGTCGGGGCCACTCGGCCCAAGCGATCGGCCCCCGCACGTGAGCACGATGGTCGTGACCACCGAATCGGCTGGAAGCGGCCTGGCACGGGAGCGGGATCGGATGAGGACGGCGACGTATACCGAGGTGCGGCGGGTTCTGTGATCGCTGACTGCCTTGTGCGGGGTGCAGGGGTGCCACGCCGGCCGAACCAGCGTCCGCGGCGGTCGTGCCCGGCCCCGGCCTGCCGGACACGGACGGCGCGCAGGCCTGTCGCCACATGCGGCAGCAGGACGGCGCGGAGGCCTGTCGTCACGTGCGGCAGCGGTCGGGCGCGGCGAATCGCCGTCGCCGGAGCACGGCGAGGAGGCCGCCCGGACAGTCCCCGACGAGGGGCCGGGCCTTGTCCCTGAAGGAGAAACGTTCCGACCAGGCAACCGGCCGACTTCCTGCCTCCACTGATCTTGACCGACCGATAGAAACGCGAAACCGATGACCTTCTTCGACATGCTCAACCCCCACCGGGAAAGCCACGCCGCCGGCCGGGCCGGGTGGCTGCGGGCCGCCGTGCTCGGCGCCAACGACGGCCTGGTCTCCATCGCCAGCCTGATGGTGGGCCTGGCCACGAGCGGAGCGGGCACCTCCACTGTCGTCACGGGCGGTCTGGCGGGGCTGTCCGCCGGTGCGATGGCGATGGCCGCCGGCGAGTACGTCTCCGTCAGCTCCCAGGTCGACGTCGAGAGCGCCGACCTCGCGAAGGAGGCCCGCGAGCTCGCCGAATTCCCCGAGGCCGAGCTCACCGAGCTCACCGGCATCTACGAGAGCCGGGGAGTGCCGCGGGAGCTCGCCCGGCAGGTCGCCGAGGCGCTGCACGAGGCCGACCCGCTCAAGGCTCATCTGCGCGACGAGCTGGGCCACAGCGAGCACACCGCGGCCAACCCCCTCCAGGCCTCCCTCGCGTCGGCCGCCAGTTTCCTCGGCGGCGGGCTCGTGCCCTTCCTCGGCCTTCTCGCCGGTACCACCACCGCACGCCTGTGGCTGATCGTAGCGGTCACCCTCTGCGGCCTTGCCCTGGCAGGGGTGCTCGCCGCCCGCGCCGCCGGAACCGCCGTCCTTCGTCCGGCGCTGCGCGTGGTCATCGGCGGCGGACTCGCCATGGCCATCACGGCGGCCGTCGGTCAGCTCGCCCACGTGTCCGGCGTCTGAGCACGCCGGTGGCAGATCACGGCGGGCCTCCTGCGGGGAGACCCGCAAAGCCGTGACGGATGGCGGGGGCGTGTCCGTGGGGATGTGTCAGTGGAGGTGGTCGAGCATCTCCCGGAAGGCCTTGGCGTGTCCGGCTTCGTCGGCGGCGTTGTCGCGGAACAGGCGGGCGGCCTGGTGGTCGCCGACGGCGTCGGCACGGCGAGCGAAGGTGGGGTACATGACCTCGGCCTCGTAGCGTTCACCGGCGATGGTCTTGGTCAGGTTGGCCCGGGTGGTGCCGACCAGGCCGTACAGAACGGCTTCGCCGGCGAAGTGCTCGTGAAACTCGACTTGGGCGATGCCCTGGAACAGGCGGGCCAGAGCAGGGCGGTGGTGGGCGGCGGCGTGGTCGGCGTAGAGGGTGTAGCGGGCGCGGGCGAGGGCTTCGCCGTGCATGGCGGTGTCGAGGTTGGCCAGGGTGCGGGCGGAGTGGACCTTCCGGCCGCCGGCGGGGACCTGGACGGCGTCGACGGACGGCGGGGCGGGGATCTGGCCGCGGCCGGTCTCGACGACTTTCAGGGCCGCCCGGAACGCCGCCAGGTGGCGTGCCTCGTCCTTGCCGATCTCGGTGAACAGCGCGGCGGCGTTGGCGTCGCCGTCGGCCGCGGCCTGCCGGGCGAAGGTGGGATACATGGTGGTCGTCTCATAGGTCTCGCCGGCGATGGCGGCGCGCAGGTTGGCCGCGTCGCTGCCGACCACTCCGGCAAGGGCGGCCTCCTCACGGAAGTGCTCGTCGAGTTCCACCGATGCCGTCTTGCGGTAGAGCCCTGCGGCGCCAGGAAGTTTCTCGCGGTCGGCTTGGGCGGCGTAGAAGGTGTAGGCGACGCTGGCGTACGCCTCGCCGTGCATGGCGGTGTCGAGGTCGGCCAGTGTCTGGCGGTGGAGTGCGGCCGTGGCGGCGGTGCGGGACACGCCGTCGGCCGGTACGGACAGCGCGGTGGCGGAGGGGCAGGTGAGCACCGCGGCAGCGACAGCGGTGGACAGGCACGCCAGAGCGGCCCGGGTGGCGAAGCGTCTCATGGTCTTCCTTTGTTGACGGTCGCGGAACTCCCCCCGCGGAGTCGACCTCACCACCCCCGGGGGCGGCCTGCGAGGGGGAATGGGCCGGCCGCCCGATCGCCGCGGCGGCAGTTCACCCGACCGGTCATCCCGACGGGTACAGGTGGGTGAAGAGGCCGGTCGGCTCCGCCCGTCGTGGCGGATGGGGGTCGTTGCGGCCGAGCAGGTGAGGCCCGCTCCGGCGGCTAGCGGACCGTTGCGGCCGAGCAGGTGAGGCCCGCTCTGGCGTGGCAGGAGCAGCCGAAGCGCCGGCAGCCGGATCAGCTTGTCGAAGACAGTGGTCCGGTCGCTGATCCGCGGGCGGCGGCGTTGACGGCCGCGACCGGCACGGTCGCCTCACCGCGGGCGGTCCGGTGGACCGCGGTGCCCTCGACGGCGCTTCCTGCCAGGAGGCCGGGCCCAGGGGGAACGTCGCGCATGTCCCCGGCGGAGCCTTCCCGAGCGTGATCGTCCCGCGGCATGAGTGCCTGTACGTCCATCAGGTGACGTACCTGTGACAAGGCCCGGCCGACAGTCCCGGCCGACGCCTCACACGTCCGCGTACTTCGTGTCCGCCGCCGGGTCCAGTGCCAGGCGGTAGCCCCGCTTGACGACGGTCTGGATCAGCTTCGGCGCGCCCAGGGCCGTACGCAGGCGGGCCATCGCCGTCTCCACGGCGTGTTCGTCGCGCCCGGCACCCGGCAGCGCGCGCAGCAGTTCCGCGCGGGCGACCACCCAGCCCGGACGGCGGGACAGCGCGCGCAGCAGGGACATCCCGGCCGGCGGCACCGGCTTCAGCGCGCCGTCGACGAGGACCGCGTGGCCCCGGATCTCGACGCGATGGCCGGCGATGGGCAACGCCCGCGCCCGGGACGGGAGTTCCTGGCAGAGCAGCTGGACGAGGGGGCCGAGCCGGAAGCGTTCCGGCTGGATGGTGTCGACGCCGAGGGCCTGGAGCGGCAGGGCCGTCACCGGTCCGACACAGGCGGGGACGACGTCGTGGCCGAGGGCGGCGAGCAGGTCGCCGAGCAGCCCGCGGTGCTCGGCGCGGGAGATCAGCGAGGCGGCGGCGGGCGCGCTGGTGAAGGTGAGCGCGTCGACCGAGCGGGAGACCACCGCGTCGAGCAGCCGGTCCACCGGCCCGAGGTCCTCCGGCGGCATCCACCGGTACACCGGCACCGGCACCACCTCCGCGCCCGCCGCCCGCAGCGACTCCACGAACCCCGGCAGCGGCTCCCCGTGCAGCTGTACGGCGATCCGGCGGCCGTCGACGCCCTCCTCCAGGAGCCGGTCGAGCACCTCCGCCATGGACTCGGAGGACGGCGACCACTCCTCGGTCAGCCCGGCGGCCCGGATGGCCCCCTTCACCTTGGGACCGCGGGCCAGCAGTTCCACGTTCCGCAGCCGCCCGAGCAGCTGCTCGCCGAAGCCCCAGCCGTCGGCGGCCTCGACCCACCCCCGGAAGCCGATCGCGGTGGTCGCCACCACGATGTCCGGCGCCTGGTCGATGATCTCCTTCGTGGCGGCGAGCAGTTCGCCGTCGTCGGCGAGCGGCACGATGCGCAGGGCGGGGGCGTGCAGCACGGCGGCACCTCGCCGCTGCAGCAGTGCCCCGAGCTCGTCGGCGCGACGCGCGGCCGTGACTCCCACGGTGAAACCCGCGAGAGGACCGTGCTGACCGGCCTCCGGTCGCTGCTGCTGTTCCTCTTCCATGGCTGCTCTCCTAGCTGACCCGCATGCCGAACGAGCCTGTCAACGGCGCGTGACAGGCTCGGTTCGGGTTCATGTCACCAGTGTTACGTCACACCTCGGCATAGCTGAGCTGCACCTTTGCCTCGGTGGCGGTCTCGGACCGCTGCTGCTCGGCCGGCCGGCGAAGGTATACGGCCCAGGTGACGGCGAAGCAGAGGCCGTAGTAGGCCAGGAAGGCGACGAACGCACCGGTGCCGGAGCCGTACGAGAGGAAGGACTGCCGGAAGGCGAGGTTGATACCGACGCCGCCGAGCGCGCCGACCGCGCCGATGAGGCCCATGGAGGCACCGGAGAGCCGACGCCCGTACTTGACGGCCTCCTCGCCCTCCAGCCCCTTGGCGAGGGCCTTGGTGTGGAAGATGCCGGGGATCATCTTGAACGTCGAGCCGTTGCCGATTCCGGTGAGCGAGAACAGCACCACGAACGCGACGACGAACAGCGGCAGCGACTTCTGCATGCTGGCGACGACCAGGACGGCGGTGGCGGCGGCCATCGCGACGTAGTTGTACAGAGTGATCTCCGAGCCGCCGTACTTGTCGGCGAGCCAGCCGCCCACGGGACGGATCAGGGAGCCGAGCAGCGGGCCCATGAAGGTGAGGTAGGTCGCCTGCAGCGGCGTGCGGCCGAACTGGTTGGTGAGCACCTGCCCGAAGGCGAAGCTGTAGCCGATGAACGACCCGAACGTCCCGATGTAGAGGAAGGACATGATCCAGGTGTGGGCGTCCTTCGCGGCGTCCTTGGCAGCGCCGGTGTCGTTCTTGACGTTCTCGATGTTGTCCATGAACAGCGCGGCGCAGACGGCGGCGACGACGATCAGCGGGATGTAGATCCCGAGCAGCACGCGCGGGCCGCCGCCGGCACCGATGACCGCGAGGGCCACGAGCTGGATCGCGGCGACACCGACGTTGCCGCCGCCCGCGTTCAGCCCGAGGGCCCACCCCTTCTTCCTCAGCGGGAAGAAGGCGTTGATGTTGGTCATGGACGAGGCGAAGTTGCCGCCGCCGATACCCGCGAGGAGCCCGATCCACAGGAACGTGCCGAACGAGGTCCCCGGCTTCATCACCGCGAACGCCGCGATGGCCGGGACGAGGAGGAGGCCGGCCGAGATGATCGTCCAGTTCCGCCCGCCGAAGATCGCGACGGCGAAGGTGTAGGGCACGCGCACGACGGCGCCGACCAGGGTCACCATCGACGTCAGCAGGAACTTGTCGGCCGGGGTCAGCCCGTACTCCGGGCCCATGAAGAGCACCAGCACGGACCACAGCGTCCAGATCGAGAACCCGATGTGCTCGGAGAGCACGGAGAAGTACAGATTGCGTCGCGCGACCTTCTCCCCGGTCTCTTTCCAGAAGGTCTCGTCCTCCGGATCCCACTCCTGGATCCAGTGACTGCGTGAGGTAGGGGCTGGGGCTGTCATGACGCCTCCACGGTGCTCCGCGTGCTCGGTCTGCTACGAGGGACTGAGCCGAAGGTAGAAAGGCGTCGTTTCCACGCTGTGGCTGTGGGTGACCGGAAGGGAACGTTGCTCTCACCCTGGGAGGAGGGCCGGTGAGAGGTCGGGGGCGGGGGTGGGTCAGCGGGAGGGGTACGGGGGCTGCGGGGGCTGCTGGTGGTAGGGGCCGGGGGCGTAGGGGCCGGGGGGTTGCTGGGGCGGGGCGTACGGCCCGGCGGGCTGGGCGTAGGGGCCGGGGGTGTGGGGCGGGGGCGGCTGCTGACCGTAACCGGCGGGGGTGGGAGTGGCGGGGGCGGCGGGAGGCTGACCGCCGTAGGGGCCGTGACCGCTCTGGCCGCCGTACGGGCTGTAGGGGCCGTAGGGGCCGGGCTGGTACTGAGGCTGGGGGTGGGGCTGCGGGGGCTGGTACTGGGGATGTTGCATCGGCCCCTGTTGCATTGGTCCCTGTTGCATCGGCCCCTGTTGCATCGACCCCTGTTGCATGGGCATGGGCGTGCCGGGCGGCAGATACCGCACCCGCCCGCTCTGATCCGTCACCGGCACGAACCCGGCGGCCTGGAGCCGTTGCGCGAACTTGGCGTTGCGTCCGCGCGTGACGAAGAACCCGAGCCCCATGACCGCCATGGCGATGACCCACACCACCCCGGCGATGACGACGGGACCCGTGCCTCCGCCGTTGCGCACGGCGGCGAAGACCAGCCCGAGGGTGATGGCACCGGCCGAGACCGCCATCCGCTTCTCGGCGTTCTTGCCGGTGAGGTCGAACTGGATGCGGGCTCTGAGCAGTTCGACGGCGTCAGGGACGAGGGGCGGGAGCGAGACACCGTCGGCCGCGTTCGGGTACTGCGCCCAGTTCTGCGCGGCCCGGGCCCGGCCCTGCGGGCTGTTGTCGGGCACGATGAGGAGCTTGAGCACGTTGTTGCGGGAGCCGGTGCGCCGGGCGTCGGCGTACTCGTACCCGAACTGCTGGGCGACGAAGGCGAGCCGGGCGAGCTTCTTCACGGAGCCCCAGGCGTTGGTGAGTTCGACGGGCTCACCGCCGGCCATCAACTGGAACATCTTCCTTGCCTGCCGCGCGCTCATCGCATCCGCTCCCCGTCGGCTGAGCCACTCTTTTCACTTCTGCAACCCAGGAAGTGTTCCATGCGGCATGCGCCGAGAGCACGGCTGGCGGGTGGATTGACCGGAGCTTGACCTGCCGTCAGCACTCGCCGACCTCGAACCACAGCAGCTTCCCGGCACCGCGGTCGAGCGGACCGCCGTCTCCGACGGGCAGGCCACCCCACGAGTCCGCGTACTCCTGCACGAGCCGCAGCCCGCGCCCCCGCTCGACTTCCGCCGGAACGGACGGCACACGGTCCCAGGGTGGCTTCCCGAAGGGAGCGGGGATGCGCGGGTGACTGTCCCAGACCCCGACCCGCAGCCGGCCGTCCGCGAGAGCGGTGAGCCGGAGGGAGGCGGGGCCGCGCGTGTGCCGGTAGGCGTTGGTGACCAACTCGGAGGTCAGCAGTTCGACGGTGTCGAGGACTTCGTGCCTGCCATGGCCGCTGAGTGCCGCCCGTACGGTCATGCGTGCGACGCGTGCCGCGCGGGGATCATGGGGCAGGCGAAGGGCGTACACCCAGGTGTCGGGCAGGGATACGGTGTCCACGGGGACCTCCGACGAGAGACGGGACTCGGATTCGCTCGACGACCGCGCCGGGCGGTGGCTCTGCCTGGGGAGGTGCGCTTCCGGCTTACCGGCGCGGATGGTTGAGCGATGTGTTCTCACCGTAGGACAGACGGTTAGATGCATCTAACCGAATGCCGTGAATGCATCCCCCACTTCACTCGTGTGAGGGAGTACAGGCCGCCTCACGCCAGAAAGGAGACGGTGTGCCGTCCACCGACAGCCCCACGCTCCGACAGCGACGGCTGGGCGCGGAACTGCGGAAACTGCGGGAGCGTGCCGGGCTCACCGCCACCAGCGCCGGGGAACTTCTCGGCGTCAACCAGGCGCGCGTGAGCATGATCGAGACAGGCCGCACACCGGTCAGTGCCGACCGACTGCGCTCCATGGCCCGTGCTTACGACTGCTCCGACGAGGAACTCATGGACGCGCTGGCCTCGATGACAGGCCGACGCAGTCGGGGCTGGTGGGAGGAGTACCGCGAACACGTGCCCGTGGCGCTGGTCGACCTGGCCGAGTTGGAGCACCACGCCGCCGCTCTGCGGGTGGCACTGCTCATTCACATCCCAGCGTTGCTGCAGACAACCGACCACGCCCGCGCGCTCTTCCGGTCGGTGGTGCCGCCGATGCGCCAGCACGAGATCGAGCACCGCCTCACCCACCGAATCAAGCGGCAAGGCATCCTGCACCGGGCGGACCCGCCCCCGTACACCGCGATCATCCATGAGGCCGCACTCCGTATGGACTTCGGCGGCGCGACCATCGCCCGAGGCCAGCTCACGCACCTGCTCGACATGAGTGAACTCCCGCACGTCACCGTCCGGGTGATCCCCTTCGGGGCTGACAATTTCCCGACCACCGGTCAGTCCTTCGACTACGTGAAGGGCCCTGTCCCGCAGCTCGACACGGTTCAGCTCGACTCCCATCACGGTGCCTGTGAGTTCCTCGACGCCGAAGCCCAGTTGAGCAAGTACCGAGCCGTACTGGGCCGCATGGAATCCTGTGCACTCACACCGGCCAAAACCCGCGACTTCATCCGCCAACGAGTCCTTGACCTTTGAGGAGGCACCTGTGCACATACTTCACTGGCGCAAGTCGACCTACAGCGGCGACGGCTCGAACTGCGTCGAGATAGCCCCCGCAACCCACGCCGTCCACATCCGCGACTCGAAACGCACCACTGGCCCCCACCTCACCGTCGCACCCGCCGCCTGGACCCGCTTCGTCTCCTGCGTGGCACGGCCACAATCACAATGACCGCAGGGGAACGGACACCCACATCTGGATCGAGTGCCGCACCTGGCGGGATGGCCTGAACCACGACGAGACCGCATGGCCCCCAGCCCTCAGTGTCTCGATCCTCACTACGGCTGACACTGAGCCGCCCCCCTGCTGGAAATGATCTGTGACGTCTGCCAGACACCGTCGGAGTTCTTGTCGAGCCTGGTGTTGTACGTGACGTAGCTGTCCTTGGTGACGGGTGTCCTGTTGATTTTGTTGGTCTTCTTGTCCTTGCTGAAACCCTTGCTCTCGTCGCCGCAGTACGTGAGGACGGCCGCCGTCTTGCTCTTGAGCGTCACCTTGCGGTCGTAATACCGGACAACGCCGGTGATCGTGACGTCGGCCTTCTTGAACTGAGCGACCCAGGACAGCGAGGCCTCAAGGGCTTTGCCCGTGGTGTAGTAACCCATTCCCTCGCCCTTGGGATCCGTCCCGGCGATGGCGGCGTCAACCGCCCGCGTCATCTCCGCGCCGTCGGCGAGCACCGCGTCCTTGACCGCATCCCCGGTCCGGCCACCCTCGAAGGTCAACGTCACATCCGACGGCAACGTGATCCTCGGGCGACCGCCGGACGAGGCCGAGCCAGACGCACTCGGCGAGGCCGACGCAGACGCCCCGGTCGTTGCCGGCGCGGACGACGCCTTGTCCGCGGCCTGCACTCCGCCGTCGCCGTCGCCCCCACCGCATCCCGTGAGGAGGAGTACGGAAGTCAGACTGACAACGGCCGTCGTGGACAGGCGGGAACGAGGGTTCACGAATGACTCCTGGTAGGGCGGCTGGAATCGGTACACGCGATACCGAGAACACGCGGCTCGTCGGCTAGCCGACGCAGGCCTTGTCGCCGCGGTGCGAGGTCAGAGCGGTGGTCTGCCACACGCCTGAGTCGTTCTCGTCGACGCGCGTGTTGTACAACACGTAGGGGCTCTGATCCGAGGGGGTCCGGTCGACCTTGCCGGTCTTGCGGTTCTTGTTGAACCCCTTGCTCTCGTCGGAGCAGTAGAGGACCGTCGCCGTGGTCTTTCCGGAGGCCAGGGTGACCTTGGGGGCGTAGTAGCGGGTGGTGCCCGTGAAGGACAGGCCGGCGTCCCGATACGCCTGGATCCAGGCGACGGCGCCGTTCAACGCCTTGCCCCGGTAGTAGAAGGACAGGCCGGGTGCGCTCGTGTCGCCTCGCAGGATGGCGTCGTTCGTCGAGTCGATGCGTGCGGCGACGTCTGCGAGTACGGCGTCCTTCGCGGCATCGCCCGTCCTCCAGCCCGCGTATTCGTCCGTCACATCCGACGGCAACGTGACCTGGGGACGGCCCGTCCCAGCCTGCACACTCGGCGATACGGACGCGCTGTCGGCCACTCCGGTACCAGCCGCCGCGTTGTCGCCACTTTCGGGGGAGCCACCGCTGCCACCACAACCGCAAACGCACAGCGCGATTGCGGCTCCCATGAGTGTGTGCGCGGACATTCGGGGCCGACGGCTCACTCTGAAACTCCTGCTGGGAGGCGACGTGGTCAGAATGGGGAATCGGGGCTGCGGCGTGCGAAAAGCGGACCTGGCCAGGTGCCCTCGGGTACATGGCCAGGCCCCGGTCGTCGCCACCGGACGACACATCTCACCTGTTGACGGACTGGATCTCCTGCACGGTAACGTCCTGCGACCGGCCGAAGGAGCCGTCGGGAAGGTCGCGGTTATTGGTGCCGTCGCTGCCGGACCAGGTGATCTGCCAGGTGATCGTGGCCTTGAGCTGGTACGAGCCGTTGCCGGACGACCGAAGGTACTTCACCCCACAGGGTGGCGTCTTGCCGGCGTCGCCCTCGGTGTACTTCTCCCCGACACCACCGTGGTTGTTGAGATCACAGACCCCCGACGCAGGGTACGTGACCGCGTCGGAGGTACCCGGCTCGATCTTGAGGGAGACGGGTTTGGCGGTGGTCGTGGCCCACATGCCCAAGGCGTCGATGCGTGCGGTGACTGACACCGGCTTGAACGTGGTCTCGTCCAGCCACGCCCACGTGGGAAGGTTGACCTTCGTCTTGTCCGCCGGGGCCAGGCTCACGTCCTTGGAGGGCACCCGGATCTCGTTATAGGCGAGTTCGGCGAGAATCTGGGGCGTGACGGCGTTCTTGATGTTGGCCGGCGGTGCGTCGCCCGTGGCCACCCAGAAGTAGGGCTCGTCGCACTTGTCCCAGCCCGGCGGGAAGGACTTGTTGACGTACGAGTCCCACCAGTAGCCCTTGCCGGTCTGGTCCTTGTTGAAGTCCTTGTAGGGATGACCGTTGACGTACCGGTCACGCTGGGTCGCGTCCCAGGCGTCACCGGTCGAACCGGCCGCCCAGATCGGCTCCAGGTACGCCTGCAACTGGGCGGGCGTGTACTTCGGGGCGTACCAGCACGCCGGCGGGGTCCAGGTCGTCATGGGAGTGACAGGACCGACGGAATCGCCCGAGCCGTTCTTGGAACGGTCGTACTGGATCAGGCCGACGGTCGAAGAGAGGGTTCCGTCGCTGGAGGCGTTGCCGGACGTGGTCGTGCCTGGACCGGACCCGCCGACTGATCCACCGCCTCCGGGACGGTCGGCCATGGCTGACGGAGCAGAGATGCCACAGACGAACGCCGCCAGGGCGATCGTCGTGATACCTCGGCGGAATCTGGTCACGGCTGGCATTTGTCGGCTCCGCGAGTAGACGCGATCTTCACGAGCTCCCAGACTCCCTTTGCGTTCTTCTCGACCTGGACGCCATATGCGACATAACTGTTCTTGGTGGTTTTCGTCTTCTTGACAACCCCGGTCTTGATGACCTTGTTGTAGCCCTTGCTCTCGTCCCCGCAGTAAGTCAGTGACGCCGTGGACTTGGACTCGACGGTGACTTGCCGGTCGTAGTAGCGGACGATTCCCGTGACCGTCAGTCCACCATCCACGAAGGACCGGACCCACTGCTGAGCAGCAACGGCCCCCTCCCCTTCCGTGTAGTACTCGAGAGCGGGAAGACGCGGATTCTGAGCGCCGATGGCCGCATCGAGTGCCCGGACGAACTCCGCATTATCCGTGAGGATCGCGTTCTTGACCGGGTCGGAATCCTGGTCAGGGGTGAACGTGAGAGTGTCACCAGCAGGCAGCGCAATCTTCGGCCGCCCCGACGCAGCCGCCGAAGCCGAAGCACTCGGCGAAGCCGAACTCGACGCCCCCGTGTCCGCGCCCGCGATCTTGTCGTTCGACTTGGACTTGCCTCCGTCGCCTCCGCCGCAACCGGCGAGCAGAAGTGCCGCCGTCACACCGGCGGTGGCAGTCGTGAGCAGGCGGGAACGGCGGGTCACGGTGGGCTCCTGGTGGGGCGGTTGGGGTCTGCGAAGCAGCGAATACGCTATCGGGGTCCATCCGGAACGCACCAGAGCGATTTGCTGCGACCCGGCCGAACGAAACGCGCACAGCAGATCATAGCCGGGCAACTCACCGCCCTCGTCCCGGCTTTGGTGCCGTCCCGTGACATCGCCACGACACTCGGTTGGCCTCCGCAAAGACGTTGGCCGGGTCGAGCCACCCGAAGGCTGGATGACCCGCGCGTACGGACGGGGCGCGTCTCCGAACCCTGATCACGAACCGGCCTTCACCTCGAACCGGCGAGACCTGTAACTTCACGTGTGCACAGCTTTGTTGATGAGGCGTACGCGACGGGGGTTGCGGGGACATGACGGGGTACCGACCGGCGGACTGGCATCCACTCGACCTCGACAAGGACCCCACCCCAGGCGACCCGCAACGCGTCCGCACCCTCGCTCAGCAGCTGCACGACTTCGCCGACGACGTCTCCGACGCCCTGCGCCTGGTCAAGGGCATGGCCGGCGAGGACACCCTCCTGCAGTGGGCCGGCAAGTCGGCGGAGGTGTTCAAGGAGCAGTTCAAGGACGTTCCGAAGAACCTGAAGAAGCTGAAGAAGTCGTACGAGATGTGCGGCGACGCCCTCACGGACTACTGGCCGAAGCTGGAGCGGGCCCAGGCGCTGGCCGACAAGGCCCTGGCCAAAGCGAAGGAGGCGCAGTCGGACCTGTCCTCCGCCAAGACCCGTCTCTCCTCAGCCGATTCATGGGTCACCCGCGCCACCAAGGAAGCCGACAAGTACAAGGACGACCCCACCGGCAGCAAGTCGGACGCCGACAAGCCGGACGAGGGCAAGGTACGGGCCGCCACCCGGGACGTGCAGAGCGCCAAGTCCGGCACACCAAGGCCCAGTCGGACGTCACCACCGCCCAGAACGCCCTCGACGCGGCGAAGAAGATGGCCGCGGACGCGCGGAAGATGCGCGACGACGCGGCGGGCGAGGCGAAGCGGAAGATCGACGAGGCCTCCGACGCCGGGATCCCGAACCGGCATTGGTGGCAGGACGTGGGTCACTGGTTCGAGGACAACTGGGACACCATCGTCACCGTCTGCAAGGTCGTCGTCGCCGTCGTCGGGATCATCGCGCTGATCATCGGCGGGCCGATCCTCGGCGCCATTGTCCTCGTCGCCGCCCTCGTCGTACTCGCGGACACGCTCTACAAATACTCCAAAGGCCAAGCCTCCCTGTGGGACGTGGCCTTCGCCGCCATGGACTGCATACCCGGCGGCAAGGGCATCACCAGCCTCGGCAAACTCGCCAAGGGCCTGAAGGAGATGAAGAACCTCCGCGGCGGCATGAAAGCCATGAGCCTCGCCGTCCGCGGGCTGGGCAAGAACGCCCGTGGCATGCTCGCCGAGGGTGGCGAGGGGGCGTTCAACCGGCTCAAGAGCGTGGTGCGTTCCAAGGGCAGCGACCCGGTCGACATGGCCACCGGCGCCATGTATCTCCCGCAGAACGACATCGAACTGCCCGGACTGCTGCCGCTGGCCTTCACCCGCCGCGTCGCCTCCGACTACCGCTGCGGCTGGTGGTTCGGCCCGAGTTGGGCATCCACCCTGGATGAGCGTCTGGAAGTGGACGACCAAGGCGTCGTCCACGTCACCGAGGACGGCCTGCTCCTCGCCTACCCCCACCCCGCCGCACCCCACACCCCGGTCATGCCGGAGGCCGGCCCCCGCCGCCCCCTGACCCGCCGCGACGACGGCGGCTACCGCATCACCGACCCCCTCACCGGCCACACCCGGCACTTCGCCCGCCCCACCGCCGAAGGCACCGCCCTGCTCAGTCGGATATCCGACCGCAATCAGCACACCATCACCTTCGAGTACGACGAGCACGGCACCCCGCTCGCCATCCGCCACTCCGGCGGCTACCACCTGCGCATCACCACCGACGAGGGCCGCGTCACCGCCCTCTCCCTGGCCCAGGCGGCCGAGGACGGCTCGGACGTCGTCATCAAGCGCTACGGCTACACCGACGGCAACCTCACCGAGACCGTCAACTCCTCCGGCCTGCCCCTGCGCTTCACCTACGACGACCGGCTGCGCGTCACCTCCTGGACCGACACCAACGACAGCCGCTACGCCTACACCTACGACGACCGCGACCGCTGCGTCGCCGAGGGCGGTGAAGCCGGCCACATCACCATCACCCTCGACTACGACGGCACCGACCCCGCCTGGCCCGGCTGCCGCATCACCACCCTCACCACCGCCAAAGGCGCCGTCACCCGCTTCGTCGTCAACACCAGCAGCCAGGTCATCGCCGAAATCAACCCTCTCGGCAACACCACGCGCACCGCGTACGACGCCCACCATCACGTCGTGGCGCGAACGGACGAACTCGGCCACACGACAACCCTCGTCCGTGACGCGTCAGGTCGCCCCACTCGGGTGACGCAGCCGAACGCCGCTGTCATCCGGTTCGAGTATGGCGCCGAGGGCATGCTCACGAGCATCGTTCGACCGGACGGGAGCACCTGGCGCAGAGAGTACGACGAGCGGGGCAACTGCACGGCCCTGACAGACCCCACAGGGCTCATCACCAGGTTCACGCATGATGCGGCGGGGTGCGTCACCGAGGTCGTCGACGGGCTGGGCAACGCCAGGACGGTGCGCTGCGACGCGGCCGGGTTGCCCGTATCCACCACCGACCCGCTCGGGGCGACCATGACGTGGGAGCGGGACGCCTTCGGCCGGATCATCACCTACACGGACCCCCTGGGAAAGGCGACCCGCCTGACCTGGACCGTCGAGGGCCAACTGGCCGGACGTCTCACGGCCGACGGCGCAGTCGAATCCTGGTCGTACGACGCGGAGGGCAATTGTCTCAGCCACATCACCCCGACAGGCGCCGTCACCCGCTTCGAATACACCCACTTCGACCTGCCCTCGGCAAGAACGTCGCCGGACGGATACCGCTACGAATTCGTTCATGACGACAATCTGCGCCTTGTCCAGGTCGTCAATCCCCAGGGTCTGACGTGGACCTACGAACACGATGCGGCCGGACGCCTAGTCTCGGAGACGGATTTCGACGGACGGACATTGACCTACGCTCACAATCCCGCCGGGCGGCTCACGTCGCGCACCGACGCGCTTGGGCAGACCATCGATTTCGTCTACGACACCGTCGGTAATCTCATCGAGAAGCGCAGCGACGACCAGGTCACTCGCTTCGGCTACGACCTGAACCGGCACATGGTGGCGGCGATGTCCCCCGATGCACGGCTCGACCTGCTGCGTGACCCCAGCGGGCGGGTTACACACGAGACACTCAATGGCCGCAAGCTGACCTACGAATACGACCAGTTGGGGCGGGTCACTCGCCGTACCACACCGTCCGGGGCCGTCAGCACATGGGCATACGATGGGATGGGCAACCGGTCGCAGCTCGAAACATCGGGTCGCACGGTCCGGTTCGGGTACGACTGGTCCGGGCTGGAAACCAGTCGTAGCACAGGCGAGGACCTCGTACTCAGGCAGGCATACGACGGTCTGGGTCGTCTCACCGTTCAAGAGGTGACCCACCAGGGAGATCGACGGATTCACCGCGACTACGCCTACGCCGATGACGGCAACCTGGTGGGTATCGACGACTTCCGTGCGGGAAGCCGGCGATTCGAGCTGGACATGACGGGCCGGGTGACGGCGGTCCATGCCTCCGACTGGTCCGAGCAGTACGCCTACGACAAGGCCGGCAACCTGACGAGTGCGTCCTGGCCAACCCGTCAAGACGATGCCCAGGCCACCGGCCCCCGTCACTACGTCGGGACGCGAGTGCTCCGTGCCGGCGACACGCGGTACGAGTATGACCTCTTGGGCCGGGTGGTACTGCGCCAGCGGAAGCGCCTTTCCCGTAAACCTGAGACGTGGCGTTACACATGGGACGCGGAAAGTCGGCTGGCATCCGTCAGGACACCGGACGGAACCTCTTGGTGCTATACCTACGACCCACTGGGCCGACGAACGGCCAAGCAGCGCATGGATACGGACGGCCTTACCGTATTGGAACAGGTCGACTTCGTCTGGGACGGCGTCACCCTGTGTGAACAGGTGACGAGATCATCGTGTACAACCGATGCGGTGGCGATGACGTGGGATCACGACGGAATCCGTCCGATCGCTCAGACGGAACGGATCGTCACACCGGGGACGTCGCAAGATGAGGTCGATGCCAAGTTCTTCTCGATCATCACCGATCTCGTCGGTACGCCGACAGAACTCATCGATGAGGACGGGAGCGTTGCCTGGCAAGGCCATAGCACTCTTTGGGGCGTCAATACCTGGGACAAGGGTTCTCCCGCCTACACCCCCCTCCGTTTTCCGGGCCAGTACTACGACCCCGAGACCGGGCTTCATTACAACTACTTCCGACACTACGACCCCGAGACTGCTCGCTACCTGACTCCCGACCCGCTGGGGCTTTCCCCAGCGCCCAACCCGGTCACTTACGTCGCCAACCCGCACACCGGAGTCGATCTTCTCGGACTGAGTCCCTACTACAGTGAGATCGCGGCCAATGGACAGCGTGGGCGTGCCTACGCCGAGGTCACACCCCAGACACTGGACGACGCTGCCAACGGTCTTATCGGGAGTCCGCCCGGCCGCGGTGCCCGCTATGCTCCTCCTGGTTTCCAGGGCGGTGCGGCAGGACATTCGCGAGGACACTTGATCGGCCAGCAATTCGGTGGTGACGGGAGAGACATGCGGAACATCGTCACTCAGGGGTCCAGCCAGAACAACGGACCCATTTCCGACGCCGAAGATCTTATCGCCGACCATGTTCGAGCAACTCAAAACACAGTCATCATGAGCGTAACCCCCGAATATGCGAACGGGGGAAACGTTCCCAGTCATATCCTCATCGAAGCTGCCGACGACTTCGGATGGTCGTACAGCAACAGGATCCCCAACCTATAAAGGCTGATCAGCAATGCGCCACAGCAATCCCCTGGAGGACCTGCACCGACTCACCGTGCTGTGTCCGCCTCCCCGGAAGGCATGGACTTGCCCGTCCGACCATCAAGAACTTGTCGGAATTTACGGTGCGGGATGCTTCGACGAATTCCTGTGGATTTTTGCGGACGGCGCATCGAACGGCAACCTCGATATCCTTCAGCAGACCAAGCGTATGCGGTCGATCTTCCGAGGCAAGCCGCTGGGGGCACTCAAGAGCGTCCTCGGTGAATACCAGGCAGCTCCTGATGACCTGATCCAGTGGGGCGTGACCGACAACGCGGACCTCTTGGCGTGGATCGCCGTGGGCGAACCAGAAAGCTGGCCCACGGTGATCATTCAAGCCGGTCAACTCGACGCCGTCGTCTCTCCCGCCGGGTCGACGACCACGTTGCTCGGTCTCCTCACAGGATCGCTGCGGGTTCCGTTCTTCCCCGACGACTTTCCCAGCAGCGATCCGGAATTCAACGTGAACCCGTACGACTGAGCAGTGTCACGTGCAGAGTCGGGTCAGGCTGGCACCTGCCGGCACCACGAATGAACGCAACCTTCGCAGCATCATCAACTCGCAATCAGGGCGGTGACGTAGACATGAATGTCGGGATCACGCAGCGGTGGTCGGCGGAGACGGACCGTGTCCTGCGGGAGGCAGGCTGGTTCCCGGGCCGCTCGGTGTCCACCCAAGAGTGGGAGAGCGCGCTCCTGGAACACGGCGGCTTCGGAATCCACGAAGCGGCCCGACGCTTCCTCGCCGAATTCGGCGGGTTGGAAAGCCACGAGCGAGGGTTGGGGAAAACGATGGCCCGGATGGGGTTCAGCCTCGACCCGACCGTTGCCGAATGGGACGACGAGATCTTCGACGTGCTCAGTGAGGAGGCCGGCACCGACCTCTATCCGATCGGGTCGGCCGACCGGCGGAACAGCTACCTGGGGATCGCGCCGGACGGCGCGGTCTACATCGGCATGGACAGCGTCACACTCCTTGCGGAGACGAGCGATCGTGCGCTGGAGAAACTCGCCGAAGGAATCCGTTAGCGGCAGTGAGGGCATGGGCCGTGGTGGGAAACCCTGGATCGTCTTCGTACCGGAAGGTTCTGCCGAGGCCCGCAGTGATCGGTGCAACCCGGGCCTGGAGTGGAACCACACACATGTCTGCTGAACCGGCTGGACCGGCGGCCGACCGCGCTCTCCTGGAGCGGGTGGACTCCCTCGTCACCGGCGGATACATCGGCGCCCGGCGGGCCGAGGGCACCGCGGCCGCGGTGCCTGCGGCACGGCAGCGTGTCCTGGACTGGCTACGGATCACGTCCGCCGAAGGCCACTGGCGGCGCTTCGAGCGGCTCGCCTCTCTGGCCCTGCACATCCACCCCGAAGGGCTCGGGCCGATCCTGGCGACGGTGCTGGCCACGCGGCCCCCGGGCGTGAACACGGAGGACCTGGTCGACCTGCTCGGAGAGCTACGGGCCCCCGAGGGAGTCGAACCGGTCGCCGCCCTGGTACGGGAACGGAAGTCGACGGACGGTCCTTACTTCACCTTCTGCGTCAAGGCCCTGCAGAGTCTGGGTGAGATCGGCACGCCCGAAGCCGTCGGATTCCTGCGCAGCGTCGCCACCGGTGATCCCGCGGCCTGGCCTGACCCCCTGCGCCGGCACGCCGCGGAGGAGCTGGGCATCGAGGACGAGCTCGGCTTCGACGAGGACCGGATGCTGGGCGGATCGTGACCGAACAGCATCCGCCGGGTGGCGAGGGCGACGAACCGGAACTCGATCTCGACGGGATCGAGGAGATCTGTGCCATGGCCACGCCCGGGCCCTGGTTCGTCAGAAACCTGGACGACAGCCATGCCATGAACCTGCGCGCCGTCAGCACGGTGGCGGACACCGGACGCGGCGAGCGGTGGCCCGACTTCGACCACGGGGAGCTGATCGCGGCGACCCTGGTACAGGAGCCACGCTACGTGGACTGCGCCGACGAACGCTGGGACGAGAACGCGGCCTTCATCGTGATGGCACGGGACGCCGTGCCCCGGCTCGTGGAAGAGGTGCGGCGCCTGCGGAAGCTTCTCGCGGCTGCCGTGCCCGGAGACGGACGCCCGACGGAGACCAGCACCTTCGCTTACCGCTACCCCAGCCCGCTCGGCGGGCTCGCCGCCGATCTGACGGCGGAGCACACGTCTCCGGGCGCAGAAGACGGCTTCTTCCTCCAGGTCGACCGTCAGGTGCGCCTGATCCCGCCCACGGGAACGCACTGGCAGGACGTCCACTGGCTGGCCCACGGCCTGGCCGCGCACACGGCCGCCCTGCTGTCCCTGCACCCGGAGGGCCTGACCGTCAGGGTCACGTCGTTCACGTTCCCGCTCGCCCACTACCGGCCGGAAGTCGCGGCCCTGGCCATGGACGGCTGGCTCAGGCAGCAGTTCGGCCTGCCGGACCGCGGACTGCGCGTGGCCTTCGACGCCGAGCGGGGAGGGCACGTGTTCCAGTGGGGAGACGGCACCGCGCCTTCACGGACGACGCTCCGGTTCGAGTTCTCCGTGGCCGCCAACGAGGCACCCCCGCCGTCGGGGTTCGACCTGGGGCACATCGACGTCCGGGGCGACCGCGGAGAGGCGAGTTCACGGGGCCACACCCCGGACCAGGCGATGATGATCTACCTCTCGCTGACCCTTCTCATGGACGGCCTGCGCCGTTTCCTGACGGGCCGGGACAGATCCTTCACGACGTCCGCCGTCGACTCGTCCTTCTCACTGACGTTCAGGCGCGGAAAGGACGGCTCGATCGAGACCGTTTACGACGGTACGGTGATCGACCGCTCGTCCGCCCAGGACCTCGCGAGCGCCGTGCGCGCGGGAGCCGAGCGCTTCGCGAATCCCCGGCTCCCGCTCCTTCCCGGGGACGACGCGGGGCGGGAGGATCTGGAGAGGTCCCTGGCCAAGTTCGGGAATTTCGTGACCTGGCTGCTTCGGCGGAACGCCGGTGAGTAACCGCGTCCCCGAGCCTGGGTGGTCCTTGCTCCGGAGGAGTCCTCCGGAGTTCGGCGACAACTGGCGGAACTGACGAGGAACACCCATGGATCTCACCGGCCACTCGACCGACTTCACCGTCGACGCGTCCTTCCCCGACGCCATGCGCCGATTCGTGGCCCGCGCGCGGCGCCGATGGCCGCAGCTCCTGCTGTCCGGGGAGCCGGTTGCCCAGGAGGCGGACTGGCGGCTGCCCGAATCCGCCGACGACTACTCCGGGATCGTCACTTTCTCCTCCGGCCAGGAGATGGAGGACTTCTGGGAGGAGAACGGCTATGCGCTGGACGACTCGGCGCAGGGTCCGTACGCCGTCTTCTACCGACGCCGTACCGGGCCACTGCACGCCACGACGATCTCCGGAATCAGGACGGACGACTCTGACATCGTGCAGGCAGTCGAGGGAACAAGCCTCCTGATGGCCGAGTACTACACCATCAGTCTGCTCACACCGGAGGACCCCACGGCCGACCCCTTCTCCGCGGCGGTGGTAAACGACTTCGTCGGCTCCTTCGACGCGACTGTGCAGGTCGTAACGGCCGTATGAGCAGTTTCGATCTCACAGGCACTTCGGAGCCCTGGGTCCTCATCGTGCCGGAAGGTACGGCCGGGATCCGACGGCAGCTGTCGGAACTGACGGCGCGCGGCGGCCTCGTCCATCACTTCGACGCCCGCGATCTGATGACCGAACAGGGCGTCTTCCGCACCTTCGCGGAGGCCCTCCGCTTCCCCCGCTACTTCGGCTGGAACTGGGATGCCCTGGTCGACTGCCTGGACGACCTCTGCGGCGAGGTCACGGGAGGAGGAGCGGGGATCGCGGGCGTGGTGCACGACGCGGATCTCCTACTGCGGACAGAGCACTTCCCGCTTTTCGTATCGGTCCTCTGTCAGGGCGCCGACCGCGCGAACTCGGCCGTGGACCTCGACGGCGACCCCCTGGACCGACCCGCCGTCGCGGAACACTTCGTTCTCGGGTTCCGGGATTTCGACCCCGAGAAGATTGCAGCCCGCATCGAGCTACCCGGCCTGCTCGTCACCGCAGGAGACGGATTCGTGGAGGCCGCGCTCGACCCCGCGGAATGGCACTGAGACCGACCGCCGCTTCTCATGACACCCGTCGGCGTCCCCTCTCCGCCGCCCCCCCATCCGGCCGCACCCGCGCCCTCCTCCCCGCCGCCACGTCCTCCACCCGCCCGAACGCCACCACGATCGCGCCCCTGCCGCCGCGCGGGGTGGCGTTGCGGATGATCCGGTCGACGCCCGGCTTGCGCCAGTCCTCGCTGTCCCTGTCGTTGACGACGCACGCCCACGGACCGGTCCCCCACCCGCTCCGAGCGCCCCCCTTGCCGCTCCCCGCACCCGGCCCCACGAACCCGGCGCACAGAGCGGCCCCCTGTTCCCGATGTGTCATGCATGCTCGTCCATCACCTCCCGGTCGACGGCCGGAATCCATCCGTCGGCCGGCCACTGGAGCCAGCGTTCCGCCCGCCCTGTCTCGGCGGCCGCCCGTCGCAGCGCGTCGACTCCGGGATGGACCAGTCCCTTTCGCCACACGAGCGACACGGGCGACAACGGGACCGGATCGACCAGGGGCCGCCAGACCGTTCCGGGTATGGCCGGAAATCCCACTACCCCGAGGATGGGGTTCCGGTACTTGGCCATGATCCGCTGGAACTCCTCCTCCCCGACGGCCAGCGGCAGCGGCGGCGCGACCGCGATGCCTCGTCCCTCGAAGAGGCGGGAGGCCAGGTCGGTCCATTCCAGGGTGCGTTCGTTCCCGGCACCGGCGTACACCGCCTCGCCTTCCAGCGCGGCCAACGGCACCGCCTCCAGAGCGGCGAGCCGGTGGTCGGAGGGGAGGATCACGGCCATGGGTTCGAATCGGACGGGCTGGTGTTCGAGGCCGGAGCGCAGCGCCGGGTCCAGGCCCGCGAACCGTCCGAAGGACGCGTCGAGCCGTCCCGCGAGGAGTTCGGCCGCCGCTCCGGTGAGCCCGCTCTCGTAGCGGGCCATCAGCTCGCAGTCGGGGGCGAGTTCGCGGGCCCGGTGCAGGACGCGCCGGCCGGTCTCCAGGCCCGGGGAGTTGAGGTCCACCAGCAGCGGCCGGGCCTGCCCGAACGCGGCGAGCAGGGCGTCCTGGGCGGCCAGCACCCGGCGGGCATAGGGCAGCAGCCGGGCACCGTCGGCGGTGAGGCTGACCTGCCGGGTGCTGCGCAGGAACAGCTCGGCACCCACCTCCCGCTCCAGCCGCCGCACATCCCGGCTGAGCGCCTGCTGGGCGACGTACAGCCGGGCGGCGGCGCGGGTGAAGTGCAGTTCCTCGGCGACGGTCACGAAGACACGCAGCAGGCGGGGATCGATGTGGGCGGGCGCTGGCATCACGCGAACTTACAACACAGGTGCGTGAATCGGCGCCGAGCAGGTGTTGGACCCCTTGATCGGCCCGGGGCGACGGTGGTGTCCATGCCACGACCGACTCAGCCGGGCCAACCCGGGACCGTCCACACCGTCACCGCCGACTCCCTCGTCACGGTCGACTTCAGCCCCCGCTTCCCTCGCCGTCCCCCTCGCTCCCGCCACCGTCCGCCCGGCCCCTACCGCCGTCTCTTCGCCCTCCCCGGCACCCGGGCCTTCACCGCCGGGAACCTGCTGGCCCGCCTGCCCATGGGCATGTTCAGCGTCAGCGCGGTCGTGATGATCGCCGGGTCACGCGGCTCGTACGCCCTCGCCGGTGCCGTCACCGCGACCGGTCTCGCCGCCACCGGTCTCGCCGGGCCCTGGATCGCCCGGCTCGTCGACCGGCACGGGCAGGCGCGGGTCGCGGTACCCGCGACCGTCACCGCCGTGCTCGGCAGCCTGGCCCTGCTGCTCTGCGTCCGGTACGGCGCCCCGGACTGGACCCTGTTCGCCGCCTACGCGGCCACCGCCACCACCCCCAACCTCGGCGGCATGTCCCGGGCCCGCTGGGCGCACCTGCTGCGCGCGGACCCGGACGCCCTGCACACCGCGAACTCCTTCGAGCAGGCCGCCGACGAGCTGTGCTTCATGCTGGGCCCGGTCCTCGCCTCCTTCCTGACCGGCACGTTCTTCCCGGAGGCCGGCACCCTGGTCGGCGCGGTGCTGCTGCTCACCGGCGCGCTGCTGTTCGCCGCCCAGCGGGCCACCGAGCCGCCGCCCCGGACCGGGCCGGGCACCGCGCGCACACCGCTGCGCATCGGCCCGCTGCTGGCCTGCTTCGTCGCGACCGGCGCGGTGTTCGGCTCCATGGAGGTCGTCACCATCGCCTACGCCGACGCCCAGGGCCACCGTTCGGCGGCCGGCGCGGTGCTCGCCCTGCAGGCGGCCGGTTCCTGCGCGGCGGGCCTGCTGTACGGGGCGCTCAGGCCGGGCGGGCCCGCCGAACGCAGGCTTCCGGTCTGCCTGCTGGCGATGGCGGCGCTGATGTCCGTCCCGCTGCTCGCCGTCCGTGCCTTCGACAGCCTCTGGGCGCTCGCCCCCGCCCTGCTCGCGGCCGGCATGGCGACCGCCCCGACCATGGTGACCGCGATGACCCTGGTCCAGGACCGCGCCCCGGAGGGCCGCCTCAACGAGGGGATGAGCCTGGTCGTGACCGCCCTGCTGACCGGCATCGCCTGCGGCTCGGCGCTCGGTGGCTGGGCGGCGGACCACGTGTCGCCGACGGCCGCCTTCGCGACCCCGGCCGCGGCGGCCGTCGTGGCCCTCGCCGTCAACACCGTCAGTCGAATCGCTTCCCCCAATTCTCGCCGCACCCATTGACGCCTTCACAGCACGCACCTACCGTCCTCCGTCGAAGCGCTTCGACGGTTTACATCGAACCGATTCGACGCGGAACGAGCACCAACCATCCGACTCCCTGGGAGGCATTGGATGTTGACGACACGAGGGCGAACCACGACCGCGGCGGCGATCCTCGCCGGATCGCTGCTCCTCACCTCCTGCGGCGGCTCGGGCGGCAGCACGTCCGACGGAAAGACGCTCAGGCTGTGGCACTACGAGGGTCCGACCAGCGCGATGGGCATCGCCTGGAACGAGGCCATCAAGGAGTTCGAGGCGACCCACCCCGGCGTGAAGGTGAAGTACGAGGAGAAGAGCTTCGAGCAGATCCAGAAGACCGCGCAGATGGTCCTGAACTCCTCGGACGCTCCCGACCTCATGGAGTACAACAAGGGCAACGCGACGGCGGGCCTGCTCTCCAAGCAGGGCCTGCTCACCGACCTGACCGCCGAGGCGGCCAAGCGCGGCTGGGACAAGAAGCTCAGCGCGGGCGTGCGCACCACCAGCCAGTACGACGCCGACGGCGTCATGGGCTCCGGCAAGTGGTACGGGGTGCCCAACTACGCCGAGTACACGATGGTCTATTACAACAAGGACCTGTTCAAGAAGTACGGGATCGCCGAGCCGAAGACGTTCGACGACCTGACGGCGGCGATGGACACGTTCGTCGCGAAGGGGATCACCCCGCTCGCCGACTCCGGCTCCGAGTACATGGCCCAGCAGTACCTCTACCAGCTGGCGCTCTCGAAGGCCGACCGCCCGTGGGTCGACGCCTACGAGCTGTACAAGGGCAAGGTCGACTTCCATGACCAGGCCTGGACGTACGCGGCGACCACCTTCGCCGACTGGGTGAAGAAGGGGTACATCGCGAAGACGTCCTCCGGTACGACCGCCGAGCAGGCCGGGGTCTCCTTCATCCAGGGCAAGTCACCGATCCTGTTCTCCGGCAGCTGGTGGTACGGCCGCTTCCAGTCGGAGGCCAAGTTCGGCTGGGGCAGCTTCCTGTGGCCCGGCTCCGACCTCACCCTCGGCTCCGGCGGCAACCTCTGGGTCGTACCGAAGAACTCCCAGAACAAGGACCTCGCCTACGACTTCATCGACATCACCATGTCGAAGAAGATCCAGAACCTGCTCGGCAACAAGGGCGGTGTCCCGGTCGCCGCGGACGCGAGCGCCATCACCGACCCCAAGTCCAAGGAACTCATCGCCAACTTCAACACGGTCAGCAAGCGCGACGGCCTCGCCTTCTACCCCGACTGGCCGGTCGCCGGCTTCTACGACACCCTCGTCTCCGAGACCCAGAAGCTGATCACCGGCAGCGAGAAGCCCGACGCCTACCTGAGCAACCTCCAGACGGCGTACGACAAGGGCTCGAAGTGAACGTGCCGGTACGCCCCCGGGACTCGTACGCCCCCTTCCTCCTCCCCGGCGCCCTCGCCTTCCTGGCGGTCGTCATCGTCCCGTTCCTGATGAACACGGGCGTGAGCTTCACCGACTGGCAGGGCGTGGGCAGCCCGCACTGGTCCGGACTCGCCAACTACCGTGAGCTGCTGCACGATTCGGAGTTCTGGGCGTCCTTCCGGCACAGCCTCTTCATGGTCGTCGCGATGGCCGCGATACCCACGGCCCTCGGACTGGTCCTGGCCGCGGCCCTGTTCGACTACGTCGGCAAGCACTTCGGCACCCGGATCGCGGCCGTCCTCCGCGCCTGTTTCTACCTCCCCCAGGTACTGCCGGTCGCGGTCGCCGGCATCGTCTGGAGCTGGATCCTCGCCCCCGACAACGGCTCCCTCAACGCCCTGCTCAAGGCCGTCGGTCTGGGCTCCTGGCAGCAGGACTGGCTCGGCGACCCCGACCTGGCCCTCTACACGGTGATGGGCGTGCTGGTCTGGGTGCAGATCGGCTTCCCGCTGGTGGTCTTCATGGCCGGGCTCGGCCGCGTCGACCCGCAGCTGTACGAGGCGGCCGAACTGGACGGCGCCGGCTGGTGGCGCCGCTTCTGGCACGTCACGCTGCCGCAGATCCGTCCCGAGGTGTACGTGGTCCTGACCTGGTGCACGATCGCCGCCCTCAAGGTCTTCGGCGCGGTGTACGTCCTGACCAAGGGCGGCCCGGGCGGCGCCACCGACGTCCCCTCCTACTTCTCCTTCACCACGTTCTTCGAGAAGACCCAGGTCGGCTACGGCTCGGCGATCTCCACGGTGCTCACCGTGCTCATCCTGGCCCTGGCCGTGCTCGGCCTGAAGCTGCAAGGCCGCGCGGAGGACGGGGACACGCCATGACCGCCCTGCGCCGCTACCCGGTCCTCGTCGCCCTCGGCCTCGCCGCCCTCTTCATGGTCGTCCCGTTCCTGATCGTGGCGGTCAACGCGGTGAAGTCCCCGGCGGAGTACTCCCAGAACGGCCCGCTGAGCCTTCCCCACGGCCTCTACCTCGACGGCCTCAAGGGCTTCTGGCAGCGCGTCGACTACAGCCAGAAGCTGGTCAACTCGGTCCTCATCAGCGGCTCGGTCGCCCTGCTCGCCACCGCCCTCTCCGTCCTGAACGCGTACGCCATCGGCATCGGCCGGATCCGCGGCCGTACCTGGGTGCTCGCCTTCTTCGTCCTCGCCAACCTGCTGCCGCAGGAGGCACTGGTCTACCCGCTCTACTACCTGAGCAAGGAGGCCGGCCTGTACGACACCCGGCTCAGCGTGATCATCGTGTTCACGGTGATCCAGTCGGCGTTCGGGACGTACCTGCTCTCCGCCGTCCTCGGCCAGTTCCCGCGCGAGATCATCGAGGCGGCCCGCATCGACGGCGCGAACAAGTGGCAGATCCTGGTCCGGATCGTCGTACCCGTCAGCCGCCCGACGCTGGGCGTGCTCCTGGTCTTCTTCTTCATCTGGACCTGGAACGAGTTCCTGCTGCCGCTGGTCATGCTGATCTCCAACGACAACCAGACGGTGTCCGTGGCCCTCGGCGTCCTCCAGGGCCAGCGCCTGATGGACGCCACCATGACCAACGCGGCCGCCCTGCTCGGCGTGCTCCCGGCCATCGTCTTCTTCCTCGTCTTCCAGCGGACACTCACCCGGGGGATCGCCGTGGGAGCGGTCAAATAGGAGGTACGTGCGTGAAGTTCACCGACGGCTACTGGCTGCTGCGCGAGGGCGTCACCGCGGCCCACCCGGTCGAAGTCCTCGACGTCACGGCCACGGACGGCGCCCTGGAGATCCACGCGCCGACCCAGCCCATCCGCCACCGCGGCGACCTGCTGAAGGGACCGGTCGTGACGATCAGCGCGCACACGCCGATGCCCGACGTCATCGGCGTCACCTTCACCCACTTCGAGGGCGAGCAGCCCCGCGGACCCCAGTTCGAGCTGCACCGGGCCGACGTCGCGTCCCAGGTGGCGTACGACGACGAGTACGCGACCCTGACCTCCGGCTCGCTGAGCCTGCGGCTGAGCCGGACCGCGCCCTGGCGGCTCGACTTCCTCGCCGGCGGCCGCACCCTGACCTCCAGCGGCCCCAAGGGCATGGGCATCATGCGGGACACCGCCACCGGCGCCCACTACCTGCGGGAACAGCTGGGTCTGGGCGTCGGCACCTCGGTCTACGGCCTCGGCGAACGCTTCGGCCCGCTGGTCAAGAACGGCCAGGTCGTCGACATCTGGAACGCCGACGGCGGCACCGCCACCGAACAGGCCTACAAGAACGCCCCCTTCTATCTCACGGACGCGGGCTACGGGGTCTTCGTCGACCACCCCGGGAAGGTGTCGTTCGAGGTCGGCTCGGAATCGGTGTCCAGGGTCCAGTTCAGCGTCGAGTCACAGCAGCTGACGTACTACGTCATCCACGGTCCGACCCCGAAGGACATCCTGCGCAAGTACACCGCCCTGACCGGCCGCCCGGCGCTCCCGCCCGCCTGGTCCTTCGGGCTCTGGCTGTCCACGTCCTTCACGACGTCGTACGACGAGAAGACCGTCACGTCCTTCATCGAGGGCATGCGGCAGCGCGAACTGCCGCTCTCCGTCTTCCACTTCGACTGCTTCTGGATGCGGGAGTTCAACTGGTGCGACTTCCGCTGGGATCCGCGGGTCTTCCCCGACCCCGAGGGGATGCTGGGGCGGCTGCACGAGCGCGGGCTGCGGGTGAGCGTGTGGATCAACCCGTACATCGCGCAGCGGTCGCCGCTGTTCGCCGAGGGGAAGGAGCTGGGGCACCTGCTGCGGCGACCGGACGGGAGCGTGTGGCAGTGGGATCTGTGGCAGCCGGGGATGGCGCTGGTGGACTTCACGTCCCCGGCGGCCCGCGACTGGTACGCGGGCAAGCTGGGGGCGCTGCTCGACCAGGGCGTCGACTGCTTCAAGACCGACTTCGGGGAACGCGTCCCGGTGGACGTGGCCTGGTCCGACGGCTCGGACCCCGAGCGAATGCACAACTACTACACCTACCTCTACAACCGGACCGTCTTCGAGGTGCTGCGCAAGCACCGGGGAGAGGGCGAGGCGGTCGTGTTCGCGCGGTCGGCGACGACCGGGAGCCAGAAGTTCCCCGTGCACTGGGGCGGGGACTGCGAGGCGACCTACGAGTCGATGGCCGAGTCGCTGCGCGGCGGGCTCTCGCTCGGCCTGTCCGGCTTCGGCTACTGGAGCCACGACATCGGCGGCTTCGAGGGCACTCCGACCCCGGCGCTGTTCAAACGGTGGCTGGCCTTCGGACTGCTGTCGTCGCACAGCAGGCTGCACGGGTCGTCGTCGTACCGGGTGCCGTGGCTGTTCGACGAGGAGTCGGTGGACGTGCTGCGGCACTTCACCCGGCTGAAGCTGAGCCTGATGCCGTACCTGTACGAGGCCGCGCGCACCGCCTCGGCCCAGGGGGTGCCGATGATGCGGGCGATGGTGCTGGAGTTCCCGGACGATCCGGGGTGCGCTCATCTGGAGCGGCAGTACATGCTGGGGGCGGATCTGCTGGTGGCGCCGGTGTTCTCGGATGAGGGGAATGTGACATATTACTGCCCCGCCGGTACCTGGACCCACTTCCTGACCGGCGAGACGGTCACCGGTCCCCGCTGGATCCGCGAGCACCACGGCTTCCTGAGCGTCCCGCTCCTGGTCCGGCCCGGGTCCGTGATCCCGGTCGGCTCGGTCACGGACCGCCCCGACTACGACCACGCCGACGGGGTGACGCTCCGCGTCTTCGGCCTGGGCCGCGGCGCCCGGGTGACGGTCCCGGTGGGCGACGTCACCTTCACCGTCGTACGCGAAGGGGACACCCTGCGCGCCTCGTGCAGCGACCCGGCGGCGGCGTGGACCCTGGCGGCCGGTCAGCGGACCGCCCGCGCCCAGGCCGGCACCGGGTTCCTCTCCCTGGAGCTGGACTGATGGTGAAGATCACCGATGTGGCCCGGCACGCCGGGGTCTCCCCCAGCACGGTGTCCTACGCGCTCAGCGGCAAGCGCCCGATCTCGGAGGAGACCCGGCGCCGGATCGAGGCGTCCATCCGCGAGCTGGGCTACCGCCCGCACGCCGGCGCCCGCGCCCTCGCCAGCAGCCGCTCCAACGTCCTCGCCCTGGTCGTCCCGCTGCGCAGCGGCATCCATGTCCCGGTGGTGATGCAGTTCGCGGTGTCGGTGGTGACGACGGCCCGCCGGTACGACCACGACGTGCTGCTGCTGACCCAGGAGGAGGGTGAGGAGGGCCTGCGCCGGGTCGCCGACACGGCACTCGTCGACGCCCTGATCGTGATGGACGTCCAGCTCCACGACCCCCGGCTGCCGCTGCTGCGCGCGCTGGAGCGGCCGTCGGTACTGATCGGCTTCCCGGCCGCCGCCGAGGGCCTGACCTGCGTCGACCTGGATTTCAAGGCCGCCGGTGAGCTGTGCGTGCAGCGGCTGGCGGGGCTGGGGCACCGGGTGGTCGCACTGGTCGGCTCACCGCCCGAGGTGTACGTCCGGGAGACCGCGTTCGCCCAGCGCGTCGTCCAGGGCTTCACGGCCGCCGCCGACCGCAACGGCATGGCGTCCTCCGTCCACCCCTGCGAGGCGACGCCGGCCGGGGCACGCCGGATCGCCGAGCAACTCCTGCGCGATCAACCGGCGCTGACGGGCGTCGTCGTCCACAACGAGGCGGTTCTGGAGCCCCTGATCGACGCCTTCGAGCAGCTCGGCCTCCGCGTCCCCGTCGACCTGTCGGTCACCGCGATCTGCCCGGACGAACTGGCGGCGGGGCTGCGCGTCCCGGTGACCTCCGTGGCGCTGCCGACCGCCGAACTCGGCGAACGGGCGGCGGAGTTACTGATGCGCAAGCTCGACGGCGACCCGGACGTACCCGAGGCGACACTGCTCGCTCCCCGGCTGACGGAACGCGCGAGCACGGCGCCGCGCGAGGCACGGTGACGGCACACACGAAACGGCGTTCCGTTCCGGGAGTCACCCCGGAACGGAACGCCGTCCGTGCGGAACCGGATCCACCGGCTAGAGCTGCCGCTCCCCCTGCCAGGTGACCGACGTCAGGGTGCTCAGGCCGCCGTGTGCCACGCCCTTGTAGGTCACTCGCCGGGCGGGGCCGGACTCATGGGCGACCCGTTTCGTCAGTTCCGCGCCCTCCTGGAACAGCCGCTGCCACTCGTCCTCGTACTTGGCCTCGTCCCGGTCCCTTAGATACAGGTTCAGGGTGGTGTCGATGGCCTTCGCCCAGGTGTACAGGTCGGCGACAAGGCCGTCCGACAGGGCGAGTCCGGCGGCGGGGTCGTCGGGGAAGAAGTCCCCGAAGCCGTCGGCACGCAGCGGACCGTACTGGTACTCGCCCTCGACGGTGAGGTCGAGGGGATGCGGCTCGGTGCCGTGCTCGTCGCGTTCCCAGTGCAGGCGGTCGCAGCCCCAGCACAGCCACTTCGCCGTCCGGTGCCGCTCGTCCCAGTAGCGCACCGACCACGCCGGTCCGAGCCGCCTGGCCAGGCGCTGGGCGGTCTCCAGCCCCCGCTCGACGTGCTTGCGCAGGTCGGGACGGGAGCCGAAGCCCGCCGGCGGACGGGACAGCGACCAGGAGCGCAGGTCCGCGGCCAGGTCCGCCGGGAGTGCCAGCCGGTCGTCGTCCAGCGGGATCGGGCGGGTGTAGGCGCCGAGGTCGTCGTGGTCCGCCGGGTCCTCGGGCCCGTACAGCGGAGACGGCTCGCCCCGCGCCTGCACCAGCAGGCTCCGTGGTTCGTCAGACGTCATGCGATGTTCGCTCCGATCACGTATCCGTTGTCGCCCACGCTAACGGCCACCCGCTGGGTCTTGCCGTTGAAGACGACCTCGAAGATCGGTCGGCCGGCCCCCTGCGTTCCGACCCTCGTGCCTTCGCTCAGTGCCTTGCTCACCAGAGCCGGGATGTCCTCGATCCGGACGCCCGCGGCCGCGAACTCTCCGGCGTGCCGGAAGATGATGTGAGTCAGACCCGCGTGGACGTTCCCCTTCTCAAGCCAGGCGAGGTTCACACCGGGCTTGGCGTACTCGATCACCCAGATCGTGTCCGCCTTGTTGAACTTCACCCCGGCCTGGTCGAGCCGGGCCAGAAGCTTCGGATCGAGGGCGCCACGGGCGATCTTGGCCCGTTCCGCCACGCCCCTGGCGATCCGCAGCGCGAGTCCCGCCTCGCTGGCGGGTTCGGCGAGCGCCTGGGCGGCGCCGGATTCACCGTAGATCTTCTTCAGGTCCGCGAGGACCTCCGCGGCCTTCTCCCCGGTCTTGATAGCCTCCTCGACCCGGGCGGCGAGCTTGACGCCCTCGGCGAGCTTCTCGGCCATCGACGGCGGGACGGCCAGCGCGGCGGCCCAGGCACAGCTGGTCCCGTCACCGTGGTAGCACCTGGCGACGTCGCCCAGCACGATCTCGTACAGGACCGCGCCGGCCTTCTCCCCGAAGAGGTTCTGCCAGCCGATGCGGGTGATGTCACCGAAGCTGAAGTGGTGCGTCCATTCGTTCTCCTGGTCCTTGAGAGTCACCGTCTTGAGGAAGATCCAGTCGTCCTTCGGGCAGCCGGCCTCTGTGGCGGGGACGTCGGGGTTGGCACAGTAGTAGTAGCTGGCCGTGACGTTGAGGTGCAGTTCGTACGTCACCGTGCAGCCCTGGGGTACGTACTGACACTCGTTGAGCTGCTTGCCCGGGGCCGCCTCGGTCACCTTCTCGACGACGTAGAAGACACCGTCGATACCGGTTCCCGAGCCGCTGGAGACCGTCTGGTTGGCCTGCTTGCGCTCGGCTTCGTCGGCCGCCTGCTGCGCCGACTCGGCGTAGCGCTGGGCGTCCTTG
>NZ_JAJONF010000040.1 GCF_021462265.1 Streptomyces shenzhenensis | reverse complement strand
GAGCGCCGAGCGCCGAGCGCCGAGCGCCGAGCGCCGAGTGGCGGGGCGGCGGGCACAGCCTCTCACTTGTCGAAGTAGCTGAAATCACCCACGGTCCATGCGTTGACGTCCTTGATCGCGACTCGGTACATGCCGCCCGTCTCCGGGATGCCGAGGCTGCCCTGCAGGATCCGGGCGAGATGGAAATGCAGATGCGTGGGCTCCCCGCCACGGCCGGGCCGTTCCCCTCGCGGGCCGCCGGCGAAGACGTCGGAGAACTGGCCGAGGCGGTCCGATTCCTTCAGGACCTCGGCCACCCGCTCCCTCCACACGGCCTCGGGGGCCAGCCGGCCGGTGATGACGGCGCCGCCGACGACCACGGTCAGCGACATCTGATTGCTTCGCTCGGACTCCACCGCGGCGGAGAGGGCGACAAGCAGTTCATCAGGGTTCGACATGAGGCAGATCCTATTCAGCTGCCTGCCCCGGAGCCGCCCCGCGGCGGGGGAGCGGCTCCGCGGAGGGCGGGAGGCGGCTGCCGGCGGAGCGGCGAGGAGGCTGTCCGCCGTGGTGCCGCGCGGGACGGCCGCGGCGGAGGCCATCGTCCCGGGTGGCAGGATTCCTGCTCTGCCATAGAGGTGAAATCTACTCTTGCCAGAGTAGACATTCCCTCCCGGTGTGGTTATGCTTCCTGTCATAGAAAGCGGTCGAACGAGACCCGGCAGAAACGAACTGGCGGGTAGCAGTACACGAAGTTCGCAGGTCAGTGCGGCTCCTGAGCCTCGAAGCCGAGGTGTTCCCAGAATGGCGACGGTGCTGGGAGCCGCACTGGGCGGCTCGCACGTCGAGGAGCTGCCGCAGCAGTACCGCAGTGCCGATTCATCCAGTGGTTGGTTCAGAGAGGAACGGAGGAGCAGACGCCATCAGGATCGCCCGGTCCGAGAAGCACTCGGCCCGGGTACCGCAAGGCCCCGGAATGGATGGTGGTCCCCGGTCAAGCAGCTGCGATCCCCCCGCACCCCCGCCCTCCGCGGGGCCGGGTAGCGGAAACAGAAGGTCGGCACAGCAGTAGGGCCGACAGATGGTGTTGAATTTCCTTCGGGGCCTTGGTGCCGTACGGCACCAAGGCCCCTCGACGCGTTGCGCAGCGAGGTGACATGACAGCGGACAACCCTCTTAGTGATTTTCTTGACGACGACGACTACCCCGCCTACACGATGGGCCGGGCAGCCGAGATGCTCGGCACCACCCCGGGCTTCCTTCGAGCCATCGGCGAGGCTCGCCTGATCACTCCGCTCCGCTCGGAGGGAGGACATCGCCGGTACTCCCGCTACCAACTGCGGATCGCCGCTCGCGCCCGCGAGCTCGTCGACAAGGGCACGCCGATCGAGGCCGCCTGCCGCATCGTCATCCTCGAGGACCAGCTCGAGGAAGCTCAGCGCATCAACGCCGAGTACCGTCGTGCCGCGGACGAGGCGGCCGGCAGGTCCGGTTCCAGCTGACCGCGTGGGTGCTGGCCACCCGGAGCGCCTTGCGGCGGCCGGACGAGAGCACGGGCCGGAAGTCCCGCGGCCGGGATGACGACAGCGCCATCTGCCGTGCGAGCGACGCGACGGAGCTGGGCCGGTTCCCGCCCGCCCGGGGCGGTGGGCCGGTCATCGGGAGCGGCCGTACGTCCGGCTCGGGGCGTATGAGCCCGCGCAGGCGCCGTCGCTTGCCGAGCTGAGAGCGCGAGTTCGGTGCCCGTCACCCTTTCCACTACGAACCCCCAGGTCATCGACCCGGGGGCTGGCTGTGGTCGGAGTCACACCGTCAGACCGTGCAGGCCCGGCCGCTGGGGGTCCGGAGCCGTCGAAGGCCGGCGGGACGCACCGGGCCCGCGATTCGCGGACGTGGTTCCCGCTCAGGGGTCCAGGTCGGGCTCGGTCAGCGGGTCGCGGGCGGGATGCTCTGGTCGTACTGGAAGACGTTGTGCGGGTCGTATGCCGCCTTGATCCTTCGCAGTCGGGCGAAGTTGGATCCCCAGTACGCGGTCTCCCAGTCCTGCATGCCGATGTTCGGCACGTTGACGTAGGCGCCGTCCACGTAGGGGCGCAGTGCCTGGCTGAATTCGGCGATCCAGGCCTGGGCCTGCGGGGTGAGCGGGTCGCAGACACCCGGCTGGTCGGAACGGGTTCCCCAGCCGGCGCCGGGCTCGGAGTAGAAGATCGCGTCGCGGTGCGGGAACGCTGTGCCGCCGCGGGGGCTTCTCCTGACCGCCCCTCCGAACGCCTGGGTGAAGAAGTTGCTGTCGTCCGTGGGCGCGTCCCGCATGAACGAGGAGATCACGTCGATCGCCTTGCCCGGGAACGGCTTCCTGGTGAACTGCGAGTAGAACTTCCAGTTCGCGGGTTCCTTCTCCGTCGGGATCTGGAATCCCGAATACACCTGGCCCCAGTTTCCTTCCTGCACCGACACCTGCGGGCTGTCGACCGACAGGATCGGGGCCAGCAGCTTCTTCGCCTCCTCAGGTGTTCCTTCCGCGAGGACCGCGAACAGCAGGATCTGCTTCGGGTGCACTTCGAGCTGGGTGCCGAGGCGGTCGTCGGTGTACGGCGCGGTGCGCTGCCAGGCGTCGAAGACCCTGCGCAGGTCGCCGATTCCGTCCCAGGCGGCCTGCACATACGTGACGCTCTTCAGCGGGGCCAGCTTGTAGGTGAGTGAGGTGACGATCCCGAAGTTGCCGTTTCCCGCTCCACGCAGCGCCCAGAGCAGGTCCGGGTTGTTGTTCAGATCGGTCTTGATCACCTTGGCGCACTCGGCGCCTTCCGCGACTACGACCTCGGCGCCGATCAGGCTGTCGCAGGCCATGCCGAGCCAGCGGGTGAAGAAGCCCAGGCCGCCGCCGAGCGTCGCCCCGGCCAGGCCCACGCTGCCTTCGGTCCCTGTCGTCACCGCGAAGTTCTGCTTCGCGAGTGTGGTCACCGCTTCGAGCTGGTTGAGTCCGGCGCCGACCGTCGCGACACGAGCGGCGCTGTCGATGTGGACCGACTTCAGCTCGCTGATGTCGATCACGAGGCCGCTGTCGACGTTCGACCAGCCCTCAAGGCTGTGCCGGCCGCTCCGGATCCGCAGCGCGACGTCGTTCTGCCGCGCCCACGTCAGGGCGTTGACCACGTCCTGGGTGTTCTGAGCGAAGACGATGACCAGCGGATAGTGAGAGAAGAGCTGGTCCCAGCCGAGGCGCGCGTCCGTGTAACCGGGGTCTTCGGGGCGGACGATGCGGCCGGTCAGCTGCGCCGGCGGGCACTTCGCCCCGTACGCCCCGCTCGCGGAGGCCGTGGTCGCGGCACTCGTACCGGGGGCTTCGGCGGCCGCGACGCCGGGCACGACGACAGCGCCGGCACCGGCGACCGCCGTCGCCTTGAGCACTTTGCGACGGGAAAAGTCGTTCATGGTCCGTCTCCTCTCGATCACCAGCGAGGGCGAAATATGCCCTTTGTGAACCATTTAGGCGATGCGGACGTTAGCAAGAGGGTGATCACGGTGGACCGTTTCGACACGCTCGCAACCACGACCGAGGCGCCTGACGCCGTGGGTCGGGCATGAGCCGGATGCGCCTCGCCGGTCGCGTCCTGGCCGGGCAGACCCCTTCCGTCTCGGTTTCTCTCCCCACGGCGGCGGCCGTGGGCGTGCGACCGAGATCCGGCGGCCGGGCAGGCCGGACAGGCCGGACAGCCGCACAGGCGTGAACGCAGGGGAACGGCCCGCACGCGGCCCCGGCAGCCGCCGGCAGACCGGGAAGTGTGCTGCGGCCATCGGAGTGGGGCGTACGGCCTACGGCGCACCAGGGCCGCCGTCGCCTCATCGGCGTGGGGCCTGGACGGGCACCGGACGGACCGGTGCCGTCGGGGACGCCTCGGCGACGCCCCGCACGCGTCGCCCCGGACGGAGAGCGGGGCGAGGGGCCACCGGGTGGAGGCCGGTCGTGCCGTCGGGTGCGGGAGGCGCTCTCACTGAGCACGTGGCACGGCGAATGGACGCTCCGGGCCAACCCGGTCGAACAGCGCATGCGGGCAAGTCCCGCCCACAGCGGGGCGGTCAGACCGTAGGCACGGAAGTCGCCGCCGTGGCCCAGGACCCGCGAGGCGGTGTCCGGCGGCTGATCGCCAAGGGGCGACTGGGCCGCGTGGAGGGGGCCTTGGCCTCGGCGAAGGCCGCTGGGACGGAGGTGCGGCCCGGGTCGCGGACTGCTCCCGGGGCCGGGTGGTGTGCGGGTGACGACCTGTCGGACAGCCGCGACGCGCCCTCGTGCCGCCCACCGTGCTACTCGGGCCGGGGATGCCGGGCTTCCGCTGATGTACGGCCTTCGGCCGGAGGCGCCCTGGCCGGCGCCGCGTTGACACGTATCGTCGCCGGACGTTGACTGGCGGGACGGCTGAGGGCCGGGAAGGGCAGGGGCGACCGGGTCTCCGGAAGCCTGCAGCAGGCCGTCGAGAAGGCGAAGGGCGCCTTGAGGCGGTGCCCCCGTCGCAAACGGAAGCGGTGCACACCACGATGTACGACCAGACACGCGCCCAGCAGCCCCCGGACCGGACCCCGGGACCGGACGGACGCCGTACCGCGGGCCCGGAGCCGCTGCTCCCCCCGGAAGCACGGGACGAGATCGTGCGCCGCCTCGGACACGCCGTCAACACCTTCGCGGACACCCCGCGCGAGGCGCTGGAAGAGGCCGAGGGCGCCTTCGACGAAGCCGCCGCCCAGCTGGCGAACGCCCTTTCGGAGACGCGGCGGGTGCTCCGGGCCGGCTGGCAGGACCGGGCCCCCGAAACGGACTCCGCCGAACTGCGGGAGGCGCTGCGGCAGTACCGGGAGCTCACCCAACGGCTGCTGCGCGCGTAGGCGGCGGCCCCCGGCCGGGAAACGGGGCCCACGCCGCCTCTTTCCCGGCGACGGTGAGAGACGGGCCTGCGGCCAGAGGCGCTGACCCGGCTCCGCGCGGCTCGCCGGCGCCGCGTCATCTCCGTGGAGGACCAGTCGGACGACGCCCTCCGCCTGAACCGGGAAACGCCCCGGAAGCTGGACGAGGGTGACGCGAATACCTAGTTCCGCCGGTGCAGAAATACCTATTCCGATGGGATGAGAATCGCCGGGCGGGCGCGAAAGCGTATGGCCGGTTCCTCCCGGACTGTGTTAGTGTGATAGCCGTTGCAGTTTTGGTTGCCATAGGTTTTTCTTTGCAAAGCTTTCCGGATTCTTCCGGAGGGGTGATCATAGCGGCGACTCGACCCCGCAAAGTGCGGGGTCCGGCACTGCCCCCGAGGGAGATTCAATATGGCATCTGGCACCGTGAAGTGGTTCAACGCGGAAAAGGGCTTCGGCTTCATCGAGCAGGACGGTGGCGGCGCTGACGTGTTCGCCCACTACTCGAACATCATCAGCAACGGCGGCTTCCGCGAGCTTCGGGAAGGCCAGAAGGTCAGCTTCGACGTCACGCAGGGCCAGAAGGGCCCGCAGGCCGAGAACATCGTCGCTGCCTGAGGCTGACGCGCATCGTCGCGAGCCGGTGGCTCGCGCATCGTATGGCTGGGGCCCGCGCTCTTGGGGTGCGGGCCCCAGCCATTGCGTTACCCGGGTACCCGGACATTCGGACATTCCGATACTCGATTTTCCGGGGCCTTCTGGGTGTCCGGACTGAGGCAGTCCCGGATTCGACAACGAGAAGCCCGGCTTTCCGTTTTTTCTTCGGCTCATTCTGCGATTCCTCGTACGGCTGCCCGCTGTCGGACGGAATTCCTCGATGCGCCGCATCGAGGAAGGTTCCGTCATGAACCGCACCCGTCGCACCGGCGGCAGTTCCGGTCACCACCGCGCGGACGGCAGTGCCGCGCGTTCGGCAGGATCCGCTCGCGCCGGCCGTTTCCGAGCGCAGGAGACGGGTCGGCCGGGTCCTGGTCCGGGGACCGGGCGCAAGAGCGGCCAGGGCGCGCGCTCCGCCCCACGCCGGCAGGAGTTCGCCACGCCCGTCACCCTGACCGAGCCGCTGCCCGCGGCCGAGACGTTCGCCGAACTGGACATGCCCGCACGGCTGCTGGCGGCGCTCCGCGCCGAGGGCGTGACCGTGCCGTTCCCGATCCAGGCGGCCACGCTGCCGAACGCGCTCGCGGGCCGGGACGTCCTCGGCCGGGGCCGTACCGGCTCGGGCAAGACGCTCGCCTTCGGCCTGCCGGTGCTGGCCCGCCTCGACGGGCGCCGCGCCGCACCCCGGCAGCCGCTCGCCCTCGTCCTCGTCCCCACCCGGGAACTGGCCCAGCAGGTCACCGACGCGCTCACCCCCTACTCCCGTGCCCTGGGGCTGCGGCTCGCCACCGTGGTGGGCGGCATGTCGATCGGCCGTCAGGCGAGTGTCCTGCGCGGCGGCGCCGAGGTGGTCGTCGCGACACCCGGCCGCCTCAAGGACCTCATCGAACGGGGTGACTGCCGGCTGGACCGGGTCGCCGTCGCCGTCCTGGACGAGGCCGACCAGATGGCGGACATGGGCTTCCTCCCGCAGGTGACCACGCTGCTCGACCAAGTCCCCTCCGGCGGGCAGCGGTTGCTGTTCTCGGCCACCCTGGACGGTGACATCGACCTCCTGGTGCGCCGCTATCTGCACGACCCCGTGGTGCACTCGGTCGACCCGCCGGCGGGCGGTGTCACCACGATGGAGCACCATCTGCTGCACGTACGCGACGGCGACAAGGACACCACCGCGACCGAGATCGCCGCCCGCGACGGACGCGTGATCATGTTCCTGGACACCAAGCACGCCGTGGACCGGCTCACCACGCACCTGCTGTCCGTCGGCGTGCACGCCTCGGCCCTGCACGGCGGCAGGTCCCAGGCACAGCGCACCCGGACCCTCGCCCGGTTCAAGGAAGGCCAGGTCACCGTCCTGGTGGCCACCAACGTCGCGGCCCGCGGCATTCACGTCGACCACCTCGACCTCGTCGTGAACGTCGACCCGCCCGGCGACCACAAGGACTACCTGCACCGCGGCGGCCGTACCGCCCGCGCCGGCGAGTCCGGCACCGTCGTCACCCTCGTCCTGCCGCACCAGCGTCGCGCGGTGGACCGTCTGCTGGCCGACGCCGGCATCACCGCGCGTACCGCACGGATCCGCCCCGGCGCACCCGAACTGCATGCCATCACCGGCGCACGCACGCCCTCCGGCGTGCCCGTCACCCTTCCCGCACCGCCCGCCGCGCCCCGCGAGGGCAAGAGGTCCGCCGGCCGTGACCGCCGGGGCCGGGCCGCCGGACCGGGCGGGAACGGCCGGGCCGCAGCCCGAACGCGGCGCTCCGCCCCCGGGTCCACCACATAGCCCGGCCACGGGCGACGCGCCGCCGCTCCCAGCACTCAGGCCGAGACGCGGCCTTCCTGCCCGCCCCAACGAAGAGGAGAAGCCCTTGACGCCGAGGACGCCGATGACGCCGATGACGCCGCTTTCGTACCGAGCACACCGGTCCGGCCCGGCCGACGGCACCGGTCTGACCGCCCGCGACGCCATGCTGCACGCTCCCGGGCCGCAGGTCGACGACCACATGGCGGTCGACGTGGCCCTGTCCGTGCTCATCGGAGCCCGCGTCACGCACCTGCTCCTCCAGGACGAGGACGGGCGGTGCGCGGGACTGGTCACCCGGTCCCAGCTCGCCGCGCACCGGGGCGGCTCGTGGTTCAGCGACCGGACCCGGCTGCGGGACATCCCGCTCGACCGTGGGCCGTTCACCGCGTCGACGGCCGCACTCGGCGACGCGGAATCCGCCATGCGGACACGGACACTGAACGTCTCCCCCGTGGTCGACGAGCACGGCTACGCCTTGGGCGTCCTCGCTCTCACACCCTGACCGGCCCGTCCGGCCGCCGTCGCGCGTCCGGCATCTCCAGAGTCGTACCCCGGCGTTCTCACTCATCCCCGCGGAGGCATCCATGCGCTGTGTCATCGCTCGTTTCCCCTTCGACCTGCGCAAGAGCGAGGTCGAGCAGTCGATGAACGGCATCACCCCCGAACCCGTGACCGGCGTGTCCGTGACCATCAACGGTCAGATCTACCCCGTGATGCAGGTCGGAGAGGTGATCACCAGGCAGAACCGCCGGGACTTCACGTCCGTCGAGATGCGCCGGGCGCTGACCCGGCTCGGCTTCACCTGCCACGGCGCGCCCCCGGTCGAGCAGCCCCGGGCCGCGCGAGCCGACGAGGACATGCTCGGCTGGTGACGACGTCCGTGGTGCGCAGGTGTGCGCCGCCACCGTCTCGTCGGGTCGCCCCAGTCACCGCCCACGCCGGGGTCGCCGGTCAGGGCGTCCGGAAGGAAGGTGACCGACTTCTGCCCGGGCAGCGGCGGGTAGCGCAGAGGACTCCATCGGCGCGCCCGAAGGACTGGGTGGAGCTCTGCCTCGCGCCCGCAGCGTCCGTACCTTGGGGAAACCGCCGCCGACGTCGTCGCCGTTGCTCGCGATGACGTCGGCGCGCGGCTGCCAGGTCCCGGGACGGCCCGACCCGTTCACGGAGAACGCTGCGTCGCTGCGTCGCTGTGTCGAGGGGAGCGTCGGCGTTTCCGACGCCTCCCGAGCCAGGAGTGGCACGGCTCTCCCCGGCAGCCATCTCAAACCCGTCAAGTTCCAGCTTCCGCAACCCGTTTCCATGCTCCGGCGTCCACATCCATGACGGACGGACACCGATCACCCGGGAGATCACATGGCGCGGAAGGACCGGACGACGGACGGGCCGGAGGAGAAGGACCGTGAGAAGTGGATGGCGCGTTTCCAGGTACGGCTGGCCATGCGGCCGGGCGTGGACCGGGCGGTCGTGCTCCAGGCGGTCAAGGAAGTGACGGCGCACTGCGCCGAGACGGGTGAGCATCCACGGACTGCCTTCGGCGATCCGGACGCCTACGCCGTGCAGGCCGCCGAGCGGCTGGTGCCGGCGGACCGGGCGGCGCGCGAGCGCCGGCACAACGCCGTGGTGGACGCACTCGACGCCGTGCGCAAGAAGGCCGGGGAGATCACCGGTCTGTGACCGGCCGCGGCGGCTTCCGCCATGGCCCGGCGCGCGGTTTCTGACACGGCCCGTATCCGCCGGAACGCAGGAGGACGGGGACACCGGGCCGAGGTTCCCGGCATACGGCCGACTCGCGACGGCCGCGGTTTCCGGTGATGTTCTTTCTTGGCGCGGCGATGGGGCGGGACGAGCGGATCGGTCGCTGTCCCGCCCCAGTCGGCCTCACCCCTACTTGTCGGCCGGGGTGATCTCCCACGTGGTGTTGTCGCCGTGCTGCTGGGTCCAGAACAGCCGCCAGCCGTCACGGAACAGGGTCGGCACCTTGGCGCCGAGGATGCCGTCCGTGCCCGGGTCGCCGTCGGAGACGTGGATGCCGGTGATCTCGTTGTCACCGTCGTTCTGGATGCCGCCGTTCACCGAGGACAGCATGCTGTCCAGGGTCGCCGACGGGTCGCGGCCCTCGGCCAGGAAGCGCACCGGCTGCGCGCCGCGCGAGTAGTCGGTCGTCGTGGTGAAGACGTACCCGGAGTCGAGGGCGTCCCGCTGGGCGTGCACGGTGTCGCTGGCGTCCTCGACGAAGGCGACGTGCGTGCGGTCGAGGAACGTCACGTTGTCGATGCCGGTGTGCGCCTTGTCGCCCGCGTAGAAGACGCTGAGCTTGCCGTCGTTGGAGCGCGGGTCGCTCTGGGTGAGCTTGTACAGGGTGCCCCAGCCGCCGTAGCCGTCGTTGGCCGTGCTGGTGGTGTTGGTGTCACCGGTGGCGTCGAAGTAGAACTCGCGGAAGTCCGTGCCGGGGCGGAACTGACCGTTCTCCGAACGCTTGAACGGGGTCGCCTTGAACGACTTCGCCAGGGCGTTGGCGTCGAACGCCTTCCCGCTGGCGTCGGTCTTGGTGTCGTGGATGGTCACCCAGTGGGTGCTCAGGGCCGGACCGTAGTTGCTCAGGTCCTTCTGGTCGTCGGTGAACGCCCCGCCGGTGGGGTGCGCGCTGTCGACGCCCTGGTAGGCGATGGGCGAGCCGCTGCGGCGGGAGACCACCTGCAGCGCCTGGAGCTTGCCGCCCTTGGTGAGGTCGTGCTTGTCGTAGGGGACCAGCCGGTAGACGAAGCTGTTGGGAACCTTCGTCTTGGTGGCGACCGTGGCACCGCCGCTGTCCTCGACCATCAGCAGGTTGCCGGCCGAGTCGTTCTGGATGCCCTCGTAGCCGGCCCGGCCGGTGACGAAGGAGATGTCCTGGACCTTCGAGTCGATGTCCGGGGTGGCCTGGAGCACCGCGCCGTCGGCTCCTTCCTCGGACGTGAACAGCAGCCGCTTGGCCCAGGGGTCCCAGGTGGAGCCGTCGATGGCGGGAAGCGCCGTGCCGTCGGTCTCCTTGGTGGCCAGCAGCGTCACGCGGTGGGCCTGGTCGGCGTCGAGGTTGATGCGGGTGATGTACCCGGCCTGAGCGCCCTCGTGGCCCTGGAAGAGGAAGTGCTTGCCGTACCGGTACGACGGGTCGGCGCCGTGCAGGCCGGACATCCGCAGGTAGGTGTTCTTGTCGGGCTCGGTCTTGCTCGCCTCGATCTTCACGCCCGGGGCCTGCTTGACGGCGGGGTCGGGCAGCAGCGTGCCGTCGCCGAGGTAGCCGTAGTACGGGACCTGGTCGGTCGGGTTCTCCAGCTTCAGGGAGCCCTGCGCGACGGGGTGCTCGGCGAGCCCGGGCGACAGGACGTTCGGAGCGGTCACACCGCGGGCGTCGGTGACTGCCGGCACCGAAGCCCAGCCGCCGACACCGCCACTGGCGTCGGCGGCACCGGCGGACAGCACGAGGCTGACCCCGACCGCACCCGCCGCCACCGATATTGCAACAACGCTGGCACGTCTCTTTTTGGCCATGTGCGAACACCTTCCAGAGGAGCGAGAGCACACAGTCAAGACATAGCCGCCGTCACAGAATGGCCGGATCGGTGTCGGCCCGGTTGATGATCTGTGAACATTGGGCGCCCTTGCCCGGGAAAGAGGAGGCCGCCGGTCGAGGCCCGGGCCTTCAACCCGTCGGACACGGCCAGTTACAGGTTCCTCGTCAGCGATACGGCGCCCACCATCACCCCGGCCGACCCGTCGCCCGGGTTCGGCGACACGACCACGTTGACGCTCCGGCCCGACGCCGCGCTCCAGTCGAGGAGCCCGGTCGTCAGTTACTCCGTGCACACCATCGGCGGCCCGGACGGCGACAAGACCTTCGACGTCGCGGCGGCGGCCGACGGCACGGCGACGGCAGAACTCACGATCGACGGCATCAACGGCGAGCGTGTGGACGTGACCAGCAAGAGCGCGAACGGCTGGCTCAGCGACCCGGCATTCTGGGGCATCGACTACGACACGACTCCCACCGTCGCTTCCGCCGTCTACCCCGAGAACGGTTCCGGCGGCGGTGCGGGCGTCCCGGGCACCTTCACGTTCACGCCGAAGGTGCAGGGCGTCGCGAGCTACACGTACTCCTTCGACACGGAACCGGAGGTCACGGTCGCCGCGGGAGCCGCCGGCACCGCGGACATCGACTGGACGCCGCCCTCGGACGGCTCCTACGGCCTCCAGGTCTACGCGACGACCCGCTCCGGCATCCAACTGGCCACTTACTACTACTCGTTCACCGTGGACTGAGTCCGCGAACCGGCCGCTCGCCGGCCACCCCCCGGCCCACCGCTGTCATCGGTGGGCCGGTGGGTGGGGTTTCCCGTCCGGGAACGCGGTCAGCTCCAGGGCACGCCGAGGAGCGAGCCCCACGGACCCTGGCCCGGGGTCACGGTCGGTACCGTCGGTACCGATGGTGTCGACGGTACCGATGGTGCCGTGCCCGGCTGGGTGGCGGGCTGGTTCACCGTGCCCGGGGCCTGCGCGGGTCCGGCGGCCCACAGCTGGTCGACGCGCGAGCGCTCGGCGGCGTTCGGGTAGCGGTTGGTGCAGGACGGGCCGGCGCCGCCGCCCGACATCAGCTCGCTGCACGGCCCGCTGTAGTCGTCCGGCAGGCCCAGCACGTGCCCGGTCTCGTGGGCGACGACGCGGACCGCGTCGTACTGCCGGCTCTGGGTGTAGTCAAGGAAGATGTAGCCGCTTCCGTGGCCGTTGCTGGAGGCGTACGACCCGCGCTGGTCGTTGCCCTCGTAGTAGGAGAAGTCGGCACCGCTCGACGCCTCCTGGAGCTTGACGTGGGACTCGGAGCTGTTCCAGATCGCGGCCGCGCTCGCTATCTGGGAACGGAAGCTCGGTGCCCGGGAGGCGTTGTAGGAGACGGTCACCGCCTGCGCGTTCGGCTGGGCGGCGCGCTTCTCGGCGACCGACTTGAGCACGGCCTCGAAGAACGCCTTGTTGTTCGCGGCCTCCTCACCCGACCCGTCGTACCGCGCCACGGACGTACCGGCGGCGGCCGGCGGGGCGGCGGCCGTTCGGGCACTCGCCGGCACCGCCGCGCCCAGCAGGCTGGAGGCCAGACCCAGGCCTAGAGCGAGAGCGACGGCGAGGGGCCTCGCGGACGTTCGGGACGAGTTCATGTGGGGGGCTCCTACTCACTCGGTGACGCCGAGCACCCGGTGCGTGGTCGACTCGGCGTGAACACCGGTTCCGAACTGCGGCGACGTCCTGTGGGTCGCCATTCTTAGAACGGCTTCACAGGGAGCGCAAAGGGCCCCGCCACTACGCCGCCTCGTAGGTCCCGGGACCTCGCCGGGACGGTGCGCGGGCCCCCCGGCCCGCCTGTGGCGGCGGGAGGAAAAGCTGTCGCGATGTCAGGAACCCTGCCGGAACGGGGTGGTGGGCGTGCCGGTCGGCCGGGCGGGATTCCGGAGTGTGCGTCGGCGTCCACATCAGCACCAAGACGGACAAATCTCCACATGTCTTCCATGTGGCATCTACTAAGCAAGCCGGTTGGTCGGCCGAGCGCTGTGACTGACGTCATAGAGCGCGGGCGTCCGTTTTCTCCGGAGGTGCGTAGGGCCATACCGATACGAACAGGGCATGTCCATCGGCTCCCCGACATGGTCCAATCGGTCATACGGCCGTACGGCCGACAGTGAGTGGGGACGTATGGAGCACGCCGACGGAGAGGGGCCGAGACCGAGCGCCCCGGGACCGGAGCCTCGCAGGGCTGCCGGGCTCCGGGTCGGTGTGCTCGGTGAATTGACCGCGACGCACGACGGGCGGGCCCTGAGCCTCGGCGGGCCCAGGCCACGCGCGGTCTTCGCGCTGCTGGTGGTGGCACGGGGCGCCGTGGTCACCGGCGACCGGCTGATCGACGCGGTGTGGGGCGAGGGTCCGCCGCCGAGCGCGGTCGGTGCCCTGCAGGCGTACGTCTCGCGGCTGCGGAGGGAACTGGAACCGGCCCGGGCGGCCGGTACCCGCAGGAATGTCATCGTGTGGGAAGGCGCCGGATACGCGATCCGGCTCGCCGCGGACCAGGTCGACGCCTGGCGGTTCGAGGCGCTGCTCAGACAGGCCGGGCAGGCCGGGCCGCCGGCACAGCGGGCGGCACTGCTCACCGAGGCGCTCGCCCTCTGGCGGGGCCCGGCCTTCGCCGGGTTCGCGGACGGGCCGTGGGCACGGGCGGAGGCGGCCCGCCTGGAAGAACTGCGTGAGATGGTGCGGGAACAGTTGCTGGCCGCCCGCCTGGAGTGCGGCCAGCACACCGAGGCCCTGCTCGCCGAAGCCGAGGGCCTCGTCGCCGGGCAACCCCTGCGCGAGGAGCGCTGGTCCCTGCTGGCCCTCGCCCACCACCGCGCCCATGGCCGGCCCGAGGCCCTCGCCGTGCTCCGCCGTGCCCGCCGCACCCTCGCCGACCGGCTGGGCATCGACCCCGGCCCCGCCCTGCGCGGCGTCGAGGCCGAGATCCTGTCCCACGCGCCGCGTTCCGCCGAGCCCCTGCCGTCTGCTCCGCACACGTCCGCACCCGCGTCCGTGGCTGCCTTCGAGTCCGACCGACTGGTGGAACGGGAAAAGGAGTTGGCCGAGCTGCGGCAATGCCTGGCGGACACGGTCGCGGGCCACGGCGGGCTGGTGTGTGTCCAGGGTCCGGCAGGGATCGGCCGGAGCGCACTGCTGGCGGAGGCGGGGCGGCTGGGCAGGGAGTGGGGGGTTCGGGTGCTGGACGTCGGCGGCGGTCCGGAGACCCGCGCGGAGGCGGCACCGGGGTCCGCGCGGCGAGAGCGGGGCGGCGGGTGGCCGGGTGGGCGGGGCGGTGAGGGGCCGGGTGGGCAGGGCGGTGCGTGGCACGGTGAGCAGGGTGGTGAGCGGTACGGGGAGGAAGCCGGTGAGCGGTACGGGGAGCAGGGCGGCGAGCAAACCGGTGGGCAGGGCGGTGCGTGGCACGGTGCGCAGGGTGGTGAGCGGTACGGGGAGCAAGCCGGTGAGCGGCACGGTGCGCAGGGTGGTGAGCAAGCCGGTGAGCAGGGCGGTGGGCAAGCCGGTGGGCAAGCCGGTGAGTTGCACGGTGCGCAGGGCGGTGACGTGCGAGGTTCCCAGGGAGGCCGCCCGCGCGAGGCCCACGACGTCGTACGCCGGTTGCTCGACGTGGTGGTCGCCGAGTACGACGGCATGCTGCCGGCCACGGCCGGGAGCATGCCGGTGTTGGACGGGCGGATCGCCGACCGGCCCGACGGTTTCGACGTCCTGCACGGGCTCTACCGGATCGTCGAGCGCCTGGTCACCGACGACCACCCGGCACGGCGGCCCCTGCTCCTCCTCGTGGACGACCTCCAGGCGTGCGACACGGCATCCCTGCGTTTCCTGGCCCATCTCCTGCCGCGTATCCAGAACCTGCCGGTCCTCGTCGTCACCGCGCTGCGCGCCGGGGAGCCTCCTGCCCGGCGCGAGAGCGAGCGGGTGCTCGCCGACCTCGCGCAGGACCCGACGGTGGTGCACGTCCGGCCCGAGCCGTTGAGCGCGGCGGGCGTCGCCCGGCTGGTACGCCGGCTGCCCGGCGGCACGGCGGACGAGGAGGTCGAACGTGCCTGCCACCGGGTGTCGGCCGGTCTGCCGCTGCTGCTGACAGACGTCCTCGGGGCCCTGGAGACCACGGCGACGGCGAGGGCGGGGGCCGACCCCGCCGTCGCCGTGGCGGAGTCGGGTGTCCGTGCCGTTTCCGACCTCGTGCTCACCGTGCTGGACCGGCTGCCGCCCGCCGCCACGGCCGTCGTACGGGCGGTCGCGGTTCTCGACGGCGGCAGCGCTGACGGCGGCAGCGGGGAAGGCGGGGCCTCGCTGCCGGCGGTCGCCGCCTTCACGGACCTGCCCGAGCAGGACGTGGCCACCGCGACGGCGGCCCTCGTACGGGCGGAAGTGGTCCGTGACCAGTACCCGTTGGCCTTCGTCCATCCCCTGGCCGGCGAGGCCGTGCTGCGGATGCTGTCGCCGCGGGAGCGTCCGGCCCTGCACGAAAGGGCGGCAAGGCTCCTCGACCGTGCCGGTACGGCTCCGGAGCGGACCGCCGGGCATCTGCTCCTGGCCCCCTGCCGGGGCGAGCCCTGGGCGGTCGGCGTCCTGCGCACCGCCGCGGCCCGCGCGGCCGCCCGCGGCGCGCACGACACGGCCGCCACCCTGCTCAACCGCGCGCTGCTGGAGCCGCCCACGCCGGACGTCCGGCCCGCGGTGCTCCTGGAACTGGGGCGGGCCGAAGCACTCGTCGACGGGCCTGCGGCGGCCCGTCACCTGCGGGAGGCGTACGAGACGTCGTCACCCCCGCGCGGCGGCGCGGCGTGCCTGCTCGCGCAGACCCTGGTCTACACCGGCAGGCCCGGCGAGGCGGCCGAGTTCGCGACCCGGGCGGCCGCGGAACTGCCCACCGGGCAGGTCGCGGGGGAGACCGCCGCGCAGTCCGTCGGTCAGGTCGCCGGGCATGCCACCGCGCAGGCCGCCGGGCAGGCCACCGCGCAGACCGTCGGGCAGGCAGCCGCGGACGGTACGGTCGGCGATCCGGCCGACGAGCGGCAGGGGCTGCTGGCCCTGGCGCGGCTCGGCGCCTTCGCGCACGGGCTGTACACCATCGGCGGCGGCACGGACGACCCGGTGCCACCCCCCGTCGGGGACGGGCCCGGCGCCCGCATGCTCGCCGCCGAGGTGGCGAGGGACGCCACCGCGCGGGGGCTCGACCGTGCCGCGGCCGTCGCCGCGGCCCGGTTCGCGCTCACGGACCGGGTGCTGCTGCGCAGCGGAAGGGTGCTCTCGTGGTGCACGGCGGGCGTCGTGCTGCACCTGGCCGACGACGACGTCAGGCTGCTGTGGGAGGAGACGCTGACGTACGCCGGGCAGCGGGGGTCGCTGATCGGAACGCTCTCGGCGCACCTGTGGAACGGGTTCACGCAGTGGCGGCACGGCGAGTTGCACCAGGCCCGCCGGTCGCTCGAAACCGCGCTCGAACAGTTCGGCGCGTGGGGGGTCACGCCCGGCGCCCCGCAGTGCCGCGCGTTCCTGACCGGGGTCCTGCTGGACCTCGGGGACATCGCCGGCGCGCGGGCCTGTCTGGAGCGGATGAGGGCGCGGACCGGGGGCGCCGAGGGGGCGCGGCTGCGCGGGGAGAGCGAGGCGCGGGTGCTGATCGCCGAAGGCCGGTACGCACAGGCGCTGGCCGTGCTGGACGGCGTACGCCGGCTCCAGCCGGACGTGGTGAACCCGGTGTGGTGGGACGGGGATCTGCTGCGGGTACGGGCGCTGACCGGGCTGGGTGAGCGGGACCGGGCCGTACGGCTGGCGCGGGAACAGCTGTCGATGGCCCGCAGGTGGGGCGCGCCCGGCACCGTCGGCCGGGTGCTGCGGCTGTGCGGCGAGGCGCGCGGGCCCGACGGCGGACCCGAACTCCGGGAGGCGCTCGCCCTGTTGGCCGACGGCCCGGCCCGCCTCGAACACGCGCGTGCCCAGCGGTCCCTGCACGCCCTGGCCGGTGGGGAAACCGCCCAGGACGGCGTCGTACGCCGATTCCCTCCTGCGTGACCGGCGTACGACGCGCCGCCGGGACGAGAATCCGACGGCCGACTTGCGATCGGCTTGCAAGCGGTTCGCAAGACCGATGGCGCATCATCCGTTCCGCGGCCGAACCAGACGCGCGACGAACTGACGGGGGCGGCCGGGGGGACGGGCCGGGGGGCGAAGGACATGGGCGAAGCGACACGCGCCGGGGACCAGTGGGCGGTCTCCGGCTACACACATGACAAGGAACTGGGTTCCGGGGCCAGCGGGCGCGTGGTCCTGGCCACGCACGACACGACCGGCGCCCGGGTGGCGATCAAGTACCTCGCCGACAAGCTCTGTGACGACCCCGCCTTCCGCGAGGTGTTCCGCGCCGAGGCCCGGCTGCTGGGCGAGCTCAGCTCGCCCCATGTCGTGGAGCTGTACGAGTACGTCGAGAACCCGCGCGGCGCCGCCATCGTCATGGAACTCGTGGACGGCGTACCCCTGCGCAAGCTGCTGCGGGAGCACGGCGCCACCACCCCGGAGGCCGCGCTCGCCGTCCTCAAGGGCTCGCTGCTCGGCCTCGCGGCCGCCCACGCGGTGGGGGTCGTGCACCGCGACTACAAGCCGGACAACGTCCTGGTCGCCGCCGACGGTTCCTCGAAGCTCGTGGACTTCGGCATCGCGGTGCCGAGCGGGGTGGCCGCAGGAGCCTGCGGCACCCCGACCTACATGGCGCCCGAGCAGTGGACCGGCGGTGAGTCCGCACCGGCGACCGACGTGTACGCGGCGACGGCGACCTTCTTCGAGTGCCTGACCGGAATGAAGCCCTACCCGGGCCGGACGCTGGCCGAGCTGGCGGTCCAGCACATCGAGGCGCCGATCCCGGACGAGCTGGCTCCCGAGCCGGTGCGCCCGCTGATCCGCAGGGGCCTGGCCAAGACCCCTGAGGACCGCCCGGAGAGCGCGGCGGCGTTCGTCGAGGAACTCGAAGCCGTCGCGGGGGCCGCGTACGGCGAGGAGTGGGAGGAGCGCGGCCGGCGTGAACTCGCCGCGCTCGCCGCCCTGTTCTTCCTCTCCTTCCCGACGGCGGACGGTTCCGCCTCGGGTACGACGGCCCTGGCCACGACCACCCTCGGGCCGGGCGCCCGCCGGATGCCCGGCCGGAGCAGGAAGATGCTGGCCGGACTGACGGCGGGGGCGGTGCTGGTGATCGGCGGCCTCGCGGCGACGGCGGTCGCCACGGGCGCGGGTGCCGGGCACCACAAGGTGAACGGGGCCGGGTCCGGTCCGGGGCCGGACGGATCCGCCGACGGGACCGCTCCGAGCGGGTCGGCCGGCTCTCCCGGCGGGGACCCCTCGGCGTCGGACGGTTCCCCGTCGGCCTCGAAGAGCGCGTCGCCCTCCGCGTCGGCGTCCGGGGACGGCAGTGCCTCGCCCGGGTCCGCGTCCGGTGGAGCGGGCGGCACGGGCGGCGGATCGTCCGGCGCGGGAGGCACGACCACGAGCGGCGGGGGTACGGCCGCGGGCGGCACGGGAACCACCGGCGGCAGCACCTCCGGCGGCGGTACGACCACCACGGGCGGTGGTACGACGACGGGCGGTGGTACGACGACGACCGGTGGCACGACGACGGGCGGCGGCTCCACGGGCGGCGGCAGCACCTCCGCACCGCCCGCGCCCGCCCTCGATGTGAAGTCCGCACAGATCAACGTGGTCGGCCCGACGTCGGCCACCTGCACCATCGTGGCTTCCGTCAGTGTGACGACGGACGGCGCCGCCGACGGCACGCTCTACCTCAGCTGGTACGTCAGCGACTCGGCCGGCGCGGTCGGGAGCGTCGTGGCCACCGACCCGGTCGCGCTGCCCAAGGGGAAGACGCAGATCTCGGGCCGCTACACCCACGCCTTCGCCGTCCCGACGCGCTACGCCTACCTCGGTGTCAGGGTCACCACCGACCCGGCCGCCGACTCGGGCAACGGCTCCTTCCAGTCCACCGCGGCACCCGTCGATTGCGACCCGCCCCGATGAGCACACCTCCCGAGGACCCGCGACTGCGGTTCGTCCGTACCGATCCGGCGTCGCGCTCCGACGACCCCGATCTCACCGTCACCCTCCCGCCGGCGGAACCGGCCGCGACGCTTCACCTCCCGCCACCGTCTTCGGCGGCGGGAACGGGAACGGAAGCGGGAGCGGCCGAAGGGGAAACCCGGTTCGGGCCCGGGGTGCCCGGTGCGTCCGGCACGGCCGACGACCGGGCGACGGAGATCTGGCGGGGCACGCTCACCCCGGACGGCCCGTCGGGGGTGCCCGCCCGCCGCCGTCGGCCGTGGTGGCGGCGCGAGCTGCCGTCCCTGCTGGTGGTGGTCGCCGTCGTCGTGGCCGTCGTACTGGGCATGCGCTCCTGCGCGGCGGCCCGGTCACCGCTGCACGTGGTGGGCGCCACGGTCACCGCGCCCGAGGCCGGCCGCTGTGCGAGGACGGTCATCGTCACCGGCGTCCTCAGGACCGACGGCAACCCCGGCACCGTCGACTACCGCTGGAAGCGCAGTGACGGCACGGCCTCCGCCGTCCTCCACCAGGAGGTCGGCGAGAACGTCCGGAGCTCCGAGGTCGTCCTGCGCTGGAGCTTCGACGGCCACGGCACCATGAAGGCCACCGCCACGCTTGAAGTGCTGTCGCCGGACCCGGTGACGGCCTCGGCCGCTTTCACGTACGCCTGCTCCTGAGCACCGGCTTCACCCGGGGCTGCTTCCGGTCGCCGCCGTGCCGTCCGTGGCGTCCGTGGCATCTTTGGCGTCCGCGGCGTCCGCGGCGGCCATGGCGGCCACCAGGCCCGCCGCACCGCACTCCCGCGCGACGGACCGTCCCCGGCTCAGCAGGGCGTCGGCCTCTTCCCGGGGCGCGTGCCCGGCGAGCGCGTACAGCGCGCGGGCGTACTCCAGCCGCGCCGGACCGGGCGCCAGCAGGGCGACCGCCGCACGGAGTTCGGGCTCGCCCTCGGGCCCGCGCAGCTGTCCGACGACCCGCAGCACCCGCCCCACCGTGCAGGGCGCCCCCCACCCGCGGGCGACCGCCAACTGCTCCCCGGCCAGGGCCAGCGCCTCGGTCCGCCGGCCGGCGCCCGCGAGCGCCCGCACCCGCAGCAGCGACCAGGGCCACCACGCGGGGTTGGCCACCGCGGGCTGGAGGTGCCGTATGTCGTCGAGGGCGGCCAGCGCCTCCTCGTACCGCTCCTCCGCGTTCAGCACCCGCGCCTCGCTCTCCCCGAGCAGCCGCCGGCCCTCCGCGCCCCGGATCCAGCCGCGCATCCGCTCCAGGCAGGCGCGAGCCCCTGCGGTGTCGCCCAGGTCCAGCAGGACGGCGGTCAGGAAGGTACGGCCCTGGGGGGCGCCCGGGGCGAGGCCCCAGGTCTCCGACTGCCCGACCGCGGTCTCCAGCGACCGCCGTGCCGCGTGCAGGTCTCCGTGGTGCCACTGGGTGAAGCCGCGCCACAGGTGCGTGGCGAGCACGGAGAACAGCGAGCCGCGCTCCACGGCGCGGGCCACCGCGGCGTCCCAGAGCTCGCCGACCTCCTCGTCGGCGAGGTGCAGCACGATGCCGGCGGTGTACCAGAGCATCTCCTCGCCGGCCGCCTGAAGCACGCCGTCGGCGACGGCGAAGCGGGCGAGCGCGACGGCCCGGGGCCGGTCGCTGCCGTCCGAGGCCGCCTCCCGGGCGAGGTTGGCGGCGAGCATCCGGGCGCCGGGCCCCTCGCCCTCGACGACCGGGTCCTCGACGGTCCGCCACAGCTTCTGGTCCAGGCCGTGCATGAACCCGCTGATGCGCTCCAGCGCCAGCAGCCCCTGCCGTTCGTCGCTCAGCCCGGCGGGCAGCTCCGCCGCCGCGCGCCGGGCGAACTCGGTCGCCTGGCCATGGCCGCCGGCGAAGACCAGGATCCGGGCGAGCAGCAGGGCGGCGGCCGCCCTGCGACGCGGGTCGGCCAGGGTGTCGTACGCCTGGCGCAGGTGCTCCACGGCGGCCGGTCCGTTGCCGAGCGTCTCGGCGCGCCCGAGGTCGAGCAGTATCCCGGGGCGGCGTTCGGGGGCGGGCGGTTCGTCGAGCCCGCGGGTGAGGTACGTGGCGGCGGCGTCGGGGGCGCCCCGGCCCGCGGCCTCCCGGGCCGCCGCGCAGAGGATGTCCACCACGTCCGGGTCGCCCCGGTGCGGGGCGAGCAGCAGCTGGGCCGCCGTACGCTCGGGCGGCGCGCCGGCGGCGGACAGCGCACGGGCCGCCCGTTCATGGCGCAACTGCCGCTCTCCAGTGGGCAGTTCGCGGTAGACGGCATCCCCGACGAGGGGGTGCACAAAGGCGTACGGGTGGCCCTCGCGCAGGATCTCGGCCTGTACGAGCGGCACGATCGCCCGCGCCGCATCCGCCTCCGGCCGCGCCATGAGCGCCGCCACCTCGGGGAGCGTGGCCGCCCCGTCCCCGAGCACGGCCACGGCCTGCGCCGCCTCCCGCGCTTCCGCGGGCAGCAGCGCCATCCGGCCCAGCACCAGCCCGGACACCGCCCGCGACCCGGCCTGTGCGACCTCGCCGCTGTGCGCGGCGTCGGGCCGGGTCCCGCGCGCGTGCAGCGCCCGCAGCAACTGGCGCAGCAGCAGCGGGTTCCCGGCCGTGGCGCGATGGCAGGCCGCCGTGAACTCCTCCTGCGGCTCCTCGCCGAGCGTCCGGCGTACGAGACCGGCGACCCCGCCCGCCGTCAGCGGGGTGGGCCTGATCCGCACCACCGAGGGGTCCGTCGTCAACGCCTCGGGCAACTCCTCGCCCTGCGACGGCTCCCCGGTGCGCAGGGTGACGGCGATGAGCACCGGCAGGCCTTCCAGCCGGCCCGCCAGATACGCCAGGTACCGCACCGAGCCGCTGTCGCACCACTGGAGGTCGTCCACGGCCAGCACCAGCGGTCCCGCCGTCCGCACCAGCTTCCGGGTCAGCTCGTACAGCCCGTTCAGCACCGCGAAACTCTGCGGCTGCGGCCCGCGCACCGTCCCGAAGACCGCACCCGCCGCGACGGCGGCCCCGGTCAGCAGGGACTCCTCGCGGTCGCGCACCACCCGCTCGAACAACTGGCGTACGGCCCCGTAGCCGTAGTCCTTCTCCCGCCGGCTGCCCGTCGCGGTCAGGACGGTCACCCGTTCGCCGGCCGCCAGCTCGGCAACCTCACCCAGCAGGCGGCTCTTGCCGATGCCGGCCGGACCCTCGATGAGCACCACGCGGGGCCTGCCGTCCAGGGCCGAGCGCAGGCTGTCGCGCAGCTCGGCGAGCTGGGGGCCGCGGTCCACGAGCACATCGGCCCGCGGGGCGGGGCGGGACACCGGCCCCGCCGGTCCGCGGGGTTCGGCGGGGCTCGCGGGTCCGCCGGGGCTTGCAGGTCCGCCGGGGCTTGCGGGGCCTGAGGGTTCCGCTCCGGGGACGGCGGACGCTCGCGCAGGCGCAGGCGCAGGCGCAGGGGCGGGGTGCGGCCCCCGGCGGGCAGGGGCGTCGAGGGCGGGGTCCTGGGCCAGGATCGCGGCCTCCAGATCACGCAGGGCGGCCCCCCGGACGGGGCCGGAGCCGGCGGACAGCAGGGGCCTCGCGCGGCGGAGCGCGTCCAGCGCGTCGGCCTGGCGATGGGCCCGGTAGAGGGCCAGGGCGAACAGACGCCAGCGTTCTTCGCGGAGCGGGTCCTCGCAGACCAGGGAGTCGAGTTCGGGTACGAGGACGGCGTCCTCGCCCCGGGCGAGGCGGGCCGCGAGCAGCTGTTCGCGGGCGAGCTCGCGCAGTTCGGCGAGGCGGGCGGACTCCCGGTGGGCCCAGGGTTCGGCGGCGTACTCCGCGTAGGCCGGGCCCCGCCACAGCGCGAGCCCGGACTCCAGGACGGCCACGGCCTTCGACGGCCGGCCCTCGTCGGCGTGCTCCGCGGCGGACCGCACCGCCTCCTCGAACCGCCAGGCGTCCACCGCGTCGGCCGCCAGCCGCAGCGCGTACCCCGCTCCCTCGCTGACGATGACGCTCCCGCGCGCCCTCGCCGCCCGCTCCGGCTCCAGGCAGCGCCTCAGATGGGAGACATGGGAGTGCAGTGCGGCGGTGGCGCGGCGCGGCGGCGTGCCGCCCCAGACCCCTTCGACGAGCCGGTCCCGGGTGACGACCGAGCCCCGGGCGACGACCAGCAGGGCGAGCACGGCCCGTTGCCGTCGTCCGCCCAGCTCCAGCGGCCGGGTGCGGAACGCGGCCCCGACCTCACCGAGCACAGACATGCGCAGTTCGTGTGGCGACACACAGCGCATCAAACCAGAACATCCATTCGCGGATGCCGCATCTGCCGCACCGGGGGACCGGCTCTCCCGCGCCGTGAGAGAGCGAGTCCGGTTCCCGTCACCCGCTCCAGCGGACACCCCCAGGTCGTGGACCTGGGGGTGCTTTGTCGTCCGCGGCGGGCAGCGTCACCGGGCCGTCACCGCCCGTCCCCGCCCGAAGAACGGTGGCCGGGGCCGGATCCTCCGACGGTCTCCTTGGCGCCGCTGCGCCGGGAGCCGGCGTGGTGGTTCAGCACCTTCATGATCTCCGAAGCCAGCACATCTGCCAGAGCGGGCGCGAGGGATTCTGCCAGTGCGGTCGCGAGCGTCTGCGCGAGCAGCACCCGTTCCAGTTCCGAGGAACGGGAGGACGGCTGGGAAAGGAATGCCACGGCGGCTTCCATCAGGGCTCCCGCCAGTGGGTCCTTTCCGTGCTTGACACCCATGCCGGTATGGGTCATTCCGGCATCGCGCACGATTTCCTCGAAGATCTCGTCGACGAAGTTCCCCAAGGGGTCCCGTTCCGATTTGTCGCCGGACTCAGCTGCCATTGTGTTTCCTCAGGTCTTCGGTTGCGTACGGGACCTGCCCCCCGATGCCGGCGGCTGCCGGACCGGGGGGCAGAGCGGCGCTGTCTCCGGTCAGCGGCCCATGAGCGCCGCGAGCAGGAGGGGGTGCTGGATCAGCGACTCGCCGCGCTCTTCGCGGCGGCGGCGCATGAGTGCGGCCAGGAGCAGCGGGTGCTCGATGATCGACTCCTCGCCGCGCTCCTCACGGCGGCGGCGCATGAGCGCCGCGAGCAGGAGGGGGTGCTGGATGATCGACTCCTCGCCGCGCTCTTCGCGGCGGCGGCGCATGAGTGCGGCCAGGAGCAGCGGGTGCTCGATGATCGACTCCTCGCCGCGCTCCTCACGGCGGCGGCCCATGAGCGCCGCGAGCAGGAGGGGGTGCTGGATGATCGACTCCTCACCACCCTCCTCGCCGCGGCGCGCGAGCGCGGCCAGGAGCAGCGGGTGCTCGATGATCGACTCCTCGCCGCGCTCCTCACGCCGGGCGAGCAACGCCGCCAGCAGAAGCGGACCGAAGGCGGATTCCTCGCCGAACTCTTCCTGGCCTGCTCCGGCCTTTTCGCGAGTGGGAGTCTCCGTCGCTGCCGTCATGGTTTCCTCTTTCTTCGACGCATGACTCGGCGAAGCGCTCGGCCGACACAGGCAGCCCGCGCGCTCCGCCCTACGGTGCAATCGTCAAGGGGCGTGCCGCCGACCGCATTTCGATCATGATCCGGGTGGCCGCGGAATCCGGGCTCCTCGCGTGCGCTCCCGGCATGGCCGTCCCGGCTCCCGCGCCGTCCTCGCCGAAGGCCGGCTCCGGCGGCACCGGCGGGCGGGGCGGTGCTCGGCCACCGCCTGCGCAGACGGACCGGCGGCGAACTGACCGCCGCCCTCGACACCGTGCTCGGCACGTCCCGCGCCGAACCGGCGCGGACTGGGCGAACGCGCGGTCAGCCATGTGCCGGAACGCCGTTCGACTGCCCGTGCGTACTCGCGCCGCCATCCGAGTGGTCACCCCTGACGGCCTCCGCGACGCCGTGCGGACGAACGGCTGGAATGAACGCCGTCCACGAAGAGTGCCCAGGACCGGCCGCGGTTGAGGAGACATCGGGTGCGCGTACCGCGCGAGATCGCAGAGAGCGTGCTGTTGTCGCTCCTGCCGGTCGTCGTCGTGCCCGCCACCGCCCAGGCCGCATCTCGGCCCGCTCTCCTCTCGGCGCCCAGGGCGTCCAGGCCGGGACGCGGTGGCCAGGAGGCGTTCCGCCGGTACCCGGCCGTCGTGACCAGCCCTGTGCCGTCGCGCGCAAGGCCGTCCGGAGGCGGCGCGGGTCTCCCCAGTGCTGTTTACGGGTGAAAGTCGGTCACAGATGTCACGAGGAGCCGCCGAGCTGTCAAAACTCTCCGCGCAGACCGCGCGCCGTACCAACGCACCTCTGTTTTCCCGGCGTCGTTCGTTCGATGCGGCGGCGCGATGAAACGGGCAATGCCTCGCGGCCACGAAGGCCGCCACGGAGAAGGAGTTCTCGTGCTTCCCCTCTTGCTGGGCCGACTGGCTGCCGCCGCGCTGGCCCTCGTCCTCTGTGCCGGACCGGCGGACGCGTACGCGCGGTCCGGTGCTCCGGCCGCACCGGTGCCCGCGCCCCGGCCGATGGTGTCGGATCCCGCGTCCAGACCCGACTTCCACCTGACGTGGCAGCCTGACCCGCGCGCCGCGAACATCGCCGGGTTCCCGTATCCGCGGCTCACGCCGGGCCAGCTGATCAGCAACCCCGCCAACACCGATCACACCGCCACCCGCAAGTGCTCCGCGGCCAACAGCACGATCGGTGCGCTGCGCAACTCGGTCGCGGCAGTCGACTGGTACTGCTTCGACAACGTGGACTCCGCGTCGTCCACCTGGACCCCTCAGGGAATGAGCGGCAGCGAGGACGCACACCCCGGGGGCACCGTCGACGGCAAGCAGGTCTTCCTCACCTCGTGGTACGGGCACCGGCCGAACAACAGCACGCCCACCCGTTCCCGGGTCAGCTTCCTCGTCGCCGGCACCCCCGGCCGCTACGCGCACGTGGAGCTGGTCCGGCTCGCCCCCGGCGCGGCCCGGTTCAGGGCGTTGCCGACCCACGCGGGCGGCGTCGTCTGGCGCGACAACTACCTCTACGTCGCCGACCCGCGCCGGGGTCTGCTGGTGTTCGACACCCGGAACATCCTCGACCTGGGCCGGACCGACGACCCGAGGGCTCCCGGGTCCCGGTTCGTGCTGCCGCAGGTCGGTATCTGGGCCACCGGGTCGACCCAGCCCTGCAACCGGGGCACGCGCGCCTGCTACGACTACGTCACTCTCGACCGGTCCGCGTCGAGCTGGCAGTTCATTACCGGTGAGTACTGCAGCCGGCGGCAGGGCGGCGTCCTGGTGTGGTGCAACTCGCGTCTCGCGCGGTGGCGGACGAGCGACATCACGTCCCGGACCGCCGGCCGGACCATCCACGCGCAGGAGGTCTTCCGGCAACCCGTCACCAACGTGCAGGGCGGCGTCTCGTACACGGACCCGACCAACAGCGCGCGCCGCTGCTACTACTTCGACAGCAGCAGGGGCGAGAACAACCTCGGCTGGCTGGTGACGGACCGGCCCAACCGGACGCCCGCGTCCCTGCCGGGCGGCGTCGGCCTCCAGGACCTGTACGTGCAGCGGGCGAACCACCAGTTGTGGACGGTCACCGAGTGGCCCGGTCTCGGCACCCGGATCGTCTACGGCGTCAACCAGCCCAGCTGCCCCTGACACCGTGTCCACGGTCCCGGTGACCGTGACGCCGTGACCGCCGCGGGGCCGGGACGCCGGAGCTTCCCATCCGTCTCATCCGTCCCCGCACGCGGCCGGCGGCCACCTCCCGCGGACGGCCGCGGGACCGCGGCCCCGCGGCCACCACGGCGCACGCCGCCGCGGACCGCACGGGCATGGCCGCGCCGGCCCGAGAGCCCCGCCGCCAGGCCGCCGCCGGCCGGCTGGTGGCGCCGCGCGGTCCCGTCCCCGCCGCAACGACGGCCACCGGCCACGACCGTGACACCTCTTCGGGAGGCCGGTAGGTCAGGGCAGCGCTGCCCCGGGCGGCCGGCCGCCGCGGTCGGGCCCGCGGAGCACACCGGCGCTTCGCGGGCCGCGGCCCGGCGGCGTCATTGCGATGTCAGTGCGTGTCAGTGCGGTGAGTTGTCACCGTCGACGTACATCACCAGTGCTGTCGCGGCCGCCGTGAGGTCCGTGCGGGCGGTCTGGTCTCCTCGTGGTCCGTCACCGCGCGGTCCAGGCGGAGACCAGATGGACTCCGGCGAGCGCGACGGCGAGACCCGCGCCGAGTGCCAGCACCAGCAGTGACCAGCGCCCGGCGCGCCGGGGAGCGGGCGTCCCGTGCCGGGCCGGGCGGCGGCGCAGGTCGGCGCCTATCAGGCGTGGCAGGCGCCACAGGTAGGCGAGGACGTGCACGGACATCACGGCGACCCAGCAGACGAAGGAGGCCTTGTGCAGCAGGAGCACCGGCACCGGGCCGCTGTCGGGTCCGAGCAGGGCCAGCGCCACCCCCGTACCGAGGACGGCGACACTCGTGGCGACGACCAGGGGCCCCAGCAGGCGCAACAGTGGTGCGGGCGGCCCCTTGCGGCGGTAGGCGGGCGCGCCCGTGTAGTAGCGCAGGAACCGGTAGCCGGTCGAGCCGATCTTCAGGACGACCGGGCCGGTCAGCAGCAGCCCGATGAAGAAGTGCAGGGTGAGGAGCCGGCCGAGGAAGAGGATGGTCACGCCCTCGGCGGCGAACAGGAGCAGCAGCACCGCACCGGTCGCCGCGGTCAGCCGCTCGTTGCCTTCCGGGCCGCCGGCCGCCCGGCCGTCCGGCTCGGTCGTGTCGTGGGCCGGTGTCCTGCCGTCGATCACGGTCACTTGTCCGTCCTCCTGATGATCAGGCCCCGCCCGGCCCGGATGGCGGCGCTGTCCCGCCCGCTCCCACGCCGCGCGCCGGAGCGGCAGGAGTATGTCCGACGTGGGGTTAAGAAATCGTTCACGACCGTGGCGCCGACCGCCGGTCCGGGGCGGGACCGGGCGGCCGGTCCAGGCGCAGCGCCAGTGCCGGGCACGCGGCCACGGCACGCCGCGCGTGCCCGAGTGCCTTTCCGGTGAGCGGGGCCGACCCCATGATCGGATAGCCCCACTCGTCCAGGTCGACGAGTTCGGGGAGCAGTTCGGCGCACATGCCGTAGCCGTCGCAGGCGATGCGGTCGATTCCGAGGGAGTGCGCGCCGGCCATGCCGGTCACCTCCATTCCTGGTCGTCCGGTGCCGGTGAGTCCGAAACCGGCAGTACGGGCTCGTCGCCCGCGGATGCGCACGGGCCGAGACGCAGGTGGTGCCGTACGTCGTCGGCGAAGACCCGCAGGGCGGTCGTGGCGAAGCGGGACGCGCCGTCGGGATGCCGGCAGGCGCCGCGCCCGGCGAGCAGCGCCGCCCGGTCCTCCAGGCGCCGTACCGCCTCCGGGGTGACACGGCCCCAGGCGAGGTCCGCGAAGTCCGCGGCGACGGCCGGCAGCCCGAGCCGGCACGGTCCGCACTGGCGCGCGCTCTGCGCCGCGAGGTGGCCGAGCACCCTCGCCGTCTCGGCCAGACCGCAGGTCCGGGCGGGCAGCGCCACGATCACTCCGGCGCCGGGTCCCGCGCCGAGCGCTGCCAGGTCCTGCTTGGCGAACGGGACGCGCACCGCCTGCTCGGCCGGCAGCCAGCTGCCGAAGAAGCCGCCCAGCAGCACGGAACCGAGCGGCTCCGCGGGCCCGCCCGCGATGTCCAGCAGCTGGCCGAGCGGCAGCCCCATCTCCACTTCGTAGACGCCCGGTGTGCGCAGCGCACCGGAGAGGGTCACGAGCGTGGTGCCCGCGGCGTCGGGGCGTCCGGCGCCGCGGAACCAGTGGGGACCGTAGCGCGCGATCAGTGCGAGGTGGGCGAGGGTCTCGACGTTGTCGATCAGGGTGGGGCGCCGGCCGACACCCTTCTCGAAGGGGCGCGGCGGGGTCGCAAGCGGGCGGGCGTCACCGCCGTTCAGCCAGCGCACCAGCGACGTCTCCTCGCTGGAGACGTAGTGGTGGGGCAGTTCGTGCACCTGCACCGGCACCGGGGCGAGACCCACCCGCCGGCGTTCCTCCACGGCCTCGCGCAGCGCCTGTGCCTGGTTCTGCCTGGTGCGTGGCAGACACAGGTGCGCCACGTCGGCGCCGACCGCGGCGGCGGCCAGCGTGATGCCGTCCAGCACCAGGTGCGGGGCGAGGTCCAGCAGGGTCTCGTCCTTGCGGCTGGCCGGTTCGCTCTCCATGCCGTTGGCGACCACCACGGCGGTGCCCCGGCCGCCCGCGACGGTGCGCAGCTTGCGTCCGGTGGGGAAGGCGGCGCCGCCCCGGCCGGTCAGTCCCGCGTCGTCCACCGCCCGCACCAGCCGGTCGGCCGCGGCGGCGGTCCGCGGAAAGGGGGGCGGGCCGTACCGGCGGAGGTGCTCGTCCAGCCCGGCCGCGCGGCCGGTGTCGTACCAGCCGTGGAGCAGCCGGGAGCCGTACGGGCCCAGCATGCCGTCCCGGCCGTCGCCGGTCTGAAGGGCGGTCAGGGCTGTCAGGTCCGTCGGGGTTGTCGTCGCGTCGGTCATTCGTCGCCTCCCTCGTCGTCGTCGGCCGTCGGCGCGGGCGCCGGGTGGACGGTGCTCGGGCTCGGGCTCGTGGTCGTGCCGGTGCCTGTACTCGTGCTCGTGGCGGTGGCGCCGCCCGCTCGGTGCGCCCAGCCCGGTTGCAGCGGCCCCGCGCTCATGAACGCGGCCAGCACCACGGGCATCGCGGCCGCGGCGACCCCTGCCCAGATCCTCGCCGCGTTCCGGCCGGGCCCCGCCCGGAACAGCCGCCACCAGACGGCGGCGACCACCAGGGCGACGCATCCGGTGTACAGGGCGAGTTGCAGCGTGAGCCGGGTGTCGGTGCCGGTCCCGGCGGCGTGGAAGAGCGCCACCGGCCAGGCCGCGTAGGCCAGCCAGTGCACGCGCTTCCAGCGCCGCTGCCCCATGCGCAGCCGTACCGCGCTGGTGGCCGCGACCGCGAGCAGCAGGTCGAACGCGACCGTGCCCAGCCCCATCCAGAGCGGCCGGTACGACGCGGTGAACGGCACCACTGTCACCAGCCAGCCCAGGTGGACGAAGGTGTCCAGGACCGCGGTGACGATATGCAGGGCCAGGAAGGCCAGGGTCAGCACCGACAGGTTGCGGTGCAGCGCGCTCACCTCGAAACGGGCGAACCGGCGCGGTGTGTAGCGGCCGCCGACGGCGACGCCGAGCGCGACGGTCGTGGTGAGCAGGACCAGGGCGACGGTGCCGCCCGCCCGGGTCGCGTACCAGAGCGGGCTGGGGCCGGCCGCGGCCAGGGTGTCCAGACCGGTCACCGGGCACCTCCTTCGGTGTGTTCCACGGTCTGGTCCGCGGGCCAGCCGCAGACCCGTTCGACGGTTCCGTCCACCCGGACCAGCCGCGCGGGCAGCCCTGCCCGGCGCAGTCGGCCGAGGGCCCGGTCGCCGAGCACGACGGCCTCGGTGCTCGCGATGTTGGCGGCCACACAGCTGATGGCCGCCACGCTGACGGTCCGCCAGACCGGTGCGGGCACGTCACCGGTGACGGGATCGACGATGTGGTGCACCCGCCGGTCCCCGCGGCGCCAGGTGCGCACGGTGGTGCCGGAGGTGGCGAGTCCGCCCCCGGTGATGCTCACCGTGGGCCCGCCCGCCGTGTCGGTGGCCGCGTGGTCGTCGGCGACGGCGATCCGCCAGCCCCCCGGCGGCGGATCACCCGCGGCCGAGAGGTCACCGCCGAGGTTGACCAGGACGCCGTGGCCCGTCACCTCGGCCGCGCGGTCGGCGGCCCGGTCGGCGGCGAGGGCCTTGGCCGTCGCCCCGAGATCGAGCGCGACGCCCCGGGGTATTCGCAGCCGCCGGGCGGCCCGGTCCCACTCCACCGCCCGCCAGCCCGCGGACGGTCCGGCGACGCGCAGGGGGCCCAGGTCCTGCGGGCGCAGCGCGGCGAACGTGACGTCGTAGCCGAGCGCGCGCACCGCGGTCCCGACGGTGGGATCGACGACGCCGTCGGTGGTCTCCGCCGCGTACAGCGCCACGTCCAGCGCCTCGGCGAACAGGGCGCTCACGTGCACGGCCGCCCCCGCCGCCGCGTTGGCGCGGGACAGTTCCGAGTCGGGCCGGAAGCGGCTGCACGCCGCGTCGACGGCGGCGAGTTCCGCGTCGAGCACCCGGCGTGCCGCGTCCATGGCGACCGGGTCGGTGACGAGCAGTGAGGCGGTGGTGCCCAGGGCGCGGAAGGAGACCGAGGCCGGATGCGCGGTGGCGGGGGTCATGAGGCACCCGACGTGGTGTGCGAGGGCTGCGGAGCCGGTGCCGGTGCCGGGGGTGTGGTGGGAGCGGCGGAGCGGACCTTCGGGTGGCCGGCCGAGGCGGTCCGGTGCGGCGCGGTGGTCCGCTTGGCGGACTTGGACGGGGCCGCCGAGTGCGACGGCGCCCGCGAGCCGGCGGGTGTGTCCGGCGCGGGGGCCGACGGGTGCGAGGTGTTCCCGGTCGTGGCCGAGGACTTCCCGGGCAGGGCGTGCGCGTATCCGGTGGCGAGCACGACGGAGCCCGCCGCCGCGGCGGCGGCCACCCAGCGGGTGGTGCTGCCGACCCGGCGCAGGCCGCGTTCACGGCGTCGGGTGGCACCGGTCGACGTGCGGTGGTCGGGGTGGGACATGGTTCCTCCTCGGCCGCGGGTGTGCCCGGGAAGCGCTCGGCACCGTGCGGCCACGCCTGTGACTGTCCGGCCTCCAGCCTGCGCAGGCATCTGTCGGGATCCGGTTCAGGAATCCTTCACAACCCGCAAAGATCGGCGAACCTGCTGGTCAGAGCGGTGAGATGAATGTCCTGGTGAGAGGGGAGGGGCTGGGGACGGGTTCCGGTTCGGCTCCGGAGGGTGCCGGCGGGGCTCAGCCGCCGCTCGTCCCGGTACCGTCGGAGCCGGGCTCCCCGGTCCGCTCGCGTCGGCGCCGTGCCGCGGGCAGCGACAGCGCCACGGTCAGCCCGCCACCGGGCGAGTCCAGCAACTCGGCGGTGCCGCCGTTGGCGGTGATCAGCCGGTGGACGATGGCCAGGCCCAGCCCGGTGCCGCTCGCCTCGGGGTTGCCGAACCTGCGGAACGCGCTCTCCCGTGCGACGCGGCCCATCCCGGGACCGTTGTCGGCGACCCGCAGCCGGACGGTGTCGCCCTGCCGCTTGCCGGTGATCAGCACCCGGCCGCCCGCCTGGACCGCGTCGAGGGCGTTGGCGATCAGATTGTCGAGCACCTGCTCCAGATCGCCCGCCCCGAGGAGGGCGGTCAGCCCGGGGGCGCAGTCGGCGGCGAGCCGGACCTGGCCCGCGTCGGCGACCGGCTCCCACGCCGCGACGCGCTCGGCCACCAGGCGGTCCACCCGGACCGTGACCGGCCGCGGCACCGCGTGCTCGGCGCGCGCCACCGCCAGCATGCCGTCCACCAGCCGGGACAGGCGGGCGATCTCACCCTGTGCGTCGGCCAGCTCGGCGGCGGTGTCGCCGTCGGCGTCGGCGGCGAGCAGGTCGAGGCGCAGCCGGAGCGCCGCGAGCGGGGTGCGCAGCTGGTGCGACACGTCCGCGACCACGGCGCGGTGGCCGTGCACCAGGGCCTCGGTGCGCGCGGCCATCGTGTTGAACGTCGCCGCGAGACGCCGTACCTCCTGCGGCCCCGCCTCGGCCGGCGCCCGCGCGTCCAGCGCCCCCTCGCCCAGCCGCCCCGCGGCCTCGCCCAGCACCCGCAGCGGGCGCCCGACCCAGCGGGCCAGCAGGACCGACATCAGCACGGCGGCGCCGAGGCCGCCGACGCCGATCAGCGTGAGCCAGCCCCACATCGCCAGGATCCGGTCGTGCAGCGGATCGGCGGAGCGGCTGAGGACGGCGACCCCGACGGCGTCCGAGGTGTCGCCGATCGGCACGGCGGTGATCAGCCACTGATCGTCCTGGTGCACCCGGGTGGCCGGGTGGGCGAGCACGGCCGAGGCCAGCTCCGCGGAGTCGTCCCCGGCCGCGTCGGAGCACCCGGCCGAGATCACCACACGGCCCGCGTTGTCGTAGACGGCCGCGCATTCGCCCCTGCGGCGGGCCTCCTCGACGAGGCGGCGCGCCGGTGCGTCCGACCTGTGGTCGGACAGGTACTCCTCGGCGGCGGAGGCGATCGTCCTGGTGTTCGCGGCCGCCTCGGCCCGGAACGAGGTCTGCTCGCGCTGCGTCATCAGCAGCCCGAGCGGCACCACCGCCAGCACCAGGACGGCGGTGATCAGGGCGAGGACGCTGAGCGCGATACGGCGGGTCACGGTGGCTCAGCCCGCTTCGCCGAGGCGGAAACCGCGCCCGTAGACGGTCTCGACCAGTCCGGGAACACCCAGTTTGCGGCGCAGTGCGGCCATGTGGACGTCCAGGACCTTCGTGGGCCCGTACCAGTGGGCGTCCCAGGCGCGTTCCAGGATCTCCTGGCGGGTCACGACCCGGCCCGGATCGGCGGCGAGGCACTGCAGGATGTCGAACTCCTTGGGAGTCAGCGCGACCTCCGCGCCGCCGACCGTCACCTTGCGGGTGCGCGGGTCGACGACGAGCGGCCCGTGGGTCAGCAGTTCGGGCCCGGACGGCCGCACGCGCCGCAGTACGGCCCTGATCCGCGCCAGCAGCTCCGCCAGCCCGAAGGGTTTGACCAGGTAGTCGTCGGCGCCCTCGTCGAGTGCGGCGACCCGGTCGCCCTCCTCGCCGCGGGCGGTCACCACGATGATCGCCACGTCCGACCGGCGGCGCAGCGCGCGGCAGACGTCGACCCCGTCCATGTCCGGCAGGCCGAGGTCGAGCAGGACCACGTCGGGCGGCGGAACGTGGGTGAGCGCGCCGCGTCCGGTCCCGACGCCGGTTGCCCGGTACCCGGCTCGCTCCAGGCCGCGCACCAGCGACCCGGCGAGCCCGGGGTCGTCCTCGACGACCAGCACGGTGAGCGCTTCGGGCGCGGCGCGGGGGCCGGTTTCCTGTTCCACGGCATCCAGCGTAGGGGGACGCGGACGGATCCCGGACCGAGCGCGGGCCGGGCGGCGCACGGCGGCCGTTGCCGTGACCGACCGGCTTTGCCGCATCTGAAGCTTTCCCGAACGGCTCTCCGACGCGGTACGGCGCAAGCTGGTGACACGGCGCCCGCGACCCGACCGACCGCCTCGCGGTACCGCCTTCGCCAGAAGGAGGCCGACCCATGCCCCTGCCCGGACCCGCACAAGAAACCGAACCCGTGCGGCGGCGCGAACGCGGCCTGCGGCGGGTGGGCGCCACGACCCGTCTGACCGCCGTCGCCGCGACGGGCGCCGCCCTGCTGCTCGGAACCGGCTACGCCCACGCGCTGCCGGGCATCTCCGCCCTGGCGTCCCGCGCCGTCGAACACTCCACCCGCGACCAACCGCAGCCCTCGACCGGTGCCCCGGTGTCCACCACGCAGCCGGCCCAGACGACGACCGGCGCGTCCTGACCCGTGCCCGCCCATTGCGGACCGGTGCGCCACCGTCCGGCCGGCTCACGTCGAGCCGGCCGGCGGCCACGAGGGCGTCCGCGTCGGCGTGGGCTTCCGCGAACACATACCCCCCGAGGTATCTTGTAGCCGTGGGGCCCCGCCTTCACGGGCACGTACTTGTGCCACCCGCACATCGGCGTCCAACTCGACCGCGGCCTGCACGCCCCCCCTGATCGTCGAGGACCCCAGGGAAACCCTCGCCTTCCACGACGAGTTGGTCGTCCTCCTCGACGACTGAATCGACGGTGTCACCGGAACCGTTCCTGGAGACTGAGTGGGAGTGAGTCCTGTTGCCAGGTCTCGTGCTCAGCCGAACGCCCCGGACGGTGTTGGGCGTTCTGGTCGACCGCGTTCGCTGCGCGTCCGGGCGGCACGGATCGTGTCCGTGGTCCGGGGATGCGGGGGCGGTGTCCCTCACGTCCTGGGCTGACTGGTCGGGCCTGGACGGGCGGTGTGCTGGGCTCGTGGCTGCTGTGGCACGTGACCTCTCCGTCTCCGGTCTGGGTGGTCCTGTCCGCGGCCGGCGGCCAGGCGTACGACAGCGGGTACGGGTGAACGTCGGTGGCCGTTCACCCCGCACGCCACCCCGAGCCCATGAGGCGGCGGGCGACGACGTCGGTCCGCTCGCGGGCCTCCTGGCAGTTCACCGTGCGCCGGGGCGCCGGGTGCCGGGACGGCTACCTGATGCGGCGGGCCGGCTCGGTGGCCTTGTGCAGCAGGTACTCCAGGGGCCCGCGCCGGAACAGGCGAGTCCAGAGCACGGCCAGCAGCATCGCCGTGCCGATGAAGCCGAGGAGTACCGGCAGCCCCCCGTGCAGGGACTCGTCCTCGATCGCCGGCACGCGCCAGACGCCACCGAGGAACCAGAGGGCAAGGATGTGCAGGACGTACACCGTCAGCGCCATCGTGCCGACCGCCGCGACCGGCCTGGCCAGGCCCGTCAGGCGCGGCATCCGTTCGGCGACGGCCAGGCACCCGGCCACCACCGCGAGCGCGACGCCCGTGTTCCCGAGGACGGAGAAGGCCGTCTGACTGTGCGGCGCCGCCACCAGCAGCCAGGCGGCCGGAGGGTGGGCCACGGGATCGCCGACGGTGTCCGACCACCAGGCGGACGACGCCGACCCGCCGTCCGTGGCGGCCGCCACGGTGGACAGAGCGTGCGGAACCAGACGCAGGGCCAGCCAGGAGCCGCCGTAGCCGAGCACGGCGAGCCCTCCGCCGGCCAGGGCGAGCCGTGACCGGATGCCGGGCCGGTCGAGGTCCAGCCGGGCCACCGCCATACCCGCGACCATGAACGGCATCCAGGTGAGCACCGGGTACTCACCGGTGAACAGCAGTTCCACGAAGCCGTCCGTACCGGTGACGCGGGCCAGCGGATCCCGGGCGGTGACGGCGTCCGCCCAGCCCCCGGGCTCGATCGAGCTTCTGATCGCGTAGAGCAGCAGCGGCATGACCAGCGCGCCCGTGGCGGCGATCAGCGCGAGCGTGGCCGCCCGCAGCCGGTACAGCGGGAGGACGGCCAGGAAGAGCAGCCCGTAGAAGCTGAGGATCACGGCCACGTCGGTGTCCAGGGCGGTCAGGGCGTAGCCGAGAGCCGCCACGACCACGGCGCGGATCACGATCCGCGCCACGGCCTGGCGGCCGGCCCGCCCGGTCCGCGGGCGTGGCCGGCCGGTGATGATGACCAGCGAGAAGCCGGCCAGCAGCGCGAAGAGGGCGGAGGACCGTCCCCGAGCCGTCTCCAGCAGGAATCCCACCGGGCCGCCCACCGTCACGTCGGGGCCGACGTGCGCGGAGTACATCCCGAAGACCGCGAGGCCGCGGGCGAGATCGATGCCGACGAGCCGTCCCGTGGACGGGGTAGCGGCGCAGCGGGCGCGGGTCGCGCCGGAGGGGGCGGACGGGTGGGTGCGGGCGGCGGGGGAGGAGCGTGCCCCGGCGCACTCCTCCGGCACCTCCTCGGACACCTCCACCGGCATCGCCGACGGTGTTTTCAGCGTCATGCCTCGATGGTTCACCGTCGGGCCTCCCGATCCAGCCCGGCGGGTTTCCTGAGTCACCCCGCCGACCGGCTGATGTCACCCCCGCCAACCGGCGGGAATCGCGACCGGCCAGGCAGCGGACGGCTCCCCGGTGGTACGGATCCACCGGTGGTGGTGCGATGAGCGGAGCGCGGGTGATCCGGGTCCTGGTGGTCGACGACGAAGCCCTGGTCCGCATGGGCTTCTCGCACATCCTCAACGCGGCGGACGGCATCGAGGTCACGGCGGCGGTACCCGGCGGCGAGGCCGTGCGCACGGTGCGGGAGCTGATGCCCGACGTGGTCCTGCTGGACATCCGGATGCCGGACGTCGACGGGCTCACCGTCCTGGCGGAACTCCGCCGGCTGCCGGATCCGCCGGTGGTGGCCGTCCTCACCACCTTCGACACCGACGAGTACGTGGCCACCGCCCTGCGCTCGGGCGCCGCGGGGTTCCTGCTCAAGGACACCGACCCCGAGGAGCTACCCCACCTCGTGCGCACGCTGGCCGAAGGCGGCACCGCGCTGTCGTCCAAGGTCACCCGTACGGTGGTGGACGGCTACCTGGACGCCGGCGGGCGCGAGCCCTCCGCCGTACGCCTCGCCGGCCGGCTGACCGAGCGGGAGCGCGCCGTTCTCGTGCTCATGGCCGAGGGACTGGCCAACAACGACATCGGCAGACGGCTCCATCTGAGCACCGGCACCGTGAAAGGCCACGTCAGCGCGGTGTTCGGCAAGCTGAAGGTCAGCAGTCGCGTCCAGGCCGCGCTGATCGCCGAGCGCGCGGGCCTGCTCGTGTCACCGGACGCCGAGGACGCCGAGGACGCCGGATGACCGCCCCGAGACCGCCGGCCGCGGTCCTGGACGTCGCACTGGCCGCCGTCGCACTGGCGGACACCTGGGTGCACGTGGACAGCGGGGACCGGCCCGCCGTGGCCCTGTCGCTGCTCGCCGCCGGAGCGCTCACGCTGCGCCGCAGGCTCCCGCTGACGGCCTTCGTCCTCACGCTGCCGGCCGCCCTGATCACCGACGCGATGTTCGCCATCACGGTCGCGCTGTACACGCTCGCCTCGGTCAGCCGCCATCGCCTCCTGCTGGCCGGGTGCGCGCTGCTCTTCGCCGTCGGCGACTACCTCGCCTGGCCGCCGTGGTCGTCCCTGAGGGTCGCCCAGCTCACCGGGGCGGACGGCCTCCTCCACCTCACCTACACCCTGGCCACCGCGGCCGCCCCCGTCTTCCTGGGCCAGCTCGTCCAGGCCCGGCGTGACCTGTCCCTCAGGCTCGCCGAGATCTCCGAGGCCCGCGAGTACGAGCGGCTGCTGACCGCGCAGAGCATCCTCGCGAAAGAACGCGCACAACTCGCCCGGGAGATGCACGACGTGGTCTCCCACCAGGTCAGCCTCATCGCCGTACAGGCCGGAGCACTCCAGGTCGCCGGCCGGGACACCGAGACCAGACGGGCCGCGGCCACCATCCGGCAGCTCAGCGTGCAGACCCTCGACGAACTCAGACACATGGTCAGCGTGCTGCGCGCCTCCGGCAGCAGGCCCACGGAGCTCACCCCCCAGCCCTCCCTCGCCGACCTGCGGCACCTGGTCGACACCAGCTGCATCGAGACGAAACTTAAGGCGGACCTGCCGGAGAACCTTCCGCCCACCGTCCAGCGCGCCGTCTACCGCACCGTGCAGGAGGCCCTCACCAACGTCCGCAAACACGCCCCCGGCGCCACCGCCACCATCCACATCCACCACCGGGACGGCACCCTGCGCACCACCGTCACCAACACCGCCCCCACCCACCTCCCGCTCACCCTGCCCAGCGCCCACCACGGCCTGGCCGGTCTGCGGCAGCGCGCGGAGCTCCTCGGCGGCACGGTCACCTCCGGCCCCACACCCGACGGCGGCTACGAACTCCACCTGGAACTGCCCACGGAGCCGCCCCGGTGACGGGCAGCGGCTTCCGGATCCGTCCGCGGGTCTGCGAGGATCCCGCGGTGACCAGCACTGACGACACCACCCGCGGGACGCTCGTCCGCCGCGGCCTCGCCCTGGAGTACGCCACCCTCGGCTGGAACGTGATCGGCATCGTGGTGCTCGCCGGCGCCGCGGTCGCGGCGAGATCCGTGGCGCTGGCCGGGTTCGGTCTGGACTCCCTGATCGAGATCGGCGCCTCCACGGTGGTGATCTGGGAGCTGTCCGGTACCGGCGAGGACCGCCGGCGCCGTGCGCTGCGGCTGATCGGAGCGGGCTTCGCACTGCTGGCGGTGTACCTCCTGGTGCAGTCCACCTGGGTGCTGGCCGCCGGCTTCCGGCCCCACCACTCGCCGCTGGGCATCGCCTGGACCGCGGTGACGGCCGCGGCGATGTTCGCGCTCGCCGCGGGCAAGGCCCGCACGGGCGCCGCGCTGGACAACCCCGTGCTCAGGGCCGAGGGCCGGGTCACCCTGGTCGACGGCCTGCTGGCCACCGCCGTGCTGACCGGTCTCCTGCTGAACTCCCTGGCCGGCCTGTGGTGGGCGGACCCGGCCGCGGGCTACGTGCTGGTCTGCTACGCGCTGCGCGAGGTCAGGGAGATCTTCCCCGGCACGCACTGACGCGGGGTCCGGCGGACTCGGCCGGACCCCGCGCCGGGCGGCAGGTTCAGGCGGGGACCCGCGGCGGGCGGTCCTCGCCGGGTGTCTGCGCGTCCGTCGGCGTTCGCAGGCTGCCGTAGCGCTCCATGCGCTGCCACCGCAGCCGTGAGCCCGACACGGCGGTGAAGACGGACTGGACGACCACCAGGTACATCAGCTGGCGGTAGACGAACTGCTGCAGCGGCAGGCTCCACAGCGGCCCCGGGCGTTCACCGTCCAGGCGGAACGCGTACAGGCCCATCAGCAGTTGCAGGAGCAGGAAGGCGAGCCACAGGGCGGTGATCCGCAGGGGATCGAGGAAGACCAGGCCGTAGAGGGCGAAGACGTCGACCACGGGCGCGAGCAGCGGCAGCAGGACCTGGAAGAGGAGGAGGTAGGCCAGACCGCGGCGGCCGAGCTTGCCGGCGGAACCGCGTTGCACCAGCGCGCCGCGGTGCTTCCACATCGCCTGCAGGGTGCCGTAGCACCAGCGGTAGCGCTGCCGCCACAGGGCGCCGAGCGACGCGGGCGCCTCGGTCCAGGCGACCGCCCCCTCCTCGTACACCACACGCCAGCCGGCCCGGCACAGGGCCATGGTGAGGTCGGTGTCCTCGGCGAGGGTGACGTCGCTGACCCCGCCGAGGGCGAGCAGGGCCCGGCGGCGGAACGCCCCGACCGCTCCGGGCACGGTCGGCATGCACTCGGCGAGGTCGAACAGACGGCGGTCGAGGTTGAAGCCGACCACGTACTCGATGTGCTGCCAACGGCCCAGCAGCCCGCCGCGGTTGACCACCTTGGCGTTGCCGGACACGGCGCCCGTGCGCGGGTCGGCGAAGGGCTGCACGATGGTGCGGACGGCGTCGGGTTCGAAGACGGTGTCGCCGTCGACCATGACGACCAGCTCGCAGGTGGCCGCGGCCAGGCCGGTGTTGAGCGCGGCGGGCTTGCCCGCGTTCCGCTGCCGGATCACCCGCACACCCGGCAGCCCCAGGGACTCGACGAGATCGGCGGTGCCGTCGGTGGAGCCGTCGTCCACCACGATGATCTCCACGGGATGGTCCGAGGCGACCAGGGAGCGTACGGCCGCCTCGATCCCGGCGCTCTCGTTGTACGCCGGGACGATGACGCTGACCCGTTCGGTCACCGGCGGCCCCCAGGGTCTGGCCCGGCGCCCCCTGCGCAGGCGGCGGTGGCGGCGGGCCGCGACCAGCACGATCGCCGCGCGCAGCACGCTGACCGCGCCGGCCGCGTACATCAGCACGCCGAGCAGCCGGATCGTCCAGTCGCCGAGCTGGAGCATCTTGATGAGGGCGATGCCCTGGAGGTGGTCGCCCGTTCCGGCGGGCCGGACGGGGCCGGCCATGCCGACCGCGGCGCCGACCGTGGAGAACCGGAAGCCCTGTGCCTTGAGCCGGGGGATCAGGGTGCGCAGGGCGGCGACGGTCTGGGAGCGGTCACCGCCGGCGTCGTGCATCAGCAGGATCTGCCCGGCCGTGCCGTGCGGTGTCGCGTTCGCGAGGACGCGGGCCGTGCCGGGGCGCTGCCAGTCCTCGGCGTCCAGAGTGGAGAGGACCGTGACGTACCCGGCCGCGTCGGCCTGCTTCAGGACGGACCAGTCGGCGTCGTCCAGCGCGTCGTTCTGCGAGGAGTACGGCGGTCTGAGCAGCGCGGTGGTGACGTCGGCCGCGCCGGCCACCGCCAGCTGGGTCTCGCGCAGTTCCAGGGACCGCTGCCAGGGGGCGAGGCGGGCGAGGTCGGGGTGGGTGAAGGTGTGGATGCCGATCTGGTGGCCCTCGGCGACGATGCGGCGGACCAGTTCCGGGTGGGCCACGACCTGGGTGCCGACGACGAAGAACGTCGCGTGCACGTGGTTGCGGCGCAGCACGTCCAGGATGCGCGGTGTCCAGACCGGGTCGGGGCCGTCGTCGAAGGTGAGGGCGATGGTGCGGGCCTTCGGGCGGGCGGTGTGCGGGGAGCCGGCGGCGCCCGCGATCACCGGGCCGCCGCGGGCCACCTGCCCGGGCACCGTGTCGGCACGGCCGCGGGGGCCGGTCACGTCGTCCGAGGTGATCCCGAACATGTGGTGGGTGTAGCCCTGCAGCAGGAGGGCCGCGGACAGGGTCACCACGAGCACGCACAGCAGCAGCCAGTGGGTGCGGGGGGTCACCTGGCGGGTGCGGCCGCGGCCGCGGCGGCGGCGACCGGTCGGCTCGGTCAGGGTGGTCGGATCGGTCACGTCAGGGCCTTGGATCACTTCACGGGCTTGTGGGAGGCGGCGATGGTGCGTCCCTTGGCGGAGGACGTGGCGGTGGCGGTGGCGGTGGCGCCGGTGGTGGGGCTGGCCGTGGGGCTGGCGGCGCTGGTCGGGCCGGGGGTCGCGGAGGTGGTTCCGGCGGGCTGCGCGGTCGCGGCGGACGTGGCCGCGGGGGTGGTCGCGGCCGTCGGCGGGACGCTCTGGCCGACGGCGGCCCGTGGGGCCGAGGGAAGGGAGTTCGCGTCCCCCGCGCCGGAGGCCGTGCCCCCGGCCGGCTGACCGGTACCGGCGGACGAGCCGGTACCGGCCTTGTGGGGTGCGGCCGGGTGCGTGGTGTCCGGGAGCGGGAGCGGGACGAACGGAGCGCTGATGGTGGGGCCGCCGAGCAAGGTGCTGACCAGCAGGGCGACATAGGCGCCGGCGGGGATCACCAGCAGCCGTGCGACGCGCCGCACGCGGCGCTGGCGGCGCCCCGAGGCGTCCACGAAGACGGGCCGTGCCCGGTCGTGCTCGGGTGTGTCCGGCTCCGGTGCGTCCGGTTCATGTGCGGGACGGCCGGAGGCGTCGTGGTGCGTTGGCGGCACGGCGATGACGTCACCGTGGGCAGAGTCCCGCTCCGGCGCGCCGGGAAGGAGCGGGGCACCGGCGGCCCAGGGCGCAGGCTCCACCGTGGCCGTGCCGGCGGGGGTGCCGGTGTCCTCGTGGCCGTGGGCGTACCCGTACCCGATGCGGCCGTACGGCTGCTGACCGTACGCTGCGCCGCTGTCACTCGTCCGCTGCACGAGTCCTGCCCCTCTCCGTGACGACCGACGTGGTCGTCCGCATGGAAAGAGCGCGGGTGGCCGAAACTGTTACACCTCCTGCCTCAGACGGCCACGTGTCCCCCTCCGGACACCCACACGCGCCGCCTCGCGGCAGCTCCCCTGCCGCCTGGGACCGACCTCGCGCACGCCTCGGACCGCCACTTCACCACCGCGTCCCCGCACTCGGCGGTGTGCGCGTAGAACGCCCGCAACTCACGGTGCGCCAGGGCGAGGGCGCGTGGCGTCCCGGGCTTCGGGGTCATTCCGCCGCAGCGGGGCGGCAGCCCGCCCAGGGCGAAGTCCCACAGCGCCTCGAAGTCGGCGTGCTCCAGGAATCCGGCCACCCGGCGGGCCTGGGCCGCCGTGAGCACCAGCAACGGCGGCTTGCGCCGGTCGGTGCGGAACACCGGGCGGCCACCGAGCACCACCTGGGCCTGGGGCCGGTCGCCGGGACCTGCCGGCCCAGCGCCGGTGTAGATGTGCTCCTGATCCAGACAACGCTCGTCCAGAGAGCACTCGTCCCGTCGGCATTCGTCTAGCCGGTATTCGTCCGGACAACGCTGGTCAGGCACCTCCTCGCGGCACCGGCCGGCCGGGCCGCGGGCGGTATCCGCGTCGCTCGCGAAAAGCCGCTCCAGCCAAGCCGGACTGTTCCGCAGTGCCGGGGCGGGCACCGCTCGCAGACGCAGGTACGTACTCATGACAGGGGGAGCGCACGGGAGCGCCGAAGCGTCACCCGGCTCCTGGGGCGCTGCCCGGTGCCGCTGGTGCCCCTGATACGGCGGGGGATCCTGTGCCGTTGTGACGTTTCTGTGAGCGCGCACGCTGGTCACCTTGGGGCCGTCGTGTGACCGGAGCACGGCGGACGGCGTGGACTCGGCAGTGATCGGTGCGAACGAGGGCAATCTTGGGCCAGGTAGGGCAAACCCGGCGTGTGCAGGAGTACGACGGGGAACTGGGCGCGGCGGTGGCGCGTGCCCAGGACGGCGACGAGACCGCCTTCGCGATCGCCTACCGGATCGTGCAGCCGGGCCTCCTCGGCTTCCTGCGGGGGATCGTCGGTGACGACGCGGAGGACGTGGCGTCCGACGCCTGGCTGGAGATAGCCCGTGACCTGGGGCGTTTCCGGGGTGACGGCGCCGGGTTCCGCGGCTGGACCGCGACCATCGCCCGGCACCGGGCGCTGGACCACCTGCGTCGGCGGCGCGTGCGGCCACAGGCCGGCGGTACCGACCAGGACGTCCTGGATCTGGCCGGCCCGCACAACACTCATGAGCAGGCCCTGGAGTCCCTGTCCACCGAGTGGGCCCTGGAGCTGATCCGCGGACTGCCACGGGACCAGGCCGAGGCCGTGCTCCTGCGGGTCGTGGTCGGCCTCGACGGTCCCGCCGCCGCGCGCGTCCTGGGCAAGCGTCCGGGCGCCGTGCGCACCGCCGCCCACCGGGGCCTGAAACGCCTCGCCCGTCAGCTGGGCATCGGCGGTGAAGCGGAGGAGGGTGTGACGGATGTGGCTTCCCGCACGCTGGGGGAGTCGAAATGAACGACAACCGCGACAGGATCGACAGGCAGGCGCCGGATCCGGGACAGCGGACAGAACGAAGCGGTCGGACAGGAACGGAAACGGACATGGGTGAACGGCTGAGCGGCGACGGGCCACGGGGCCGTCGCCGTGTGCGGCCCGGCGGCACCCTGCCGGACCCTCGGGCCGCGGGTGACGACGCCGCACTGGACGCCCCGCTGGAGACGGCACTGGCCGCCGCCGTCCGTGCGGGCGATCCCGCACCCCAGGGCGAGCAGCAGGCCATGGCCGCGTTCCGGGCCGCCCGCGCCTCGGGCGCACCTCGTGCACGGACCCGGCGCCGCGACGACTGGCGCCCGGCAGCCGAGCGGCGGGCCCGGCGCCCGGCGAAACTGACGTTCGGTGTGGTCTTCGCCAGCCTCGCCCTGGGCGGGGTGGCGGTCGCGGCCATCGGTTCCGTCGGCTCCTCCACCGAGGGCGCCGGATCCGATTCCGGCCGGGGCACGACGATCCCCTCGGCGGCCGCCTCGAAACGGCCGGGCGGCGCGGCCCCGTCACCGTCCCAGGGCGGTGCCCGGCCGACGGACCGGCCCGCCACGGCAAAGGACACCGAAGCCCACTGCCGTGCCTACGAGCAGGTCAAGGCAGACGGCAAGGCGCTGGGCGCGACGGCCTGGCAGCGACTGGTCGTGGCGGCCGGCGGTGCGGACAAGGTGGCCGCCTACTGCTCCGGGCAACTGGCGGGGACGACGGCCAGGCCGAGCCACCCGACCCGTTCCGGTTCCGGCAAGCCCGCCAAGGGTGCCTCGAACTCCGCCAACGCCACGGCGCGCGCCACCGGCGCCGCCGGCAACAGCCAGGCGAACGGCGGCCAGGGCCAGGGCAACGGCAAGAACAATTGACGCCCTCTCCTGCCCGAGGGCAGGAGATTCCGGTCCGCACCGCTACGCGATGCCACCTCGGGTTCCTGCTTCACCGGCCCTTGCCGCTCTCCGGGGAGATCGGTCTTACAGGGGCCTCCACAGGCGTCACTTTCCGCCCGTCCGGCGGTAGATCCGACGACTCCGTCATCGGATGAGGCGATCCTAGCCCTGTCGCTGCGGCCCTCCGGGCCACTGAGGGCAGGATGCCCTTCACCTCCACCCTGAAGGGTGGAGGTGAAGGGCAAGTGTTCGGTAGCGCGACCATGCCCGGCCATCCGCGAGCACGCCCGGCCCCGCCCGGCCACGGTGTTCTTCCGCCGCTCGGGGTGGCAAGGGCGCGGCGCGGGGTCAGTGCCCGCTGACGGCGAGTTCGTAGTCGCCGATCAGGTCGCCGAGCAGCGTGCCCGCCGTGAGGTCGCTGGTGACGTGGCCCGCCATGTAGAGGCGGGAGTAGAGGACCTCGTCCTGCATCCACCGGTAGTCCGCGGCGCGGTGCGGGGAGAGGGCGCTGAGGAAGGTGACGGCCGCGGCGGAGCGGGTCGCGTGCCGGGAGGGGTAGGAGTACGGGCCCTTGGCACCGGGCGTGACGGGCTTGTCCGGGCGCAGGGTCGGGTCGAGGACGAACGGGGCCGGCTGCCGGTCCTCGGCCGCCACCTGGTCGCTGATCGTCTTGGCCAGCGTCAGAGCCGCCTTCAGCTCGGCCTTCTCGCTGTTGCCGCGCGTGCCGGGGACCAGTTCGCGCTGGTCGTGGAGGTAGAGCCGCCAGATGTCCTTCTTGCCGTACAGCTCCAGCCAGGTCGCGGCCTTCCTGCCCGCCGCCGTGCGGGACTTGGCGAGGGCCTGGTCCTGGCGGAGTTCGGCGGCGCGCTGCTTCGCCGACGGCGGGGCCGGGACCTGCCGCGCCGCCCAGGCGGTGAAGGCCCGGTCGTCGCGGGTGGTGCCGTGGGCCGTCCGCCACTGCGCGAACAGCGCGTCGGCCTGCGCGCGCTGGGCGTCCGCGGCCGTGCCGATCGCCGCGATCTCGGCGTCGGTGAAGAGCGTGGGCGGCGGGTCCTGCCTGATCCGCTCCGTCGCGCCGGGCTTCTTGGCGGTGACGGCCGTGACCAGTTGCGGTCGCAGGGTGCTGACGGCCACGGCCGCGACGGCGAGCAGGGCGATCAGGGGGTAGCGCCATTTGATGCCACGCAGGACGTTCATGCGGCGGGGGTCCTTTCGGGAAGCGGCGCCGGGAGCTGTCCCGGGAGCGGCGCCGGGCGGGGCGTTGGGCGCGGGGCCGGATGCGCCTCGGTGGTGAAGTGGGCGCGGGCGAGGCGGCGTACGTCGTTGTCGGGCAGGCCCGGGGTGAGCAGGGACTGGCCCACGACGTACTTGCTGAGCGAGACCGGCCGGGCCGCCATGCCGAGCAGCAGGCGGTCGGCGAGGGCGGGGCGCGCTCCGCCCTTGGTCTCGACCAGGACGTGCCCGGGGTCCAGCGCGGCGGTCCGGCCGTCGCGACGGCAGCTCAGGGCGCCGTCGAAGGTGACGCGGCTGCCGTGCCGGAGGTCGGCGAGGGCCGCGCGGACGTACCGGACCTCCACCGCGGCGGACAGCTCCCCGGCCGTGACGGGGACGCCGGCCCGCTCCAGCACCTGGTCGACGAACTCGGCCGCGTGGGCGGTCAGTTCGCCGTACTCGGCGGCCGGGACACGCAGCGCCTGCTTGACCGTGGCGCCGCGGCCGTCCTTCGTCTTCACCTCCACCCGGCACAGACCGTCCTCGGCGTACAGGCGGGTGCGGATCTTCCAGCGCCGCCGCCGCTGCTGGACGTGGGCCCGCCAGGCGCCCAGCTCCGCGGTGTCGAAGTAGGTACTGAGGTAGTTCGTCGTACGACGGCCGTCGCCCAGGTCGAGAACGTGGTGGCTGTCGGCGAGCCGGGCGACGAGGCGGCGGGCCCGGTCGAGCGGGACCAGGTACTTGCGGTCGACCCGGTGCTGCAGCGCCGCCGCCGCGTCCACCTCGGCGAGGGTCGCACCGCGCGGCTCCGCCAGGCCCAGCCGGGCCGCGAGAGACGGGCCGAGGGGCTGGCCGAGGGACTGGCCGAAGGATGGGGCGGCGGTCACGGCGCCATCACCGGCTCGCGAGGCTCGGAGTCCGCGGCGACGGCCGGGTCCGCGGGGTAACGGGCGGAGACCCGGGTGGTCTCACGGACGTAGTCGACCTCGTCCACGACCACCGACAGCGGTGCCTGGCCGAAGCGGAAGGCCACGTCGGCGGCGATCACCGCGGGGTCGGGGTAGATCCGGTCGAGGGTGAGCCGCACCGTGCGGGTCGGCGGCTCGTACGCCGTCGGGTCGTCGACCACGAGGACGGCGAGGAGCACCACCACGTCCAGCGCGACCACGAGCCAGGTCTGCCGCTGCGGCAACCCCGTGCACAGGGCGATCACCAGGGCCACGAAGGTGTAGGCGACGTCCCGGAGAGTGAAGGCCGCGCTGCGCAGCCGGACCAGGGAGAGGATGCCGAACAGCCCGAACCCGACCCCGGCCGGGAACTTGCCGGCGCTGATCGTGCTCATCGCGGCGAACAGGCCGGTGTTCAGCGCGGCCAGCACCAGCGGCATCGCGGGCACGCTGGGCCGGCGCCGGTAGAGCCAGCCGACCAGGAGCAGCAGGGCGATGACGTCGAGACCGCCGCGGGTCATCAGGTCGGTGACCGTGAGGTGGTCGGTGATGCCCTTGGCGGCGAGCACCGATGCGTGCATGGGGGTCCCTTCCGTCACGGCGCGTCGGACGGGGACCGGTCGCGGTCCGCGGAGCACCGCGACCTGAAGGACGGTAGGGACGTCACATGAACAGACCATGAAGCCTTCCCGGTGGCCGTGGCGGGCCCGGCGCGTGGTTAGCCTGACCGGCATGCACTGCCTGGTCGTCGACGACGAGACCCGCCTGACCGATCTGGTCGTCCGCTATCTGACCGAGTCCGGCCACACCGCCGAGGGCCGCTACGACGGGCCCTCCGGCCTCGCCGCCGCCCGCGATCCGCGCCTGGACGCCGTGCTGCTGGACGTGATGCTGCCCGGCATGGACGGCGTCGAGGTGTGCCGGACGCTGCGCGGCGAGGGCGTCGACGTTCCGGTGATCCTGCTCACCGCGCGTGGCGCGATCAGCGAGCGGGTGGCCGGGCTCGACGCCGGCGCCGACGACTACGTGGTCAAGCCGTTCGCGATGGAGGAACTGCTGGCCCGGCTGCGGGCGATATCCCGGCGGCGTCCCGAGTCCTCCGGGCGCCTGCGGGTCGGCGACCTCGTCCTCGACCCCGAACAGCAGCGGGCCTGGCGGGCCGATGCCGAACTGGAACTGTCCCGGCGGGAGTTCGACGTACTGCGGGTGCTCATGGAGAACGCCGGGCGCGTGGTCACCCGCGTCCAGCTGCTGGACGAGGTCTGGGACGGCGAGACCGACCTGCGCAGCAACGCCATCGACGTGCACGTCTCCAAGGTGCGCGGCAAGGTCGACCGGGCCTTCGGCCGTACGACGATCACGACCCTGCGCGGACGCGGCTACCGCCTGGAGGCCGCCCCGTGAACCGCCTTCCCGGGCGGCTGCGGCCGTGGCCGTGGTTCCGGCGGCTGCCCGTGGTCGCCCGTCTGGTGCTGGCCGTCGCCGTCACCATGTCGCTGGTGCTGGCCGGCACGGCGGGACTGGTCTACTGGCGGGTCCAGGCCGCTCTGGACCGGCAGCTGAACGACGACCTGACCACGTACCGACGAAGCCTCGACCAGGCGGTACGGGACGAAGGGCAGCTCCCGCCCGGCCCCAGCGGCAGCCTCCGGCAGGTCCTCGACGCACAGGGCCGGGTCCTGGTCTCCAGCGACGCCCTGCACGGCCGGTCCCTGCTGACCCCGGCCGAACTGGACGCCGCCGCGCACGGGGCCACCGTCCGGCGGGACGTCGGCTCCCTCCTGCCGATCACCTCGGACACCCTGCGTCTGCAGGCCGGCCGGGTCACAGCCGGCGGCCAGGGCCGGATCGTGGTCGCCGCCGTCCGGCGCGGACACCGCGACGAGGCGCTGCGCGAACTCCTCGCCCAGCTGGCCCTCGCCTCCGGCCTGACCCTGATCGCCGCCTCCGGCGTCGGCTACCGCACCGCGCGCGCCGCCCTGCGCCCCGTCGAGCGCTACCGCGGCGGGGCCGCCGGTCTCGCGGACGGCGCCCAGAACCTGCGCCTGGACGTGCCCGCCGACCGCGACGACGAGATCACCCGGCTCGGCCACACCCTCAACCACATGCTCGACCGCCTGGCGGCGTCCGCCGAACGCGAGCGCCGGTTCGTCGCGGACGCCAGTCACGAACTGCGCACCCCGCTCACCCTGATGCGCGCCGAACTCGACGTCGCCCTGCACCGGCCCCGCTCCGCCGGCGAACTCACCGAGACCCTGCGCTCGGTGGACACCGAGGTCCAGCGCCTGATCGAGCTCTCCAACGCGCTGCTGGACCTGGAGGAACTGGGCACCGCCCAGCACCTCAGCCGGGCTCCGACCGACCTCGCCGACCTCGTCGGCGCCGCCGTCGCCCCCCATCTGCGCACCGCCGAGCGGGAGGGGCGGACCGTGACCGTGGACGCCGCCCGCGTGACCGTGGACGTCGACGCCCGGTGGCTGCGGCCCGCCATCGGCAACCTGCTCGACAACGCCCTTCGGCACGGCACCGGGACCGTCCGCCTCACGGCCACCGTCCACGAGGACGCGCTGCGGCTGTGCGTCACGGACGAGGGAACCGGCTTCCCGCCGGAGTTCCTGCCCCGGGCGTTCGACCGTTTCGCCCGCGCCGAGGCCAGCCGCACCGGCGGCGGATCCGGCCTGGGGCTCGCCTTCGTCCAGGCGGTGGCCACCGCCCACGGCGGCACCGCCCGCGCCGCGGACACCGGGCGCGGGGCCTCCGTCGTCCTCGTCCTGCCCTGCTGACCGCCACCCGGACGGACCAGGGCGCCACGGCTGCCGGGCCCGCCGGCTTCACCGTGCCCCAGGGCCGGCCCGCCCGGAGCATTTCTGTCGCGGCGGGACCACATGTCCGTGCCCGGCGGAGTTACGCTTCTCGTACGGGGCGGATGGCGCTGAATTCCTCCGAGTGCGGGTGCCGCGCACGTCCGGGTCCCTCTCCGCGTCCCCGAAACGAAGGTCATATGCCCGCTGAGAATGCCCCGGTCACCGGCAACCTCGACGACGACGACTACCCCGCCTACACCATGGGGCGCGCCGCCGACATCCTCGGGACCACCCCCGCCTTCCTCCGGGCCGTCGGCGCGGCCGAGCTGATCACGCCCCTGCGGTCGGAGGGTGGTCATCGCCGCTACTCCCGCCGCCAGTTGCGCATCGCCGCCCGCGCCCGTGAGCTGGTCGGCCAGGGCACCCCCGTCGAGGCCGCGTGCCGCATCGTCTCCCTGGAGGACCAGCTCGACGACGCCCTGCGCCTGAACCGGGAAATGCGCCGGAAGCTGGACGAGCAGGGTGCGAATATCTAGTACCGCCGACACAGAAATCAGTAATCCAGCCGGATGAGGATTCCTGGAGGGCGCCAAAAGTGCCGGGCCACGCCGCCCCGACCTGTGTTAACGTGACAGCAGTTGCAGTTCTGGTTGCCAGAGATTTTTCTTTGCAGAGCTTTCCGGATTTTTCCGGAGGGGTGATCATAGCGGCGACCCGGCCCCGTAAAGTGCGGGTCCGAAACTGCCCCCCGAGGGAGATTCAATATGGCATCTGGCACCGTGAAGTGGTTCAACGCGGAAAAGGGCTTCGGCTTCATCGAGCAGGACGGTGGCGGCGCTGACGTGTTCGCCCACTACTCGAACATCGCCACCAGCGGCTTCCGCGAGCTTCAGGAAGGCCAGAAGGTTACCTTCGACGTCACGCAGGGCCAGAAGGGCCCGCAGGCCGAGAACATCGTTCCCGCCTGACGCCGACGCGCACGTCGCGAGCCACGGGTTCGCGCATCATATGGCTGGGGCCCGCACCCTTGGGGTGCGGGCCCCAGCCATATGCCTTTCGCGCCGCTTTTCCTGTCGCGTCGACAGTCCGGGCTCCCGCGTCGAGGGGTCCGGATTTTTGCTTTCCTTGTGATCCCCGCAGCGGTCCGGCCGTTGCGCGACGTGTCCCCCGAACGGCGTCCCCCTCGCTGTTACCGAAGCCATTGGGCCGTTCGACGGAGTCGAGGCGGGGACAGGCCGGTGCTCAGGCCTCTCCCGGTATCCATGACCCATACAAGGGACAGTTACAAATATATCCGCATTTCGTAACGTGAATCCGTTCCGTGCTCCGGTGTGGTCCTGCGGCGACACAGTGTGGCTCCTCGGCATCGAGCCGGGAATCCCGGACTGCTCGCCCGGCCCGACCAGGGCCGGTCCGCACGAACGTGAGGTGACGGATTCATGTCTGTTTCCCGTACGACGCTCCGCCTGATCGCCACCTGTGTGGCTTCGGGCGCACTCGTCGGCGCGGCCGCCCTGCCGGCCCTGGCCGCCGGACCCGGCCCTGACCGCGACAGCGGAAGGCGCTACTCACACAGCCACTGGAGCGACCGCGACGGCCGCTTCGACGACCGGGACCGGGACCGCGACCGGGGTGGGCGCCCCGGCTGGGACCGGGACCGGAATCACGACCGCGACCGCGACCGCTACCGTGACCGCGACTGGCGTGGGCACCGAGGCTGGGACCACGACCGGATCGGGCGCCCCGGCTGGTACGGCGACCGGCACGCGGATCACGACCGCTACGACGGGCGCCGCTAGGCGGCTCATCCACTCGCCGCCGTCCGTCGTCACAGCCGGCGCGGCCACCGCACCCCGGCCGGAGGGCCGAAGACCGTTTCTCCCGGTCTTCGGCCCTCCGGCCTTGGGGGCCCGGCACGCGCGCGGCGGCCCGCCGAGGCCGACAGCCGGGGCTCCGTCGGCCTCGGCGCGGAGGCCGGATCGAACGTGTGCGGGGCGAGGGTTCGCGGGTGGTCGACGCGCGCCGGTGGGGGAGCGGCGCATCACCTGGGGAGGTCGAGCGCCGCGCCCCGCCGACAGCGTGCCGAACCGTCGTGAACGGGCCGGCGGTGACTCCGCCCAGGATGGTCTCGCCCTTCGGGGGCATCCGGTAGGGCATGGCTACTGGATCGGCAACAGCAGGCGGGCGCGGTCAGGTTCGCCGTGCGGCGAACGGCAGAGCGGTCGCGGCGGCGGCCCGTGCGGGCTTCGTCGGCCGCGGGGTCATCTACGCGCTGATCGGTGTTCTCTCACTGCGGATCGCGTTCACCGGCGGGGGCGGGCAGGCCGACCGGGGTGGCGCGGTCGCCGAGATCGCCCAGAAACCCTTCGGCACCGTGCTGTTGTGGCTGCTCGGCATCGCCCTGGCCGGGATGGCCCTGTGGCGGCTGTCCGAGGCCGCCTTCGGGCAGGCGGGTCCCGGCGGCGAGAAGCCGGGCAGGAGGGCGATGGCCGCGGGCCGTCTCTGCTTCTACGGATTCGTCGCGTACTCCGTGCTCTCCTACGCGGCCGGGGACAGGGGCAGCGGCAGTGGCAGCTCCGACAAGAACTCCCGGGACGTCACGGCGAAGGCGCTGGCCTGGCCCGGCGGGCAGTGGATCGTCGGCGTCGCGGGCGCCGCGGTGGTCGCCGCCGGCCTGTGGATCGCCGTCCGGGCTGTCCTGCGCACGTTCGAGAAGCATCTGAGGATGTCCGAGATGTCCCGGAGGGTGCGTGAAGTCGTGTCCTTCCTCGGCATGTTCGGCGGTGCCGCCCGGGGCATCGTCTTCGCCACCGCGGGCGGCTTCGCCATCGCCGCGGCCGTCCACCACAAGCCCGGCAGGGCCAAGGGGATGGACGACACCCTGCGCACGTTCGCCGGCACCCCCGCGGGCCCCTGGCTGCTGGCGCTGATAGCGGTCGGCCTCATGGCCTTCGGGGCCTTCTCCTGGGCCGGCGCGCGCTGGCGCGAGGTCTGACGGACGCTGGAACGCGGTACCCGCCAAGTTGCCACCGCGCGACGGGAGATCGCGGACCTCCCCCGGTGAAGCGGCGTCAGGGCTGGGCGGCGCCAGGGCTGTCGGGGAGGACGGGGAAGATCTGGTCGAGGCCGACGATCCTCAGCACGCGCAGGGTGTGGGCCGGGACGGCGGCGAGCGCGACGTCGGCCCCGGTGGCGTGGGCGTGGTTGCGGGCGACGATCAGGGCGGTGCTGCCGCTGGAGTCGCAGAACTCCAGGCCGGCCAGGTCCAGGACGAGGCGCTGACCCGGCCGCAGGGCGAGGGTGGTGACCAGGGCACGCAACTGTGCGGCGGTGGTGTGGTCGAGTTCACCGAGGACCTCCGGAACGGGGCCGGTCGTCACGGAACGGGTGTTGATCTTCAGCGGGCTCATTTCGTGTTCTTCGTCGTGGAGCCGGCGGTGGGGACGCCGAGGGCGAGCAGGGCGTCGTCGTCGAGTCCGTCGCCGAAACTGTCCAGCAGGCCGCTCAGGGCGCGGATGACGGCGTGCGGGGACCGGCCGGCGTGGCCGGCCACGAAGGCGCGGAGCCGGTCGTCGCCTTACAGGGTGGTGCGGTCGGCACCGGTACGGGCCTCGGTGACGCCGTCGCTGTACAGCAGGAGGGTGTCGCCGGGACCGAAGGTGGTGGCGACGGTGGTGAAGGGCGCGGAGGGCACGATGCCGACCAGGAGACCGCCGGGGTGTGCAGGAAGCCGGCGGTGCCGTCCGCGCGCAGGACCAGGGCCGGTACCGTCAGCCGCCACATGTTCTGATCGCAGCCGAACCGTGGGCCAGCACCACCGCCGGCCCCCGCGGGTCGCCCATGACAGTGACGTTGTTCCTGCGGCCGACATCCATTGCCTCACCCTCTCCGACCCAGCTCACCACTCCAGCACGCCCGCGCGTCACCGCCCGGCCCGCCTGACACCGCGACAGGTGCCCGTGCACGGGCACACCCGCAGGGACCGGCCGTCATGACGGCCGGTCCCTGCGGACGGATATGCGCGACGTCAGCTCACCATCGATACCAACGTCCCCGGCCACCGCCGGCGCTGGTGGAGCGCGCCACGAATCCGAGCAGCCACACCACCAGGACGGCGAGGGCCACCCACCACAGAATCTTGACGGCGAATCCGGCACCGAAGAGGATCACCGCGAGAAGCAGGACAAGAAGAAGCGGAACCATAATTATCGACCTCCTGCCGTTCCGTGTGCCCCGCTGTCGCACTGTCATTCGCGTTCGGTGCCTTGTTTGTGAAGGGAAAGTGCGGGCACTGGTGGGGTTATCGCGACAGCTGCCCCATTACCACGAGAAGGCATGTTCCACGACTGGCGAAGGGCCTTCCCGGAAACAATCCGGGAAGGCCCTTTCTCGCTTGTGTCGTCATCGTGTCGATGTGCCCGGTCTCCTCATGAACCCTCATGAACAAGGAGACGGCGGGTAAGCGGAATTGCACGACGGCGAGAGCCGGGACGAATGGACGACACAAGACGACCTAAGACGGTACGACGACGAAAGAACAGGCCGACCCACGGGAAGAGTTCTATGGTCACCCCGCTGAAGAATCGGGCTTCGGACGAACAGGAACCGGGGGCGCCCCTGCGGTACAGCGCCACCTGGGAGACCACGGACACAGCGATCACTGACGCTCGAACTGCCGTACGCGCCCTGCTGGCCCGGGCCGGCCACCCTCCGGACCGACTGCCCAGCCAGGACGCCCAGCTCGTCGTCAGTGAACTGGTCACCAACGCGGTGCGTCACGCACCCGGTCCCGTCGGGCTGGCGCTGTGGGTGTCGCCCGACGCCGGCCTGCTGCGTATCACCGTGAGCGACACTTCCCCCTGTCCGCCCGAACTGCTCGCACCCGATCCCCGCCGCGTCGGGGGGCACGGCCTGCATCTGGTCGTCCGGCTGTGCGGCCGACTGGACACCGTTTCACGTGAAACCGGCAAAGAGGTCGTCGTACACCTCCGCCTGCGCGGGCCCGACAGGCCCTAGGAGTCAGGTGAGCATGCCTTCGCGCAGGCGGGCGAGGGTACGGGACAGGAGCCGGGAGACGTGCATCTGGGAGACGCCCAGGTGTTCGCCGATCTGGGCCTGGGTGAGCTCCTCCACGAACCGCAGGTGGATGATCTGCCGGTCACGCTCGGGGAGTTCGGCGATCAGCGGGGCCAGGGTGTGGAAGTCCTCCACCAGTTCCAGCGCGGTGTCCTCGGTGCCGATGAAATCCTGCAGGACGCTCTCGCCGTCCTCGCTGTTGTTGATCGTGGCGTCGAGAGAGGAGGAGTTGTAGCCGTTGGCGGCCAGGCGCGCCTCGCGCACCTCGTCCTCGGGCAGGCTCATCAGGTCGGACAGTTCCTTGACCGTGGGGGTACGGCCGAGGCGGCTGCGGAGTTCGTCGGTGGCGCGGGCGAGCTGGACCCGGGCTTCCTGGAGCCGCCGCGGGACGTGCACGGCCCAGGTGGTGTCGCGGAAGAACCGCTTGATCTCGCCGACGATGTACGGCACGGCGAAGGAGGTGAACTCGACCTCGCGGGAGATCTCGAAACGGTCGATCGCCTTGATGAGTCCGATCATGCCGACCTGGACGATGTCCTCCATCTCCTCCGGTTCGCGGCTGCGGAACCGGCCGGCCGCGAAGCGGACCAGGGACATGTTCATCTCGATCAGTGTGTTGCGCGCGTACTGGAACTCGGGCGTGCCCTCCTCCAGAACCGCCAGCTGGTCGAAGAACACCTTCGACAGCTCGCGCGCGTCCCTCGGCGCGACCTTGGCGGGGTCCGCGATCTCCGGAACGCCCAGCGTCTGCCCCGTCTGCCCCGCAGTCTGAACGGTCGTCGTCGGCACGATGCCCCTCCCAGTCGCTCGCCCTCGTCCTCGCCGGTTCGTCGTCCGGCAAGCACGCGCCTACCCCGGCCGCCGAGCCGCATTCCCCCAGCCGCTGTCATTCTTCGCCGGGCTCGCCGTTTCCGTTCGGGCCGGGGCGGCCTCCTGCCGTGGGTTCCCCTGGGGAACCAGGCGGCCGGCGCCGCGGCTGGGTACGGGCTTCGGCGGTGAAAAAGCCGGTCCGTCTCCCGGTGGCGTGTGCGCACGGCCGGACGGGGGACTCGGAGGCCAAGCCGGGTTCGGCAGCGATCCCCTGGGGACTGGCCCGGCCCAGGCTTCTCTGGTTCAGCCGAAGTGCCAGAGGAGCCGCCCGTCCGGGGTCACGTCAGAGTGCCCTCTTCGCGGACCCGGCGGGCGACCTCGCGGAGTTTGATGTTGTTCGCCTGGGAGTAGCGGCGCAGCACGTTGAACGCCTCCTCCTCGGTGAGGCGGTGGCTGCCCATGATGATGCCCATGGCCTCGCCGATGGTGTGGCGGGTGGTGAGGGCCTGCTCCAGCTGGGCGTGGGTGCGGGCGCTGGAGAAGGCGACCGCCGCGTGCGAGGCCAGCAGCCAGCCAGCCAGCTCGCTGGCCTCGGTGAACGCTCCCGGCTTGTGGGAGTAGAGGTTCAGCGCCCCGAAGTCGTCGTCCTCGGTGTACAGCAGGAAGCCCATCATGCTGCCGATGCCGAGCCGGTGGGCCTCGGGAGCGAAGGCGGGCCAGCGCTGCCGCTCGCCGGTGAGGTCCGCGATGCGGAAGACCCGGTCGCCCCGCGAACTGTGAGCCGTGTCGAAGCACGGCCCTTCCCCCAGCCGCTGCTGCAGCCGGTCGCTGTCCGCGACCAGCTGGTCGGTGGGGGCGAGCGTCTCCACCCGCGCCTCGTGCAGCACGAGGATGCCCGCCGCGTCACAGCCCTCGACCAGTTCGGTTGCCGACGCGGTGATCCGTGCCAGGGTGGCGTCCACCGAGTCCTGTGCCAGGAGCTCCCGCGCCATCGATGCCATCTGCTCCGCGAACCGATCCCAGTCCACGTCGTCCTCCGTTACTCGTCCCGTCCGGACAAGCCTCGTCGTCAGCTTTGCACGCGAGGCTCACGGCTACCACGCAAGCGGATACCCGTGACGGGCCCGGAGATGACTGCGGGGCTGCGGCATACGGCGGTGTTCGAGCTCCGGGAGGCGGTGGGGCGGCTGGGCCGACGGGGGTCCGCGGGAGCCCCGCCGGCCCCGGTGACCAGCCGCTCAGGCGCTCAGGCGACTGCGCAGCAGGGCCTTGCCCAGATCCGCGCCCTTGCGGCTGTCAGCCTGTGCCTTGCTGAACAGCTCGACCAGCTGTTCGTCCTTCGCCCGCTCGGCGTCCTTGATGTACGTGTCCAGCCGGAGGGCGTTGTCCAGGCAGCTCTCGACGTACCAGAGAAGGTTGTAGTCCTTGTCGGAGGTTCCGGTGATGTTTCCGGTCTCGGTGGCGCTGGCCATCGTCGCATCACTCCGTAGCGTTGTGTCGAAGCGGGCTCAGCCCGCCGGTCTCGCCGCCGAGTACCCAGGCCGGGCGGTGCGCACCGGGAAAGAGCCCGGCGATCTCGGGAGCCGGCCCGGCAGGGGCGTGCCCTTCCGCGATCCGCGGGCATGGGCCACCGGGGCGGGGGTACCCGGTGCGGATTCACAGCGCCGGGCCCCAGCGGGCCTGCGTGGCCGGTCCGCGGAGCGGCGGACGGTCCGGTCGGCATGCGTCCGGGGCGGGCGCCGCGCGGTCGGCACCGCACCTTTGTGCGTGCGGTCCCGCCCGGGCGGTCTGGTCGCCGACAGGCGGCTGTGACAGGCTGGACGGACAACCAGCCTGGTCTGGTGGGAGAAGCCCGCGCCGCCGAGCGGTCACCGAGAAGGTGACCGGTGGCGGGTACGGGTGGCCTCGCCCGGCTGGGAGCGGCGCCCTGTTGCCGCGCCCTGGACGGCCTTCTTCCGGCAGTGGGAGCCGACCGTGATGGTCTTCGACCCCGAACGGTGGTTTGCTCCATGCCGGTTTTCGACGTACGGATCAGCGATTCTCCCACCCGGATCGTCCTCGCGCTGAGCGGGGAACTGGACTATCCCGCACGTGTGCGGGCGGCCGCGGTGACGGGTCCGTTGGCGCTCGGCGGCCGTGATCTCACGGTCGACCTGACGCGGGTGGGCTTCATGGACGCCGGGGGGCTGGGGATGCTGCTGTGCCTGCGCCGGCGGGTCGTCGCCGGCGGCGGCGTGATGGAGCTGCGCGGCACACGTCCCCAGGTGTGGCGGGTACTCGAACTGACCGGAACCGATGCCCAGTTCGGTACGGTGGCCGACGCCGCCGGGGATGGGGTGGCGCTCCCGCGTTCCGGCGGCTGACGGGGCCCGGTGCCTAGTGCTGCGACCGGAAAGGTTCACCGGCTCGCGACGCCCGGCACGGCACCTCGCCGCGTTGTCGCATCACCCGAGTACATCCAGTACGCGGGCGATGCTCCGCCTTGCGATGCACCGCACCGGACGCCGCGAGCTTTCCGGCAAACCTTCCCGGCCACAGCACTAGCCGATCAGTGCGACCACCATCGCGATGAGGCCGATCACCACCAGCAGCACCACCCCCATGATCAGGACGAGTGGCATGGCCGCCCAGCCCTTGCGCAGCTCGGGCGGCTCGGGATGGGAGATTCCGGAGATGCTCCCCTCCGCAGGGGGAGTCTCACCGGGCGCTGCCCCGCCACCCGGTTCGAGTCCCGGGGTTCGGCGCGGCTCAGGATCAGGAGTCGTCATGGCACGGACTCCTCTCGGTTCTCGGTCGGCCGCGGCCCGCGGGCCTTCGTCCGTCCGGCCGGCGGCGCGGTGAAGGGGCTGATCTCGGGCTTCCCGCGCCCGTGCCGCCAAACGGCGGACGGCTCGGCACCCCGCGATCACGGCTTGTGACCGCGGCGCCCTGTCCGGCACAGGGGTGCCCCCGCAGGCCGGGGGCACCCCTGTCATGCCGTTGCGTCAGCGCAGGCCGCGCACCTTGATCGTGTAGATGCCGCGGCCGTGGGTGGCCGCGTACAGGGTGCTGCCGTCGGGGCCGAGCTTCAGCTGGAGCACGGCGACGGCCGGGAGCGAGCCGACGCGCTGCCACCGCGTGCGGCCCGGCGCGCGGTAGACGACGCCGAGGTCGGTGGCGACGGCGAGGCCGCCGTTCGGCGTGACCACGGCGGAGTCGGCCGGCACGTCGGGGAGGTTCGCCGAGACGTCGGTCCAGGTGGTGCCGCCGTCGGTGGACTCGAAGACGTGGCCGACGCCCGCGCCCGGTCCCTCGGTCCAGTGCCGGGAGAAGCCGTTGACCGCGAGGAAGACGTGGTCGGCGTTGTCCGGGTCGACGGCGAAGCCGCTGAGGTAGCGGTTGGGCACGGTCCCGGTCACGGGCAGGGTGATGTCGTGCCAGCCGGTGCCGTCCGCGTTGCCGACGGCGATGCCGCGGGCGAAGCCCTGGTTGTTGCAGGGGCCGCACCAGCCGACGTACACCTTGCCGCCGGAGGCGGCGACGGCGGTCGCGGTGCGGCCGGCGCCGAGGTCGTACACGCTGGTCCACTCCGAACCGCTGCGGATGGCGTAGCCGTGGGTCTGCACCCACACGTGCCGGCCGCCCGCGATCCACGTCGAGCTGTTCTTGGCGTCGGCCGCGAGCGGGGCGATGAAGCGGGCCTCGCCGGTGGCGTTGTCGGCCGGGGCGACGTTGTACGACGTGGCCTTGGAGGCGTCGGTGCTCCAGCTGCCGTCGTTGACGGCGCAGTTCTGGGTCACCTGGATGGCGAGGTAGACATATTCCTCCGCCAGGTCGCAGCCGTTGGCGGGGTCGGTGAGGGTGTCGCCGCCGTCACCGCCGAAGTTCGACCCCATGACCGTGTCATTGCTGCGGAGGATCGACTGCCCGTTGTCCTGGAGGCCGCCGGTGACGGACACGCCGCCGTGGTCCGGGTCCTTGCCGATGCCCACCGAGTAGTACTGGAGGGTGTCGATGGTGCCGTCGTTGAGGGAGGTCCAGTCGGTGGCGTGACCGGAGGCGTCCTGGGATCCGTCGACGGGACGCTTGTAGACGCCGCCGTCGTTGCCGACGTACACGAAGCTCTTGCCGTGGTAGCTGCCGATCGCGACGCCGTGCTGGTCGGAGTGGGTGGTCTGGTTGCAGTCACCGGTCTGCTTCGCCGGGTCGATGGACCAACAGGAGAAGCCGAAGTTCCAGTACGGGCCGACGGTGGACCAGGTGCTGCCGCCGTCCTTGGTCTCGAAGACCTCCTCCAGGCCCGCGTAGACGTGCTCCGCGTCCGCCGGGTCCACGGTGAGGAACTGGTTGTACCAGGCCTGCACGCCCGGCATGTAGCCGCTGCTGGTCAGCGCCGAGCCGTCGGCGGCCAGGCCCTTGTAGTCGGCGATCTTCGTCCAGGGACCGGTGGGGGAGCCGGACTTGGAGACGTAGATGCCCTCCAGGCCGCTGTCCGGGTTGGTGTTCAGCTGCTCGGGCGACTGGTCGACGGCGTAGTAGCGGGAGCCGTCGGCGGAGCGGGCGAAGGTGACGTTGCCGACATCGCCGGCGTCGGTCGGCAGGTCGCCGAAGCCGCTGCTGATCCGCTGCCAGCTGCCACCGGACCTGGTGTAGAAGCCGTTGTAGTCGTCGCCGCTGCGCCAGCCGACCGCGAGGACCACCTTGCTCGGGTCCTTCGGGTCGATCGCGATGTCGTTGGCGATGTTCTTGTACGCGGCCAGGTCGTCGTCGGCCTTCGAACCGCCCGGCAGATAGTCGGGGTTGGGGGCGAACTCCAGCTTCCAGGCGCCGGTGAGCTTCTTCGTGGAGTGGCTCCACACGCCCTCGCTGGTGGCCGCCCACACCTTGCCGCCGCCGAAGCGCAGTTCGTGGACGGTGGTGGACTCCAGTTCGTCGCCGCCGACCCGGCTACGGGCGGAGAACGTGCCGTGGTGCGGGTCGGACAGGACGTAGACGCCGCTGCCGAGATAGGCGTCCGCGTTGGTGGTGGCCTCGCCGGTGCCCAGCCACAGCCGTCCCGCGCCGTCCAGCGCCAGCGCGCCGGTGGACTGCGAGGGCAGCTTGTCGCTGATCGGCTTCCAGTGCCCGCCGCCCCGCTTGGACCGCCATACACCGCCGCCCGCGCTGCCCGCGTACACGTACCCGTCGTCATCGGCAGCCATCGCGGCCATCCGGCCGGTGACGTCACCCGAGCCGCCGCTGGAGTTGGAGTCGATGTCGCGGTAGCGGGAGTCGTCGGAGTTGTACGGGAGGTCGGTGATGTTGCGCCAACTGCCGCCCGTGCCAGTCAGGTTGTTCAGGCCGGCCCAGGCGGCGCCGTACGCGCCGGGGGCGACGACGCCGGGCGAGGTGCGGGCCTCGGCGTACTGGTCCGCGCCCTCGGCGATCTCGTCGGCCTCGTTGCCGCCGTCGTCGTCCGCCGTCGCCCTGGGTGTGATGGCCCCCCTCGCATGCTCCCGCTCGGCGGCCAGCCGGGCGAGCGCGCGGACTCCGAAGGGGCTGCCGGCTCCGCCGGGCGCGGCACCCGCGGGTATCGCGACGAGCGCGGCGGACGCGGTGATGGCACAGATCGTGAGCCATCGTCTCTTACGGGTTGGTGCTGACACCAGATCCTCCCAAACGGGCAGTTCCACAGCCGTCGCACAGCACCCGATCACCGGCCGCGGCGGGTGTCCGGGATTTGGCCAGTTATTGACCAGAACCTGTCACCTCGGGCGCGCCGGGTCCGCGGCATCAACCCGGAGTCGACGACCAGGAGGTCACGGCACCTGCGGAGCACCGCGCTTTTCGGCGCGGGGAGCGGCATGCGGGGCGAGTAACCCGCTGAGCCTCGCGGTGTCTCAACTTTCTATAGTTCCAGGGAGGTTGTGAGGGCATCGTCGGCCGGCCGGGCGCCCTCGGCGGAACCGCGGACTCTTCAAAGTCATCTCTTCAAGTCGACGGAGAACGGAGCAGCATGACCTTGTACAGACGGAACTCCACACGGTGGCCGGCGTCGGCCGTCGTCGGAAGTGTCGTGGCGGCCGGGGCGTTGGCGCTCCTGCCGTCGGCGGCCCAGGCGCAGACCGGAACCTCCCGGCCGTCCGGCGCGCAGGCCGACTTCGCGGCCGCGGCGGCGAAGTACGACGTCCCCGTGTCCGTGCTCATGGGAGTCACCCGCGAGGAGTCCGGCTGGCAGTCCCACCCGGGCTACAGCGACAAGGGCGGTTACGGCCTCGGCAATCTCACCGACGTGACGACGGACATGCTCGTCGACGGCGCGGCCGGCGCCGGTGGCCGCTCGGACCTGTCCACGCTGGTGAACCGGCCCGGCATGCACACCCTGCGAACGGCGTCGAAGCTGACCGGCATACCCGCGGCCCGGCTGAGGACCGATCGCGGGGCCAACCTGGAGGGGACGGCCGCGCTGCTGGCGTCCTATCAGAAGACCCTCACCGGCAGCCTGCCGCAGAACCCGTCCGAGTGGACCGCGGCCGTGGCCGAATACAGCCACCTCACGGACAAGAAGGCCGCCACCCGGTACGTCGACGGCGTCTTCCGGGCCATCGCGTCGGGCGCCGAGCAGCAGACCGCCCAGGGAACGCTGCGCCTGGCCGCGGACCAGGGCGCGCGGCCCGACCTGTCACAGCTGGACGAGCTCAGGCTGACGAGCGCGGACACCACCACCGGCGCCGAGTGCCCGGCCACCATGGACTGCGCCTACGCGCCGGTCGCCGTCACGGGCCACAACGGCCAGGTGTCGAACCGGCCCGCGAACGGCATCCAGATCGACCGGATCGTCATCCACACCGCCGAGGGCACCTTCGCCTCCGCGCTGTCGACCCTGTCCGCGCCCGGCGCGATCGTGTCCGCCCACTACCTGATGGACACCGACGGCAGCACCACCCAGCTGATGCCGGCCGAGGACATCGCGTACGCCGTCGGCAACTACCACTACAACCTGCACTCGGTCTCGATCGAGCACGCGGGCTTCACCGCGCAGGGCGCGCAGTGGTACACCGACGCCACCTACCAGCAGACCGCCGAGCTGGTGAAATACCTCGCCCAGCGGTACGACGTGCCGCTGGACCGGCAGCACATCCTGGGCCATGACAACGTTCCCGGCTCACTCGACTCGAACCTCGCCAAGCAGCACTGGGACCCGGGCACGGCCTGGGACTGGAACCGCTTCATGAGGCTGCTCGGCGCGCCCGCGGCCAAGGGCCCGCACGGGGTGGGCCCGGCCGGCTCGGTGGTGACCATCGCTCCGCGGTTCGAGAGGAACACCCAGTCCTACACGGTCTGCCCGGCCGACGACCCGTCCGGTGTGACGACGGCCTGCGGCGAGGTCGCGCAGCCGTCGAACTCGCTGTTCGTGCGCCAGGCGCCCGCCGCCGACGCGCCGCTGCTCCTCGACCCGGACGTGCACCCCGGCCTGACGGCGGGCACCGACCAGATCAGCGACTGGAGCGACCGGGTCCAGGCCGGTCAGCAGTTCGTGGTGGCCGGCCGCCAGGGCGACTGGACCGCGATCTGGTACGACGGCCAGGAGGGCTGGATCTACAACCCGTGCGGGCGCAACACCGTCCCGACCACGGGCGTGACGGTCATCAGCGCCGTGGGTCCCGACGCCGCCCCGCTGTACGGCCAGGCGTACCCGGCGGCATCCGAGTACCCCGCCGGCCTGTCGCCGTCGAGGCAGGTCGCGCTCACGGCACCCGGCTACCGGATCCCGGTCGGCCAGGCCTACGTCGTGGACCAGCCGGCCGCGGCCGCCGACGACTACTTCGCCTCGGGCGCCGTGGTGAAGGGCGCGCAGAAGTACTACCAGGCCCAGTTCAACAACCGGACCATCTACGTGAACGCGGCCGACGTGACGGCCACCGAGGCCCGGTGATCCCAGGCCCCCGGACCCGGCAGCACCTGAACGCCCGGACGTGCCCGGAGCCGAACGGCTCCGGGCACGTCTGTTCCGGCTCCGTCAGCCCGCCGGATGGCCGGTGGGCCGGTGCGCGGCCTCACGGCTCCGGCGTGGACGCGGTCCGGGGCAGTGGCAGGCGGCTGACGACCGCCCCGTCGAAGGGCCGTCCGAAGGTGTGCGTTCCGGTCTCGATGTCGGTCCACCAGTCGGCGCCGTCCTCCAGGTAGCGCAGCAGGATGCCCTCGCGCAGCGCCCAGGGGCAGACGGCGACGGCCTTCACGCCGCTCAGCTTCATCGCGGTGTGCCCCACGATCGCGCCCGCGAGGCTCTGCCGGGCCCGGGGCGCGGAGATGCCGGGCAGCCCGGAGCGTTCGGCCGCCGGCAGGGCGGCCAGCCGGTCGATCGCGCGGCGCAGGTCGCCGCGGCGCAGGACCCGTTCGGCGAACGGCCCGTGCCGGCCGGGCGCGGCGCCGCACAGCCGGGCGAGCTGCTGGAAGGTGCGGGAGGTGGCGACGGCGGTGTGCGGATGCTCCCAGCGGATACGGGCGGTGGCGTCGCGCAGCTGGTGGCGCACCGCACGGCGCAGGGCCTGCAGCTCGGCATCCGACGGCGCGCCGTCCTGGTCGAGGTACTCCCTGGTCAGCCTGCCCGCGCCGAGCGGCAGGGAGGCGGCGAACTCCGGCATCCGGCCGCGTCCGAAGGCGACCTCGAGGGAGCCCCCGCCGATGTCGAGGACGGCCAGCGGCCCGGCGCGCCAGCCCATCCAGCGCCGGACGCCGAGGAAGGTGAGTTCGGCCTCCGTCTCACCCGGCAGCACACACAGCCGTACGCCCGTCTCCTCGCGCACGGCCCGCAGGACGGCGGCACGGTCGGGGGCGTTGCGCACGACGGCGGTCGCGAACGCCAACGGCTCCGGCGCACCCCACCGGGCGGCGATCTCCGTGGCCTTGCGTAACGCCTTGACCAGGTGGTCCGTGGCCTGTTCCCCCAGCCGGCCGTCGGACGCGACCTGCTCGGACAGCCGCAGTTTCCATTTGGCGGTGTGCACCGGCAGCGGCACCCCGGCCGTCACATCGGTCACCACCAGCCGCACCGTGTTCGAACCGGCGTCCACCACGCTCAGCCTCATTTAGGGCCGAGTACCCACCGTCGCCGGAATGATGCGGCCCGTGCGCAGCGCGTTACGGCCGGCACGCCAGTCGGCCAGCAGCCGGGCCGCCAGCCGGTCCTCCAGGAGACCGGTCGCGCGGATCCCGAAGACCACGTCGGCCTCCAGCGACGGTTCGTCCGCCAGCAGTCCGGCGACCACGTCGTGCCGTACGACCTGTTCGTGCACCGCGTCCGCCTCGACGTGCTCGGTGTAGAAGCGCACGGCCGCCTCTCCCGCGCCCATCCGGCCAAGCGCCTCGGCCAGGCGGCGGGAGGCCGGGGAGGACGTCACCTCGACGGTCGCGAAGTGGCCGACGAGCGCGCCGCGCAGGGCCCGGTGCAGGCCGAACAGGGACATCATGTTGACGGTGGCCAGGGCCTCGGCCGGTGCGGCGTCGACGTAGCGGCCGTACGCCGTGTCCAGGTCCAGGTCCGTCATCAGGTCGGCGAACAGCCGCGCGTGGATCTGGTCGGCGCGGCCGGCACCGAACTCGTCGAACTCCACCGCGACCATGGCGGCCTTGGCCCGTCCGCGCAGCCGGGGGATCACCCAGGCGTGCGGGTCCGCCTCCTTGAGGTGGTAGAGCGAGCGCAGGGCGGCGTACTCCCGGAACTGTTCCAGGGTGCCGTGGTCGCGCAGGAAGTACGAGAGGCTGCCGCCGTCGTCGCCGACGGGTTCCAGCTGGAGCGCGTCCAGGGCCTGACCTGCGGTGCCGGACGCCTCGACCGGCACGTCCGCGCGCAGCGCGCCCAGGAAGCGGTCCTCCAGTGCGGCGCGCAGGGCGAGCAGCCGGGGGTCCCACTCGAGGTCGTCGGGCACCCCGGCGAAGCCGAGGTAGTGGAGTTCGTAGAGCACGTACAGGGCCAGTTGGAGGTCGTCGCCGTAGGGGTCGGCGGGCGGCGGTGGGGCGGCGGACTCCGATCCCCGCATCAGATCGGTCAGCGCGGCCGAGAACGGGCCGCGCGGCTCGGGCAGGCGCACGTCGCTCATGAGGTCTCGTCCCGTTTCGTACGGCGGCGGTGGCTGGTGTCGCACCAGGGCGGGGTCCGGGTACGGCGGCAGGTGCAGACGGCGACCACGAAGCGGTGGGACACCGTGATCCGGCCGTTCTCGTCCACGACCTCGACGGGGCCCTCCACCAGGAGCGGCCCGTCGCGCTGGACCCGGATGCGGCGGGGGCGTTCAGGTGTGTGCGGCACGGATCACCACCAGCTCCTCCGTGGTCCGGTCGGCCACCAGGCCGCTCTCGCGCAGCCAGGTGAGCCGGGAGTGCAGGACGCGTCCGAACGGCAGCCGGACGCGGTCGACGACCTCGGCGCGCAGACCGGCGGTACCGAGCCGGCCCAGGGTCTCCTCGACGCCGCTCAGATGCGAGTGCACCATCAGCAGCGTCCCGGCCGGGCGCAGCACCGTGGGGGCCAGCGCGCAGATGCGGTCGATCAGCAGCCGGCCGTCCGGGCCCGCGTCCCAGGCCCGGGCGGGGCCCCGGGGCGGGCCGTCGGCGGGCGGGGCGGGGACGTACGGCGGGTTGGTGATCACGAGGTCGAACCGGTGGCCGGGGACCGCGCCCGCCAGGTCACCGTGGCGGATCCGCACCGTCTGCCCGTTCAGCAGGGCGTTGCACCAGGTGGCGGCGAGGGCCCGCCAGGAGATGTCCACCGCCGTGACGCGGGCGCCGTGCCGGGCCGCTTCCACCGCGAGCGCGCCGCTGCCGGTGCCGAGGTCCAGGACCTCGGTGCGGCTGGTGATCCGCTCCCGGCACAGCGCCCGGCCCAGCAGCGCGGTGTCGGTCTGCGGCCGGTAGACGCCTGGCGGGGTCCAGCAGTGGAACCGGGGAGCGGGGACGAGGGAGTCGACGGTCATCGTGGCACCTCGCACCGGCTCGACGCCTTCGTCGGCCGGCCGGCGCCGTCGCCCGCAGCCGGGGCGACGGGCGGGTCCACGGCGCGCACGAACTCCGTCCGCACGCCGTACTCGGCCGGCCGCGCGGCGACCACCGAGGCCGGCGCCGCCGTGCCGGAGGGCGCGGGGGGCTTCTTGGGCGTGCGGTTGACGACGAGGGCTTTCACAGGTCTGCTCCACGGGCCGGGATCGAATGGGTGCGCGAACCGAACGCGCCACACGGGTACCCCTGGGAAGCAGACGTAACGGGGGAGGCACCGGGTGGGGGCGGTGCCGGTGGGCGAGGCACCGGTGAGGGCGGTGCCGGGCTACGGGTGGTTCCGCGTTCCGGTGTCCGATCGTCCGGAGCCGGTTGCCTCCATGTCGCGCTTCTCCAGCGGTCGCACGGCCGGGCCCTGGAGGATGCGGCCGTCGGGGGCGAAGCGGGAGCCGTGGCAGGGGCATTCCCAGGCCTGTTCCGCGCGGTTGAAGGCGACGAGGCAGCCGAGGTGGGTGCAGTGGGCCGAGACGGCGTGGAGCTGACCGCTGTCGTCCCGGTGGACGGCGCACGGGTGTCCGCCCATCCGTACCACCGCTCCGTCTCCCGGGGCGAGGTCCTCGGGGGCGGGTGCCCTGACCGCCGCCAGCCGGTCGCCGACGAAGTGCCTGGCCACCTGCGCCTGGTGCTTGAGGAACGCCCCTCCCTCGCGGACCACGGAGGCCAGCCGGCGCGGGTCGTACAGCCCCGCCCACTCGCTCTCGCGGCCCTCGACGAGGTCGCTGATCAGGCCGCCGGCCATGATGCCGCCGCTCAGGCCCCAGCCGCCGAAGCCGGTGGCCACATAGGTGTGGCGGCTGCCGGGGTGCAACGGGCCGACCAGGGGCACGGAGTCGGTGGAGTCGTTGTCCTGGGTGGCCCAGCGGTGGGTGACCGTCAGCCCCGCGAAGCGGCTGTCGGCCCAGGCGGTCAGCCGGGCGAAGCGCTCCTCGACGTCGGCGGTGCCGGGGGTGAAGTGCTCCCCGGTGACGACCAGCAGCCGGGTGCCGTCGGGCTGGGGAGCGCTGCGCACGGACCGGGTGTTCTGCTCGGGCGTGATGTACATGTCGCGCGGGGCCCGGTCCGCGTCGAGGGTCCCCGCGACGACCAGCTCACGGCGCGGGGAGAGACGGGTGAACAGCAGCGCCCGGTCGAAGACGGGGTAGTGCGTGGCGACCACGACCTCACGCGCCCGCACCGTCGCACCCACGTCGGTCGACAGGACGCAGGGCTCGCCCTCGGAGAGGCCGGTGACACGCGTCCCCTCGTACACGGCACCGCCGTGCCGGCGCAGGTCTTCGGCGAGGGCGCGCAGGTATTTCACGGGATGGAACTGCGCCTGGCCGGTGACCCGCACCGCGCCGGCCACCGGGTAGGGCAGCTCGGTCCCGGTGACGAACTCGGCCGGCAGGCCCGCCTCGCGCGCCGCCTCGGCCTCCGCCCGCAGCTGCCCGACGTGCTCGGGACGCTCGGCGTACGTGCAGGCCGCCGCCTCCTCCCACTCGCAGTCGATGCCGAGGTCGGAGACGATCTCGGCGGCCCGGCGGATCGCCGTCGACTGCGACTCGGCGTACAGCCGCGCGCCCTCCCGGCCGCGTGTGCGGCGCAGATGGTCGTAGACGAGGGTGTGCAGCGCCGTCAGCTTCGCCGTGGTGTGGCCGGTGACCCCGGCGGCGAGCCGGCCCGCCTCCAGCACGGCCACCTCGCGGCCGCGCCGGACCAGCTCCCATGCGGTGCTGAGCCCGGCGATCCCGCCGCCGACCACCGCGACATCGACGGAGACGTCCGCGTCCGGCGGGGGAGCGGGCGCCCCGTCCGGCGCGGTCTCGATCCAGTACGACCCCCGCAGTTCCTGAGCGTTCATGACGGCCGGGTTCCCGCCCTGCGCGGGCGACACGCACGACCGCGCGGGGCCGGAGTTTGTCCGGGCCGGACCGGGCAACTCGGCGGCCAGGCGACGAGCAGAGAGAAGATGAGCCGCCGTGACCAGGCACACCACACAGAAGCCCGCCCTCCGAGTGGCGAAGACCGGCTGGGCGAGGGCACGCCACCTCCCACGCGACCGGATTTGCACGTGGGTCGCCGCCGTCGAGCGCGACAGCACCTCGGCCGCCCCGCCCACGGGCGGTGACGGGAACATCGTCCGGGGCGACGACTGAGCCCGTACGGAATCGAGCCGGTATGGAACCGAGTCGGTACGGAACCGGTTCCGTACGGAGCGGAGCCCGCCTCCCCGCGTGCCCCTGGCCTGGTGCCCTGGCACGCCGTCTCCCGCACGGCCGGCCGTGCGGGAGACGTGCTGTCCGAGCCCGGTCAGCCGCGCAGCGCCTCGGCGGGGCCGGTGGCGTACGTGGCCCGGTACAGGGCGGCGAAGCGGCCGGGGTGGGTGAAGCCCCAGCGAGCCGCGATGCCGGCGACGGTGGCACCGCCGTGGGGGTCGGCCGCGAGCAGGTCGTGGTGCGCCTGCGCCAGGCGGACCCGCCGGAGGTAGGCCGTCGGCGTGGTGTCGAGATGCCGGCGGAAGGCGTACTGGAGCGTGCGGATCGTGACGTGGACGGCGCCCGCGATGTCGGCGACGGTGATCGGCTGGTCGGCATGGTCGTCGATGTAGGCGATGGCCCGTCTCAGGGTGGCGGGGTGGGCGTCGCCCCGGTCCTGTCCGGTGGGGTCGGTCCGGGCGGTGTTGGGGAAGGCCGCCAGGACGCTCGCGGCCAGCAGCTGGCCGCCGGCCGAGACGAGCAGCGGCTCGGCCGCCGTGTCCGGGTCGGCCAGGACCTGGTCGCGCAGGTAGAAGATGGTGGCCCGCAGCCGGTCGCCGGCGGCCCGGGACCGCGGCCGGTGCCCGGTCAGCCGTACCGGCTCGCCCGGCCGTGCTCCGGCGGAGGCCGCCACCTGGTCCAGCAGACCGGGATCGAGCATCGTGATGTTGTAGCGGGCGTTGCAGATCCGGCCCGCGTACGGCAGGTCGTGGGGCGCGAACAGCACGGTGTCACCGGCGGCGAAGGAGTCCCGCACGCCGTGGAAGACGTGGTCCTGGATGGTTCCCTCATGGACGACGCAGAGACAGATCCTGCCGAGCGGGGAGACCGAGTACGACATCTCGAAGTCCAGGTCGATCTCGTCCACGCTGAACGACGTCGTCGCGTCGCGGCGTACGCGTGCGGTACTGGCGCCGGGGGTGGTGCTCCCGATGCGCATGCGCGCGTATGCCTGGGAGAGGAAGTCCTCCGTCGTGCCGAGGTCGTCGCTTTCGAATACGAGCGAGTCCATCTCTTCCTCTTTCCCCGGCGTCGGCGCTTCAACGGGGAGACGGACGCCACGGCGCTCACGCGCGTCGAGAGCGGCTTTCGTTTTGTGGACAGCGAGGGCGTCGACCGTGCGTCTGCGGTCCCTCTACGCGGGCCGGTCGCGGGCAGCAGTAAGGGCGACCGGCATGACAGCCCGACCAGAAAGCGCTCCTCACGATGCCCGAGGACACCGAAGACATGGACCCCCTCGCCCGGATCACGGCCCTTGAGACAGAGATCGCCCAGCTCCGCCACGCCGTCACCGCCCGTGCGACGGTCGATCAGGCCATGGGCGTGGTGATCGCCTACGCCGGGGTGACCCCCGAGACGGCGTGGGAGATCCTCAGGGAGGTCTCGCAGCACACCAACACCAAGCTGCGGGAGATCGCCGAGCAGATCAGACAGTGGCCGCACTGCGAATGGCTTCCGGACGAGGTACGGCACGCCCTGGGCGCGGCGGTGCTGGCACGGTCCGCGCAGCCCCCCGCCACCGGGGCGGCCGTGCCGGACCGGTGACCGCGGGCCGGGCGCGTGCGCCGCGCCGGGGCCGTCCGCGCGTCCGCCGCGGCCGGACCACCCGCCGGACGCGGACCACCCGCCGGACGCGGGCCGGGCGCCGCTGACGCGGCTGTTTCCGTTGCCCCGGCCACCCGGCTTCCCGGCGTGCGGGTGATGTGGGCGCGGCATAGGCTGATCGGGTGAAGTCGCGGAATCCCTAGGCGGTCTCTCACCGTGGCCGGTCGCCCTGGCGCACCGGCCGATTCCTGCCCGCGTTCCTTCTCGCGATCACCAAAATCCTTCTGCCGAGACCCGACGAGCGCGGTGCGCCGCCTCCCGGTACGGGTCCGCAGCCTGCAGCCCCGTGGAGGCCGGGATGCGAGTCGTCGTTGATCTCTCCCGATGTGAAGGCTATGCGCAGTGCGCGTTCCTGGCTCCGGACGCGTTCCGGTTGCACGGCGAGGAAGCGCTGATGTACGACCCGGAGCCCGACGACGCCCTGCGCGACCGGGTGCTGCGCGCGGCGGCGGCCTGCCCGGTCCAGGCGATACTCGTCGACCGGCTGGAGGGCCGGCGGATCCCGGTGGAGGCGGCGAGGTCATGACCAGTGCCGACAACCTGCGCGCGTTCAGGCGCGACGGCCGCATCGTGATCGTCGGGGCGTCCCTGGCGGGGCTGCGGGCCGCGGAGTGCCTGCGCGAGGAGGGTTTCACCGGATCGCTGACGATGATCGGCGACGAGCTCGGCGAGCCCTACGACCGTCCCCCCTTGTCGAAGCAGGTCCTGACCGGGTGGGTGCCCGCCGACGGCACCACGCTGCCGCGCCGGCGTGACATCGACGCGGAGTGGCTGCTGGGCGTGCCCGCGAGCGGGCTGGACCTGGCCACCGACCACGTGCGGCTCGCCGACGGCCGCGAGGTCCCCTTCGACCGCGTGCTGATCGCCACCGGCGTACGGGCCCGGCCCTGGTTCGTGGAGAGCGAGGCAGAGCTGGACGGGGTGTTCGTCGTACGTACGCGCGAGCATGCCGAGGGCCTGCAGCGCGCCCTCGCCGCCGGACCCTCCCGGGTGCTGGTCATCGGCGCGGGGTTCACCGGCTCCGAGATCGCCTCCGTCTGCCGGGAGCGGGACATCCCGGTGACGGTGGCCGAGCTCGGACCGTATCCGCTGGTCGGGGCGCTCGGCGCCATGATCGGCGAGGTGGCGGCGGACATGCAGCGCGCCCACGGCGTCGACCTGCGGTGCGGGGTCAAGGTCACCCGGCTGGAGGGCGACGCCCAGGGGCGGCTGCGCCGGGCCCACTTCGACGACGGCAGCACGGTCGACGCCGACGTGGCCGTGGTCGCGCTCGGGGGCATCCGCAACACCGAGTGGCTGCGGGGCTCCGGACTGGCGGCGGGAGTCTGGGGCATCGCCTGCGACACGGGCTGCCGTGCCATGGACCTCAACGGGCTGATCACCGACGACGTGTTCGTCGCCGGGGACGTGGCGCGCTGCCCGAACCCGGTCTACGAGTACCGGCTGATCTCGCTGGAGCACTGGGCCAACGCGGTGGAGCAGGCCGAGATCGCCGCCCACAACATGATCCACGGCCAGGCGGACCGCTGGCCCCACCTGTCCATCCCGCGGTTCTGGTCGATCCAGTTCGGCGTGAACATCAAGTCCGTCGGCGTGCCGACCTTCGCCGACGAGGTGGTCGTCACCCAGGGCTCGGTCTCCGACCACCGCTTCGTGGCCGCGTACGGCTACCAGGGCCGGGTCACCGCGGCGGTGACGTTCAACAACGCCAAGTGGCTGGACCACTACCGGCAGCTCATCGAGACGGCCGCGCCCTTCCCGCCGCCCTGCCCCACGCCCGACCAGCCCGTCGACACGAAGCCGGTGCCCGTCGACTTCCCCGGGCCCCTCCTGCTCGCCCAGGGCGCCACCGTGGTCGTCACCGGTCACGACCCGGGGGAGCGCCGGGTCACGGCCGCGCACCAGCACCACCGTTAGGCCGCCGGCAGAGGCGGTCGGCAGAGGCGGCCGGGAGAGGCCGTCGGCGGAAGCCCCCTGTCAGGAGCCCACCGTCAGGAGTGCACCGTCAGGAGCCCCCCGTCAGGAGGAAAGGACCCCGAGATGACCACGACCGAGGCGCCCGACATCCTGCGCCGGATCCTCGACTACTCCTCCCGGCCCGACCCGTACCCGCTCTACGCGGAGCTGCGCAGGACGCCGGTGGCCCGGCAGGAGGACGGCAGTTACGTCATCAGCACCTATCGCGAACTCGCGGACATCCTGCACAACCCGCACCTGAGCTCCGACGTCCGCAACCTGGCGCATCCGATGCCCTCGGCCGAGGGCGCGCCCGTCCCGGCGTTCATCAACATGGACCCGCCCGAGCACGACCGGCTGCGGCGGATGGCGATGCGCCACTTCGGCCCCCCGCACACCCCGGGGCTGGTGACCGGCCTGGAACCCACCCTGGCCGACATCGTCGGCGGGCTCATCGACGACTTCGCGGACAAGGATCGGATCGACATCGTCGACGACCTCGCCTACCCGTTCCCCGTCACGGTGATCTGCCACCTGCTCGGCGTGCCGCGCGAGGACGAACCGCGGTTCCGTGTGTGGGTCAACGACATCATCAACTCGATCGGCTACGACCCGAAGACCGATCCGAAGGAGAAGCTCGACGACGGCGTGCGAGCCCGCCAGAACCTGCGCGAGTACCTCGGCGGACTGGTGGAGCAACGCCACGGCCACCCGAGCGACGACCTGCTGTCACGGCTGGCCAACGACGACGGTCCGGACGGGCGGATGACCGACGAGGAGATCATCAGCACCGCCAACCTGCTGCTGATCGCCGGCCACGAGACCACCGTCAACCTCATCACCAACGGCATGCTGACGCTGCTGCGCCACCCCCACGTGCTGCGACGGCTGCGCGACGAACCGGACCTGGTCGTGCCGCTGGTCGAGGAGCTGCTGCGCTACGAGCCGCCGGTGCACATCATTCCCTGGCGGGCGGCGTACAGCGACGTCACCGTCGGGGACACCGTCATCCCCAAGGGCTCGCAGATCATGCTGATGCTGGCCTCGGGCAGCCGCGATCCGAACCGCTTCCACGATCCCGACCGCTTCGACCCCGGCCGGCGGGACAACCAGCACCTCGGCTTCGGCAGCGGCGTCCACCTGTGCTTCGGCGGCCCGCTGGCCCGGCGGGAGGCCCATATCGCGCTGGGCCAGCTGGCACGCCGCCTCGACGGGCCCCGGCTGGTCGCCGACCCGCCCCCGTACCGGCGCAGCCCCGTGCTGCGCGGGCCGATCCATCTGCAGGTCGAGCGGAACGGTGGTTAGTGCGCCGACGGCCGCGCACCGACCGGGGGCGGCGGTCCTCAGGCGAGGATGCCGACGCCGTCCCCGAGGAGTTTGAGGCCGAGCACGAAGAACAGGACGGCCATGACGGCGACGTTGTTCCGCGCGGCCCACTCCCGCCAGTCGGCGAGGATCGTCCGGGCACGTTCGCCGAGGACCAGGTAGACCGCGAGGGGCGCGAGCACCCCGAGGGACGCGATGGCGACAAAGATCGCCAGGGCGCCGGTCTGCTGCGTCACGGGGATCCCGGCGGAGCTGATCGAGGCGGCCGCGGCGATGGTCAGCGGCGCGTTCTTGAGATTGCCCGCGGAGAGCAGCAGCCCCAGGCCGAGGATCTTGGCGGGGGTGAAGCGGTCGATCGCCGCCATCCACTTCGGGAGCTGTGCCTGGGAGGCGTCCTTGGGGCGGCGCCGCCACTGCCGGGCGCCGAAGAGGGCGAGGAGTGCGCCCAGCGCGAGTTTGAGGGCGCCGACCCAGGTGGCGGGCTGCTTGTGGGCCGAGGCGCCGCCCGTTCCGCCCACGGCCAGCATGATCGCGCCGAGCGCCGCGAGCCCCACGACCCAGCCGAGGGCGAACAGGAGGCCGCCCAGGCGTCCCTGCGGGGTGGTCAGGACGAGGATGATCGCCACGATCGGCAGCGGGCTGACCGCGACGCCGGCGGCCAGGCCCAGCACTTCACCGACAGCGTGTCCCACTGGGGCCTCCGGGGGAGATGACGCGGCGTGCCCGGCCCTGGTGGGGACACAGCCCTCTGCGCCATCGTGGCGCCCACCGCCCCGGCCGGCCATCGGCGGCCGGTGAACGGGTGAGCCGCCACCGTCCGTGCCCTCGCCGCGGGACGGCCGGCACCCGGGCGCCGGGCGGCCGTCGCGGGTCGGTGCCGGGGCTGGCGCGGTGGCGGCCGTCGCCGGTTCGTGCCGGGGTGCCGGGCGGCCGTCGCCCGTCGGCGAGGTGGGGGCCGGGGCGGCGTCAGTTGTCGGCGCGTGGGTCCGCCGCGGGGAGCTCCACGGTGATGCGGAGCCCGCCGGTGGGGCGTGGGGTGAGGGTGAGGGTTCCGTCGTGGGCCTGGGTGATGGTCTTGACGATCGCGAGGCCCAGGCCGACGCCCGCGTGGTCGGCGTGGACGCGTTCGGTGCCGCGCTGGAAGGGTTCGGTGAGTGTCGCGGCCAGCTGCGGGGTGACCTGCTCGCCGGTGTTCTCGACGGTGAGCACCACGGTCCCGGGGCGGGCGCCGGCATGGACCCACACGCTGCCCCGCTCGGGCAGGTTGTGGACGATCGCGTTGTGCACGAGGTTCGTCGTCAGCTGCAGCAGGAGCGCCGGCGAGCCGGTCGTGGGAGTGATGTCGCCGCTGGTCCGGAGGGTGACGCCGTGCTTCTCGGCGAGGGGCAGGAGCATTTCGGCGGCCTCTTCCGCCAGCAGGGACAGGTCGACGTCCGCCCGGGTGAAGGACCGCTGGTCGGCCCGGCTGACCAGGAGCAGCGCCTCGGTGAGGTCGATGGCCCGGGTGTTGACGGCGTGCAGGCGGGCGATGATCTCGCCGGTGTCCCGGTCCGGGTCGGCGCGGGCCACGTCGAGCAGTGCCTTCGAGATCGCCAGCGGGGTGCGCAGCTCGTGCGAGGCGTTGGCCGCGAATCTCTGCTGTCCGGCGACGTGCGCTTCGAGGCGGGCCAGCATCGTGTCGAAGGCGTCGGCGAGTTCGCGGAACTCGTCCTTGCGGCCCGGCAGCCGGATCCGGTGGGAGAGCGAGCCGTCCGCGGCCATGCGGGTGGCGTCGGTGATCCGGGTCAGCGGGGCGAGCATCCGGCCGGCGAGCAGCCACCCTCCGCCGAGGCCGAACACCAGCAGGAACGTCAGCGCGACGGCCGCGGTCGGAGCGAACGAGCGTACGACGGCGGAGCGGTAGCCGGGTATGAGGATGAGCCCGACATGGCTCACCCGGTTCAGGAACAGCCACCCGGCCCCGAGCATCAGGACACCGGCGAGCATGAGGAACCCGGTGTAGCTGAGGGTGAGTTTGACGCGAACGCTCAACCCGGGCGGCCTATCCACGGTCACCTCCCGCTTCCTCGGGTCCGGCCGTGTCCGGCTGCGTGCCGATGCGGTACCCGGCGCCGGGCACCGTGGCGATGATCCAGGGCTCGCCGAGCCGTTTGCGCAGTGCCGAGACGGTGATGCGCACGGCGTTGGTGAACGGGTCGGCGTTCGCGTCCCACGCGCGCTCCAGGAGCTCCTCGGCGCTGACCACACCGCCCTCGGCGCCGACGAGGACTTCGAGCACCGCGAACTGCTTCCTGGTCAGCGCGACATAGCGGCCGTCCCGGTAGACCTCCCTGCGGAACGGGTCCACTCGCAGACCCGCGATCTCCCGTACCGGCGGCCTGTTGTGGGCGCGCCTGCGGTCGAGCGCCCGGAGCCTGAGCACGAGTTCCTGGAGTTCGAAGGGTTTCGTGAGGTAGTCGTCGGCTCCGAGTTCGAAGCCGGACGCCTTGTCGTCGAGGCGGTCGGCCGCGGTGAGCATCAGGATCGGCATGCCGCTGCCGGAGGCGACGATGTGCCTGGCGACCTCGTCACCGGACGGCCCGGGGATGTCGCGGTCGAGGACGGCGATGTCGTAGCTGTTGACGCTCAGCATCTCCAGCGCCGTGCCACCGTCGCCCGCGATGTCGGCCGCGATCGCCGCCAGCCGCAGGCCGTCGCGGATGGCTTCCGCCAGATAGGGCTCGTCCTCGACGATCAGCACACGCATGTCATCGAGGCTACGAGCCGGCACCTGTCGTCGGCGTATCGAAAACCGCATACGCCCCGGCAACACGGCACCGCGTGGGCTGGTGGCATGCACCGAGTCCCGTTCTCAGCACGAACCACGCCCCGCCGGCTCCTTGACGCCGTGCGCCCGCCGGACGCCGCGGTGACGCGGGTGCGCACGGCGGAGCCCGGACAGCGCGGCGCCGTCCGCCGGGACGACGCCGGGTCCGGCGCCTGGCGGGCCCGCGTCCGCCGGGCGGTCCGCGGCGCCTTCCGGCCCGGGCCCTGGCGGCGCGGCCCGGTCCTCGCGGCGGCGGCGCTGCTGCTCGGCCTGCTCATGCTGCTGCACGCGCGGATCACCGACCACGCGGGCCTCGGCAGCCTGGTGGAGAGCTTCCTGCCGTGGTTCGGCCTGTTCGTCCCGGTGCTGCTGGCCGGGGCGCTGTGGCGCCGCTCCGCCTCCGCGGTGGCCGCGCTGCTGTTGCCGGTCACGGTGTGGCTGAGCCTCTTCGGCGGGCTGCTCGGCGACAGGTCCCAGCCGGGCGGCGACCTCGTCGTGGTCGGTCACAACGTCGACGCCGGCAACCCCGACCCGGCCGGCACCGCCCGTGACCTGGCCGCCTCCGGCGCGGACCTGCTGGCGCTGGAGGAGATCACCCCGCAGGCCAGGGGCGTCTACGAGAGGGCTCTGGCGACGGCGTACCCGTACCACACCGTGCAGGGCACGGTCGGGCTGTGGAGCAGGCTGCCGCTGTCGGGCACCCGGCCGGTCGACATCGAGACGGACTACGGGCCGCTGGCGGCGACCAGGCCGGCCGCCGCCAGGCTGGCCTACAACCGGGCGCTGCGCACCACGGTGACCACGGATCAGGGGCCGCTGGCGGTGTACGTGGTCCACCTGGGGTCGGTCCGGGTGCTTCCCCGCGGCGGCTTCTGGACGGAGAGCCGGGACCGTGGCGCGAAGGCGCTCGCCAAGGCCGTCGCCGCCGAGCCGGACCAGCGGGTGGTGGTGCTCGGCGACCTGAACGGCACCATGGACGACCGCGCGTTCGCCGGTCTCACCGCGCGGCTGCGCTCGGCGCAGGAGGCGGCCGGGGACGGTTTCGGCTTCAGCTGGCCGGCGGAGTTCCCGGTGGCGCGCATCGACCAGATCCTGGTCCGCGGGGTGCGTCCGGAGAGGTCGTGGGTGCTGCCGCCCACCGGCAGCGACCACCGGCCGGTGGCGGCCTCGATCAGCTGGTGACCACCGGGGGCGGGCCGGGCATTACCTCGCCGCTTCGGGGAACCCGGCGACCAAAGGGAAGTCGCGGGACGCGGTAGGAGGTACGGTCATGATCGCCCTCGGCATCATCCTGCTCATCGTCGGATTCCTCACGGGCATATCGATCCTGTGGACGCTGGGCATCATTCTGGTCGTGATCGGGGCTGTCTTCTGGATCCTGGGATCCATGGGACACGCGGTCGCCGGCCGACGCCACTATTGGTGAGCGTGATCATCGATGAGCCCGTCCGGTGACGGGAGGCGGCGCTGTGAACGGGCGGTCGGAGCTCACCAGTTGAGGGCGTCGTTCATCGACTGCTGCCAGTACGTGACCTTGAGCGAGTCGTCGATGTAGACGCCCTTCGCGGGCAGCGACGGGTGGGCTCCGGTGCCGACGCTCTCGTTGCCGGAGCGGCCGTGGAAGTAGACGGTCAACGAGTTGACGGTCTGGCCGTTCGTGCCGCTGCCGTCGGTGGCGGACAGACTCACCGAGGCGTAGCCGGACTCGCCCGGCGCGAGCGTGACGACCGCCTGCGGCCGCGAGTCCTCGATGACCGGGGGCACGGCCTGCGCCTCGCCGAAGCGGACGGCCGGGTAGGTGTAGAGGTAGCAGGTCCTGCTGCCGGTGTTGGTCACCGTGAGCAGCATGTGGTTCACGGGCCGGTTCAGCGGGGCCGCGACCGTCTTGGTGTTGGAGCCCTCGCAGGTGACCGGCCTGCCCGCGGAGGCAGACACCTTCTGCTTCGGCTTCGGCTTCGACGCGGAGGTGGCGGCACCGGCCTTCGAGGAGTCCGGGGTGGCCGGAGTGGCCGGGGAGGAGGCGCTGGAGCGGGAGGGCGCCGCGGAGGAGGACGGGGAGGCCGGGGAGTGCGTGGCCGGGGTGCCGGCCGCGACGCTCTCGGCGTGGACGCCCGTGCCGTCGTCGCACGCGGTCATGGACAACGCGGCGAGTACGACGGTCGTGGCGGCGCCGACGAGACGGGTGCGGGAGGTGCGGAGGATGGACATGTGGCCGTGCCCCTTCGGTGTTCGGATGGCGGTGGTGATTGGATGACCGAAGCCTGCGAGGCGGTCTGTCCCAGCCGCCAGGCACAGCGGGCAGTCCGGGACACTGGAACGCGGAAACACGCTCTGACCGGGGAGAACGCGGGGGCCCTGGAACGCGGGACTGGAACGCGAGGGGCGCGAGGGGATGGGGGAACGGGTGTCAGGGGCAACGGGGGCGGACGCGGCGGACGCGTTCGCGCTGCTGCTGCGGGAGCTCAAGGACCGCTCGGGACTCAGCTACGGGGCGCTGGCCAAGCGGCTGCACATGAGTACGTCGACACTGCACCGTTACTGCAACGGCACCGTGGTGCCCGTTGAGTACGCGCCGGTGGAGCGCCTCGCACGGGTCTGCCGGGCGACGCCGCAGGAACTGGTGGAGCTGCACCGGCGCTGGGTCCTGGCGGACGCGGCACGAGCGAGCCGGGGGGAGGCGGGCCCTGCGGACACCATCGGCACGGCGGATCCGGGACCGTCGGCACCGAAGGACCGGGACGACGGCGAGGGCGGGCCCGGTGGTGAGGCCAACGGCGAGGGCCGGCTCGGTGGTGAGGGCGACGGTGAGGTCCGGCTCGGTGGCGAGGACGGCCGCGAGGGCGGTGAGCCCGTCGTCGTCGACGTGCCGCCCCGGCCCGCGCCACGTCGGCGCCGTACCGTGCTGATCGCCTCCGCCGCCGCGGTCGCCGTGCTCGGGGCCGCCGTGCTCGCCGTGCGGCTGCCGCACGGCGACACGGGTCACCAGCAGGCGGCCGGTGCCGCCTCCGCCGCCGCCCCGAGCACCGGCACGGCGGGCGCCCGGCACCCGTCCGCCGCCCCGAGCCCGGGTGCGAAGGGGCACCGGCCGTCCGCGTCGGCCTCCGCCGCCGCCACCGAGTCCGCGTCGGCCGGGTCCGGGAGCGCGGAGGGCGACGGCGAACGGGCGGGCGGCGCCCAGGGCGCCGACGGCGGCACCACCGGCGCCGCCGTCCCGCTCACCGTGCACACCCGCCCCTACGTCTACGACACCCCGTGCAGCCAGCACTTCCTCGTCGACAGCGCACCGGCGCAGGTCGGCCCGCCCGCGATGAGCGAGCAGGACGCGCCGCGCTGGGCCGCGGCGTACGGGGCGGTGTCCTCGGGCGAGCAGGAGGTCGCCCTGACCGTCCAGGGCACCGGCACGGAGACCGTCGTCCTGGAGGCGCTGCACGTGCGCGTCCTCAGCAAGGGCGCGCCGCTCGCCTGGAACGACTACTCGATGGGCGTCGGCTGCGGCGGGAACGTCGGCACCAAGTCGTTCGGCATCGACCTCGACGAGGGGAGTCCCACGGTCACCGTCCAGAACGGCCAGCGCGACTTCCCGTACAAGGTCAGCGAGTCCGACCCGGAGGTCTTCTACGTCTTCGCCCGCACCACGGCCCACGACGTCCGCTGGGACCTCACCCTGGACTGGTCCAGCGGGAGCCGTCGCGGCACGGTCCGCGTCGACAACGCCGGCACCGCGTTCCGCACCAGCGCCGACGCGGGCCGCCCGGGCTACGACTACCCGCTGGGCGGCGGCGAGTGGGTCGAACGGGACGGCTGACGGGACCCGGCAGAGCCCGCGGCCGCCCCGGGCCGGCTCAGCGGGTGACCATCACCGCGTCCAGGGTGACGGTGGAGCGTGCTGACGTGCTGCCGGAGAGGACGCGCAGCTGCACCTGGTGGGCGGTGACCGTGGTGCCGAGGGTGCGGGTGAACACCACCTGCCGGTAGGCGGTCTTCGCGGCGTAGCTGTCCACCGTGCCGACCGTCCTGCCGTCCACCAGCGGGCGCCGGCAGCAGGCGTCGGCTGCCGGTGCCCGGTGCCCGGTGCCCGGTGCCGGCGCCGGAAGCGGTCACGGACCGCCCCGGCCGGCTCAGACCAGTTCGGGCTGCGGTGCCGGGAAGCGCGACGTCGGATCGGTGCGCGGTTCCCAGCGTGTGACGGTCCGTACGTAGTGGTAGACCACCGAGGCGGTCGCCAGCACGAGCAGCGGTCCGTACAGCCAGGGGCGCGTGGCCATCTCCAGCGGCAGCCAGCGGTAGGACACCAGGAGCGCGGCGAAGACCGCCGTACCGTGGACGACCAGGCGGATGCCCGTGCGCTCCCAGCCGCGGTCGTGCGCGCGCAGGGCGCCCTCGACCGTGAGCGCGAACACCGCGCCGGCGAGGAGGTCCGCGCCGTAGTGGTAGCCGAAGCCCAGGGTCGCGGTGAGCGTGGCGACCAGCCAGAACGCGCCGGCCCAGCGCAGCGCCCGGGGACCCCTGCGGGAGTGCACGAAGATCGTGGTGGCCCATGCCGTGTGCAGGCTGGGCATGCAGTTGCGCGGGGTGAACCCGTCGTACCGGATGGGGTGCGGGGCGGTGACCGGCGGCGTGGTGCGCGGCCACAGGTCGGCCACCGGCCAGTGCCCGTGCGGAGGCCGCGCCGGCCAGAGGCTGACCGATGCCCAGTGGTCGGCGCCGGTGCCGTAGGCGAAGACCGGTCCGACCACCGGGAAGATCATGTAGACGGCCGGTCCGAGCAGGCCGATCAGCAGGAAGGTGCGCACCAGATGGTGGCGCGGGAAGCGGCGCTCGGCCGCCACGCCGCGCAGCTGGTACAGCGCGACGGCGACCGCGGCCACGGCGAGCTGGCCGTAGACGACGTCGAGCACGTTGAAGCCGACCGGGCCGGTGGCCGTGACGATCCGGCCCACCAGCCACGACGGGTCGCCCAGGGCGTGGTCGGCGGTGGCCACGTACGGGTCGAGCACCGTCGGGCGGGTCTTCGAGGTGATGAGCAGCCAGGTGTCGCCGGTCTTGCGGCCGGTCACCAGCAGCAGGCCCAGCCCGGCGCCCTTCAGCAGCAGTACGCGTTCCGGGCCCGTGCGGCGCAGCACGGCGACGGCCGCGCAGCCGAGCAGCACCCACAGCGCGCCGTTGCCGAACGGCTGGCCGTGGGAGACCCCGGTACCCGTCGCCCACCGGGCCGCCGCGAAGACGAGGTCGATGCCGACCGCGGCGGCGAGGGCGACGAACCGTTGCCGCCAGGTGAGCACCACCATCGTCAACGCCAGGCCCGCATAGAGCAGAAAGCCGGATTTGGGCGCGTACGCCAGCTCGCGTGCCTGGTTGGTGATCGGTCCCGGCAGACCGTAGTGACGTGCGGCGACCTCCAGGACGACGAGGAACGCGAAGGCCGTGGCGGCGGCAGCCACGGCCCAGGGTCTCAGGGGTATGTGTCTCAAGGCTCGGCCGATTGTTAGAGGATGCGGGTGACTTGGGGTCCTGTTCAACGGGGGAAGACGCAAAGACCGCGACCCGGGTTGCGGCTTTGTTCTCGACAACAGTGGGACGTTAATGAAGGGACAACGCACGGTAAAGGGTTCGGCATCGTCGGTTCAACGTACTTGATCTGTGCATGACCCGTCCGGTGTGATGCGCGAAGACCACGTAGAGATCACTTCGTGAGACTTCGAACAACAAGGGGGGATCCATGCACATGGCCCGAACCGGGCGGGGCCTCGCGGCTGCCACGTCCGTGGCCGCGCTGGCGGTCACCGCACTGGCGAACGCCGCTCCCGCCGCCGTACCGCACACCCTCGCGGTACCGGCCGTCGTCGGGCACACCCTGGCGCATGACGTGAGCAGCCCGCTCTCCAACGCGCAGTGCCAGGCCAAGTGGCAGATCAACTGCTACAACCCGCTCCAGTACCGCACCGCCTACGACCTGAACGCCCTTTACCGCAAGGGCGTCACGGGCAAGGGGCGCACCATCGTCATCGTCGATTCGTACGGCTCACCGACCGTGCAGCACGATCTCGACGTCTACAGCAAGCAGTTCGGGCTGCCCAGCACCAAGGTGAAGGTCGTCAAGTGGGGGCACGTGCCCGCCTTCGACCCCAAGAACTCCGACATGACCGGCTGGGCCGGCGAGACCACCCTGGACGTCGAGATGGCGCACGCGGTGGCGCCCGCCGCGAAGATCGTCGTGGTCGAGACGGCGGTCTCCGAGACCGAGGGCACCACCGGTCTGCCGGAGATGATGGACGCCGAGAAGTACCTGATCGACCACAACGTCGGCGACGTCATCAGCCAGAGCTTCGGCGCCACCGAGAACACCTTCCCCGGCTTCGCCAAGGGTGACTTCTCCAGCATCAAGAAGCTGCGGTACGCCTTCCAGGACGCAGACCGCAAGCACGTCACCGTGCTCGCCGCCTCCGGCGACGGCGGCGCCACCGACCTCCGGGCGGACGGCAAGACGTACTACGACAAGCGCGTCAACTCCTGGCCCTCCTCGGACCCGTTGGTCACCTCGATCGGCGGCACCCAGCTCCACCTGAACGACAAGGGCGACCGGGTCAAGCCGGACAGCGTCTACAACGACTACGGCTCCGGCGGTGGCGGCCAGTCCCACGTGTTCACCCGGCCGTCCTTCCAGAACGGCGTGAAGAGCAAGGTCGGCACCCGCCGCGGCACCCCCGACATCTCGATGTCCGCCGCGGTCGACGGCGGCGCCTGGATCTACTCCAGCTTCGACCCGGCCGCCACCGGCTGGGACGTCAGCGGCGGCACCAGCGAGGCCACCCCGCTCTTCGCGGGCATCGTCGCCCTCGCCGACCAGGCGGCCGGCCACCGGCTGGGCAACATCCAGAAGCGGCTGTACGACCTCTACGGCCGGCACTCCAAGGGCACCGGCATCGTCGACGTCAACGACGGCACGAACAACAGCTACCAGGGCGTGACCGGCTACCGGGCGGTCAACGGCTACGACCTCGCCACCGGCGTCGGCACCGTGGACGCCCTCCGCTTCGTCCCGGCCCTCGCCAAGCAGCGGCCCTGACGCTCCCCGCACCACACGGACGACGGCCCGGGTCCCGCACCCGGGCCGTTTCCGTCGGCGGTGTCACCGGGCGGCAGGACCATCCGGCCGGGACCGGACGCAGCGGCCCGGACGGGCGGGTGACGGCCGCCGGGGTCGCGGCAGCGAAGACAGCGCGCCGGGCGAAGGGCGGTGCGGACGGCGAAGTCCCGGACGTGGGGCGGCCCCCAGGCGACTCGCCGCCTGGCCGCGGCCCTTGCACCGTCCCCGTCCCGCCGGTGGGCCGACTCCCGCCGCACCGGCCCGGCCTGGGCGGACGGCTCGCCGGTCCCGTACTCTGGCCCGACGTGCGGGACGCGCTCCAACTGCCTTGTTGTCCTGTCGTCTTGACGTACCCGGTCGCAGCGCGTTTGCTTCCCTTCACATCATCCGTCGCGCATGACCCTCCCCCACTCGGAAGGCGCCTGATGTGATCGTTCCTACCCTCCGCGGGATTCCCCTGCGCCGCCTCGCGACCATCCTGGCCGCCTCCGCGTCCGCTCTCACGCTCACCGCGTGCGGCGCCGTCGACGGCCTCGGGGGCGACACCTCCGCGTCCCCGAAGAAGGGCGACGGCATCACGGTGGGGCTGCTCCTGCCCGACAAGCAGACGGCCCGCTTCGAGGCCTTCGACCACCCCATCTTCGCGAAGGAGGTCGCCTCCCTCACGCACGGCAAGGGCAAGGTCGACTACGCCAACGCCGAGTCGAGCGAGGCCCGGCAGAGTCAGCAGTTCCAGGAGATGGTGTCCAAGAAGGTCGACATCATCGTGGTGGACGCGGTGGACGCCGCGGCCATCGCGCCGGAGGTCCGGAAGGCCAAGGCCGCGGGCATCCCCGTCATCGCCTACGACCGGCTCGCGCGGGGCCCGATCGACGCCTACGTCTCGCACGACAACGAACTCGTCGGCGAGGTCCAGGGCCGCGCCGTCGTCGAGGCACTCGGCAGCAAGGCCGCGACCAGCAAGATCGTCATGATGAACGGCGACCCCGCGGACCCCAACACGGCGAGTTTCAAGGCGGGCGCCCTCGCCGAACTCAGGAACAAGGTCCGCATCGCCGAGGAGTACGACATCGACAAGTGGTCGCCCGCGGTCGCCGAGGCCGACATGAAGAAGGCGATCCGGGCCGTCGGGCTGAACAACATCGCCGCCGTCTACTCGGCCAACGACGACATGGCCGGCGCCGTCATCGACGCGCTGAAGCAGGCGGGCGCCACCACGATCCCCCCGGTCACCGGACAGGACGCCAACCTGGACGCGGTGCAGCGGGTCGTCTCGGGCGAGCAGTACATGACCGTGTACAAGTCGTTCCTGGACGAGGCCACCGACGCCGCGCAGATGGCCGTGTACAAGGTCCAGGGCCGCGACATCCAGTACGACGCGCTGACCCAGGGCAAGGTCGACAGCCCGACCGAGAAGAACATCCCCGCCACGCTCGTGCCGGTGGTCGCCCTCACGAAGAACAACATCAAGGACACGGTGATCGCGGACGGCGTCTACACCGTCGCCGACATCTGCACCCCGAAGTACCAGTCGGCGTGCGCCGCGATCGGCCTGACCTAGGGGCTGTCCGGCCGATCATGCCGCAGACGCGGGGGCT
>NZ_JAJONF010000004.1 GCF_021462265.1 Streptomyces shenzhenensis | reverse complement strand
CGACGGCTGGAACGACAGCGGCGCCACCAACGCCGCCCTCGCCCTCAACGCCACCGCCTGGCTGGCCGGCGCCAGCTGACACCCGAGGAGCCCACGCGCACGGGGGCGCAAGGGGAGGAGCGGGTCCGGGTCACCCCGGGCCCGCTTCTTACTTTTCTCCCGGTCACAGCACCGCACGCTCCTCTCGCCTACAGTCCCTTCGTGCTCTTCGGAATGGTGTGCGCCCTCGCGGCCGCGATCTGCTTCGGTACGGCGACGGTCCTGCAGGCGATGGCCGCGCGGGCCGCCGGTGACGGCGCGGGCGGGGAGGCCGCGCTGCTGCTGCGGGCCGTGCGGCAGTGGCGTTATGTCGTCGGGCTCGGGCTGGACGGGCTCGGGTTCGTGTTCCAGATCCTCGCGCTGCGGTCGCTTCCCATCTACGCGGTGAGCGCGGCCCTGGCCTCCGCGCTCGCGGTGACCGCGGTGGTCGCGGCGCGGCTGCTGCGGGTGCGGCTGAGCGGGGTGGAGTGGGCCGCGGTGGGGGTGGTGTGCGCGGGGCTCGCGATGCTGGGGCTGGCGTCGGGTCCCGAGGGAGACCGGGCCGGGTCGGCGACGTTGAGGTGGGTGATGCTGGGGACGGCCGTGGGGGTCCTGCTGCTCGGTCTGGCCGGCGGGCGGCTGACCGGGCGGGGGCGGGGCCTGGTGCTCGGTCTCGGGGCGGGGTTCGGGTTCGGGGTGGTGGAGGTGTCGGTACGGCTGATCGACACCCTGCGGCCGGCCGAACTGCTCACCAACCCCGCGGTCTATGCGCTGCTGATCGGTGGCGGCGCCGCCTTCATGCTGCTGACGTCGGCCCTGCAACGCGGCTCCGTGACCACGGCGACGGCCGGCATGGTCATCGGCGAGACGCTCGGCCCGGCGGCGGTGGGGGTCGTATGGCTCGGCGACCGGACCCGGGAGGGGCTGACCTGGCTCGCGGTGCTCGGTTTCGCGGTGGCCGTGGCGGGAGCCCTGGCCCTGGGCCGGTTCGGGGAGGCACCGGTCACCGCCGAGGAGGAGTGAGCGGCCGACGCGGTTGCCGAGGCGGCCGTCGCCGCCGCCGCGCCCCCTCCGGTGAGCAAGTCCCGTCCCTGACCGCGCGGACCCGCCGCCCCGGCTGCCGGTCCTGCCCGGGGTGACCCTCGCCCCGATCCAGGAGCGCGCGAACCGCACCGGTGGGAGGGCCTTGTGCACCCCCCGACGGCGGGCCTGGCGCACCCCGACGACGGACGTCGCGCACCCCGACGGACCTCGCGCACCTTAGGCGCTCGCGCACCCTTCAGGAGCTCGCCTTGCCGGGGGATCAGGCCCCGTCGGTCACCGCCGGGTCGGACAGCACCGCGCACAGGATGTCCAGCGCCCCCGACCAGGCGTGGTCGGGCGGGGTGCCGTAGCCGAGGACGAGGGCGTCCGGGGGTGCGGTGGCCGCGTCGGGGTGGCGGTGGCGCGGGGTGAGGCCGTCGAGGGCGAGGCCGCGGGCCGCGGCGGCCCGGATCACCCGGCTCTGGGTACCGGGCGGCAGCCGCAGTACGACGTGCAGGCCCGCCGCGATGCCGGCGACCCGGATCGCCGGGGCGCACTCGGCGAGGGCCCGGACCAGGGCGTCCCGGCGCCGCCGGTAGCGGGAGCGGGCCGCGCGGACGTGCCGGTCGTAGCCGCCGGAGGCGATGAACTCGGCCAGCGTCAGCTGGTCGAGCGCCCCGCAGGTGTCCACGCCGCCCTTGACCGCCGTCGCCTCCCCGGCCACGGCCGGCGGCAGCACCATCCAGGCCAGCCGCAGCCCGGGGGCCAGGGACTTGCTGGCGGTGCCCAGGTAGACCACCTCGTCTGGGGCGAGGCCCTGGAGGGCGCCGACGGGCCGGCGGTCGTAGCGGAACTCGCCGTCGTAGTCGTCCTCCAGGACCAGGCCGCCGGTGCGGCGCGCCCAGTCCACCACCGCCGCCCGCCGGTCGTGGTGCAGCGGCACGCCCATCGGGAACTGGTGGGACGGGGTCAGCAGCACCGCGGCCGGAGCCCGGCCGAGTTCCGTGGTGTCCGTGCCGAGTTCGTCGAAGGGCAGCGGGACCTGGCGGAGACCGGCCGTGGTCAGCGACCGCCAGTGCTCGTCGAGGCCGTACGACTCCACGGCGATCGTGTCCGCCCCGCGGGCCCGCAGCATGCGGCCGAGCAGGCTCAGTCCGTGTGCGAACCCGGCGCAGATCACGATCCGTTCGGGGTCGGCGCGCACGCCCCGGGCACGGGCGAGGTAGGCGGCGAGCGCGGTGCGCAGTTCGGCGCGGCCGCGTGGATCGCCGTAGCCGAAGGCCTCGTTGGGGGCGGCGGCGAGGGCGCGGCGGGCGGCCTTGAGCCACTCGGTGCGCGGGAACGCGGAGAGGTCGGGGGAGCCGGCACGCAGGTCGTAGGCGGGCCGGTGGGCGGTCCTGCCCTCGGGGGTCTGCGCCTGCCGCACCGGTGGCAGGCCCGTCGCCACCCGGGTGCCGGAGCCCTGCCGGGCGGTGAGCCAGCCCTCGGCGACCAGGTCGGCATAGGCGTCGGCGACGGTGTTGCGGGCGATGGCCAGGTCGGCGGCGAGGGAGCGGGAGGAGGGCAGCCGGGTGCCGGGGAGCAGCCGGCCGCTGCGCACGGCCTCGCGCAGGGCGTCGGTCAGGCCCCGGCGCAGGCCCGGTCCCGCGGCCGGCTCCAGGTGCAGATCGATGCCCAGAGCAGCCTGACCGGCCCGGCCGGCCCGAGTGGGCCGATCGGGTCGATCGGGTCGAGTGGGCCGATCCGGTCGAGTGGCCCATACATTCTCCATGCAAATGGACCATACTCCTGGGCTGCTCGGCTCCTAGGGTCGAGACATGACCACTGAAGACACCCCCCAGTACGCGCCCGAACACTCCCCCCGTCTGCCCTGGTCGGAGCTGGCCCCCGACGTCTACCGGGCGATGGTCCGGCTGGACACCGCCGCCCGCAAGGGCCTCGACCCGAAGCTCCTGGAGCTGGTGAAGATCCGGGCCTCGCAGCTCAACCACTGCGCGTTCTGCCTGGACATGCACAGCAAGGACGCGCTCGCGGGGGGCGAGAGCGTCGAGCGGGTCATCCAGCTGAGCGCGTGGGAGGAGTCGGCGCACTTCTACACGGAGAAGGAGCTGGCGGCGCTGGCGCTGACGGACGCGGTGACCGTCCTGACCGACGGTTTCGTGCCGGACGACGTGTACGAGCGGGCCGCCAAGCACTTCGAGGAGGCGGAGCTGGCGCAGCTGATCGCCGCGATCACGGTGATCAACGCGTGGAACCGGTTCGGGGTGACCTTCCGTCTGGTGCCGGGGCACTACCAGCCGGGGCAGCACGCGTGACCGACGCCGCGGCCTTCCGGGCTCTGCACTACGGGCGCCCGCCCGGTGACCCGCTGATCCTGCCCGGCCCGTGGGACGCGGCCAGTGCCCGGGCCCTGGTGGATGCCGGGTTCCCGGCGCTGGCCACGCCCAGCGCCGGAGTCGCGGCGAGTCTGGGGTACGCGGACGGCGAGACCCCGGCGGCGGAGATGTTCGCGGCCCTCGCGCGGATCACGCGGGCCGTGGACGTGCCGGTGTCGGCGGACGTGGAGGACGGCTACGGGCTGGCGCCGCAGGAGCTGGTCGAGCGCCTGCTGGAGGCCGGGGTGGTCGGCTGCAACCTTGAGGACTCCAGCGGGGGTGTCCTCAAGGACCCGCACCGGCACGCCGAGTGGCTCGCCGAGGTCCGCTCGGCCGCCGGTGACCGGCTGTTCCTCAACGCCCGTGTCGACACCTTCGCCCGCGGGGTCACCGACCCCGACCGGGCGATCGAGCGGGCCGCGCTGTACGGCGCGGCCGGCGCCGACTGCGTCTACCCGATCCACGCCCCGACCGCCGTACTGCCCCTGCTCCGCTCCGGCATCAAGGGCCCGCTCAACATGTACGCCCGCCCGGACGGCACCAGCCCCACGCCCGCCGAGCTCGGCGCACTCGGCGCCACCCGGATCACCTTCGGCCCGGGCCTGCTGCGCCTGGCGCTGCGGTCGCTCCAGAAGCCCTGGCCTGAGGCCTCTGGACGAGGAGTGGACTAGAAGGCGTCGGCGACGCAGCCGATGTCGACGCGGCCCTCCTCGACTGTCTTGCCCGCGTCCGGCTCTCCAGCAGCCCGAGCTGTTCGCGGTCGCGTACGAGGAGGCCGGCCACCCAGCGGAGCAGGGCGGCGCGCTCGGCGACGGGGGTCCGGGGCCGGTGGCCGATGGCCGGTGTCGAAGGCGCGCCAGGCGGCTGCCACCGCCGCCTCCGCGTCCCTCTCGTCGCCCTCGGCGACGACGGTGAAGGGCAGGCCGTCCGCCGGGGCGATGGTCTCGCGCCTCGCGCCGGAGACGGCCGCCGGCCACTCTCCTCCGGCATGGACGGTCGCTCGTGCCGTGCTGTCCGCCGTGATCGGTACTGCCTTCCGTTCCTGTTCGGTACCCCTGTGCGGCATTCAGGCCGCACTCGGGGACCGCCGGCGCCTGCCCTCGGCTTCGGCCTCGAATCGCATGCGCAATCGTCGGCCGGACGTGTGCGGCGTCACTGAACAGTCGGACGGAACGGGACAGACGTTTTTCGAGGGGCGAGGGGCCGTGCCGCTGTCGGGTTCAGGGTGTGGCGCTCGCCGAGGCGGGGGGCATGGCGTGCCGGGGCCGGTTCCGGGTCGAGATCTGGCCCACGAGCTCCCAGAAACAGACCAGGGCGGTGACGGGCGGGATCCCGAAGATCACTAAGGACAGCAGCGCGTGGGAGGAGTGGCTGATGCACAGGCCCACGGCGACGGCGGAGGCGGCCAGTACGACACACCAGGACCGCCGGGCGCTCCGGCGCTGCGCGGTGGCCCGCAGGACGGACAGCGCGGCCACGAACCACGGGCCGTAGACGGTCAGCGGCCAGTACCGCGCCAGCCCTCCGGGGAGCACCGACGAGGCGATGCCGCGCAGTTGCGCGTAGGAGTAGCAGACGGACCAGGCCAGCATGAACACCGCGCACAGTGAGACCGCCACGATCAGGAGCGTGATGTGCGTGAAGCTCCGGCCGCCGTCGAGCAGGTGGGAGTCGCGGCGGCCCCGGCGGCGGCCGCCCCGGCGCTGGGCCGGCCCGTCCAGCAGGGTGGGGGCCGCGTTCACACCGGTCGGTGCGGACAGTATCTGCGCCAGTTCCTCGACCGGGTCCCAGTCATTGTGAGCGCCGTCCGGCTCCGAGACGCCCCAGGCGTGGTCGTAGAGACCGGGGTGATCACGGAAGCCGGTGTGGTCGTAGAGCCCCGGACCTGAGTCGTGTTGAATCCCGTCCATCGAATTAACCTCCGCACCCTGTCTCAGGACGCCCCGTACAGATCCGCCATGGTCCGCCGATACTCGCTTTCCATCGTATTGATGCTCTTCAGGAAATCATCGAGCAGGTCCGAGCATGAAGTGATATCCATACCACCGAGCCAGCGCAGCACGGTTGTCGGATGATCTTCTGCTGTGCACCAGTCCAATCGCGTCACGGTCACCTAACGACCGCCACCCGGGGCAGGATTTGGAGCGTTCGGGGGAATTCAGTCACCCGGAAGAGGCGACGGGGAAGAAATTATGAATATGCGGCTGATCGCACCCCGCGAATACTGAAATTAAATGAACGAAGATCTGACCGGCCAGGGAGCGGCGTCTCGGCACGCCGCCGGCCGGTCAGAAGCCGGCCGGCGGGTCCTCCCCCACGCGTCCGTCGATCGACGACCAGCTCGCCGGCCTCGGCGTCCGGCCCGGCCGGCAGGTCCGGGTCCCCGTCGCGGGCAATGCCGGGGAGCACGGGAACGGGCCCCGCTCTGGTGGAGCACGGGAACGGGCCCCGCTCTGGTGGAGCACGGGAACGGGCCCCGCCCCGGTGGAGACCGGAACGGGGCCCGTTGCGTGCGGGAGGCTCAGATGAGGCCGAGGGCGCGGACCGCGTCGCGCTCCTCCGCCAGCTCCTTGACCGACGCGTCGATGCGGGCGCGGGAGAACTCGCTGATCTCCAGGCCCTGGACGATCTCGTACGTGCCGTCCTTGGTGGTGACCGGGAAGGAGGAGATCAGGCCCTCCGGGACGCCGTAGGAGCCGTCCGAGGGGATGCCCATGGAGGTCCAGTCGCCGTCGGCGGTGCCGTTGACCCAGGTGTGGACGTGGTCGATGGCGGCGTTGGCGGCGGAGGCCGCGGAGGACGCGCCACGGGCCTCGATGATGGCCGCGCCGCGCTTGGCGACGGTCGGGATGAACTCCTCGGCCAGCCACTTCTCGTCGTTCACGACCTCGGCCGCGTTCTTGCCGGCGACCGTGGCGTGGAAGATGTCCGGGTACTGGGTGGCGGAGTGGTTGCCCCAGATGGTGAGCCGCTTGATGTCGGCGACCGTGGAGCCCGTCTTCTTCGCGAGCTGGGTCAGCGCGCGGTTGTGGTCGAGGCGGGTCATCGCGGTGAAGCGCTCCGCCGGTACGTCCGGCGCGGCGGCCTGCGCGATCAGCGCGTTCGTGTTGGCCGGGTTGCCGACGACCAGGACCTTGATGTCGTCCGCGGCGTGGTCGTTGATGGCCTTGCCCTGCGGCTTGAAGATGCCGCCGTTGGCCTCCAGGAGGTCACCGCGCTCCATGCCCTTGGTGCGGGGGCGGGCGCCGACCAGCAGGGCGACGTTGGCACCGTCGAAGGCGACGTTCGGGTCGTCGGAGATGTCGATGCCCGCCAGGAGCGGGAAGGCGCAGTCGTCGAGCTCCATGGCGGTGCCCTCGGCGGCCTTGAGCGCCGGCGTGATCTCCAGGAGCCGGAGCCGGACCGGCACGTCCGCGCCGAGCAGCTGGCCGGAGGCGATGCGGAAGAGCAGGGCGTAACCGATCTGGCCGGCCGCGCCGGTGACGGTGACGTTCACGGGAGTGCGGGTCATGGCGTTCTCCGTATGACAGCTGGCGGTGGGCGTCCTTGCCCTGGGTGCCCTGGGGTGCGGACGTACAGATGATCGATCTCTTGGTATCAAGAGATCCACCGGTCAGGCTATCGCGCGTCGAGGATGCCGCAGAGCGAGGGGTCGGTGTGGCTCACCCCACAAAAGAGGCGGCCGCCTGTCCGGGAGAGGTGGGGCAGGACGGCCGCCACTCGGGGGAACCGGTTTCCGGACTCCCGTGGGGGATACGTGTCGCGTGCCCCGGAAGGAGGCCGGCATTCCTGTGCGCCGCCGTTTTCTTCGTCCGCCGCCGGCACTGCCGGGAGGCACGGGGGCTGCCCCCCCCAGACCCTCCGCTGCCGGCCTTCGGCCTCGTCCCTCGGACGCCGGGCAGACCGACGTTCAGACGTCTGTCACGCCGTGCACCCCCGCTGCCCCGACGCCAGCGTGGCGCAGGCCTTCGCCGCCGCCGCGTCCCGCACCGCCACCATCGGCGTGTAGGCGATCGTGTCGCCGGTGGCCGTGATCGAGCCGCGCTCCGTGGTGGTGCCGGCCGTGACCCGGACCGAGTCGCCCTGGGCGGCGCCCGTGATACGGCCCCACGCGGCGCCGCAGGTCCTGCTGTAGCGGACCTCCAGGGTGGTCGCGCCGACCGTGACCGTCTTGGCGGTGGTCACGAGGTCGCCGCTGCACCCCATCGCCTCCGCGTCCTTGCCGGTGCAGCCGGCGCCCGCGCACTTCACCCCCGCCGGAAGCTCGCTGCTGGTGCCGGTGGACGGGGTGGACGGGGTGGCCGAGGCGCCGCCGCCCTGGTTCTTCTTCCCACCGCCGTCGCCTCCGGTGAGGAAGAGGACGGCGGCGGCGACGACCACGACCACGCCCACGACCCCGGCGAGGAACATCGACAGCCGGCGCCTGCCGCCGCCGTGCGGGGCGGCGGGCGGGGGCGTGGCCGGGCCGCGGGAGCGGGTGCCCTCGCGGCGGTTCGCGTCGGGGGCCGTCGGCTGGGACGGAATCGCGGGCGAGACCCCCGCCGGCCCGGCGATCCCCGGCGTCGCGACGGCGCCGGCCGCCCGACGCGGCGCCTTGCCGCCCCCGGCGGCGCTCGCGGACGCGGATGTGGCCGGCGGCGCGCCGAACTCCCCCAGCGCGGCCCGCGCCTGGGCGATCCGGATCGCCTCCATCGTCATGTCGTGGCGCATCTCGGAACGGCTCCAGGCCCGTTCGGCCAGCTCCCACATGGTCGTGAGGTGGACGGGATCGGTGCCGGTGACCTCGGCGAGCGCGACCACCGCGCCCTTGGGCGCCAGCAGACGGCCGTTGAGATAGCGCTCCCAGGACGACTTGGCGTAGCCGGTGCGGTCGGACAGTGCCGCGACGCTCAGCCCACCGCGGTCCACGAGCCGCCGCAACTGGGTCGCGAACTCCTTGACCTGCGGATCGAGTTCATCCGGCAGAGCTTTCCAACGAGGCATTGCTTCCCCCCATCATTCCCCGGTCCCCTTTCCCCCGGTTTCCACCGTTCCCACCGCTTCCACCGCCTCCTCCGGTTCCACCGCTTTCACGGTTCCACCGGTTTCCCCGGCCCGGTGTGCGCCGGTTCGGGTGTCCGCCGGTTCGGCGCCGTTTCCTGCCCCGCGTCTTCCCCCTACGCGCGGCGCCCCACGGCGGTCCCCGTTCTGGCTACCCATCGGGATGCGGCAGCCCCGGAGGACAGTCCCCGGGCAGGGGGCGCACAGGAGCACTGGGCCGCCCGGCAGCACCGTCGCACGCCGACCGCCGCACGGTCCAACGGGCCTCCGGCTCGTCCCACTGGGAGACGTTAGCCCGATTGCGGACCGGCTTCGTGATCCGTCCGCGAACTTGTCGACACATCGACACACCGGCCATCCCGTCGTGACCTCGCAGGTCACAGGGCGCACAGCTCACCCGAGCGTCACGGCACCGACGACCGCCACGAGGAGCAGCGCGAGCAGCAGCAGGACCGCGCACAGCAGGAGCCGGCTGTGCGGGTGGGGCGCCGGGTCCTGCTCGGGCCGGTCCCACCACGGGAGGGTCGGATCGTCCTCGTACCCCTCCGCCGCCCCGGCGCCCGCAGGGCCGTCCGGCGTGGTCGCCGCCGGGCGCGGCCAGGCCTCGACGGCGAGTTCCCAGCGCACGGCGTGCCGTTCGGCGTCGGCACCGGCCAGGCCCGCGACCCGGCACAGCGCGACGACGGCCTGGCGGGGCGGCGGCTGCACCGCGTTGAGGTAGCGCTGCCAGGAGGACTTGCTGTACGCGGTACGGGCCCCCAGCGCGACCAGGCTGAGGCCGGTGGCGTCCTTGAGGAGCCGCAGTTGCTCCACGAAGTGCCGTACCTCCGGCGGGAGTCCCTCCGGCAGCGGCTGCCAGCCGCCCATCACGCACCTCCACGGCCCGCCACGTTGCCCGCCGGCTGCCCGTTGGCTGTCGGTCAGTTGTCAGTCGGTTGTCGCTCAGTTGCCAGTTCAGAGCCGGTGACGACGGCGGGCGGCAGGACGGTTCCCGCAGGCCGCGTCGGTACGGGCGGCCCGTAGCGGAACCGTCACCTCTCTGCCACAGCCGGCGGACAGCCGTTGAACAGCCGCCGCCCGGTGGGAAGGCTGGTTCCGGACGGCGGTCCGTCCTGCTCGGGGGAGGGGACGGGCCGCCTTTCGGACAACTCCCCGGGACGGACCACGGCCGACGGGCCGGTCAGTTCGCCGGGTTGCCCGGCGTCACCAGCCCCGTCTCGTACGCCACCACCACCGCCTGCGCCCGGCTGCCCAGGTCGAGCTTGGTCATGGTGCGGTTGAGGTGGGTCTTCACGGTCGCCTCGCTGATGTAGAGGCGGTCGGCGATCTCCAGGTTGGACAGCCCGCGCGCGGTGAGTTTGAGGACCTCGACCTCGCGGGAGGTCAGCACGTCCAGGCCGGGCGGTGACACGGCGTCGAGGCCGGGGCCGTGCCGGCGGGCGAAGGCCTCGACCAGGCGCCGGGTGACGCTGGGCGCGAACAGGGCGTCACCACCGTCCACCGCGGTGATGGCGGTCAGCAGCCGTTCGGGGCCGGAGTCCTTGAGGAGGAACCCGGAGGCGCCGGCGCGCAGCGCGCCGTACACGTACTCGTCGAGGTCGAAGGTGGTGAGGACGAGGATGCGGGGCGCGGGCGCGGCCGCCTGGGCGAGGATGCGCTCGGTGGCCTCGATGCCGTTGACGCCCGGCATGCGGATGTCCATGAGGACGACGTCGGGCCGGGTCTCGGCGGCCAGCCGCACCGCCTCCGCGCCGTCCCCCGCCTCGCCGGCCACCTCGAACCCGGGGGCGGCCTCCAGCAGGCCCACCAGCCCGGCGCGGATGAGGAACTGGTCGTCGACCACGAGCACTCTGGTCATCCGGTACGGTCGTCCCCCCGCCGTGCGAGTGCGGCCGAGGTCGGCAGGGTCAGCTCGACCGCGAAGCCGCCCTCGGAGCGTGGGCCGACACTGATCGTCCCGCCGTAGAGCTTGGCCCGCTCACGCATACCAATCAAGCCATGGCCTGCGCCCGTTCGCATTCTGTCCGGATTCACCCCCTCCCCGTCGTCGAGGACGGACACGGTCAGCTCGCTGGCCCCGTACCGGAGCAGCACGCGCGCGTGGGCGCGGCCGGCGTGCTTGAGGACGTTGGTGAGCGCCTCCTGGACCACGCGGTAGGCGCACAGCTCGACGCCGGGCGGCAGCGGCCGGGGCGCGCCCTCGACGACGAAGCCGACGGGCAGTCCGCCGGACCGCACCCTCTCGACGAGTTCGGCCAGCCGCTCCAGGGTCGGCATGGGGGCGCGCTCGACGGCCCGCGGGTCCTCGTCCCTGAGCACCTCGAGCATGCGCCGCAGCTCGTCCAGTGCCTCCCCGCTGGTGTCGGCGATGGTGCCGAGCGCCCCGCGCGCCTTGCCGGGGTCGGATTCGAAGACGAACCGGGCGAGCCCCGCCTGCACGGAGATCACCGACATGTGGTGGGCGACGACGTCGTGCAACTCCCGGGCGATCCGCCCGCGTTCCTCGACGACCGCCCGCCGCGCCCGCTCGGCCTGCTCCGCCCGCAGAAGCCGGGTGAGCGCGGCCGACCGCTGCGCGAGATGCCCGAACCAGACCAGCACCGAGGAGTACAGCAGCGCCTGGGTGACGACGGACGCCATCGAGGAGCCGTCGGTGACGAGCCCCGCGTACAGCCACATGCCCGTCATGCAGAGGGCGCAGCCGACGGCGACCCGGACGGGCCGTACCGACGCGATCGTGTACAGCGCCAGCAGGGAGCCGAACGTGCACACCACGGGCCAGAAGCCGAGGCTGACGTAGACGATCGAGGCGGCCTGCATGACGGCGAAGACCGCGACCGGCCACCGCCCGCGCAGGGCGAGGGGCAGGTGCGCCAGCCCGATCAGCGCGTATGCCCGCGCGTCGAGCTGTGGCCACCCCTGGGCGGGCGACTCGCGCCCCAGGAACACGGCCATCACGACCGTCATGCACGCGATGAGCGTGTCGACGGCGAGTGGAGGCAGGTTCCGCGGACGCATCGCCGCAGCGTAACGCGGGCCTCGGAAACGGCGAGTCAATCGCCTGATGTACCGCGGAAGTTGTAGACGGCTCAACCGGGAGTGGGATTCGCGGACGCAGCCGGATCCCTACCTTCGAACCGGGGGGAGGAGGCCCGCACCCACCGGGGGAGGTGCGGGCCTGCCCTGCTTCTCGGGCGCCATGGCCTGCTTCTCGAGCACCATGCCCTGCGTCCCGGACGGGTGCCGAACGCCGGGCCGGGGACGCCGGCGCCCCGTGAGGGGCGCGGGGCCGTGTCCCCTGTGCGGCTACCGCCGCGCGGGCGCGAGCGGATGCCGGGGCCCGCGCCCGAGACGGAACCCGCTAGTTCCTCATCGTGAAGTGCAGCGTGTCCTTCAGGTAGGGGATCACCAGCCACGGCTTCGGCTGCGCCATCAACGCCAGCAGGACGATCGCCAGCCCCAGCACCCCGTACGTCACGATGTCCGTGAACCGCGACCGGACCGCCAGCATCCCCACGCTCGGCAGTATCCAGCGCATCACCGCCCCGGCCAGCAGCGCCGCCCCGATCAGCAGCGCACCCACCCGGAACTGGTCCAGCGAGGTCAGCAGCAGCCCCACCGCGACGGTCGCCAGCACCACCAGCACCGGCCACTGCCGGGCCGGCGCCGGCAGATCCCCCGACGCCGCCCTGCCGCCCCCTTCGGGGCGTGCCGTGTCCCGGGTGAACAGCGGGAAGCGCCGGGTCGCCCGGCGCCTGGCGCCCTGCTCGTGACCGCGGTCAGCCGACACTGCGCTCCGCCGCCTCGACCACGTTGACGAGCAGCTGCGCCCTGGTCATCGGCCCGACACCGCCGGGGTTCGGCGAGAGCCACCCGGCGACCTCGGCGACCCCGGGATGCACATCCCCGACGATCTTGCCGTCCGCGGTGCGGGAGACACCGACGTCGAGGACGGCGGCGCCCGGCTTGACGTCCTCGGGGCGGATCAGGTGCGGGGAACCGGCGGCGGCGATGATGATGTCGGCACGCCTGAGATGCGACGCGAGGTCCCGGGTGCCGGTGTGGCACTGGGTCACCGTGGCGTTCTCGCTGCGGCGGGTGAGCAGCAGCGGCATCGGGCGGCCGATGGTGACGCCCCGGCCGACGACCACGACCTCGGCGCCCTTGATCTCGACGCCGTACCGGCGCAGCAGGACGAGCACGCCGTTGGGGGTGCAGGGCAGCGGCGCGGGCTCGCCGAGCACCAGCCGCCCGAGGTTCATCGGGTGCAGGCCGTCCGCGTCCTTGTGCGGGTCCATCAGTTCCAGGATGCGGTTCTCGTCGATGCCCTTGGGCAGCGGCAGCTGGACGATGTAGCCGGTGCAGGCGGGGTCGTCGTTGAGCTCGCGGACGACCGCCTCGATCTCCTCCTGGGACGCGGTGGCCGGGAGTTCACGCTGGATCGAGGCGATGCCGACCTGCGCGCAGTCGCGGTGCTTGCCGGCGACGTACTTCTGGCTGCCGGGGTCGTCCCCGACGAGGATCGTGCCGAGGCCGGGCGTGACGCCCTTGTCCTTCAGCGCCGCCACGCGGGCGGTCAGCTCGGACTTGATCGCGGCTGCGGTGGCCTTGCCATCGAGAATCTGGGCGGTCATGGCTCCATCCTCGCGGATGCCGGTCTCCCGGTTCCAGTCGGGTGTGCGGTCATGATCAATGATGTTGCACTTGCACAACACATCGCTAATCGGACTGGACAACACCTCGTGCGTACTCAACGATGAGCGGCGCAGTACCGCGGTCCGGTGGGGGGCAAAACCGCTCAGTTCATGACGTACCTCCGTCCTTGTCCGCGTCGTCCCCGCAGGTCAAACGGAGGAACCCGGCATGAGTTTCGGCGCGCCCAACAACCCCTACGGTCAGCCGCAGGACCCGCAGCAGGGTCAGCCCGGCTACGGCTACCCGCAGCAGCCCGGCTACCAGCAGGCCCCGCAGGGTGTGCCGCCGCAGCAGGGCTACGGCTACCCCCAGCAGCCGGGCTACCCGCAGCAGGGCGGTTACGGCTACCCGCAGCAGGGGTACGGCGCGACGCCGCCGTACGCGAACTGGGGCCAGCGCTTCCTGAGCAAGCTGATCGACACGGTGCTGTACGGCATTCCGTACGTTCTCGTGGTCGTGGGTGGTGCCAAGAGCACCCCGGTCCTGGCGATCATCGGCTTCCTCGGCCTGATCGGCCTGTTCATCTACCAGATCATCCTGGAGGGGCGTACCGGTCAGAGCCTGGGCAAGAAAGCGATCGGCACCCGCACGCTCAAGGAGGAGACCGGCCAGCCGATCGGTGCGGGAATGGCGTTCGTGCGCCAGCTGGCCCACATCCTGGACGGCCTGCCCTGCTACCTGGGCTACCTGTGGCCGGCGTGGGACGCCAAGCGCCAGACGTTCGCCGACAAGGTCTGCGGCACGATCGTGATCCGCAGCAACTGAGCACCCCCGGTACCCCAAGGGCCGTGTCCCCGCGCAGGGGGACACGGCCCTGGTGTTTGCGCTCGCCGTGCGGCGGCTCGGCGCTGAACTCGGCGGCAAGCGCGGCGGCTTCTCAGGGGCAGGCGCGGCGGCACCTCAGCGGCAAGCGTGGCAAGCGCGGCGGCACCTCAGCGGCATCTCAGTGGAAGAAGTGCCGTGTCCCGGTGAAGTACATCGTCACGCCCGCCTTCTTCGCGGCCTCCACGACGAGTTCGTCCCGGACCGAACCGCCCGGCTGCGCCACGGCCTTGACGCCGGCCGCGGTCAGGATCTCCAGGCCGTCGGGGAACGGGAAGAACGCGTCGGAGGCGGCGTACGAGCCGCGCGCCCGCTCCGCACCGGCCCGCTCGACGGCGAGCTTCGCGGAGTCGACACGGTTGACCTGGCCCATGCCGACGCCGACCGAGGCGCCGTCCTTGGCGAGCAGGATGGCGTTGGACTTCACGGCCCGGCAGGCCTTCCAGGCGAAGGCGAGCTCGGCCAGCTCCTCCGCGCCGAGCGCCTCGCCGGTCGCGAGGGTCCAGTTGGCGGGGTCGTCGCCGTCGGCCTGGAGGCGGTCGGTGACCTGGAGCAGCACACCGCCGTCGATGTGCTTGACCTCGACCGGGTTCGCGGGGGCGCCCGGCGCCTTCAGCACCCGGATGTTCTTCTTCCTGGCGAGGGCTTCCAGCGCCCCCTCCTCGTAGTCCGGCGCGACGATGACCTCGGTGAAGATCTCCGCGACCTGCTCGGCCATCTCCTTGCTCACCGGCCGGTTGACGGCGATGACCCCGCCGAACGCGGACAGCGGGTCGCAGGCGTGCGCCTTGCGGTGCGCCTCGGCGACGTCCGCGCCGACGGCGATGCCGCAGGGGTTGGCGTGCTTGATGATCGCGACGCACGGCTCGGCGTGGTCGTACGCGGCACGGCGCGCGGCGTCCGTGTCCGTGTAGTTGTTGTACGACATCTCCTTGCCGTGCAGCTGCTCGGCCTCCGCGAGGCCGCCGCCGGCGGCGTCGACGTAGAGGGCGGCGGGCTGGTGCGGGTTCTCGCCGTAGCGCAGGGTGTTCTCGCGCTCCCAGGTGGCGCCGAGGAAGTCGGGGAACCGCGACTCGTCGACGGGGGCGTACTCGGAGGCGAACCAGCTCGCGACCGCCACGTCGTAGGACGCCGTGTGCTGGAAGGCCTCGGCGGCGAGCCGCTTGCGGGTGGCGAGGTCGAAGCCGCCCTCGGCGACGGCCTTGAGGACGTCGGCGTAACGCGCGGGGCTGGTGACGATCGCGACCGAGGGGTGGTTCTTGGCGGCGGCGCGGACCATGGAGGGGCCGCCGATGTCGATCTGCTCGACGCACTCGTCGGGCGTGGCGCCGGAGGCGACGGTCTCGCGGAACGGGTAGAGGTTGCTGACCACGAGGTCGAACGGCTCGACACCGAGCTCTTCGAGCTGCCGCCGGTGGTCCTCCAGGCGCAGGTCGGCGAGGATGCCGGCGTGCACCTTCGGGTGCAGGGTCTTGACCCGGCCGTCCAGGCACTCCGGGAAGCCGGTGAGCTCCTCGACCTTGGTGACGGGCACGCCGGCGGCGGCGATACGGGAGGCGGTGGAGCCGGTGGAGACGAGTGCGACACCGGCCTCGTGCAGCCCGCGGGCGAGCTCTTCGAGCCCGGTCTTGTCGTAGACGCTGACGAGCGCGCGACGGATGGCCCGCTTGCCGCTCTCGGCCGTGACAGTGCTCTCGGCGGTCACTGGATAACTACCTTTCGTCCCTCAATGCGATAGCCGTTGCGGGCGATCCGCCCCACGACCTCGACGAGCAGCCTTCGCTCGACTTCCTTGATGCGCTCGTGCAGAGCGCTCTCGTCGTCCTCGTCCCGGATCTCCACCACGCCCTGAGCGATGATCGGTCCGGTGTCGACGCCGTCGTCGACGAAGTGGACGGTGCAGCCGGTGACCCTGGCGCCGTACGCGAGCGCGTCCCGTACGCCGTGGGCCCCGGGGAAACTGGGCAGCAGGGCGGGGTGCGTGTTGACGGTCCGCCCGCCGAACCGCGCCAGGAACTCCTTCCCGACGATCTTCATGAACCCGGCGGAGACCACGAGGTCGGGTTCATGGGCGGCCACGGCCTCGGCCAGCGCCCGGTCCCACTCCTCCCGGGTCCCGAAGTCCTTCACCCTGGTCACGAATGTGGGGATCCCGGCCCGCTCGGCACGCGCGAGCCCCTCGATGCCGGCACGGTCGGCACCTACGGCGACCACCTCGGCGCCATAGGCCTCGGCGCCGTGTTCCGCGATCGCGTCGAGGAGCGCCTGGAGGTTGGTGCCGGATCCGGAGACCAGCACGACGAGGCGCTTGGCCACGGGCTTGGCGGCCACGGTGAGGCCCTTTCTCGGGGGAGCGTCGTTACGGCGGCCGGACTCGCACCCGCTTTGTACATTCGTACGAGTGCTTCGCGCCCCGGAATACGGGGAAGTCTACGAAGCGGCCGACCGTCAGCAACGATACCGGCACACCGGGCGGCCCCCACGGGACGGGGCCGTGGCCGGAAGGTAGCGTCTGGGAGGTACCGAGACGGGAACGCGTCCGGGATGCGGCGCGTTCACGGGGTAGGCGGTCGTTGCGGCTGCCGTGCCGATCACCCCGCAGACATCCGCCGCGTCCCGCCGTAGCCAGTCGTATCCAGCCGTATCCAGTTGTATCCAGCCGTATCCAGTCGATTCATCAGCTCTGTTCTGTTCATCTAGATCAAGGGGAAGACGCTCACTTGATGCCGGACCGCAGCCTGGGACTTCACATGCTCCCCCCGCAGTCGGTACAGGAGGGGACGCGTTCCGTCGTGCTGCTACGGGAGCGGCCGGCCTCGCCGCCGGACGCGCCCTCGGACCGGCCGAAGGGCGACCAGCAGGACGACAACCCCTTCGCCCCGCCGCCGGAGGGCACGCCGGACACGCCTTGGCGGCCGCGCCGCCCGGCCGGTGAAGACGATCAGAGGGCGCCCTGGGGCAGCCAGTGGAGCGACCGCCAGCCCGGCCGGCAGTCCGGCGGCTTCGGCGAGCGTCCCGACGGCGGCCAGAACGGTCCCGGCGGCCCCGGCGGCCCCGGCATGCGCTTCGACCCCACCGACCCGGCTCAGCGGCGGGCGCGGTACGCCCTGCTGTGCGGCATGTGGGCCTTCCTCTTCGCGCTCTTCAGCTGGCCGTACGTGGCGCTGCTGCTCGGCGCCCTGGCCGTGTACTGGGGCATCAGCGCGCTGCGCGCCAAGCCCAGCGCCCCCGAGAAGGCGACCGCCGGCCGCCCCCAGACGACGGCGGCGGTCAGCGGCCTGGTCACGGCGGCGCTGGCGCTGGCGCTGGTGGCGGCCAACTTCACGGCCCAGATGGTCTACCGCGACTACTACAGCTGCGTCACGGACGCCCTCACCAACGAGGCCAAGCAGTCCTGCGACCACCTGCTGCCGCAGGAACTGCGGGGGGTCCTCGGGAGCGGGAACAGCTGACCGGGCGGGTGGAGCAGCGGGAGGTTCAGGGGCCGTCGGTGTCCTCGGTCGCGGTCGGTTCGGACAGGTTCCGCAACGCCGTCCAGCGGGCCTTGCGCGCCGCCTCCTCCTCCCAGGAACCGGGCAGCGCCTCGTACGGCTCGGCCGGCAGCGCCTCGTAGCGCTCGGAGGCGTCGCCGTCGGCGGGGTCGGGCAGGAGTCCGGCCACGACGACGGAGGTGGGGGCCGGGGCGGGTGCCCGGGCGGAAGCCGCAGCCGATCCCGAGACTGAGGTTGAGGCTGACGACGTCTGACTTTCCTGCTCTTCCTCTCTCCCCTTCACCGCGACCCGGGACTCCCCCGGCCTGCTCCTGGCGAACCCCAGCCATGCGGCGAACGAGGCGACTCCCTCCCCGCGCCATGCCCGCAGCCCGAGGGCTGCGGGGACGCCCACCGCGAGGAGCCAGGCGCAGGTCGCCGCGCCCGTCTGCCACCAGGCCGGGCCGAAGCGGGTGAGCGCGGCGACGCCCAGGGGGCCGCCGGCCAGCTCGGCCAGTGCCGCGAGCAGCAGCCCGCACAGCAGCGCCGCCAGTGCGGCCACCCCGGCCGTGCGCCCGGCCGGCCAGCTCCGCCGGGCCGCCCGGGCCGCCACGAGCCGCGACATCGTCACCCCCGCCGCCACCGGCACCACCCCGGCCAGCCAGTGCACCGCGGTTCCGGGACCGTGCTGCGGCACGGCCGCCAGCAGCGGGAAGGGCGGGAGCAGCGGTGCCGGATCCGAGGCGAGGGGGGTCACGAGGTGCCCGGCACCGAGCGCGAAGCCGGGGCCCACGGCGTACGACGCCGACCACACCGCCGCGTTCGGGATCAGCGAGACGCAGAGGAACAGGACCGCGCCCCGGCCCGACCAGCCCTCCGTCAACTGTAGGAACGACGCCCGCGTGGCGTCGCCGTGGGCCACCAGCGACACCGCGAGCAGCAGCGTCCCGCCCCCGAAGCACACGGCCGTCCCGGCCAGGGCCGCGCGCAGGGCCGTACCCCACCGCGCCCGTGTGTCGCGCCCGAGCAGCCGCCGCCGTACCGAGCCCGGCAGCAGCGGCGCCAGGTTCAGCAGTGGTTCGCGCGGACGGCCGTACGCCGTCCACACCCCCGCGGCGGCCGCGGCCGCCGCGAGCAGGGGCAGACACACCACCGCCGACGGCCACTGGGGCCGCAGTTCGCCGCCGGACGCGTACAGCGCGGCACAGCCGCCGACGCCGAGGTAGCCGGCGACGACGCCGGTCCAGGCGGTACGGGCGCGGACCGGCGGCGCCTCGGCGTCGGCGCCGTCCGGCGCGTCCACGGCGTCCCGGGCGCCCCGGTACACCAGCAGCGCCGGCAGCAGGAGCAGCAGCAACGGCGTCACCCCGACCGGAGCCGGTACCCCGGACAGCGTGTCGGTGCGCAGCAGTTCGACGCCGTGCGCGAGCAGCCACAGCGCCGCCGCGACGTGCATCGCGCCGCCCGGACCGCTGTCGGGGTACGGCGAGCTGACCCACAGGGCGATCGTCAGCACGGCGAACGAGCCGAGCCCGAGCCCGGCCGCGAGCGCACCGGCCGTCAGGCTCCCGGCCAGTCCCGGGGAACGGTCGCGCACCCGGCCGAGCAGTCGTGACAACGACGACCGGCGGGACGACAACGACGGTCGACGGGACAACAACGACGCTCGGCGGGACAACAACGACGGTCGGCGGGAGGGCAACGACGGTCGGCGGGCGGTCATCCGGATCACGACCGCCATGTTCCCAACGACACGCGCTTTCCCGGCGTAACCGGCGAACAGCCGAAGTGTCGCTCAATATATGTTTATGTGTTTTTTCGAAGGGAGGTGCGCCCGATGACGCAGAGCCCTGCCCGTACCGACGAGGCCGGACCGCCGTCCCCCGCCCTGACGCCCGCTCAGGCCTTCGACGCGCTCTACGCGTTCTGCGCCCCGGCCCTGGTACGGCAGGCCTACCTGCTCACCGGCCGCCGGGAGCTGGCGCAGGAGGCTGTCGAACGGGCCTTCCAACTCGCCTGGCAGAACTGGCCGCGGGTGGCCCGCGACCGGGACCCGGCCGGCTGGGTGCGGGCGGTGGCGCACGAGTGCGCGCTCTCTCCCTGGCACCGCTTCCGGCTGCGCTACCGCCACCCCGAGCCCCCGCCGACCGACGCGGCCGACCGCGCCCTGCTGGACGCGCTGCTGAAACTGCCGCCCAGCTACCGGCGCACGCTCCTGCTGTACGACGGCGTCGGCCTCGACCTGCCGGAGACCGCGGCGGAGACCGAGGCGAGCACGCCGGCGGCGGCCAGCCGGCTGACCCGCGCGCGGCGGCTGGTCGCCGACCGCGTGCCGGAACTCGCCGACCCCGCCGCGCTGCACCGCCGGCTCGCCGAACTGGCCTCGACGGAGCGGCTGCGGGCGGCCCAGCCGCCGACCGTGCGGACATACGCCGAACGGCAGACCCGTTTCTGGACCCGGTCCGCGCTCGCCTTCACGGCGACGATCATCGCGGCGACCACACTCACGCTGCGGACGGCGCCGACCCACTACGAGGCACCGATCGGCCCGGCCCAGGCGATCAGCGGGGTACCGGCGGCGGTGGGGCTGGGGCCGCTGTCGGCGGGAGAACGGACGTTGCGGGCGAAGCTGCGGAGGTCCGCGGAGAGCGGCCCGGAGAGGCTGGTACCGCTGGCGAGGTAGTGGGTTCGGCGGCGGGTGGGCTGGGGGTACTGGCCGGGGTTTGCTGGGCGGGGGTTGCTCACCCCCACGCGGCGCGGCCGGGGATCGATTCAGCCCCGCACCCCTCACGGGTCGCTGCACTGGCGCCGGCTGCCTTACGGGGCACCGCACCGGCGCCGGCTGCACAGCCGCGGCACCCCGCCGGTGCGGGCAGGCGAAACGCCGGTAGGCCCACCCCCGCCCCGGGAACGGGCCTACCGGCGTACAGTCACGCGGTTGCTCAGCCGGCGAGGATCTCGCGCGCCAGCTTCGCCGTCTCGGTCGGCGTCTTGCCGACCTTGACGCCCGCGGCCTCCAGGGCCTCCTTCTTCGCCTGGGCCGTGCCCGACGAACCGGAGACGATGGCGCCGGCGTGACCCATGGTCTTGCCCTCCGGCGCGGTGAAGCCCGCGACGTAGCCGACGACCGGCTTGGTCACGTTCTTCGCGATGAAGTCCGCGGCCCGCTCCTCGGCGTCGCCGCCGATCTCACCGATCATGACGATCAGGTCGGTGTCGGGGTCCGCCTCGAACGCGGCGAGCGCGTCGATGTGGGTGGTGCCGATGATCGGGTCGCCACCGATGCCGACGGCGGTCGAGAAGCCGATGTCACGCAGCTCGTACATCATCTGGTACGTCAGCGTGCCGGACTTCGAGACCAGGCCGATACGGCCCGGCTTGGTGATGTCGCCCGGGATGATGCCGACGTTGGACTGGCCGACGGTGATGATGCCGGGGCAGTTCGGGCCGATGATCCGGGTCTTGTTGCCCTTCTTGCCGGCGTACGCCCAGAACGACGCCGAGTCGTGCACGGCGATGCCCTCGGTGATCACGACGGCCAGCGGGATCTCGGCGTCGATGGCCTCGACGACCGCGTCCTTGGTGAACTTCTCCGGCACGAAGATGACCGAGACGTTGGCGCCGGTGGCCTCGATGGCCTCCTTGACGGTGCCGAAGACCGGTACCTCGGTGCCGTCGAAGTCGACCTTCTGACCGGCCTTGCGCGGGTTGACGCCGCCCACGACGTTGGTGCCGTCCGCCAGCATGAGCTTGGTGTGCTTCATGCCAGTGGCGCCGGTCATGCCCTGGACGATGACCTTGCTGTCCTTGTTGAGCCAGATAGCCATGGTGTGTTGTGTCCTCGTCCTGAGTGCTTACTTGGCGGCGTGGGCCAGCTCGGCGGCCTTGTCGGCCGCGCCGTCCATGGTGTCGACGCGCTGCACCAGCGGGTGGTTGGCGTCCGTGAGGATCTGTCGGCCCAGCTCGGCGTTGTTGCCGTCGAGACGGACCACGAGCGGCTTGGTAACGTCCTCGCCGCGGTCCTCCAGGAGCTTCAGGGCCTGCACGATGCCGTTGGCGACCTCGTCGCAGGCGGTGATGCCACCGAAGACGTTCACGAACACGGACTTGACGTCCGGGTCGCCCAGGATGATCTCCAGGCCGTTGGCCATGACCTGGGCGGAGGCGCCGCCGCCGATGTCGAGGAAGTTGGCGGGCTTGACACCACCGTGCTTCTCACCGGCGTACGCGACGACGTCCAGGGTGCTCATGACGAGACCGGCGCCGTTGCCGATGATGCCGACCTCGCCGTCGAGCTTGACGTAGTTGAGGTTCTTCTCCTTGGCGGCGGCCTCGAGCGGGTTGGCCGCGGCCTTGTCGTGCAGCTCGTCCCAGTCGTGACGGAACTCGGCGTTGTCGTCCAGCGACACCTTGCCGTCGAGCGCGATGACGTCACCGGAGGCGACCTTCGCGAGCGGGTTGACCTCGACGAGGAGGGCGTCCGACTTGACGAAGGTGTCCCACAGCCTGACCAGGACGTCGGCGACCTTGTCGGCGACCTCGGCCGGGAACTTCGCCGCGGCGACGATCTCCTTGGCCTTGGCCAGGTCCACACCGTCGATCGCGTTGATCGGGGTCTGGGCGACGGCCTCGGGGCGGGTGGCCGCGACCTCCTCGATCTCCATGCCGCCCTCGACGGAGGCGATGGAGAGGAAGGTGCGGTTGGCACGGTCGAGGAGGAAGGAGACGTAGTACTCCTCGAGGATCTCCGGGGCGGTCTCGGCGATCATCACCTTGTGGACCGTGTGGCCCTTGATGTCCATGCCGAGGATGTCCGTCGCACGGGCGACGGCCTCGTCCGCGGAGGCGGCCAGCTTGACGCCACCGGCCTTGCCGCGACCACCGACCTTCACCTGCGCCTTGACGACGGACTTGCCGCCCAGCCGCTCGGTGATCTCGCGCGCCGCCTCAGGCGTGTCGATGACTTCACCGGCCAGCACCGGTACATCGTGCTTGGCGAAGAGGTCCCTCGCCTGGTACTCGAACAGGTCCACGCGCTTCCGTCCCTATCAGTGATCTCGCGGTTCGTTGGATGCGTGGGCGTGCCGCGAAGGGCAACGTGACGTCCGCATGTGTCACAAGGGGGGCGCACACGGTGTCCGAGCGCGCGGCATGTCCGTCTCGCAGATTATCGCCGCTCGCTGAGGGTCTCTAAATCGGGAGTCACACCTGAGCGGTGATACCTGTCACATGATGCCGGGAATCCGTGGTTCTGGTGGCACGGCGTGCCGCCTTGCGGGCAAAGCGCGAGGCCTCACCGGGCTGGGGTTGGCCCGGTGAGGCCTCAGGTCCCGAGGATCCACGGTCCTCGGGCCGGGCGGCCGCACCCCGCCCCTCGGGGTACGGCCGGCCCGAACCGTGGGATCCCGGCCGGACGGACCGACGGCATTCGGCCGCCCGCACCGGGCCACCCACGGAGTCGCAGAAAGCCGGTCAGCCAGGCACTACGCCCCGCGGCCGGCCTCCGGGGCCATGGGAGAAACGGCCGAAGGGGACGGCGCGGAGGACAGCGCGGGGGACGGCTCGGGGGACGGCGCAGGGAAGGGCGCGGGGAAGGGGAAGTGGCCGGGTGCGGTGTCCGTGAGCATGGTCGCCGCGCGGTTCTGGAGGGCCTGGGCGTGCGCCCGTGCGGTGGCCTGCGCCCTGGCCGTGGCCGCCGCGGCGCGGGCCGCACGGGCGCCCTGGATGGCCTGGGCACCGCGGATCCGGGCCGCCCGGCTCGACACGGGAGGCTGCTGTTCGGCGTCGGCCGCCGCGGGCCGGCCGAACGCCCACGCCCAGCTTCCGCCGGCGGCTGTGACCATGGAACGGCCGATGTACTCGTTCATGCGTGCGTCAGTCCTTCGGGGCTCCGGCGCGTTCACCACGCGCATACGGAGCCGGGAGAGCTTCCGGTGAGGCCGGAAGCGCGGCTGGGGACATCGCCGCCCGGAGCGCTCGGCAGGGAAACCGAGGCGGGCTCACGGAGACCAGGAGGGGGATCCGCAAGGGTCCGGACGGACGGGCAGACCTGTTCCGCCCCCGCGCGACAGGTCTGTGGCGGGGAAGGTGGCCGCCGGTCCTAGCCGGGGAAGACCGGGATGTCCCGGTACCTGTCCCGGGTCCCGGCCGCGTCGGGATGCGCCGCGGCACCGGACACGAGCCTGACCGGCGCCCGGCCGGCGAAGGTCACGGCGTGCGCGTCACCGTGCTGGGAGGGGTTGCCGTCGACCGCCGACTTGCCCGGCGCGCCGTCCGGGGCGCCGGTGGGCGCCGGGTGGGCGGGAGCGCCGACGGCGCGGGCGGCACGGTGGCCGCCGGCGGGCGTCACCCTGCCGGACGTGAAGGTCACGGCGCCGGTGATCCGCGGCCCGTACGACACGGCGGTGGCCGCCGCCGCTTTCGTCACCGGATCCGTACCGGACGTCTCGTGCCCGGTCTCGTGCGTGACCGGTGTCCGCGGCTGCGCCTGGCCCGGCGCGGGGCCGGGCACCGGCGTCACCGGTGCCGGGATCGACACGACCGGCGGCTCGGAGACGACGGGAAGCCCCGGCACCTGCACCACCGGCAGGGCGGGCAGCTCCGTCACCTGCCGCACCGTCTCGGCGAGCGTCTCGGTCAGGGCCGAGGCGACGGGAGAGATCACCGTCTCGGTGACTGTCTCGGCCACCGTCTCGGTCACCGCCGTGGTCGCGGTCACCGTGTCACCCACCGTGCCGGACACGGACCGGACGACCTCGTCGACGCCGTCCACCACCGGTACGGCCTCGGTGACGGGCTTCCGAGCCGCCCCCGGCATCCGATGAGGCGTCACCACGTCCCGCAACGGCATCTTCTGCGTCACGACCGACGTCAGCGACGGAGGCGTCGCCCCTTCGGCCGCCTGCGCCCGCTGCCCGCAGAAAAAGCCGAGCGCGAGCAGTCCGCCGACCAGCAGCGCCAGTTGCAGCGCACGCCGTCCCGGCGCCGTACGCGACACGCGCACGGCCACACCGGGCAGAACTGCTGGCGAGGTCAAGACGGGGAGGATCCTCCCGTGCGGCGGAACAGAGCAGAAGTGGCCCAACGGCGTGAAGGCCGGTGAAAGACCAGTGGAGACTGCGATCCTCGCACGGCACTCCCGAGGTTGCGCAAGCCCCCCGTTACCGATGGGTAGTCATGTCCGTTTTGACGGCCGTGGCAGACATCGCCGAGTCGACAAGTCACCCCCCGGACACGGTCATCACAGAGTGTCCGGCACCGGAATCGGCCGCTTCTCGATGGCCGCCGCCATCACCTCGGGGAAGAGGTCCGGCGTGCACGCGAACGCCGGTGCTCCCAGCGCGGCGAGCGCGGCCGCGTGCTCCCGGTCGTACGCCGGGGCCCCCTCGTCGGACAGCGCCAGCAGCGCCACGAACTGCACCCCCGCCGCCTTCATCGCCGCGACCCGCTTCAGCATCTCGTTGCGTATGCCGCCCTCGTAGAGGTCGCTGATGAGGACGACGACGGTCTCCGCCGGCCGGGTGATCTGCGACTGGCAGTACGCCAGCGCCCGGTTGATGTCCGTACCGCCGCCGAGCTGGGTGCCGAACAGGACGTCCACCGGGTCGTCGAGCTGGTCGGTGAGGTCGACCACCGCGGTGTCGAAGACGACGAGCCGGGTGTCGATCGACCGCATGGACGCCAGCACCGCCCCGAACACCGAGGCGTACACCACCGACGCGGCCATGGACCCGGACTGGTCGATGCAGAGCACCACCTCCTTCTTCACCGACTGCGACGCCCGTCCGTACCCGATGAGCCGCTGGGGCACGATCGTCCGGTACTCGGGCAGGTAGTGCCTGAGGTTGGCCGCGATGGTGCGGTTCCAGTCGATGTCGTGGTGGCGCGGCCGGTTGACGCGGGCGCTGCGGTCGAGGGCGCCGGTCAGGGTGGCCCGGGTGCGGGTGGCCAGCCGCTTCTCCAGGTCCTCGACGACCTTGCGGACGACCGCCCGTGCCGTCTCCTTCGTGGTCTCCGGCATCGCCTTGTTGAGGGAGAGCAGGGTGCCGACCAGGTGCACGTCCGCCTCGACCGCCTCCAGCATCTCCGGTTCGAGCAGCAGCGAGGCGAGCCCGAGCCGGTCGATGGCGTCCCGCTGCATGACCTGGACGACGGAGGACGGGAAGTACGTCCGGATGTCGCCGAGCCAGCGCGCCACCGACGGCGCAGACGCCCCGAGCCCCGCCGAGCGCTCCCGCCCCGTCTGCGGTCTGTCGCCCTTCCCGTACAGGGCGGTCAGCGTGCCGTCCATCGCCGCGTCCCGCCCCGACAGCGCGCACCCGGTGCCGTCGGCGGCCTCGCCCCCCAGCACCAGCCGCCACCGCCGCAGCCGCTCCAGCGCGGGATCACCGACACCGACACCGGCACCCGCACCCGCACCGGCGGCCGTCGTGTCCGTGCCTGTGCCTGTGCCTGGGCCAGTACCTGTGGCGGTGTCTGTATCCGTGGCGGTGCCTGTGCCTGTGTCCATCGTGGTCATCTCCCCGCCCCCACCAGGTCGTTGTCAGGTTCCGTCTCGTCGAGGCCGAGCAGGAGGCGCAGCACGGGCAGTACCGCGTCGGCGCGCCCGGTGTCCGCCTCGGCGTCGAAACCCGGTGTCACCCCGGCCGGTCCAGCCCCCTGGAGCCGCTCCCCCGGGCCACGGCGCACCAGTTCACCGATCGTCCGGCGCACCCCCGGCTCGTACACCGAGAACGTCCGCCGCAGCAGCGGCAGCACGTCCGTGAACGCCGCCGCCGGCACCCCGGTCAGCCAGGCGTCGACCAGGCCGAGCAGCCGCTCGTCGTGCACCAGCAGCATCCCGCCTCCGCCGCTCCCGCCGACGAACCCCTCGATCCAGGCGGCCGCGTCCGCCGGCGGTGTCCCCGGTGAGAGCGCCAGCCCCATCAGCCGGGCCGCCTCCGGTGCCCCCAGCTCCCCCTCGTCCAGCAGGATCCGCACGGCCCGGCCCCGCAGCACCCCGGGCACGCTGTCCCGCCCGGCCAGCACGCGCAGCACGGCCCGCCAGCGCCGACGGAGGTCACGGTGACCTGGCTCGCCCTCGGTGGCCGGCTCGCCCAGCAGTCCCACCGCCGTGTGCACCGCGTCCACATGACCGCGCATCTCCTCGGCCGCCTCCGCGTCGAGGGCGGCGCAGGCCGGCGGGAGGCCGACGAAGACCCGCTCGGCGAGGCCCGCGGCGACCTCCGCGAGCGCCCGGGTGTCGGTGCCGCGGACATCGCCGTAGCGCAGGGCGCGGGCCAGGGCCGGCAGGGCCTGGGCGAGATGGCCGACGTCCGTGTCCAGCGCCGCCCGGTCGGCGAGCGCCCGCATCACCACCGGCAGCGCGTCCGGCAGCCCGGCGAGCAGGCAGTGCTCGGCGAGCCCGGTGACATCGGCGAGGGCGCCCGCGTGCGCGGCGTCGGCCTCGGCCCTGGCCGTCGCCGCGCCTTCGACGGTCGTCCCCCACACCCCGGCCTCGGCCACCCGCACCGACAGCTCCGGCTCCCAGCGCAGCCGCCACGTCTCCCGGAACGTGCCCGTGCTCCCCCGCGACCGCACCGGCTCACCCCAGCCGACGCCGAGCAGCCGCAGCCGGTGCAGCAGCCGGCTGCGCCCGGCGTCGGTCTCCTTGCGCAGGTCGAGCTCCAGCTCCCGCTCCAGCGCCTCCGGCTTGAGCCTGAGCCGGCGCTGCTCCCGGCCCAGGTCCCGCTGCAGCGGCACCGCGGGCGCCGCCTCCGGTACCTCCCCCAGCACGTCTCCGACCACCAGCCGGTCGTGCACCAGCGCCAGCGGGACGTCCGAGCCCTCGCACAGCACCGCCCGCACCGCGTCGGTCATCTCACCGAGGCCGGGCAGCGGGCGGCCGCGCATCACGGCCAGCGTCTCGGCGAGCCGTACCGCCTCGATGACATGGGCCGAGGAGACGATCCGGTCCTCCTCGCGGAGCAGTCCGGCCACCTTGGTGAGCCAGCGCTCCACCGGGCGGTCCGGGGCGCGGAACAGATGCCCGTACCAGCCCGGCGAGTCGATGCCGGCGCCGTATCCGCTCGCCCGCGCCAGCCGGCGGTTGGTCCACGGCACCCAGGTCATGTCGGTCCTTGCCTTGGGCAGCCCCTTCAGCAGTTCCCGGTCGGCGGCGACGGTGGTCTTCGCGCGCAGCGCCGGCACGTGCCACGCCCCGCACACCACCGCGATCTGCTCCCCGAACTCCCGCTGTGCCGCCCGCAGCCCAAGGCGCATGTGCGCCTCCCGCGCCGGATCCCGGTCGCGGCCCCCGGTCCCGTACGCCTCCCGCAGCGCCGCCATCGCCTCCGCCACCGCGGCGAACGGCGCGAACACGTCCCGCTCCCCGGCTCCGCCCCGGTGCTCGACCACGTCCTCCCACCAGCGCTCGGGATCGTCGTAGCCTGCGGCCTCGGCAAGGGCGGCGAGGGGGTCGACGCGCATCCGCCGCTCGGCGGCGGGATCGTCAGCCTCGGTGCCGGGCGCCGCCGTATCAGGCGCCGTATCGGGGGCCGCGGCCGCTTCCTCCTCCGCTTTCTCCCACGCCAGCGTGTGCGCGGCCGGCAGATCGATGAAGCGGGCCGGGACCTCGTGCTCCAGGGCCCAGCGGACCGCCACCCACTCGGGGCTGAAGTCGGCGAGCGGCCAGAACGCCGAGCGGCCGGGCTCGTCCACGGCGTGCGCGAGGAGCGCGACCGGTGGCCGCATCTCCGGGTCCGCGGCCAGCGGGATCAGCGCGTCGGCCTCGGGCGGCCCCTCGATCAGGACGGCCCGCGGCCGGGCGGCCTCCAGCGCGGCCCGCACCGCCCGTGCGGAGCCGGGTCCGTGGTGCCGTATCCCCAGCAGCAGCGGCCCCGGGCCGGGCGACCGCCGCCACCGTGTGTCGTCGCTCATGCGCTCACCTCGCGGCAGGCGCGGTAGAAGTCCTTCCAGCCGTCCCGCTCGCGGACGACCGTCTCCAGGTACTCCTGCCAGATGACCCGGTCGGCGGCCGGGTCGCGGACGACGGCCCCGAGGATGCCGGCCGCGACGTCGCCGGCCCGCAGCACGCCGTCCCCGAAGTGGGCCGCCAGGGCCAGGCCGCCCGTGACGACGGAGATCGCCTCGGCCGTGGAGAGCGTGCCGCTCGGCGACTTGAGCTTGGTGCGGCCGTCGGCGGTGACGCCGTCGCGCAGCTCGCGGAAGACGGTGACGACGCGGCGGATCTCCTGGATGCCGTCCGGCACGGCCGGCAGGTCCAGGGAGCGGCCGAGCTGGTCGACGCGGCGCGCCACGATGTCGACCTCGGCGTCCGGGCTCTCCGGCAGCGGCAGCACCACGGTGTTGAAACGGCGGCGCAGGGCGCTGGAGAGCTCGTTGACGCCCCGGTCGCGGTCGTTGGCGGTGGCGATCAGGTTGAAGCCGCGGACCGCCTGCACCTCCTGGCCGAGCTCGGGGATGGGCAGGGTCTTCTCGGACAGGATGGTGATCAGCGTGTCCTGCACGTCGGCGGGGATCCGGGTGAGCTCCTCGACCCGTGCCGTCATCCCCTCCGCCATGGCCCGCATGACCGGGCTCGGCACCAGGGCGTCCCGGCTCGGGCCGTGGGCCAGCAGCTGCGCGTAGTTCCAGCCGTAGCGGATCGCCTCCTCCGGGGTGCCGGCCGTGCCCTGCACCAGCAGGGTCGAGTCGCCGCTGACGGCGGCCGCCAGGTGCTCGGACACCCAGGTCTTGGCGGTGCCGGGCACGCCGAGCAGGAGCAGGGCACGGTCGGTGGCGAGAGTGGTGACGGCGACCTCGACGATGCGGCGCGGGCCGACGTACTTCGGTGAGATCACCGTGCCGTCCGGCAGCGTGCCGCCGAGCAGGTAGGTGGCCACCGCCCACGGCGACAGCTTCCAGCGGGCCGGACGCGGCCGGTCGTCCTGCGCGGCCAGCGCCGCGAGTTCGGCGGCGAAGGCGTGCTCGGCGTGCGGTCGCAACGCGCTCTCGGTGGTCGTCGGGTCGGTCGGTTCCACGGACACAGTCATGGCTGAGGCCCCCTCCAGCTCGGCCGGTTCGGATCTGGTGTCCACCGTGCACCACCCCACTGACAATCGCTCTGACCTGCACAAACACTCCAGCCGGGGCGATTGTCAGTGGCGGGATCTACCTTCGATGACATGACTCAGCAGGGGGTGCGCTGGAGTGCGGACCAGGTGCTGGCCTTGGCGCCTGACGCCGCGTCACGCAAAGCGGGAAGCAGACTCGGAGCGGCGGGGCCGTGGTCCGGGGCCGGGAGTTGCGAGGAGGGGACGGTATGGGGACTGTGCAAGGGCAGCGGCAGCAAGCCGTACCAGACGATCGTGGACATCGCCGACCCGGCGGGTCCCGCCTACAAGTGCAGTTGTCCGAGCCGGAAGTTCCCCTGCAAGCACGCCCTCGGACTGCTTCTGCTCTGGGCGGGCGGGGACGACACGGTGCCGACGGTGGAACAGGCGCCGGACTGGGCCGAGCAGTGGCTCGCGGGCAGACGCCGGCGTGCGGAGGACAAACGGGTGACGGTCGGCGGGAGTTCCCCGGCCGCTGGTGACCCCGAGGCGGCCCGGCGCCGGGCGGACAAGCGGGCCGAGCGGGTCACGGCGGGCGCCACGGAGCTGGAGCAGCGCCTGTCCGACCTGCTGCGCGGCGGACTGGCCGCGGCCGAGCAGGCGGGGTACGGACTCTGGGAGGAGACGGCGGCCCGCATGGTCGACGCGCAGGCGCCCGGACTCGCGGCACGGGTGAGGGAGTTGGGGGCCATACCGGGCTCGGGTCCGGGCTGGCCGGTGCGGCTGCTGGAGGAGTACGCGCTGCTGCACCTCCTCGACCAGGGCTGGCTGCGCCGCGACCGGCTCCCGGCGGGCCTCGCGGCCACGGTCCGCTCCCGTGTCGGCCTGCCCGCACCGGCGGACGGCCCGCCGGTGCGCGACCGCTGGCTGGTCCTCGCCCAGTACGACACGGCGGACGCGAAGCTGACGACCCGCCGGATCTGGCTGCATGGCGCCGACTCGGGCCGTGCGGCGCTGCTCCTCTCCTACGGCGCGGCCGGCCGCACCCCCGAATTGGCACTGCCGGTCGGCCTCGCTCTGGAGGCGGAGCTGTCCGCCTACCCGGGCGCGGGCGGGCACCGGGCGGCACTGGGCGAGCGGTTCGCCAGCCCCGCGCCCCTGCCGATACGGCCGCCGGGCGTACCGACGGCACGGGCGGCGGCCCGGTACGGGGAGTCGCTGCGCGAGGACCCGTGGCTGGAGTCGGTGCCGGTGACGCTGGACCGGGTCGTGCCCGTCCCGGACGGCGACTCCTGGCAACTCGCGGACGCGGACGGCGAATCGGCGCTGCCCCTTGCTCCCGCCGCCCGCTCCGGGCCGGGCCTGTGGCGGCTCGTCGCGCTCTCGGGCGGCGCCCCGGTCACGGTCTTCGGCGAGTGCGGCCACCGCGGCTTCACCCCGCTGACGGCCTGGCCGGAGAAAGCGGGCGAGGCGGTGCCGCTGTGCTGACCCGGCCGGCCCCCGAACCGCCCCGCGGCGCTGGTCACAGAAATCGCGGAACCCACGGAAATCGCGAAACCCTCGCAGCCCGTGCAACGCATGCAACTCCGGCAACCCACAAAACTCCCGCAACTGGCACAACTCATATAACTCGCGGAAAGGAAGCCCCGTGACCGCTTGGGAGGATCTCGTCACCACGGCCCTGCTGGGCACGGACCGGCGTCCGCCCGCGACCGGCGCGCCGGGCCGCGAGGCTCCGGTGGCCCTGCTGGACGAGGCGGCCGTGGCGACCGTAAGGCGACGGGCGGGACTGCGTCCGGCACCGGCAGCCCGCCGCCCCGAGCCGGCCCCGGAGGATCCGCGCCCCGCGCCGCCGCCCGCCGCGGCACGCAGGCTGGCGATGCTGCTGGCCGACCGCCCCGGCACCCCGGCCGGCGGCCGCCGGGGCACCTCGCCCGACCTGATGGAGCTGCTGCCGCAGTGGCTCGCGGCGGCCAACGCGCGTGGGTTCGCCGCGCCCCCGCAGACGCTGCCCGCGCTGCTGGACGCGGCCCGGGGCCGTACCGACCTGCGGCCCGCCGCGCTGGCCTTCGCCGGACCGCGCGGCCTGTGGCTGGCCCGGTTCAACCAGGACTGGCGGTTCGCCCTGCGTGCGGCCCCGGGCGGCGGCGCGGCCCTGCCCGACCCCGAGGACACCGACGCGACAGGGCAGCTGTGGCAGGAGGGGCTGTTCGCCGAGCGGGTCGCGCTGCTGGCCGCGCTCCGGTCCCGGGCGCCCGAGGCGGCGCGCGAGCTGCTGGCCGGGACCTGGGCGACGGAGCGGGCCGAGGACCGGCTGATGTTCCTCGACTCGCTGCGCACCGGACTGGCCGCCGGGGACGAGCCGTTCCTGGAGCAGGCGCTGTCGGACCGGAGCCGTAACGTGCGGACGACGGCGGCGGAGCTGCTGTCCGCGCTGCCCGGCTCGGCGCTCGCCGGGCGGATGGCGGTGCGGGCCGGTGCCTGCGTGGCGGTCGACCACACCGGGGACGGGCCGGTGATCGCGGTGGAGGCACCGCCGGAGTGCGACCCGGGGATGGAGCGCGACGGCGTCGTGGCCAAACCGCCCGCCGGGCGCGGCGAACGGTCGTGGTGGCTGGGGCAGTTGGTGGAGGCGGCCCCGCTCGTCACCTGGCCGGCCCGGCTCGGCGGCCGGACGCCCGCGGAGATCGTGGCTCTGCCGGTGGCGGACGGCTGGCAGGGCGAGCTGCACGCGGCCTGGTGCCGGGCCGCCGTGCGGCAGCGGGACGCCGAGTGGGCGAGAGCGCTGCTCGGCGTTCCGGCGGCACCGGAGGCCGGCGGTCCGGGCGCGGTGTCCCTGGCCGAGCGTGCCAAGCTGCTGGGCACGCTGGACGGCGAGGAGCGGGCCGGCTGGGTGGCCGGCTTCATCGCGGCGCACGGTCTGTCGGAGGCGTTCCAGCTGCTCGGCGTCTGCGCCGTACCGTGGTCCGCGCCGCTCGGCCGGTCCGTGGTGGACGCCCTCAACATCGCGCGCGACGCGGGGAGTTACCCGTGGAGCTTCAGCGGGGTGATGGGCCTGGCCGAGCGCTGCCTGGATCCCGCGGAAGCCGGCCGCCTGGACGCGCTCCTCGCGATACCGGACGAACGCGAGGACGCGTCACCGGGCGCCGGCGGCTACTGGGCGGAGGCGTTCCAGCGCCTGGTGACAACACTCCGACTACGGGCGGCGATGCTCACGGAACTGGACACGCCGGGGAGTTGAATGCGCCCCGCAGGGGGCGGGGCCGTCTTTGGTGTGCGGCTGCCGCCGCGTGGGCGCGACCAGCCACGACGGCGCCGCAGCCGATGCCGACGCCACGCCCACGCCCCCACCACCGAAGCCGGCCCCGGCGAACGCGGCCTACGCCTCCGTCGGCTGCCGCACGTTCTCCCGGACCCATTCCACGATCGACGCCGTGGTCGCGCCCGGAGTGAAGATCGCGGCGACGCCCTTCTCCTTGAGGGGGGCGATGTCGTCCTCGGGGATGATGCCGCCGCCGAAGACGAGGATGTCCTCGGCGTCGCGCTCCTTGAGGAGGTCGATCACCGCGGCGAACAGCGTGTTGTGGGCGCCGGAGAGGATGGAGAGGCCGATGGCGTCGGCGTCCTCCTGGATGGCCGTGTCGACGATCTGCTCCGGCGTCTGGTGGAGCCCGGTGTAGATGACCTCCATGCCCGCGTCGCGCAGCGCCCGCGCGATGACCTTGGCCCCGCGGTCGTGGCCGTCGAGCCCCGGTTTGGCCACCACCACACGGATCGGGCCGGCTGCCACACCCATCACTGCCTCCATGACCATGAAACGAACACGCCAACATCCATCCGTACCGAGAAGTACCGCACATTCGGCGCGTTCCGCCACCCGTCGCAAGTGAACGAACGTTATCTCCAGCATCCCGCAACCGGCCGTTTCGCGGAGGTTACAGAGGGGGAAATCACACACAGCGGGACACGTCAGGGAGCCGCAGCGTGGTCCGCGGGGACAGCACGGGCATGCGACACGGCAGGTCGTCGCACCCCGCCCCGCCGCCTTCGCCCGGCCTCCCCATGAGGGCACACGGGGGACGGAGCCGTCCTCGGCGTGCCGACAGGAGGTCGGCCGATGAAGGTCACCGGGGCACTGGAGCCCTTTCTCCCGTTCTGCCGCCGCCTCGCGCCCGGCAGGCTCGCCGGCCTGTCGCTGGCCCTCCTGAAGTCGACCGCCCTGGAGGCCGCGATCCTGGCCGGGCATCTGCTGCTCTACCCGACGGGCCTCACCCCGGAGCGCCGCCCGCCCGTACCGCCGGTACCGTCCGCGGAGCCCGGGGGCACGGCCCGGCTGCCGGTCCGGGCGGCCCCGCCGGTCGTGCTGCTGCACGGCTTCATCGACAACCGCTCGGTCTTCGTCCTGCTGCGCCGCGCCCTCGCCCAGCACGGCGGCCAGCGCGTCGAGTCGCTCAACTACTCACCGCTGACCTGCGACATCCGCACCGCCGCCGAACTGCTCGGCCGGCACATAGAGGAGATCTGCGAGCGCACCGGCTCCGGCCAGGTCGACATCGTCGGACACAGTCTCGGCGGGCTGATCGCGCGGTTCTACGTCCAGTGCCTCGGCGGGGACCTGCGTGTCCGCACCCTGGTGACACTCGGCACCCCGCACGCAGGCACCCGGGCGGTGCCGCTCGCCGACGCGCACCCGATCGTGCGGCAGATGCGCCCCGGTTCGCGGGTGATCGAGGAGCTGGCCCGGCCCGCGCCCGGCTGCCGTACCCGGTTCGTGAGCTTCTGGAGCGACCTCGACTCCGTGATGGAGCCGGTGGAGACGGCCCGTATCGACCACCCGGACCTGATGGCGACGAACGTGCGGGTGACCGGGATCGGCCACCTCGCCCTGCCCGTCCACCCGGCGGTCGCGACCGGCATACGGCAGGCCCTCGACGAAACACATCCGCAGGAGCGGGCAGCGGGCGGTCTGACGGTGGCCTGAGAACGGTCGCCACATCGAACAATCCTCGAACACAAGGCCAAACCCGCGCCCGCCGTCCCCCGAAACACGGCCGAATGCCCGTTTCCCGAAACAGCGAAACCTGTTGAAGATTGTCGCGCCCGCATACCGCCGGGTACAGTCGCCGCACTGCTCTGGCAGCCCCTGTTGTCGAGGCGAAAGAGAAGTTGGTGAACGACCGTCACCCGTCGGGGACCATGACCACCCCGGCCCCGGCTTCCGACGCCGATCCGGCGCACTACGCGCCGTACGGCAGCCAGGAAGCCCAGTACGGCGACTTCACCGCGTACGGCGATCACACCGCCGCCGGCGCTTCGTTCCACAGCGACCCGCTCTTCGGCAGCCTTCCGGGCGAGGGCCAGGCCACCGGCGGATACGACGCCACGCAGTGGCAGACGGCCGGCGGCCAGACCCTGAACTACGACCCGTACGCGGCCCAGCACCACGCCGCCTACGACTCCGGCGCCTATGACAGCACCGCGTGGACCGTTCCGGCGCAGGAGACGGTCGCCGACACCAGCGGCCACTGGGACGCGAGCGCCTGGCTCCAGCCCGACCAGTCGGGCCTGGCCGGTGCGACCCAGCAGTGGGAGTGGGGCACCCAGGCCTTCGACACCGGCGGGTACGACGCCACGCAGTGGAACTCCGACGGCACCCCGGCGCAGGCGCAGCATGCCGAGCCCGAGCACGACCGTCCCTACGCGGAGTTCGAGGAGCCCGCTGAGGACTTCCCGCACGACGGGGAGTTGGCCGCCACCGGTGAGCTACCTGCGGTAATGCCATTGCTGGAGGGCCAGGAAGAGGTCACCCCGGCCGCGTCGGCGGCGGCGACCCGCGCCGGCTCCCGCGCGGGGGCGCGCTCCCGTCGCCGTACGCCTCCCAAGCGGTCCGCGCTGCTGACCGTCGCCGTGCCCTCCGTGTGCGTGATGGGGGTCGCCGGGATCGCGGCCGCCTCCGTCGGCAGCCTGACCGACGACGGCAAGGACACCACGGCCTCCGCCTCCGACGCGCAGTCCGTGAAACCGTCCGCCGCCAACAGCAAGCTGGACGCCCAGCTGAGGACGCTCTCGGCGGGCGCCGACGACTTCGCCGACCGGGCCAGCCGGACGCAGGAGCGCATCGACCTCAAGGCCCAGCAGGAGACCGAGAAGAAGAAGGCGGCGGCGGAGGCGGCCCGCAAGGAGCGGCTGCGCCCGAAGTACGTCCTCCCGGTCACCCAGCGAGGACTCAGCGCCTACTTCGGTCAGGCCGGCGTGAACTGGATGTCCGTCCACACGGGCATCGACTTCCCCGTCTCCTACGGCACGACGGTGATGGCCGCGACCGACGGCGTCGTCTCCACCAAGTGGAACAGCGCCTACGGCAACATGATGATCGTGACGGCGAAGGACGGCACGGAGACGTGGTACTGCCACCTCTCGTCGTACCGCGTCGCCCCCGGTACGACGGTGAAGGCCGGCGATCCGATCGCGTTCTCCGGCAACTCCGGCAACTCGACCGGCCCGCATCTGCACTTCGAGGTGCGGCCGGCCGGTGGTGCCGCCATAGACCCGCTGCCCTGGCTGCGCAGCCACGGACTCGACCCGACCTGACCTGGCCGTACCCCGGTGGGCCCCGCCGCTGCGGGGCCCGGTACCGCGCCTTCCTCCGCTACAGCTTCTCCACCGGCGCGTACCGCAGCAGCAGCCGCTTCGGCTTGGTGTCGCCGAAGTCGATCGTCGCCTCCGCGTTGCCGCCGGTGCCCTTGACCGCGACGACCGTGCCGAGGCCGAACTGGTCGTGGGTGACGCGGTCGCCGACGGCCAGCGAGACCACCGGCTTCTCCGAGGTCCGCCGGGTGGCGAAGCCCGACGCGCCCGACGCCGAGGAGCGCGAGCGGGTCGAGGAGAGCGAGGCCGCCACGCCCGCCGCGGGCCCTGCGGAGACCGGCGCCATCGCCCCGGTCCGCTTCCACTCCAGATACGCGCCCGGGATCTCCTCCAGGAAGCGCGAGGGCGGGTTGTACGACGGCTGGCCCCAGGCGCTGCGCATCGACGACCGGGTGAGATACAGCCGCTCCCGCGCGCGCGTGATGCCGACGTAGGCGAGGCGCCGCTCCTCCTCCAGCTCCTTGGTCTGGCCGAGGGCGCGCATGTGCGGGAAGACGCCGTCCTCCATGCCGGTCAGGAACACCACCGGGAATTCGAGGCCCTTGGCGGTGTGCAGGGTCATCAGGGTGATGACGCCGTCGCCGTTCTCGTCCTCGTCGGGGATCTGGTCGGAGTCGGCGACCAGGGCCACCCGCTCCAGGAAGTCGGCGAGCCCGCCCGGCTGCTCCCCCTCACCGGACTCCTGCTCGAACTCCAGTGCCACCGAGGCGAGTTCCTGGAGGTTCTCGATGCGGGTCTCGTCCTGGGGATCCGTCGAGTTCTGCAACTCGGCCAGGTATCCGGTGCGTTCGTAGATCGCCTCCAGGACCGTGGCGGGTCCGGCGCCGGATTCCACGACCGTACGGAGGTCCTCCATCAGCGTGTTGAACCGCTTGACCGCGTTCGCCGACCGTGCGGCCATGCCGTACGCCTCGTCGACCCGCTTGAGCGCCTGCGCGAAGCTGATCTTCTCGCGCTGCGCGAGGGCGTCGATCATCGCCTCCGCGCGGTCGCCGATACCGCGCTTGGGGACGTTGAGGATGCGCCGGAGCGGGACGGAGTCCTCCGGGTTGGCCAGCACCCGCAGGTAGGCCAGGACGTCCCGGACCTCCTTGCGCTCGTAGAAGCGGACGCCGCCGACGACCTTGTAGGGCAGGCCGACGCGGATGAAGATCTCCTCGAAGACACGGGACTGCGCGTTGGTGCGGTAGAAGACGGCGACATCGCCCGCCTTCGCCTCGCCCGCGTCCGTCAGACGGTCTATCTCGTCGGCGACGAACTGCGCCTCGTCGTGCTCGGTGTCGGCGACGTAGCCGGTGATCTGCGCACCCGCGCCCGCGTTGGTCCACAGGTTCTTCGGGCGGCGGGACTCGTTGCGCTCGATGACCGCGTTGGCGGCGCTCAGAATCGTCTGCGTGGAGCGGTAGTTCTGTTCGAGGAGGATCGTCGTCGCGTTCGGGTAGTCCTCCTCGAACTGGAGGATGTTGCGGATCGTCGCGCCCCGGAAGGCGTAGATCGACTGGTCGGCGTCGCCCACGACGCACAGCTCGGCGGGCGCCAGCTCCTGCTCGCCGGGCGGTACGTCGGTGCCGTCGGCGCGCGTGCCGGTGCCGACCAGCTCGCGCACGAGGGCGTACTGGGCGTGGTTGGTGTCCTGGTACTCGTCGACCAGGACGTGCCGGAAGTGGCGGCGGTAGTGCTCGGCGACGTCCGGGAAGGCGCGCAGCAGGTTGACCGTCGTCATGATCAGGTCGTCGAAGTCGAGGGCGTTCGCCTCGCGCAGCCGCGACTGGTAGAGCGCGTAGGCCTGGGCGAGGGTCTTCTCGAAGCCGTCGCTCGCCTGTGCGGCGAAGTCCTCCTCGTCGATCAGCTCGTTCTTGAGGTTGCTGATCTTGGCGCTGAACGACTTGGGCGGGTAGCGCTTGGGGTCGAGGTCCAGGTCGCGGCAGACCAGGGCCATCAGGCGCTTGGAGTCGGCCGCGTCGTAGATCGAGAAGGAGGAGGTGAAGCCGAGCTTCTTGCTCTCCCTGCGCAGGATCCGGACGCAGGCGCTGTGGAAGGTCATCACCCACATCGCGTTCGCGCGCGGGCCCACGAGGTGCTCGACGCGCTCCTTCATCTCGCCCGCGGCCTTGTTGGTGAAGGTGATCGCGAGGATCTGGCCCGGGTGCACCTGGCGTGCGCCGAGCAGGTGGGCGATGCGGTGGGTGAGCACGCGCGTCTTGCCGGAACCGGCGCCGGCCACGATGAGCAGCGGGGAGCCGGCGTGCACGACCGCCGCCCGCTGGTTCTCGTTCAGCCCCTCCAGGAGCGCGGCCGGGTCCAAGGCCGGGCGGGCGGCGCCGTCGCGGTAGTAGGCGTCCCGGTCCGGGGGCACGTCGAACTTCCCGCCGAACAGATCGTCCGGAATCGACTCCGGAGCGTGCTCGTCCTCGGGCGGCGGCGGGGGTTCCTCGTCATGGCCGCGAGGGGCCTGGAGGCTCGCCAGGAAGCTGTCGTCAAAGAGGCTGCTCATCGCTCTCCGAGTCTAGGGCGCCCCACCGACAACCGGTCGCCGCCCCGAAAACTCGCCCAGGTGACCGAGCGGATCCACTCCGTCACGGCTGGCCGGCGCGGGTTCCGGAGCCGGGAACACTCACCGCGAGCCACCCCCTCCGTCCGGACAAGCCACCCATAACCCCACCGATCATCCCACCTGAACAAACCCCAACACCCAGGTCACGAAAATGTATCGGGCATATCGCACATCAACCTTCACAGAGACCACACGAGTTGGTTAGCGTGCCGGGCAGGCCGTACGACACCCACCGGCGAACGTCGCCGGGCCGCACGGCCTCCGCCGAGTCCGGGGCGCCGCCGCGCATCCGGAGCCGGGGACCCACACCGATCCCGGGGTGAATCGGTCCCGACTCCCCTCCGGGGAGCGGACCGTAGGGCAACCCTTCCGAACCACCCGCCCGAACCCGACAGCTAACTCGGTAGGCGGAGTTCTGGAAGGAGTCGCCCCCGTTGGCGTCGCATCGCAAGTCCCGGCCGTCAGGAACGCGCGCGGCAGGCATACGCACGCCCGCCCTGGCCACCGCCGCCCTCACCTCAGTGGCCCTGCTCTCCCAGACGGCCGAGGCCACACCCTCCACGGACGGGAAGCCGAGCCTGGAGGAGGTCGAGAAGAAGGTCGACGCCCTCTACCGCCAGGCGGAGTCGGCGACCGAGAAGTACAACGCCGCCAAGGAGCGGACCGACAGGCAGCGCAAGCAGGTCGACACCCTGCTCGACGACGTCGCCCGGCGCACGGACCGGCTGAACACGGCGCGCGAGGAACTGGGTTCGTTCGCCGCGGCCCAGTACCGGACCGGGGCCGCCGCCCCCGACACGGCGACCTTCCTGCTCGCGGACAGTCCGCAGGACTACTTCGACCAGACGCAGCTGATGAGCCGGCTGACCTCGCGCCAGAAGGGCGCGGTCGACGACTACGTCACAGAGCAGTCCGCGACCATGGAGAAGCGGCAGGAGGCCGCCCGGAGTCTCGAAACGCTCACCGAGACGCAGGACGACCTCAAGACCGCCAAGACCACCGTCCAGGCGAAGCTGGCCTCCGCGCGGGAGCTGCTGTCGCGGCTGACGGCCGCGGAGAAGGCACGGCTGGCGGCGATCGAGAAGCGGCAGCAGGAGGAGGCGGCCCGCAAGGCGGCAGAACTGGCGAGGCAGCAGGCCGCGGCCGCCGGCCAGGCGACGTCCGCGACCTCGACGCCGAGCGGTTCCTCTTCCGCCTCCGGCTCCGCCTACGCCACGAAGGCCGCCAAGGCGATCGCCTTCGCCCGCGCGCAGATCGGCAAGCCGTACGTCTGGGGCGCCACCGGTCCCGGCTCCTACGACTGCTCCGGGCTCTCCCAGGCCGCCTGGAAGGCCGCCGGCGTCTCCCTGCCACGCACCACCTACGACCAGGTGAACGCCGGCACCACCGTCCCCCTCGCCGACGCCCAACCCGGTGACCTGGTCTTCTTCTACGACGACGTCAGCCACGTCGGCATCTACATCGGCAACGGCATGATGATCCACGCCCCGAAGCCCGGCGCGTACGTCCGGGAGGAGTCGATCTACTACGGGGGCGAGTCGATCATCCACAGCGTGGTCCGCCCGGCCTGACCGGCAGGTCGGCACTGACGGGGGCGCCCTTCAGCCGACACGCGCCCCCAGCCGCTTCCCCGTACCCGCCCGACCCCACCGATCCCGGGGGCACCGCGCGCTCGCGCCCTTTCCCGCGACCGCGCGGTTTTCGGGCCGCACGCGCGCGTGGCCCGTTCGTGTCGCGGCCGGCTCTCCCTAGCATCAGGGACATGTCCGGCATCTCACCCCTGCGCACCTGGTGGGCGCAGCGTCCACCGGCGACCGGGGCCGCCGTGATGGCCACCGGCATCATGTCGACGGGGCTGCACCTGGCGGGCGCGGAGGCCCTGTCCCGGGTGGCGCTGGTGGCGGCCTGCGTGATGTGGGTGGCGCTGGCCGCGGACGTCGCCGTACGGCTGGTCCTCGACCGTCGGCGGCGGGTGGCCCAGGCTCGGACGCCGGGCACGCTCAGCGCGGTGGCCGCGACGACGGTGCTGGGGACGCGGTTCTCGGCGCTCGGGTGGCAGACCCTCGCCGAGGCCCTGCTCGCGCTGTCGGTGGTGCTGTGGCTGCCACTGCTGATCCTGGTCGTGAAGCACTGGAAGCCGCGCATGCCCGGCGCCGTCTTCCTGGTCTGCGTGGCCACCCAGGGACCGGCCGTGCTGGGAGCGACGCTGGCGGCGGCCGTTGCGACGGCGTGGCTCGCGCACCTCTCGCTGGTCCTTTTCTGGCTCGGGCTGGCGATGTACGGGCTCGCCGTGGCCCGGTTCGGGTGGCGGCAGATCGCCGAGGGGCCCGGTGACCAGTGGGTGGCGGGCGGCGCGCTCGCGATCTCCACGCTGGCCGGGGCCAGCCTGCTGGCCGCCGACAGTGCGCGGCTGTACCTGTGGAACGACGACGACCGCGGTGTCCTGCGCACGGTGACGGTGGCGCTGCTGGTCCTGGCCCTGGCCTGGTACGTCGTCCTGCTGGCCGCGGAGGTGGCGTGGCCCCGGCCGCGCTACGACGTCCACCGCTGGGCGACGGTGTTCCCGATGGGGATGACGGCCACGGCGACGCTGTCGGTCGCGGCCGCCGTCGGCGGCGCTTGGCTGAAATGGCCGGGGCGGGTGCTGGTGTGGGTCGCGGTGGCGGCCTGGCTGACGGTGGCGGCCGGTGCGGCGGCGGCCGCCGGTGCCGGCCTCAGGAAAGCCCGCTGAGGATCGCGCCCGCGGCCCTGGCGGGACTCACGTCCGCGGTGGGGCTCACGTCCGCGATGAGGCCCATGTCCGCGGTGGGGCTCACGTCCACAGGACGGCGATGAAGATGTTCGCCATGGTCAGCAGGCCCACCAGGCCGAAGGCACCCTTCTCCACCTTCTCGTCGTCCCGTTTCACGTAGACGAGCCCGAGGATCACGATCAGCAGGGCGAGTTTCACGCCGATCTTGATCGTGTTGACATGGTGGCCGTCGGCCTCGTTGAGGCCGACCAGGATCACACCGGTCGCGAGCATGGTGAACGCGCCGTGCAGCATTCCGGGCACGAACCGGGCCGTGCCCTGGCCCATCGCCTTCATCTGGGTGAGGAAGCCGCCGAGGAGCGCGGCGATGCCGATGATGTGCAGGCCGACGAAGAGATGGATGAGTACGTCCATGGCCCCGGAGCCTAACCAGGGCACCACGGGGCACCGGGCACCGGCCCCTCCCTCGGCGCCGTCGCCCCGCATATATGCACCCCATAGCACTCCGCGTCCCCCGCCAGCCCCGGAACCGCCGCTTCGGTCATCCCGCCCCGCGAAGCCGACGGCTCCGGGCCGGAATGCCGTACACATACCGTCGGGTAACGATCCGGTCACGTCAATTCCGTGCATCGCGTCACCAAGCCGACGCACTCGGGCCTAGCGTCCTCCCCCAGGTGACCGACTCCCCACCGCCGCCCGGGCCAGGGGCGGCAGTCGGACACCACCGCCGAGAAGTCCGGCGGCGGGCCGCCACCCCTGCGCGGGCCGCCGCCGGACGCGCACCCCGCTACTCCCCCGCGGCCGTGCGGACGCTCCCCGGCGTTCGCACGGACGAGACGGCGTTCGTACGAAAGGACGGGACACTCCAGGTGGCAGCGCACCGCAAGCCCCGACAGCACTCGCTCAGCGGCAACACGGCCCGTGCGGCCACCGTCCTCGCCCTGGCGGGCGCGGCCACCGCGACGGCTTTCGAAGGGACCGGGAACGCCGAGCCGCCACTGACACCGGCGCAGGTGAAGGCCAAGGTGGACCAGCTGTACCAGGAGGCCGAGGCGGCCACCCAGAAGTACGACGGAGCGAAGGAGAAGGCCGACACCGCCCAGCGGCGGCTGACGTCGCTGCAGGACGAGACCGCCCGCGCGCAGCAGAAACTCAACTCCGCCCGGGACGCACTCGGTTCGATAGCGGCCGCGCAGTACCGCGACGGCGGTATCGATCCGTCCTGGCAGTTGGCGCTGTCCAGCGACCCCGACCGCTACCTGGACGACGCGGCGTTGGCCGAGCGGGCCGGCGACCGGCAGGCCGGCGCGGTGGCGCGGGTGCGCGGCCGGCTGCGGGAGATCGAGCAACTGCGCGGCGCCGCGCACGTGGAACTGGCCTCGCTGCGGTCCCGGCAGGCCGAGCTGGAACGGCAGAAGACCGCCATCGACGGCAAGCTCGGCGAAGCCCGGCGGCTCCTGGGCCGGCTGTCGCCGGGGCAGCGTGCGGCGGTCACGGCGGACGACGGCACCGGGCGCGCCTCCCGCTCCGCGACGGACGCCCGCGCCCCGCTGACCGCCGGCAGCGTCGGCGCCACCGACTCCCGGGCCGCGGCCGCCCTCGCCTATGCCTACTCGAAGCTCGGCAGCCCCTACGTCTGGGGCGCTACCGGCCCCGACGCCTTCGACTGCTCGGGCCTCGCCCAGGCCGCCTACCGCTCCGCCGGCGTCTCCATCCCCCGCACCACGTACGCCCAGATCAACGCCGGCCGCCGCGTCTCCCGCTCCGAACTCCAGCCTGGTGACCTGGTGTTCTTCTACTCCGGTGTCAGCCACGTCGGCATCTACATCGGCGGCGGCGAGATGATCCACGCGCCCAACCCGTCGGCGCCGGTACGGATCGCCCCGATCGACGAGATGCCGTTCGCGGGGGCCACACGGGTCGTGTGAGCCGCCGGTTCCCGGTCGGCCGCGCGGCGCCGAGTCCGCGCGGCTCCGCCTCAGACCAGCCGGCGCGCCGTCGCCCAGCGGGTCAGTTCGTGCCGGTTCGACAGCTGCAGCTTCCGCAGCACCGCCGAGACATGGGACTCGACCGTCTTGACGGAGATGAACAGCTGCTTGGCGATCTCCTTGTAGGCGTAGCCACGGGCGATCAGGCGCAGCACCTCCCGCTCGCGCTGGGTGAGGCGGTCGAGGTCCTCGTCGACCGGCGGGGCGTCGGTGGAGGCGAACGCGTCCAGGACGAACCCGGCGAGCCGCGGCGAGAAGACGGCGTCGCCCTCCTGGACCCGGAAGATCGAGTCGACCAGGTCGGTGCCGGTGATGGTCTTGGTGACGTAGCCGCGGGCGCCGCCGCGGATCACGCCGATCACGTCCTCGGCCGCGTCCGACACGGACAGCGCCAGGAAGCGCACCGGCTGCTCGGCGTCCGCCATCAACGGCGCGCAACGGCGCAGCACTTCGACCCCGCCGCCGCCCGGCAGGTGCACGTCCAGGAGGACCACCTCGGGCCGGGTCGCGGTGATCACCGAGACCGCCTGGTCGACGTCGGCGGCCTCGCCGATCACCTCGACGCCGGTCTGCTCGGTCTGCCCGATCTCGGCCTGCACGCCGGTCCGGAACATCCGGTGGTCGTCGACGAGGACCACGCGCACCCGACGCCCGGCCTTCTCCGCGCCTTCCGCCGGGCCGTTCGCCTCGGTCGCGTCGCTCATGACGTCTTCTCCGCCCTCTCCATCTCCAGCTCGACCTCCGTACCGCCGCCCGGCACGGACCGCAGCCGTGCGGTGCCGCCGTGGCGCTCCATGCGGCCGATGACCGATTCTCTGACACCCATGCGGTCGGCGGGTATCGAATCGAGGTCGAAGCCGGGACCGCGGTCGCGGACGGACACGAAGACCGTCCTGCCCTCGACTTCGGCGTAGACCTGGACGGCGCCGCCCTCGCCACCGTACTTGGCCGCGTTGACCATCGCCTCACGTGCGGCCTGCATCTGCGCGCCCGTCCGCTCGTCGAGCGGGCAGTCGCCGACCACCACGACCTCGATGGGAACGCCGTGCTTGTCCTCGACCTCCGCCGCGTTGCGCCGGACCGCGTCGGCGAGGGTGGCGGGTTCGTCGGCCTCGTCCTTGCCGGTGCCCTCCGGCTTGTAGAGCCAGGTGCGCAGGTCGCGCTCCTGGGCGCGGGCGAGGCGGCGCACCTCGCCCGCGTTCTCCGCGTTGCGCTGGATCAGGGTGAGGGTGTGCAGCACGGAGTCGTGGACGTGGGCGGCGACCTCGGCACGCTCCTGGGCGCGGATGCGCATCAGCCGCTCCTCGGAGAGGTCCTGGGTCATGCGCACGAGATACGGACCGGCGAGCAGCGTGATGCCGACGAGCACGGCGAGGGCCGCCTGGAGCACCGCGCCGATGTGCGCGGCGGAGCCCTGCATGACGAAGACGCCCGAGACGCCCGCGGTGACGAGCAGCACGCCGACGCCCGCGCGCAGCAGGGTGAGCGTACGGCGCCGGCTGCCGACCTCGACCCAGCGGGCCCGGCGGGCGTTGTCCGCCTGGCGCCAGACGAGGGCTACACCGGCGGCGACCAGGACCGCGGGCAGGAGATAGGCCTTGGCGCCGCTGGTCAGGTTGACGCTGCTCACGAACACCATGGCCACGACGACCATGAGGAGCAGGGCGACGATCTGGCCCCGGTCCGGTTTGCGGGCGACGAGTCTGCGGCGGCCGTCGGCCAGGGTCTCGGTGGCGACCAGGGACGGCGGCTTCTGGCCGCCGACCCCGCCGACCCCGAGGGGTACGAAGAACCAGAACGCGGCGTACAGCAGCGCGCCGAGCCCGTTGGCCATGAACAGGCCGACGAAGACCAGCCGCACCCAGACCACGGGCAGCCCGAGGTGCCCGGCGAGGCCCCGCGCCACTCCGCCGAGCCAGCGGCCGTCGCTGCTGCGGTAGAGCTTGCGCGGCGGCCGCGGGTCGTCGAGGGGCACTGCTGCGGCTTCCGGCATGCCATCGATGTTCACACGCCCGGAGTTGCGGAGCATCAGGGTCGACCCCCGAGACTCCCCTGATCTTCGGATTTCCCCCGGCTCCGGGGCGCCGCGGCCCCGTTCGAACGCTTCCCGGTCCGGCCTCGGGGCCGATTTCAGGGTTCGGCCAGGGTCATCCCGACTGCCGTTGCGGCGGCACGGCCGTCACCATTGACTCATGACTGATCACGAGCACGCCGCGACGGGTCCGGGACCCGGCCCCGGCCCGCGGCCCGCAGCGGGCTCCGGGCCGTCGGATGCCGCGCCCGCCGCGGCGGAGACGGCCACGACGGGGGCCGGCGCCACCGGCGCCGGCGCGGAAGCCGTCGACGCGGCCCCCGTCCGGTTCCGGCGTGACCGCAGGCACAAGGTGATCGCGGGCGTGTGCGCGGGGCTCGGGCGCCACACCGACCTGGACCCGGTGATCTTCCGCATCACGTTGGCCGTGCTGGCCGCGACCGGCGGCATCGGCCTCCTCTTCTACGGCTTCGCCTGGCTCTTCGTGCCGTACGAGGACGACGAGGAGAACGAGGTCCGCAAGCTGCTGACCGGCCGGGTCGACGGGCAGGCCCTGGCGGCCGTGCTGTTCGCGCTGGTCGGCTGCGGGGTGCTGCTGACGATGATCAGGAACGGCCAGGTGCTGGCGTTCGCCGTCGTCCTCTCCCTGCTGCTGGCCGGCGCCGGGTACTGGTCGCGGCGCCGCGGCGCCCCCGATCCCGACCCGCTGTCCGCGCAGGCCGTCGCCGACGCCCCGCCGGAGGCCCAGGCGCCGCCGATCCCGATCTCCTACCCGTCGTGGTGGCGCGACCCGATCGTCAAGGACGGCACGCATGTCGGCGGCACCGGCTATCTCTGGGGCCCGGCCGACGCGCGCGGCCGGGCCGCCCCCGGGCTCGACATCCGGCTGAGCACCCCATGGGTCCACGGCCAGGACGTCCGCGCCCGGCAGAGCCCGCCCCCGAAGCCGCGCGGGCCGCGCTGGATCGGTGGCTGGATCTTCCTGTTCGCACTGCTGGCGGGCGGTCTGGGCACCAGCCTGACCTGGGACGGGCACCCACTGGGCACCAGCCTGCAGGCCGGTCTGGCCTGCGCGCTGACCGTGTTCGGGCTGGGCACGGCGCTCAGCTCGTTCCTCGGACGCACCGGCGCCGGCTCGCTGTTCCTGGCGCTGGTCACGGCGGCGCTGCTGGCGGGCGCGACGGCCCTGCCGTCCGACATCAGCACCCACTGGACGCGGACGTCCTGGACCCCGGCCACGACGGCGGAGGTGTCGCCGAAGTACGACCTCGGGACGGGCGTGGCCACGCTGGACCTGACGCACATACGCATCGCCCAGGGACAGACGGTGGCGACGTCGGCCGAGGTGGGCGCCGGCCAGCTGAAGATCGTCGTGCCGGCGGACGTGACCGTGGGAATGACCATCGACGTGGGGGTGGGCGACATCCAGTTGCCCGGTGACGACAAGAAGGACGTGGACGTGCAGCCGGGCAGGCACCAGAACGTGACGCTGCCGCCGACGAGCGGCGCCAAGAACGCGGGGACGCTCGACCTGGATCTCCAGGTCGGCGCGGGACAGGTGGAGGTGACCCGTGCTGCGGCATGAGTTCCAGCCCGGGCGGCTGGTAGTCGGCGTCTTCCTGACGGGGGCGGGGGTCGCCTACGCCGGGGACGCGGGCGGCTGGTGGGACACCGAGTGGTTCGCGGTCATCCCCGTGCTGGTGGTCGGCCTGTTCCTGGCAGGGGTGACCGCGGCCCTGAACCGGGCGATACGCCGGCGCCGCGGCACACCGGAGGGCTAGCCGCGGCACACCGGAGGCCTGGAAGAGGGCCGAGAAGGCCAGGAGCCGGCCCGCTACAGGCCCAGTGAGGCCCGTGCTGAGAGGTGTCGGCGTCGGGCTCGGAGCATCGCGTCCAGGGAGAGGTAGGGGGCGCCGGCGAGGACCAGGGGAAGCCAGGCCATCAGGTAGGCGAGGTCGTTGCCGTAGTAGTACGGGGAATTGGCCCAGCTCACGGTCAGCCAGAGGCTGAGCGAGATCAGCGCGCCGCCGAGCGCGGCCAGGCGGGCCAGCAGGCCGAAGAGGGTGCCGAGGCCCACGGCGAGCTCGCCGATGGCGATCGCGGTGCCGAAGCCGACGGGGTTCTTCAGGGCCAGGTCCACCAGGGCCGGGATCGCGGCGGAGTCACGGACCCCTCGCATGGTGTCGCCGATGGACCCGGACCCGCCGGATTTCAGGAAGGCGCTGTCGGTCAGCTTGTCCAGGCCGGCGTAGATGAAGGTGACGCCCAGGAAGATCCGCAGAGGAAGGAGGGCGTATCGGGTGGCGGTGTCGCGCAGCCCGCGGTCGCCGCCGAGATAGGGGGTGTGCGTGTCCGAACGAATGCTGTGAGTCATCGTCAGTAGCCGCCTCTCGCCGCGTGCCCATGCCCCTCAACAGACCATACGTACGACAACGGCGACCGGCTCAACCCTCTCCGGAACGTTTTTCCGAATTTCGGCCGGACTCAGCCACCCGTGAGGAGGAGAACCGAGGGCAGGGAACGCCGGAAAGATCCCGGCCGGGCCGTTCAGTCGGTCACCTCGACCACGCAGCGGTTGGTCGCCACTCCCGCCGCCGTCACCACCTGGACCTCGACCGAGCCGGGCTCCACGTCGGCCGGGACGGGGACGGTGAGGACCTGGTCCGTGGGGTTGCTGAAGCCGCCGGTGACGGGGACCAGGGGAACGTGGACGTTGACGGCCCCGATGCGGACGACCATGCGGGAGAGCCGGTCGGCGCTCTGGGCGCCGGGCGGCACGAAGCCGGTGCCGCGGATCTCGATGTCGTCGCCCGTGCGGATCGGGGCGTCCAGGTCACCGGCCTCGCGGGCGCGCACGACGGAGAGGATCACCGGGCGGCCGCCCTCGGCGTACTTGCCGGCCAGGTAGGTCGCGGCGGAGATCAGGACCACCGTCGCGAGGCCCCAGGGCAGGTCGGGGAGCTGATCGGGGCGGCGGGCGAGCCGTACGGCGGCGAAGAGCAGGGCGACGGCGCTGATGGCGACGTACTGGATGTCGGCGAAGGTGCCGCGGCCGGCGTCGTCGGTGAGCAGGTCGGCGGCGCGGGGGCGGGGGGCGCGCACCTTCTGCAGGCGCTGGCCGGCGATGCGCAGGCCGACCACCCGGCGCACCAGGACGGCGATGCCGCAGACCACGGCGAGCACGGTCACCACACCGGCGCCGCGCGCGAGGTCGAGACCGGAGATGAGGGCGTCGCGTTCGGCGGAGGAGGAGGCGGCGGCCAGGCGGCCGGCCAGGACGAGGACGGAATAGGCGACGAAGAGGACCCAGGAGGCGGCGACGGTGCGGGAGGTGGACATGCGGTTGTCCTCGCCGATGACGGGGGCGAGCACCCCGCCGCGCGAGCGGTGGAACCAGGAGGCGGCGGTGAGGGCGAGGGCCGTGATCAGGGCGGCGAGCAGGCCAGCGGTGCGGGCGCTGGTCCAGCCCGCACCGACGGCGGTGAGGGACTGGGTGAGGAGCATGATCACGACGGCTGCCCAGACGGTGCACGCGGTGCGCAGCCAGAGACGGGCGAGCCAGGCCCGGCCCTCGGCGCGGCCGCGTTCGGCGACCACGTCGGCGGACTGGGTGAGTTCCTCGGAGACCCACTGGCGGGAGGCGGAGACCGAGTGGGCCACCGCCGCGGGCAGCCCCTGTCCGGCCGCGAACTCATCGCGTTTGAGAAGGAATTCGGCCACCGCCCGCCGGTGCCCCGCGCGGGCCCCGTGCGGGCAGTCCCCGCACGCGCAGCCGCCCCCGTGGACACCCGAACCGGCGCCCCGCCCCGCCTCCCGCACCGCCACGCCCGACGCCCGCCTTCCCCACGCCCGGGGCACGACCCGCAGGGCCCTCCCCGGGGCCGGACGGCGTCGTGCAACTCCCTTGTGTCGAGAGCGAATTGTGCCCTACGCCAGGCCGTTCGCGTGCAGTGGGTCGGTCACGACGAGTGAAGGTGCGGCGGACATGTTGACCTGGCTGCGAGAATTTCCCCATGGCCGAGATCATCCAGCGGGACGGGACCTGGGCCTTCGACGGCAGCACCGTCCGGATCACACCGGGACGCCACCGTTGCGTACCGCTGTTCCGGCAGACCTACGGGGAGATCGCCGTGCCCCTGGAGGCGGTGGCGGGGGTGGCGTACGAGCCGGAGCGCAGGCGGGGGCGCCTGCGGATGCGGCTTCGCGAGGGTGCGGACCCGTTGTTGCAGGCGACGGGCGGGCGGTTGCCGGAGGCGGCGGATCCGTACCGGCTGACGGTGGACGGGGACCGGTCCGGGGTGGCCGAGTACGTCGTGGCGGAGATCCGGCAGTCGCTGCTGCTGGACCAGGTCCCGAAGGAGCCGACGAAGACGTATCTGCTGCCGGGGCCGCCGGTTCCGGTGTCGGTGCGGTCCTCGGACGGCACGGTGTCGTTCGACGGTACGCAGGTGCGCATCGACTGGGCCGACACCTCCGACCGGGTCAAGCGGGCCACCGGGCCCCGGATCATCGGCGTCGGCGATCTGGTGCAGGTGGAGTGGCTGCCCAACTCCGGCCACGGGGAGGGCTTCCTGCGGTTCGTGACCCGGGAGACAGCGTTCTCGAAGCTGCCGGCCGAGCGCGACCCGTACGCCCTCGACCTGTGGGGCAGTGTCCGCCGCGACCTGCTGACGGCGCTGGTCGCGGCGGCGGTCACGGCCCGGCTGCCGCATCCCTCGACCCGGCCGGGCGCGGAGTACACCGGCCGGGACCGCGCCCCGGTGACCGTGCCGCGCCAGTCGGCCGACCATCACGACGTCCTGCTGCGCAGACTGCGGGAGCTGGGCGAGCTGCACCGGGACGGAGTGCTCACGGACGAGGAGTTCGCGCTGACGAAGGCGGCCGTGTTGCGAAGTTTCTGAACCGGGGGCTAGCTCAGCAGGTCCGGTTCGCTGCGGCTGATGTCCTGCCACAGGGGCTGGTAGTTGATCCAGGCGACCAGGTCGCCGCCGAGCTGCTCGCGGGTGGCGACGGCGAGTTTGTGGTCGATGAGCAGCGGCCGGCCGGCCGCCTTGGCGGTCAGCTGGACCTGCGCGGACTTCTCCATCGACAGGAACCACCAGGCCGCCGCGTCCACCGAGTCGCCGACGGTCAGCAGTCCGTGGTTGCGCAGCACCAGCGCCTTGCGGGAGCCGAGGGCAGCGGCGATCCGGCGGCCCTCCTCGGCGTCGACGGCGACGCCGGTGTAGGCGTCGTAGAGGGCGTGGTCCTCGTAGAAGGCACAGCTCTCCTGGCTGATCGGGTCGAGCAGGTCGCCGAGGGCGGACAGGGCGCGGCCGTGCACGGAGTGGCAGTGGGCGACGGCGACGACGTCCGGGCGGGCCGCGTGCACCTGCGCGTGGACGGTGAAGGCGGCCTGGTTGACGTGGTAGCCGCCCTCGATCACCTGGCCGTCCTGGTTGGCGAGGACGAGGTCGCTCACGGTGACGTGCTTGAACGGCATGCCGAACGGGTTGACCCAGAAACAGTTCGAGTATTCGGGGTCGCGGGCGGTGATGTGCCCGGACACCCCGTCCTCCAGTCCGGACCGGCCGAAGATCCGCAGCGCGCCTGCGAGCCGCTCCTTGCGATGCCGGCGCTCGTCGTCGAGCGAGTCGTACATCGGCGGCATCGCGAACTGGAGCTGATCGGTGGGCAGCGGCAGGGGCGGGGTCGGCCCGTGCATAGGTCCTCCAGCACTGGGTTTTTGTTACGGCCGGAAGTTACCGCCGGTCAGCACAGGAAAACAGAGCTGTTCTGTAAAGATGACGCACGCGAGCAGATCGCGACAGAAGATGTCGGGAATCGACAGCGAAGTGGCTCGTACGGCGCACGCCGAGGAGGTGGCGCCGGCCGGAGCCGGGCCACCTCGTCTTCAGCGCCTTCTTCCGCTTCGTCCGTACCGGGCGCGTTCGGACACGCCCGGTACTACTCCCACTCGATGGTGCCCGGCGGCTTCGAGGTGACGTCGAGGACGACCCGGTTGACGTCACGGACCTCGTTGGTGATCCGGGTGGAGATCTTCGCGAGGACGTCGTACGGCAGGCGGGACCAGTCGGCCGTCATGGCGTCCTCGGAGGAGACCGGGCGCAGCACGATCGGGTGGCCGTAGGTACGGCCGTCGCCCTGGACGCCGACGCTGCGGACGTCCGCGAGCAGGACCACGGGGCACTGCCAGATGTCACGGTCCAGGCCGGCCGCGGTCAGCTCCTCGCGGGCGATCGCGTCGGCCTCGCGGAGCAGGTCCAGGCGCTCCTTGGTGACCTCGCCGACGATCCGGATGCCGAGACCTGGACCGGGGAACGGCTGGCGCTGGACGATCTCCTCCGGCAGGCCGAGCTCCTGGCCGACCATCCGGACCTCGTCCTTGAAGAGCTTGCGCAGCGGTTCGACCAGCTTGAACTCGAGGTCTTCCGGCAGACCGCCGACGTTGTGGTGCGACTTGATGTTCGCGGTGCCGGTGCCGCCGCCGGACTCCACCACGTCGGGGTAGAGGGTGCCCTGGACCAGGAACTCCACGGCCGGGCCCGCGTCGGCGATGATCTCCGCCTGGGCCTGCTCGAAGACCCGGATGAACTCGCGGCCGATGATCTTCCGCTTCTGCTCCGGGTCGGAGACCCCGGCGAGGGCGTCCAGGAAACGGGCCTCGGCGTCGACGACCTTCAGCTGGACGCCGGTCGCGGCCACGAAGTCCTTCTCGACCTGCTCGGTCTCGCCCTTGCGCATCAGGCCGTGGTCGACGTACACGCAGGTCAGCTGGGAGCCGATGGCCTTCTGCACGAGGGCGGCGGCCACCGCGGAGTCGACGCCGCCGGACAGACCGCAGATGGCACGCCGGTCGCCGACCAGTTCACGGATCGCGGCGACCTGCTCGTCGATGACGTTGCCGGTGGTCCAGGTCGGCTCGAGGCCGGCGCCCCGGTACAGGAAGTGCTCCAGGACCTGCTGGCCGTGCGTGGAGTGCATGACCTCGGGGTGGTACTGGACGCCGTAGAGCTTCTTCTCGTCGTTCTCGAAGGCGGCGACCGGGACGACGTCCGTGGACGCGGTCACGGTGAAGCCCGCGGGGGCGGCGGAGCAGGCGTCGCCGTGCGACATCCACACGTGCTGCTCGGCGGGGGTGCCCTCGAAGAGGGTGGAGGCCGCCTTGGAGACGTGCAGGTCGGTACGGCCGTACTCGCGGGCGCCGGTGTTGTCGACCGTGCCGCCGAGGGCCTGGGCCATCAGCTGGAAGCCGTAGCACATGCCGAAGACCGGGACGCCGGCCTCGAAGAGCTCGCGGTCCAGACGGGGGGCGCCCTCCTCGTACACGGACGAGGGGCCGCCGGAGAGGATGATCGCCGCCGGGTTCTTGGCGAGCATCTCGGCGACCGGCGTGGTGCTGGGCACGATCTCGCTGTAGACCCGGGCCTCACGGACGCGGCGGGCGATGAGCTGGGCGTACTGCGCGCCGAAGTCGACGACCAGGACGGTGTCGGGAGTGGCTGATGACACGAGGTGCCTTCCGGCGGTGTGGGCGGGGTCTGTGACTACCGATTCTAACGGGGTGCGCCGGGGCGGCTCCCGACCCCGCGGGCTCCGCCCCCAGCCCCCCGGAAACCCGTACCCACGCACACCCGTGCCCATGGAAACCCGGGCCCACCCGCCAGCCGGCCCGCCCCCGTCCGGGGACGAGGGTCTGTGGCATACTCGGCCCCATGCTCACCCACACGACCTTCCTCTTTACCTATGGCAACCGGCCCACCGGCTGCCATGGTCGTGCTGCTTGAGACACTGACAAGCGACTTCCCCAGGCGCCCCGGGCCGACAAGGTCCGGGGCGCCTGGTGTTTCTCCGGATCCTGTCGCTCCGGGGCACCGCAGCCCTTCAGACGAGGAGCCCCGACATGACCACGCTCGATGTGACCGGTGCCCGTACTCCCGAGGCCGCCGAGGTGATCGCCGGTGCGCGGGAGCGCATCGACGCGCTCGACGACCGGATCATCGGTCTGATCCAGGAGCGGATGGCCGTGTCCGCCGTCGTCCAGGAGGCCCGGATCACCTCCGGCGGCCGCCGGGTGAACCTCTCCCGGGAGATGGAGATCCTCGGCCACTACAGCACGGCGCTCGGCAAGCCCGGCACCGCGCTCGCCATGACGCTCCTGGAGCTGTCCCGGGGTCGCATCTGAGTCGGGCGGACCTGAGTTCGGGGCCTTTCTCACCCGTACGGCGCGTGACCGGCCCGTGGACCGTCTCGTTGGGTGGGGTGTCCGTGCCAGCCAGGGGCGGGCCCGAAGAACCACGCGTGGCTCACTGGGGCGATGAGACGTACGGAACGTGCCGTGCGTCGTGGGACCTCGCTCCAGTCAAGTGACCGGACGGCAGGGGACAGCAGCCCGGTCACCCAAGAGACGGCCGGCTCCGGGGACGCCCGGGGCCGACCGGCGGAAAATTGCAAAAATGCACAAGGGCTGGGTCAAACGGTTGCGGAGGCCGCGTACGTCCAGCACGATGCGCAGAAGGTCCGCAAGGCCTTCGGAGCTCCCAAGTCCCAGTTCAGGCAACGGTATTGCCGTGTGCCGACCGTCCGCCAAAGGTCGGGACCTGCCGTACGCCCCGAGCGCGCCGGGGCGCCGACCCGGGGTACGGACGGTGGCACAGGGCACAGAGACCAGCGGCGCAACCCCCCGGCGCCGCTTCCAGGCACCGACGCTGCCCTGACGTCGGTGCTGACGGAAGAAGGGCCCCGCGGCTCCGTCCCGCGGGGCCCTTCGCCTATGTACGGCTCGCCGTGCCGCAGGCCTGCTCGGTGCCGATGGCGCGGCTGCGGTCGTACGGGTCGACGGACGGACCGCTGGGGGCGGCCCCGGCGGTCGGAGCCTGGGACGGGAACTGCGGGTGCAGATAGCCGTCGTGGATGTCGCAGGCGGAGTTGCCGGCGTCCTCGTCGTAGCGCAGGAGGGTCAGGCGGCCGGGGGTGACCCGGTACCGCGCCGGGTCGGGGAGCTCGGCGTCGATGACGCGGCGCACGATCGTGCGGGTGACCTCGGTGGAGCCGTCGGCACGGACCACCGGGTAGACGAAGGTGTAGTCGGCGTGCACGGCCACGCCCTTGAACTTGCCCTTCGCGAAGGTGATCCGGCCGCGCACCTTGACGATCTTCCCGGCCTGCTTCACGTCCTTCGGGTCGAAGCGGCTGAACAGGAACAGCGGGTCGCGGGTCCTGCTGGGACTGCGCAGCGAGGTGTTGAGGTTGTCGAGCACGTCCGGCTGCTTGGGGTCGAGCACCGAGAGGGCGGCCCCGGGACGGCCGCCGGCCACCACGTCGGGGTTCAGGTTGGCGTCGACCAGCAGCCTCCTGGTCTGCTGGAGGGCCAGTTCGACACGGTCCTTCGGGATCGCGCCGAGCGCGGTGGCCTTCGGCAGCACGATGCCGGCCGCGCCGTCGGCCCAGCGCAGCGCCGGGGAGCCGGCGAACGGGTGGGCGAGCGTGGGGGTGTCGGGGGCGACCGCTGAGGGCGGGGCGGTCGGGGTGACGGTCTCGTCGGGCAGGGGCGTGGTGGCGGTGTCCGGGCCGGCGGACGAGCCGAAGGGATCGCCCGGGATCAGGGAGGGCCGCATCGCCACGACGGCCACGGCGATCGCCAGCGGAACGCCGATGACCGCCCAGATCCTGCGGCGGCGGGCGGCCCGCCCGTTCATCTCCTGCCAGGCGGGCCCGGTCCGCCACCCCTCGGGCTCCCCCTTCCGCCGTTCGAGCCGCGCGGTCACCTCCCGGGCCCGGGCTGAGGGCTCCTTGGGGGCGGACGTGCGGATGTCCCGTTCGGTGTCGCGGAGGAACTGCTCCCACACCTCGTCGGATATGGAGGAGGACGACGGCTCGTCCCCCGACGATTCTTCGGACCGTCTGTCAGACATGACACTCTCTCGCTCGGCCGATCGACGGGGCGAGAATAGCCTTGGAATCGGCTGTGTCCATGCCACCCAACAACCCCCAGCGCGAGTGACCCACGTCACATAAGAATCCTGTGAATGCGGAGGCAACCATTCACAGGATTCACCGGTCACACCAGCGGAACCAGCGGTGACATCCATCCACCGCGTCTGATTGCTGATTGACGGGGGTCCTCATGAAACTTCGCCGGGTCGTCACCGCGACGGCCGTCACGGCCGTCATCGCGCCGGTCGCCCTGCTGTCCGCGCCGGTCGCCGCGTTCGCGGAGGACACGCCGTCCGCGTCGGCGTCCGAGAGCGCGCCGAGCGAGATCCCCGGCGACACGGCGTCCGCCTCGCCCTCCGACTCCGTCTCCCCGAGCGACAGCGCGTCGGCGTCCGAGTCCGCGTCGGCCTCCTCCTCGCCCAGCGACGGCGCGAGCGCGAGCGCCAGTGCGTCCGCCTCCGCGGAGCCGTCCGAGTCGGCCGAGCCCAGCGAGGACCCCTCCGACCCGGACGTGCCGTACTGCGAGGACCTCGACGAGAACTTCGGCGACGCCAAGGTGTCCGCCGACATCAAGGGTCTGCCCGGCAAGATCGTCGCGGGTGACGGCTTCCACGGTTTCCGGCTGGTCGTGACGAACGACTCCAAGACGGATGTCGAGGGCGTCGCCTTCTACGCCGAGATCGAGAACTACGAGCTCGACGAGTCGAAGTACCTCAGCCCGTACGTCGACCTGGAGTTCAAGAACCCCGAGAACGGCTCCTGGGACCGGATCGGCAGCGACGACTGGGCCGGCGACTACTTCTTCTACGTGGCCAAGCTCAAGTCCGGGGCGAGCAGGTCGATCGACCTGCGCGTCTCCATCGACGCCAAGGCGCCGGCCGGTGACGCCTACTCCTTCGGCTCCGGCGCCTACCTCGACAAGGTCGACGGCCAGGACTGCATCGCCGAGGGCTGGGCCCAGTACGACTTCACGGTCCTCAAGGCCGGCTCGTCCAACCCGGACCCGGGTACGGCCACCCCGAGCGACGACGGCGGCAAGGATTCCGTGAAGAAGCCGCAGGGCGACATCTCCGACCTGCCGACCGGCAACCTCGCCGACACCGGCTCCAGCTCGGCGCTCCCGGTCATCGGCCTGGTCGGCGGCGTCGCCGTCGTGGTCGGCGCGGGTGCGGTGGTCCTGGTACGGCGGCGGAAGGCCGGCGCGGACTCATAGGCAAGGTCGCGCGGACCGTCGTACAGCGGTCCGCGCGACCGATCGAAGAGGGACCTGGGCTCGGAGGGGGGCACAGGTCCCTCTTCGGTGTCCGGCCGCTCCTTCGGCCCGCTTCTTCGGCCTACTTCTTCGGCGGTACGGCGGGAATCCCGAGGAACGGCAGCCGCAGCGCTCCGAAGGCCTCGGCCGGGACCGCCGGACGGCGCGGCTCGACCGGCTGGAGACGCCGGTAGGGCTCGCCCTGCCGCGGACGCGGGTCCGCCTCGCCCTCGTTGGGCCAGTACGACATCGCGCGCTCGGCCTGCGCCGTGATGGTGAGGGACGGGTTCACGCCCAGGTTCGCGGAGACGGCGGCGCCGTCCACGACCGAGATGCCGGGGTGGCCGTACAGCCGGTGGTACGGGTCGATGACCCCCGTCTCGCGGGAGTCGCCGATGGGGCAGCCGCCGAGGAAGTGCGCGGTGAGCGGGGTGCCCATCAGCTCGCCGACGTTGCTGCCGGGGAAGCCGTTGATCTCGGCGGCGAGCGCGGTGGCCGCCTCCGACGCGGCCCTGATCTGCTTGGGGTTGGGAGCGCCGTGGCCCTGCCGGGCGGTGAGCAGGCCCTTGCCGACGCCGTCCGGTTTCAGGAACGTCGTCAGGGAGTTGTCCAGCGACTGCATCACCAGGCCGATGATGGTCCGCTCCGACCAGCGCCGGTTGGAGAGCGAGCGCAGCACCAGGAGGGGGTGGCGGGCCGCGTTCGCCAGCCAGCCGAGGACCCGGGAGGAGCCCTCCGCGTACGGCACCTGGAGGATCGACAGCCCGCCCATCGCGTTCGAGCCCTTGCCGTAGCGGACCGGCTCGATGTGCGTGTTCTCGTCCGGGTGGACGGAGGACGTGATCGCCACACCCCGGGTGAAGTCGGCCCTGGGGGTGCCGTGCGCCTTGCGGTAACGGCGGTTGTCGGTCTGCGCGCCGACCAGGGCCTCGGAGTTGGTGCGGGTCAGGTCGCCCAGGCGGTCGGAGAGATACGGCAGCTGACCGCCGGCCTTCATACGGTGCAGGAGGGTCTGGGTGCCGTAGGTGCCGGCGGCGATGACGACCCGGCGGGCCGTGAAGATCCGGCCCCTGGCCCTGCGACGGTCGTCGGTGGGCAGGGTCGCGACCGCGTAGCCGCCCTGGGAGTCGTCGGTGACGGAGACCACCGTCGTCATCGGGTGGACCACCGCGCCGGCCTGCTCGGCGAGGTGGAGGTAGTTCTCGTTGAGGGTGTTCTTCGCGCCGTGCCGGCAGCCGGTCATGCACTCGCCGCACTCGGTGCAGGCGTTGCGGGCGGGGCCCGCACCGCCGAAGTAGGGGTCGGCGACCTGGCCGCCGGGTGCCGCCTTCGCCTCGCCGTCGGCGTCCTTGCCGTCGCCGAAGAAGACGCCGACCGGGGCGAGGTGGAAGGTGTCGCCGACGCCCAGCTTCTCCGCCGCCGCCTTCAGGTGGACGTCGGACGGGGTCATCGTCGGGTTGAGCCGTACGCCGAGCATGCGCTGCGCCTGGTCGTAGTACGGCTTCAGCTCCTCCTGCCAGTCGGTGATGTCACGCCACTGGGGGTCGTCGAAGAAGGGCTTCGGCGGGATGTACAGGGTGTTGGCGTAGTTGAGCGAGCCGCCGCCGACGCCTGCTCCGGCCAGCACCATGACGTTGCCGAGGAGGTGGATGCGCTGGATGCCGTAGCAGCCGAGCTTGGGGGCCCAGAGGTAGTTCTTGATGTCCCAGGAGTTCTTGGGGAGGGTTTCGCGGGTGAAGCGGCGGCCGGCCTCCAGGACGCCTACGCGGTAGCCCTTCTCGGTGAGACGCAGGGCGGTCACCGAGCCGCCGAAGCCTGAGCCGACGACGATGACGTCGTAGTCGTAGTCGTGGGTGTCCTGGGGCACGGGTGCTCCTCGTTGAGTTTCGCCTGCGGGTGTTCCGTGGTTGCTCGCGCCCACCCGGCGGAGCCGCATATCGCTATGGCCCGCGCCCCTGACGGGGCGCTTATCGCAGCCTCAGTGCCTTCATCACCCGGAGACTGGTGCTCATGAACTGGGCGTACTTCTCGTCGTCCATGCCCAGCGAGGGCGCCATGGGAAGGAGCCGCTGCTGGGCGACCGTCTGCGCCTCCGTGTACTTGAGGATGCCCTCCGAGCCGTGCCGGCGGCCCAGGCCCGAGTCCTTCATGCCGCCCATCGGGGACTGCACGCTGCCGTAGGCGGCGGCGTAGCCCTCGTTGACGTTGACCGTGCCGGCGCGCAGGCGGGCGGCGACCTCGCGGCCCCGGCTGCCGTTCTTCGTCCAGACGGAGGAGTTGAGGCCGTACGGGGTGCCGTTGGCGTGTGCGATGGCCTCCTCCTCCGTCTTGAAACGGTAGAGGGAGACGACCGGGCCGAAGGTCTCCTCCGTGCAGACGGCCATCGCGTCCTCGACGCCGTCGAGGATGGTGGGCTCGTAGAAGTAGGGGCCGATGTCCGGGCGGGCGGTGCCGCCGGCGACGACGGTCGCACCCTTCTCGACGGCCTCCTCGACATGCCGCTTGACGGTCTCCAGCTGCCGTTCCCCGACCAGGGACCCCATGTCGGCGCCGTAGGCGAGGGACGTGCCGAGGCGCATGGCCTTGGTGCGGGCGGCGAAGCGCTCGACGAAGGCGTCGGCGATCGACTCGTGGACGTACAGCCGCTCGATGGAGATGCAGAGCTGGCCGGCCGAGGAGAAGCAGGCGCGGACCGCGCCCGCGGCGGCCTTCTCGATGTCGGCGTCGTCGAGGACCAGCATGGCGTTCTTGCCGCCGAGTTCGAGGGACACGCCGACCAGGCGGGCCGCCGCACCCTGCGCCACCTCGCGCCCGGTGCGGGTGGAGCCGGTGAAGGAGACGTAGTCGGCGTGCCGGACGACCTCGGGACCGACGACCGGGCCCTCACCGAGGACGACCTGGAAGACGTCGGCGGGCAGCCCCGCCTCGATGAGGAGGTCGCGGGCCCACAGCGCGGTCAGACAGGTCTCGGTGTCCGGCTTCATGACGACCGCGTTGCCCGCGGCGAAGGCGGGGAGCGCGTCACCGACGGAGAGTTCGAGGGGGTAGTTCCAGGGGGCGATCTGGCCCACCACACCCCGCGGGTGGCGCAGTTCGGTCACCCGGGTGAGAGTGGGCATGGCGCCCGCGTGCCGCTTGGGGCGCAGATAGGCGGGGGCCTTGCGGCCGTAGTGCCGGGAGGCGACCGCGACGGCCTGCACCTCTTCGTGGGCATGCAGGCGGGCCTTGCCTGTCTCCAGCTGGATGAGGTCGAGGACCTCGGCCTGGCGGGCCAGGATCAGATCGTGGAAGCGGAGCAGGACGGCGGCGCGCTGCCGTACCGGCACCTTCGCCCACACGGCCTGCGCGGCGCGGGCCGCGTCGAAGGCCTTGGCCACGTCCTCGGGGGTGGACTCGGGCAGGTCGGCCAGCTTCTCGCCGGTGAAGGGCGTGTGGTTGGCCGTGCGTCCGGAGCCGACGACACCCTTGGTGAGCTGGGCGACCAGCTCGGGCGTGACCACGTCGGCGGCGGTTCGGGCCCCCGCGGGGGCAGGAGCGAGCGGGTTGGTGCCGGTGGTGGCCGATGCGTGGGCGGGGGCCTGCGAGTCCGTCATGAGGCGCAGGGTATTCGGGAGCGCAGCCTTTGGGTACCCGTCGGTAACTCGGATTCACCGACCGCACACATACCGCCAGTGATCACTGGCAGGGAATGCGCTGATCAGGGGCTTGACGGGGACGATCAGCGCTGGTCAGTCGCGTTCCGGTTTTTTGGCGAGGAGCAGGCCGAGGGCGGCGAGCGGGGTGAGACGGCGGGGTTCGGGGGCCGTCCCGGAGGGTGGAACCGAGGCGGGAGCAGGGGTGGGGGCGGGCGGGGTGGGGGCCGGGGGTGCGGTCACCCATTCCGGAAGGCTCGCGCCGGCGGCCTCGGCGAGTGCCTCGGCGACGTCGGCGGCGGCCGGCCGGGCCTCCGGTTCGGTGGCGCACAGCTGTGCGAGCAACGGCGCGAGGGGGCCCTCCGCGCTCGCCATGGCCGTACGGAGCAGGGCGCCCAGGGACCACAGGTCGGAGGCGGGCCCGGCGCCGCGCCCCTCCCCGCACTCCGGGGCCACGAAGTCACCGCCGCACGGCTCCGGCTGGGCCGCGCCGATGCCGAAGTCGGTGACGACGACGCGCTCGCCGCCGGCTTCGAGCAGGACGTTGGAGGGCTTGAGGTCACGGTGGACGATGCCGACGCTGTGGGCGGCGTGCAGCGCGCCGAGGACAGCGAGCCCGACCCGGGCGGCCTCGGCGGGCGGCAGCGGCCCGCGCGCGGCGAGCGCGGCGTGCAGGGACTCCCCCGTCACCAACTCCATGACGATCCAGGGGAGTTCGCCGTCGAGGAGGACGTCGTGGATGGCGACGGCGGCCGGGTGGTCGACGCGGGCGGCGGCCCGGGCCTCGTGCAGCAGCCGGTGCGCGGCACGCTGTCGTTCCTCGTCCGCCGGCTCACCGGTCAGGCGCAGTTCCTTGAGGGCGACGTACCGCGCGATGCGAGCGTCCCCGCGGTCCGACGGCGCCCGGTTCTCCGCCGGGTCCCGTCCGTCCCGCTCGTCGTGCTCGTCGCGAGCGCGCCACACCGTGCCGGCCGGCCCGGAGCCGATGCGCTCGGCCAGTCGATAGCGCCCACCGATCAGACGTCCCTCGACCGGCCGTTCGCCGTCTTCGCTCATGTCACATCAGTACCCTGCGCACCATGCCCTTGTCGAAGCGGCGCGGTCAGCCGGCCTTGGCGGGGGCCCGCCACCATTCTGACGGGCGGGGCTGCCTCCGGCGGTGGAGCCCCTCCCTGACGTCCTCGGCCATCACCGGACCCGCGACGCGTGGGATCTTCCGCTCCCGCCGACCGCCGCCGCCCGGTACCTTCGAACCCCTGGTCCAGCAACTCGGCGAACTTGCCGTCCGCGCGCCGTATTTCGGCCGAGAACCAGGTGACCTCAAGAACCTCCTTTGTGGCCGGATCATCGACAACCCTCTGAAGGAAGAACCGGATCGTGATCTCGTCCCGGTACTCGAAAAGAGTTCATCCGTCGCCCTCGGCACAGTCGTCGACGAACTCCGTCCATTTCTCAATGGCGTGATCGGAAGTCAGCGAGGAAGACCGGCCGAGGTCCCCGGCCAGTTTCCTGAACCTGTCGAGGACAGCACTGCACACCTCTTTCCCGTTGCTCTCCCGGACCGCTACTGGTACGCCATGGCGCTCCGACGGAAGTAGGAGAGACCGTACACGGGCCGGAAGAACGTGGAGATGGTCCCACTGGCTTTGTTCATGAGACCGGACCGCGGATGTCCACGACTTCGGAAGGCACTACGGTCTGGCTCTGTTCGATTGCGGCATCAGCAATCGCGTGTCGACCTCCGCAGCCGCCACGCCGGCCGGTGCCGCCCTCCGTACCATCGAGCACGGTTGCGGGAGCTAGGTGCGATCCTCCATGCGTGAACCATCTCGGCGACGCACACCTGCAAACCTGGACGCTGCACTTCATGGCCCTCCTAGCAGCCAACACCCAGGATCAACTTGCCTGGCTGGACGAGCGCGAGCTGGAGACCAAGGACATCGTTGAAGAGGTGGAGCTCCTCTGCCGCGTCTCTGAAGGACTCGCGGAGCGCGGAGCCTTCGAGCCCGAGGACCTGTACGAGCTTCGGGCCATCGGCCGTCGCCTCAGCGACATCGATGCCACCTGCCTCGTCGGCCTCTGGGACAACGCACTGGCCACCGATTCAGCGTGGGACGACATACGTTCTCTCGCCCGCCGGTTTCTCCTCACCAGGCTGGGCGACTGGCGTCAGCCACTCCCACGTCCCGTGCGCCCGCACACGGGCGACCACTGAGCCGCCAGACCGCCTGTGCGACTGTGCGACTGTGGCCCAGTCGGCGCCGCACAAACGACATCGCGGGATCGTCACGGCTACGTTCGGATGGGTGTCAGCAGGTAGGCCGCCGCACACCGCCTGCCCACGAGGCTTACGCGCGAGGACGCCCGGCCGGAAGACTCCGGCCGGGCGTCCTGGATCATTGGCTCGGCTCGCCTAGTCGACGTCGAAGACCTGGCCCAGCGGAACCCGTGGATCCAGCCGGGCCACCAGACAGGTTCTGTGGACGAACAGCTCCTGCTGAGCCTCCGAGAGGCGCCTGGAGACGGTCAGCCGAAGCAACTCGGGGTCCGTTTCTCCGACATCATCGAAGCACAGAGCACAGGAATACACGGTCACGCTCATGACGGCGTTCCCTCCCCGTCAGCCCAGTCCAGACCATCGTCCCTTTTCGATCTGCCGCTCAATCCAGCCGTCCTCCGACACTTGGTTCGTAATAATGTTGCCGTTGCCCGGGTTGCGGATCGTCACATGGCTGCGGCCTCCGCCTTGGCTCCAGACGTATATCTGGTTGCCGTTCTCGTCGTACATCATTCTTTCCGCGTTCGATATCACTTCGTCCGCATTGATTCCCCGCTGCCCTTCACGCACGGTCGCATGGATCGTACTATTGTTCCCCTCTCCGGCCGACCCGCTGGGCGCGGCCTCCGCTTCTTTGGGGGTCTCCTTGTACGTGATATCGGCGTTCCAGTCGCCGTTGCAGGTGCATTCCGCTGCGTGACCGGGCATCAGTCCACTGCAGTTGTGCACCAGGATCTGAGCGGATCCCGCCATCACGTAGTAGGTGTGCAGTCCTCTGACGGTGAGGTTGTGGACCGTTGCCGTCAGGGCCGTCCAGCGCTTCACCGCGGTGATCTGGACGCGGGTTCCCGAGGCGGTGGTCAGCCACTCGCCGGAGTGCAGGTCGGTGGCGTCGATCCACTCGCCGAGTTCCGGCACCCAGAAGGGGTGAGCGTCGGTCGCGGTGACCGAAGCGGTCTTGGCCCCCTTCTTGCCGTCAACATCGACCGTCACCTTGACCAGGTGCTTGAGGCCGACGCCCTTGATCTCGGCGGTGACCTTCTCGGGTTTGGTCGTGCCGGTCTCCGGATCGGTGGCCAGTACCTCGTCGCCGATCTTCACGTCCTTGATGGCCTTGGTGGTGCCGTCGGCCATCAGCACCTTGGTGTGAGGAGTGAAGCTGTTCGGCTTCTTCACGGCGCAGGAGGCCGCCTCAGCGAACCGGTCCGCTTCCTTCCTGCTCTTGCGCCAGTCCTTGAAGGTCTTCAGCAGGTCCTTGCCCAGGCCGTAGATGCGTTTGCCGAGGGCCGCGGCCTTGTCCCAGCGGAACAGGTACTTCTTGGCGAGCTTGGCCAGGGGGCCGCCGCCAAGGAACGAACCGACCACGTTCAGGGCCGTGTTGCCGCAGGCGCCCAGGTTGCCGGTGGTGAAGCAGTCCAGGGCGTCGGTGATGCCGAGTTCGTCCATCGCGATCTTGCCGAGTTCCTTGGCGATCGCGATCGCGCGCTGTTTGGCCGAGTCCTCCTTCGCCCGGGCGGTGTCCGCCTGCGCCTGCGCCGGGGTGTAGGTCGTCCCGCTGCCGGTGCCGCCCGAGCCGCCGCTGTCGCGGGTGTCGACCGCGCCGCGGTGGGTGGAGGGGCCGGGACCGCACTCGTTCCAGCCGCCGACGCAGTCGGCGAGGCGCATGCCCGACGCGTCGCTGTTGGAGACCGGGCTGTTGTTCGCGTACGCGTACCCGTTGATCTGCTGTGGGTCCGTGTAGTCGATCACCGGGTCGGCCGAGATGAAGCGGCCGGTGTCGGAGTCGTACTCGCGGGCGCCGAGGGTCGTCAGGCCCGTGGAGGCCTGGACGGTGCCGCCGACGAAGCCCTTGTCGTTCACCCAGCCCGTGGACGAGGACGTGGAGTCGTCGCGGAGGTTGCCGAACGTGTCCATGCGGCGGCGGGTCGTCGAACCCGTCTTCGCGTCGACCGCCAGCTGTGCCGTGCCCTGGTTGTCCGAGGCGAGGAAGTGGACGCCGTCCGCCTCGCGCATGGCGACCGTGGTGCCGGCGAAGCTGTAGTAACGGGTCGCCGTGACCTTGGCCGTCGACTTGTCGTAGTGCAGCTCCGTGCCGGGGAGGTAGAACGTCTTCTCCGTCGGCGTGTCCCGGAGGATGCGGGAGCCCGACGCGTCGTACTTGTACGTCGTCACCGAGTTGTCGGCGTTCGTGACCGTCGTCAGCTCGCCCTGCTTGTCCCAGGCCAGCGACTGGGTGTCGCCGTCCAGGACACGGGTCTTCGTGTTGCCCGACGCGTCGTAGGTGTAGGAGTTCTGGGAGGTGACCGCGGGCGTGGTGCTGGTCGCGTCCGTCTTCTCCGTCACCGACGACACCGTGTGGGCGCCGGAGACCGAGCCGTTGGGGCCGGAGCCCGTCTCGCCGTACTTGTAGGTGCGGCTCGACGTCGCCGCGCCGTTCAGGCCGTGGCGCACCTCGCTAGTGCGGTTGCCGATGGTGTCGTAGCCGTAGTCGGTCCAGTAGGGGGATACCCCGCCCACCGTGGACGCCGACGCCCCGGACGCGCAGGACGCGTCCGTCGGGCCTGTGCCCTTCGCGTCGTTCGACGCCACCGACGACGTCCACGCGGAGGAGAGGCGGCCCATGCCGTCGTACGTGAAGCACTGGACGTCGCTCGTGCCGCCGGTCGGCGTGTCGGCGATGGAGAGGATGTCACCGGCCTTGTCGTAGGTGTAGTCGGCGTCGTAGGCGACGCTCGACGCGCCCTGGACGTCCACCCGCGAGTTGGTCAGACGGTCGGTGCCGGCCTCGTAGTTGTTGGTGATCCACGTCTTCTTCGCCGTGGACTCACCCGTGTACAGCTCCAGCTGTTCCAGGTTCGAGGTCGGGGAGTAGGACGCGTCCGAGACGTAACTCAGGCCGCCGAGCGAAGAGTTGAGGCCGGTCGGGCGCTGGAGGCCGTCGTAGACGTAGCCGACCGCCTCGGCGGACAGGTCACCGGTCGCCGGCAGGCCCTGGCTCTGCAGCGTGCCGTCGTCGTTGTACTGGGCCGTGAACTCGTACGTCCCGCCCAGCTGCGGCTCGGCCGTCTTGGAGAGGTAGTACTTGGTGGAGACGGGGGCGTAGTCGTTGTCGGGGTCCAGGGTCGGGTAGGTGACCGACGAGTAGACCGCGCCGTCCTTGTAGGTGTAGACGCCGTACAGCTCGCCCTTGTAGACCGTGTCGTACTTGGAGACGGAGAGCTTGGTGCCCGTCGTCGCCTCGCCCTGCCAGGTGGAGACCGCCCGGCCGAGCTCGTCGTAGACCGTGGACGTCTTGTCGCCGTTCACCGTGACCGACGTCTGGCGGTCCAGTGCGTCGTACGTGTACGAGGACGAACCGGTGTCGGGGTCGACCGCCGTCTTCTTGCGGCCCAGCTGGTCGTAGGTGTAGGTCCAGTCGTTGCCCTTGTCGTCCGTGACGCTCGTCAGCCGGCCGGCGTCGTCGTAGCCGTAGGACGTGGTGACCGCGTCGCCGTCCACCGGGTACTGGATCCGGGTCGTGGTGTTGTCCCGGCCGTCCTTCACCACCGTCGTCTTCACGCCGCCCTGCGGTGGGGTGGTCGTGACGCGGTCGCCGCCGTAGGCGTACGTGGTGCGGTAGTCCTCGGTGCCGTTGACCTTGAAGATCGAGGCCGTGGTGCGGCCGGCGCCGTCGTACTGCGTGACGGTCGTCGCGTCCAGGTCGGCGTCGACCGGGTCGAAGAGGGCTGAGGACGGGGCGCCGGTGGTGAAGTAGGTGTCGTTGACCTTTGCCACGCGGCCCGAACCGTCGTAGAGCGTGTCGGCGACCATGCGGCCGCCCTCGCCCTCGGTCTGGTCCTGGCGGGGCCGGAGCCAGCCGTCGTACAGCGACCACTCGCTGCCGTACGACGTGCCGTCGTTCTCGATCTTCTGGGTGTGGACGGCGGCCGGGTCGGCGGCACCCCGGATCAGGTACTCGTACTTGATGGACGGGGTGAAGTTCTTCGCCTTGGGGCGGTCCTGCAGCCAGACCGAGACCAGGCGGCCGAGGCCGTCGTAGGCGAGGTCGGAGCGCAGGCCGTTCTGGTCGGTCTTGGCGGTCGGCTGGCCCCAGGCGGGGGCGTACTCGGTGGTCGTCGTCCAGCCGTCGATGTTGGTGACCGTCGACTTGGTCGCCAGGCCGTAGGTGTCCGTGTAGACCGTGGAGGACGTGTACTGGGTGGAGGACGAAGCCGTCTCGGCGTCCTTCACCACCAGCGGGCGGCCGTAGGCGTCGTACGTCGTCACGGCGGTCGTCTGGTACGTGGCCGTCGTGCCGTCGTGGGCCGTGAGGCGCTTGGTCGTCGTGGGATCGCCCTTGGTCGGGGCGGCGCCCAGGGTCGTCGAACCGTCGTAGTAGGTGAGGTCGTCGGAGATGACGTCCTTGGAGCGGTCGGGGGTGGAGGCGCAGTCGACGCCGACCTTCTCGACCCGCGAGACCATCGTGTAGATGTGCGCGCTCGCGCTGTCCGCGTACTCGGTGCGGGTGCACTGGTTGTCGGCGACGCCGACCTCGCCGTCGTCGTCGACCGTCTTCTCGCGGCCGGTCGCGTCGTCGTAGGTCGTGGTGGACTTGGTGTGCCGCCAGCCGCCCACCGCGAGCGCGGTGTAGGTGTCGGTCGAACCGGTCGCCACGTAACGGGCCTTGTAGGTGGCCCAGTCCCGGGTCTCCGTAGCGGTCACCGCGGTCCACGGCACCGTCACCGACTTCTCGGTGATGTCGTCGCCGTTGTAGGTGAGCGTCTCCAGCTCCTGGCCGGCCTTCCAGTCGGAGTCGTCGTAGGAGACGCCGTTGGAGTCGGTGACGGTCGCGGAGCGGGTGGTGCCGTTCTTGTCGACGTCGCCGTCGAGACCGCGGAAGAAGACGTGCTCGGTGCGGGTGTTGGCGGCGGAGTTGGTGCCGTCGGAGGTGACGACCCGGACCCTGCCGTAACCGCGCCAGTCGCTCCAGGTGCGGTCCTCGGTCTTGGTGATGCCGTCGGCCGGGGTCTTCCGCCAGCCCGCGTCACCGAGGTAGGTGTACGAGGTGACCTGGTCGGCGTTGCCGCCGGTGAGGTCGGTCTGTACGACGGAGGCGACCACGTACTTGTGGAACCAGTCCGTGATCGGGTCGGTGGCGCCGGGCGGGTTCCACTTCACCGGGAAGCAGCGCTTGGTGGAGGAGTCCTCCGCCGGGACGTTGCTCGTCGTGCACTGGTTGTCGGCGTAGTTGACGCTGAGCACGCCGCCCGACTCGTTCTGTACCCCGGAGAGGCGGAAACGGTAGAAGGGCTGGATGTTGTTGCCGGTCTCGTCGACGCGGTTGGGCAACTGGGTGCCGTACAGCTGGACGGACGGGACGGAGGCGTCGGTGCCGACCTTGCCGGTGTGGTCGATCTTGCTGAGCCACAGGGACTTGGAGCCGTCGCCGTTGTCGGTGAAGTCCTGGGTGAGGCTCCACACGTCCACCGGGGTGTAGGCGGAGTCACCGGTGCGGATCTGGGTGGTGACCTTCGTGAGCTTCTTGCGGGTCCAGAAGGTGGGCGAGTTCTGGCCGGGGCACTTGCTGTCCGCCTTGCAGTTCTGGTCCCAGGGCACGTCCGGCCAGTCGGCGGCCGTGGAGTCCGTGAGGGCGCCGGCGGAGCAGTCCGTGAGCGAGCCCACGCAGCGTTCGGCGGTGGTGAAGACGACCTGGGCGGCCGGCTTGGTGGAGTAGACCGTGCCGTCGCGCTGGCCGTAGTCGATGCGCTTGAGGTAGCCGCCGCGGATGTAGGCCTTGCCGTTCTCGGTGGTCTTCAGGCCCTGCGTGTAGTAGTTGGTCTCCGTGCCGTAGAAGTACGACATGGCGTTGCCGTGCGGGTCGACGACGTAGTCGAGGTTCCAGCGCCAGGCCTGGGTGCAGTAGGCGTCCGCGAAGGTGGCGTTGTAGCAGGGCTCGCCGGAGTCGTCGCCGTAGACCGGGACGGTCCAGGTGGAGTTGGTCTCCTCGTTGCCGCTCGCGTAGCCGGTGAGATGGTTGAGGCCGAAGTAGTACTGGGTGCCGTCGCCGGTGGTGATCTTCCAGTACTCGCCGTTGTCGTCGCCGTTGACGGCGCCGGTCAGGTGCTCGACCTTGGAGTTGTCGTCGGAGCTGATCCGCCACTCGCCGGTCTTGTCGGCCTTGACCAGCCGGCCCGAACTGCCGCCCGTCAGCGACAGGGTGGCGTTGTCGAACGCCCAGCACTCGTCGCCGTTGGTGTCGTCGTGGCCGTCGTCGGCACAGGCGTTGTAGCTGCGCTCGATGTAACCGGGGTCGTAGGAGAAGCCCTGGCCGATCCACGAACCCTGGTTGTTGGTGGTGGCCGTCTGGCCGTCGATCGACTGGGAGTTGTAGCTGAGGCCGACGGTCGGCTGCATGCCGCCGGGGACCGGCGGGACGCTCATCGGGTACGACCAGGTGAACGCGCCGGAGCTGGTGTCGACGCCCCACTGCGAGGACTGCGCGAGGCTGGTCGCCTTGTAGTCGCCGCCGTCGCCGCCGCTGCTCGCGGTGGCCGCCACGACGGTGACCGAGGAGGTGGCGGAGTCCGCTTCGAGGAGCTGGGCGGAGGGGCCGGAGGTGTCGGCGGCCGCCTGCACGGTCGCGGTCAGGGTCTGCTCGGCCTGGTCGTTCGCCGTCTTCAGATAGGTCGGCGTCGAGCAGGACCTCTTCTCCGGCGTCGTCAGCACGCACGCGGGGTACGTGGCGAGCCGCAGCCGGGAGCCGTAGGCGCCGCCGAAGGCGCCGCCGAAGTCCGCGTAGTCCAGGGTGACCTGGGCGGGGCCAGCGGTGGTGGCGCCGTCGGTGCGGGCGACGGTGAACAGCACGCCGTCCACGCCGGCCGCCTCGGTGGCCTTGCGGCCGAGGACCTGGACGCGGACGGAGTCGGCGCCCTTGGCCCCGCCGGCCGCCCTGGCGGTCAGGGGCAGGCCGGCGGCCTTGACCGCCTTGCCGCCGAGGTCGACCTCGGCGCTGCCCGCCTTGGGCCAGTGGGCTTTGGAGGTCTTCCTGACCGCGGCCTTCGCGGCCTGGTCGGTCTTCTTGAGGGTCTTGGCGGTGGCCTTCTTGCCGCGCACCGGCTTGTCGAGGTCGGTCTGCGTCTTGGGCCGGGTCACTCCGGTGTCGGAGGCCGTGGCCGCGGGGGCGTACTGCGGGAGCAGCCCTATGGACAGCGCCAGTCCGAGGACCACCGCAGCCCGTCTGCGACCGCTTCGCCAGGCCGGTCGTACCGACCGGAACCAGGCAGGCGAGGACATCAACTCTCCTAATCAGTAGAGAATCGGTAGACAACCGGTAGAGATAGACATGCGGAGATGGGCGGGCGGCTCACAGTCGAGCCGCCCGCCCACGCACGGGGACGGTTACGCCGAGGTCTCGTCGATGCTGGAGCCGCCCGGCAGGCCGGCGACCAGCGCCACCAGCGAGGCGTCCAGCGGACCCTGGTACATGCGCACCTCGTCCACGGCGCCGGAGAAGTACTCCCCGGCCTTCGTCCCGGTCAGCGCGCGGCCGACCTGGAGGCTGGTCGTGCTGAAGTCCCAGGTGTTGTCCCAGGAGGCGTCGACGACGGCGACGCCGTTGACGTACAGGAGCACGTCGCCGAAGACCGCGTTGTAGACGAGGGCGAGGTGATCGCCGTCGCCCGCGGAGCTCGGGGCGTCGCCCTTGTCCAGTTCGGTGACGGTGACCGGCGAGGAGGTGTCCGCGTCGGTCACCGCCAACTGCCAGCGGGCGTCGGCCGCCGAGTACCTGACCTTGATCGCGGTGCCGTTCGCACCGGACAGGGACAGCACCGTCTCGTCGGTCGCCGGGTTCGCCGAGGCGAGCCGGGCGCGGGCGGTCAGGGTGAAGCTGTCCTGGTCGGTGAGCGGTCCGGCGGCGGCCCGGGTGGCGTAGCCGCTGACGCCGTCGAGCGCCAGGTGCCCGTCGCCCCACAGCGGCGGGGCCGGCGGGACGCAGTCCGGGTCGGCCTCGGGGTCGCAGGACTCGTCCGGGGTGTAGATGGACGCGCCGCCACCGAGGGTCAGCCCGGTGCCGCCGCCGTTCTCCGGGGAGACGCCGTTCGCGGCCTCGTCCAGCTGCCAGTAGGCCAGCTGGTGCGGCTGGATGCCGCCGAGTTCCTGGCCCTCGGTGGGCGGGATGACCCGGTCGTGCAGCTTGACGTCCGCGACGCTGCCCTTGAGGTTGTTGGTGTATCCGTCCAGGTCGAGCTGGCGGCCGATCTGCACGGCGCCGGTCGCGGTCCACACGGTGTGCCGGGCCTGCACGTCGTCGGCGACAAGCACGCCGTTCACGTACAGCATCAGCTTGCCGAGCTCGGCGTCGTACACGCCGATCAGGTGCGTCCAGCTGCCCACGACCGCCGTGGCGCCGGAGACCTTCCAGGTGCCCAGCGTCTCCATGTCGCTGACCGGGATGCGGAAGGTCCAGGAGGCGGTGTCCTTGTCGTAGCCCAGCTCGAAGCCGGCCTGGGCGGTGCCGTCCTGGCTGACGACGGTCATGTTCTGGGTGGGCAGCGTAGGCAGCATCACCCAGGCGCTCACGGAGAAGGACTTGCCGGTGTCGACGGAGGCGGTGCCCGAGTCGAGGTAGGCGTTCTCGGTGCCGTCGAAGGAGGCGGCGGTGTCGGTGGAGCCGAGCGGGCCGGCCGCGCCGAAGGCCACTCCGGAACCGGGGGTCGCGGCGGGGGTGGTGCTGCTCCCGGCCGCCTTCGTGGAGCCCTTGGCGTCACCGAGGGTCCAGGCGGCGACCGGCGCGCGGCCGTCGCTGACCAGGAAGACGTGCACCGTCGGCGTCTTCTGCGCGTTGCCGGCGCCGTCGACCGCGGTCACGTGCAGGACGTAGGTGCCCTCGCTGGGCGGCATCCAGCGGATGGTCGCCGGTCCGCCGGTGGAGTCGGCGGCCACCGTCCGCTTCGTGCTGTCGGCCTGCGGGCCGGTGACGTAGTAGGTGTACTTGGTGACGTCGGTGGACGGCGAGTCCATGGTGAAGTCGCCGTAGTCGCCGACGCCCGTGTGCCAGGCCTCGTCGTCCGGGTACTGGGCCGAGGTGATCGCGGCCGACTTGGGCTTGCTGGTGTCGTAGATGAACTCGCAGCGGGTCTGGTCGCCGTCGGTCGACCAGGCGCCGTACGACTGCTGGTCGTAGCCTCGGACCGCCCAGGCGACCGTGGTGTTCGCCGGGACGGTGAACCCGGCCTCCCCGTCGCCCGAGACGTCGCTGCCGATGGTGTAGAAGAACGTGGCCACACCGGTCTGGTCGCTCCAGCTGGAGTCGACGGTGGTCTTCTTGGCCGTCGTGGCGTAGTGCGTGACCGTGTCACCGCTGGAGTTGGTCCACCAGACCTTGAACTGGGCCTGGAGCGTCTCGGAGTTCGAGCCGTTGTCGCCGTGGTCGTAGTCCCGGATCACGGCGGAGACCCGCGGGGCCTCGGTCACGTAGTGCTCGGTGGCGGCGCCGTACTCGCAGGTGCCGCCCGGCTTCATCTGCAGGTCGCTCTGGACGGGCTCCAACGGAGGCCGGTTGTAGGTGACTTCGAGGTGCGCGTTGCCGCAGAAGCGCTTCCAGTACGAGGTGTCGGACTCGCTGCCCGCCTTCAGACGGAACGTGGTGGTGGCCCAGGCGTTGTCGGCCGCGGTCTGGATGGTGCTCTGCACGTCGAAGCGGACGTTCTGGTTGGTCGAGGTGCACGAACCGGCGTTGTCGGTCGGCGACTTGGAGCCGATCGTCGCCTTGGACGACGGCTGGTTCGCCCAGTCGGTCTTCGAGCTGATCGCGCTCGCACCGGTGCTGTTGACCCGGGCCAGCTGCACCTCACGGGCGCTGGAGCTGTAGGTGAACACCTGCGTCACCGCGAACTCGGCGCTGACGATGTCCTTGCCCGCGAAGGTGCCGGTCGGGATCGCGAAGAACTGCCGCTTCACGTCCGCCGAGCTGCTGCACCGCACCGACACGTCGGAGGGGCACAGGCCGACGCCTTCGTCGTCGTCGAACTTCCAGAACGAGGTGCCCGAGTAGTGCGAGGAGACCATCGTCCAGCCGGTGCGGGTGGCGGTCTTGACGACCGGGTCGATGTAGACCGGGTAGACGGTGTCGGGGGCGGTGAGCAGGTCCGTGTCGGGGGTGAGCGTCATCGTGTCCGCGGAGACGTCGACGCCGACGTCGGCGACCCGGGCGCCCTCGGGGGGCGTCTGGGTGTTCTCGTCGGCGGCGGGCGCGTCGTCCTTCGCCGCGTGGCTGGAGTCCCACATCACCGGCTGCGGCGCCTCGAAGACCGCGCCGCCCGAGCCGGTGTCGGTGGCGGTCAGCCCACCGTCGCCGGTCTCCGTCAGGTTCACCGAGGAGGTGTCGAGCGGCAGGCGCAGCTTCGCCAGCTCCGGGTCGGCCGCCGCCTTCGCGTTCTTGACGACCAGCACGTGCGAGAAGCCCTCGGCGCTGGCGGTGACCTTGAGGTCGACGCCGTCCAGGACGTTGCGGTACGTGGCGGTTGAACCGTCGATCCGCGGCTTCGGCAGCTTGTCCGGCCAGTCCAGGGAGACGGAGCGGCCGTCCTTCTCGATCTCGGCGAAGGTCGTGTCACCACCGCCGGAGAAGGACATGGCGGTCAGCGCCGCCTTCGGGGCGAGGGTGCCGTTCTTCCGTCTGACCAGCGTGGTGTCGATGTCCGTCCACTTGCCGTCGACGCGAGTACGGACGGGTTGGACGTACTCGCTGACGGTGAACGTGCCGTCCGGGTTGGCGACGGTGGTGCTGCGTTCGTCGCGCAGGCTCTGGATCTCGACGGCCTTGCCGGACTTCTTCGCCCTGGTCCGGGCGGCGGCCGGGGAGAGCAACGTGCCGCTGTCGGCGGCGGTGTCCTTGGCGGCGGCCGACGTCTGCTCGGCGGCCGGCGCGGAGACGACGCTCAGACCGGTCATCAGCAGGGCCGCCACGGCGGCGGCCGCGACGAGCGGGCGGCGGCCGGGTGTTCTGCGGATCTTCATGGTGCGGTGCTCTCTGCTCCCGTGCCGGCCGTTCACCCGATCACCCCGAACGTCGAGCCCGCGTCGGGCAGGCCGCCCGATCCGGGCACGTGGACGGTGGTCCCCGTGCTGGTGGTGCCGTCGATGTCGGACCACGGCATGACGTACACGACACCCTTCGAGGTGGCCGGTTCCTTGCTGTAGGGCACGCCCACGTAGAGGTTGGTGCTGCCGCCTGCGAGAGCGACACCCGTGTAGTCACGGGCGGTCGCGGTGCCGGGCAGCCCCGAACCGCGGAAGAGCTCCTTGTCGTTGGCGCCGAGGGCGGCGTCGAGCGGCCGGAAGGTATGCACGGCGCCTGCGTCCTTGACCGTCGGGGTGTCCTTGCCGGGCTCGCCGACGGCGAGGCGGACATTGGCCGTGGTGGTCACGACGGTGGTGTCGGTGTTGGCGATCGCCACGCGCTGGCCCATGAAGTCACCGGCGACCGCGTCGCCCTCGACGTCCGCCACGCTGTTGTCGAACGCCGCGATCTGCGTGTATGCGCCGGACGGCTGGATGCGGATGACCGCCACCCCGCCCGCGTCCGGCGTGGTGCCGATGTCCTCGCCCGGGATGCCCACGGCCAGCAGGACGTCGGAGTTGTACGTCTGGTCGCTGGGCCGGTACCCGGTCATGGAGACCGAGGAGCCGAAGCGGTCCCCGGCCTCCGCCGCACCGCCGATCCCGGTGCTGTCCTGGCCGATCCCCACCAGCGGCGTGGGCATGCCGCCGGAGAGGGTGTGGCTGAAGACGTCCACGGCGCCCGCGAACGCCAGGTCACCGGCTCCCTCACCCGGAACGCCGACGGCGAAGTAGCGGTTGGTTCCGGCGAGTGAGTAGCCGAAGCGGTCGTTCTCCTCTGCGTCGCCGTTCCCCCCGGGAGAGTTCTGGGTCAGGGAGACCTTGGTGGTGCCCTGGACGTACTCGATGCACCCGGCGTCGGTGTACGTCGTGCCGCCGACCGTGACCCCTTCACCGGGGACCCCGATGACCAGGTACGGCGCTCCGCTCGCGGTCGTGCCCGCCTTCAGCGCGTAACCGAACCAGTCGTACGCCTCGGTCGCCGTGGCGGAGTCGAACCCCGCCTGGCTGTAGCCCTGGATCGCGGAGCCCGTCCCGATGCCGGTGGGCGTGCCGTGGATGATGTAGATCGCCCCGGCGTCGACGAGGTTCTTGCCGTCCTTCACGACGTCCTCGTACGGCGCGCCGACCACCAGGTCGCTGCAGCCGTCGCCGTCGGCGTCGTAGCCGGCGTAGGACGCGCCGAAGCCGTCGCCGGTCTCGGGCGTCGCGTCCATGCCGCTGGTCGCCTGGGAGATCTCCGAGACGCCCTTGCCCCCGCCCAGGACCACCCGTACCAGTCCGGCGCGCTTGGCCCCGTTCACCGTGGCGCCCGGGTCCGCGATCACCGTGTCCTGCAGCCCGTCGCCGTTGAAGTCGCTCGCCGTCCCCGCCGTGCATGTGGCGGCGGCCGCCTCCGGGGAGGTCAAGGTCACGCCTCCCGTCGCGGCCAGGAGAAGGCCGGCCAAAGCGACCATTTTCCCCGCCAGATGTGTACGCGTACGCACACTCCACCCCTCGTTGTCCCGTCGGGCGAGCCCAGGTAAGACCACCCTATGAATGACATAAGAGCAGACTAAATACGAGACAAATAAAGGCCGTCAAGACCGCTCAAGAAACCAGCTGTACACAGCAACCACACAGAGCGGCATCATCTTTGCCTTATGTACTGCAACGAACGAGAAGGGGACTCCGGACAACAAAAAGGGGCAAAGGATGCGCCGCTCACAGGCCCACCTGCGGAAACCTGACGGCACTTCACGAAATATTCACATGACGGCTCCGGAATGGTCGTGATACGTTCATGACTGGAAGAGGCTTCATGTCCAGAGACCGCCACGCCCCCTTTTACCGGTATCCGGGCTGCGATCCGCCGAGGCAATTGCGCCTGTCGACTTGCGCGATAATTCGGCAGAACGGTCGGCCTCCCTTTTCGGTTATCCAATTCCGCACCTGCATCACCTCCTTCCCCTCCGCCTTCCCTTCTGTAAAAGATTCGCCAATGCCTGACCAGGCAGGTAAAATCTCGCGAATGTCGAGTATCAAGGTCAGCGTCATCGTCCCCGTCTACAACACCGGGGCCTATGTCGACGAGTGCGCACCGTCGTTGCTGGGGCAGAGCCTGCCGACGGAGGAGTACGAGGTGATCTACGTCGACGACGGGTCGACGGACGACACGCTGGCCCGGCTGGAGAAGATCGCGTCCGCGCATCCGAACGTCCGGGTCCGCACCCGCCCCAACTCGGGCTGGCCGGGTGCACCGCGCAACCTCGGCATACAGCACGCCAGGGGCGAGTACGTGCAGTTCGTCGACCACGACGACATACTCGGGCCCGAGGCCCTGGAGCGGCTGTACGAGCACGCGAAGCGGAACGACGCCGACGTCGTACTCGGCAAGATGTCCAGCACCATGGTGCGGCCCCGCCGGGTGTTCCGGCACACGGTGGGTACCTGCACGATCGACAACGACGAGCTGATGCAGACGCTGACGCCGCACAAGATGTTCCGCCGGGCCTTCGTCGAGCAGCACGGCCTGCGCTTCCCGGAGGGACCCTGGTTCCTCGAGGACATGCTCTTCGTCACCGCCGCCTACCTGAAGGCACAGCGCATAGCGATCCTCGCCGACTACCCCTGCTATTACTGGATGAAGCGGGACGACGGAGGCAACAACACCCAGCACCGGTTCAACCCCCGGTACGGGTTCTGGCCCAATCTCCGCACCATCGCCCGCCAGCTCAAGGACGGCACTACACCCTCCGACGACCTCGACAGCCTGCAGAACCGGCTGCTGCACCGCCTCTACCAGGTGGAGATCCTGGCCCGCGCCCGGGAACCCGAAGTCCTGCGCGAGGAGCCGGCCGACCAGCGCCCGCGTTTCGAGACAGCCCGTCAGCTGGCCCTGGAGGAGTTCCCGCCGGCCGTACGGGAGGGGTTGCCCGCGGTGTCACGGCTGCGGGCCGAACTCCTCGAAAGCGGCGACTTCGACGGCGCGGTCGCGTTCGCGGAGCACGTCCGCGAGGTGCAGGCCCGCGGCGAGCTCGGCCAGCCCCGCTGGGAGGACGGCCGCCTGGTCGCCGACGTCAGGCTGAGCCTGGTACGAGGGGACGGCGAGCCCTTGGCACTCGTCCAGCGGGACGGGAAGCACTGGCTCGACCCGGAGTTGCTGGGCGGGGTGCCGGGAACCGAGGACGGCTGGGAGGTCCGTGACCCGTTCCGGCTCGCCTACGCCGAACTGGTCGTCAAGGACCGCGACCGGGAGGACTGGTGGTACCCGGAAGGCGACCTGGACGTACGGCTGGAACCGCTCGGCGAAGGCCGGTGCCGGCTCGTCGCGTCCGGGCGGCTGACCCTGGATCCGGAGCGGCTGGCGGGCGGGCGGCCGCTGGAACGCGGGCCGCACGAGGTGTGGGCGTTCGTCCAGTTCCTGGGCGTCGACCGGTTGATCCGCATGACCGGCGACGCCACTCCGAACACCCCGGCCGCCACCCCCGCACTCACCGGCGGTCGGCTCGCGCTCCCGTACTGGACGGCCGGCCGGGCGCAGCTCACCCTCGATGTGGGTCCCCGCCTGCGCAAGCTCGGCCCCGACACCGCGGGCGCCGCCGCCGCGAACTCCGCCCGTGGCAGGCACTCGCTCCCGTTGCCGTACGTGGCGGCGGCCGCGTCCACCGCCCTGGCCGCCGTCAAGGTCACGGTGTCCACGCTGGCGGTGGACGCCGAGTTGGTCGCCGAGGCCGGTGTGGCGCACCTGCGCCTCCCGGCCCGCCTGCAACTGCCGTCCGGACGGCATCCGGTCACCCTCCCCAAGGCGCCGGCGCCGGTCGCGTACGCGGTCGTCCGCAACGGTGCCCTGCTGCGGCTGGAGGGCCCGGCCTACCGCCCCGGCACCGCCCGCCGTCTCGTGGACCTGGTCCGGCGCACCCGGTAGCGGCCCTCTCTCAGGTGGCCGTGAACGTGTCGACGGCGACGTCGAAGTACTCCCGCGCCTCCCGCACCTTCCCGACCGGCGCCGACACCCACACGTCGTAGAGCCGGCCGTCCTCCTCCCAGCAGAGGTCGTAGGTGTGCCGGGGGCCCTCCGCCGCGCTGAAGCCCTTCCAGGTGAACTCCCAGAAGACGGCGGGGTGTCCGGAGTGGGTGGTGTCGGTGACCCGGCCGTCGTGGTAGCCGGGGTTCGTGCTCGGTCCCTCGGCCGCCGCGCGCCGCAGCACCCCGCCCGGTCCGCCGGTCTGCGTCTCGGAGAGCCTGATGCCGAGCCGGAAGGTCTGCCCCGGCGACATGTAGAAGACACGCTCGCCCTGCGGGTCACGGGTGAAGCCCTCGGGGACGGCGAGGGTGAAGCCTGCCGGGTCCCGTGCGAGGCGGTAGCCGGAGGGCGCGGTCCGGGACGGGGCGGTGGGCGGCGGGGCGGTCGTGGCCGGGGACGGCGTGCCGGCCGTCGGCGAGGGGGGTGCCCGGTGGGAGGCGGAGGCGGCCGTCGTCCCCCCGGGGCCCGGGGCGGTGCCGCCGCCGTCGCCGTGGAACAGCAGCATGGCCGCCGACACGCCCGCCCCCGCCATCGCGGCGACCAGCAGCGCGGCGACCAGCACCCCGCGGGTGGAGGGCCGGGGCGGCACGGCGGGTTCCGGAGGCGGCGGCCACGGAACGTCCCGCTGGGTCGGCGTGTACGAGGCGACGCCCGCGCTCCGCGCCGCGCCGCCGGCGTCCGTCACGGCCCCCGTCTCCAGGAACCCGCGCAGCATCAGTTCGGCCTCCGCCGCGCCCAGCCGCCGCTCGGGATCCCGTTCCAGCAGCCCCCGTACGACCGGCAGCAGCGGCTCGGCCTGGGCCGGTGGCCGGATCTCGTCGGAGACCACGGCGTGCAGGATCCCGCCGAACGAGTCGCGCCGGAACGGCGACTCGCCGCTGAGCGCCGCGCACAGCAGCGCCCCCAGCGACCACAGGTCGGACGGCGGGCCGGACCGGGCCCCGGACATCCGCTCGGGCGCGGTGTACTCGGGCGAGCCGACGAAGGAACCGGTCTCGGTGAGCGTGGTGGCACCCGCGACCTGGGCGATGCCGAAGTCGGTGAGGACGACCCGCCCGGTGCCGGCCTCGACGAGCACGTTCGCCGGTTTGATGTCCCGGTGCAGCACCCCGGCCTCGTGGGCCGTCCGCAGCGCGCTCAGCAGAGCGATCCCGATCCGCGCGGCCTCGCCGACGTCCACCGGCCCGCGCCGCGAGATCCGGTCGGCGAGCGAACCGCCGTCGATCAACTCCATGACGATGTACGGCCGTCCGCCGTCCTCGACCACGTCGTGCACGACGATGATGTGCGGGTGGTGCAGCTGGGCGACGGCCTGTGCCTCGCGCAGGGTGCGTTCGCGGCGCAGCCGGGCGTCGTCGTCCGAGAGGGCGTCGTCGACGGTGAGCTCCTTGACGGCGACCTGCCGCCCCAGTAACTGGTCGGCCGCGCGCCATACGACCCCCATTCCGCCCCGCCCGAGCCGTTTCTCGAGCCGGTAACGCCCGGCAATGACACGGAGGCCGTCCCTCTGATCCCCATCGGTCGCCATGGGCCCCATCATGCCGCGCCGGGCCCGGCCCCCTCCGGACCGGTGACCGGCCGAATGTGCCGCCGCCCCAGGACCCTGCCTACGAAGATCCGAAGCCGATCGTTTTCGGTCATAACCTGTTCCAAAATGGATGCAAGGCATGGCAAACCACCGAGAAATATGCGTCATGCAGCACAAAACGGGTGGCTGGAATCATGCTGTCACGTGAATCAAGGAAGTCTTACCTTTTCCTTATGGCACACACCTTGAAGCGCCTTTGCGTCACGAGCGTCGCGGCGGCGGCGATATTTGCTACGGCCACAGTGACCGATGCCAGCGCGGCGAGTGGCGGAGCCGCGTGCTCGGTGACCGGCGCCACGGGGAGTCTCACGTTCACCAATTGGACAGCCCACCATGTGGACATCAGCGGCTGGGTCAAGGACACTGCCGCCGATGGTCACCATGTGGCCATTCGGCTCGTATCCATAGATGACAGCACTGGATGGGTAACGGAGTGGGCCTGGCATTCCGAATACGACGGAAACGGAGCCACCACATCCTTCAGCACTTACGCGTCACCCTCCGGAGACGCTCTCGACTACATCGGCGCGCAGGTGGCGGTCATTGAAGGGAGCACGATAGTCCGTTCTTGCACGGACTATGCCTGAGTCCCGCGCCACAACCCGCTGCGACCACCAGTTGCCGTTGCCGTCGCAGATCGAGTGGTGTCTGCTGCCGGCCGACCGACGACCGATTGAATCCGTCCTCTGTTCCACTCCGGATCAACGCTCCTGGAAGCCCCGCAGAATCCAGTCGAACTGCTTTCTGGTGGTGGCCCAGTCGCCGGCCGGCGAGGCCGCGTAGATGGCGTACTCAGTGCCCTCACTGTTCATGTACGCGACGTCCATCGCGTGGTAAGGCCCCGGGAAGTAGTGCGGCCCGTCCTTGGCCAGCGCGTTCCATGTGTACTCCCAGCGGACGCCCGGCAGGTCGCGGAAGAGCTCCTCCTTGAGACTCAGTCGCGTGTAGTCCTGCAGCCGCAGTGAGACCCGCTGGTCCAAGTAGATCATGTGCTCATACGAGGTACGGAAGTCCGGCGCGGTGTCGACGGCGACCCGCACGAGGTGCTTGCCCTTGTCCGGCGAATAGTCGATCTGCTCCAGGCCGTCCGTCTTCTTGATGGACACCGAGCGCTCCCAGCCCGCGGGCAGGTACAGCGCGAAGCCCGCGGGGTCGTCGTACTGCTTCCAGCCCGCCGGAATCGTGCCGCCCGAGGCCGTGGACGCGCTGGCCGGGGAGGACGGACCGGAGGTGGCGGGCGAGGCCACGCTGCCGCTGTCGTCCTGCTGCCTGGAGTTCCACTTCTGCAGGGCCACGGCCCCGCCACCGCCGAGCAGCGCGGCCAGGGCCACGACGAGTACGAGCGTCCGCAGCCGGCGCCGCCTGGGCTGCGCGGGGACGGCCGCGGAGGCGGAAGCGACGGCGGTCGGCGAGTTCATGGAACCGCCGGGGGAACCGCTGTGCGAATCGCCGTGGGAACCCCCGCGGGCGGTGCCGCCGTAGGAGTTGGCGCCGTAGGGGTCAGCGCCGTACGCGTCGCCGCGGCGCGCACCCCCGTACCCCGCCGCCTCCCCATAGGTCCGGTACGAACCGTCGGAGACCGGCCGCGTCGTCCCGCCGCTGCCACCGCCACCGGCGATCTGCGACCGCGTGGGTATGTACGCCTGTGCCGTGCTCGGCCGTCGTCCCTCCGCCGCCTCGGCGAGCATCTGCTCGGCCTCTTCGGGGCTCGGCCGCTGCGCCGGTTCCTTGCGCAGCAGGGCCGTGATGACCGGCTCCAGCGGGCCCGCGCTGAGCGGCTCGCCGGCCTCGTCCTCGACGACCGCCTGCATGGTGGTCAGCGGCGAGGTCCGGCGGAACGGCGAGCGCCCCTCCACCGCCGTGTAGAGCGTCGCGCCCAGCGCCCACAGGTCGGAGGACGGACCCGGATCGTGCCCGCGCACGCGCTCCGGCGCGAGGTAGTCGACGGATCCGACGACTTCCCCGGTACGGGTGATCGTCGTGTCGCCCTCGATCTGCGCGATGCCGAAGTCGGTGAGCAGGACCCGGCCGTCCTGGCCGAGCAGCACGTTGCCCGGCTTGACGTCCCGGTGCAGCACCCCGGCGCTGTGCGCGGCGCGCAGCGCGCGCAGCACCCACAGCCCGATCCGGGCGGCCTCGCGCGGCTCGACGCGTCCGCGCTCCTTGACCTCGTCGGCCAGCGAACGGCCCTCGACCAGTTCCATGACGATCCACGGGCGGCCGTCGTGTTCGAGTACGTCATGGACGGTGACGACGGCGGAGTGGTTGATACGCGCCGCGGCCCGGGCCTCCGCCCGGGTGCGGGCGAGCAGGATCGTCTGGTCGCTCTCGGAAACGTAGAGCGCGGCCGTCAACTCCTTGATGGCGACCGCGCGGTGCAGCACTTCGTCATGAGCGCGCCACACCCGGCCCATGCCGCCGCTGCCGATGATGTCGGCCAGCCGGTAGCGGCCCGCGACGAGCAGGCCCTGCATCTGATTCACGTTGCCCCGCAATGCTCTTGTCAGGCTCAGACTAAGGACCGCCCCGTGGTCAGGGAACAAGCGGGGTCCCACGGAGACAGCACTGTGACGGTTCTCGCTTTCGTCACCGGATGCGAACCAAATCCCCGCACCGAAACGGGAACCAACCATCCCGCGGACGCGTCGACTTGCCTCCGTCCGTCCCGGCCCGGCTGCGCGTGCCTCTCAGCCCGTGTACTTGTACGTCGACGACGCCTGCTCGTACAGCGTGGTGACCTCGTCCCGTTCCGACTCCGGGCCGCGCACCTGGACGATGTGGTACCTCCCGTTGACCAGGAAGACCATGTTGCGCACGAACAGGTCGCCCTGCCGGCTGTCCGTCCAGGTGAACTGCCCCTCGGCCGATACCTGCTGACCGACCGTGATGGTCCGCAGCCCGCCCGCGGTGGCCCAGCTGGAGTCCCGGTAGGGCTGCAGCTCCGGTTCCTTGTCCCGCTGGTAGGCCATCGGGTCGCTGCCGAAGGCCGCCGCGCTGTCCCGTCCGGCCACGACGATCAGCTCGAACTTCCCGTGCGAGTAGATCACCTGGCCGCTGCCGTTCTTGGGGGTACGGGTCCAGCCCTTGGCCACCGCGACCTGGAAGCCGTTCGGGTCGTTGCGCAGGGTGAACCCGTCGGCGACGGTGGAGCCGCCGGTGGAACCACCGGTGGTCTGCGTCTCGGTGGACGGAGTCGAGGTGGCGGTGGGCGTCGGTGTCGGCGTCGGACTCTGGCTCGGGGCGGAGCTCGCATCGCCGACCGCGCCCGTCCGGTCGCCGGTCGCCGCGCCGCCGTCGTCCGCGCTGCCCTTCTTCGGCAGGAACAGCATGGCGTACGCGACCGCCGCGGCCAGCAGGAGCAGGACCAGCAGAAGCAGGGTGCGGCCCAGTCGGCGCGGGGACCCGGCCTCCTGCCGGGCCCGCTTGTGCCGGCCGTGCGGCGCCGGCAGCCCGGCCCGGCGCCTGCGCACCAGCTCACCGCGGCGCCGGATGATCGGCAGCCGCCGGGGATCGGTGGGCGGGGCGGCGACGACATGCGTACCGGCGTCCGGCTCGGGCGCCGACCGCACCAGCGAGCGCAGCCAGCCGCGCAGCTCCTCGAAGTCCAGCCGCTCGGTGGGGTCCTGACGCAGCAACGACTCCACGACCGGTCTGAGCGACCCGCACTCCTCCGCGAAGGCGGGCGGCTCCGAGCACACCAGCTGCACCAGCTCGGCCGTCGACTCCTCCGGATACGGCGCGTGCCCCTGCACCGACCGGAACAGCAGCGCGCCGAGCGCCCACAGGTCGGTGGCCGGGCCGATGGGCGCCGCCAGCTGCCAGTTCTCGTGCACGGGAACGGCCTGCTCCGGCGCCCAGCGCTCGGTCACCGGCCCCACGACGGTCATCCGCACCTGCCGCGCCCGCTCGGCGGCCAGCGCGGTGGCGGGCCCACGCCGCCCGGGTACGGCGACGGGCTCGCCCCAGCGGGCGGCGGGCCCGCCGCCCTGAGCGGGCACGACGGCGTGCGGCTGCCCCTGACCGCCCTGAAGTCCGGCGCCGGTCCACGGACCGGCCGCGCCGGTACCGGCCGGCGGCACGACCGCGCCGGGTCCGGCGGGCTGGAGCGCGGCGCCTTCCTGGCCGGGGGCCACCGCGGGGGGCGTGCCGGGGCGAGGGCGGGGGGCGGCGCCGTGCCAGGGCGACGGCGCGCCGCGCACCCCGTACGGGTCGGCTATCTGGCCGGGCGGCACAGCACCGGCGGCCCGCTGCTCCCCGCCCGGCGCCGACGCCTGCCCGTTCGCGTACGGCGCCTGCGCCACGCCGTTGGCATGCGGCTGCTGGACCGCCCCGCCCGGGTGTCCCGGACCGTACGGCGGCTGTGGTGCGGGCGCGGCGGTGCCGTCCTCGGCGGGCGGCCGGGCGCCGGGCAGCGCGGGCCGCCCACTCTGCTGGGCCTCCTGGACCCGGGCGGCCGCCCTGGCTCCCGCCCGGTACGCGGCGATCGCGCCGGCCCGGGCGGCCCGGATGTCCGTGCCGGTCTCCAGCGCCCGCCGCTCCACGGCACCCGAACCGGCGCAGCCGGGGCTTTCCTCCGGACCGGCGCCCGGCAGCCCGCCGGCGACCCGGGCCTGGATCGCGGCACGCCGGGCGGCTTCGGGATCGGCCTCCGGGGCGCCGGGCGCCCCCTGCGCGCCCGCTGTACCACCGGGCACACCACCGATGCTCCCGATGCCCCCGACGGCGACGACACCCGACCCGACGGAACCGCTCGAAACGGGCAAACCAGGCGAGTTGCCAGGTGCGTTACCCGGCGGGTCAGCGGGGGTGGCGGAACCTTCCGCCTCGCCGATCCGCCCGCCGCCCGCGACGGCGTCGCCGCCCCCGCCGGGCTCATCCTCCTGCGCCGGCACCGGGTCGTACCCGCACAGCGCCTCCTCCGCGGCGCCGACCGCGAGGCCGGTCAGCATCACCCGGCCGTCGTCGCAGACGAGGACCGTGCGGGCGGTGATGTTGCGGTGCACCCAGCCGTGGGCGTGCAGCACGCGGAGCGCCATCAGCACGTCGGAGGCGACCTCCGCCGCCCGGTACGGGCTCAGCGGTTGCTCGGCGAGCACCGCAGCCAGCGACCGCGCGGCGACCGACTCGCTGACGATCCACAGCGAACCGCCCTCGGCGAACACGTCGAAGACCTGGTCGAGCCGGGGGTGGTCGGGGATCCGGGCGGCGGCCTGCGCGGCCTCCACCGCACGCCGCACCACCGGGTCGCTGGGCCGGCGTGTCGCGGTCCGCGCCGTCGGCGGCCGACGCGCGCCACGGTCACGCGCCGTGAAACCCTCCGGCAATCCCTCGGCGTCCAGCACCTCCGCCTCGACGACCTCCGGCAGGGGCACCTGGCGGACGAACACTTCCTGCCCGCTGTAGGTGTCGAAGGCCCGCGTCTCGGTGTGTTCGTACTCGTCGGAAGGGGGAAGCGGCAGGCGGTAGCGGTCGGCGAGCACCCGACCCGCGTAGTCGTCCACGTTGCCTCCCCCGGCCGTCCGGTTGGTCAAATCCGTTCGTTTCGCGGCCCGTTCTGTATGCATACCTGGATGCGTACGGTCCGCAACCACTCACGATACGTGCCGGAGGCAATTCGCATTGTGGGGATGCGAATTTGTCACTTCGGCTCGAAGGACGCGGTCAGCGTCTTCCAGGTGTCCTTGCGCAGCTCACTGCTCCAGTCGGCGGCCTTCGCCGTGTACATCAGCGCGTACCCCTGCTTGGAGTCGACGACGAACCCCCGGTCGATGGTCCGGTACTCGGTACCGCTCTCCACGTACGTGAACTCCCAGTCGGCCGTGTTCCAGGTGCGGTAGCTCACCTCGGCTATGCGGATCTTCTGGTACTGGGAGCGGACCATGTAACGCTCCTGGTTCTTCCAGTCCGCCACCGGGTCGTCCTTCGGCGTGCTCGTCCAGGCGACCAGCAGCTTCTGCCCGCCGGGCCCGGTGAACCGGTCCCCCGCGGAACTGCCGGTCTGGAACTTCCAGCCCTTGGGCAGCCCGATCGAGTACCCCTGTCCGCCCTTGTGCGTCGACACCACCGGCGCGCTGCCGCTGCTGCTCCCACTGCCACTGGAGTTCGATGCCGAGGCCGTGTCGTCGCCGGACGCGTCCGAGCCGCCGCTTCCGGAGGCGCCGGCCGACGACGTGTCCCCGTCCGCCCGCGTGCCACCACTGCTGTCCTCCTTGGTGGTGGCCCCGGAACCGGACTTCGAGCCGGAACCGGTGCTCGCGCTCGCCCCCGAGGTCGCCACCGCCTTGGAACCGCCGCTCTTTCCACTCCCCTTGCTGTCCCCGTCGTCGCCGTTCAGCGTGAGGGCGAGCACGGTGCCCAGCACCGCGAGCACCACCACCACGGCGATGACCAGCAGGGTGCGCTTGGGCACCACGTCGGTGAGCGGCGCCTTGGGCACGGACCGGGGCGCCAGGTCCAGATCCGGCGGCGGCATCACGGGCCACCCCGAACTGGCCATGCCCGCCACGGGCTTGGCCCCCGCCGACGCGCTGCCGGCACCAGTGCCGGCGCTCGCCGGACGCGCGCCTCCGACCGGCACCGAGGCCGAGGCGGAAGCAGCCGGGGCCACGGCCGTGGCCGCCTCTGCGCCCGCGCTCGTGCCCGCACCGGTACTCTTCGTCCGGCTCGCGGCCACGGCACTCGCCGCACCGGCGGCCTTCCGCACCGACCGCAGCGCCCCGCGCAGTTTCTCCCCGGACTCCTCGCCCCGCTTGGCCCCGGCACCCTTCCCCTCCACCGGCGCGTCGGGCTGCGGAGGCAGCGGCACGACCGTGGTGGCGTCCGCGGGCGCCTCCTCCGGTGCGTTGATGACCGCGTTGAGCATCGCCCGCGCACCCGCGTCGTCCAGCCGCTTGGCCGGGTCCTTGGTGAGCAGCCCGTAGATGACGTCCTTCAGCGGCCCCGCGTTCTTGGGCTCCCCCAGTTGCTCGGTCATCACCGCCGTCAGCGTGGCGATCGCCGACCCCTTGTCGTACGGCGGTGCGCCCTCGACCGCCGCGTACAGCAGTCCGCCGAGCGACCACAGGTCCGCCGCCGGGCCGGGCTTGTGACCACGGGCCCGCTCGGGGGAGATGTAGGAGGGGGCGCCGACGAGCATGCCGGTGGAGGTGATGGACGGGTCGCCCTCCACCTGGGCGATACCGAAGTCGGTGAGTACGACCCGGCCGTCACTCTCGGAGATCAGCACGTTGGACGGCTTCACGTCCCGGTGCAGGATGCCCTCTCGGTGCGCCGACCGCAGCACGTCCAGAACCGCCAGTCCGACCTCGGCCGCCCGCTTCGGTGTCAGCAGGCCGTCCTCCCGGATGACCTCGGCCAGCGACTTGCCCTCGACCAGCTCCATCACGATCCAGGGCCGGTCGTCCTCGTCGACCACGTCGAAGACCGTCACCGCGCTGTTGTTGCGGATCCGGGCGATCGCCTTGGCCTCGCGCAGGGTGCGCGTGATCAGGCGCCGCTTCTCCTCCTCGTCGATGTTCGACGGGAACCGCAGTTCCTTGACGGCCACCGTCCGGCCGAGGGTCTCGTCCTCGGCGCGCCACACCGTGCCCATGCCGCCGCGGCCGAGCACTCCTCCCAGCCGGTACCGCCCGGCGAGAAGACGCTCGCTGTTGTCCTGACGAGTCTCCTGACGAGAAGTGCTCGCCCGCTCCGCCTCCGACATGCGTCCCCTCATGCAACCCGCCCTGACAGAGCCTTCATTGTCCCTCACCCGACAAGTACCCGACGCCCAGGGGCCCCCTGACCGCGCATCGGGGCCCGGCGATGAGAACCCCCGGGGACGGGGGCGCTGCACGGGCCGGGATGATGGACGGCGAGAAGGAGGGGTCCCGGATGCCATCGCTTCGGACACTGGTGGCCATACCGGTCTCTCTTGCCCTGTTGTTCGCCCCGCTGATGGCCGGTTCCGCGTCCTCGGCGGAGGCGAGGGATCCGCTCCTGTCACAGTTCGTCACCAAAGGCAGAGCACCCGCCGCCGCTCTCCTCGACCGCGATGGCGAGGACGACAACGTCCGCTACGCGGCAGCCGGCCAGGGTATCGCCCGTGCCGACCGCTTCCGCGCCGGCAGCATCACGAAGACCTTCATCGCCGCCGTCGTCCTGCAACTGGCCGCGGAACACCGGCTCTCCCTCTCCGACACCGTGGAGCGGCATCTGCCGGGACTGCTGCGCGGACGCGGCGTCGACGGGCGGAGGATCACCCTGCGGGCCCTGCTCAGCCACACCGGCGGGCTCGCCGACTTCACCACGGCCACCCGGGGTGCAGTACCCCTGACTCCGCTTCAGGCCGTACGCATCTCGCTCTCCCTCCCCTCGAACCGGCTGGGGCACTACGCGTACTCCAGCACCGACTACGTCGTGCTCGGCATGGTCATCCGTCAGGTCACCGGCCACTCGTACGCCACCGAGGTCCGGCGCCGCATCATCACTCCCCTCCGTCTGACGGGCACGTCCCTCCCTGGTGTCCGCACCACGCTGCCCTCGCCGCACGGTCGCGCCTACGCGGCCGACGGCTCCGACGTCACCGAACTCGACCCGCGCGTGGCCGGCGCGGCGGGTGAGCTGGTGACCACGCTCGACGACCTGGACCGCTTCTACGCGGCGTTGCTGGACGGCGAGCTGCTGCCCCCGCGTTGGCTGCGCGAGATGCTCGACACCCGTGCCGCACATGGCGCGTACGGCCTGGGGATCTTTCCTGTGAAACTGCCGTGCGGGATCACGGTGTGGGGGCACAACGGCCGGATCGCGGGCAGCTATGTGCGGAGCGCTGTCTCGATCGGCGGCCGGCATGTCCTCACGTTCCGTGTGAACACGACGGCGATCGCAGACCCGGCCCTCGAACCCGCACTGCTCGCGGCCGAGTTCTGCCCTCGCGCTAAGTAGAACGGCCGGGGGGCGGAGGGAGATCCTGACACCGGGTCGCTCGATCGGGTGATGACCGAGGATCGGCGGCGGGGTCGTCCGGCACCGCCGGAAACCGCCGTCCTGGCTCAGCGCCACTACGGCGGAGAAGGTTTCCCGGCGGCCGACGGGCGAGTAGGCCCGGGGCCCGGGGCTGAAGCGCAGCGCGGCAACGGCACCCCAACACCCCGACATCCCAAGACGTCAGCACCCCCGCACCCGCCCCCCGCACCACTCCACAACCCACGCCCCACACCGCCCCACCCCCGGCACCCGACGCCCCAGACCACCCACACCCCGCACCCGACGCCCCACACCACAACCCACACCCGATACTCCACAGCAACCCACACCCCACGCCCCCACCCAGCACCCAGCACCCAGCACCCAGCACCCAGCACCCAGCACCCAGGAGGCTGGACCCAGGAGGCTGGACCCGGCAAACGGGAGGCCGTACCGGCAGGGCCCCGTGTCACGGCCCCGTCCGCCCGGGATCTACCGCGGGACGATGTCCGGGGCTCCCAGCCTCGCCGCGTCCGCTGTCTGGTCGTCGGGCTGGAGCTGGGATTCGCGCTCCGCCTCGACGCGCTTCTCGTAGTGCTCGACCTCCCGTTCGGTCTGGTCCTTGTCCCAGCCGAGCACCGGGGCCATCAGAGCGGCGGCCTCGCGGGCGCTGCGGGTGCCGCGGTCGAAGGTCTCGATGGAGATGCGGGTGCGGCGGGTCAGGACGTCGTCGAGGTGGCGGGCGCCCTCGTGGGAGGCGGCGTAGACGACCTCGGCGCGCAGATAGTCGTCGGCGGCGGAGAGCGGTTCGGCCAGACCGGGGTCGACGGCGATGAGGTCGAGGACCTCCTCCGCCATCGAGCCGTACCGGTTCAGGAGGTGCTCGACGCGCACCACGTGCAGGCCGGTGCGGGCGGCGATCCGGGCCCGCGCGTTCCACATCGCCCGGTAGCCCTCCGCGCCGAGCAGCGGGATGTCCTCGGTGACGCACTCCGCGACCCTCATGTCGAGCCCGTGCACCGCCTCGTCGACGGCGTCCTTGGCCATCACCCGGTAGGTCGTGTACTTGCCGCCGGCGACGACCACGAGCCCCGGCACCGGATGCGCGACCGTGTGCTCGCGCGACAGCTTGCTGGTGGCGTCGGACTCGCCGGCCAGCAGCGGACGCAGACCGGCGTAGACGCCCTGCACGTCGTCGCGCGACAGCGGCACCGCGAGCACCGAGTTCACGTGGTTGAGGAGGTAGTCGATGTCGGCGCTGGAGGCGGCCGGGTGGGCCTTGTCCAGGTCCCAGCCGGTGTCGGTGGTGCCGACGATCCAGTGCCGGCCCCAGGGAATGACGAACAGGACCGACTTCTCGGTGCGCAGGATCAGACCGGTCGTGGAGTGGATGCGGTCCCTGGGGACGACCAGGTGGATGCCCTTGGACGCGCGGACGTGGAACTGGCCGCGCTCGCCGACCAGCGCCTGCGTGTCGTCGGTCCACACCCCGGTCGCGTTGACGACCTGCCGGGCGCGGATCTCGTACTCCCCGCCGCCCTCCACGTCCTGCACCCGGACCCCGACGACCCGCTCGCCCTCGCGCAGGAACCCGGTCACCCGCGCGCGGTTGGCCGCCTTCGCGCCGTACGACACCGCCGTGCGCACCAGGGTCGTCACATAACGGGCGTCGTCCATCTGTGCGTCGTAGTACTGGATGGCGCCGACCAGGGCGTCCTTGCGCAGCGCGGGCGCGACCCGCAGGGCGTGACGGCGGCTCAGGTGACGGTGGGCGGGCAGGCCCCGGCCGTGGCCGCGGGCCATCGACATCGCGTCGTAGAGCGCGACGCCCGAACCGGCGTACAGGCGCTCCCAGCCCTGGTGCTGGAGCGGGTAGAGGAAGGGCACCGGCTTGACCAGGTGCGGGGCGAGGCGCTCCAGGAGCAGGCCGCGCTCCTTGAGGGCCTCGCGGACCAGGGCGAAGTCGAGCATCTCCAGATAGCGCAGGCCGCCGTGGACCAGCTTGCTGGACCTGCTGGAGGTGCCGGAGGCCCAGTCGCGGGCCTCCACGATGCCGGTGTCCAGTCCCCGGGTGACCGCGTCCAGCGCGGTGCCCGTGCCGACCACTCCGCCACCCACCACCAGCACGTCCAACTCGCGCTCGGCCATGGCCGCCAGGGACTCCGCGCGCTGCTCCGGCCCCAGTGTCGCTGTCCTCACCGCTGCCTCCCGCTCTGCCGCCATCGGTCATCGCTCGCCGTAGGTCGTCGTCCGCCATCGGCCATCGGCCATCGGCCGCCGGGAGTCATCGGACGCCTCAGCAGTCGATCGCCGTCGGTCACTGGTACCCGTCCGGTCATGGGTCGATGTCGATGTCGGTCACTGGTCGCCGCCGGCCGCCGATCGCGTCATCCATCGCGTCACCCATCGCGTCGTCGGCCGCCGACCGCCTCGTCGGCCATCGGTCGCGTCGGCCGCGCCCCCGGCAGGCGTGGCCCCTGCCCAAATTCTGACCGCCTTGCCCGACTTCAGCCACCACTCACCCCCAGCCTGTGGACAACGGTCGCCAAACCCACGAAGACAGGAAGACACACGAACACAATCCCGCATAACGGTCATATTTACTCCTAGTCTGACAGTGCGCCTCGCTCATCCTGTCCACAGGGCTTGCGCACCTGTCCCGCTTCGGTTACTGGGAAGGACGGCCCACGCCATGCCCGCAGACCTCGCCGTCATCGGACTCGGTCCCTACGGCCTGCCCCTCGCCCAGGCCGCCGTGGCCGCCGGCGTTTCCACGATCGGCTACGCCACCGGCCCCGAGGCGGGCTCACTGAGCCCCGCCGAGTTGCGCCGGATGCTCGCGAAGGGCTTCCGGGTGGTGGAGGACCCGTCCCAGCTGGGGCGGGTGCGTACCGCCGTGATCTGCGCGCCGACCCCGCGCGGCGCCGACGGCGGGCTCGACCTGAGCCAGGTGGAGGCCGCCGCGCGCACCCTGGCCGAGCGGCTGCGTCCGCACACGACGGTGATCCTGGAGTCCCCGGTCCATCCAGGGACGACGGAGGACTTCCTGCGGCCCCTGCTGGAGAAGGGCTCCGGCCTGCGCGCGGGCCGCGACTTCCACCTCGCCTGTTCGCCCAGCCGGGTGGATCCCGGCAACCGCGACTTCACGCCGGCCAACACCCCGAAGGTCATCGGCGGCCTCACACCCGCGTGCACGGAGTCGGCCGCCACGTTCTACGGGCGGCTCACCGACAAGGTGGTACGCGCGCGTGGCCCCCGCGAGGCAGAGACCGTGCAGCTCCTGGAGACCAACTTCCGGCACGTCAACATCGCTCTCGTCAACGAGATGGCCGTCCTCTGCCATGACCTGGGGGTCGACCTGTGGGACGTGATCCGCTGCGCGGAGACCAAGCCGTTCGGCTTCCAGGCCTTCCGCCCCGGCCCCGGCGTCGGCGGCCACGGCGTCGCCCAGGACCTGTCCGGCCGCGCGAGCCGCGGCCTGCGCATGGTGGAACTGGCCCAGCAGGTCAACAGCCGGATGCCGGGGTACGTCGTCCAGCGCGCCGCCGCCCTCCTCAACGAGCACGGCAAGTCGGCGCGCGGCGCGCGCGTGCTGCTGCTCGGGGTCACCTACAAGGCGGACCTCGCCGACCAGCAGAACAGCCCCGCCCAGGAGATCGCGATCCGTCTCATGGAGCTCGGCGCCTCGGTCAGCTACCACGACCCGCACGTCGCGTCCTGGAGCGTCCTGGACCGTCCGGTGCCACGCGCGGACTCCCTCTACGAGGCGGCCGCCGACGCCGATCTGACGATCCTGGTCCAGCAGCACCGCACGTACGACCTCCAGGGCCTGTCGGTGAAGGCCCAGTTGCTGCTGGACACGCGCGGGGCGACCCCGACGGGCGCCGCACACCGGCTCTGAACGGGCTGAACGGGCCGGGCTCGACGCCCGCAGGCTGGGCGGAGTTCTCGGGGCCGCGGAAGGCGGCTCGCTGACCGGCGCGCGGGGGTGCGGGGAGGCGCGTGGGTGGCTGTAGCTCGTGAGCTGGTGGCGGGCGGGGTGGGGCGCGGGCTAACTTACGGAAGTGAACGGGTGTCCGCCCCTGGGTTCCTTGGGTGCGGCCGCTCTCCAGTGCTGGGCCGCCGGACGGCGGATCCGGTACCGTACAAAAAAGGTGGAGCCCACCGCAGAGGCCACTGCGGCAGGCTCCAAGGCGAATCACGGAGTGTCCACCCCTAGCTTTCCTGGGGGTGGCCGCTCATCGCCCGTAAATCCGCAAGATCCACCTCCTCCGGCACTTCACCATCCACAGACGGATCCGGTCCCAGCGGGTGGGCTTGCGGTGACGTCCCATGGACGCCCCCTTCCACGATGCCGCCCATTGGCCCGGTGGACGGTCCGTCGGACATCGGGCCGGGCCCCGAGGGCCGGGGTCCGGAACAAAGTCCTTGGAAGGGGGCTCCCAGAAAGCTGGGGCGCCGAGCAAGGACACTACCGCCCCGCTTAACCCGTTCGGCCCACATTCGCCCCAAACGCAACCGCGCGCCCCTTCCCCCGCCAAACACGCCCCCACCAGGGCACTTGGGCATGCGAAAGGGCCGGTCACCCACCCGGGGTGACCGGCCCTCCGTCCGTCCGCGTACGGCGGCTACCGCTTGTGCTGCGAGTCCGCCACCGTCACCTCGACGCGCTGGAACTCCTTCAGTTCGCTGTAGCCGGTCGTGGCCATGGCGCGGCGCAGGGCGCCGAAGAGGTTCATCGAGCCGTCGGGGGTGTGGGACGGGCCGGTGAGGATCTCCTCGATGGTGCCGACCGTGCCGAGGTCGACCTTCTTGCCGCGCGGGAGCTCCTCGTTGACGGCCTCCATGCCCCAGTGGTGGCCCTTGCCCGGCGCGTCGGTCGCACGGGCCAGCGGGGAACCCATCATCACGGAGTCGGCGCCGCAGGCGATCGCCTTGGGAAGGTCGCCGGACCAGCCGACACCGCCGTCGGCGATCACGTGGACGTAGCGGCCGCCGGACTCGTCCATGTAGTCGCGGCGGGCGGCTGCGACGTCCGCGACCGCGGTGGCCATGGGGACCTGGATGCCGAGCACGTTGCGCGTGGTGTGGGCGGCGCCGCCGCCGAAGCCGACGAGCACGCCCGCCGCGCCCGTGCGCATCAGGTGCAGGGCCGCGGTGTAGGTGGCGCAGCCGCCGACGATCACCGGGACGTCGAGCTCGTAGATGAACTGCTTCAGGTTCAGCGGCTCGTGCGAGGACGACACGTGCTCCGCGGAGACCGTCGTACCGCGGATGACGAAGATGTCCACGCCCGCGTCCACGACCGCCTTGGAGAACTGCGCGGTGCGCTGCGGGGAGAGCGCGGCCGCCGTGACCACGCCGGAGTCGCGCACCTGCTTGATGCGCGCGCCGATCAGTTCCTCCTTGATGGGGGCCGCGTAGATCTCCTGGAGGCGACGGGTGGCGGTGTCGGCGTCCAGCCCGATGATCTCGTCAAGGAGCGGCTGCGGGTCCTCGTGCCGGGTCCAGAGGCCTTCCAGGTTGAGCACGCCCAGGCCGCCGAGCTCGCCGATGCGGATCGCGGTGGCCGGGGAGACGACCGAGTCCATGGGGGCGGCCAGGAACGGCAGCTCGAAGCGGTAGGCGTCGATCTGCCAGGCGATCGAGACCTCCTTCGGGTCCCGCGTACGGCGGCTGGGGACGACGGCGATGTCGTCGAAGGCGTACGCCCGGCGGCCGCGCTTGCCGCGCCCGATCTCGATCTCAGTCACGTCTGTGGCCTTTCCCTCTGCGTTTCAGCGTCTTCCAGTATCGCCGACGGGTACGGCAAGGGCGGCCCCGGTGCTCCCGGGACCGCCCTGGAAGAGCCTCACGCGCGCGTGCGTGTCGCTCACGGCTCGCGCGTACGCGTCACCTGTTGCTGTAGTTCGGCGCCTCGACCGTCATCTGGATGTCGTGCGGGTGGCTCTCCTTGAGGCCCGCGGAGGTGATGCGGACGAAGCGGCCCTTGGACTCCATCTCGTCGACCGTGGCCGCGCCCACGTAGCCCATGGTCTGACGCAGACCGCCGACGAGCTGGTGCAGCACGTTGGCCAGCGGGCCGCGGTAGGGCACCTGGCCCTCGACGCCCTCGGGCACGAGCTTGTCGTCGGAGGCGACGTCGGCCTGGAAGTAGCGGTCCTTCGAGTACGACCGGCCCTGGCCGCGCGACTGCATGGCGCCGAGCGAGCCCATGCCGCGGTACGACTTGAACTGCTTGCCGTTGATGAAGAGCAGCTCGCCGGGGGACTCCTCGCAGCCGGCGAGCAGGCTGCCGAGCATCACGGTGTCGGCGCCGGCCGCGAGGGCCTTGCCGATGTCGCCGGAGTACTGCAGACCGCCGTCGCCGATGAGCGGGATGCCGGCGGGACGGGCCGCGAGGGAGGCCTCGTAGATGGCGGTGACCTGCGGGACGCCGATGCCGGCGACCACCCGGGTGGTACAGATCGAGCCGGGGCCCACGCCGACCTTGATGCCGTCGACGCCGGCGTCGATCAGCGCCTGCGCGCCGTCGCGGGTGGCGACGTTGCCGCCGATCACGTCGACGTCCACGCTCGACTTGATCTTCGCCATCCAGCTGAGGGCGTTGCTGCTGTGGCCGTGCGAGGTGTCGACGACCAGGAAGTCCACACCGGCCTCGGCGAGCGCCTGGGCCCGCTCCAGGGCCTCGGGGCTGGCGCCCACGGCGGCACCGACGAGGAGGCGGCCCTCGGTGTCCTTGGCGGCGTTCGGGTACTTCTCGGCCTTGACGAAGTCCTTGACCGTGATCAGGCCCCGGAGGATGCCCTCGTCGTCGACGAGCGGCAGCTTCTCGATCTTGTGCTTGCGCAGCAGTTCCATGGCCTCGACACCGGAGGTGCCGACCTTGCCGGTGATCAGCGGCATCGGGGTCATGACCTCGCGCACCTGGCGGCTGCGGTCGGACTCGAAGGCCATGTCGCGGTTGGTGACGATACCGAGCAGCCTGCCGGCCGGGTCGGTGACGGGCACGCCGCTGATGCGGAACTTGCCGCACAGCGCGTCGGCCTCGGCGAGGGTCGCCTCCGGGTGCACCGTGATGGGGTCGGTGACCATGCCGGACTCGGACCGCTTGACCAGGTCGACCTGGTTGACCTGGTCCTCGACGGAGAGGTTGCGGTGCAGCACACCGACACCGCCGAGGCGGGCCATCGCGATGGCCATGCGGGACTCGGTCACCTTGTCCATCGCGGCGGACAGCAGCGGGATGTTGACCCGGACGTTGCGGGAGATACGGGACGAGGTGTCGACCGCGTTGGGGAGCACCTCGGATGCGCCCGGCAGCAGCAGCACGTCGTCGTAGGTGAGCCCGAGTGTCGCGAATTTTCCGGGCACTCCGTCGACGTTGGCAGTCATGACACCTTCCCCAAATGGCCTTGAACGGTGCGGATGCCCATGCTAACGGGAAGCACGCGCCCCGAATTCCACGGTACGACTCAGCTCGGGGCTTCGTATGTTCGTACGGAAACAGGGGCGCACCTGTTCATCGGGGGTGGCTCAACCCGTTCGGCTACTGCCGCCCTACTGTTCCGCCAGCGCCCGCAGCCGGCTCAGGGCCCGGTGCTGTGCGACGCGCACCGCGCCCGGTGACATTCCCAACATCTGGCCGGTCTCCTCGGCCGTGAGGCCCACCGCGATGCGGAGCAGCAGCAGCTCGCGCTGGTTCTCCGGGAGGTTGGCCAGGAGTTTCTTGGCCCATTCGGCGTCGCTGCTGAGCAGCGCGCGCTCCTCGGGGCCGAGGGAGTCGTCGGGGCGTTCCGGCATCTCGTCCGAGGGGACGGCCGTGGAGCCGGGGTGACGCATCGCGGCGCGCTGCAGGTCGGCGACCTTGTGGGAGGCGATGGCGAAGACGAAGGCCTCGAAGGGGCGGCCGGTGTCGCGGTAGCGGGGCAGGGCCAGCAGGACCGCCACGCAGACCTCCTGTGCGAGGTCCTCGACGAAGTGCCGGGCATCGCCCGGGAGGCGGGACAGGCGGGTACGGCAGTAGCGCAGCGCGAGGGGGTGGACATGGGCGAGCAGGTCGTGCGTGGCCTGCTCGTCCCCGTCTACGGCGCGATGTACGAGAGCGCCGATCGTCCCTACGGCAGTGACCGCCTCGTCGTCGCGCATCGGTCCATGGTGCCCTGCTGCCGTCGGCGGCGTGGCATCGCGTCCGTCGTTGTGCACCGAAGCGTTATGAGCAGGTGCGCCGGAACTCATCTCCTGCGCCCTCCCCTTCCGCTCGACCGACTCGTCCCCGAGAGACTCCACACCTCAAGGATGCGGCATCCGCGCCGAAACGGGCAGCAGGCCCTTGGGCCCGCCCGGGCGGGCCGCCTCGCGGACCCCGCCCACCGTGGGGCGGACGGGGGCGTCCGGTCGGTCCGCTTCCGCGCTGCGGCGCAGCTCACCGCCCCGCTAACGGACCAGTCCCCAGCGGAAGCCGAGGGCCACCGCGTGGGCGCGGTCGGAGGCTCCGAGCTTCTTGAACAGACGCCGGGCGTGGGTCTTCACGGTGTCCTCGGAGAGGAACAGCTCGCGGCCGATCTCGGCGTTGGAGCGGCCGTGGCTCATGCCCTCCAGGACCTGGATCTCGCGTGCGGTGAGGGTGGGCGCGGCGCCCATCTCGGCCGAGCGGAGGCGGCGCGGGGCCAGCCGCCAGGTCGGGTCGGCGAGCGCCTGGGTCACAGTGGCCCGCAGTTCGGCGCGTGAGGCGTCCTTGTGCAGGTAGCCGCGGGCGCCGGCGGCCACGGCGAGAGCCACGCCGTCCAGGTCCTCGGCGACCGTGAGCATGATGATGCGCGCGCCGGGGTCGGCGGACAGCAGCCGGCGCACGGTCTCGACGCCACCCAGGCCGGGCATGCGCACGTCCATCAGGATCAGGTCGGATCGGTCGGCGCCCCAGCGGCGGAGGACTTCCTCGCCGTTGGCCGCCGTGGTCACGCGCTCGACACCGGGCACGGTCGCCACCGCGCGGCGCAGCGCCTCTCGGGCAAGCGGGGAGTCGTCGCAGACGAGGACGGATGTCATGACCGCCCTCCGCAGCTGATGCGCGTCACCTTGAGCCTCCAGGCTGGTACGGAATCGTCACCTGTGCGGTCGAACGTCTCGGACGCCTGCCCGAGCGCTTGTTGCTTCAACCGCCACCGCACTCTCAACGACGGTCACTCGAAAGAGTTACGGGGCTGCATGCCGTATTCGGCACTCTACGTGAGGGTGCGGACACGGTGCAGACATGGACGCCAGACCCTCACTTTTCTTCGAAACCAATGCCCCATTTAGACCTTTTTCTTCCCGTTTCACGGTGTCTGGGGCTAGATTGCCAATGAGTCATATTTTCATCTCTCTAGACCGGAGATGTACGGTCGTTGGCACCGTATCCGCCCAGAACGGCTACAAGGGGTCACGTAATGGCAGATTTCTCCCGCCTTCCCGGACCGAACGCGGACCTGTGGGACTGGCAGCTCCTGGCCGCCTGCCGCGGGGTCGACAGCTCGCTGTTCTTCCATCCCGAGGGCGAGCGCGGGGCGGCTCGGAGTGCCCGTGAGAACTCGGCCAAGGAGGTCTGCATGAGATGCCCGGTCCGCGCGGAGTGCGCAGCGCACGCGCTGGCGGTACGCGAACCGTACGGCGTGTGGGGCGGCCTGACCGAGGACGAGCGCGAAGAGCTCATGGGGCGGGCGCGCAACAGGCTGGTGTCGGCGTCGACCACCAGCGACGGCTCCGCCTCCGACACCTGAAGGAACGTTTCTTCACATCGTTGACAAACCCGTTGACAAGTCCCTCGAACCTCCGTCGGCACTCCGTTGACAGTCTGCTGACGACCGGGCACGCACGCGTGGCCCGACGCTCGGGCACGCACGCGTGCCCGCGCTTTGTCATGTCCGCCGGGCCGCCCGGCCCAGCTGCTCCAGCGTCGCCGCCACGGCCGGCACCTGTGCCAGGTCGGGCAGGGTGAGGGCGACGATCTCCCGCCGTACCGCGGGCTCCAGCGCCACCGTGCGCGCGCCTCTGGGCCGTACCGACTCGATCGCCAGCTGGGGCAGGACCGCGACGCCCAGACCCGCGCCGACCAGGCCGACCACGGCCGGGTAGTCGTCGGTGGCGAAGTCGATGCGGGGCGTGAAGCCCGCGCTCTCGCAGGCCTGGACGAGCTGCCCCCGGCAGCGCGGGCAGCCCGCGATCCAGGATTCGTCGGCGAGTTCACCGAGGGCGACGGAGTCCGCGCGGGCGAGCCGGTGCCGTTCGGGCACCAGGCCGACGAGCCGGTCGGTGAGCAGCGGCCGTACCACCAGGTCGTCCCACTCCCCCGCGTCCGCCGCCCCCTCGTAGCGGAAGGCCAGCGCGATGTCGTAGTCGCCGTCGCGCAGCAGCTCCACGGACCTGGGCGGCTCGGCCTCCTCCAGGGAGACGCGGGTGCCGGGGTGGGCGGCGCGCAGTGCGGCGAGGGCCGTCGGGACCAGGGTGGAGCTGCCGCTCGGGAACGAGACCAGGCGCACCCGGCCCGCGCGCAGCCCGGCGATCGCGGCGACCTCCTCCTCGGCGGCGGTGAGCCCGGCGAGAATCCCGGAGGCGTGCCGGACCAGGGCCTCGCCGGCCTGGGTCAGGCGCATCTCGCGGCCGGTGCGGACCAGCAGCGGAGTCCCGACGGAGGTCTCCAGGGCCTTCATCTGCTGGGAGACGGCGGGCTGGGTGCAGCCCAGTTCGCGCCCCGCCGCCGAGAAGGACCCGGTGGTGGCGACGGCGCGCAGGACGCGGAGATGACGTGCCTCGATCACCCTTCGAGCATAAGGCGGCCTTGGGTGCGGCACTCGATAACGGGTCGACGCTTTGGGGTGTGTCCCCTACCGTCGGAGCGTGGAGCTTCTCTCGGTGAACCTGGGGCACGCGCGTGCCGTGCCGTACACGGATCAGCTGGACGGCGTGACCGGAGTCGACAAACGGCCGGTGGCCGGGCCGGTGCGGGTGGCGGCTCCGGGCCCCAAGGGCGTCGCGGGCAGCGGTCTGGCCGGGGACGCGGTGTGCGACCTGCGTCATCACGGCGGCGACGACCAGGCCGTGTACGCCTACGCGCGCGAGGACCTCGACGTCTGGGAGGAGGAACTCGGCCGCCGGCTGCCGAACGGCTGTTTCGGTGAGAACCTCACGACAAACGGGCTGAACGTGTCGGACGCGCTGATCGGCGAGCGCTGGCGGATCGGCTCCGGGCTCGTACTCGAGGTCACCTCCGGGCGCATCCCGTGCCGCACTTTTCAGGGCCATCTGGGCGAGCGGGGATGGGTGAGGAGGTTCACCCGGAAGGGTGCGACCGGTGCCTACCTCCGGGTGATCGAACCGGGTGAGATCCGGGCCGGTGACCCGATCGAGATCATCCACCAGCCGGAGCACGGCGTGACGGCGGCGATGGAGTTCCGTGCCACCACCACCGAGCGTGAGCTGCTGCCCCGGTTGCTCGCGGCGGGCGCGGCACTGCACCCGGAGGCGCTGGCGCAGGCGCGGAAGTACGTCGCGGCGCAGAGCGGCTGAACGGCCGTCACGCGCACGGCGTTCACCGGTGCTTCATCCTTCGGGAGAGCCGGTGCGCACAGCGGACGCCGTCAGTCCGGGTAACTACCCTTGGCCCATGACAACGGCTCTGATTACGGGATCGACCGCGGGGATCGGTGCCGCGTTCGCGCGGCGCCTGGCGGCTGACGGGCACAACCTCGTCCTGGTGGCCCGGGACACCAAACGGCTGCGCGAGCAGGCGACCGAGCTGCACGACCGGCACGGCATCGAGGCGGAGGTGCTCACCGCCGACCTGGCCGAGGAGGCCGGCATCGAGTCGGTGGCCGCCCGGCTCGGCGACCGCAAGAACCCCGTCGACCTGCTGGTCAACAACGCCGGCTTCGGCAACAAGGGCCGCTACCTGGACGTCTCGATGGCCGACGAGCTGCGCATGCTCAAGGTGCACTGCGAGGCGGTGCTGCGGCTGACCTCGGCGGCGGCCGAGGCGATGCGGGAGCGCGGCCGCGGCGGGGTGGTCAACGTGGCGTCGGTGGCGGCCTTCCTGCCGCGCGGGACGTACGGCGCCTCCAAGGCGTGGGTCGTGCAGTTCACCCAGGGCGCGGCGCGCGATCTCGCGGGCAGCGGGGTCCGGCTGATGGCACTGGCGCCGGGTTTCGTGCGTACGGAGTTCCACCAGCGGGCTGGAATGGGCACGGACAACATCCCGGGCTGGATGTGGCTGGACGCCGACAAGCTGGTCGCGGCGGCGCTGGCGGACCTCGCGCGCGGCAAGACCCTGTCGATCCCGGATCCCCGCTACAAGGTGCTCACGGGCCTCGCGAAGTTGGCCCCGCGCGGCCTGGTGGGCGGGATCAGCTCGAAGACGGGGCGCAAGTACGGGCCGCAGTAAGCCCCCGGCGCACCGCGCGTAAGCCCCGGCGGCACCGCGCGCGGGGCGGACCGGGCCGGTGAGACGATGGTGTCGTTCGGTCGCGCCCGCAGGGGGGCCGGAGGCGGTTTCATGACGTTCGTGCAGCTCATCGAGTGCAGGACCAGGCGGTTCGACGAGATGGACCGGCTGATGGACAGGTGGGTCGAGCAGACCAAGGGGAAGCGGACGGCGACGCACGCGCTGCTCGGCAAGGACCGCTCCGACGCGGAGCACGTCGTGGAGATCGTGGAGTTCCCGTCGTACGAGGAGGCGATGCGCACCTCGCGTCTCCCGGAGACCGGCAAGGTGTTCCATGAGCTGCTGGCGCTCTGCGAGGGGGCGCCGACGTTCACCGATCTGGACGTGGTGCGCGACGAGCGGCTGTTCGCCGGCACCGCGCGGCGGCTCTTCGAGACGCTCGCCGCGGCCGGGCCGCTCGCTCCGCTGGACGGTCTGCTCGCGGAGGACTGCCACAACCACGATCCGGCCAACGAGCGGGACACCATCGGCATGGACGCGATACGGCGCGAGGCGGAGATGTGGCGGGCCGCCTTCGACTTCACGTTCCTCGTCGAGGACCAGATCGCCCAGGAGGACCGGGTGTGCACCCGGTGGCTCTGGACGGGCGTGCAGATGGATGAGTTCCTGGGGCTGCCGAACACCGGACGGCAGGTCAGCATGACCGGCACCACCGTCCACCGCTTCGACACCGGCGGGAAGATCGCCGAGGGCTGGTGGCAGTACGACCGGCTGGGGCTGATGAGTCAGCTCGGAGCACTGGACGAGCTGGAGAAGTAAGACCACAGTGAAAGCCCGCGAGGGGCGAAGCCCCCGTTCCCGGCGGACGACCGGGGACGGGGGCTTCCTCAGAGACTGCTGCCTCAGTGGGAGTGGCCGTGGGAGTGGCCCGCGGCGGCGGCCTCTTCCTCTTCCTTCTTCTCGACGACCAGGGTCTCGGTCGTCAGCAGCAGGGAGGCGATGGAGGCGGCGTTCTCCAGGGCGGAGCGGGTGACCTTGACCGGGTCGATGACGCCGGCCTTGACCAGGTCGCCGTACTCGCCGGTGGCGGCGTTGTAGCCGTTGCCCTTCTCCAGGTCGGCGACCTTGGAGACGATGACGTAGCCCTCCAGGCCGGCGTTCTCGGCGATCCAGCGCAGCGGCTCGACGGCGGCCTTGCGGACCACGGAGACACCGGTGGCCTCGTCGCCGGTCTTGCCGAGGTTGCCCTCCAGGACCTTCACGGCGTGGACCAGCGCGGAGCCACCACCGGAGACGATGCCCTCCTCGACCGCGGCGCGGGTCGCGGAGATGGCGTCCTCCAGACGGTGCTTCTTCTCCTTCAGCTCCACCTCGGTGGCGGCGCCGACCTTGATCACGCACACGCCGCCGGCCAGCTTGGCGAGGCGCTCCTGGAGCTTCTCGCGGTCCCAGTCGGAGTCGGTGTTCTCGATCTCGGCCTTGATCTGGGCGACGCGGCCGGTGACGGCCGAGGAGTCGCCCGCACCGTCGACGACCGTGGTGTCGTCCTTGGTGACCGTGACCCGGCGGGCGGAGCCCAGCACGTCCAGGCCGACCTGGTCGAGCTTGAGGCCGACCTCCTCGGAGATGACCGTGCCGCCGGTGAGGATCGCCAGGTCCTCCAGCATCGCCTTGCGGCGGTCGCCGAAGCCGGGGGCCTTGACCGCGACCGCGTTGAAGGTGCCGCGGATCTTGTTGACGACCAGGGTGGAGAGGGCCTCACCCTCGACGTCCTCGGCGATGATCAGCAGCGGCTTGGAGGCACCCGCCTGGATGACCTTCTCCAGCAGCGGGAGCAGGTCCGCGATGGAGGAGATCTTGCCCTGGTTGATGAGGATGTAGGGGTCCTCCAGGACGGCCTCCATGCGCTCCTGGTCCGTCACGAAGTACGGCGACAGGTAGCCCTTGTCGAAGGCCATGCCCTCGGTGAAGTCCAGCTCCAGGCCGAAGGTGTTGGACTCCTCGACGGTGATGACACCGTCCTTGCCGACCTTGTCCATCGCCTCGGCGATGAGCTCGCCGACCTGCGCGTCCTGGGCGGACAGCGCGGCGACGGCGGCGATGTCGGACTTCTCCTCGATCGGGCGGGCCGAAGCGAGCAGCTCGTCGGAGACGGCGGCCACGGCGGCGTCGATGCCCTTCTTCAGGGAGGCCGGGGAGGCACCGGCGGCGACGTTCTTCAGGCCCTCGCGGACGAGCGCCTGGGCCAGCACGGTGGCGGTGGTCGTACCGTCACCCGCGATGTCGTTGGTCTTGGTCGCCACCTCCTTCACCAGCTGGGCGCCGAGGTTCTCGTACGGGTCGTCGAGCTCGACCTCGCGGGCGATGGTGACACCGTCGTTGGTGATGGTGGGGGCGCCGAACTTCTTGTCGATGACGACGTTGCGGCCCTTGGGGCCGATCGTCACCTTCACCGTGTCGGCAAGCTTGTTGACGCCGCGCTCAAGGGCGCGACGGGCGTCCTCGTCGAACTTCAGGATCTTCGCCATGGGAGCGGTTCAGCCCTCTCGGAAAGCGTGGGTGAAACGAACCGCGCCCCCGACGCCCGGCTTCATAAGGTCGCGGGGGCCAGGGGCGCAGCTCAAAGCAGAGTGTGCTTGAGGTGAATTACTTCTCGATGATCGCGAGCACGTCGCGGGCCGAGAGGACGAGGTACTCGTCGCCGTTGTACTTCACCTCGGTGCCGCCGTACTTGCTGTACAGCACGACATCGCCGACCTTGACGTCGAGCGGCAGGCGCTCGCCGTTCTCGAAACGGCCCGGACCCACGGCGAGGACGGCGCCCTCCTGGGGCTTCTCCTTCGCGGTGTCCGGGATGACCAGGCCGGAGGCCGTGGTCTGCTCTGCGTCGAGCGGCTGGACCACGATGCGGTCCTCAAGCGGCTTGATGGCAACCTTGGAGCTGGCGGTCGTCACGATCCGACCTCCCCCTTCGGAGATCTCACGGGGTTAACTGTCTGAGGTGGCGACCAGGTCGATCCGTCGTCGCGGGTGCCGGATCTGCCCGTCGCGTTGTTGGCACTCTCATCTGCCGAGTGCCAGAGCCGAGACTATGACCGCGATTAGCACTCGGTCAAGCGGAGTGCCAATTGCCTGCGGCGCGGCGCCGAAAAAACCACGGTGACCGGAGTTGCGGTGGCCGTCCCTGGGGGCTATGCCCCCAGACCCCCCTTCGGCCTTCGGCCTCGTCCTCAAACGCCGGACGGGCTGGTTCAGAGGTAGTCCTCCAGCCGGCCCACCGTCAGACCGCTCGCCTGCACCCGGCGCAGCAGCCGGGCGGTGCGCTCCCTGAGGGGCGGGCCGAGGGCCTCGTCGGGGCCCACCAGGATGATGTCGCCGGGGCGGAGCTGCTTGTCGCCGTGCCGGTAGGTGATGCCGTCAGGGGTCATCGCCGCCCGCCACAGGACCACCGCCGTGACCCCGCAGTCGGCCGCCGCGCGCAGGGTGGTGGCGTCGTAGATGCCGTAGGGCGGGCGGAAGAGGCGCGGGCGGATGCCGAAGCGGGACTTCAGCTTCTCCTGCTGGCCGCAGATCTCGGCGCGCTGGCCGGCGTACGGCAGGCCGGGCATGGCCGGGTGGTCGAGGGTGTGGTTCTGGACGCTCGCGCCGACCGACTGGAGGCGGGCGAAGTGGCCGTAGCCGGGGCCGACCACGCTGTCCGTGAGGAACATGCTCACCGGCAGGCGCAGTTCGCGGACCATGTCCACGAAGCGGGGGTCCTTCTCGGCGCCGTCGTCGTACGTCAGGAAGACCACCCGGTCGGACGTGGGGACGTGGTCGACGACCGGCGGGCGGACGGTGTGGAAGGACAGCGGGTGCAGCGGCGGGCGCGGGGCCGGGGAGAGCGGGGCGGCCAGCCCCCACCTGCGGTACGCCGGCTCGCCCGCCGGGCCGTGCGGGCGCACCCGGTCGGCCGCCTTCCTGCCGAGCCGTTCGATGGGGTCGACGGACGGCGCGCAGGCCGACAGCAGGAGGGCGGCGGCCAGGAGCGCGGCCGCCGCCCTCGGTCGGCTCACAGGTAGTCCTCCAGGCGCGCCACCGCGTAACCGTCGCGGGTGACCTTGTTCAGAAAGCGGCGCATGTCGTCGACCATGGTGCCGTCCCAGTCGTCACGGCCCCGGAAGTGGGTGAGGACGATGTCGCCGGGGTGCAGTCCGCGGTCCCACTCGCGGTACTCCCAGTGGTCGACGTACACCTCCTCGTCCCAGATCGGCGCGTACTTGATGCCGCAGGTCTTGGCGGCGCGCAGGGTGTCGCCGTTGTAGTTGCCGTAGGGCGGGCGGAAGACCGTCGGCGCCTTGCCGAACTGCCTCTTCATGATGTCCTGCATGCCGCAGATCTCGTGCTTCTGCTCGTCGTAGGTCAGACCGGGCAGGTAGGGGTGGGTGAGGGTGTGGTTGTTGAGGGTGTGGCCCTCGGCCTGCATCCGGCGGAAGTAGCCGTAGTCGTCCTTGACCAGGTAGTTGCTGAGGAACGCGGTGTAGGGGATCCGCAGCTCGCTCATCATCCGCAGGAAGGCCGGGTCCTTCTCGGCGCCGTCGTCGATGGTCAGGAAGACGACCTTCTCCTTGGTGGGGACGGTGGTGAAGACCGGGGGCAGGTCGTCCTCCACCTGGCCGTCCACCTCGAAGCCGTCGCGAGCGGTGATCCTCGGCTTGTGCTTGGGCGGGGCCGGGGGGCGCAGCGGGACCGCGTCCAGCCCCCAGCGCCGGGCGGCGGCGGCCAGGGCGGCATGGTCGTCCGGGGCGGCGTGGGAGTCCGGGGCGGCGGCCCGGTGGGCCTGCTGGCCCGCGGCGGGACGGACCTCGGACTCGCCCGCCGGTCCGGCGCAGCCGGAGACGACGGCGACGGCGGCTACCGCGGCCAGGGCGGCGCCGGCCAAAGGCACCCTATTTTTGTCATTTTGTACGACTGCTCGCATGGTGCCGGATCTTTCCAGCCACCTCCCCGGAACCCCGGCAGACACCGCGGGCCGGCGGCGAACCATCCACCGACTGGCCGACAATGACCCGGTGAACGACCACCTCTCCCCCCTCCTCACCCCCGAGGGCCGCGCCCTCCTCGACGAGGTGCGCGGCACCGCGCCCGCCGACGAGCTCGCGGTCGCCACCCGGCTGCGCCGCGAACACCCCGCCGAGCTGGTGTCGGCCGCGCTGGGCCAGGCCCGGCTGCGGCAGCGGGCGGCGGCGAAGTTCGGGGCGGCGGACGCGGACCGCATGTTCTTCACGCCGAACGGGGTCGAGCAGTCGACGCGGGCGAGTGTCGCCACCTACCGGGCCCAGCGGCTGAAGGCGCTCGGGGTGACCTCGGTGGCCGACCTGTGCTGCGGGATCGGGGGCGACGCGATCGCGCTCGCGCGGGCCGGCATCCGCGTCCTCGCCGTGGACCGGGATCCGGTGACGGCGGCCACCGCGCGGGCGAACGCCGACGCGCTCGGGCTCGCCGGCCTGATCGAGGTCCGGGAGGCGGACGTCCAGGAGGTGGACACGGCCGGCCACGACGCCGTCTTCGTCGACCCGGCCCGGCGCGGCGGCCGGGGCCGTGTCTTCGACCCGGAGGCCTACTCACCGCCCCTGTCCTGGGCGGTCGAGGCGGCCCGGGCGGCACGGACCGCCGCGCTGAAGATCGCCCCGGGCATCCCGCACGAAGCGGTCCCGGCGGACGCCGAGGCGGAGTGGATCTCGGACGCGGGAGACGTGAAGGAAGCCGTCCTGTGGTTCGGCACCGGCGCCCCGGGGGCCGTCCGCGCCACCCTCCTGCCCGGCCCCCGCACCCTGCTCGGCCGCGGCCTTCCCGACCCCGCCGTCCGCCCGGTCGGCCGCTACCTCTACGAGCCGGACGGCGCCGTCATCCGCGCCCACCTGGTCGCCGAGGTGGCCGAGGAGCTCACCGGCGGCCTGATCGACCCGACGATCGCCTACGTCACGGCCGACACCCTGCGCACCACCGCCTACGCGACGCCGTACGAGATCACCGACGAACTCCCCTTCAACGTCAAGAAGCTGAAGGCGCTGCTGCGGGAGCGCGAGGTCGGCAACCTGACCGTGAAGAAGCGCGGCTCGGCCGTGGAGCCGGAGGAACTGCGCAGGAAGGCCCTGCCGAAGCCGCAGGGACGCAACTCGGCGACCGTCTTCCTGACCCGGGTGGCCGGGGCCCCGACCATGCTGCTGGGCCGCCCGGCACGTCCCTGAGCGCTCCGCCGGACGTGCCGCGACGTGCCGTCGAGCGTCCGCCGCACCGTCGTGGCCGGTCGCGCCCACGCGGCGGCAGCCGCACATCGGAGACGGCCCCACGCCCCTCCGGGGCGTGGGGCCGTCTCCGGCCTGCTCAGAGCTCCCGCGCCCGCCGCAGCAGCAGCTCGCGTTCCCGTTCGTTGCGGGCCAGTGCCGCCGCGCGTTCGAACTCGGCCCGGGCCTCCGCCGTACGCCCCAGGCGGGCGAGGATGTCGCCGCGCACGCTCGGCAGCAGGTGGTAGTCCCTCAGGGCGGGTGCGGCGGTCAGCGGGTCCACGATCGCCAGGGCCGCCGCGGGACCCTCGGTCATCGACACGGCCACCGCGCGGTTCAGCTCGACGACCGGGGACGGCGACCGGGCGGCCAGCAGGCCGTACAGGGTGGCGATGGCCGTCCAGTCGGTCTCCTCGTACGTGTACGCGTGCGCGTGGCAGGCCGCGATGGCCGCCTGGAGGGCGTACGGCCCCGGGGCCCCGGTCGCCACGGCGTCCGCGCGGGCCAGGGCCCTGATGCCGCGGGCGATGAGCATGCGGTTCCAGCGGCGGCGGTTCTGGTCCCGCAGGAGGACCGGCTCACCGTCGGGGCCGGTGCGGGCGGCCGTGCGCGAGGACTGGAACTCCAGGAGGGCGGTGAGTGCGTGCACCTCCGGCTCCTTCGGCATCAGCCCCGCCAGGACGCGGGCCAGCCGCAGCGCGTCCTCGCACAGCGCCGGGCGCAGCCAGTCGTCGCCCGCCGTGGCCGCGTACCCCTCGTTGTAGATCAGGTAGATGACGTCCAGGACCGAGCCGAGCCGGGCCTCGCGGTCGGGCCCGTACGGCACCTCGAAGGCGATGTCCCTCGTCGCGAGGGTGCGCTTGGCGCGGACGATGCGCTGGGCGATCGTCGGCTCGGGGACCAGGAAGGCGCGGGCGATCTCGGCCGTGGTCAGGCCGCCCAGGAGACGCAGGGTGAGCGCCGTGCGGGCCTCGGGCGACAGCACCGGATGACAGGCGGTGAAGACCAGGCGGAGCAGGTCGTCGTCGATGTCGTCCGGGTCGGCGGGCTCCTCGGGCGGGGCCGCCGTCGTCATGCTGCGGCCGATCTCCGCGAGCTTGCGGGCGTAGTTCTCCCGGCGCCGGACGAGGTCGACGGCGCGGTGGCGGGCGGTGGCCGTGAGCCAGGCGCCCGGGTTGCCGGGCACGCCGTCCCGGGGCCACTGCTCCAGGGCGGCGACGAGCGCGTCCTGCGCCAGTTCCTCCGCGATGCCGATGTCCCGGACGATCCGGGCGACGCCGGCGATCACGCGGGGCGCTTCGAGCCGGAAGACGGTCTCGATGGCGTGGCGGGGGTCGGCCTCGGCGGGGGGCTGCGTGCTCACAGCCCCCCATGCAACACCCACCGCCGGACGTACGCCAGGAGGGTCAGCCCTCCGCGATCTCCCGGACCTCGCAGGTCACCGTCCAGAACTCCTCGTGCACCTGGAGGAACCGCTTGGTCCACTCCAGGGCCTCGGCCTTGTCCTTGCACTGCATGAGCGCGTAACCGCCGATGACCTCCTTGGCCTCGGTGAACGGCCCGTCGCTGACGGAGATCCTGCCGCCCTCCCAGTGCACCCGAGTGCCCTCGGAGGTGGGCGTGAGCCCCGCGGTGTCCAGCATCACGCCGGCCTTGGTGATCTCCTCGATCAGCTCGCCCATCCGCTGCATCAGCTCCTGGCTGGGCCCCTCGGCGGGAACGGTGGTCTCGTCGATCCGCACGAGCGACAGGTAACGGGGCATGGTGACTCCTCGGTTTCCGGCGGGGTCTCTCCCCGCATCTCACCCTTGCGTCGAACAATCCTCGACCGGATCGACACGCTCACCGGAATTCCCCGGAGATTTTTTCCACCGTCCCCTGCGGGCGTCAGCGCAGCGCCTCCCCGAACCCCGCCTTCGCGTACGGCGCCCCCACCGCGCGCGGCCCGAAGACCGGTGCCGCGTCCGTGGCCAGGGCCGGCCCGGCGGCCCGGCCCGGGCGGCTCGGCGGGTGGTGGCGGGGGCCTACCGCAGGGACTTCCACAGGTCGCTCGCCGCCGGCTCCTTCGCGATCACCCGGTTGGGGTCGGAGGGGGCGGTCACCACGGGCATCATCACCGTCTTGAGGTGGTCCGAGGTCAGGCCCTTCAGGCTCTGGCCCAGCCGCATCAGCTCGCTGAGCGAGTCCAGGCCGGTGTCGGTGGTGAGGCTGGAGGTGACCGCGTCGGCGACCGTGTAGAGCTTGGCCGGGTCGGTCAGCAGGCTGCCGGCGGCCATCCGGTCGAGGAGGGCCTTGACCAGTTTCTGCTGGAGGCCTATCCGGCCCAGGTCGCTGCCGTCGCCTATGCCGTGCCGGGTGCGGGCGAGCGCGAGGGCCTGGGTGCCGTTCAGGTGGTGGGTGCCCTTCTTCAGGTGCAGGTGGCTGTCGGCGTCGTCGATGTCCTGGCCGGTGGTCACGGTCACCCCGCCGAGCGCGTCGACCAGCTTCGCGAAGCCCGAGAAGTCGATCTCCAGGTAGTGGTCCATGCGGACGCCGGTGATCGACTCGACCGTCTTGACCGCGCACACCGCCCCGCCCACCGAGTAGGCGCTGTTGAACATCGCGTGGTAGGCGACGGACGTCGAGCCGCCGGAGGACAGCGGGCAGGAGGGCCGGGTGACCAGGGTGTCGCGCGGGATGCTGACGACGGTGGCCGCCGTCCGGCCGGCGTCGATGTGGACGACCATCGCGGTGTCGGAGCGGGCGCCCGAACTGCTGCCGCCGCCGAGCTTCTTGTTCTCCTTGCCGCTGCGCGAGTCCGAGCCCAGCACCAGGATGTTCACCGAGCCGGTGGGCAGCGGGACGGGGGAGGCGGACGCGGTGGCCGTCGGCGTCGTCACCGCCTTCGCCGGGCGGTCGTCCCCGAGCGCGCTGTTGATGTCGACGCTCTTGATGTTGTCGTTGAGATGCCAGTAGACCCACCCCGCGCCGGCGACGCCGAGCGTCATGACCCCCGCCAGGGCGAGACCGGCGATCTTCAGCGCTCTCGACCGCCGGCCCACCCGTCTGCCCGCGCCGCCTTGCTCCTCGTGTCCCGTCACAAGGCAGGAACGTAAGTCCGAATTATTAGGGGACTGTTAGCGCGAGCATCGCGAAGAGGTTTTCTTCGGAAAATCTCACCCTTCTCACTCCGGGTTCAGCTCAGGGTGACGGCTGGCACCGGATTGCTTCCGCTCCAGGACGCGTTGAACCCGAAGGTCACCGAACTCCCGTCCGCCACCGTCCCGTTGTAGGAGGCGTTGGCGCAGGACACGGCCGTGCCCGACTGGCTGCAGGTGGCGTTCCAGGCCTGCGTGATCTGCTGTCCCGCGCCGTACGTCCAGCTCACATGCCAGGACGAGAGCGAGGCACCCGAGCAGGAGATGGTCACCTGGCCCGTGAACCCGGTGTTCCACTGGCTGCCGACGCTGTAGGCGGCGGTGCAGGCACCGGTCGGCGGCGGGGTCGTGGTGGAGCCGAGCGCCTCGGCGATGCCGTAGTACGCCGGTTTCGGCGCGTAGTTCGCGTCGTACGGCGTCGCCGCCCCGTACCCCGGGAACGTGCTGTCCACCCAGGAGTCGGAGTCGGTGAAGCCCCACACCGTGACGTTGACGCAGCGGCTCACCGCCACGCACGCGGCCACCACCGACTTGAAGTCGGCTTTCTGCTGGGCGAGTTTGGTGCTGTCGGAGGGCAGTGCCATCCGGATGTCCAGCTCGGTGATCGCCACGTCGACGCCCAGGTCGGCGAAACGCTGGATGTTCTGCTGGAGGCTGGACGGCACCTGGCCGAGGATCAGATGGGCCTGCAGGCCGACCCCGTCGATCGGGACACCCCGGCTCTTCAGGTCCTTGACCAGGTTGTACAGGGCGGTGCTCTTCGCGTTGACGCCCTCGACGTTGTAGTCGTTGATGTACAGCTTGGCGTTCGGGTCGGCCGCGTGCGCCCAGGTCAGGGCGTTGGCGATGTAGTCGGAACCGAGGCCGTCGTACCAGATCGTCGACCGGTAGGTGCCGTCCTCGTTGAAGGGCTCGTTGACCACGTCCCAGGCGGCGATCTCGCCCTTGTAGCGGCCGACCTCGGTGCTGATGTGGTTCTGCAGCAGGCTGCTGAGCTGGGCCGGGGTCCAGGTGCCGTTCGTCAGCCAGCTGGGGTTCTGGTTGTGCCAGACCAGGGTGTGACCGCGCACCTGCTGGCCGTGGGCCTGGGCGAAGGCGACGATCTGGTCCGCCTCGGTCCAGTTGAAGCTGCCCCGGGTGGGCTCGACCGTCCCCCACTTCATGGCGTTGCCCGGGGTCAGCGAGCTGAACTGGCTGCCGGCCAGGTCCCCGTAGGTGCCGGTGAGCTTGGAGCCGGTGACCGCGGTGCCGATGACCTTGCCCTGCGCGGCGGCCAGGTCGCGCAGCGGGGTGTCGGCGGCGTGCGCCGGAGCGGCGCCGGCGGCGAACAGACCCACGCCGACGACCAGGCCGGCCAGCCCGGCCCGTAACAGGTTGCCGAAGGTTCTGGAGGTTCTGGAGGTTCTCATGCGGGTGGCCTCCGAAAGTTTCGGTTGTGCAACCGATTGACTTCGGAGGAGTGTGGAGGCGCCCGCACCACCCGTCAATACGTCAGCTTCCGGCCAAGTCCGCCTCAAGCGGTCGCGGGCGCCGCCGTGCTCGACCGCACCACCAGGCTCGTCGCCAGCTCGACGCGCGTGGCGGTCGTCGCCTCCTCCGCCCGCCCCATCTCCAGCACCAGCCGCGCCGCCGCCTCGGCCATCTCGGTCAGCGGCTGCCGTACGGTCGTCAGCGGCGGCCCCACCCAGCGGGCCAGCGGCAGATCGTCGAACCCGACGACGCTCACGTCCTCCGGGATGCGCAGCCCCAGCTCACGCGCGGCCTCGTAGAGCCCGAGCGCCTGGAGGTCGTTGCCGGTGAAGATCGCGGTCGGCCGGTCCGGCATGCGCAGCAGCTCCAGGCCGAGCCGGTAGCCGGCCTCGTGATGGAAGTCGCCGACCTTGATCAGGGCCGGGTCGACGGGGAGCCCGGCGGTCTCCAGCGCGGCCCGGTACCCGTCCACCCGGGCCCTGCTGCACATCATCCGGGACGGCCCGCTGATCGCCCCGATGCGCCGGTGCCCCAGCTCGACCAGGTGCCGGGTGGCGGCGAGCCCGCCCTGCCAGTTGGTGGCCCCGATGGACGGCACGTCGGGCCCCGGGTCCCCCGCCGGGTCCATCACCACGAACGGGATCGACCGGCTCATCAGCAGCGCCCGCTGCGACTCGTCGAGCCCCGACAGCACCAGCACCACCCCGTGCGGCCGGCGCGCCGCCACCTGGTCGGCCCAGGTCCGCCCGGGGGTGTGCCGCCCCGCGCTCTCACTGAGCACGACACTCAGGCCGGCGTCCCGGGCCGCGTTCTCCACCCCCCGGATGACCTCCATCGCCCAGGCGCTCTCCAGCTCGTGGAAGACCAGGTCGATCAGCGGGGAGCGGGAGGCCTCGGCGCGCCGCCGCCGGTAGCCGTAGGAGCGCAGCAGCTCCTCGACCCGGGTGCGGGTCGCCGGGGCGACATCGGCACGCCCGTTCAGGACCTTCGAAACAGTCGGAGCGGACACGCCGGCCTCACGGGCGATTTCAGCGAGGGTCGCCGTCTGCGTTTCTGCGGGCTTCGGAGGCGTCATGACCGCGATCGTATCCCCGGGCTCCCCCTTGACGAAGACCTTCGCACGCCATAGGTTCCCGGAACATTCGGTGCGTAGTACGAAACATTCGTAGCAGCGTTCGTAGCAGAGCACCTCGCAGCGGGCTTCACAGCGGAGCCGCGCAGCAGAGAGCAGAGACGGGAGTTTCATGACCACCGCTCCTTGGCGCGACGCCGCACTGCCCGCCGCCACCCGCGTCGACGACCTGCTCGCCCGGATGACGCTGGAGGAGAAGACCGCCCAGCTGTACGGCGTGTGGGTGGGCGCCGCCACGGACGGCGACGGGGTCGCCCCGCTGCAGCGCGAGATGACCGCGGGCTCATTCGACTATGAATGGTCCGAGCTGATCACCCTCGGCCTCGGCCAGCTGACCCGCTCCTTCGGCACCGCCCCCGTGGACCCGGCGCTGGGCGCGCGTGCACTGGCCCGCGCCCAGCGCCGGATCGTCTCGGCCGGCCGCTTCGGCATCCCGGCGATCGCTCACGAGGAGTGCCTGGCCGGCTTCACGGCCTGGCAGGCCACGGCCTATCCGGTCCCGCTCGCCTGGGGCGCCGCCTTCGACCCGCCGCTGGCCGAGGAACTGGGCCGGCGCATCGGGGACGACCTCCGCTCGGTCGGCGTCCACCAGGGCCTGGCCCCCGTCCTGGACGTGGTCCGCGACCCGCGCTGGGGACGGGTCGAGGAGACGATCGGCGAGGACCCGTACCTGGTCGGCACGGTCGGCTCCGCCTACGTCCGGGGCCTGGAGTCGGCCGGGGTGATCGCCACCCTCAAGCACTTCGCCGGCTACGCATCCTCCACCGGTGCCCGCAACCTCGCCCCGGTCCGCGCCGGGGTACGGGAGTTCGCGGACGTCACCCTCCCCCCGTTCGAGATGGCGCTGCGCGAGGGCGGGGCGCGTTCGGTGATGGCGGCGTACAACGACACGGACGGCGTCCCCGCCTCCGCCGACCCCCGTCTCCTGACCGGGCTCCTGCGCGAGGAGTGGGACTTCGAGGGCACCGTGGTCGCCGACTACTTCGGCATCGGCTTCCTGCAGACCCTGCACAGGGTGGCGGGTACGGAGGCGGAGGCGGCCCACCTGGCGCTCGCGGCGGGCATCGACGTGGAACTCCCGACGCTGAGGTGCTACGGGCGTCCGCTGCTGGCGGCGGTGCGGGACGGCGTGATCCCCGAGGCCCTGGTGGACCGGGCGGCCCGCCGGGTCCTGCTCCAGAAGTGCGAGCTGGGGCTGCTGGACGAGGACTGGACCCCGGAGCCCGCCCAGGAAGGACCGATCGACCTCGACTCGACGGCGAACCGCGCCCTGGCCCGCCGCCTGGCCGAGGAATCCGTGGTCCTGCTGGACAACCCCGACGGCACCCTCCCCCTCGCCCCCGGCACCCGCATAGCCGTGGTGGGCCCCCGCGCCGCCGACGCCCTCGCCATGCTCGGCTGCTACTCCTTCCCCTCCCACGTCCTGACCCACCACCCCGAGGTCGACCTGGGCATCGACATCCCCACCGTCCTCGACTCCCTGCGCGCCGAACTCCCGGACGCGAAGGTGACGTTCGCCGAGGGCTGTGACGTCTCGGACCCCGGCACCGCCGGCTTCGAGGAGGCCGTGGCGCGCGCCGCGGAGGCGGACGTGTGCGTGGCGGTCCTCGGCGACCGGGCGGGCCTGTTCGGCCGGGGCACCTCGGGCGAGGGCTGCGACGTGACGGACCTGGACCTGCCCGGCGTGCAGGCCGGCCTGCTGGACGCCCTGGTCTCCACGGGCGTCCCGGTGGTCCTCGTCCTCCTCACCGGGCGCCCGTACGCGCTGGGCCGCTGGCACGGCCGGCTCGGCGCGGTGGTGCAGGCGTTCTTCCCCGGGGAGGAGGGCGGCCCGGCGGTGGCGGGAGTGCTGTCGGGCCGCGTGAACCCGTCGGGCCGCCTGCCGGTGAGCGTGCCCCGGGTGCCGGGGGGCCAGCCCTGGACCTACCTCCAGCCCCCGCTGGGCCTCGCGGGCGAGGTCAGCAACCTGGACCCGACCCCGCTGTACGCCTTCGGCCACGGACGCTCATACACGAGCTTCGCCTGGGAGCCGACGTCACCTCCGTCGGCCGAGCTCCCCACCGACGGCTCCCACGACGTGACCCTCACCGTCCGCAACACCGGCGACCGCCCCGGCACCGAGGTCGTCCAGCTCTACCTGCACGACCCGGTGGCCTCGGTGACCCGCCCGGACGTCCGCCTCATCGGCTACCGGCGCGTGGACCTCGCTCCCGGCGAGTCCCGAAGCCTGACCTTCCACTTCCACGCGGACCTGTCGGCGTTCACGGACCGGGAGGGTGCGCGGGTGGTGGAGCCGGGCGCCCTGGAGCTGCGGGTGGCGGCGTCGAGCGCGGAGGTACGAGCCGTGACCCGCCTCCAACTGACGGGTCCGGTACGGCGATTGGGCCCGGACCGGGTGCTGAGCTGCGAGACGGAGGTGGACTGACCGTCGGGCCACGTCCGCCGCGTGCGCGACGCAGGCCGGGGCCGTCGGGCGGTGAGAGGGGGCTTCGGCCGGCCCGCTTCTGCCCGGGGCCCCGGCGGCGGCTGAGGAACGGGGCGTCCACGACGCGGGCCCAGCCGTCGGGTGGCCGGCGTTCAAGCAGGTCCGGTGGCACCGCGCGGGCGGTCAGGCTGCCGGCGCGAAGGCCGTGATGGCGGCGGCGAGGTCGGCCGGGGCTTCCAGCGGGATCAGGTGACCGGTGTTCGGGATCACCACGAAGTCGGCTTGGGAGAGGTAGGGCACCAGGTTGTCGCGGAGCACGTCGACGGGCTCGACGTGGTCGTTCTCTCCGGCGACGACCAGGGCGGGAACGCTGATCATGCGGGTGTGCTCGGTGATGTCCTCCGCGATGCCGCGCAGCGGCCACTCGGTGCGGGCGGCGTCGGCGCCGGCCCGGGAGTCGGCCGCGATCCGCGCCTTGACCGACGCGGGCAGCTCGGTCGCGGTGAGGATGTGGTCCCGTGCCCCGGCTACGGACTCGTCGGAGTCGTAGGCGTGCGAAAGGACCTCCTGGTACTCGGGGGTGATCCGGGCGGCGGGCCTGGCCGGACCGGACCCCACGAGGACGAGCCCGCGCAGACCGGCGGGCCGGGCCGCCGCGACCAGCTGCGCGACCTTGCCGCCCATCGAATGCCCGACCAGGACGTAGTCGGTGACGCCCGCGTCGGCGATCACGGCGAGCGTGTCGTCCGCGAGCCGGCGCAGCGTGTAGGGGCCGGGCAGGCCGCGCGAACGGCTCCACCCACGGAAGTCGGCGGTGAGCACGTCGCGACCGGCGAGACGGCCGACGACGAGGTCCCAGGTGCGGGCGGAACCACCCCAGTAGTGCAGGAACACCAGGGTCGGTCCGGTCCCCGGCTGGTGGTCGTAAGTGGGCAGTATCGGCTGCCGCGTCATGTTCATCGTGACTCTCCCGGTCAGTGTTCCAGGGGCGGTTTTTCCTTGTGTTCATTGAATCTCCCCAGCCGTGCCGGGACATCGGCGTGACTGGTCACCCGATGGTGGAAAATGGACACATGACGGCGATCCGGCAGATGACCTACCAGCCCGTGGGGCGCCGTGCGGCCGCCGTCGAGACGATGACGTTCGACCGCCTGCGCGCACTGAACGACGGCGGGACACAGCGTGCCGACTTCCACGTCCTCGCCGTCGTCGACGCCGGACGCGGATCGGTCACCGTGGACTTCCTCGACCACCCGCTCCAGGAGCGGTCCGCGGTGTGGATCGCCCCCGGCGCGGTGCACCGGTGGGGCGACATCGCCGGCGTGGCGGGACACCTCGTGCTGTTCGTCCCGAACGCGCCGGTCACCCACGCCACCCGAGAACTCGTCGCCGCCCCGGACCTGGTCGCGCACTGGCGCATTCCCGACGCCGACTGGCCGTTCGTCGACACCGCGCGCAACCATCTGCTCCTCGAAGCGTCCGCCCCGCCCGAGGACATCCCGACGGAACTGCCCGAGATCCTGCTCTCCGCGCTCGTCACCCGGCTCCGGCCACCGCACGCCGCCGCACAGTCGACGCATCCGGTGTTCCACCTGTTCCGCTCCAGCGTCGAAGCGCACTTCCGCGACCATCACGACGCCGGCTACTACGCCCGGACCCTGGGATACGCGCCCCGCACCCTCTCGCGAGCGGTGCAGCAGGCCACCGGCCGCACCGCGAAGGCGTACATCGTCGAGCGGCTCGTCCTGGAAGCCAAACGGCTCCTCGCGCACGACCGTCTCACCGCGGCCCGCTGCGCCGACGCACTCGGCTTCCCCGACGCGTCCAACTTCTCGGTCTTCTTCCGGAAAGCGACGGGCATGCGTCCGGGCGCATGGCAGGCAACGGCCACGAGCGACGCGATGTGACGCGGTACGGCCGCGAGACCGCCGCTCGGGCCGCCGCCCCGGAGCACGCCCGGTGCGACGCTCGCGCATGCGCCGCCCGGGAACGCGGTTACGGGGTCCAGGGTCGCGAGGACCACGTCCTCGACCTGGCCGGGCGGGATCGAGGACGGTGCGATCCCGACACCGGCGGCGCCCTGAGTGTTCGTCCCGGCCGCGGCGCGGCAGGGTACGGGTTTACAGCTGAGGTCCCCGGCGCGTCCCACTAACCCTCGTCGACCGACTCGAAGCGCCAGCGGTGCACCGGGCGGCCCACCAGGTCACCGGGCGGGTCCGGGAGTTCGGGCAGGTCCGGGTCGTCGTACGACGCCTCCCACCACGTGATCACCAGGACCCGGTCCTGCGGTGCCCGGAGGGTCTCCCGGCGCGACGGGGCCCCGGAGAGGGCCTGTCGCCGCGCCCAGGCCAGCAACTCGGCGCCCCGGCCCGGTACCGCCCGCGCCTCCCACATCAACGCGACCGTCACGAGTAGAGGTTCTCCTTGCTGACCTCGTGCACGTGGTCGTGGTTGCCGGGGACGTGCGGGTCCGTCACCGGCAGGGAGCTGTCCGCCGAGAGGTCCCAGCCGGAGGGGGTCCGGTTGCGCGCGACCATCTCCGCGCCGAGGGCGGCCACCATCGCGCCGTTGTCCGTGCACAACTTCATACGCGGCACCCGGAGTTGGATGCCGGCCGCCTCGCAGCGCTCCTGGGCCAGGGCGCGCAGGCGGGAGTTGGCGGCCACGCCGCCGCCGATCATCAGGTGGTCGACGCCCTCGTCCCGGCAGGCGCGGACGGCCTTGCGGGTCAGGACGTCCACGACCGCTTCCTGGAAGGAGGCGGACACGTCACGGACCGGGACCTCCTCGCCGGCCGCCCGCTTGGCCTCGATCCAGCGGGCCACCGCCGTCTTGAGACCGGAGAAGGAGAAGTCGTAGGCGGGGTCGCGGGGGCCGGTGAGGCCGCGCGGGAAGGCGATCGCCTCCGGGTCGCCCTCCTTCGCGTACCGGTCGATGACCGGCCCGCCCGGGAAGCCCAGGTTCAGCACCCGGGCGATCTTGTCGAAGGCCTCGCCGGCCGCGTCGTCGATGGTCGCGCCGAGCGGCCGCACGTCGGAGGTGATGTCCGAGGAGAGCAGGAGGGAGGAGTGGCCGCCGGAGACCAGCAGGGCCATCGTCGGCTCCGGGAGCGGGCCGTGTTCCAGCTGGTCCACGCAGATGTGGGAGGCGAGGTGGTTGACGCCGTAGAGCGGCTTGCCGAGCGCGTACGCGTACGCCTTCGCCGCCGAGACGCCGACCAGCAGCGCGCCGGCCAGGCCGGGCCCGGCCGTGACCGCGACACCGTCGAGGTCCCTCGCGCTCACGCCCGCTTCCTTCAGCGCGCGGTCGATGGTCGGGACCATCGCCTCCAGGTGCGCCCTCGACGCCACCTCGGGCACGACCCCGCCGAAGCGGGCGTGCTCGTCGACGGAGGAGGCGACGGCGTCGGCCAGCAGGGTGGTGCCCCGGACGATGCCGACACCGGTCTCGTCGCAGGAGGTCTCGATCCCCAGAACGAGGGGTTCGTCAGCCATTGATCTCGGTTCCTTGTTCGGAGGTGGGCCCGGTGGCGGAGCCACTGCCGGGCTGCCCGGTCGTCAGGCGCATCACCAGGGCGTCCACGTTCCCCGGCTGGTAGTAGCCGCGTCTGAACCCGATGGGCTCGAAGCCGAACCGCTCGTAGAGCTTCTGGGCGCGGATGTTGTCGACCCGGCATTCGAGCATGACCTCGGCGCACTCGAAGGCGGTCGCGGCCCGCAGCAGCTCGGTGAGCAGCTCTCCGCCGAGCCCGGTGCCCCACTGGTCACGGCGCACGGCGATGGTCTGGACGTCGCCTATGGCGGTGGCGCCGCTGTCGGGCTCGCCGCCCTGGGCGGCGAGCCCCCCGTAGCCGACGATCCGGTCGCCCTCCATGGCCACCACGTACCGCCGGGTCGCCGCGGGCCCCCTCGCGTGCGCCAGTTCGGACCAGAACATCCCCCGTGACCAGGCGTCCTCGGGGAACAGGTCCTTCTCGAGCTCCAGGACCGGGTCGATGTCCCACCAGCGCATCTCGCGCAACTGTGCGGTCACTTCGGGGTGACCACCTTGTAGTTCTTGGGCACCTGGGCGTCCGGCCGGCGCAGGTACATCGGCCGGGGCGCGGGCAGTTCCTCCCCCGCGGCCAGCTTCTCGGCGGCCAGCGACGCCAGGGCCGCGGCGGAGACGTTCTCCGGCTCGTGCACGACGGGGAAGGTGGCGGGGTAGAGCAGCGCCCCGGCGCCCACGGCGGGCAGCCCGGCCACCTTCTCGGCGATGTCGGCGGGCCGGTCTACCGCGGGCTCCGTGAGCCGAGTGCGCGAGTCGTCGTACACCGCCCAGTAGACCTCTTTGCGGCGGGCGTCGGTCGCGACGACGAACGGGCCCTTCTCGATGTCGGCCGCGTAGGCGAGCCCGTCGAGCGTGCACAGGCCGTGGACGGGCACGCCGAGCGCGAGCCCGAAGGTGTCCGCGGTCATCAGACCGACCCGCAGGCCGGTGTAGGGGCCGGGACCGATGCCTGTGACGATCCCGGTGACGGCGTCCAGCTTGAGCCCCGCCTCGGTGAGGACGCGGTCGACGGCCGGCAGCAGCAGCTCGCCGTGCCGGCGCGCGTCCACCTGGCTCGACGAGGCGATGACGGCCGTACCGTCGTGCAGGGCGACGGTGACGGCGGGGGTGGCGGTATCCAGAGCGAGCAAGAGCACGCGAACAGCCTACGGCTCCGGCGCCGCGAGCACGCCCGGCCGGGTCAAGCGGTCACTGACTGCTACGGTCGGTACGAAGTACGACATATACGGCGAGGCAGAGGTGGCGCACGTGGCAGGGACCAGCTCGGGAGTGGTGGCCGCCCTCACCGCGGCGGCCGTCGGGGTGGTCGGAGTCCTCGCCTACCAGGCCTCGGCCACCGTACCGCCCGGCCTCGGCGGCCGGGCGTCGGCGAGCGCCGCACCCGGCGCGCCGGCCGCCAAGGCACCGCGGGACCGCCGCCACCCCACCGCCCTGCCGAACAGTTCCGGGACGGGTGAACGGGTGGTGTACTCGGTGGACGACGACCGGGTCTGGCTCGTCAGCGAGCGGGGCCGGGTCGAGCGCACCTTCAAGGTGAACCCCGGCACCGTCGACCCGCCCGTGGGCACCTACTGGGTGACGTCCCGCTCGAAGGCCGTCACGGGCACCGACGGCCTCCCCATCGAACACGTGGTCCGCTTCACCACCACGAAGGACGGCTCAGCCATCGGCTTCAGCGCCGTCACCGCCCGACGCGCCACCGAACCCCCCGACCCGACGGTGCGGACGGGCGGCATCCGGGAGACCCGCCGGGACGGCGACGCGATGTGGAACTTCGCGACGATCGGTGTGAAGGTGGTCGTGATCCGCTGACGCGGATCCTGAAAGCGCCCCTGGGGAAGCACCCCGTCAGGGGCGCGGGGCCGTGTTCGATGCGCGGCTGCCGCCGCGCGGGCACGACCAGCCACAACGCCACCCGCACAGACCCACTGGCCGAACCGCCTAGGCGGCCCTACGGTCCTGCTGGGCCGGCCTCAGACCCGGCTCCGGCGCTCTCGGCGGCCGAGACACCGCGTCAGCAGCCGCACAGCACGCCAGTAGCTCCCGCATGGAGACCCCGGGCACCCCGGCGGTGGCGACCGGCGGTCGCCGCTCCTCGGACTGGGACACGGACACTGGCGCCTCCTGAGGTGCGGGGGCGGGCGCGGTTAGGCAGACCTAACCACGGACTGGATACCATGTGACCACGCCCGATACGTCCGGCGCAACATCTTGCCGACGCCTTGTCGGAAACGTTCACCCGCTCCTCAGGCCGACAGCACCCCGAGATCAACGCTGTCCCACCGCTCCCCCAGCCCCGCCAGTGTCACGTGCCGCACCTCGTCGGTGGTGTCCCCGACCGCCCGGTGGATCCGGACCATGAGCCGGTCGTCGGTCAGCTCCTCGACCTTGCCCTCGCCCCACTCGACGACGATCACGGACTCGGGCAGCGAGACGTCGAGGTCCAGGTCCTCCATCTCGTCGAGCCCGCCGCCCAGGCGATACGCGTCGACGTGGACGAGCGGCGGCCCGCCCCCCAGGGACGGATGGACGCGTGCGATCACGAAGGTCGGCGAGGTGACGGCGCCGCGCACGCCGAGCCCCTCCCCCAGCCCGCGCGTCAGCGTCGTCTTGCCGGCACCGAGCTCCCCGCTGAGCATCACGAGGTCACCGGCGCGCAGCAACTTCGCCAGTCGGCGGCCGAGCTCGCCCATCTGCCCGGGAGAGGTGACGGTCAACTCGATCTCAGCCTGGCTGTGCCGTGCTGCTGGTGCTTCCATAGCCACTTACCGTAGCCCCTGCCGGCACCGCACCCGCGCGGGTGAGCAGGTCGGCGAGGCGGTCGGTGACCACTTCCGGGTGCTCCAGCATGACCAGGTGCCCGGCGTCCGCGACGAGCACCAGTTCGGCGTCGGGCAGCAGGTCGGCGATGACCTCGCTGTGCTCGCTGGGCGTGACGAGGTCCTGCACCCCGGCCAGCACCAGCACCGGCAGATCCTGGAAGTAGGCGAGCGCGGCGGTCTTGTCGTGGTCGGTGAAGGCCGGGTAGAACTCGGCGACCACGTCGATCGGCGTCGACTCGATCATCCGCTCCGCGAACCGCTCCACCGCCGGGTCGACGTCCTTGGACGCGAACGAGTACCGCTTGATGATCCCGGCGAAGAGATCCGCGGTGACCCGCCGTCCCTTCTCCACCAGCGCGGCCTGCGTGCCCAGCGCCTTCAGCACGCCCGGCAGCACCCGGCGCACGGCCGCGACACCGGCGACCGGCAGCCCGAAGTTGACCTCGCCGAGCCGCCCGGACGAGGTACCCACGAAGGCGGTGGCGACCACCCGCTGCCGGATCAGGTCGGGATACTGCGCGGCCAGCGCCATCACCGTCATCCCGCCCATGGAGTGCCCGACCAGCACCAGCGGCCCCTCCGGCGCGGCCGCGTCCAGGACGGCCTTCAGGTCCCGGCCCAGCTGGTCGATGGTGAGCTCCACCCCGTTCTCGTGCTGGGCGACGCCCCGCCCGGAACGGCCGTGGCTGCGCTGGTCCCAGTGCACGGTGCGGACGACCCCGCGCAGGGCCGCCCGCTGGAAGTGCCAGGAGTCCTGGTTGAGGCAGTAGCCGTGGCTGAAGACGACGGTGACGGGCGCGGGCGCCTTGCGGCCGAAGAGCCGGCGGCGGCGCGGCGAGACGGCCGCGCCGAGGTCGGGGTCCACCTCGTCGACCTCGTAGTACAGCTCGGTGCCGTCGTCGGCGTACGCCTTGCCGGGCGCGCCGCGCAGAGTGCCGTAGGGGCCCGCCGAGTCCAGCGCCAGCCGGGCCTTGCGACGCATCCCGCGGCCGACGGTCATCCGTTCCAGGGCGACTCCGGCGGCCGCCCCGGCGGCGAGCACCCCTATGGCGGCTCCGGCGACGCCGGTCACCTTGCGCCAGCTGCCGGAGGCCGCCTCCGTGGCCGAGGCGACGACGGCCGCCGCGGCGGCTTCCGCTACGGCCTCCGCACTGCTCTCGCTCACGTACCGCTCCTCTTCGCCGTACTGCAGTTCGCCGGTTACGTGACACGGGTGATGCCGACGAGATTGCTGTCTTTCGTTGATACAGATGTAACCGGGTCGTGCCGCCGCCGAACCCCGGAGGTCAGTCGCCGGTTCCCGGCCCGTCCCCTGGTTCCTGCCCACTCGGCCCCTCGTTCACATGGACGCGGGGCACCCTGGTTCCGATGCGGGTGACGATTTCGTATGCGATCGTGCCCGCGGCCTGGGCCCAGTCCTCGGCGGTGGGCTCGCCCCGGTCGCCCGGACCGAACAGCACGGCCTCGCTGCCGACTTCGGGTTCGTCGCCGCCGAGGTCCACGACGAACTGGTCCATGGCGATGCGCCCGGCGGCCGTCCGCCACTTGCCGCCGACCAGTACGGGCCCGGTGCCGGAGGCGTGGCGCGGGATGCCGTCCGCGTAGCCGACGGGGACGAGTCCGAGGGTGGTCTCGCCGGGGGTGACGTAGTGGTGCCCGTAACTGACACCGTGCCCGCCGGGTACGCGCTTCACCAGGGCGAGGGAGGCGGACAGCGTCATCACGGGGCGCAGGCCGAAGTCGGTCGCGCTGCCCAGTTCGGGGCTGGGCGAGAGGCCGTAGAGCGCGATGCCCGTACGGACGAGGTCGAAGTGGGCCTCGGGGAGGGTGAGGGTGGCCGGCGAGTTGGCGATGTGCCGCACCTCGGGGCGCACGCCCTGCTCCTCGGCGTACCCGAGCATCTCGTGGAAGCGGGTGAGCTGGGCGGCGATGGAAGGATGGCCGGGCTCGTCGGCACAGGCGAAGTGCGACCACAGGCCGGTGATCCGGACCAGCCCCGCCGCCTCGGCGCGCAGCGCCTCGCGGACCAGCTCGGGCCAGTCGGCGGGCTGACAGCCGTTGCGTCCCAGCCCGGTGTCTGCCTTGAGCTGCACGCGAGCGGGGCGGCCGGCTTCCCCGGCCGCCTCGGACACCTCCCGCAGGGCCCACATCCCGCTCACCGACACGTCGAGGTCCGCCTCGACCGCCTCGCGCCAGGGCCCGCCCGGGGTCCACAGCCAGCACATGATCCGCACGTCGGCCGGCAGCCCGGCATCCGCGCGCAGCGCCAGCGCCTCCTCCGGAGTGGCCGTACCGAGCCAGCTCGCACCCGCCTCGACGGCCGCGCGGGCACACCGGAGGGCCCCGTGCCCGTACGCGTCGGACTTCACCACGGCCATCAGGGCCGCGCCCGGCGCCAGGGCACGCAGGGTCCGCGCGTTGGCCCGCAGGGCCGCCAGGTCGATCTCGGCGCGGGCGCGCAGGGGCGCGGTCGGTGCAGTCGCTGTCTCTCTCATCGCGCCCCCAGTGTCTCAGAGGGCTCCGACAGCTCTCCGGCGCAGCCCCCGGTACGGCTGCCGGCCGCGCTCGGGTACCCGCCGGTCGCGGACTCACGTACCTGGCCGCGCGCGGGGTGACACGCCGGGCGGCACACCGGGTCAGCTACCGGTCCGGTGCCCCCACACGTACACCTTGTCGCCCTTCTTCAGCACGCTCCACAGCTTCTTCGCATCACCCAGCTTGAGGTTCACGCAGCCCCAGGAGCCGACGGTGGTGTAGATGGAGCCGTAGACGGCGTGGAAGGCCTGACCGCCGTCGAAGAACTGGGCGTACGGCATGGGCGAGTTGTACAGGGTCGACCAGTGGTTCTTGTGCCGCCAGTAGACGGTGTGCCACCCGGCCCTGGTCGCGTGCCCCTTCCGCCCGCTGCGCATCTGCACCGGCCCGTAGACCACCTTGTTGCCCTTCTGCACCCAGGTGACCTGCCGGTTGAGGTCGACACAGGCGACCCGGTACGACTTCACGGGGCAGTTCTTCTTGGCGTTCGGGTTCTTCTTCGCCGAGAGCAGCATCATCTGGTACCAGGTCACGGGCCCCGCGAACCCGATCGCCGGCTTGATCCGGTGCTTCTTCTGGAACTTCTGGATGGCCTCGCAGTCGGCGACGGACTGCTTCCCGTCCGCCCTCAGCCTCAGCCACTGCTCGATCTGCTTCTGGTAAGGCCCCGTCAGTTTGGAGCAGCTCACCTTGGCGACGGCGTCACTGAGCGGCACATATTCGACGAGGTCGTACGTCCCCGGCGCCGCCGCCTTCGGCTCGACGGCGTCCTCCCTGGCGCTGGGCGTGTACACCTGGGGCGCCAGCATCTGGTCGGGGGTGTCGACCTGCCAAGGCCGCGAGGGGCCCGGCGCGACCCCCGGCACCAGTTCCGACTCCGGAACGGCGGCGGGCGGCCTGGGGACGGCGGAGTCCGCGACCCCGGCCCCGGCCCCCGCTCCGAGGCAGAGCACAGTCATGGCAATGACGAGGCCCTCCGCGATCCCCCGCACCCGACCACGCCGATGACGCATGATTCGTCCACTAATCATGCGATCAGACAACCCCGCAGGTTCCGGAATTCCGGGAAGCCGCGCGGCGAGGTCACCCGGGGGATGCACGGGCCTCCCGCAGCGCCCGGGGGCCACGCCCCGAAGGATGCACGGACCTCCCGCAGCGCCCGGGGGCCACGCCCCGAAGGATGCACGGACCTCCGGCAACGCCCGGGGCCACGCCCCGAGGGGCGCGGGGAACTGCGCGCCCACCCCTACGCACCCGCACCCGCCCTACGCCCGAGCCGCCCGCCCCCCCGCCCCGCCGCCCCGTCCCGTGTCCGAGGACGAGTCCGTTCAGGTCGACGGGGTCCGGGGCGGAGCCCCGTGACAGTGCGGTAACGGCCTACCGAGCCAGACGGACGAGAGACCGACGGGGTCCGGGGCGGAGCCCCGTGACGGTGTGGTCCTGGCCTACCGAGGCGGGTGGGCGGGTGGGTAGACGCCCCGCCAGGCCGACGGCAACCGCGCAGCCACCGCGTGGGCGACCGTCGGCGCCCCCTCCGCCGCGAACCGCCCCGCGAGCCCGTGCAGATACGCCGCCACGCTCCCCGCGTCCCGCCCGTCCAGCCCCGCCGCCAGCAACGACCCCGCCAGGCCCGACAGGACATCCCCGCTCCCAGCGGTGGCAAGCCAGGGCGTCCCCGTCGCGTTCACCCGGACGGCGGACCCTCCCCCGGCCTGAGCCACCAGCGTCGTCGACCCCTTCAGCAGCACCGTCGCCCGATAGGCCGCCGCCAGCTCCCGCACCGCCGCGAGCCGGCCGCCCTCGACCTCCTCCCGGCGTACCCCCAACAGGGCCGCCGCCTCCCCGGCATGCGGCGTCATCAGGGTCGGCGCCGTACGGCCGCGTACCGCTTCCCGGTCGGCCAGCCGCAGCCCGTCGGCGTCGACCAGCACCGGCACGTCCTCCGCCAGCACCTCGGCGACGGCATCGGCGTCGTCCCCGACTCCCGGCCCGGCCACCCACGCCTGGACCCGCCCGGCCTTCCGCGGGCCCCCGTCCGACACCAGCGTCTCGGGAAAGCGGGCCAGCACCTCGTCCTTGGCCGGCCCGACGTACCGTACGGCCCCGGCCCCGCCCCGCAACGCCCCGGCGACGGCGAGCACCGCGGCCCCCGGATAGCGCGCCGACCCGGCCGCAATGCCCACCACCCCCCGCCGGTACTTGTCGCTCTCCGCCGACGGCACCGGCAGCAGCCGCGCCACGTCCACGTCCTGCAACGCCTCCAGCTCGGCCTCCTCGGGCAGCTCGAGCCCGATGTCGACCAGCCGTACCGAACCGGCGTACTCCCGCGCCGGATCGATCAGCAGCCCCGGCTTGTGCGTCCCGAAGGTCACGGTCAGGTCCGCCCGTACGGCCGCCCCCCGCACCTCACCGGTGTCCGCCTCCACCCCGCTCGGCAGGTCCACCGCGACGACGGCGGCCCGCGACCGCTCCACGACCGCCACCAGCTCAGCCGCCTCGGGCCGCAGCCCGCCCTTCCCGCCGATCCCCACGATCCCGTCGACGACGAGGTCGGCCCGCAGCAGCGGCTCCTCGGCGCCACCGTCCCGTACGACGGTCCCGCCCGCTCGGCGCAGCGCCGCCAGTCCACCCCCGTGCACGCGCTCCGGCGAGAGCAGCACCGCCGCGACCCCCGCCCCTCTGCGCGCGAGCCGCGCCCCGGCGTACAGCGCGTCCCCGCCGTTGTCCCCGCTGCCGACCAGCAGCACCACCCGGCTGCCGTACACCCGGCCGAGCAGGTCGGCGCAGGCGGCGGCCAGCCCGGCGGCGGCCCGCTGCATCAGCGCCCCTTCCGGCAGCCGAGCCATCAACTCCCGCTCGGCCGCACGTACCGTCTCCACGCTGTAAGCAGTCCGCATGCCCCGAGTCTCCCCCGGAACCGGCGAGGCGCGCATCCGCCCCGCCCCGGCCGTGCCGGCCGTACCGCCCGGCTCACCCCTCCGCGATCACCACCGCCGACGCCACGCCGGCGTCGTGACTGAGCGACACATGCCACGACCGCACGCCGAGTTCCGCCGCGCAGGCGGCCACGCTGCCCTGCACCCGCAGCCGCGGCCGCCCGTTGTCCTCGACGTACACCTCCGCGTCCGTCCAGAGCAGCCCCGGCGGGGCGCCGAGCGCCTTGGCCAACGCCTCCTTGGCCGCGAACCGCACCGCCAGCGAGGCGACACCGCGCCGCTCGCCGCTCGCCAGGTACAACTCGCGCTCGACGAACAGCCGCCCGGCCAGCCCGGGAGTCCGCTCCAGCGACTCCCGGAACCGGTCGATCTCGGCGACGTCGATGCCAACCCCGATGATGCTCATGGTCAGCACCCTAAGGTCACTCCACGGTGACCGACTTGGCGAGGTTGCGCGGCTGGTCCACCTCGTTGCCCCGGGCGGTGGCCAGTTCGCAGGCGAAGACCTGGAGCGGGACCGTGGCGACCAGCGGCTGGAGCAGGGTCGGGGTGGCCGGGATCCGGATCAGGTGGTCGGCGTACGGTACGACCGCCTCGTCACCCTCCTCCGCGATCACGATCGTGCGGGCACCCCGGGCCCGGATCTCCTGGATGTTGGAGACGATCTTGTCGTGCAGGACGGAGCGCCCGCGCGGGGACGGGACCACCACCACGACCGGCAGGTCCTCCTCGATCAGCGCGATCGGCCCGTGCTTCAGCTCGCCCGCAGCGAAGCCCTCGGCGTGCATGTACGCCAGCTCCTTGAGCTTCAGGGCGCCTTCGAGGGCGACCGGGTAGCCGACGTGCCGGCCGAGGAAGAGCACGGTGTTCTTGTCCGCCAGCGACCGGGCCAGCGCCCGTACCGGTTCCATGGTCTCCAGGACCCGCTCGACCTCGCCGGAGATGTGGGACAGGTCCCGGATCACCGCGCTGATCTCGTCGCCCCACTTGGTGCCCCGCACCTGGCCGAGGTACAGCGCCACCAGGTAGCACGCCACCAGCTGGGTCAGGAACGCCTTCGTCGAGGCGACCGCGACCTCCGGCCCGGCGTGGGTGTACAGCACGGCGTCCGACTCGCGCGGGATCGTGGAGCCGTTCGTGTTGCAGATCGCCAGGACCTTCGAGCCCTGCTCACGGGCGTGTCTGAGGGCCATCAGCGTGTCCATGGTCTCGCCGGACTGGGAGATGGCGATGACCAGCGAGCGCGAGTCCAGGATCGGGTCCCGGTACCGGAACTCGCTCGCCAGCTCCACCTCGCACGGGATGCGCGTCCAGTGCTCGATGGCGTACTTGGCGATCAGGCCGGCATGGAAGGCCGTACCGCACGCGACGATGACGACCTTGTCGATCTCCCGGAGCTCGGCCGCGCCGATCCGGACCTCGTCCAGCGTCAGCGAGCCGCCCGCGTCGATGCGGCCCAGGAGCGTATCGGCGACCGCCTTGGGCTGCTCGGCGATCTCCTTGAGCATGAAGTAGTCATAACCCCCCTTTTCCGCCGCCGACGCGTCCCAGTCGACGTGGTACGAGCGGACGTCCGCCGGGGCGCCGTCGAAGCCCGTCACCGTCACGCCGTCCCGGCGCAGCTCCACCACCTGGTCCTGGCCCAGCTCGATCGCCGACCGCGTGTGGGCGATGAACGCGGCGACGTCCGAGGCGAGAAAGGCCTCGCCCTGTCCAACGCCCACCACCAGCGGGGAGTTCCGGCGCGCGCCCACGACCACGTCCGGATCGTCGGCGTGCACCGCGACCAGCGTGAACGCGCCCTGCAGACGCCGGCACACCAGCCGCATCGCCTCGGCGAGATCGGCGGTGCCGGAGAACTCCTCGGCGAGCAGGTGCGCGACCACCTCGGTGTCCGTCTCGGAGGCGAGGTCGTGCCCGCGCTCGGCCAACTCCCCCCGCAGCGCGGCGAAGTTCTCGATGATCCCGTTGTGGACGACGGCGACCCGGCCGGCGTTGTCGAGATGCGGATGCGCGTTGGCGTCCGTCGGCCCGCCGTGCGTGGCCCAGCGGGTGTGCCCGATACCGGTGGCACCGGTCGGCAGCGGCCGTTCCGTCAGTTCCTTCTCCAGGTTGACCAGCTTCCCGGCCTTCTTGGCCGAGGCCAGCCCACCGTCCGCGAGCACCGCGACGCCCGCCGAGTCGTACCCCCGGTACTCCAGCCGCTTGAGGCCGGCGACCACCACATCGAGCGCCGACTGCGCCCCCACGTATCCCACGATTCCACACATGAGCGGCAGCCTAAGACCCGAACCCCACCCGAACACGGCTCAGCGTGCCCGAGATCGGAAATCAAACCGGGCTTCACCGTCCGCCAGGGGGCCGATACGGGTGGCGCGCCCCGAGTCGCTCGCGGGCTCCGCGGCCACGTGACCGACCCCACCCCCCGCGCCGTTCAAACTCCGTTAACAATGGAATGTGATCTCTCCGGTCTCCCCGATGCCCCGGAGCGCCCACCGGCACAGGCCGGAGGCGACTCCCTACGTCGATCTCACCCGCTCCGAGTGGAGCGCGCTGCGCGACAAGACACCACTGCCGCTGACCGCGCGGGAGGTCGAGAAGCTGCGTGGTCTCGGCGACGTGATCGACCTCGACGAGGTGCGGGACATCTACCTCCCGCTGTCGCGGCTCCTCAACCTGTACGTCGGCGCGACCGACGGCCTCAGGGGCGCCCTGAACACCTTCCTCGGCGAACAGGGCTCCCAGTCCGGCACCCCGTTCGTGATAGGCATCGCCGGCTCGGTGGCCTGCGGCAAGTCGACCGTGGCGCGACTGCTGCAGGCCCTCCTCTCGCGCTGGCCCGAACATCCGCGCGTGGAACGGGTGACCACCGACGGCTTCCTGTTGCCGACGAGGGAGCTGCGGGCCCGCGGGCTGATGTCACGGAAGGGCTTCCCCGAGTCGTACGACCGCCGGGCGCTGACCCGGTTCGTCGCCGACGTCAAGGCGGGCAAGGAGGAGGTCACGGCGCCCGTCTACTCCCACCTGATCTACGACATCGTCCCCGACGAGAAGCTCGTGGTCCGGCGGCCCGACATCCTGATCGTCGAGGGCCTGAACGTCCTGCAGCCGGCCCTGCCCGGCAAGGACGGCCGCACCCGGGTCGGCCTCGCCGACTACTTCGACTTCAGCGTGTACGTCGACGCGAACGCCGACGACGTGGAGAGCTGGTACCTCAACCGCTTCAAGAAGCTGCGCCAGACCGCCTTCCAGGACCCGAACTCGTACTTCCGCACGTACACCCAGGTCTCCGAGGAAGAGGCCCTGGACTACGCCCGTACGCAGTGGCGCACCATCAACAAGCCCAACCTGGTGGAGAACATCGCCCCGACCCGCGGCCGGGCCACCCTGGTCGTCCGCAAGGGCCCGGACCACAAGGTGCAGCGGCTGCGGCTGCGCAAACTCTGACCGCTACCCTGCCCCCATGCTGCACCTGCGCCTGATCACGCCGTCCGACACGACCGACGACGTGGTCCGTCTGATCGAGAAGACGATCGGCACCACGCATCTGGTCGTGGTGCCGGGCGCCGCCCGCAACCCCGTGGGGGACGTGGTGATGTGCGACGTGGCCCGTGAGGCGGGTGACGAACTGCTCACCGGGCTGCAGGAGCTGGGCCTCGACCGCACCGGCTCCATCGCCGTCGAGAACATCGACCTGAGCCTGTCCGAACGCGCCGACAAGGCCGAGGCGGAGGCGCCCGGCGAGGGCGCTGACGCCGTTCTGTGGGAGCACCTCACCGACGCGACGCACGAGGAGTCGACGCTCTCGTTCACCTACATCACCTTCATAACGCTGGCCACGATGATCGCGGCCTGCGGTGTGGTGCTGGACAACGCGATCCTGATCGTGGGCGCGATGGCGGTGGGGCCGGAGTTCGGGCCGCTCGCGGGCATCTGTACGGCCGTCGTGCAGCGCGCCCCGCGGCTGGCCCTGCGCTCCCTGACGGCGCTGCTGGTGGGGTTCGCGGCGGCGATGGCGGTGACGGCGGGGTTCAGTCTGTTCATGGACGCGGTCGGTCTGTTCACCAGGGCCCAGCTGGAGGCCGACCGCCCCAACACCGGCTTCATCTACGCGCCGGACTGGTTCTCGTTCGTCGTGGCCCTCCTGGCCGGCGCCGCCGGCACGCTCTCCCTGACCTCCGCCAAGTCCGGTGCCCTGGTCGGCGTGGCGATCTCGGTCACCACGGTGCCCGCCGCCGCCAACGCGGCCGTGGCCCTGGTCTACAGCGACACCAACCAGGCCGGGCGCTCGTCGGAACAGCTCCTGCTGAACCTCTTCGGCATCGTCCTGGCCGGCATCTGCACCCTGCTGGTTCAGAAATGGGTGTGGCGGAAGGCGAACCGGCGCCCGGCACCCGCCGCGTAGGCCGGGCCCGCCGGCCGCGGCAGGGCGCCGTCACGGACGACGGCGTACGCGACCGGGGTGCCGGTCTCCGGGAGGGACATCGGGTGACGGGCGGCAACTGATCGCCGAATGCGGTGCGCGTAATTGCCCCCGCGACGTTCGAGACGATCACCGAGCGATCTCGACGGTGGACTCCGGCAAGGGGTGGGTGTGCGTACGGCTCCCACGCCCGAGGCTCTGCCGGACGTCGTCCGGCAGAGCCTCGGTGCTGTGTTCTCGTGGTACGCGTCAGCCCAGCGCCGACTTCACCGCGTCCGCCAGCCGCCCCGCCACCGACCGCGCCTGCTCGATGTCGGCGGCCTCGACCATCACCCGTACCAACGGCTCGGTACCCGAGGGACGGAGCAGCACCCGCCCCGTCTCCCCCAGCTCCCGCTCCGCCTCCGCGACCGCCGCCGCCAGGTCGCCCGACGTCTGCACCCGGGTCCGGTCCACGTCGGGGACGTTGATCAGCACCTGCGGCAGCCGCTCCATCACGCCCGCCAGCTCCCGCAGCGACCGCCCGGTCTCGGCGACCCGCGCCGCCAGCAGCAGCCCGGTCAGGGTGCCGTCGCCGGTCGTCGCGTGGTCGAGGATGATGACGTGGCCGGACTGCTCGCCGCCGAGGGCGTACCCGTGCTCCTTCATCTCCTCCAGCACGTACCGGTCGCCGACCGCGGTCTGCACGAGGCGCAGCCCCTCCCGCTCCAGCGCCAGCTTGAAGCCGAGGTTGGACATGACGGTGGCGACGACGGTGTCGGCGCGCAGCGTGCCCCGCTCCCGCATGGCGAGGGCGAGTACGGCCATGATCTGGTCGCCGTCGATCTCCTCACCGGTGTGGTCGACGGCCAGGCACCGGTCCGCGTCCCCGTCGTGCGCGATGCCGAAGTCGGCCCCGTGCTCGACGACCGCGGCCTTCAGCTTGCCGAGGTGGGTCGACCCGCAGCCCTCGTTGATGTTGAGCCCGTCCGGCTCCGCGCCGATGGTGACGATCTCGGCCCCGGCCCGGCGGAACGCCTCCGGCGAGACCCCCGCGGCCGCACCGTGCGCCTCGTCCAGGACGATCCTCAGTCCGTCGAGCCGGTTCGGGAGCACGCCGAGGAGATGGGTGACGTACTGCTCGAAGCCCTCGTCATACGGCCGGACCCGGCCGACGCCCGCGCCGGTGGGCCGCTCCCAGGGCTCGCCGTGCCGGTGGGAGTCGTACACCGCCTCGATCCGGTCCTCCAGCTCGTCGTCGAGCTTGTGACCGCCGCGGGCGAGGAACTTGATGCCGTTGTCGGGCATGGCGTTGTGGCTGGCGGAGAGCATGACGCCGAGGTCGGCGCCGAGCGCGCCGGTCAGGAACGCGACGGCCGGCGTCGGGAGGACCCCCACGGTCAGGACGTCGACACCGGCGCTGGCCAGGCCGGCGACCACGGCCGCCTCCAGGAACTCCCCGGACGCACGTGGATCGCGTCCGACGACCGCCGTCGGCCGGTGACCCTCGAACGTGCCCGCCTCGGCCAGCACGTGCGCTGCCGCCACGGACAGCCCGAGCGCCATCTCGGCGGTCAGGCCCGCGTTGGCGACACCGCGCACGCCGTCCGTGCCGAAGAGTCGTCCCACTTGTCCTCCTGAAGAAGCGTCCTTGCTGCCCGGACATGATGGCAGGCGCTTAGTCATGCGATCACACCAGCCTTTGAGCGTCTTGTGTCGTTATACGCCCTTGGCCGGGATAAACGAACGCCCCGACGGCACAGGTGGCGTGCCGCCGGGGCGTTCGGAGTACGTGCAGGCAGCTGGTGATTAGCGCTTGCTGTACTGCGGGGCCTTGCGGGCCTTCTTCAGACCGGCCTTCTTGCGCTCGACCGCGCGGTCGTCGCGGCGGAGGAAGCCGGCCTTCTTGAGCGGGCCGCGGTTGTTGTCGACGTCGGCCTCGTTCAGCGCGCGGGCGACACCCAGACGGAGCGCACCGGCCTGACCGGAGACACCGCCACCCGCGATGCGGGCGACGACGTCGTAACGGCCTTCGAGCTCCAGCACCTTGAAGGGCTCGTTGACTTCCTGCTGGTGCACCTTGTTGGGGAAGTAGTCCTCAAGGGTACGACCGTTGATCTTCCACTTGCCGGTGCCCGGGACGATCCGGACGCGGGCGATGGCGTTCTTGCGGCGGCCCAGGCCGGCGGCCGGCTGCGGCTCACCGAAACGGGACGCGAGGGACTCGGAGGTGTACTCGCCCTCGACGGGGACGTCCGACTCCGTGGTGTAGCTGTCGATGTCAAGCTCTTCGAGCGGCTGCTCGGCAGTGGTCTCGGCCACGATGCTCCTCAGATTCTCTTCAGTCTTAGGGGGTGGCCGGACTTACTGCGCGACCTGGGTGATCTCGAACGGAACCGGCTGCTGCGCAGCGTGCGGGTGGTTCTCGCCTCGGTAGACCTTCAGCTTGGAGAGCATCTGACGGCCCAGGGTGTTCTTGGGGAGCATGCCCTTGACGGCCTTCTCGATGGCCTTCTCGGGGTTCTTGTCCAGCAGCTCGTCGTAGCGGACGGAGCGCAGACCACCCGGGTAGCCGGAGTGGCGGTACGCCATCTTCTGGGTCCGCTTGTTGCCGGAGAGGTGCACCTTGTCGGCGTTGATGATGATGACGAAGTCACCGGTGTCGACGTGGGGCGCGTAGATCGGCTTGTGCTTGCCGCGGAGAAGGGACGCGGCGGTGGTGGCGAGACGGCCCAGGACGACGTCCTGAGCGTCAATGACGTGCCACTGGCGAGTCACATCGCCGGGCTTGGGGCTGTACGTACGCACTTCGCAGCCTTCTTCTTCAGTGGATGGGTGCTGACACATGGCATCACTGAAGCGATCGTGCAGCTGGGGACGACAATGCCGGGACACTGCCCGTATGCCGCCCACTGGTAACTGCTCCAGGGAACCTAGGTAGAGGCCACTCCCGTGAGAATGAGCAGGCCAATACACAACGAAGACGAAGCTTACAAGGGTGGCCCCGTACGGGTCAAAACGAGGTCCCGCCGGCCTCCCGGCGAGTCCGACCCGACATTGGCGAAAACCCTCGGCGCGCCGCCGTGCCAGGATGCGCCGTCCTGCCCCCAAAGGTCCCTGCCGCCGTTCGTACAGTCGCATCGGCACCCCCTGCCCCCGTCTAAGATGCGCCCCATGAGTTATGGGCAGGGGGGACCTCAGTCCCAGTGGGATCCGTGGAAACCGCAGTCTCAGCAGCCCTGGAGCACCAGCACCGGGCAGACGCCGGACTGGGCATCGCTCGCCGAGGCCTCGGAAACGCGGAACAAGCGTCGCCGGGTGCTGTTCATCGGCGGCGGGGTGGTCGCCACACTGGCGATCGGCACGGCCGTCGCCATGGCCGTGGTGTCCGCGGGCGGCGACGACAACGCCTCCGGCACGCCCACCAACCTGCCCGCGAGCGCCTCACTGCCCAGTGACTCGGCCGACTCGGCGCCGTCCTTCGCGCCGACCAGCGCGCCGCCGCCGCTGGACCCGGAGGACTTCATAGGCAGCGTGAAGAAGGACACGGCACCGCTGAGCGCCGAGACCCTCTTCCCGGGCACCCAGCTGACCATGGGCGAGACGGTCTACAAGAAGGGCGCCACCGCCGACACCAAGAACTGCGCCACGGCCGCCAAGGGCACCCTCCCGGCCGTCCTCACCAAGAACGACTGCACCCGCCTGCTGCGGGTCACCTACGTCAAGGACGGCGTCGCGGTCACGGTCGGCGTGGCCGTCTTCGACACCGAGGCGCAGGCGGGCAAGGCCAAGACCGAGGCCGACAAGAAGGGCTTCGTCACCGCCCTGGGCGGCTCCGGCGTGAAGACGTTCTGCGACTCCGGCGTCTGCCGTACGACGACCAACTCGTACGGCCGCTACGCCTACTTCACCACCGCGGGCTTCCTCAACGGCAAGGACGTCAGCACCAAGGACACCAAGGTCTTCCAGACGGGTGACGACCTGGCGGAGTTCACCTTCCGCCAGATCCACCGCCGCGGCGAGGCCCAGGCGTCGGCGGCGGCCCAGAACTAGGGCCGCCCGGCGGATCGGCCCGCAGGAAACCGGCGGCCGCGTACCGGCGTCGGCGCGCGCAGCGGGGGCGCACTTGTCCGACGACGCGCCCCGCACGCAACACACCGCACCCGACACCCCGCGCCCGCGCCGTCGGCAGGTTCCGCCGGACAGGCACCACGCGCCACCGCGCCCCTCCGTCCCGGGCCCACGTCGGCAGGCCGTGGCGCCTACGGCATCCAGGCCGCCGCCGTGGGCCCATGGCGGCAGGCTCCTTCCGCTCCGAGGCAGAATCGGACGCACAGGGTGGCGGGGAGGGGCGGGGACATATGCGGATGCGCGGGCGGGTCCGGCTCGTCGGGGCCGGGGTGACGGCGGGGCTGCTCGCCCCCCTCGCCTGGTGGGCCGCCCGCCCCGACAGCGCCGGCGGCGGCTCGCGTCCGGTCCCAGCGGACCTGCGCGCCCGGGACCCGCGGGCGACGCCCGCGGCCTGCCGGGTCTACGCCCTGCTCGCCGGCCTGGAGAACCTTGCGCGGCGCGGCGAGCCGTCCCTGACCGTGATCGGCCAGCACGTCGAGCTGCACAACGAGCGTTACAACGCGTCGTACGGCGACTACCGGGGCACCAAGCAGCCCGGCTACTACTACAAGAAAGCCCACGACATCACCGGCAGGTTCCCGGGGTTCGTGGAGGTGGACCTGGGGCCGGGGTACGGGCAGCCGGGCTGGGCGGTGGGCGAGCCGCGCTCGTACTCCCGCTCCTCGTGGCCGGCCTGCCGCACGTACTGGGGGTACACCGAGGACGCGGTGGACCTGGCGCTCGGGGTCTGGGCGGGGCTGCCACGGCCCGTGGACGGGACGTACCACCCCTCGGGCACGCACGTCGACTGTGCCTCCGGGACCCGGGTGAGCCTGCCGCAGAACGGCGGCGGACCGGCGGGCATCGTCGGGTTCTCCTTCCACCAGCCCTACCCGGGCAGCACCGTCAAGGGCTTCGAGCAGGCCCGGTACCAGAACTCCCCCGCGGCCCGGGACAGCAGCTGGTTCGGCCGGGTGGTCAGCCAGGGCACCGCCGAGCACCAGTCGCTGCTCCTGGACCTCGGCTACCTCGCCGACCATCTGCAGTACCTCGCCGAGCACGGGGTGCCGGTCCTGCTGCGGCCGTACCACGAGATGAACGCCCGGCCGGGGCACGGATTCTGGTGGGCGGGGCAGGATCCGGCCGCCTACCGGAAGCTGTGGCATGTCACATACGACTACCTGGTGGGCACCCGCGGTCTGCACAACCTCCTCTTCGTGTGGGCGCCCGGCGCCTGGGAGGGCACCTTCGCGCGGGAGCCGGGCGACTACTACCCGGGCGGGCGGTACGTCGACGTCGTGGGCGTGGACGACTACAGCGACACCCCGCGGCGCCCGTACCGGGGCCGACGCTGGACCGAGGTCTGGTACCGGGGCCTGGAGCGCTACGACCGGCCCCGCGTCATGGCCGAGTCCTTCTACGTTCCGCTCGGCTCCGCCCAACCCAGAACACTTTCGGACACCCCTTGGGTGCTCTGGACAGTGTGGGGACAGGCCCTGACATACGCCAACGCCTCCAGTCCGACCGGCAAGAACACTCCAGAAGATGTGAAAGCCACATATTTGTCCCCGCAGGTCATCGCCGGTCCGGGCGCGAGCCGCACAGGTTTCGACTGGCGGTCGTTGCACAAGCCATAGATTTATTACTTTCCAGCTACATCTTGCTCACAGAAGTTTCATAGCTGATTCTTACCTGGCAAGATTTGTTTTCTTGTGACGGCCGGGGCGCAGGACGCCCGGGGGGGCATCTGAGCCGGCCGCAGAACGCCGAAGAAGGCGCCGGGGGTCACCATCACAGCCCGGAGCGGGGCGGATGAGACGAGGTTTCTCGTGTCAACCACACCCCGTCACCGAGCCATGCCGTCCGGCGGCCGCCGATCTCACGGAAGAGCATGTAGCCGTATGGCATCGACAGTGGTCGACGGGGGAAACCCGCATTCGCGACACAGCGCGAAGCTGGCAAAGCGCACCGCTTCATGGAAACCCGGCATCCTGCCGTTCCTGCTGCCGTTCGTCCTGCTGGTCGTCCTCGGACTGTGGTCCTACCGGCCCAGTTCCTCACTGATGAGCTGGATCCTGTCCGTCGTCTGGTCCCTGCCGGCCGCCGGAGTGCTGATCGGGCTCCAGGGCGCCCTGCTGATCCGCCGCCGGGTCCGCAAGAGCGACCGGATGACCCCGCCTGCCCCGGCCGAGCAGGACTTCCTGATCGCGCTCTGCCCGACCATCGGCCGTCACGACACCTACCCGGCCCTGGAGCGCTCGATCCTGTCCTACGTCGAGCACCTGCCGGAGTGGTTCCCCTACATGCGGGTCGACATCCTCACCGAGGAGGGCTGCGAGGCGGCGGCCGACATCGACCGGCTCGCCGCCTCCCACCCGCTGATCCGGGTGATCACCGTCCCCAGGGACTACGTCCCGGCCAACGGCACCCGCTTCAAGGCCCGCGCCAACCACTACGCCCACGAGTTGCGCATCGCGGAGGGCGAGGCCCTCGAATACGTCTGGGTGCTGCACATGGACGACGACACTGGCGTAGGCCCGGACACCGCGGCCTCGCTCGCCCAGTTCATCAACCGGCAGCGCCGCGCCCACCCCGACCAGGCCAAGCACATGGCCCAGGGCATCCTGACCTACCCCCGCGAGAACGCGGTCAACCTCTTCACCTGGCTCGCCGACGCGGTGCGCCCCGCCGACGACATCGCCCGTTTCCGGGCCCTGACCGGCCTCGGCACCCCCGCGGCCGGTGTACACGGCGAGCTGCTTGTACTACGCGCGTCGATCGAGGCCGAGATCGGCTGGGACTTCGGTCCCAAGGAGATCGTCGAGGACGCCCGCCTCGCCCTGACCTTCTGCCGCAAGTACCCGGGCCGCAGCGACTGGTTCAACGGCCGCTGCTACGGGGCCTCCCCGGCCAGCGCGGCCGACTTCGTCAAGCAGCGCGAACGCTGGGCCTGGGGCCTGGTGGCGCTCTGCTTCAACCGGGCCGTGCCGCTGCGCTACCGCTGGTTCCTGTCGATCTGCGTGGCGACCTGGATCCTCGGCCCGCTCCAGCACATCGGCGCCGTACTGCTCGCGGGCTGGCTGATCAACGACATGAACACCTCACCGGTGACCCAGTCCATCGTCCTCCTCTGGGCCCTCAACTTCGCCTACGTCATCTGGACGTACTGGGAGGGTCTGAGGCTCAACGCGCTCGCGTCGCTCAGCGGCCGGCGCAAGTGGTGGGAGCCGGTCGTCGTGGTCGCCTGCATCCCCGTCTTCTCCGTGCTGGAAGGGCTCGGCGGCTTCAAGGGCTTCGTGAAGTTCGTCCGGCGCGAGGAGAACAAGTTCGTCGTGATCGCCAAGCCCGCCTGACCTCTCGGAAGACACCACTGACATGCGTTCGCGACTGCCCCTGCTCACCATCTTCCCGGTGACCGTCCTCGCCGTCGTGCTGGGCACCCCGTTCGTCCTCGGCGACCACCCGGTGCGCTGGGAATCGGGCTCGGCCCTGCCCCGGCTCGTCCTCGGCGACCCCGCCGAGTCCACCACCCCGGACGACGGCACCCGCCCCGGTACGACATCCGCCTCGCCCGCCGCGTCCGCCGACGCCCTCCAGGTCGCCAAGCCCTGGAAGGCGGGCATGCCCCAGTGGGGCGTGCAGATCTACTGGGAGGACGACAGGACGAACCTGTCCGACGACTTCATCGAGAAGCAGGCCCGCAAGCACGCCGAGTACCTCGTCGGGCTGGGCGCCAACTCGGTGTCGGTCTCCTTCCCCTTCTACACCAAGAACGGCACGTCCGACGAGGTGTGGGCGGGCGCCAAGACCCCCACCCCGAAGCGGCTGGAACGGGTGCTGAAGGTGTTCAAGGACGCCGGTTTCCGCACCCGGCTGCGCCCGATCATGGACGAGTCGTCCCTGAAGCCCGAGGACGGCTGGCGCGGCGACGTGGAGCCCGCCTCGCGGTCCGCCTGGTTCGCCTCGTACCAGAAGCTCCTCAGCCCGTACCTCGAAGCCGCCGGCAAGGTGAGGACGAACACCTTCGTGATCGGCACCGAGCTCAACTCCCTGGAGGGCGACCCGGGCTGGAACGCCCTCGTCGACTCCGCCGAGAAGACCTTCTCCGGTGAGATCGCCTACGACTCCAACTGGGACAACTACGTCACGGGCCGTATCGACATGCCGGTCAACCACCTCGGCGTCGACGCCTACTTCCCCGTCAAGGTGCCGGACACCGCACCCGTCAAGGACCTGGTCGACGGCTGGGACAAGTGGCTGGACAGGAAGGCGACCGGCGCGCTGCCGAACATCCTCGTCTCCGAGTCCGGCATCGGTGCCATGAACGGGGCCTACCACGCCCCGGGCGACTTCTACAGCCACCGCAAGGTCAACACGAAGGTGCAGGCCAACTGGTACACGGCCGTCTGCCAGGTCGTCCAGGAGCGGCACATGCAGGGCATCTACTGGTGGTCGATCCACTTCGAGGACGACCCGAACACGCCGCCCGACGACAAGACGGCCTCCCGGCTCGACTTCGCCGGCCGTCCCCTCAGCGAGAAGGCCATCAAGAGCTGTTTCGGCTCCGACTACGCGGGCCCCGGCACCGGCACCACGAGCTGACCGAGCGAGGAATCATGCAGGAAGCCATCATCCTCGTGGGCGGCAAGGGAACCCGCCTGCGACCGCTGACCAACCACACCCCCAAGCCGCTGCTCCAGGTCGCGGGTGCCTCCTTCATCCGGCACCAGATCGCCAAGCTGACGGCCGCCGGCGTCGAGCACGTCGTCTTCGCGACCTCGTACCTCGCGAGCCTCTTCGAGGAGGAGTTCAAGGACTTCTCCCAGGACCTGGCGATCTCGTACGCGGTGGAGGAGGCCCCCCTCGGTACGGGCGGGGCGATCCGCAACGCCGGCCGCCTGCTGCGCGGCGCCGCGCCGGACGCCCCGGTGCTCGTCCTCAACGGCGACATCCTCTCCGGTGTCGACCTCGGCGCCCTGCCGGCGCGGCACGAGGCCTGGGACGCGGACGTGACACTGCACCTCACCCGGGTCGCCGACCCGCGCGCCTTCGGCCTGGTCCCCACCGACGCGGCGGGCCGGGTGCTCTCCTTCCTGGAGAAGCCCAAGACCCAGGAGGAGTGCGTCACCGACCAGATCAACGCCGGGTGCTACGTCTTCCGCCGGTCCGTCCTGGACGCCATCCCGGGCGACCGCGAGGTCTCCGTGGAGCAGGAGACCTTCCCCCGGCTCGTGGCGGACGGCGGGCGGGTCTTCGGCCACACCACGGACGACTACTGGCGAGACCTCGGCACCCCGCTGGCCTTCGTGCACGGCTCCGCCGACCTGATCACCGGAAAGGCGGCTTCGCCCCTGGTGGGACCCCCGGCTGAGGCGCTGATCGACCCCACGGCGGTGGTGGACCCGACCGCGCGCGTGACCGGCGGCTCGGCGGTCGGCCCGAACGCCGTCATCGGCCCGCACGTGGTCGTCGACCGCTCCATCATCGGCGCCGACGTCACCGTCGCCGCCGGCTCCCGCGTGCACGAGTCCGTGGTGGACCACGACTCCTCGATCGGCAACGAATCGATTCTTCGTGAGGCCGTCGTGGGCTGCCACACACACGTCGGCGCCCAGAACGAACTCCCCGCCCAGCTACGGCTGTCGTGCGGCATCCGCATCCCCGCCCAGGGCGTGCGCGTCAGCGGTACGGCTGTCGCCTGCCCGACGGTCCACTGAAGCCGCCGTCCGGCGGGACTTACTGGAGAGACGTGACCAGCCATCGTTCAACGGCCGCTCAGACGGAGCGCCTGCGCAAGTACCGGCCGGACATCCAGGGCCTGCGTGCCGTCGCCATCATGATGGTCGTCTGCATGCACTGCGGCATCCTCGGCATCCACGGCGGCGTGGACGTCAGCTTCGTGCTCAGCGGCTTCCTCATCGGCGGCCAGCTGCTCGCCGAGATCGACAAGACCGGCAAGGTGTCCCTGAGCAAGTTCTGGGCCCGCCGCTTCCGCCGTCTGGCACCGGGCGCCGCCCTCACCATCGTCGTCACCGGCGTCCTGTCCTGGCTCTACGCGAGCCCCTTCAGCTTCCGCAGTTACATGGACGACGGACTCGCCGCCTCGCTGAGCGTCATCAACTGGCGGCTGGCCGAGAACGGCACCGACTACTTCGCCAACGACGGCAGCCAGTCGCCGTACCAGCACTTCTGGTCGCTGGGCATCGAGGAGCAGTTCTACCTCGCCGCCCCGATCGTCCTTCTCGTGGTGGCATGGCTCAGCCGGCTGGTGTTCCGCAACCGCCTGCTGGTGGGGGCGGTCCTCGCGGCCGTGGTGGGCGGCTCGTTCTACCTGGGATACACCGAGACCACCAGCAACCAGCCGCTGGCCTACTTCGGCACCCAGTCCCGCATCTGGGAACTCGCCTTCGGCGTGCTGCTCGCGCTCTGGGCACCGTTCGTCTCCCGCATGCCGCAGGCGCTCGCCGCGGTCGTCTCCTGGCTGGGCCTGGCCACCACTCTGGTCACCGGTCTCCTCATCACGGAGCACACCCCGCTGCCCGGCTACGCCGTGCTGGGTCCGGTGCTGGGCGCCTGGCTGATCATCGCCGGCGGCTGCGCCAATCCCCGCCTCGGTGCGGAGCGGCTCCTCGACAACCCGGTCCTCGACTTCGTCGGCAAGGTCAGCTACGGCTGGTACCTGTGGCACTGGCCGCTGCTGATCCTCTGGCCGCACATCATCGGCTGGGAGTTCGGCTACTCCGACCGCTTCCGGGTGGCGGTCCTCTCCTTCCTCATCGCCATCGCGACGCACTACGTCGTCGAGAAGCGGTTCAGGGAGAACGTGAAGCTGGTCATCCGCCCCTGGCGGGGCATCCTCACCGGCGGCACCCTGACGGCCACCTCCGCCGTCGCCATGGTGGTCGCGCTCCAGGTGCCGCTCAACCTGTCCTTCGGCACCGCGGGCACCGCCGCCGCCCTCACCGGCTTCAACGGCACCAAGTCGGTGGAGCAGGCGGTGAGCGAGCGCGGCGCCCCCAAGATCAGCGAGAACACGCTGCTGAAGTCCCCGAACGACCGGGGCGACCACGGCTGCATCGACCAGCTGCTGGTCACCGGCTTCACCCCGCACGACGACTGCGTGATCGGCGACAGGACGTCGAACCGGACCATGGTGCTGCTCGGCGACTCGCACGCCTACCAGTGGGGCAACGCCTTCGACACGCTCGGCCTCAAACTGCACGTCAAGGTCGTCACGGTCATCAAGAGCGGCTGCTCCCCCGAGGTCTACAAGATCACCCGCGAGGATCTGGGGCGCGAGTACACGGAGTGCCCGAAGTGGCGCAAGACGGCCCTCGCCTACCTCAGGAAGCTCAAGCCGGACGTCATCGTGGTGGCCAACCGTGTCCAGTACACCACGGTGCGCGAGGGCGCCGAGGACACGTTCAGAAAGCTCAAGGCCATGGGCTCGGACCTGGTCTACCTGGCCGACACCCCGAAGCCGACCTTCAACATCCCGGACTGCCTGGCCGAGAACTCCAAGGACCCCGCCGGGTGCACCCTGCCGTCCGAGACCGCCGTCGACCTGCCTGAGTTCCGCAAGCTGGAGCGCCAGGTCGCGGAGAAATACGGGGCCACGGTCATCAACCCGCTCCCCGCCTTCTGCGCGAACGGCTACTGCCCGGCCGTGATCGGCGGACACGTCGTCTACTGGGACAACAGCCACATGACCGGCGGCTACGCCAAGTACCTTGAACCGTTCCTGGAGCCGACCTTCAGAAAGGTCCTGGCCGGCTGACCCCTCAGGCCGTCCGCACCCGTACCCGGCGTGCCTGCCGCTGCCGTTCCAGCAGCTGGTCGGGCGCCGGGTACGCGACCTCCTCCAAGGTCAGCCCGTGCGGCCGTACGACATGCACGGCGCTGTCCCGCACCCCCGCGTCCAGCACCTTCCGCGGCCACTCCACGCCCCGGTGCCCGTCCCCCACGAACAGCAGCGCGCCGACCATCGACCGCACCTGGTTGTGGCAGAAGGCGTCGGCCCGGACCTCGATTTCGACGACCCCGTCGCCGCGCCGGCTCACCCCGAAGCCGAGGATCTCCCGGATCGTCGTCGCGCCCTCGCGCTTCTTCGCGTACGCGGCGAAGTCGTGCTCCCCTATCAGGGACTTCGCGGCGGCGTCCATGACATCGACGTCCAGCTCCCAGTCGTGCCACAGCACATGGTTGCGCAGCAGCGGGTCCACACCTCCCGGCCGGTCCCCGACCCGGTACACGTACCGCCGCCACAGCGCCGCGAACCGCGCGTCGAACCCCGCCGGCGCCTCGCCGACCGCCCACACCCGCACGTCCTTCGGCAGCCGCCCCGCGAGCCGCCTCAGCAGCTTCTCCCGCTGCTCCTCCCACACCCCGGCCGGCAGATCGACATGCGCCACCTGCCCCCGCGCGTGCACCCCGGCGTCGGTCCGCCCGGCGACGGTCAGCTCGTACGTCGTCTCCCCCGACCGCGTCACCGTCCGCAACGCGTCCTCGATCTCCCCCTGCACGGTCCGCTTCCCACCGGCCTGCTTGGCCCAGCCGTGGAAGTGGCTGCCGTCGTAGGACAGGTCGAGACGGATGCGAACGTAACCGGGCTGAACTTCGTCACTCACGGGAGAATCCTCTCAGGGCAAGAAAGCGGGCCCGTCCCTGATAGGGAACGGGCCCACTGACGCGCCCCGTAAGGGGCGCGAGGAACTGCGCGACCAGCCACGACGGGCCGGCAGCCAAAGGACGGCCTTACGCCTCCTTCGGCTCCTCACCCTCAGGCTTGGCGTCCTCGACGACCTCGGCGGCCTCGGTCTCCTCGACCTTGGTCTCCTCGGCCTCCTTGACCGCACGCTTCGTCGCGGCCTCGGCCTCACCCGTCGCCTGCTGGGCAACCGTCAGCGCCTCGACCAGCTCGATGACAGCCATGGGCGCGTTGTCGCCACGGCGGTTACCGATCTTGGTGATGCGGGTGTAGCCACCGGGACGGTTCTCGTACCGCGGGCCGATCTCGGTGAAGAGCGTGTGCACGATGCTCTTGTCCGTGATGACCTGGAGCACCTGACGGCGGTTGTGAAGGTCGCCCTTCTTCGCCTTGGTGACCAGACGCTCGGCGTACGGACGCAGGCGGCGGGCCTTCGCCTCGGTGGTGGTGATACGGCCGTGCTCGAAGAGCGCCTTCGCGAGGTTCGCGAGCAGCAGCTTCTCGTGCGCGGCACTGCCGCCCAGACGGGCACCCTTGGTGGGCTTCGGCATGGTTCTTCTCCTGTGTGTCTGCCCCGGCCGTGTCAGGTACCGGGGTCAGTATCCGAGCAGACGGTTGTCTGTCGGAGATCCGGGAGCGGCCCCGAAGGGGCGCTCCCGGAAGGGGCGCGGGGACCCTGCGCGACAAGCCACAGTCCACCCGCACCCGCAGAACCGGCGTCCTCGCGGAGCGCTCAGTACTGCTCGGTCTCGACGAACCCGGCGTCCGCGTCGTCATCCGCCCCGAAGGCGTCAGCAGCAGCGGTGGGGTCGAATCCGGGCGGGCTGTCCTTGAGGGCCAGGCCCATGCCGGCCAGCTTCGCCTTGACCTCGTCGATGGACTTCGCACCGAAGTTGCGGATGTCCAGGAGGTCCGCCTCGGAGCGCGCCACGAGCTCACCCACGGAGTGGATGCCCTCACGCTTGAGGCAGTTGTAGGAGCGGACCGTGAGCTCCAGCTCCTCGATCGGCAGCGCGAGGTCGGCGGCGAGGGCGGCGTCCGTGGGGGACGGGCCCATGTCGATGCCCTCGGCGTCGATGTTGAGCTCACGCGCCAGACCGAACAGCTCGACCAGGGTCTTGCCGGCCGACGCCATGGCGTCACGCGGACGCATGGCCTGCTTGGTCTCGACGTCGACGATCAGCTTGTCGAAGTCGGTGCGCTGCTCGACACGGGTCGCCTCGACCTTGTACGTGACCTTGAGCACCGGCGAGTAGATGGAGTCGACCGGGATACGGCCGATCTCCTGGCCCACCTGCTTGTTCTGCACGGCGGAGACGTAACCGCGGCCACGCTCGACCGTGAGCTCCATCTCCAGCTTGCCCTTGCCGTTGAGCGTGGCGAGGACGAGGTCGGGGTTGTGCACCTCGACACCGGCCGGGGGCGCGATGTCGGCGGCGGTGACCAGACCCGGGCCCTGCTTGCGCAGGTACATCACGACCGGCTCGTCGTGCTCCGAGGAGACGACCAGCTGCTTGATGTTGAGGATCAGGTCGGTGACGTCCTCCTTGACGCCCGGCACGGTGGTGAACTCGTGCAGGACGCCGTCGATCCGGATCGACGTGACAGCCGCGCCGGGGATCGAGGAGAGGAGGGTACGGCGGAGGGAGTTGCCGAGGGTGTAGCCGAAGCCCGGCTCCAGCGGCTCGATCACGAACCGGGAGCGGAACTCGTCGACGACCTCTTCGGTCAACGAGGGACGCTGAGCGATCAGCATGTGTGGATCAGATCCTTCTTTCGTGGACGCCCGCTATTTGACGCCCGACGGAGCCGCGCCCGTGAAAGGCGCGGGTACTGCAAGGGTACGGGCGGCACGTCCCTTTCGGAGCCGTACCGCCCGGGCAGCCCTGCGAAGCGAGGTCAGACGCGACGGCGCTTCGGCGGACGGCAGCCGTTGTGCGGGGTCGGGGTGACGTCCTGGATGGAGCCGACCTCGAGACCCGTGGCCTGCAGGGAGCGGATCGCGGTCTCGCGACCGGAACCCGGGCCCTTCACGAACACGTCGACCTTGCGCATGCCGTGCTCCTGGGCGCGGCGGGCAGCCGACTCGGCGGCCATCTGCGCGGCGAACGGCGTGGACTTCCGGGAGCCCTTGAAGCCGACATGGCCGGCGGAGGCCCAGGAGATCACGTTGCCGGACGGGTCCGTGATCGAGACGATCGTGTTGTTGAACGTGCTCTTGATGTGCGCGTGGCCGTGAGCGACGTTCTTCTTTTCCTTGCGGCGCACCTTCTTGGCAGCGCCCTGACGACCCTTGGGGGGCATCTAGTAACTCCTACGGGGAGGTGGTCGGTCCTACAAGCGAAGACCGCTGATGAAGCGTTGTCCGCTGAGGACTACTTCTTGCCCGGCTTCTTCTTGCCGGCGATGGCGCGACGCGGGCCCTTGCGGGTGCGGGCGTTGGTGCTGGTGCGCTGACCGCGGACGGGCAGGCCACGGCGGTGACGCAGGCCCTGGTAGCAGCCGATCTCGACCTTGCGGCGGATGTCGGCCTGGATCTCGCGACGGAGGTCACCCTCGGTCTTGATGTTGTTGTCGACGTACTCGCGGATGGCGACCAGCTGCTCTTCGGTCAGGTCGCGAACGCGGGTGTTCGGGTCGATGCCGGTCTCGGCCAGCGTCAGCTGCGAGAGTGTCCGGCCGATGCCGAACACGTAGGTGAGGGCGACCTCCACGCGCTTTTCGCGCGGGATGTCAACACCGGAAACGCGTGCCATTCAATGGCTCCTGGTGATCGTCGGAGGTCTTCCGCAGAACCGGTTCCCAGCCGCCGTATCAGGTACGAACTGGGTCCCCGGCCTCCGAACCGGGGGTGTCAGGCGGTACAGCGCCTGGGTTCTGCGTATGAACAAATTCAGCTTGCGTCGCGCGAATCTCTGCGATGGATGCAGAGGGATCGGTCGTGCGTCAGCCCTGGCGCTGCTTGTGGCGCGGGTTCTCGCAGATGACCATGACCCGACCGTGACGGCGGATCACCCTGCACTTGTCGCAGATCTTCTTGACGCTCGGCTTGACCTTCATGGGATTGAGGTTCTCCGGGTCAGTTGCCGGCGGCCCCGCTCACGCGGGACGTGGGCAAGATCTACTTGTAGCGGTAGACGATCCGGCCACGCGTCAGGTCGTACGGAGACAGCTCCACCACGACCCGGTCGTCAGGGAGGATGCGGATGTAGTGCATACGCATCTTGCCGCTGATGTGTGCCAGGACCTGGTGGCCGTTCTGGAGCTCGACCTTGAACATGGCGTTCGGAAGAGACTCGACGACAGTGCCCTCGATCTCGATGGCACCTTGCTTCTTGGCCACGCTTCGCCCTTCGAATCGACTACCTTGATCGACTCACTCGCATCGCTACGAACGCATGCGGACATGCGGATGCACGAGAGCCGACGAGTCAGTCTACGTCAGCGCACCCGGAAAGACGAATCGGGAAAGCCTGCCCCAGAAGCCAGATCATTAAGCGCGCACCATTCTGGAGGCGCCCGCCTGGGGCGCTCGTTCAGGGACGCGGGACTGTTTCGATATGCGGCTCCGCCGCGCGGGCGCGCACAGCCCTCACCGGGCCGCAGGCTTCGAACCGGGCTCAGCCCAGCGGATCCGGCGCAGCCGTGATCCCGTGCTCGGCCAGCTTGGCCTTGCCCCCGTCAGGCGCCGTCAGCACCAGCGGACCCTCTTCGGTCAGCGCGACCGAGTGCTCCCAGTGCGACGACCACGTACCGTCCGTGGTGATCACGGTCCACTCGTCCGGCAGGACCTCCGTGCGGGGCGTCCCCAGCGACACCATCGGCTCGATGGCCAGGCAGAACCCGGGCACCAGCTTCGGCCCCTTGCCCCGCCGCCGGTCGACGTAGTTCAGCAGGTGCGGGTCCATGTGCATCTCGGTGCCGATGCCGTGGCCGCCGTAGTCCTCGATGATCCCGTACTTGCCGCCGCCGGGCTTCGGCTGGCGGCGGATGTACGTCTCGATCGCCCGGGAGACGTCGACCAGGCGGTTGCCCTGCTTCATCGCCGCGATGCCGGCCCACATCGACTCCTCGGTGACCCGGGAGAGCTCGATCAGCTCCGGAGCGTGACCGGAGCCCACGAAGGCGGTGTAGGCCGCGTCGCCGTGCCAGCCGTCGACGATGGCGCCGCAGTCGATGGAGATGATGTCGCCGTCCTTGAGAACGACATCCTCCGAGGGGATGCCGTGGACGACCACTTCGTTGACGGACGTGCAGATGGTGGCGGGAAAACCGCCGTAGCCCAGGAAGTTCGGCTTGGCGCCGTGCTCCGCGAGGACCTTGCGGGCCACCTCGTCCAGGTCCTTGGTGCTGGCGCCGGGGACCGCCGCCTCGCGGGTGGCCGCGTGGATCGCGGCCACGACCAGGCCCGCCGCCCGCATCCTGGCGATCTGCTCGGGGGTCTTGATCTGCACCATGGGTGGCCTGCGCTCTCCATCACTCGCGACAACGTCGACGTCGGCGTCAGCCGAACACGAACACGAAACACAACAGTACGGCCGCGGCACCCGGGAGGGCACCGCGGCCGAACCGCCGAGGGACTACTTCTCGTCGTCCCCGTCACGCTTGAGCGCGTCCATCGCCCGCTTGGTGACCTCGTCCACCGGGCCCAGGGCGGAGATCGTCGCGACCAGGCCCTGCGCCTTGTAGTAGTCGATGATCGGCTCGGTCTGCGTGTGGTAGACCTCGAGCCGGGTGCGGACGGTGTCCTCGGAGTCGTCGTCGCGCTGGTAGAGCTCGCCGCCGCAGACGTCGCAGACGCCCTCCGCCTTCGGCGGGCTGTACGTCACGTGGAAGACGTGCTCCGCCTTGTTACGGCACAGGCGTCGCCCGGCGATCCGCTTGACGACCTCTTCCTCGGGGACTTCGAGGTCGAGCACGGCGTCCAGCTTGATCTTCTCGGCCTTCAGCAGTTCGTCGAGCGCCTCGGCCTGCGAGACGTTGCGCGGGAAACCGTCGAGCAGGAAGCCGTTCACGGCGTCCTCCTGCTCCATGCGGTCCTTGGCCATGGCGATGGTGACCTCGTCGGGGACCAGGTTGCCGGCGTCCATGTAGGACTTCGCGAGTTTCCCGAGTTCCGTCTCCTGGCTGATGTTGGCGCGGAACAGGTCGCCCGTGGAGATGTGCGGGATCTTCAGCTCCTTGGCAAGGCGAACGGCTTGCGTTCCCTTACCGGCGCCAGGCGGCCCGACGAGGACGATTCGCATCAGCGGAGGAACCCTTCGTAATTGCGCTGCTGAAGCTGACTCTCGATCTGCTTCACCGTCTCGAGGCCCACACCCACGATGATCAGGATGCTGGTGCCACCGAACGGGAAGTTGTTGCTCGCCCCAAAGCCCACCAACGCCATCGTCGGCACGAGAGCGATCAGCCCCAGATACAGCGAACCCGGCCAGGTGATCCGGTTGAGCACGTACGAGAGGTACTCAGCGGTCGGTCGGCCAGCCCGGATGCCCGGGATGAAGCCACCATACTTCTTCATGTTGTCGGCCACTTCCTCGGGGTTGAAGGAAATGGCGACGTAGAAGAACGCGAAGAACACGATGAGCAAGAAGTACGAAACAATGTAAATCGGATGGTCACCCTTGGTGAGGTTCTGGGTGATCCAGTCCTTCCAGCCCGAGTTCCCGCCGGCGAACTGCGCCACGAGCGCCGGAATGTAGAGCAGCGAAGAGGCGAAGATGACCGGAATCACACCGGCCTGGTTCACCTTGAGCGGGATGTACGTAGACGTACCGCCGTAGGAACGGCGGCCGATCATGCGCTTCGCGTACTGCACCGGAACGCGGCGCTGGGCCTGCTCGACGAAGACCACCAGCGCGACCATGACCAGACCCACCGCGATGACCGAGCCGAACTCGATCCAGCCGCCGGCCAGGGTGCCCTGCTTCTTGATGGCCCACAGCGCCGACGGGAAGGTCGCGGCGATCGAGATGAACATCAGGATCGACATGCCGTTGCCGATGCCGCGGTCGGTGATCAGCTCGCCGAGCCACATGACCACGGCCGTACCGGCGGTCATGCAGATGACCATGGTGATGGTGGTGAAGATCGCCTGGTCCGGGACGATGCTGGAGGCGACCGTGCAGCCGGAGAACAGGGCGCCGCTGCGGGCGGTGGCCACCAGGCCGGTGCCCTGCAGGATGGCGAGCGCCACCGTCAGGTAACGGGTGTACTGCGTGATCTTCGCCGTACCCGCCTGGCCCTCCTTCTTCAGGGCTTCCAGGCGCGGGATGACCACGGTCAGCAGCTGAAGGATGATGCTGGCCGTGATGTACGGCATGATGCCGAGCGCGAAGACCGTGATCTGCAGCAGCGCGCCACCGCTGAACATGTTCACCAGACCGAAGAGGCCCTGGTTGCCGGACGCCTCACTGACACACGTCTGGACGGCTTTGTAGTTGACGCCGGGGATCGGGATGTGGGTACCGACCCGGTACACCACGATGATGCCGAGCGTGAAGAGCAGCTTCTTGCGCAGGTCGGGCGTCCTGAACGCCCGGGCGAACGCGGTGAGCACGGTGCCTCCTGCGACCCCCGCGCAACTGCGTCAAGGGTGACGGTCTTGAGGTTCGACGAATGAGAAAAGAACAGTGCTGGCCACCTTACCGGCCGCACTGCCCCCTAGGAACGACCAACCGGGGATACCTCATTGTGAGGTATCCCCGGTCGGGATTCGCTTACGTCATCGAGACGTCCGGAAAACTCAGACGAGCTCGGTGACAGTGCCGCCGGCGGCGGTGATCTTCTCCTTGGCGGAGCCGGAGACGGCGTCGACCGTCACCTGCAGCGCCACGGAGACCTCACCCTGGCCGAGGACCTTGACGAGCGCGTTCTTGCGAACGGCGCCCTTGGCCACCAGACCCTCGACGGTGACCTCGCCACCCTCGGGGTACAGCGCGGCCAGCTTGTCGAGGTTCACGACCTGGTATTCGGTCTTGAACGGGTTCTTGAAGCCCTTCAGCTTCGGAAGACGCATGTGGAGGGGCATCTGGCCACCCTCGAAGCGCTCCGGAACCTGGTAACGGGCCTTCGTACCCTTGGTACCACGACCGGCCGTCTTACCCTTCGACGCCTCACCACGACCGACACGGGTCTTGGCGGTCTTGGCGCCCGGGGCGGGACGGAGGTTGTGGATCTTGAGCGGGTTGTTCTCCGCCATGATCAGTCGACCTCCTCAACCGTCACGAGGTGGCGGACGGTGTGCACCATGCCGCGGAACTCGGGGCGGTCCTCCTTGACGACCACGGTGTTGATCCCCTTGAGACCAAGGGACCGCAGGGTGTCACGGTGGTTCTGCTTGCTGCCGATGTACGACTTCGTCTGCGTGACCTTGAGGCGAGCCATTACGCACCCGCTCCCGCACGCGCACGAAGCAGAGCCGCGGGGGCGACGTCCTCGAGGGGCAGACCACGGCGGGCCGCGATCTCCTCGGGACGCTGCAGGCCCTTCAGGGCCGCCACGGTCGCGTGCACGATGTTGATCGCGTTGTCGGAGCCGAGCGACTTCGACAGCACGTCGTGGATACCGGCGCACTCCAGGACGGCGCGCACGGGACCACCGGCGATAACACCGGTACCCGGCGAAGCCGGCTTGAGGAGAACGACACCGGCGGCCTTCTCACCCTGGATGGGGTGAGGGATGGTGCCCTGGATACGCGGGACCTTGAAGAAGTGCTTCTTGGCCTCCTCAACGCCCTTGGCGATGGCGGCCGGCACCTCCTTGGCCTTGCCGTAACCGACACCCACGGTGCCGTCACCGTCGCCCACCACGACCAGCGCGGTGAAGCTGAAGCGACGACCACCCTTCACAACCTTGGCGACGCGGTTGATCGCGACAACGCGCTCAACGTACGCGGTCTTCTCGGCGGCAGCAGCGCCGCCGTCACGGCCCTTCCGGTCCCGCCGCTCGCCGCCACCGGCACCGCCACCGCGGCGCTGGGGTCCAGCCATTGGATTACCTCTCTCTTTCCGCTAGCTACAAGCGGCTCAGAACTTGAGCCCGGCTTCGCGGGCGGCGTCCGCCAGGGCGGCGATGCGCCCGGCGTACTGGTTGCCACCACGGTCGAACACCACGGCCTCGACACCGGCGGCCTTGGCACGCTCGGCGACCAGGGCGCCGACCTGCTTGGCCTGCGCGGACTTGTCGCCCTCGCCACCGCGGACCGACGCGTCCAGAGTGGACGCGGAAGCCAGGGTGTGGCCCTTCAGGTCGTCGATCACCTGCGCCACGATGTGGCGGTTGGAGCGGGTCACGACCAGACGGGGACGCTCCGCCGTACCGGAGATGTTCTTGCGGATCCGGATGTGACGGCGCTTGATCGCGGCGCGCTTGTAGGCGTCGCCCTTGAGGATCTTCTGCCCGTATGCCATGGCTTACTTACCCGCCTTTCCGACCTTGCGGCGGATGACTTCGCCCTCGTACTTGACGCCCTTGGCCTTGTACGGGTCGGGCTTGCGCAGCTTGCGGATGTTGGCCGCGACCTCGCCGACCTTCTGCTTGTCGATGCCCTCGACCGAGAAACGGGTCGGAGCCTCGACCTTGAAGGTGATGCCCTCGGGGGCCTCGACCACGATCGGGTGGCTGTAACCGAGCGCGAACTCGAGGTTCGAGCCCTTGGCGGTCACGCGGTAACCGACACCGCTGATCTCGAGCTTCTTCACGTAACCCTGGGTCACGCCGGTGATCATGTTCGCCACCAGCGTGCGGGACAGGCCGTGCAGGGCCTTGCTCTGACGCTCGTCGTTGGGGCGGGTCACCGCGAGAGTGCCGTCCTCGCCCTTGGCGATGTCGATCGGAGCCACGATGGTGTGGGTCAGCTCGCCCTTGGGGCCCTTGACCTGCACCGTGCGGCCGTCGATGGTGACGTCCACGCCGGCGGGAACCGCGATGGGGAGCTTGCCGATACGCGACATAGCTGTTTCCTCCGTTCCCTTCTGCTACCAGACGTAGGCGAGGACTTCCCCGCCTACGCCCTTCTTGCCGGCCTGCTTGTCGGTGAGGAGACCGTGCGACGTGGAGATGATCGCCACGCCGAGGCCGCCCAGCACCTTCGGCAGGGAGGTGGACTTCGCGTACACCCGGAGACCGGGCTTGGAGATCCGCTTGATGCCCGCGATGGAGCGCTCACGGTTCGGACCGAACTTCAGGTCCAGGACGAGGTTCTTGCCGACCTCGGCGTCCTCGACCTTCCAGCCCGTGATGAAGCCCTCCTGCTGGAGGATCTCCGCGATGTGAGACTTGATCTTGGACGCCGGCATCGTCACAGAGTCGTGGTACGCCGAGTTCGCGTTCCGCAGACGCGTCAGCATGTCTGCGATCGGATCAGTCATGGTCATGAATTGGCCTGTGGCCTCTCTCGCCGGGGTTTCCTGGTGCGCCATCCCTCTCCCCGATCCGAGACGGGACGGGTGCGGCGCGGTGGACCTACGGCGTAGTAAGTCGTACGGGCGACTGTCAGGCGCCCAACCCTCCAAGCCTAAGCCATGAAAGGGTGGGCGCCTGACACGCCCATTGCTTACCGAGAGCCCCTGAAATCCCTAAAAGGGGGATTACCAGGAGCTCTTGGTCACGCCCGGCAGCTCGCCGCGGTGAGCCATCTCACGAAGGCACACACGGCACAGGCCGAACTTGCGGTACACGGAGTGCGGACGGCCGCAGCGCTGGCAGCGCGTGTAGCCACGCACACCGAACTTGGGCTTGCGAGCAGCCTTGGCAATCAGAGCCTTCTTCGCCATCTCGCTCACGCCTCCTTGAACGGGAAGCCGAGGTGACGAAGGAGCGCGCGGCCCTCAGCGTCGTTGGTCGCCGTGGTCACCACGGTGATGTCCATACCCCGGGTACGGTCGATCTTGTCCTGGTCGATCTCGTGGAACATGACCTGCTCCGTGAGACCGAAGGTGTAGTTGCCACGGCCGTCGAACTGCTTGGGGGACAGGCCGCGGAAGTCGCGGATGCGCGGCAGCGCGAGCGACAGGGTGCGGTCCAGGAACTCCCACATGCGGTCGCCACGGAGCGTGACGTGGGCACCGATCGGCTGACCCTCACGCAGCTTGAACTGCGCGATGGACTTGCGGGCCTTGGTGACGGCCGGCTTCTGACCGGTGATGGTGGTCAGGTCGCGGATCGCGCCCTCGATCAGCTTCGAGTCACGGGCGGCGTCGCCGACACCCATGTTGACCACGATCTTGACGAGACCGGGGATCTGCATGACGTTCTCGTACTTGAACTCGTCACGCAGCTTGCCCGCGATCTCCTCGCGGTACTTCAGCTTCAGACGCGGAGCAGTGGTGGTAGCCATCAGATGTCCTCACCCGTCCGCTTGGCAACGCGGATCTTGTTGCCTTCCTCGTCGAAGCGGTAACCGACACGCGTGACGACCTTGTTGCCGTCCTTCTCAACGACCAGCTGGACGTTGGAGACGTGGACGGGCGCCTCGGTCGTGACGATGCCGCCGGCCTGCGAACCGCGAGCGGTCGGGCCGGCCTTGGTGTGCTTCTTGACCCGGTTGACACCCTCGACCAGGACCCGGTCCTCGCGGGGGTAGGCCGCGATGACCTTGCCCTGCTTGCCCTTGTCCTTACCGGTGATGACCTGGACCAGGTCGCCCTTCTTGATCTTCATGCTTACAGCACCTCCGGCGCGAGCGAGATGATCTTCATGAACTTCTTCTCGCGCAGCTCCCGGCCGACCGGGCCGAAGATGCGGGTGCCGCGAGGGTCGCCGTCGTTCTTCAGAATGACGGCGGCGTTCTCGTCGAAGCGGATGTACGAGCCGTCCGGACGACGGCGCTCCTTGACGGTGCGAACGATGACCGCCTTGACGACGTCACCCTTCTTCACGTTGCCACCGGGGATCGCGTCCTTGACGGTGGCGACGATGACGTCACCGATGCCCGCGTAGCGGCGACCGGAGCCACCGAGCACACGGATGCAAAGGATTTCCTTCGCACCAGTGTTGTCGGCGACGCGCAGTCGCGACTCCTGCTGGATCACGTCTATCTCCTGTTTGTCTGCCGGTTCCCCGGGGGCCGTTCAGAACGGCCCCCGGAGCCTGGCGGAACTGTCCTGCGAGGAATGCCCCGCAGGAGACTTACTTGGCCTTTTCGAGGATCTCGACGACGCGCCAGCGCTTCGTCGCGGACAGCGGCCGGGTCTCCATGAGGAGGACACGGTCGCCGACGCCCGCGGCGTTCTGCTCGTCGTGCGCCTTGAGCTTGTTCGTACGGCGGATGACCTTGCCGTACAGCGCGTGCTTGACGCGGTCCTCGACGGCGACGACGACGGTCTTGTCCATCTTGTCGCTGACGACGAGACCCTCACGGGTCTTGCGGAAGCCGCGCGCCTCAGTGTTCTCGTTCACGTTGCTCTCGCTCATCAGGCGCTCTCCACCGTTTCGATGCCCAGCTCACGCTCGCGCATCAGGGTGTAGATCCGCGCGATGTCCTTGCGGACCGCCTTCAGACGGCCATGGTTCTCAAGCTGGCCAGTCGCCGCCTGGAAGCGGAGATTGAACAGCTCTTCCTTGGCCTCGCGGAGCTTGCCCAGAAGCTCCTCGTTGCCCAGCTCGCGCAGCTCGGACGCCTTGGTACCGGCCGACATCACGCTTCACCTGCCTCGCGCTTGACGATCCGGCACTTCATCGGCAGCTTGTGGGCCGCACGGGTCAGCGCCTCACGGGCGATCTTCTCGTTGGGGTACGACAGCTCGAACATCACGCGTCCGGGCTTGACGTTGGCGATCCACCACTCCGGAGAACCCTTACCGGAACCCATGCGGGTCTCGGCGGGCTTCTTGGTGAGCGGACGGTCCGGGTAGATGTTGATCCAGACCTTGCCACCACGCTTGATGTGACGCGTCATGGCGATACGAGCGGCCTCGATCTGGCGGTTCGTCACATACGCCGGGGTGAGCGCCTGGATGCCGTACTCGCCGAACGACACCTGGGTGCCGCCCTTGGCAGCGCCGTCCCGCTTGGGGTGGTGCTGCTTGCGGTGCTTGACCCTACGGGGGATCAGCATGTCGGTCAGGCCTCCGTTCCGGTGCTCTCAGCCGGCGCGGCGGCGGGAGCCTCGGCCTTGGGGGCCTCGGCGCCGGCAGCCTGCTGCGGCTTGCGACCGCGCCGCTCGCCACCGCGGCCACCACGGGCCGGACGGTCGGCAGCGCCACCGCGGGCCGGGCGGTTGCCCGCACGGGCGGCGGCGTTCTCGGCGCGGACCTCGGCGATGTTCTTGACGTCGCCCTTGTAGATCCAGACCTTCACACCGATGCGGCCGAAGGTCGTCTTGGCCTCGAAGAAGCCGTAGTCCACGTTCGCGCGGAGCGTGTGCAGGGGCACGCGGCCCTCGCGGTAGAACTCCGAGCGGGACATCTCGGCGCCGCCGAGGCGGCCACCGCACTGGATCTTGATGCCCTTGGCGCCGGCCTTCATCGCCGACTGCATGCTCTTACGCATGGCGCGGCGGAAGGAGACGCGGGAGGAGAGTTGCTCGGCGACGGCCTGGGCCACCAGCTGAGCGTCCGTCTCCGGGTTCTTGACCTCGAGGATGTTCAGCTGGACCTGCTTGCCGGTCAGCTTCTCCAGGTCACCGCGGATACGGTCGGCCTCGGCGCCGCGGCGGCCGATGACGATGCCCGGACGCGCGGTGTGGATGTCCACGCGGACGCGGTCACGGGTGCGCTCGATCTCCACCTTGGAGATGCCGGCGCGCTCCATGCCGGACGTCATCATCCGACGGATGGCGACGTCTTCCTTGACGTAGTCCTTGTACAGCTTGTCGGCGTACCACCGGGACTTGAAGTCCGTGGTGATGCCGAGCCGGAACCCATGCGGGTTAACCTTCTGGCCCATTACCGGGTTCCTTCCTTGCTGCTGACGACCACGGTGATGTGGCTGGTCCGCTTGCGGATCCGGTAGGCACGGCCCTGGGCGCGCGGCCGGAACCGCTTCAGGGTCGGGCCCTCGTCGACGTACGCCTCGGAGATGAAGAGGCTGTCGGCGTCGGTGTGGTCGTAGTTGTGCGCGGCGTTGGCGATGGCGCTGTCGAGCACCTTGCCGACCGGCACGGAGGCTGCCTGCGGAGCGAATCGCAGAACAGCCTGAGCCTCCGTGGCGTCCATGCCACGGATAAGGTCCACCACGCGGCGGGCCTTCATGGGCGTAACGCGGATGTACCGCGCCTGGGCCCTGGCTTCCATGGTTGTCCCTCTCAGTTACTTACGTGTCTGAATGCGATCCGCTACTAGCGGCGCTTCGACTTCCGGTCATCCTTGACGTGGCCCCGGAAGGTGCGGGTCGGCGAGAACTCGCCGAGCTTGTGGCCGACCATCGACTCGGTAACGAACACCGGGATGTGGGTCTTGCCGTTGTGCACCGCGATCGTGTGGCCGAGCATGGCCGGGACGATCATCGAGCGACGGGACCAGGTCTTGATGACGTTCTTGGTGCCGGCTTCGTTCTGGACATCCACCTTCTTGATCAGGTGGTCGTCGACGAAGGGCCCCTTCTTCAAGCTACGAGGCATCTCAACCAGTCCTTAACGCTTCTTGTTCGTCTTGCGGCGGCGGACGATGTACTTGTTCGACGCCTTCTTGGGCGAACGAGTACGACCTTCCTTCTTGCCCCACGGGGAGACGGGGTGACGGCCACCGGAGGTCCGGCCCTCACCACCACCGTGCGGGTGGTCGACCGGGTTCATGACGACACCACGGACGGTCGGGCGGACGCCCAGCCACCGCTTGCGGCCGGCCTTGCCCCAGTTGATGTTCGACTGCTCGGCGTTGCCGACCTCACCGACGGTGGCGCGGCAGCGCGCGTCCACCATGCGGATCTCGCCGGACGGCATACGGAGGGTCGCCATGGCGCCCTCACGGGCGAGCAGCTGCACCGAGGCACCCGCGGAGCGGGCGAACTTGGCGCCACCGCCGGGACGGAGCTCGATCGCGTGGACCGTGGTACCGACCGGGATGTTGCGGAGGGCCAGGTTGTTGCCCGGCTTGATGTCGGCCCCGGGGCCGTTCTCCACGGTGTCGCCCTGCTGCAGGTTGCGCGGGGCGAGGATGTAGCGCTTCTCGCCGTCGGCGTAGTGCAGCAGCGCGATGCGCGCGGTGCGGTTGGGGTCGTACTCGATGTGCGCGACCTTCGCCGGCACGCCGTCCTTGTCGTGACGACGGAAGTCGATCACGCGGTAGGCGCGCTTGTGTCCGCCACCCTGGTGGCGAACGGTCACACGACCGGCGTTGTTACGGCCGCCCTTGCTGTGCAGCGGGCGGACCAGCGACTTCTCCGGCGTGGACCGCGTGACCTCGACGAAGTCGGCGACGCTGGCGCCACGGCGGCCCGGCGTAGTCGGCTTGTACTTGCGGATTCCCATTTCTCAGTCCTCGTCCGATATCGGACGATCCGACCCGCTTACGCGGTCGGACCGCCGAAGATGTCGATACGGTCGCCCTCGGCGAGGGTCACGATCGCGCGCTTGGTCGCCGCGCGCTGGCCGAAACCGGTGCGGGTGCGCTTGCGCTTGCCCTGGCGGTTGATCGTGTTGACCCCGGTGACCTTGACCGAGAAGACCGCCTGGACGGCCTGCTTGATCTGGGTCTTGTTGGCGTTCGGGTCGACGATGAACGTGTACTTGTTCTCGTCGAGGAGCGCGTAGCTCTTCTCGGAGACGACCGGCTTCAGCAGGATGTCACGGGGGTCCGTGTACGACTTGCTGAGCGGGGTCTCGACGGTGTTCTTGCCCTCGGCCTCGTGGCGGCGCGCCTTGGCGACGCGGGCGGCCTTGGCGGCCTTGGCGGCCTTCGAGGCGATGCTCGGGTGGCGGATGGCCATCAGACCTCGGTCCCTTCGGTGTCGTTGGCCTTCGGGCCGGCGACGAAGGACTCGAAGGCGGCCTGGGTGAAGACCACGTCGTCCGAGACGATCACGTCGTACGTGTTCAGCTGGCCCGGCTCCAGGATGTGGACCTGGGGCAGGTTGCGGGCGGACAGCCACGCGGCCTCGTCGGCGCGGTCGATGACCAGGAGCAGGTTCTTGCGCTCCGAGATCTTGCCGAACAGCGTGCGAGCGGCCTTGGTGCTGGGGGTCTCGCCCTCGATCACGCCGGTGACGACGTGGATGCGGTTGTGACGCGCCCGGTCGGTGAGGGCGTGACGCAGAGCGGCAGCCTTCATCTTCTTCGGGGTGCGCTGCGAGTAGTCACGCGGCTGCGGGCCGTGGACGACGCCACCGCCGGCGAACTGCGGCGCGCGGGTCGAGCCCTGGCGGGCGCGGCCGGTGCCCTTCTGGCGGTAAGGCTTCTTGCCACCACCACGGACCTCGCCACGGGTCTTCGTCTTGTGCGTGCCCTGGCGGGCAGCCGCGTTCTGCGCGACGACGACCTGGTGGATCAGCGGGATGCTGACCTTCTCCACGCCGAAGATCTCCGCGGGGAGCTCGACGGTTCCGGTCTTCTCGCCGGCAGGCGAAAGGATGTCAACAGTGCTCATCGGTACCTCAGGCCCCCTTGGCCGCGGTGCGGACCAGGACGAGGCCGCCGTTCGGACCGGGAACCGCGCCCTTGATGAGCAGCAGACCCTTCTCCGCGTCAACGGCGTGGACGGTCAGGTTCTGGGTGGTGACACGCTCGTTGCCCATGCGACCCGCCATGCGGAGGCCCTTGAACACGCGGCCCGGGGTGGCGCAGCCACCGATGGAACCGGGCGAGCGGTGCTTGCGCTGGGTGCCGTGACCGGCGCCGAGGCCCTTGAAGTTGTGACGCTTCATGACACCGGCGAAGCCCTTGCCCTTGCTCTTGCCGGTGACGTCGACCTTCACGCCGGCCTCGAAGACCTCGGCGGTGACTTCCTGACCGAGGGTGTACTCGGCGGCGTCGGCCGTACGGATCTCGACGAGGTGACGGCGGGGGGTGACGTCGGCCTTCGCGAAGTGACCCTTGAGGGGCTTGTTCACCTTGCGCGGGTCGATCTCGCCGAAGGCGAGCTGGACGGACTCGTAGCCGTCGACGTCGTTGGTGCGGACCTGGGTCACGACATTCGGGCCGGCCTTGACGACGGTCACCGGGACGACCCGGTTGTTCTCGTCCCACACCTGCGTCATGCCGAGCTTCTCGCCCAGGATGCCCTTGATCTGCTTAGCCATTCTCAGATCACCGGCCTCAGAGCTTGATCTCGATGTCGACACCGGCCGGGAGGTCGAGTCGCATCAGAGAGTCAACGGTCTTGGGGGTCGGGTCGAGGATGTCGATCAGGCGCTTGTGGGTACGCATCTCGAAGTGCTCGCGCGAGTCCTTGTACTTGTGCGGCGACTTGATGACGCAGTACACGTTCTTCTCAGTGGGCAGCGGCACCGGGCCCGCGACCGACGCACCAGTGCGGGTCACCGTCTCGACGATCTTCTTCGCCGAGGAGTCGATGACCTCGTGGTCGTAGGCCTTGAGCCGGATGCGGATCTTCTGTCCCGCCATGGCTACTCAGTAGTCCTGTCTCTGCTAACGCTCTGGAACCCGGCGATTTCCTTGTGCCGCCTTCCTTCCTCCGACCCACGCGGTCGGGCGTGTCGCACTCTCACTGACAAAGATGTCCCTTGTTCGAACATCCCTGCTGGGAATGCACACGGCCCTTCCGGTACCGCAAGCCGGGGGCGAAAGGCCCACCGGGTGCCTGGCCGGTGCCGCACCGCACTTCCCGAAAGATTCCCGTACGTCCGCCCCAGTGCTGCCGTGAGGCAGTTAGGACGACGAGTACTGTGGGACTCGCTTCCGGTCCTCCCGGCGGGAGGCGCGCAGCATCAACACTCGACCGAGCAACTCGGACAGTCTGCCATACGGGCCGGGGGGCTGGCCAATCGAGCCGGAGAGAATACCCCCGGGGGGGCGTAGGTCAAACACCCGTCCCTTCCTCCCGGACGGACGGTGAGCGCAGACTCTCCTCCACCAGGGGCAGAAGCTCGTCGAGCCCCAGCTCCCGGCTCCCGGACGCGTCCGAGAGCACCCACGTGCCGTTCCGGTCCCACTGCACGCGCCGTACGTCACCGACGCGGTTCTCGTACTCCACGAACCGGCCGGGAGCGTCCCTCAGCTCCGGGATCTCGGCCAGCAGGACCTCGGGCCGGGCCAGCGCACGCCCCGGGTTGCTGCTGCCTCCCCCGGTACGCGGGTTGTCGAAGCGCGTCTTCAGGAACGGCACGGGTCCGCGGCCGATGTCCGCGGTGGGCAGCATCCTGTGATATCTGGCCTCCGCCTCCTCCAGCGTCTCCCGCCCGGAGAACTCGCACCGGTACGCGGGAAAGACGATGGTGGTCACAGGCGTCAGGCCGGGGTTCTGGACTCGGTGGTGACCGTGCAGCCGCGTGAACTCCAGGGAAGCGCGGTCAGGCCTCGTTCGCGATGTCCCGGAAGTACTCGGTCGCCGTCGTCGAGGTCCATCAGGAATTCCGCCCGACGGACGCCGTCGGCCTCGGGGCGCATCACGACCAGTCGTCGTTCCCGTCGTCGCCCTCGTCGGCATCCGGGGCGTCCTCGCGCAGTACGACGACGAGTTGGACGGGCGCGTCGGAGTCATCGTGCTTGACCCCGGCCAGGACGACCTTGTCCGCGATGATCCAGGACCGGTGGCCGACGAAGTCCTCGCCCCCGCCGGATCCCGGTCGGGCTCCTGGAGCCGTGATCCGAGGACTCCCGATGTCAGCTGCGAGACGACCGTCGGGAGTTCTGCCGCTGCCGCGTCGTAGAGCTCTTCGCACCTCCACAGGCGCGTTCCCCCGGACCCATGCGCTGGCACCGTCGCGCCGCCAGGTGGTGGCCCACGCCTTGGCGGGGTTCCTGCTCTGGTCGGCACCGTCCAGACGCAGCGTCTCGTAGTCGCTCAGGCTCGGCAGGAGCCGGTAGACCGCCGGATTCCGCTGCGGCACATCAGACATCGCGGCCGGTACTCACCGCACGCCCCGGTTCATGAAACGACAGCATCGACCCTCACCGGGAGTTCCGTGTCGTCCTGGACCGCGCCGACGAGCAGCGACCGGCGGCCCAGGACCCAGGCCCGCTGCTCGATGTAGTCGATGCCCTGCGTCCGGCCACCGTCCGGTCGGACGAGGCGCCCGGCAAGGACACCGGTCTCCACCTCATGTGCGATCCGTCCGACCACCTGCGCGGACTCGTCGTACAACGCTTCCAGCGCGTCGAAGCCCGCCTCCTCGTCGACCTCGCGCTCCCACAGGGTGACAGCGAGGCGCACCTGCGGGGCGTCCCCCTCGATACCCGCCAGGAGGTCGTTCTTGCGCCAGACACGGGCGAACGCGGCACCCGGCACCTGGCGCGCCACGCCCCAGCCCAGCCGTTCCAGGACGGCACCGATCCCCTCACCCGTCAGGCTCTCGTCGTCGGCCAGGAGCTCCAGAACTGCAACGACCTCGTCCACGCCTTAATCCATTCCGTTTCCCGGCACGTGGAAGACGTTCAGCCTTCCATCGGCGAATTCGTCTGGGAACTTGCTGCTGAAAAGGTCCCGGAGGTGCTCGGCCCCTTCCGGGTAGGAAGTGGCATACCGCACCCCCTTGCCGCCCAGTCCTTCGTTCAGCGCCAGAAGCTTCTCTGCCTGACTGGTGATCCGGTCCTCGTCGTAGTGACGATGCGCAGGATTGTACTGAGACGCCGCCCACTCACCCGGGTGGTCACCACCGGTCCACTTCGCCTCGACGATGAAGCCGTCCGCGGTGGGACCACCGTCCACGTGCACCTCACGACCGTCTCCGAGGCGCCACACCTGCTCGTAGTCCGTGTGCGTGACGAACCGTTGGTAGCGGAATGAAACGCGTTGCAGCATTTTGTCGGTCATCCACTGGATGCCCACGAAGGTCGGGCACCGCTGCAGGCCGAGCGGATCCACCCAGAGATGGGGATTGGAGACGTAGGCGTAGTGGTCGGGCCCTGCCTGGAGCCCGAGCGGGTCGGGGGTCAGAAAGCGGATACTGTGCGGGTCGTAGTAGCGGTGGAAGTTGTAGTGCAGGCCGCTTTCCTCGTCCGCGTACTGCCCGGGGAAGCGGAGCGGGCACGACAGCCCGCCCGCCGCGGCCGTGTCGAAGGCCTGTTCGTCGCCCCAGAGACCGGATCCGCCCCGCCACCGCACCGCGCCGTCGAGACCGATCAGTTCGACAGGCGTGCCGACGACGTCCGTGACGATGGCGAAGAACCGCTCGTCGACTTCCTCCTGAGGCAGGTCGCGCGACCGCGTCCGCTCCGCCTGTGCCATCGGTCGGTGCGTACCTGGTTCGTACTCCCACGTGACCGTGTGCTCGCCCGCGTCGCTCCAGCGGGACTGCTCGGCCAGGCGCTGGCCGTCCCAGGTGAAGGCGGTCCGCTCGATGACCTGCCCGTCCTCGGCGTGGCACCGCTTCTCCGTGCGGCGTCCGAACGGGTCGTAGTCATAGCTCCAGCGACGACCGTCGGGGCCAGTCATGCCCGTGAGCCGGTCGTCCGCGTCCCAGCTGAACGACCACGCCCGGCGGCCCCCGGACAGTGTCCGCTGCACCAGTCGGGTGACCCGGCCCTGGCCGTCGTACGAGTACGACCTCCTGCCGGCTCGACGAACCTGGTTCCCGGCATACGTGTGCCGGGCCTTCTCCCCGTCCGCTCGGCCCGTGGGTGACGAGGACGAGGACGTCGGGTTGCCCGCGGCGTCGTACGCGTAGCGTTCTTGCCAGGAGTCGCCGTCGACCGCCACGACGCGACCGCGCTCGTCGTGCCGGAACTGCTGCCGGCCACCGTGGAGGTCGCGTGTTTCGGTCAGTCGGTCACCGATTCCGTACATGTAGTCGCGACGGCTGACGACCCGGCTCTCGTCGCCGAGGCCGTGGCCGTCAGGTGCCCGCAGCACATGGGACGTCATGCGGCGGCATTCGTCCCAGTGACGCTCCATGCGGAGGGAATCGCCGAAGTCCCGGACCACCTCTTTGCCGTCTTCGTCGTGCCGGAAGACGATCTCGTGGCCGGCGCTCGAAAGCCTCGACGGCAGACTCCGCTCCGAGTACTCCCACCGGCTCTCCGCTCCGGACGGCGTCCTGCGCACCGTGCGGCGGCCCAGTCGGTCATAGGCGTGGCTGATGGTCCGGCCGTTGGTCGTCTCGCTCAGTACCCGTCCGAGCGGATCGCGCTCCGCCTCCACGACGACATCGCCGCATCGGGCCCGGTACACCTGTCCGCTCGACGTGTAGGAGAACGTCGTCGAGGACTCCGCGGTGGTCTTGCCGACGACTCTGCCCACCGCGTCACGATCGTAGGACGTGGCCTGCCCGGCTCCATTGGTGCGCCGGGCGAGTCGGCCGGCGGCATCGTACGAATAGATCAGGGTGCGGCCGTTGAAGTCGGTCTCCGACTCCAGGAGCCCCGTGGCGCCGAATCGGTACTCCCACGTGAGGCCTTGCTCGTTCGTGACGCCTACCAGTCTGAGTTCCGTGTCGTAGCGGAAATGCCGCTGTCGGCCGTCGGCCTCGGACCGCCAGGCAGGAAGATCGAAATGGGTGTACCCGAAACGAGTGATGGAGCCGGCGGAATCCGTGTGACGCACGAGACGCCCCTCGGCGTCCCACTCCCAGACCTCCCTGGCGCCGTCAGGAGTGGTCCGCGACAGGGGCTTGCCCTCGACGTTCCAGGTCAGGCAGGTCACGTTGCCCAGAGCGTCGCGGATCTGGGAGACCCGGCCGAAGGCGTCCCGGGTGTGCTGCACGGTGCCGCCGAGGGGATCGACCGACTTCACGGGGAGCCCACGTGCATCGGTCTCGACCCTTGTGACCGATCCGGCCGGATCGGTGATCTCGGTCAACGCTCCCTTGCCGTCATACGCGAACCGCGTCGTCTCCGCGAGTGGAGTGGTGACCGACGTGCGGTTGCCACGGTCGTCGTAGGCGTAAGACCAGCAGGAGCCGTCGGCGGCCTCAGTCAGCACTGGAAGGCGCTGCTCATTGAACTCGGCCCGAGCGGTGGTGCCGTCGGCACTCGTGATGCTGACCAGGTTTCCGGCCGCGTCGTAGGCATAACGCGTGCTGTTGCCCAGCGCGTCGGTATGCCCTACGAGCCGGTCCCGGCGATCCCATTCGTATCGCGTGATGTTCCCGAGCGCGTCGATGACCGCCGTACGCTGCAGCCGCTCGTTGTACTCGTGCACCGTGGCGTGTCCGAACGAGTCGGAGTACACGGTCCGGCGCGCCTCACGGTCGTACGTGAGCCGGCAGTCGAGGAAACCGTCCGCACCCGCGCCGCGTACGCAGCGGTCCTCTTCGTCGTACTCGAACTCGTACCAGGAACCGCACCGGTCTTCCCACCTGGTGATCCTCCCCCGGTCGTCATAGGCATACCGGAAGGGCAGCCCGGAGGAGTTGTACACGTGGACCAGGTCGCCGTCGCGGTAGGCGTAGCGCACCAGAGTCGCGTCGTCCGAGCCGGTCGCTTCCGCCAGTCGCAGCGCTGTGATGCGCCCGGCCTCCGTTTCGATCGCGACGCGGTACCCCCCGCTGTGGTGCAGGGCCACCGGCTCCCCGGCAGCCGAGTACTCGATGTCGAGACGATGTCCGTTGCGGTCGCTCCGGCTGCGCAGGGAGAACACTGTCCTGCCGTCGGCACCCGGCGCGCCGTCCGGCTGGAACACGCGGGTGATCCCGGTCTCCGGATCGGTGATGGTCATCGGCCCGCCGGGGTTTCCGTCCCACTCCAACGGCCAGCGGGGCCCTTCCAGCGGATACACGGGATCGCCGGGCATGGGACGGGGGTAGGCGAGCAGCATTCCGTCGTCCGAGGCGAAGGCGATCCCCTGGTCGTCCACCTCCAGTCGTTCGTCGAGCGTCGATGCCCAGGACGGGCCGAACCACCTGCCGTAGCTGTAGGTGGACAAATGCGTCCGTTTGACTTCGAGCGGCAGGATGCCCGGCAACGTCACATCTGAAGCGACCATGAGCATCTCGCCCGACACCAGGTCGATCGGATCGCCGCCCGGGCAACGCCCTGCGAGTGCCTTGCCTCTGGCGACCAGATCCGTCATCCCGGAGCGCAGACTGGTCAGGCCACGAGTTCCGAGCCCACGCACGGCCTCGGCCATGCCTTTGAGCCCCAGTTTGCCAAGTCCCCTCATGCCCTTGGCGAGTTTTCCGAGGCTGGTGATGCCCTTGCCGCCGGGTATACAGTCCAGCGCCGCGAACGCCACATCCCACAGCGAAGCTTGGCCTTGGGAGTATTTGTAGAGGGTGTCCGCGAGGACGACAAGCGCGGCGACCAGCACGATCGCGCCGAGGATCGGGCCGCCGATGATCATCGCGATGATGCCGACGACGGCGACGACGACTTTGCAGACGGTGACGATGGTGTCCCAGTTGTCCTCGAACCAGTGACCGACGTCCTGCCACCAGTGCCGGTTCGGGATCCCCGCGTCGGAGGCCTCGTCGATCTTCCGCTTCGCTTCCCCGGCCGCGTCGTCGCGCATCTTGCGGGCGTCCTCAGCCATCTTCTTCGCGGCGTCGAGGGCGTTCTGGGCTGTGGTGACGTCCGATTGGGCTTTGGTGTGTGCGGACTTGGCGCTCTGCACGTCCCGGGTGGCCGCCCGCACTTTCCCCTCATCCGGCTTGTCCGCGCTCGCTTTGCTGCCGGTGGGATCGTCCTTGTACTTGTCCGCTTCCTTCGTCGCTCGCGTCACCCACGAATCGGTGGACGAGAGACGGGTCTTGGCGGAGGACAGGTCGGACTGCGCCTCCTTCGCCTTGGCCAGGGCCTTGTCGGCCAGCGCCTGGGCCCGCTCCAGCTTCGGCCAGTAGTCCGCGAGGGCGTCGCCGCACATCTCGTACGACTTCTTCAGCTTCTTCAGGTTCTTCGGAACGTCCTTGAACTGCTCCTTGAACACCTCCGCCGACTTGCCGGCCCACTGCAGGAGGGTGTCCTCACCGGCCATGCCCTTGACCAGGCGCAGGGCGTCGGAGACGTCGTCGGCGAAGTCGTGCAGCTGCGCGGCGAGGGTGCGGACGCGTTGCGGATCACCTGGGGTGGGGTCCGCGTCGAGGTCGAGTGGATGCCAGTCCGCCGGTCGGTACCCCGCCATGTCCCCGCAACCCCCGTCGCGTACGCCCCGTCAACAAGCCTGTGCAGACGCGAACTTACTAGGAACGGCCGTTCGAGGTGAAGCCCGGCGGGTCAGGCTCACAACGCGATCGGGCGGTAGGCCAGAGCCTGGTCCACCACTTCCTCGGCAGTGAGTTCCGGGTCCGAGTAGTAGTTCAAGTCGCTTACCCGGGGATGCAGGACACTCTGCTTCAGTCCCTCCAGCAGAGCGTCGTGTTCCCGCTCGGGGAGGCGCGCGTCCATGATCTGCTGGACCAGCCGAATGAGTTCTCCACGGGTGTTCGAAGGCACGTGAGCATCCTCTCGGCTCAGCCGAAGTGTTCAGCGAAGGCGGCGTCCACGCAGGACCCGCCGGCCGTTCTCGACCGCGTCCGTGCACCACAGCCACCAGTGCTCCAGCGTGCCGCGCACGGTCACGTACACCCACCGCCACTTGAACCACGGTGGCAGGTCCCGGAACGGCACGAAGGTGAGCGTGTCGCCGATCGCGTCCTTGGCCGTACCGACCGGCCCCTCAACGCGCAGCGCGGCGAACAGTTCCGGGGTCAGCCGGCCGTTGAGGCGAGCCGCGGTGCCCGCCGCCGTACAGGCGTACCCCCGCTCCCCCTGGTCCGGAAGTTTGATCGCCCTCACGATCCGAGGGGACGCCGCCTCCAACGGGCAGTTGAGGGCCAGCCCGATCACCGCCGTACCGAGATGATCCTCGCCGCGCTCGAACGCGGCGTCCCACTCCGCAGGGTCGTCGAGCCCCAGCAGGCCCTCGCCGGTCTGCCACCGCGTCTCCCACCGCAAAGGGTCAGTCCGCGAACCGGAACGTCGACGTGATCGCGTCGAAGATGTCGAAGAACGAGTCGGCGAGGTCCAGGACCTGGCTGCTGCCTGCCACCAACGCCACCTTGCCCTCCTGGCCGGGGACCGGGATGAAGGTCTGCATCAGGACCGCGCGGATGCTGCGGTTGAGGCTGTCGTCGGGTATCGGGATGTCCTCGATGCCGTAGGTGCGGGCGGCGGGGCCGACGCCGGCGATGTCGACGGTCGTCACCTTGCGCCAGGAGTCGCCCTCCCGGTGGGCCTCCTTGGGAGCGAGCTGGGCGGCGATGGCGGCTGGGTCGTTGGAGAGCGGCGCGCCCTCGCGGGTCCGGCCGCCGACCAGCGACACCGTGACCGAGCCGGTGATGGGGGTGTCGCCGCCGAAGCTCTCCGCCATGCAGCCGCAGTACATCGCGCCCGACTTCCAGGCGTCGGCGGCGGACTTGCGCAGGAAGCCGACGTAGGTGTCCCGGTACTGCGCCAGCTCCGGGTGCTGGGCGACGCGTTCGTTCACCATCCGCCGGATCGAGTCGTCCCGCGACTCCGGCCGGACGTCGAACTCCCACCACGACTCCGGCACCTTGATCCGGAAACCGCCGCGCTCGATGGTGAGCGTCTCCATATAGCGCGCCATGGTGTACGCCGCCCCCGTCCGGTGATCTGATATACGGTGCGCCCCAGACTACGAGATGCGCGAACGGGGGACGGTCACGTGGGCAACGGCAAGAGCGACCTCGCCATACCGCTGAGCGAGCTTGAGGACTACGGCCGCAAGCTGCGCTCCATCAAGGAACGCCTCAACCACACCAAGAAGATGTTCGAGTCCTACAAGGACGACGTCGGCAGCGGCACCGTCTACGACGCCCTCGACGACTTCGAGTCCAACTGGCACGACGGCCGCGAGGACATCACCAAGCAGATCGACTCCCTCGCCGACATGTCCGACACCGTGGTCCGCGAGTTCAAGAAGCTGGACGACGACCTCGCGAAGAAGGCGAAGGACGCGGTGCGGCCGGAGGGCCAGCCGCAACAGGGTGGTGGCGGGAACAAGGCGGAGTAGCCGGTGTTCTCCGCGGACAGGCTCACGGCATGCCGGACACCGCACTGCTCGTCATCGACGTGCGGCGATGCCCTGTTGAAGGACGTCCCCGGCGGCGAGGCCTGACCGGCCAGGGTCGCCGGGCTCGTGGAACGGGTCTGCCACCGACGAGTGAACCGCCTCGCGCACGAAGGTGATCTCCCTGGCACCGAGGACGGCAGCACCGCCCGCGCAGGCCACGTGCTCTACGGCGGGGCGCCGGCCGAAGCCGCCCGTCGAGGCCGCCGACGTACGTGAACGGCTCGGCCGGCTCCGCCGGTGGCTGTCGGCGGTCGCCCTGGCCCCGTCGCCGCCGAAGGCGCGGAGCGAGCCGACTGCGGCGAGGAGGCGGTCCCACTGCTGCCGTCCGCCCGCCACGAACGCACCGACCGCGACATCGGCGAACGACCAGGTACCGGTCGCGTTCAGCGCGCCCACGGCGACCACCGCCCCAGCGGGGCGACCAGCTCGCGGGCGTACCTCACTCGCCGACGGCGGCCGCGTGGGAGAGGAAGGCCGCCCAAGTGGCGGGCGGGAAAGTGAGGTGGGGGCCGCGGGCGGGGGCCGCGGTGTTCTTGGAGTCGCGGATGTGGACGGTGGAGGGGCTGATGGCGACTTCGACGCAGGAGTCGCCTTCGCTGCCGCTGCTGTAGCTGCTCTTGAACCACGTCAGACCGGAGGCGTTCTCGGCCGAGGTCCTGCGGATCATGTCTCCCCCAGCAGTTGTTCGATGAAGGCCGTCGACTCACGTGGCGTGAGCGCCTGCGCCCGGATGATGCCGTACCGCAGTTCAAGGATACGGAGCTGCTTCGCATCGGACACCGGTCGGCCGTTGGCCACTGCCGGCGAACGCCCCACCGCCGAACCGTCCTCGGACTTCAGCACCTCGATTCCGCCGTCGACCCCGGCGTGCTCCTCACGATCCATCGGCATCACCTGAAGCTCGACGTTCCGCAACTGCGCGGCCTCCAGCAGGTGTTCCAGCTGCTGACGGAGTACCGCCCGCCCGCCGAGCGGACGCCGTAGCGTCCATTCCTCCAGAACGAAGCTGAGTTCCGGCGCCGGGTCCCGCTCGAAGACGGCCTTACGGGCCACGCGCGCGGCGATGAACCGCTCCACCTCGTCCCGGCTGTACGCCGGGCGGCGCATCAGGAGCAGCCCACGCGCGTATTCCGGTGTCTGCAACAACCCGTGGATGTTGAGCGGATCGTAGAGCTGGAGCTCGACCGCCTTCGCCTCCAACTGCGCCAGGTCACGCACCTTCTTCGGGTACCGAACCCGCCGTACGTCCTCCTTCATCGCCGAGAGCAGCCCACCGGCAGCCAATACCTCGTCGGCCCTGTCCAGATACTCCGGCCGGGGAATCCGCTTCCCGCCCTCGATTTTGTAGACCATGTCCTCCCCGTACCCGACCGCCACCCCGAACTCGGCGGCCCGCATCCCCACCGCCTCCCGCCGCAGCTTCAGCTGACGCCCGACGGTCGTGATGACCGCGACGCCCCAATCGTCATCGGGGTCCACCTCCCAACCCGGCTCGTCCGCCTCGTTCCTGAGCCGCTCCACCGCCCCGTCCACGCTCATCGCGCACCCCTCCGTCATACGAACGTCCCTCGACGACGCCCTGCCCGTGCGACCACGTCCGACGGCCCGGACACCACCGGACCACCAGCGGACAGTGACCGTATGCAACGACTCCGTCACTGCTCACGGTAGGCACACGCGACCACACCGAGTGACGCGAACGGGGAAATCTCCACCCCCTTCACTGCACAGCCGCCACAACCAGGCACGGCACCGCAGGGCACGCACGTGAGCAACATACCGACACTCGTGTCGGCAACATCCGCTAGGATGCCGACACGCAAGTCGTCAAGTTCACGCAAAGGCCGTGCGGGTCCAGCCGTCGCGGCCGTCATCGTCGTCGCTCGGAGAAGATCCTGTGTTCCTCGCCCTACGCGATCTGCGCTTCGCCCGCGGTCGCTTCGCCCTGATGGGTGCGGTGGTCGCGCTCATCGCCGTACTCGGCGTACTCCTGTCCGGGCTCGCCTCCGGCCTGGCGGATGCCGGCATATCCGGTCTGCGCGCGCTGCCCGTGACCCATATGGCCTTCGACGAGAAGGCCACCAGTGAGCAGTTCTCCCGGTCCACCGTCGAGCAGAAGGCCTGGCAGGAGTGGTCCAAGGCCCCGGGGGTGAAGCGGGCGGAGCCGTTCGGGAACACCCTGGCCAACGCCCAGGTGGCCCAGGGCGCCGAGAAGGGCGAGCAGGTCAACCTCGCTGTCTTCGGCATGGCGCCGGACTCGCCTCTGGCCCCCCGCCCCACCAGCGGTGAGAGCCTGAAGGAAGCCGGCACCGGCATCGTCATCACCCGGGAGATCGCCGACCTCGGCGTGAAGGTCGGCGACGTCCTGACCGCGGACAAGAGCAAGGTACGGCTGAAGGTCGTCGGTCTGGTCGACGACACCGTCTCCTACGGCCACATCGGCGTCGTCTACACCGACCTCGACACCTGGCGTCACCTGCACTACGGCCTGCCGGGCGACCTGCCCGAGGCCGCACGCCGGCAGGCCACGGCCGTCGCCCTGACCCTTGAGCCGGGGGCCGACGTCGCCGCCGTCGAGAAGGCGACCGGCACCCACGCCGACACCAAGGAGGCCACCTACGACGCCTCCCCGGGCTACACGGCCGAGTCGAGCACCATGGCCCTGATCAAGGGCTTCCTGTACGCCATCTCCGCCCTGGTCGTCGGTGCCTTCTTCACCGTCTGGACCGTGCAGCGCAAGGCCGAGATCGCCCTGCTGAAGGCGCTCGGCGCCCCCACCGGATACATCCTGCGCGACGCGCTGGCACAGGTCGTCGCCGTGCTGGTCGGCGCGACGGCCGTCGGCACCGCCGTCGGCCTGGCCCTGGGGAGCGCGATGATCGGCAAGGCCCCGTTCTCCCTCTCCGCCCCCGCCATCGCCACCTCCGCCGGCCTCCTCATCGGGCTCGGCACCGTGGGCGCCGTCGTCGCAGTCCGCCGCATCACCGCCGTCGACCCCCTGACCGCTCTGGGAGCCACCCGATGACCACGCCCGCCACCGGCCGCCAGGCCGCCTCGGACACCGCCGGCCCCGGCGGCCTGCGCATGCTCGACATCACCCTCACCCTGGGGGACGGCGACACCGCCGTCACCGCCCTCGCCGACGTCAGCCTGACCGTCGCTCCCGGCGAGTTCGTCGCCGTCGTCGGCCCCTCGGGCTCCGGCAAATCCAGCCTCCTCGCCGTCGCCGGCGGCCTTCAACGGCCCACCTCGGGCACCGTCCACATCGCCGGCACCGAGCTGACCGCCCTGTCGGACAAGGAACGCACCGCGGCCCGCCGTCACCACATCGGCTTCGTCTTCCAGCAGTCGAACCTGCTGGCCTCCCTGACCGTCCGCGAACAGCTCCTGCTGCCCCTGCACATCGACGGCCGTCTCGACGCCGCGGGCCGGACCCGGGCCGACGAACTCATCGAGGCGGTAGGGCTCTCGCACCGCGCCGGCGCCCGCCCGCACCAGTTGTCCGGAGGCGAACGGCAGCGCGCCGGTCTGGCCCGCGCGCTGATGACCTCCCCCGCCGTCCTGCTGGTGGACGAACCCACCTCCGCGCTGGACCGGGTACGTTCGGCCGAGGCGGTACGGCTGATCGCCGAGCAGACCCATGAGCGCGGCACAGCCACGGTCATGGTCACCCACGACACGGCGATAATGGACGCTGCCGACCGGGTGTACGAGATGGTCGACGGCCGCCTGTCCTGACCTTGGCCACCCTGGCCGCCTTGGCCGCCTTGGCCGCACGCCGACGCCGCACTCCCGGCCCCGCTCGCCACCCAGGAGTCTGTCCCGCATGCCGAAGATCAACGCTTCCACCGTCGCCGAACATCGCGCCCAGCAGCGCGAGGCGCTGATCGGGGCGGCGATCGACATCCTGGTGAACGAGGGCGCCACCGCCGTCACACCCGCGGCGGTCGGCGCCCGCGCGGGCCTCGCCCGCTCCAGCGTCTACCAGTACTTCGGTTCCTCCGCGGCCCTGCTGGCCACCATCATCGAAGAAGCCTTCCGGCGCTCCAACGAGGCACTCGCAGGCGCCATGGCCACCGCGAACGGCCCGGTGGAACGCGTCGAGGCGTTCTTCCGGGAAAGCCTCCGCCTCGGCGCCGAAGGCGCACACCGGCCCGCCGCCGTCCTCATGAGCGCCGGTCTCGCCCCCGCCTGCCAGGAACGGCTGATGGAACTCCATCTGGAGCAGGTCGAACCCTTCCGCGCGGCCGTCCGGCAGATCGGTGCTCCCGAACCCGCGCTCACGGCGGACCTGATCGCCGGGATGCTGCACACGGCCCTCGCCGCCGTCGACCGGGGCACCCCGCTCGACACGGTCACGGAACGCACCCTCACACTGGTGCGCCGCTGCCTCACTCCGGCCGACAGCACGGCCCACGAACCAGGGGAAGGCCACTGAGGTCCCCCAGGCCTCACTCTCCTCCCGGACTCCGGCCGGCTGCTCCTGCGCAAGGGCAAGGCCGGCTCGGGCGGCTCCGGGGTCGATGTCCTCTCCCTCGCCACCGCGGCGGCGAGTGCCGACGGCTCCGACGCCGAATACGCGGCCGGTGGCTGGTCCAGCACCGACGTGCCCCGCTTCCTCGCCGTCCCGGACGTCAACGCCGACGGGATCCCCGACCTGTACGCCCACATGAGCGGCGGCAGCGTGCGCCTCTGCTTCGGCGGCAGGACGGCGATCGGCGGCTACAGCACCGTGATCAGCGGCTGGACGGGAAAGCTCGCCTTCGGCTGAGCCTCGCGGAGCCGGCGGCTACAACCGCCGGCTCTCCAGCGGCCCCAGATACGTCGGTGTCAGGCCGCCCGTGTCCAGCACCAGTCGCTGTACCACCACCGTGGGGTCGACCGACCAGAACGTCAGGCGGTGGGTCCCGGATCCCACCGTGTGGCGAGTCACCGTGCGGTTCACGTTGTCGGAGGTGTTGCGGGCCCACACCGTGTTCAGGAGGCCGTCGTCCGCGCCGGCCGTGATGTCGACGGGCTGGGGTTCCTGGTCGTCGAAGGACAGGGCGTAACGCAGCCCGGTACCCGTGGGCAGCGCCGGGTTCCGTGGCGACAGATAGGCCCAGACCGTCACCTCGCCGCCCGACAGCAGGCTCACCTCGTACTCCAGCCGGGGCCAGGAGTCCGGGGAGTCTCCCCAGCCTCCCGTCACCGGCCACGCCGTCATCCCCGCCCCGGTGCGGCCGATCCCCTCCAGCCGGCGCCACTGTCCGACCGCGCGGTGGTAGTGGTCCGCGTCGATCGCCACATAGCCACCGGCCTCCACGAATCCCCGCAGCCCACGGGCCGACGGCTGCTCGGCGACGCACCCCACCGTCACCGACTCCCCCGCCCCGCTCACCGTCAGCGTCCCCTCCGCGCGGCCGGCCGGGGCCCGTGACCAGTCCACCCGCACCATCACCCGCACCTGGTCCGTCACCCGGCCGCGGGGACGGTCCACCGTCAGCCACGGCTCCGACACCGACACCTGGTAGTCGAAGGGCGTCCGGCCCCGGTTGAAGACCTCGACGTACTGCTGGGGCCGGGTCTGGTAGGGGCTGAACGGCGGCAGGTCCAGGGACCCCTCGTCGGCGTCCACCGACACCCCGAGCCCCGCCGTGTCCGGCACCTCGATGCGCCGTACGGCCGGGAACAGGACGTCCGGCAGGGCCACGTTGTCCTTCTCCGGCTGCTGCCAGGGCGCGTTGGGTCCGTACCGGTCGACGTCCCCGTAGTCGATGTGCGGCTGGGTCTGGAAGCCCCGCCATTTGCCGCCCGCCACCCGGGTGTTGAAACGTTCGGCGAGGGCGAGATCGGCCGCCAGGCCCGCCTCGGCCGCCGCCGCTCGGTCGTTCGTCGCGGCTCTGCCCTGGCGGGCGTACAGCAGGTTCGTGAACTCGGCCTCGCGCAGCGCGTACAGGTTCGCGGTCGCCGTCACCTCGTAGCCGACCAGCTCGAACCACGCGTCCTGGGCGGCCGCCGGCAGCCGGCGGGCGATCCGGGCCGCCCGTCCGGCCAGCTCCCGCCACTCCTCCGTCACCCGCTCCAACTCCCGGTGCCCGAAGGAGAAGGGGGTCTGCTGGTCGTCGTAGACCACCTGGCCGGAGTCGGAGAGGGTGATGCGGCGGTTCAGCAGCTCCGGCTTGCGGCGCGCCTGCAACTGACCGTAGCGGGCGAGCAGTTCGGCGGTCTCGCTCGCCACCGCCGCGCCGAAGTTCTGGCGGGCGTATCTCCGCTCCCACTCGCCCAGCCGGTCGAAGGTCCAACGGTCCGGTGCCCAGGCGTAGTCGAGGAAGAACTCCGTCGGGAGTTCGTTGCCCTTGAGGTCTCCGACATTGGCCACCCACAGGCCGTGGTTGCCGTGGGCGTGCGCCTGGTGGAGCTGGTCCCAGACGTTGCGGAGGTTCGCGGTGTCGACCCACTTGTAGTTGCGGCCGGCGCCCACGTAGTCGAAGTGGTAGTAGAGGCCGTATCCGCCGCCGCGCGGCTCCCGCGGGGACGGGTGCTTGCGGATGTTGCCCCAGTTGTCGTCCGTCAGGACCACCGTGACGTCGTCGGGGGCCCGCAGGCCGCGGTCCCAGTAGCGCTGGACCTCCTTGTACAGGGTCCACACCTGGGGGGTCTCGGCGGCGGGCCTGCCGGTCACCTCCTCGATGATCCGCCGTTGCGCCGCGATGATCTCCCGCATCAGCTCGATGCCGTCGCCGTCGGGGAGGCCGGTGTCGCCGTTGCCGCGCATGCCGAGGGTGACCACGCCCTCGAAGCCGTCGTCGACCATGCGCTGGATGCCGGCCCGCCAATAGGCCCGAATCGCCTCGGCGTTGCGGAGGTACGACCATTCGCCGGTGCCTCCGTAGGGGTCGGTGCCGCCCGTGGCGTGGCGGTTCCACTCCTCGATCCCGCGCATCATCGGCGCCTCGTGAGACGTACCCATGACAACGCCGTAGGCGGCGGCCCTGCGGTGGTTCTCCGGGTCGTCCTCCGCGAACGCCCGCCCCCACACCGCCGGCCAGAGGTAGTTGCCCTTCAGCCGCAGCAGCACCTCGAAGACCCGGGCGTAGAAGTCCGCGTTGAAGCCGCCGGGATGGCCGGGGGCCTTGCCCGGGCCGAAGTACGCCGGGGCCCAGGTGCCGAGCGCCGGGTTCTCGTCGTTGATGAAGAAGCCGCGGTACTTCACCGCCGGGGTGCCCTGGGTGTGCCGCCCCGGCAGCACCCACACCTCGTCACGGTGGACCGGCGGTACGTCGTCCCACCAGTACCAGGGCGAGACGCCGATGCCGTACGAGACGTCGTACGCCCCGAAGACCGTGCCGCGCGGGTCGCTGCCCGCGATGACGAACGCCTTCTCCACACCGGGCATCGGGTGGTCGACGACCGTCTGGAGCGAGGTCTCCCAGCGGCCCCGGATCCCCGTCACGTCCAGCTTGCCGGACGCCACCAGGGCGTCGATCAGCGGGCTGCGGCCGATCGTGCCGACGAGGACCGCGCGGCGGGCGATCGTCGCGGCCGCCCGCACCCCCGTCACCCGCTCGATGTCGTCGCGGAGGTCGCCCGCCACCCGTACGACCCCGGGGTGGTCGTCGGCGCTCACCACGACGGGGGCGCCGACCAGGGAGAACGCCCCGCCGGTGAAGGAGATGTACGCTCCGGGGTCGGTCACCCGCGGCGCGGAGCCGCTCCCGGCCCACGCGACGCCCGACGACAGCACGGGCACGGCGGCCAGCCCCGCACCCAGGACGGTCCTACGACGCACGGACATGCCTCACCCCTCCACCCGAATTTGGTCAGTGGCATGACAAATGGTGGAGTGAGGGGCCCCTGGTGGGAACGGGTCGTACGCGACGAATACTTTCGAAGCGGTGACGGAAGCGGTGATGTCGGACCGGTCCAGTAGCCTCCGGCCATGACGACCCGTACGACTCCGCCTCGGCCCCTGGACATCACCGCGGTCTTCCCCGAACTGGCCTCGCTCGCCCGCACCGCCGTACGCCTGCATCCCCGTGCCGGGGCGCCCACCGCGGCCGGCAGTTCCGTCGGCGGACCCCTGCTGTGGCCGGCCGCGGAGCCGTGGCCGACCTGTCCGGAGCACGCGGGTCCCTGGCAGCACGGTGTGGCACCGGACGACGTCCACGTCGGCCGGCGTGTCCTGCGCGAGGCCTGGGCCCGGCCGCGCGCCGAGGGCGCCGACCTGTTGACCGCGGAGGAGCGCGCGCTGGTCGACCGGGGGACCGAGCCGTACCGGGCAGCCCTGGACGGGCCGGTGCCGCTGGTGCCGGTCGCGCAGATACGCGCCACTGACGTGCCGGCGCTGCCCCGGCCGGAGGGCACCGATCTACTCCAGGTGCTGTGGTGCGCCTTCGACCATCCCGAGGACGACTACTCGCCGAGGGTCGAGCTGCGCTGGCGCAGGGCCGCCGATGTCGTGACCCCGCTCGCCGCTCCCCCGCGGCCCGCCGTCATCGGCAGCGACGACTATCTGCCCGAGCCTTGCGTGCTGCACCCCGAGACCGTCACCGAGTACCCGGCCCCCCACGAGCTGCCGGAGGAGCTGGCGGACCGGATCCACGAGTGGGAGGAGGGCATCGAGGGGAAGGGCTCGGAGCAGGAGGTCTGCTATCAGTACGACCTGGCCGTCGCCCCGGGGTGGAAGCTCGGGGGGCACGCGCCCTGGAGTTTCTCCGACCCGTTCCCCATGGCCTGCGCCGAGTGCGGCGCCGGGGTGCGGCCCCTGCTCACGATCGACGGCACCGAGTGGGACGGTGGCAACGGCAGCTGGGCACCGGTGGAGGACGCGGGCTACACCGGCTACCACTTCCTCGGACCGGCGATGGCCACCGGGATCACCATCGGGCGCAGCTACAGCCTCCAGGTGTACGTGTGCGAGGCGTCGTACGACCATCCACCCGTGCAGAACATGCAGTGAGTTGCTGCCGAAGCAGCGAAGAGGCCCGTACGACCGAAGTCGTACGGGCCTCTTCAGACCTGCCGGGTCAGCCCTTGCGGGCCGAGATCACTTGTTGATCTTGGTGACCTGGCCGGCGCCGACCGTGCGGCCACCCTCGCGGATGGCGAACTTCAGGCCCTCTTCCATGGCGATGGGCTGGATGAGCTCGACCTTCATCTCAGTGTTGTCGCCCGGCATGACCATCTCGGTGCCCTCGGGGAGGGTCACGACGCCGGTCACGTCCGTGGTACGGAAGTAGAACTGCGGACGGTAGTTGTTGAAGAACGGCGTGTGGCGGCCACCCTCGTCCTTGGAGAGGATGTAGGCCTGCGCCTCGAACTCGGTGTGCGGGGTGACCGAGCCCGGCTTGATGATGACCTGGCCGCGCTCGACGTCCTCGCGCTTGATGCCGCGGAGCAGCAGACCGACGTTCTCACCGGCCTGGCCCTCGTCGAGCAGCTTGCGGAACATCTCGATACCGGTGACCGTGGTGCTGGTCTTCTCGGTCTTGATGCCGATGATGTCGACGGTCTCGTTGACCTTGAGGACACCACGCTCGATACGACCGGTGACGACGGTGCCACGACCGGTGATCGTGAAGACGTCCTCGATCGGCATCAGGAACGGCTTGTCGACGTCACGCTCGGGCTCCGGGATGGAGGTGTCGACAGCGTTCATCAGGTCCAGGACGGACTGGGTCCACTCGGGGTCGCCCTCGAGCGCCTTCAGCGCCGAGACGCGGACCACCGGCAGGTCGTCGCCCGGGAACTCGTACTCGGAGAGCAGCTCACGGACCTCGAGCTCGACGAGCTCCATGATCTCCTCGTCGTCCACCATGTCGGCCTTGTTCAGGGCGACAACGATGTAGGGGACGCCGACCTGGCGGGCCAGGAGCACGTGCTCCTTGGTCTGCGGCATCGGGCCGTCGGTGGCGGCCACGACCAGGATCGCGCCGTCCATCTGGGCGGCACCGGTGATCATGTTCTTGATGTAGTCCGCGTGACCCGGGCAGTCGACGTGGGCGTAGTGGCGCGCCTCGGTCTGGTACTCGACGTGCGCGATGGAGATGGTGATACCGCGCTGACGCTCCTCGGGCGCCTTGTCGATGTTGTCGAACGGGGTGGCCTCGTTCAGGTCCGGGTACGCGTCGTGCAGCACCTTGGTAATGGCGGCCGTGAGGGTCGTCTTACCGTGGTCGATGTGACCGATGGTGCCGATGTTGACGTGCGGCTTAGTCCGCTCGAACTTCGCCTTCGCCACTGGGGTCCTCCTGTGGAGTGGTTCTGTACGCCTTGATTCGATCGGCGCCAGGTGATCTTTGCTGTTGGGTCCCGGGCCCTGGGTCATTCCGCCACGAATGCGGAGGAACGACCCGTGAGGCTCCGGGGTCAAGCCTAAAGCGTGTGCGCGCGGTGCGTGGAACGCGGTGCGCTACTCGCCCTTGGCCTTCGCGATGATCTCCTCGGCGACGTTCCGCGGAACCTCGGCGTAGGAGTCGAACTGCATGGAGTAGCTGGCCCGGCCGGACGTCTTGCTGCGCAGGTCGCCGACGTAACCGAACATCTCCGAGAGGGGCACGAGGCCCTTCACGACGCGGGCACCGGCCCGCTCCTCCATGGCCTGGATCTGACCACGGCGGGAGTTGATGTCGCCGATGACCTCACCCATGTAGTCCTCGGGCGTGGTGACCTCGACGGCCATCATCGGCTCAAGGAGCACGGGGGACGCCTTGCGCGCGGCCTCCTTGAAGGCCTGCGAGCCGGCGATCTTGAAGGCGAGCTCGGAGGAGTCGACCTCGTGGTAGGCACCGTCGTGCAGGATCACGCGGACACCGGTCATCTCGTAACCGGCGAGGATGCCGAACTGCATGGCCTCCTGCGCACCGGCGTCCACCGAAGGGATGTACTCCTTCGGGATACGGCCACCGGTCACCTTGTTCACGAACTCGTACGAGGTGTCGCCACCCTCGAGCGGCTCGATGCCGATCTGCACCTTCGCGAACTGACCGGTACCACCGGTCTGCTTCTTGTGGGTGTAGTCGACGCGCTCGACGGCCTTGCGGATCGTCTCGCGGTACGCCACCTGCGGCTTGCCGACGTTGGCCTCGACCTTGAACTCACGGCGCATACGGTCGACCAGCACCTCGAGGTGCAGCTCGCCCATACCACCGATGATGGTCTGGCCGGTCTCCTCGTCCGAGTGGACCTGGAAGGACGGGTCCTCCTCGGCCAGGCGCTGGATCGCGACGCCCAGCTTCTCCTGGTCGCCCTTGGACTTGGGCTCGATGGCGACCTGGATGACCGGCGCCGGGAAGTCCATGGACTCCAGGATCACCGGGGCCTTGTCGTCGCACAGCGTCTCACCGGTCGTGGTCTGCTTCAGCCCCATGACGGCGATGATGTCGCCGGCGCCCACCGAGTCGATCTCCTCACGCTTGTTCGCGTGCATGCGGTAGATCTTGCCGATGCGCTCCTTCTTGCCCTTGACGGAGTTCAGCACGGCGGTGCCGGACTCCAGGCGGCCCGAGTAGACCCGGACGAAGGTGAGCTTGCCGAGGTGCGGGTCGCTCATGATCTTGAACGCCAGCGCGGACAGCGGCTCGTCGTCGGACGGCTTGCGCTTGACCACGACCTCCGGGTCCTTCACGTCGTGGCCCTCGATGGCCTCGACGTCCAGGGGGGAGGGCAGGTAGCGCACGACCGCGTCGAGCAGGGGCTGAACGCCCTTGTTCTTGAACGCGGTGCCACAGAACACCGGGGTGACCGTGACGTCCTTGGACTTGCCGGACGCGATGGTGATACGACGGATCGCGGCGTACAGCTGCTCCTCGGAGGGCTCCTCGCCCTCCAGGTACAGCTCCATGATCTCTTCGTCGTTCTCGGCCACGGCCTCCAGCAGCTTGCCGCGGTACTCCTCGGCAGCCTCGGTGTGGGTGGCCGGGATGTCGACGACGTCGTACATCTCGCCCTTGGTGGCCTCGGCGGACCAGACGAGCGCCTTCATGCGGACCAGGTCGACGACGCCCTGGAAGTCGGCCTCGGCACCGATCGGGAGCTGCATGACGATCGGCTGCGCACCCAGGCGGTCGCTGATCATGTCGACACAGCGGTGGAACTCGGCACCGGTGCGGTCGAGCTTGTTGACGAAGCAGATACGCGGCACGCCGTAGCGGTCCGCCTGACGCCAGACCGTCTCGGACTGCGGCTCGACACCGGCGACGCCGTCGAACACCGTCACGGCACCGTCGAGGACGCGCAGGGAGCGCTCCACCTCGACGGTGAAGTCGACGTGCCCCGGGGTGTCGATGATGTTGATGGTGTGGTCGACGTCCTCAAGCGGCCAGTGACAGGTGGTGGCAGCAGAGGTGATCGTGATGCCACGCTCCTGCTCCTGCTCCATCCAGTCCATGGTGGCAGCACCGTCGTGGACCTCACCGATCTTGTACGACACACCGGTGTAGAACAGGATCCGCTCAGTGGTGGTCGTCTTGCCCGCGTCGATGTGGGCCATGATCCCGATGTTGCGGACCCTGGCCAGGTCAAGCGAAGTGGTAGCCATAAGGCTTCAGTCTTCTCTCGGTCTCGATGTGGACTGCGACTACCAGCGGTAGTGCGCGAAGGCCTTGTTGGACTCGGCCATCTTGTGCGTGTCCTCGCGCTTCTTGACGGCCGCACCGAGGCCGTTCGAAGCGTCGAGAAGCTCGTTGAGCAGACGCTCGGTCATGGTCTTCTCGCGACGGGCGCGGGAGTAACCGACCAGCCAGCGCAGGGCGAGCGTGTTCGCACGGCCCGGCTTGACCTCGATCGGGACCTGGTAGGTCGCACCACCGACACGGCGGGACTTGACCTCGAGGGTCGGCTTGATGTTCTCCAGCGCGCGCTTCAGCGTGATGACCGGGTCGTTGCTGGTCTTCTCGCGCAGGCCCTCCATGGCGCCGTACACGATGCGCTCGGCGGTGGAGCGCTTGCCGTTCAGCAGCACCTTGTTGATGAGGGAGGTCACCAGAGGAGAACCGTAGACCGGGTCGATGATGACCGGGCGCTTCGGGGCGGGGCCCTTACGAGGCATTCTTACTTCTCCTTCTTGGCGCCGTAGCGGCTGCGGGCCTGCTTGCGGTTCTTGACACCCTGGGTGTCGAGCGAACCGCGGATGATCTTGTAGCGAACACCGGGCAGGTCCTTCACACGGCCGCCGCGCACGAGCACGATGGAGTGCTCCTGCAGGTTGTGTCCCTCACCCGGAATGTAAGCGGTGACCTCGATCCCGCTGGTCAGACGCACACGCGCGACCTTACGCAGGGCCGAGTTCGGCTTCTTCGGGGTGGTCGTGAACACACGCGTGCAGACGCCACGACGCTGAGGGGAACCCTCGAGTGCGGGCGTCTTGTTCTTCTCGACCTTGTCCTGCCGGCCCTTGCGGACCAGCTGCTGGATCGTAGGCACTACTTCTCCGGTTTCTGTGTGCCGATAGGTACAGCTAACCTGGAACATCTCCGACCCACGCGGTCGGGTGTGTCGGATCCCGCGAACTCCCGCCGCGAGGCAGAAGAAGGCACGAATCACGGTGGCCGCTTCGTCACTCCGGTGCGGTTTGAAGGCACGCACGAGGATCAGGGCACACCCCAGGCACAAGGTCTGAGCGTACCCAGCGCAATCACTTCGGTCAAAACAAAAGAACCCGGCCCGCATCGTCATACGGACCGTGTCAAGGCCCTACGCCGTGCGTGATCTTCGTTTTCACCGTGCCGTCACCTCATAAGGCTACGTCGCCGCAGCTCACGCTCCCTGCCGTCCGCCGTGACGGAAGCCACCACCGCCACAACGCCGGACGGTGAGGATCAGCGCCCGTCCGGCGACCGGCAGAGCCGGCAGCGGCTCCATGATGCGCCAGGACGGCCTTTCCGGCACGTGCCGCCGCCACGGTGCCCGGCGGGCAGGCCCGAAAGGGGCGGCGAATGGCCGTCCCCCGCCCCGACGTCCCGCGCCGCATCATCGGCGAGGGCTCCGCCCGACCACACCGCGCCGGCCGTTCTGCGCGGCGCCCCGAGCTGCGGGCCGACGAGCACGCGGCGGCCCTCGGCTTCGCGCCGCAGCTGATGGCGGTGCTGTGTGAGGAACACGACAGGGAGCGGTCCGAACGAGCCGCCGTCACGGCTGCGGGGCTGTCCCTCGACAAGGAAGGCGTGCTCGCGCGGCTACTGGCCTCGCACCCCGACGTCCGCACACGGCTGCACCACCTGCACGCCCGCTCGCGGAACAGGCGCTGACAGCCGAAGGGCGGCCACCCCGTACGAAACGGGGTGACCGCCCTTCAGAACCACCTGCTACTGGTTGTACGGACCGTAGTCGTAGTCCTCCAGCGGGACGGCCTGGCCGGAGCCGGTGCCGAACGGCGAGTAGTCGATGTCGTCGTAGCCGACGGCCGAGTACATCGCGGCCTTCGCCTCCTCGGTCGGCTCGACCCGGATGTTGCGGTAGCGGGACAGACCCGTACCGGCCGGGATGAGCTTACCGATGATGACGTTCTCCTTCAGACCGATGAGGCTGTCGGACTTGGCGTTGATCGCCGCGTCCGTCAGGACTCGGGTCGTCTCCTGGAAGGAGGCCGCGGACAGCCACGACTCCGTCGCCAGCGACGCCTTCGTGATACCCATCAGCTGCGGACGGCCGGAGGCCGGGTGACCGCCCTCCTGGACCACACGACGGTTCTCGTGCTCGAACTTCGAGCGCTCGACCAGCTCACCGGGCAGCAGCTCGGCGTCGCCGGACTCGATGATCGTCACGCGGCGCAGCATCTGCCGGATGATGATCTCGATGTGCTTGTCGTGGATCGACACACCCTGCGAGTTGTACACCTTCTGGACCTCGCCGACCAGGTGGACCTGGACGGCACGCTGGCCCAGGATGCGCAGCACGTCGTGCGGGTTGGTGGCACCCACGGTGAGCTTCTGGCCCACCTCGACGTGCTCGCCCTCGCTGACCAGGAGTCGGGCACGCTTCGAGATCGGGTACGCCGTCTCGTCGCTGCCGTCGTCCGGCGTGATGACGATCTTCTTGGTCTTCTCGGTCTCCTCGATCCGCACGCGGCCCTGGGCCTCGGAGATCGGGGCGACACCCTTCGGGGTACGGGCCTCGAAGAGCTCGACGACACGCGGCAGACCCTGGGTGATGTCGTCACCGGCCACACCACCGGTGTGGAAGGTACGCATCGTCAGCTGGGTACCGGGCTCACCGATGGACTGGGCGGCGATGATGCCGACCGCCTCACCGATGTCGACCAGCTTGCCGGTGGCCAGCGAACGGCCGTAGCACATGGCGCAGGTGCCGACGGCGGACTCACAGGTCAGGACCGAGCGGGTCTTGACCTCGGAGACGCCACGGGCGACCAGTTCCTCGATGAGGACGTCACCGAGGTCGGTGTTGGCCGGGGCCAGCACCACGCCGTCGACGACGATGTCCTCGGCCAGCGCACGTGCGTACACGCTGGTCTCGACGTTGTCCGCCTTGCGCAGCACGCCGTCCGCGCCGACCTCGGCGATGTGCAGCTTGAGGCCGCGCTCGGTGCCGCAGTCCTCCTCGCGGATGATGACGTCCTGCGAGACGTCCACCAGACGACGGGTCAGGTACCCCGAGTCGGCGGTACGCAGGGCGGTGTCGGCGAGACCCTTACGGGCACCGTGCGTGGAGATGAAGTACTCCAGCACGGACAGGCCCTCACGGAACGAGGCCTTGATCGGACGCGGGATGGTCTCGTTCTTCGCGTTCGACACCAGACCACGCATACCGGCGATCTGCCGCATCTGCATCATGTTTCCTCGGGCACCCGAGTCAACCATCATGAAGATGGGGTTCGTCTTGGGGAAGTTCTCGTTCATCGCCTCGGCGACCTCGTTGGTCGCCTTGGTCCAGATCGCGATGAGCTCCTGAGTGCGCTCTTCCTTGGTGATCAGACCGCGCTCGTACTGCTTCTGGACCTTCTCGTCCTGCGCCTCGTAGCCGCGGACGATCTCCTTCTTCGCCTCGGGAACGACGACGTCGGAGATGGCGACGGTGACACCGGAACGGGTCGCCCAGTAGAAGCCGGCCGCCTTCAGGTTGTCGAGCGTCGCCGCCACGATGACCTTGGGGTAGCGCTCCGCCAGGTCGTTGACGATCTCGGAGAGCTGCTTCTTGCCCACCGAGTAGTCGACGAACGGGTAGTCCTCGGGCAGCAGCTCGTTGAAGAGCGCGCGGCCCAGCGTGGTGCGCAGCCGGAAGCTGTCGCCGCTCTGGTACTCCGGCTCACCTTCCTCGACGGCCGGCGGGGTCCAGCCGCGCGGCGGGATGGTGCCCACCGGGAAGCGGATGTCGATCGGCGACTGCAGCGCCAGCTCGCCGGCGTCGAACGCCATGATCGCCTCGGCCGTGGAGCCGAAGGACCGGCCCTCGCCCTTGGTGTCGCGCAGCTCGCCGTCGGTGGTGAGGAAGAACAGACCGAGGACCATGTCCTGGGTCGGCATCGTCACCGGACGGCCGTCGGCGGGCTTGAGGATGTTGTTCGAGGACAGCATCAGGATGCGGGCCTCGGCCTGCGCCTCCGCGGACAGCGGCAGGTGCACGGCCATCTGGTCACCGTCGAAGTCCGCGTTGAACGCGGTGCACACGAGCGGGTGGATCTGGATGGCCTTGCCCTCGACCAGCTGCGGCTCGAAGGCCTGGATGCCGAGTCGGTGCAGGGTGGGCGCACGGTTCAGCAGCACCGGGTGCTCGGCGATGACCTCTTCGAGGACGTCGTACACGACGGTGCGGCCGCGCTCCACCATGCGCTTGGCGGACTTGATGTTCTGCGCGTGGTTCAGGTCGACCAGGCGCTTCATCACGAACGGCTTGAAGAGCTCCAGCGCCATGGCCTTGGGCAGACCGCACTGGTGCAGCTTCAGCTGCGGGCCGACGACGATGACGGAACGCGCCGAGTAGTCGACTCGCTTGCCGAGCAGGTTCTGACGGAAACGGCCCTGCTTGCCCTTCAGCATGTCGCTGAGGGACTTCAGCGGGCGGTTACCGGGACCGGTGACCGGACGGCCGCGACGGCCGTTGTCGAAGAGGGCGTCGACCGCCTCCTGAAGCATGCGCTTCTCGTTGTTCACGATGATCTCGGGCGCACCGAGGTCGAGAAGGCGCTTCAGACGGTTGTTGCGGTTGATCACACGGCGGTACAGGTCGTTCAGGTCGGAGGTCGCGAAGCGGCCACCGTCCAGCTGCACCATCGGGCGAAGGTCCGGCGGGATGACCGGCACGCAGTCCAGCACCATGCCCTTGGGGCTGTTGCTGGTCTGCAGGAACGCGGAGACGACCTTCAGGCGCTTGAGCGCACGGGTCTTCTTCTGGCCCTTGCCGGTGCGGATGATCTCGCGGAGCCTCTCGGCCTCCTCGTCGAGGTCGAAGGACTCCAGGCGCTTCTGCAGCGCCGCGGCACCCATCGAGCCGTCGAAGTATGTGCCGAAGCGATCGCGCAGCTCGCGGTAGAGCAGCTCGTCGCCCTCCAGGTCCTGGACCTTGAGGTTCTTGAAGCGGGTCCACACCTCGTCGAGGCGGTCGATCTCGCGCTGCGAACGGTCGCGCAGCTGCTTCATCTCACGCTCGGCGCCCTCGCGCACCTTGCGGCGCACGTCGGCCTTGGCGCCCTCGGCCTCCAGCTCGGCCAGGTCGCTTTCCAGCTTCTTGGCGCGGGCCTCCAGGTCGGCGTCCCGGCGGTTCTCGACCTGCTGGCGCTCCACGGAGACATGCGCCTCCAGGGAGGGCAGGTCGCGGGTACGGCGCTCCTCGTCGACGAACGTGATCATGTACGCCGCGAAGTAGATGACCTTCTCGAGGTCCTTGGGAGCCAGGTCGAGCAGGTAGCCCAGCCGGCTCGGGACGCCCTTGAAGTACCAGATGTGCGTGACGGGCGCGGCCAGTTCGATGTGGCCCATCCGCTCACGGCGCACCTTGGCGCGCGTGACCTCGACGCCGCAGCGCTCGCAGATGATGCCCTTGAAGCGGACGCGCTTGTACTTGCCGCAGTAGCACTCCCAGTCCCGGGTGGGACCGAAGATCTTCTCGCAGAAGAGCCCGTCCTTTTCCGGCTTGAGGGTGCGGTAGTTGATCGTCTCGGGCTTCTTGACCTCGCCGTGGCTCCACTGACGGATGTCGTCAGCGGTGGCCAGGCCGATCCGGAGCTCGTCGAAGAAGTTGACGTCGAGCACTATGCGTCAATCCCTCTCAGGGTTGTGAGTCTTTGGTCTGATACGGGGGCCTGGGGGTCGGCGGGGCCCTGATGGCTCAGGGCCCGCCGGACTCCCGTCAGACCTCTTCGACGCTGCTCGGCTCGCGCCGGGACAGGTCGATGCCGAGCTCCTCCGCAGCGCGGAAGACGTCCTCGTCGGTGTCACGCATCTCGATGGACATACCGTCGCTGGACAGCACCTCCACGTTCAGGCAGAGCGACTGCATCTCCTTGATGAGCACCTTGAAGGACTCGGGGATGCCGGGCTCGGGAATGTTCTCGCCCTTGACGATGGCCTCGTAGACCTTCACACGGCCGGTGACGTCGTCGGACTTGATGGTCAGCAGCTCCTGGAGGGCGTAGGCGGCGCCGTACGCCTCCAGCGCCCACACCTCCATCTCGCCGAACCGCTGGCCACCGAACTGGGCCTTACCGCCCAGCGGCTGCTGGGTGATCATCGAGTACGGGCCGGTCGACCGGGCGTGCAGCTTGTCGTCGACCAGGTGGTGCAGCTTCAGGATGTACATGTAACCGATGGAGATCGGTTCCGGGAACGGCTCACCGCTGCGGCCGTCGAACAGCCGCGCCTTGCCGGACGGCTGCACCAGGCGGTCGCCGTCGCGGTTCGGGATGGTGTGCTGCAGCAGACCCGCCAGCTCGTCCTCGCGGGCACCGTCGAAGACCGGGGTGGCGACGTTGGTGTGCGGGGCGACCTGGTCGGCACCGATGGCCTGGAGCCGCTGGGCCCAGTCGTCGGCGAGACCGGAGACGTCCCAGCCGCGGCTGGCGAGCCAGCCGAGGTGGATCTCCAGGACCTGCCCCGGGTTCATTCGGGACGGTACGCCGAGCGGGTTGAGGATGATGTCGACCGGAGTTCCGTCCTCGAGGAACGGCATGTCCTCGATGGGCAGGATCTTCGAGATGACACCCTTGTTGCCGTGGCGGCCGGCGAGCTTGTCACCGTCGGTGATCTTGCGCTTCTGCGCGACGTAGACGCGGACCAGCTGGTTCACGCCCGGCGGCAGCTCGTCGCCCTCCTCGCGGTCGAAGACGCGCACGCCGATGACCTTGCCGGTCTCGCCGTGCGGCACCTTCAGCGAGGTGTCACGGACCTCACGGGCCTTCTCACCGAAGATCGCGCGCAGCAGGCGCTCCTCGGGCGTCAGCTCGGTCTCACCCTTCGGGGTGACCTTGCCGACGAGGATGTCACCGGCGATGACCTCGGCGCCGATGCGGATGATGCCGCGCTCGTCGAGGTCGGCGAGGACCTCCTCGGAGACGTTCGGGATGTCCCGGGTGATCTCCTCGGGGCCGAGCTTGGTGTCACGGGCGTCGACCTCGTGCTCCTCGATGTGGATCGAGGAGAGGACGTCGTCCTGCACGAGGCGCTGCGACAGGATGATCGCGTCCTCGTAGTTGTGACCCTCCCACGGCATGAACGCCACGAGCAGGTTCTTGCCGAGGGCCATCTCGCCGTTCTGGGTGGCGGGACCGTCGGCGAGGACCTGGCCCTCGACGACCCGGTCGCCCTCCAGCACGATGACCTTCTGGTTGACCGAGGTGCCCTGGTTGGAGCGGGCGAACTTGGCCAGGCGGTAGGTGATGTACGTGCCGTCGTCGTTGGCGGTGGTGATGTAGTCCGCGGAGACCTCCTGGACCACACCGGCCTTCTCGGCCTTGACCACGTCGCCGGCGTCGACCGCGGAGCGGTACTCCATGCCGGTGCCGACGAGCGGGGACTCGCTCTTGATCAGCGGCACGGCCTGGCGCATCATGTTCGCGCCCATGAGGGCACGGTTGGCGTCGTCGTGCTCCAGGAACGGGATCATGGCGGTCGCGACCGACACCATCTGGCGCGGCGAGACGTCCATGTAGTCCACGTCGTCACCGGCGACGTAGTCGACCTCGCCGCCACGACGGCGGACGAGTACCCGGGCCTCGGAGAAGCGCATCTCGTCGGTGAGGCCGGCGTTGGCCTGCGCGATGACGAACCGGTCCTCCTCGTCGGCGGTCAGGTAGTCCACCTCGTCGGTGACCTGGCCGTCGACGACCTTGCGGTACGGGGTCTCGACGAAACCGAACGCGTTGACCCGGCCGTAGGAGGCGAGCGAGCCGATCAGACCGATGTTCGGGCCTTCAGGGGTCTCGATCGGGCACATACGGCCGTAGTGCGACGGGTGCACGTCACGGACCTCGAAGCCGGCCCGCTCACGGGAGAGACCACCCGGGCCAAGAGCCGACAGACGACGCTTGTGGGTGAGACCCGACAGCGGGTTGTTCTGGTCCATGAACTGGGACAGCTGGCTGGTGCCGAAGAACTCCTTGATGGAGGCGACGACCGGCCGGATGTTGATCAGGGTCTGCGGCGTGATCGCCTCGACGTCCTGGGTGGTCATGCGCTCGCGGACGACGCGCTCCATACGGGCCAGACCGGTGCGGACCTGGTTCTGGATGAGCTCGCCGACGCTGCGCAGACGACGGTTGCCGAAGTGGTCGATGTCGTCGGTCTCGACGACGATGGAGCCGCCGCTGTCACCGACCGTCTCGGTCTCGCCGGCGTGCAGCTTCACCAGGTACTTGATCGTCGAGATGATGTCCTCGACGGTCAGGATGCCGGCGTCGAGCGGGGCGTCCGCGCCCAGCTTCTTGTTGACCTTGTAGCGGCCGACCTTGGCGAGGTCGTAGCGCTTCGGGTTGAAGTACAGGTTCTCCAGGAGCGTCTGCGCGGCCTCGCGCGTGGGGGGCTCGCCCGGACGCAGCTTGCGGTAGATGTCGAGCAGCGCGTCGTCCTGGCCCTGGGTGTGGTCCTTCTCCAGAGTGGCGCGCATCGACTCGTACTCGCCGAACTCCTCGAGGATCTGCTCGGTCGTCCAGCCGAGCGCCTTGAGCAGCACGGTGACCGACTGCTTGCGCTTGCGGTCGATACGGACACCGACCATGTCGCGCTTGTCGATCTCCATCTCCAGCCAGGCACCCCGGGACGGGATGATCTTGGCGGAGAAGATGTCCTTGTCGGACGTCTTGTCGATCGAGGAGTCGAAGTAGACACCGGGCGAGCGGACCAGCTGCGACACCACGACACGCTCGGTGCCGTTGATGACGAAGGTGCCCTTGTTCGTCATGAGCGGGAAGTCGCCCATGAAGACCGTCTGGGACTTGATCTCACCGGTCTCGTTGTTGGTGAACTCGGCCGTGACGAAGAGCGGGGCCGCGTACGTGAAGTCGCGCTCCTTGCACTCGTCGATGCTGTTCTTCGGCGGCTCGAAGCGGTGGTCGCGGAACGTCAGCGACATCGACCCGGAGAAGTCCTCGATCGGGGAGATCTCCTCGAAGATCTCCTCCAGACCGGACTTGGTGGGGACGTCCTGACCGGACTCCAGAGCCTCCTCGACCCGACTCTGCCAGGCGGTGTTCCCGAGCAGCCAGTCAAAGCTCTCGGTCTGCAGCGCGAGCAGGTTGGGAACCTCGAGAGGCTCCTTGATCTTTGCAAAGGAGATGCGCAGCGGGGCGGTGCTGGCGCCGTTGTTCATATTCGCGTTCGAGGCAGTGCGCGAGGCGGCCAAGAGGGGGTCCTTCCGAGGGCTCGGACTCACTACGCGCTCCCCGGTCCCTTCCCGGACGCAGAGACGGAAACCCCAGTTCAGAGGAGTTAGGTCGTCGGCATTCGGGTGAGGTTAGACCCCTGGTGACGGGCAGGGGACAGCTAACAGGCAGCGCAAAGGGTCAGTGTAGCCACTTGGCACACTGATGTCCAGTCCCCAATTTCTGAGACCCTCGTCATCGTCAACGCCTGCGCCCTGCCTGCCCTCAACGCACGTTGATACTGCCCTCTTCGTCGCCGATCCATGCCTCGGATTCGGACCGTTCTGGCGACGCGTCCTGAGAATTGCGCGCTGCGTGCGGTTCGTCAAGGCCCCCTCGCGCAAACCCGGTGCGCCGGAGACACAACGAAGATCACCATACCCCCCGCCGTCACGGGTGCAAGGCAACCGTGGTCGGCCCTCCGGGAACGCCGAAGAGCGACCACCCGGATGGATGATCGCTCTTCGCGGTCTGCGCGTTACACCCCCGAGGGGGGTGTTTCAGCGCACAGAGGTCTGCTCGACCTCAGAGGCCTTACTTGACCTCGACGGAGGCGCCGGCGCCCTTGAGGGACTCGGCGGCCTTCTCCGCGGCCTCCTTGGCGACCTTCTCGAGAACGGGCTTCGGGGCGCCGTCCACGAGGTCCTTGGCCTCCTTCAGACCGAGGGAGGTCAGCTCACGCACGACCTTGATGACCTGGATCTTCTTGTCGCCGGCGCCGGTGAGGATGACGTCGAACTCGTCCTGCTCCTCAGCGGCCTCGACCGGGGCGCCCGGGGCGGCGGGGCCCGCAACGGCGACCGCGGCGGCGGCGGTGACGTCGAACTTCTCCTCGAACGCCTTCACGAACTCGGAGAGCTGGATCAGGGTCATCGTCTCGAACTCGGCGAGCAGTTCGTCCTGGGTGAGAGCCACTTTGGCTTTCCTTCCACTAATTCGGCTGGTGCCGGATGTACATGTCTGGCGGGCGTACGTTCGGCCCGCTACGACCTCTGCCTCAGGCGCTGGGCCTCAGGCGGCGGTCATTTCGCGAGCCGAGTTACTCGGCACCGCCCTGCTCGTCCTGCTTGGCGCGAAGCGCGTCCACGGTGCGGACGAGCTTCGACGGGAGCGCCTGGAAGACCTGAGCAGCCTGCGTCTGCTTGCCCTTCAGGGCGCCCGCCAGCTTGGCGAGCAGAACCTCGCGGGACTCGAGGTCCGCAAGCTTCTTGATCTCGTCGGCGGACAACGCCTTGCCGTCAAGGACACCGCCCTTGATGACGAGGTTCGGGTTGTCCTTGGCGAAGTCACGAAGACCCTTCGCCGACTCCACCGGGTCACCGGTGACGAAGGCGACCGCCGTCGGACCGTTGAACAGGTCGTCGAGCGTCGTGATCCCGGCCTCGTTGGCCGCAATCTTGGTCAGCGTGTTCTTCACCACGGCGTACTGGGCGTTCTCACCGAGCGACCGGCGCAGCGTCTTGAGCTGCGCCACGGTGAGACCCCGGTACTCGGTCAGCACGGCGGCGTTCGAGCTGCGGAACTGCTCCGTCAGCTCGGCTACCGCGGCAGCCTTGTCGGGCCTTGCCATAGAGCGTCGGCCTCCTTCCGGGTGATGACGACCGCTCGGAAGGGGCTGAGGAAAACGAAACGCCCCGGCGCAGGCGCACGGGGCGTAGCTCGACCGAGGTCACACACGTCATGCATGCGTCTCCGGGAGCACTTCCACAGTCACCTGCGCGGGTCGTCCGCGGTTCAGCGGATCCTTCGGCCACCGCACGCTCTTGCGAGCACACGGCAACGACCAGCGGTCTTTGGCTTCGTTAGGAGCCTACGGGACCGGTGCACTGTCAAGCAAATCGGCCCCGTCCAGGCCGCCGAGGGGGGTCGGCCGGGTGGCCTCGGCGGCGCGCCCGGCCCGCTCAGGAGGCCGGCCCGCTCGCGCCCCGCCTCTTGAGCAGCGTCCTGAAGTCCGCGGTGTCGCCGGCCGGGGGCCGCCGCGCGTCGGCCTTGACGCCGTAGTCGCTGTAGTGCGCGGTCTGGGTCATCGTGCCGGTCGCCGTCTCGGCCTTCTCGGTCTTCTTGACCAGCAGGTCCCGGTCGTTGACCCAGACGTCGACGGTCTCGGTGCCGACACCGGCCTGGGTGAGCTGCTTCCGCAGAGCGGCCACTTGGCTCGCCGTGAGACCGCTGCTCCGCCCGGCCAGGCGGGCCACCCGCACCGTGCCCGCGTAGTGGGTGGTGGCCTGGCCGTCGGCCTTCTCCTCGCCGACCTTCCGCACGTCGCCGGAGGCCAGCAGCATCTGCACCGCCTTGTCGGGCGTGGTGTTCTGCATCTGGTCCTTGAGCAGCCCGCCCGAGCCGCCGGGGAGAGCGGCCAGGTCGTCGTACCCGTACCGGATCCAGTGCCTGCCGCCCGTCTGCGCGGCGAACGTGTCGCTCATCCTCGCGTAGTAGGCGTCGGGCAGGTAGCGGGCCTGCATCGACGTCGTACCGAGCCGGCGCATCAGCTCGGCCGTGCTGCCGCCGGTGCAGGTGATGGTGACCGTGCCGGTGATGCCGCCGTCCCAGGCGAGGCTGCCGCGCGTCGTCATGGACAGCAGGGAGCCCATGGTGGTGGAGCGGATCCGGGCGGAGTCGGCGCCGCTGGTGGACTTCGCCGCGGAGCGCAGCGCGGCGACGGGGCCGGCCCGGTTCACGGCGCGGGCGTCGGCCCGGTCCGTGCCGCCGGAGCCTCCGGAACCCCCCGCTGAACAGGCGGCCACCCCCGTCAGCGCGGCCGCCACCGCGATCGAGAAGGCTCTACGCCGCACGCGCCGGCTCTTCATCCCGCCCACCCCCGTGAAGGTCCCCTCACCCCCGACGCTAACCCAGCGCACGGACAGAGCGGGGGAAGTCGTACGAACAGCGGAACGGGCCCCGCAAGCCTTTCGGCTGCGGGGCCCGTCCTGGTGGTGTCGCGTCCCTGACGCGGCTACCGGACCGAGCGCGGGGCTCAGACGGCGGCCGGGTCCTCCTCGACGAGGAGGTTGCGGGTGCGGTTGGGGTCGACCAGGATGCCGGGGCCCATGGTGGTGCTGACCGCGGCCTTCTTGATGTAGCGGCCCTTGGCGGCGGACGGCTTCAGACGGAGGATCTCCTCCAGCGCCGCGCCGTAGTTCTCCACCAGCTTGTCGTCGTCGAAGGACGTCTTGCCGATGATGAAGTGCAGGTTCGAGTGCTTGTCGACGCGGAACTCGATCTTGCCGCCCTTGATCTCCGTGACGGCCTTGGCCGTGTCAGGGGTGACGGTGCCGGTCTTCGGGTTCGGCATCAGACCACGCGGGCCGAGGACGCGGCCGAGGCGGCCGACCTTGCCCATGAGGTCCGGGGTGGCGACGACGGCGTCGAAGTCCAGACGGCCCTTCGCCACCTCGTCGATGAGCTCGTCGGCGCCGACGATGTCGGCGCCCGCGGCACGCGCGGCCTCGGCACGGTCACCGGTCGCGAAGACCAGGACCCGGGCGGTCTTACCGGTGCCGTGCGGGAGGTTCACGGTGCCACGGACCATCTGGTCGGCCTTGCGCGGGTCGACACCCAGGCGGAAGGCGACCTCGACGGTGCCGTCGAACTTGGTCGTGGAGGTCTCCTTGGCGAGACGGACGGCCTCGAGCGGGGCGTAGAGCTTCTCCCGGTCGATCTTCTCGTCCGCAGCGCGAAGGGCCTTGCTGCGCTTGCTCACAACTTGCTCCTGTGTGTTCTGAAGGAGTCGTGGTGTACGGGCCGAGCAGGCCCTACCACGGTGGTTCTACGAAGGTGGGGTTCAGCCCTCGACCGTGATGCCCATGGAGCGGGCGGTGCCGGCGATGATCTTCGACGCGGCGTCCAGGTCGTTGGCGTTCAGGTCGGGAAGCTTGGTCTGGGCGATCTCGCGGACCTGCGCCTCGGTGATCTTGGCGACCTTGGTCTTGTGCGGCTCGCCGGAGCCCTTCTCGACACCAGCGGCCTTGAGGATCATCTTCGCGGCCGGCGGGGTCTTGGTGACGAAGGTGAAGGACCGGTCCTCGTAGACCGTGATCTCGACCGGGATGACCCAACCGCGCTGCGACTCGGTGGCGGCGTTGTAGGCCTTGCAGAACTCCATGATGTTGACGCCGTGCTGGCCCAGCGCGGGGCCGACCGGCGGAGCCGGGTTCGCCGCACCGGCGTTGATCTGGAGCTTGATGAGCCCCGTGACCTTCTTCTTCTTGGGAGGCATAGCTCTCCGGGTCCTTTCATTTCGGGTCCTGCCTGCGCGAGGGGACCAACCCGAACGCAGGCATACCGCACAACGATAACGGGTATAGATGCGCGGCCAAAAACGAACAGGTCAGGGGGCTCACCTTGGAGCCGACCCTGACCGGTCCCACCTAGGGGCGCGGGACTGCGTCGCCTATGCGGCTTCCGCCGCCCGGGCGCGACCAGCCCCACGCACCTCTGGTCGAACGACTACCGACTCAGTTCTTCTGAATCTGGTCGAACGAAAGCTCAACCGGCGTCTCACGCCCGAAGATCTCCACCAGACCCTTGACCTTCTTGGAGTCGGGGTTGATCTCGTTGATCGTCGCCTGCAGCGTGGCGAACGGACCGTCGGTCACCGTCACCGAGTCGCCCACCTCGAAGTCCAGCACCTGGACCTCGACCTTGCGCTGCGGTACCGGCTTGCCCTCGGCCTCCGCCGCCTCGCGCGCCGCCTTCTCCTCGGCCTCCGGCGCGAGCATCTTGACGATCTCGTCCAGGGTCAGCGGGTAGGGGTCGTACGCGTTGCCGACGAAGCCGGTGACGCCGGGAGTGTTGCGGACGACACCCCACGACTCGTTGGTCAGGTCCATACGGACGAGCACATAACCCGGCAGCTTGTTCTGCTTGATGGTCTTGCGGTCGCCGTTCTTGATCTGGACGACCTCTTCCTGCGGCACCTCGGCCTGGAAGATGTAGTCCTCGACGTTCAGCGAGACGGCGCGCTGCTCCAGGTTGGTCTTCACGCGGTTCTCGTAGCCGGCGTAGGTGTGGATGACGTACCACTCGCCGGGGAGCAGCCGCAGCTCCTCGCGCAGCGCCTGGACGGGGTCGACCGGCTCGGCCGGCTCTTCCTCGACGGCCGCTTCGAGCTCTTCGGCCTCTTCGGCCTCGTCGGCGTCCTCGTGGTCCGCCTCGTCCTCGTCCTCGACGTGGACCGCGGCCTCCTCGGCCGGCTCCCCCAGTTCGGCCTCGGCAGCCTCGAACTCGTCCTGCTCGTCCGCGCCCTCGACGATGTCCAGCTCGTCCTTGACGGCCTCTTCGGGCTCGACGGCGTCGTTCAGGTTCGGGTCAGACACGATGGCTGCTTCTTCCTGGATACATAGGGGTGGAACATGCGAAAACGGGCGCCGGTACCACGGCGCCCTTCGCTCTGTGCTCAGCCGAAGACGTACTTGGCCGCGTGGTTGAGTCCATAGTCAATCACGGTCACCAGAGCGATCATGATGGCGACGAAGAAGATCACCACGGTGGTGTACGACGTCAGCTGGTTACGAGTCGGCCAGACGACCTTGCGGAGCTCGGCGACGATCTGGCGGTAGAAAGTGGCAAGGCGCTTCAGCGGACCCTTCTTGGCCCGCTTGCCGCCCTTGCGGCCCTTCTTCTTGGACTCCTGCACCTCATCGGCATCAGGCGTGTCGATGGAGCCCACGGCGTCCGTCATTCGTCCTCACCTGGTCCCGGGTCATGGCCGTGCCGCGCCCGGTTTCTGGAGCCGCACGGCGGTGCAATGCTTGTACGTACATGCGCACACATCCTGGCGGTGTGTGTAGCAGGGCCGGAGGGACTTGAACCCCCAACCGCCGGTTTTGGAGACCGGTGCTCTACCAATTGAGCTACGACCCTTTGTGTGTCCCCCAACGTACCGCATCCGGCCGGGTGCTCGGTGTGTACCCGCTCAGGCACGGCTGTCGAAGGCCAACGAGGTGAGAGTGTACGTGGTCCACGGCGCCGCGTCGAACAGAAAGTGGCAAGCCGCAGGGACCGTACGGAAGATCGTCCTGGCCCGGGGCGGGATCCGCACGGTTGTTCATGGTTCGGCCCATAGTTGTTCAGTCCGTGAAACCGGCGTGCCGGGCAGGTTTCCGGTCTGAAACGATGGACCCCATGAGCGCTGCAACCCCTCCCACCGAGCGCCGGGTCTCCGCCCGAGTCGGCGCGATCTCCGAGTCCGCCACCCTCGCCGTGGACGCCAAGGCGAAGGCCCTCAAGGCCGCCGGGCGCCCGGTGATCGGCTTCGGCGCCGGTGAGCCCGACTTCCCGACGCCGGACTACATCGTCGAGGCCGCCGTCGAGGCGTGCAAGAACCCGAAGTACCACCGCTACACCCCCGCCGGCGGTCTGCCCGAGCTGAAGGCCGCGATCGCCGCCAAGACGCTGCGCGACTCCGGCTACGAGGTCGACCCCTCCCAGGTCCTCGTCACCAACGGCGGCAAGCAGGCCATCTACGAGGCCTTCGCCGCGATCCTCGACCCGGGCGACGAGGTCATCGTCCCCGCCCCGTACTGGACGACGTACCCGGAGTCCATCCGTCTCGCCGGCGGCGTCCCGGTCGAGGTGGTCGCCGACGAGACCACCGGCTACCGCGTCTCGGTGGAGCAGCTGGAGGCGGCCCGCACCGAGAAGACGAAGGTCGTGCTCTTCGTCTCCCCGTCCAACCCGACCGGCGCGGTCTACAGCGCGGCCGAGACCGAGGCGATCGGCCGCTGGGCCGTGGAGCACGGTCTGTGGGTCCTCACGGACGAGATCTACGAGCACCTGGTCTACGGCGACGCGAAGTTCACCTCGCTGCCCGCGATCCTGCCCGAGCTGCGCGACAAGTGCATCGTGGTCAACGGCGTGGCGAAGACGTACGCCATGACCGGCTGGCGGGTGGGCTGGCTCATCGGCCCCAAGGACGTCGTGAAGGCGGCCACCAACCTCCAGTCGCACGCCACGTCCAACGTCTCCAACGTGGCGCAGGTCGCCGCCCTGGCCGCGGTCACCGGCGACCTGGAGGCCGTCGCGAAGATGCGCGAGGCCTTCGACCGGCGCCGCCGGACGATCGTGCGGATGCTCAACGAGATCGACGGGGTCGTCTGCCCCGAGCCCGAGGGCGCCTTCTACGTCTACCCGTCGGTCAAGGCGCTGCTCGGCAAGGAGATCCGCGGCAAGCGCCCGCAGACCTCCGTCGAGCTGGCCGCGCTGATCCTGGAGGAGGCCGAGGTCGCGGTCGTCCCCGGCGAGGCCTTCGGCACGCCCGGCTACCTGCGCCTGTCGTACGCGCTCGGTGACGAGGACCTCGTCGAGGGCGTGAGCCGGATGCAGAAGCTGCTGGCCGAGGCGAAGGCCTGACAGCTGACAGCTGACAGCTGACAGCTGAAGCCTGGCGCTTTTCGCGCCGCACACGCGCGTACGGGCCGTCTCCCCGCGGGAGGCGGCCCGTTCTCGTGCGCCCGCTCGCCCGTGCGAGCAAGGCCACTAAAGGGGAATCCGCTACCGGTGGGACCGGTACGTACGGCAGGATCCTGGGATGGAGCACGTACGTGATGTCTCTGAGCTGCCGAAAGCTCATCTGCATCTGCACTTCACCGGTTCGATGCGACCGGGAACCGTCCTGGAACTGGCCGACAAGCACGGCGTACGCCTCCCCGAGGCGCTGACCGATGCCCTGACCAGCGGCGAACCACCGAGACTGCGGGCCACCGACGAACGGGGCTGGTTCCGTTTCCAGCGGCTGTACGACGCTGCGCGCTCCTGCCTCAGAGAGCCCGACGACATCCGGCGGCTGGTCAGGGAGGCCGCTGAGGAGGACCTGAAGGACGGCTCGGGCTGGCTGGAGATCCAGGTGGACCCGACGTCGTACGCCCCGCGCCTCGGCGGTCTGATCCCGGCCCTGGAGATCATCCTGGACGCGGTCGAGACGACCTCCCGGGAGACCGGACTCGGCATGCGCGTCCTGGTGGCCGCGAACCGTATGAAGCACCCCTTGGACGCGCGCACGCTGGCCCGGCTCGCCGTCCGGTACGCGGACCGGGGGGTGGTCGGCTTCGGGCTGTCGAACGACGAGCGGCGGGGCATGGCGCGGGACTTCGACCGGGCGTTCCACATCGCGCGCGAGGGCGGCCTGCTGGCGGCCCCGCACGGCGGCGAGCTGACCGGCCCGGCGTCGGTCCGGGACTGCCTGGACGATCTGAACGCCTCCCGGATCGGGCACGGCGTGCGGGCGGCGGAGGACCCGAGACTGCTCAAGCGCCTGGCGGACCGGGAGATCACCTGCGAGGTGTGCCCGGCCTCCAACGTGGCCCTGGGTGTCTACGACAAGCCCGAGGACGTCCCGCTGCGCACCCTCTTCGAGGCGGGCGTCCCGATGGCCCTGGGCGCCGACGACCCGCTCCTGTTCGGCTCCCGGCTGGCCGCGCAGTACGACTTCGCGCGCGTGCACCACGCCTTCACGGACGCCGAACTGGCGGAACTGGCCCGCCAGTCGGTCCGGGGCTCCGCCGCACCGGAGGACGTGAAGGCCGGGCTCCTGGCGGACATCGACGCCTGGCTGACCGCCCCGGTGTCCTGATTCCCGGTCACGGACGGGCGGGCTCCTCGGCGACGTCGAGCCCGCCCAGGACGCGGGGACTGTGCAGCGGCGGGTGGGGCCGGCCTTGCTGAGCCGCCGGTGCACCGGCGGCTCACGGCTGCCCCCTAGAGGCTCACGCCGACGGTCACCGGCTCGTTGACCAGGGTCACTCCGAAGGCCTCCCGGACCCCGGCGACGACCTCCCGGGCCAGTTCCAGCAGATCCTCGGTCGTGGCCCCGCCCCGGTTGGTCAGCGCCAGCGTGTGCTTCGTGGAGATCCGGGCCGCGCCGCTGCCGTACCCCTTGGTGAACCCGGCCTTGTCGATCAGCCAGGCCGCCGAGGTCTTGGTACGGCCGTCCCCCGCCGGGTAGGCGGGCGGCTCGGCCGCGTCGCCCAGCCGCTCCCGTACGCGCGCGTGGAAGGCGGCGAACTGCTCGTCCGTGAGAATCGGGTTGGTGAAGAAGGAACCCGCCGACCAGGTGTCGTGGTCCTCGGGATCCAGCACCATCCCCTTCCCGGCGCGCAGCTTGAGCACGGCCTCCCGTGCGTCGGCGAGCGGCACCCTGTCCCCCGGCTCCACCGCGAGCGTCCGTGCCGCCTCCGCGTACCGCACCGGCGCCGACAGCCCGCCGGCGTCCTCCAGCCCGAACCGGACACGCAGGACGACGTACCGCTCGGGGTCGGCCTTGAACCGGCTGTACCGGTACGAGAACGCGCACTCCTCGTTGGCCAGCGTCACCGTCTCACGGGACCGCCGGTCGTACGCGACGACCTCGGTGACGGTCGAGGAGACCTCCTGCCCGTACGCCCCCACGTTCTGGATCGGCGTGGCTCCGGCGGATCCCGGGATCCCGGCGAGGCACTCGATGCCCGCGAGGCCCGCCTCGACGGTGCGGGCGACCGCGTCGGTCCACACCTCACCGGCCGCCAGCTCCAGCGTCGTGCCACGCAGCTCGAAGCCGGTGGTGGCGATGCGCAGGGCGGTGCCGTCGAAGCCCTTGTCGCCGATGACCAGGTTCGATCCGCCGCCGATGACCAGCAGCGGGGTCCCGCTGTCGTCGGCCGCGCGGACGGCGGCGATCACCTCGGCGTCGGTGGCCGCGGTGACCAGCCGGGTGGCGGGGCCACCGAGCCGGAAGGTGGTGAGGGGGGCGAGGGGGGCGTCGTGGAGTTCCTGCACGGGCCCAAGACTACGAGACGCCATCGGCGGTCCCGCCGCCGCGAGCCGCACGCGCGCGTGGTGGCCCCGTCCACACCGTGAACGGAGCCCCACGCGCGCGTGCCGTCAGCCGTCGTCAGCCGGCGACGGTCCCCAGCGCCGGGGCCGGCTCCCCCTCGGCGACCAACCGCGCGGCGCGCCTTCGGCCGGGTATGACCAGGGCGGCGATCCCGGCGAGGGCCACCACGGCCGCGCCGGTGACCAGAGCGGGCCGCAGTCCGTCCACGAAGCTCTGGGCGCTCTCGTAGCCGCCCTGGGCGGAGAAGATGGACGACATGACCGCGACGCCGAGCGCGCCGCCGACCTCGCGCAGCGCGTTGTTGGCGCCGGAGGCGATGCCCTGTTCCTGCGGCCGTACGGCGGACATCACCAGGTTGGCGGCCGGGGCGAAGTAGAGGGCCATGCCGATGCCGCTGATGATCAGGCCCGGCAGCTGGGCGGCGTAGGAGGCGTCGGCGGTGACCACGGAGGCCAGGTAGCCGAGTCCGGCGGCCTGCAGGAAGAGCCCGGCAGCGACGACCGGGCGGCCGCCGATCCGGTCGGACAGGATGCCCGCGATCGGCGCGACGATCATCGGCATACCGGTCCAGGGCAGCATCCGCAGGCCCGCCTCGGTGGGCGAGTAGCCGAGCACGCCCTGCATGTACTGGCTGAGCAGGAAGATCGCCCCGAACATCCCGAGGAACATCAGCAGGCTGGCCGCGTTGATCCCGGAGAACGCCCGGGAGCGGAAGAGCCGCATCGGCAGCATGGGGTTCCCGGCGCGGCTGCCGTGGATGACGAAGCCGACGAGCAGGGCGGCGCCCGCGAACAGCCCGGTGAGCACGAACGGACCGGTCCAGCCGTCGGAAGGGCCGCGCACCAGGCCGTAGACGACCCCGAAGAGGCCGCCGCTGGCGAGCAGGGTGCCGGGGACGTCGAGCGGGGCGCCGGAGCCGTACGACTCGGCGAGGCGGAGGCGGGCGAGCGGCAGCAGGGCGAGGCCGAGCGGCACGTTCAGCCAGAAGATCCAATGCCAGGACACGTGTTCGGTGAGACTGCCGCCGATGAGCGGCCCGGAGGCGACCGCCAGGCCGTTGACGGCCCCCCAGATGCCGTACGCCATTCCGCGCCTGGACTCGGGCACGGCCGCCGTCAGCAGCGTGAGGGTGAGCGGCATCATGACCGCCGCGCCGACGCCCTGCACCGCGCGGGCGGCGATCAGGGAGTCGATGCCGGGCGCCATGGCCGCGGCGGCGGAGGCGCCGGCAAAGACGGTGAGCCCGGCGAGGAAGAGCCGGCGCCGGCCGAAGCGGTCGCCGAGGGCGGCGCCGAACATCAGCAGGACGGCGAAGGTGAGCGTGTAGGCGCTCACGGTCCATTCGAGGTCGTCCAGGGCTCCGCCGAGGTCCTTGCGGATGGACGGCAGGGCGGTGGTGACGACGAGGTTGTCGAGGGCCGCCATGAATCCGGCGACGCTGGTGATGACGAGCGCCCATCCGGCGCCACCGCTACGTGCGGTCTCTTGTGACATCGCTCCCCCTGAAGCGTGGCTTGACAATTAGTTATTGATCACTAATTTTTGGGCGCAGAAGAAGACCCGGGCCGGGAACGGCCGACCGCTCCCTCACTCTTCGTCGCACTTCCCCAGTCCCCCCGTGGCCCCGGCATCACGGAACACCCCCTGCCAGACCCTGTGCCCGGGCGGAAACCCCATGGCCGAGTAGGTGTTGATGAGCATCCCCTTGGCAAGGAAGGCCGTGGTGGCGTCGACATCGACCCCCGAGAGCAGATGGACGGCGTCCCAGAGCCGCATCCAGCCGTCCCGCACCAGCTCCCCGAACTCGTGTTCGCCCTCGCCCTCCGCGGCCGCGACGGTGATGTACGTCTGCATCTGCATCTGGAGCCGCTCCGGCTGCTCCTGGATCAGCCGCACATACGCCTCACCCATGGCACGCAGGGCCTCCTCGCCCTCCAGCCCTTCGGCCGCCTCCTCCAAGACCTGACGCATGTCGTCGATGCAGCGCTGCGAAGCCGCGGCGAAGATCGCCTTCTTGCCGGGGAAGAGCCGGAAGAGGTACGGCTGCGAGACACCGACCCGTTTGGCGATGACCTCGGTGGAGGTGCCGTAGTAGCCCCTCCGCGCGAACTCGGCGATCGCCGCGCGGATGACGTTCTCGCGCCTTTCCTCGGCGCTCATCCTTGCCATGCGATGAAGTTAGTGCTCAATTACTAACTAGGTCAAGGGCAAGGCGCCCGAGCGAGACGCAGGGCCATGCGGCGACACGTAAGGGGCGCCCGCAGTGCGAAGCGCCCCTTACCCGGTCGCGGAGCCTGGGCTCAGCCCAGCCGTACGACCGCACGCGACATGCCCAGCACCTTCTGCCCGGCGCTCATCGCCGTCAGGTCGACGCGCACGGTGTTGTCGTCGAGCTTGGCCGCGACCTTGCCGCTGACCTCGATCAGGGCACCCTTGTCGTCGTTCGGGACGACGACGGGCTTGGTGAAGCGGACGCCGTAGTCGACGACCGCGCCCGGGTCGCCGGTCCAGTCGGTGACCACACGGATCGCCTCGGCCATGGTGAACATGCCGTGCGCGATGACGTCAGGCAGGCCGACCTCCCTGGCGAACCTCTCGTTCCAGTGGATCGGGTTGAAGTCCCCGGAGGCACCCGCGTACCGCACCAGTGTGGCGCGGGTCACCGGGAAGGTCTGCGCCGGCAGTTCGGTGCCGACCTCGACGTCCTCGTACGCGATCTTCGACGTCATCGGATCCTCACGCCTCGCCTTCTGCTGCGTCCGCCGCCCGGGCCACCAGCTTGGTCAGAGCGCTCACCACCAGCTCGCCCGCCTCGTCGTGCACGTCGCCCCGGATGTCGATGACGTCGTTGCCCGCGAGGGACTTGATGGCCTCGATGGTCGAGGTCACGGTCAGCCGGTCGCCGGCGCGCACCGGGCGCCGGTAGGCGAACTTCTGGTCGCCGTGCACCACCCGGCTGTAGTCCAGGCCGAGCTGCGGATCCTCGACGACCTGTCCGGCCGCGCGGAAGGTGATCGAGAAGACAAAGGTCGGCGGGGCGATCACATCGGAATAGCCGAGCGCCTTGGCGGCCTCCGGGTCCGTGTACACGGCGTTGGTGTCGCCCACCGCCTCGGCGAACTCGCGGATCTTCTCCCGGCCCACCTCGTAGGGCTCGGTGGGCGGGTAGGTCCGTCCCACAAAGGACTGGTCGAGCGCCATTGGCCCGGCACCTCCTGATGTCTGCTGTGATGCCCCACAAACTAGCGGGAAAGCCGTCCCCCGAAACGCCGTGAGGCCGCCCCCTGATGGGGACGGCCTCACGGACGAGCCTGTTTCTTATCGCGTCTCGCGGTGCGCGGTGTGCGCATTGCAACGCGGGCAGTGCTTCTTCATCTCAAGACGGTCCGGGTTGTTACGCCGGTTCTTCTTGGTGATGTAGTTCCGCTCCTTGCACTCCACGCAGGCCAGCGTGATCTTCGGGCGGACGTCGGTGGCAGCCACGTGAGTGCTCCTTGACGAACGGGTGGGATGGTTTAACGCATAAAAGAGTAGCCGATCGAAGGACCGACCCCGCAATCGGCTACTGTCAGTAGCGGTGACCGGACTTGAACCGGTGACACAGCGATTATGAGCCGCTTGCTCTACCGACTGAGCTACACCGCTTTGATGAGATCGACCCCGCCTCGCGGCGGGACCTCTCACACCAGAGCCCCAATACGGAATCGAACCGTAGACCTTCTCCTTACCATGGAGACGCTCTGCCGACTGAGCTATTGGGGCGAGCGATGAAGACATTACACGCTCGGCCGCCGTTCACCCAAATCCGTTTCCTGCCGCCCATCCCGGGCCCTTCCGCACGGCCCACGGCAGCCTCTCCGGCCCCTTCCGCAGGGCCCACGACAGCCTCCCGGACCGCTTCGGGCACTCCGCCCACGCGCGCGTGCCGAACCGTTCCGCGCAGGTCCGACGGCTCCGGTACGACTATTGCGCTCCTCCCCGCCCCACGCGACTCGCCGTCCTAGGCTCGACTCACTCTGCGTGATCTTGAGTCCAACGCCTGGACCGACCCTCATGGAGCGCGATGCCCGACAGCCAGCCGCAGCCGCCCTCGTCGTCCAACCCGCAGGGTTCCCCGGGCTCCTCCGACCCGGCCGCGCTCCTGCTGTCCGGTGCCCGGCTCACCGACGGCCGGACCGTGGACGTACGGCTGGGCTGCGGGCGCATCGAGGCGGTGGGCACGGCCGGCAGCCTGGCGCCGGGCCCGGCCCGCGCGGGCGGCACGCGGGTGGACCTGACCGGCTACCTCCTCCTCCCGGCCCCCGCTGAACCGCACGCCCACGGCGACACCGCCCTCGCCGCCGCACACCGCGGGCCCGTCTCGTACGAACCCGAGGACGTCCAGCGCCGCGCCACCGAGGCGGCCCTGCTGCAACTCGGACACGGTGCGACGGCGGTACGCGCGCACGTGCGCGTGGGCGACGTCCAGGGCCTCGGCGCCCTCGCCGCCGTCCTCCAGGCGCGTCGCTCACTGCGCGGGCTCGCGGAGCTCACGGCGGTCGCGATGCCACGGGTCCTGACCGGGGTCGCCGGCGCCGACGGCCTCGCGATACTGCGGGACGCCGCGAAGATGGGCGCGTCCGTGGTGGGCGGCTGCCCGGACCTGGACCCCGATCCCGCGGGGTACGCGGAGGCGGTCCTGGAGGTGGCCTCCGAACACGGCTGCCCGGTCGACCTGCACACGGATGCCACCGACCCGGCCCGGCTGGCCCGGCTCGCGGCGATGGCGGGCGGCATGCGTCCCGGCGTGGTCCTCGGCCCGTGCGCCGGGCTCGCGCGCCTGCCCGCCGAGGTGGCCGCGCGGATCGCGGACCAGCTCGCCGCGGCCGGCATCACGGTGGTGTGCCTGCCCCAGGGCGGCTGCGGCTCCGCCGAACGCCGCGGCACGGCTCCGGTACGGCTGCTGCGCGCGGCCGGGGTGCGGGTCGCCGCCGGCAGCGGCGCCCTGCGCGACCTGTCGAACCCCGTCGGCCGCGGCGACCCCCTGGAGGCGGCCTACCTCCTGGCCTCCCGCCACGGCCTGCGCCCCGAGGACGCCTACGACACCGTGAGCGCCGCCTCCCGCGCCGCCCTCGGCCTCCCCGAGGTCCGCGTCGAGGCCGGTTTCCCCGCCGAGCTCCTCGCCGTACGCGGCGACCACCTGGCCGGCGCGCTCTCCCTCGCCTACAGCCGGATCGTGGTGCACCGGGGGCGCGTGGTGGCACGCACGAGCGCGGTCCGCGAGTACTGCAACTCGGCGGTGGCGGCCGAACTGGGACTGCCTCGGCAGGGACGGGGTGAGGTGTCCTGAGCGGCGCGGGCACACGACGGGGAGGCGGGCGTTGGACGTGAGGGCGCCGGACGGGAGGCGGGAACACGGGCGTCGGACGGGGGCGCCGGCCCCGGGGACGGGGGGCGCCGGACGCGGCGGTGGGAACGCGGGCGTCGTACAGGAGCGGGAACGCGCGGCCCAGAGTGCGGCGTCCGCCCGGAAAGCCCCAACCGGACCGGCGCGCCCGGTGGAACCCCACGCGCGCGTGGGACAGACATGGGTGGAACGCCACGCGCGCGTGGGGCTCGGTGGAACGCCACGCGCGCGTGGGGGCGCATGAAGTCGTGCGGCGGATGCGGGGCTTCGGGCGTACGGTCTGAGACATGCGCATTGTCATCGCTGGTGGTCATGGTCAGATCGCGTTGCGGCTGGAGCGGCTGCTCTCCGCGCGCGGGGACGAGGTCGCGGGGATCATCCGGAAGGCCGAGCAGGGCGACGACCTGCGGGCGGCCGGTGCCGAACCGGTGCTGCTGGACCTGGAGTCGGCGTCGGTCGAGGAGGTCGCGGCGCATCTGCGAGGGGCGGACGCGGCGGTGTTCGCGGCGGGCGCGGGACCGGGCAGTGGCACGGCCCGCAAGGAGACGGTGGACAAGGCCGCGGCGGTGTTGTTCGCGGACGCCGCCGTGCGCGCGGGCGTACGCCGTTTCGTGGTCGTCTCCTCGATGGGCGCGGACCCGGCGCACCAGGGCAACGAGGTCTTCGACGTGTACCTGCGGGCCAAGGGCGCGGCCGACGCGTACATGACCGGGCAGAGTGCCCTGGACTGGACGATCCTGCGCCCCGGCGCGCTGACGGACGCGCCGGGCACCGGTCTGGTGCGTCTGGAGGCGCACACCGGCCGGGGCGCGGTCACACGCGACGACGTGGCCGCCGTGCTGGCGGAGTTGGTGGACACGTCGGCGACGGCCGGCCTGACTCTGGAGCTGATCGGCGGGTCGACGCCCGTCAGCGTGGCCGTGAAGTCGGTGGCAGGGAACTGAGTTCTCAGAACAGCGCCAGCTGACCGGGGAACTCGGGTACGACGTAACCGTCCAACGCGGGCTGCACGGCCCCGATCCGGGCCTGCTGCCGCGAGCCGGAACAGGAGACCAGTTCCCCGGTCTCGCGCGTTCCGGGCGGGTCGTGCCGCGCGAAGCGGCCCGCCACGACGGCGATTTCACGGCGGCACACCGGGCAGGTTCTACGTCGGGAGGACATGCGTTCAGTGTGCCCCGGGACACGGCACCGGACGAGGGACCACTGCCCCGGCCGCACCACCGACGAAGCGCCCCATGATCTTCATCACGCCGCCGCGCTGCGCGATTCAGCACGCCTGAAGGCATCCGCACAGGTGCACGACGAAGGGCCCGTGACCTGCTTGATCGCAGGTCACGGGCCCTTCGTTCCCGTGTGGCGGCGCCAGGATTCGAACCTGGGAAGGCTGAGCCGGCAGATTTACAGTCTGCTCCCTTTGGCCGCTCGGGCACACCGCCGGGGGGTTCGCCACCAGATCGAACCGCTTTTCGGCGGTGCTCCCTGGCAACGACGTAAACAATACCCGATCCACAGGGGTGCTCCGCCACCCGATTGATCGCCGCCCACGGGACGCGGGATGGCTAGGCTGGTGCGGATGCGGCCCGGTCCCCGCACCGGGCTCGGCGGCCGTCGTCGCGCGCCGCAACGCATCCCGTTACGCCCCCTGATACAAGGAGCCACAGGACATGGCCGACTCCAGTTTCGACATCGTCTCGAAGGTCGAGCGGCAGGAGGTCGACAACGCCCTCAACCAGGCCGCCAAGGAGGTCTCACAGCGCTACGACTTCAAGGGTGTGGGCGCCTCGATCGCCTGGTCCGGCGAGAAGATCCTGATGCAGGCGAACTCCGAGGAGCGGGTCAAGGCGATCCTCGACGTCTTCCAGTCGAAGCTGATCAAGCGTGGCATCTCGCTGAAGGCGCTGGACGCGGGTGAGCCGCAGCTCTCCGGCAAGGAGTACAAGATCTTCGCGTCGATCGAGGAGGGCATCTCCCAGGAGAACGCGAAGAAGGTCGCGAAGATCATCCGCGACGAGGGCCCCAAGGGTGTGAAGGCCCAGGTCCAGGGTGACGAACTGCGCGTCAGCTCCAAGAGCCGCGACGACCTCCAGGCCGTGATCGCGCTGCTGAAGGGCCAGGACTTCGACTTCGCGCTCCAGTTCGTGAACTACCGGTAGGCGCCGTCGTCGAAGTACGAGAAGGGCGGGCACCCCGCGGTGCCCGCCCTTCTGGTGCGCCGGCCCCCGCCGGGGAGGTGTTCAGTCGCGCGAGTTGCCGAACAGGATGCGGTAGGCGATCAGCAGGACCAGCGAGCCGCCGATCGCGGCCACCCAGGTCGCGCCGTCGTAGAAGTCCTTGGTGATCGGGTGGCCGAGCCAGCGCGCCGATATCCAGCCGCCGAGGAACGCACCCACGACACCGATGAGGGTCGTGCCGATGAAGCCGCCCGGGTCACGTCCCGGCAGCAGGAATTTGGCGATGGCGCCGGCCAACAGTCCCAGGATGATCCAGCTGATGATGCCCATGACCTGAACCTGCCCTTCCGCGCTGTGTTCGCACTGTCCGGGCCCTGTGATTCAGGTCCCGGCCGACCGTGCGGGAAGCTGGTGCCGGACGGACTGTCCGAGCCGTCCCCTGTGTCCGTAGCGCGTGTGTTCGTGCCTTGTCGATGACGAGGACGCCTGGGCGACACCGCACGGTTGCGGTTATCAGTAGGGTGCGGGCCGTGACTTCCTCAGCCTCCCCTTCCGGTCTGCGACGCACGCTGGGCGTGCGCGACGCCGTGATCGTCGGCCTCGGCTCGATGATCGGGGCCGGCGTGTTCTCCGCTCTGGGCCCCGCGGCCCGCGCGGCCGGTTCCGGGCTGCTTCCCGGGCTGGCCGTCGCTGCCCTGGTCGCCTACTGCAACGCCATGTCCTCGGCGCGCCTGGCGGCCCGGTACCCGCAGTCGGGCGGCACCTATGTGTACGGGCGGGAGCGGCTCGGCGCCTTCTGGGGGTACCTCGCGGGCTGGGCGTTCGTCGTCGGCAAGACGGCGTCCTGCGCCGCGATGGCGCTCACCGTGGGCGCATACGTGTGGCCGGGGCAGGCGCACGCGGTGGCGGTCGCGGCCGTGGTGGCGCTGACCGCCGTGAACTACGGCGGCATCCAGAAGTCGGCCTGGCTGACGCGGGTGATCGTGGGCGTGGTGCTGGCGGTCCTCGCTTCCGTGGTGGTCATGTGCCTGACGTCCGGGGCGGCGGACGCGAGGCGGCTGGAGATCGGGCTGCCGTCGGGCGTGGGCGGGGTGCTTCAGGCGGCCGGCCTGCTGTTCTTCGCGTTCGCCGGGTACGCACGGATCGCCACTCTCGGCGAGGAGGTGCGGGACCCGGCGCGCACCATCCCGCGTGCGATCCCGCTGGCTCTGGGGATCACGCTGATGGTGTACGCGTGCGTGGCGGTGGCCGTGGTCTCGGTGCTGGGCACCGACGGGCTCGGGCGGGCTGCCGCGCCGCTGGCCGACGCAGTGCGGGCGGCCGGGGCGCCGGGGCTGGTGCCCGTGGTGCAGGTGGGGGCCGCGGTGGCCGCGCTCGGCTCGCTGCTCGCCCTGATCCTGGGGGTGTCGCGGACGACGCTGGCCATGGCCCGCGACGGTCACCTGCCTCCGGCGCTGGCCGCTGTGCACCCGCGCTTCCAGGTCCCGCACCGCGCGGAACTGGCCGTCGGCGCGGTCGTCGCCGTGGCGGCGGCGACGGCGGACCTCCGGGGTGCCATCGGTTTCTCCTCCTTCGGTGTGCTGGCGTACTACGCGGTGGCCAACGCCTCGGCGTGGACGCTGGATCCGGCACCGCGCACGCGACTGGTTCCGGTGCTCGGGCTCCTGGGGTGCGTGATCCTCGCGTTCGCGCTGCCGGTGACGTCGGTGGCCGCGGGGGCGGCCGTAGTGGCGGTGGGTGCGGCGGTGTACGCCGTACGGCGGTGGGCAGCGGCCCGGCGGACCCGGTGACCGGCACCGCCGCCGTGCCCCGCGGCATGGGACGGTGGCGGCTGCGCTCGGGAGGTCCCGTCTCTCAGCGGGCCTGCTCCGCGGCCGTGCGGGTTCGTATGCCGTCCCAGGGCGCCGCGTCCAACAGGGGCAGCAGGCCGTACGCCGGGCCGAAGCCGCCGTCGCCCACTCTCTCGTAGAGCGCGGCGAGGAGAGGGGCCAGGGGGAAGCGGAGGGCCTGACCGGCGCGGTCGAGCGTGGCGGTGTCGGCGGGGGCGGGAAGCGAAGGCCACCCCCACGGGCGCGAGTTGCGGGCCTGTGCGGTCACCTGTGTCAGCAACTGCTCGATCTCGGTCATGGCTTCATGATGCAGGCCGCCGCTGACAACCGGGGCGGCCTGTGGACAACCTCCCGCAGACGCTCCGGCCTGTGGACAACTTGCGGCCGTAGGCGCCGGACCGGAGTGCCGGCCTGGGGTGACGTGGGGTCAGCGAGTCGCGAACGGCTGGTCCGTGGGGACGATCTCGCGTCCGAGCGGAAACAGGGAGACCGGGATCAGCTTGAAGTTGGCGATGCCGAACGGGATACCGATGATCGTCAGGCACATCGCGATGCCGGTGACAATGTGGGCGAGGGCCAGCCACCAGCCGGCGAGGACCAGCCACAGGACGTTGCCGACGCAGGAGGGGGCGCCCGCGTCGCGCCGCTCCACGGTCGTGTACCCGAAGGGCCACAGGGCGTACACGCCGATACGGAAGGCAGCTATGCCGAACGGAATGCCGATGATCGTGACGCAGAGGATCACGCCCGCGGCCAGGTAGCCGAGGAACAGCCAGAAGCCGCTCAGGACGAGCCAAATGATGTTCAGGATGGTCTTCACTGCGGGCGACCTGCCATCTTCTCTAGCCGGGCGATCCGTTCCGCCATGGGCGGGTGCGTCGAGAACATCTTGGACAGTCCCTGGCCAGGACGGAAGGGGTTCGCGATCATCATGTGGCTCGCGGTCTCGATCCGGGGCTCGGGGGGCAGCGGGAGCTGCTTGGTGCCGGCGTCCAGCTTGCGCAGGGCGCCGGCGAGGGCGAGCGGGTCACCGGTGAGCTGGGCGCCGGAGGCGTCCGCCTCGTACTCCCGGGAGCGGCTGATGGCGAGCTGGATGAGGCTGGCGGCGAGCGGACCCAGGATCATGATCAGTAGCAGGCCGAGGAAGCCGGGGCCGTCGTCGTCGTCCGAGCGGCCGACCGGGATCAGCCACGCGAAGTTGACCAGGAACATGATCACCGAGGCGAGGGCGCCGGCGACCGACGAGATGAGGATGTCGCGGTTGTAGACGTGGCTGAGCTCGTGGCCGATGACGCCGCGCAGTTCGCGCTCATCCAGGATGCGCAGGATGCCCTCGGTGCAGCACACGGCGGCGTTGCGCGGATTGCGGCCCGTGGCGAAGGCGTTCGGTGCCTCCGTCGGGGAGATGTACAGGCGTGGCATGGGCTGGCGGGCCTGGGTGGAGAGGTCGCGGACCATCCGGTACAGGGCCGGGGCTTCGAACTCGCTCACCGGGCGCGCGCGCATCGCGCGTAGCGCCAGCTTGTCGCTGTTCCAGTACGCGTACGCGTTCGTGCCGAGGGCGACGAGGACCGCGACGATCAGACCCGTTCGGCCGAAGAAGCTGCCGATGACGATGATGAGTGCCGACAGTCCTCCGAGGAGAACTGCGGTTCTGAGCCCGTTGTGCCGGCGGTGCACGGTACGCCCTCCAAGTCGTGCGGCAGGGGAACCCTTTGCCTGCGGTGCTGCCTTCCGATCTGCGATGCCACCGGTGTCGTGGTGTCACGTCCAGTGGACCCTCCCGCACTGGTCAACGCCAGGCGACGGTCTCTAGTTCCCTCGTGTCCGCTGTGCGCCTCATGAGCCGTCCGGGTGAGAGCCGCACCCGGCGCGCGTGATGGTCCGCACGCGCGCGTGCGGGACGTCAGAACAGGCCGGTGGCGGCGAAGCGGAGCACCAGCTGGGGCGCCCCGGAGAGCACGACCCCGAGGGTGCCGGTGAGGGCGAGCGCGGCTGTGAGGGGGGCCGGGAGGCGGTGTCGTGCGGGCTCGCCCTCGGGGGCGCGGAACAGCAGGGCCGTCCACTGGAGGTAGTAGTAGAGGGCGATCACGACGTTGACGGCCATGACGACGGCGAGCCAGCCGAGACCGGCTTCGACGGCCGCGGAGAAGACGGTGACCTTCGCGAACAGGCCGATGATGCCTGGCGGGAGTCCCGCGAGGCACAGCAGGAAGAACGCCAGGAGCAGCGCGGCGAGCGGGTTCCTGGCGTACAGGCCGCGGTAGTCGGAGATCCGGTTGAGCCGCTCCGTACGGGCGACGGCGGCGGCCACCGCGAACGCGCCGAGGTTCACGGCCGCGTACATGAGGGCGTAGGCGACGGTGGAGCCCACGGCCTTCTGGGCGTCGTCGGTGTATCCGGCGGCGGCGATCGGCACCAGCAGATAGCCGGCCTGGCCCACCGACGACCAGGCGAGGAGTCGTACCGCGCTGTACGCGCGCGTGGCCTGCTGGCGCAGGGCCGCCACGTTGCCGACGGTCATGGTGAGGGCGGCCAGGGCGGCGAGCGCGGGTCCCCAGACGTCGGCGTACGACGGGAAGGCGACGACGGTGACCAGGATCAGGCCGGAGAAGCCGACGGCCTTGCCGACGACCGACAGGTAGGCGGCGATCGGGAGGGGTGCGCCGACGTAGGTGTCGGGCACCCAGAAGTGGAAGGGCACGGCGGCCGTCTTGAACGCGAAACCCACGAGGGTGAGGACGACCCCTGTCTGGGCGAGTGTGTGCAGTTGCCCGTCCACGTGCTGGATCCGGTCGGCGACCTGGGTGAGGTAGAGGCTGCCGGTGGTGGCGTACACGAAGCTGATGCCCAGGAGGCTCACGGCGGTCGCGGTCACCGAGGACAGGAAGAATTTCAGGGCCGCTTCGGAGGACCTCTTGTCGCCGTGCCGGATTCCGACGAGGGCGAAGGCGGGCAGGGAGGCGACTTCCAGGGCGACGATCAGGGTGGCGAGGTCGCGGGAGGCGGGCAGCAGGGCTGCGCCGGCGGCCGAGGAGAGCAGCAGGAACCAGAACTCGCCCTGGGGATAGCGGCGCTTGCCGTCCTTGAGGGTGGTGACGGACAGCAGGGCCGTGAGCAGGGCCCCGCCGAGGACGAGGAACTGCACGATCAGAGTGAACCGGTCGGCCGTGTAGCTGCACGCGCGCGTGGTGCCCGTCAGGCAGAAGGTGCTGCGGTCGTGGCCGAGGAGCGGGAGCAGCAGGAGGGCGGCCGCGGCGAGTCCGGCGACCGAGACCCAGCCGAGGAGCGGCTTTTTGGCCTCGGGCACGAACAGGTCGGCGACGAGGACGACCAGGCCGACGACCGCGGTGAGGGTGGGCGGGGCGATGGCGAGCCAGTCGACGGACTGGACGAGGTTCGCGGCCAGGGGGTGGGCCAGGGCGCTCATCGGATGCCTCCTGCGAGGAGCTGCTGCACGGCCGGGTCGGTCAGGCCGAGCAGGGCCTTGGGCCACAGCCCGGCGACGACGGTGAGAACGACGAGCGGGGTCCAGGCCGCGAACTCGTAGCTGCGGACGTCGGCGAGCTTGGGCACCTCCTGTGCTGCGGCGCCCATGCAGACGCGGCGGACCACGGCCAGCATGTACGCGGCTGTCAGCAGGGTGCCGAGGGCGGCGATCGCCATGAAGGTGAGGAAGGCCGGGCGGCTCAGGTCGGCGGCGGGCTTGAACGCGCCGAACAGGGCCAGCATCTCGCCCCAGAACCCGGCGAGTCCGGGCAGCCCGAGCGAGGCGACGGCGGCGAACGCGAGCAGTCCGCCGAGGCGCGGTGCCTTGCCGTACAGGGCGGCCCCTGTCTCCTCGGCCAGGGTGTCCAGGTCGGTCGTGCCGGTGCGGTCCTTCAGGCCGCCGACCAGGAAGAACAGCAGGCCGGTGATGAGGCCGTGGGCGATGTTGGCGAACAGGGCGCCGTTGACGCCGGTCGGGGTCATGGTGGCGATGCCGAGCAGGACGAAGCCCATGTGGCCGACGGAGGAGTAGGCGATCAGGCGTTTGAGGTCGCCCTGCGCGCCCCGTCTGGCCAGGTTCAGGCAGGCCAGGGACCCGTAGATGATCCCGACGACCGCGAAGGCGGCGAGGTACGGCGCGAAGGTGCGGAATCCGTCCGGCGCGACCGGCAGCAGGATCCGGACGAACCCGTACGTACCCATCTTGAGCAGGACACCGGCCAGCAGGACCGAGCCGACGGTCGGCGCCGCGGTGTGGGCCTCCGGCAGCCAGCTGTGCAGGGGCCACATCGGGGTCTTGACGGCGAGCCCGATCCCGATCGCCAGAACGGCGATGACCTGCACGGATGCGGTGAGCGACCGGCCGTTGTCAGTGGCGAGTGCCACCATGTCGAACGTGCCCGCCTTGATTCCGATCAGGAGCAGGCCGAGCAGCATGACGACGGATCCGAGCAGTGTGAAGAGGATGAACTTCCAGGCGGCCCGGGTGCGCCCCTCGCCGCCCCAGCGGGCGATGAGGAAGTACATCGGGATGAGCACCGTCTCGAACGCGAGGAAGAACAGCAGCAGGTCGAGGACGGCGAAGCTCGCGAGGGTGCCGGACTCCAGGACGAGCAGCAGCGCGACGAAGGCCTTCGGGGGCCCGCCCGCGGGCGGGTTGAAGTACGAGTAGAGCGCGCAGAGGAAGGTCAGCAGCGCGGTCAGGACTACGAGGGGGAGGGAGATGCCGTCGATGCCGAGGTGGATGCGCACGTCGAGTGCGGGGATCCAGCTGATGTCGGTCGTGGCCTGCATTCTCGACGGATGGCCGCGGTCGAAGCCGAGCGCGAGGACGATCGCGGCGATGAGGATCACGCCGGTCACGGTCACGCCGTGGCGGAGCACGGCCTGCTCCGGCGACTTCCCCTTCAGCCCGGGCGGGGCGGGCAGCAGGGCGGCGACGGCACCGAGAAGCGGGCCGACGACGATCAACGCCAGAAGGAACTGCATCACGGACTCGCTGATATCGATCACGCCTGCTCACGCTCCCGTGGCGACGAGGAGGACGGCGACCGCCAGGACGACGGTGCCGGCGAGCAGCGCGCTCACATAGGTCTGCACGTTGCCGGTCTGGGCCCGCCGTACGGCGGCGCCGAGCAGGCGGGGCAGAGCGCCCGCCCCGCGCACATAGGTCTCGACGACCTCGCGGTCGAGGAACTGGACGAGGCTCGCGGCGGCCAGTACCGGGCGGACGAACAGCGCGTCGTAGACGGCGTCGAGGTGGAAGCCGTCGGCGGCGTGCCGGTGCAGCGGGCCGAGCAGCAGCCGTCCGGGGTCCGCCGGGTCGGGTGCGTGGGCCACGTCCCCGAACGCGGGCTCATGGGCGGCGATGGCCTCGGCCTCGACCAGTCCCGCGTCGCCCTCCGGATGGGCGGCGACGGCACCCAGCGGGGCACGGGCGGCCAGCGTCCTGGTGCGCTGCCAGGTGCCGTAAGTGGCGAGTCCGCCGACGAGCGCGAGGCCGGTGCCGAGGACCGACGTGGTGAGGGTCGGGGTGAGCGCGCGGCCGTCGAACCAGCCGGGCAGTGACCGGTAGGCGAATCCGCCGAACGCGAGGGACGGCACGGCCAGGACCCACAGGATCACGGTCATGGACAGCGGCTGCCTGCCGTGGTCGGCCGCCGCTGCTCCGCGGCCCCGGAAGGCCAGCAGCCACAGCCGGGTCGCGTACGCGGCGGTGAGCAGGGCGGTGGCCAGGCCCGCGACGAGGACGATCCAGCCGGCGCTGCCGGGAGCGTGCTCGGCGTGGCCGGTGGCGGCGTGTTCGGCGGCGCCGAGGACGGACTCCTTGGAGAAGAAGCCGCTGAAAGGAGGGATCGCGGCGAGCGCGAGCAGGGCCACGGTCATCGTCCAGTAGGCGTCCGGGACGCGGTCGCGCAGGCCGGAGGTGCGGGACATGACGGCCAGCGAGTTGGTGCCGGCGGCGTGGATGATCACACCGGCCGCGAGGAACAGCAGCGCCTTGAAGGCGCCGTGGGACAGGAGGTGGAAGACGGCCGCACCGCGGTCGCCGACGGCGAGGGCGCCGGTCATGTAGCCGAGCTGGCCGATCGTCGAGTAGGCGAGGACGCGCTTGATGTCGTCCTGGGCGAGCGCGGCGAGGGCCGAGCCGACCATCGTGACGGCCCCCATGACGGCGAGGACGACCATCACGGCCGCGGCGGCCTCGAAGACCGGCAGGAGCCGGGCGACGAAGTAGACACCGGCGGCGACCATCGTCGCGGCGTGGATCAGCGCGGAGACGGGGGTCGGGCCGGCCATGGCGTCGGGGAGCCAGGTGTGCAGCGGGAACTGCGCGGACTTGCCGGCCACACCGCACAGAAGCAGCAGGCCGACCAGGGTGGGGTGGTGCAGCCCACCGTGCGCGACGGTGCCGAGGACCGTGGTGATGCGGAACGACCCGGCGTCGGTGGCCAGCGCGAAGAGGCCGATCAGGAACGGCACGTCGCCGAGCTTGGTGACCAGGAAGGCCTTGATCGAGGCGGCGCGGGCCTCGGGGGTCTCCCAGTAGTGGCCGACCAGGAAGTAGGAGCAGATGCCCATGACTTCCCAGCCGACCAGCAGCACGATCAGGTCGCCGGAGTAGACGACGAGGAGCATCGCGGAGGTGAACAGGGAGACGAGGGCGGCGTACGACGGGTAGCGCGGGTCGTCGCGCAGGTAGCCGGTCGAGTAGATCTGCACGCAGGCGGCGACGAAGGCGACGAGGACGGCGACGAGGACGGCGAAGCCGTCGATGTACAGGGCGAGCTCGATGGGGACCGAGCCGGTCGGGGTGAGCTCGGTGTGGGCGTCCACGGCTCGGCCGCCGCCCTGGTCGGCGGCGACCGTGCAGGCGAGAGCCAGCGCGGCGAGCGTCGGCAGGACAGCGAGCGGGCGGACGAATCCGGGGGCGGCGCGTCCCAGGAGCAGACCGGCGACGGCGCCGAGGAACGGCAGCAGGGGGACGAGGACGGCGAGGGTGGTCGTGGTCACGCGGTGGCCTCAGCCTTCTCGTCGGCCGCCCCGTCCGTGGGCGTGCCGTCCTCGTGGCCCTCGGCGGTGTCACGGAGCCGGTCGATGTCGGAGGTGCCGCGGTTGCGGTGGACGGCGAGGACGATCGCCAGGCCGATGCCGATCTCGGCGGCGGCGACGGCGATGGTGAACAGGGTCAGGGCCTGACCGGAGTGCAGGGTGTCCCGGGCGGCCTTGCTCAGCCAGACGTCGAAGGCGACGAGGTTGAGGTTGACGGCGTTGAGCATCAGCTCGACGGACATCAGGACCAGGATCGCGTTGCGGCGGGCGAGGACACCGTACAGGCCGGTGCAGAAGAGGAGAGCGGAGAGAACGGCGGGATAGGCGAGGTGCATCAGCGGGCGCCTTCCTGCTCGGATCCCTGCTCGGATCCCCGCGTGGATACAAGCTTGGATCCGTGCTCGCCCCCTTGCTCGATCGGGTGAATCCCGGATCCCGTGACGGAAGGGGAACTCCCGGTGACGGCCCGGCCGTTCACAGGGGGCGGGGCCGACTCCGCCTTCGCCTTCCGGGACAGGACGATCGCTCCGACCAGGGCCGCGAGGAGGAGGACGGAGAGGGCCTCGAAGGGCAGGACCCAGTTCTGGAAGAGGCTCGCGCCGGTGACCTTCGTCGAGCCTGCGGCGGCGCCGTCCAGGTCGATCCAGGTGGTACGGAAGGCGTCCACGACCACCCAGACCAGGGCGGCCGCGGCGACGACGGCGACGGCCAGCGCGACCCAGCGGTTTCCGGAGTCGGCGTCCGGGGAGCGGCCGATCGGGGCCTTGGTGAGCATCAGACCGAACAGCAGGAGGACGACGACGGAACCCACATAGATGAGGACCTGCACCCACGCGATGAACTCCGCGGTGAGCAGCAGGTATTCGACGGCGAGGCCGCCGAGGGCGACCACCAGCCACAGGGCGGCGTGCACCAGTTGGCGGGTGGTGACCGTGACGAGGGCGGCGCCGAAGGTGACCAGTCCGACGAGAAGGAAGGCGATCTCCACACCGGTCGGGGACAGGAAGCCGTGCGGCGCCTGGGTGAGCGGGCTCATGCCTCCCCCTCCCCCGGCTCGGGCCGGTCGGTGGCCGGCTCGGCCTGGGCGGCCGCGAGCTTCTCGGCTGTCTTGCGGGCGGCGACGATCTCCTTCGGTTCCTCCGCACCGGGGTCCAGGGCGGGCGGGGCCGGGACCGTCCACATCCACTCGCGGAGCTTGTCGCGTTCGTGGGTGAGTTCGCGGATGTCGGTCTCGGCGTACTCGAACTCCGGTGACCAGAACAGGGCGTCGAAAGGACAGACCTCGATGCAGATACCGCAGTACATGCACAGGGAGAAGTCGATGGCGAAGCGGTCCAGGACGTTGCGGCTGCGTTCGCGGCCGCCCGGGGCCGCCGGCGGGACGGTCTCCTTGTGGGAGTCGATGTAGATGCACCAGTCGGGGCACTCACGGGCGCAGAGCATGCAGACCGTGCAGTTCTCCTCGAACAGGCCGATCACACCGCGGGTCCGGGGCGGGAGGTCGGGAAGGGCGTCCGGGTACTGCTCGGTGACCGACTTCCGGGTCATCGTGCGCAGGGTGACTGCCAGGCCCTTGGCGAGGCCGGAGCCAGGGATGGGGGCCACTAGGAGATCACCACCTTGACGATGCCGGTGAGGGCGATCTGGGCGAGAGAAAGGGGGACGAGGAGAGTCCAGGAGAACTTCTGCAACTGGTCCTCACGCAGCCGGGGATAGGTCACGCGGAGCCAGATCACGACGAAGGCGAGGAGGGCCGTCTTCAGGAGGGTCCACAGCCAGCCGAGGCCGTCGGCACCCCACGGGCCGTGCCAGCCGCCCAGGAAGAGGACGGTGGTCAGACCGCACAGGACGACGATCCCGGCGTACTCGGCGAGCAGGAACAGGGCGAAACGCAGGCCGGTGTACTCGGTGTACGCGCCGAAGATGATCTCCGAGTCGGCGACGGGCATGTCGAACGGGGGCCGTTGGAGTTCCGCGAGGCCGGCGGTGAAGAAGACCAGACCGCCGGTGATCTGCCAGGGCAGCCACCACCAGTGGAAGGAGGCGACGATGCCCGGCAGGGAGACGGTTCCGGCCGCCATCGCCACGGAGGCGGCGGTGAGCAGCATCGGGAGTTCGTAGGCGAGGAGCTGGGCGGCGGTGCGCAGACCGCCGAGGAGGGAGAACTTGTTGGCGCTGGCCCAGCCGGCCATGAGCGAGCCGAGGACTCCGACGCCCATCACGGCCAGCACGAAGAACACACCCGCGTCCAGGACCTGGCCGACCGCGCCCTCACCGGGGCCGATCGGGATGGCGAGCAGCACGAGCAGATACGGAAGGAGGGCCACCGCGGGAGCCAGCTGGAAGACACGGCGGTCCGCGCCCGCCGGAACCACGTCCTCCTTCTGCGCGAACTTCACGCCGTCGGCGATCAGCTGGGCCCAGCCGTGGAAACCCCCGGCGTACATAGGTCCGAGGCGGCCCTGCATGTGGGCCATCACCTTGTGCTCGGTCTGGCCGACGATCAGAGGGAAGGTGAGGAAGACGACGAACACGACGAGGAGCCGCAGGGCGACGTCCAGAGCGTCGTTCACTGCGGGCCTCCTGGGGAATCGTCGTGGGGAGTGTCGTCGGGGGTGACGGGGCCGGGGGCCGGGACTTCGCGGTCGGGCGGGGCCTCGGAGGGGTGGACCTCGGGTGCGGGAGCCTCAGGGGCGGGGGCCTCGGAAGACCGGTTCCGCGAGGTCGAGGGTTCGGGGCCGGAGTCGTCGGGCGCTTCAGGCCCGGCGGGGTCCGACTCGGGCTCCTCGGCAGCGGCAGGGCCGGCCGCGGCCGGCCCCGGTGCCGCCGGCTCTCCCGTCGGCGCCGCCCTCGTCCCCGGCCCCGGCTCCCCGGCCTCGGCCCCGGTTGCCTCCGTCGAGTCGAGCGACGTCCCGCGTGGCTTCCCGGCCTCCGGTTCGTCGAAGGCCGGACGGGCGTGGTGCCACGGCGCGTCCGAGCTGCGGGGGGCGGCGGGACGGGCCGGAGCGGCGGGCGCCGTCGGCGTGTCCGTCTCCTGCGCACGCTGTGAAGCGGAGCCGCCCGAGGCCGTGCGTGACCGGCGCGGCCCTCGCGGAGCGGCCGACGGCCCCGCCTCGGGAGTGCTCGCCTGCGCAGCGGAGCCTTCCGCGGCGGGCTCCCCGGCGGGCGCTTCTTCCGTACCGGGGGCTGTCCGCTGCGAAGCGGATCCCGCACGCGCACTCCGTGACCGGCGCGGTACGGCCGGGCGTCCTGCGGCACCCGCCGCACCCGCCGCACCCGCCGCACCCGCCGCACCCGCCGCACCCGTCATACCCGCCGCACCAGCCGCGCCCGCCTCGGTCGCCGGTGCCGCCGCGGTTGTCTCAGCCGCCCCGGTCGCCTGGCTCGCCGAGCCCTCCGCGGTCGTGCGGGTACGGCGTACCGGGCGGTCGCCGGCCGTGCGGCCGGCCGCCGGGCGGGCGGGGCGGGCGGGGGCGGGCGGGAGTTGGCCTTTGAGGGGGCCCCACTCGTTGGGGTCAGGGACGCCCGCAGGGAGCATCTGGCGCCGCCTGGGGCCACCGTGGTCGGACTCGCCCGGTTCCTTGGCGCCGGGCCAGGCCTTGGCGACGCGGGCGGCGAGGACGAAGTCCTTGCGCAGGGGGTGGCCTTCGAAGGTTTCCGGGAGAAGGAGATGGTCGAGGCCGGGGTGGCCGGTGAAGCTGACGCCGAACATCTCGTGGGTCTCGCGTTCGTGCCAGCGGGCGCCCGCGTAGACGCCGACGGCGGACGGGAGTTCGGGGGCGGCGTGCGGGACGGTCGTACGAAGGAGCAGACGGCGGACCGGGGCGAGGGCGACGACGTGGGCCGAGACGCGGAAGCCGGTGCCGGGTTCGTCGACCGCGCTCAGCCAGTCGAAGTAGGTGCAGGAGAGGGTCGTACGGGCGATCTCCAGGCCGGCGAGCCAGGAGGAGGGAGGAAGGTCGACGGTCAGGACGCCATAGGACTCGTCGGCTGTGGCGTCCGTGCCGAAGAGTTCCTCGACGGGGGCCGGCAGCCAGCCGACCGGGGCCGTCATCGCGCGCCCCCTTCGCTCTCGTCCGCCGTGACGGCCGGGGGCCGGACCAGCCCGCTCTGAAGGGCCGCGGCGGACGGACGGAGGGTGCCGTAACGCTCGCCCAGGGACTCCGCCGCGATCTTCTCCTGGAGTTTGAGGATGCCCTGGAGGAGCGCCTCGGGGCGTGGCGGGCAGCCGGGGACGTAGACGTCGACGGGGATGATCTGGTCGACGCCCTTGGTGACGGAGTAGGAGTCCCAGTAGGGGCCGCCGCAGTTCGAACAGGCGCCGAAGGAGATGACGTACTTCGGTTCGGGCATCTGCTCGTAGAGGCGCTTGACCGCCGGGGCCATCTTGTCCGTGACCGTGCCCGAGACCACCATCAGGTCGGCCTGGCGGGGGCCGGGCGCGAAGGGGATCACGCCGAGGCGGATGAAGTCGTGGCGGGCCATCGACGCGGCGATGAACTCGATCGCGCAGCAGGCGAGGCCGAAGTTGAAGACCCAGAGCGAGTAGCGGCGGCCCCAGTTGAGGACGACCTTCATCGGTTCGGGAGCGAGGCGGGCGAGCGCGCCCAGCCGCTTCGGTTCCGGGAGCAGCACGGGCTCCGGCGGCGTCACGTCCGGCGTCACGTCCATGTCAGGACGCCCTTCTTGTATGCGTACAGCAGGCCGACGGCGAGGAAGCCGAGGAAGACGAACATCTCCACGAGCGTGGTCGCGCCGTAGCCGGGGGCGGCGAAGACCGTCGCCCAGGGGAACAGGAAGATCGAGTCGACGGCGAAGATGACATAGAGGAAGGCGTAGACGTAGTAGCGGACCTGGGTGTGGGCCCAGCCCTCGCCGACGGGGTCGACGCCGCACTCGTAGGTGAGGAGCTTCTCGGGGGTGGGGACCACCGGGCGCAGCAGCCGGCCGGCGCCGAAGGCGACGGCGACGAAGATCACGCCGACCAGCGTCAGCAGTCCCACGACCGAGTAGGACGCGAAGTAGCCCGCCGCGACGGCCACGGTCGGCTCACCACCCACCGTCTCCCGCATCGCCCGTCCCTCATTCCCTCGACAGACACAGGCCCGGACCAGCCCGGCGCCGTGACCTCAGTCAACTCTTGATTCGACGATCTGTACGCACGGGAGTCTAGGCCCTGATAAAGACACGGTAAGCAGCCCGTCACACGGTGGGACAAGGTGGAGACCCCAGGAGACGTGAGACTGGAGGCGCCTGGGGGGCTTTCCCCAGGACGGGCCCGGCGGCGAACTCCATGGCGTCGCGCCACGGCACACGGCACGCTGGCGCATATGACCGCATCCGCACCCCGATCCCTCAGCTTCCCCGACGGCGGAGAAGACCGTGAACGACTGCCGCCCGTGCGCTTCGCCTACGACGGTCACACCTGGAAGGAGATCGCGCACCTCCTGCTGAACCTGCCCATGGCGCTGTTCGGCTTCGTCTACGTCGTCACGACGGTGTGGGTGAGCGGTGTACTGACGCTGACGGTGATCGGCATACCCCTGCTCGCCGCGACCCTGCTGGGCGCCCGGCAGCTGGGGAAGCTGGAGCGGGCACGCGCGCGTGCGCTGCTCGGGGTGCGAGTGGAGGAGCCGACACCGCTGCCCTGGGCCAGGCGGGGTGCGGGCACCCAGCGGCTGTGGATGACGTTGAAGGACCCGGTGGGCTGGCGGACGCTGCTGTACGACTTCATCCGGCTGCCATGGGGCATCCTCACCTTCTGCACCACGCTGACCTCGCTGTTCGTGCTGTGGCCGGTGCTGCCGTTCATCGCGCGCGGGCTGGCGAACGTGGACCGGGCGATGGTGCGCGGGCTCCTGTCGCCCTCCGACGAGCTGGAGCGCCGTATCGCCGAACTGGAGTCGGACCGGGGGGTGGTCGTCGACACGGCAGCCGCGGATCTGCGGCGCATCGAACGTGATCTGCACGACGGGGCGCAGGCCCGGCTCGTCAATCTGGCGATGGGGCTGGGGCTGGCGAAGGAGAAACTGCTGGAGGATCCCGACGCGGCCGCGGTGATGGTCGAGGAGGCGCACGGCGAGGTGAAACTGGCGCTCCAGGAGCTCAGGGATCTCGCCCGGGGCATCCATCCGGCGGTGCTGACCGACCGGGGGCTGGACGCGGCGCTGTCGTCGGTGGCCTCGCGCTGCACGGTGCCGGTCCAGGTGACCGCCGATCTGCCGTCCAGACCGGCGCCCGCGATCGAGGGCATCGCCTATTTCACCGTCTCCGAGCTGCTGCAGAACATCAGCAAGCACAGCGGGGCGCGTAACGCCTCGGTGGACGTGTGGCGGGCCGACGACCGGCTGCTGATCCAGGTGCGGGACGACGGGCGCGGCGGGGCGAGTCTGGACGGCGGCTCCGGGATGCGTGGCCTCGCGGACCGGCTGGGCGCGGTCGACGGCCTGTTCGTCGTGGACTCGCCGGCCGGCGGTCCCACGACGGTCACCGCGGAGCTGCCCTGGCGCGACCGGGCGTAGCCGGGAAGAGGGCGGACGGTACAGGAGGGGTGGGGAAAACCCCCCGTTCAAGACGCCGACGGACTCCATGGTCCCTGGACCTGCGGCACAGCAGGGTGGAGGAGGTACGGCAGGACAGGCCGGTGAAGCCCGTGAAGGCCGTGAAGCCGATGGGGCGGGGCTGGACAGTACAGGACAGGAGGGGACGGCTCCGATGGCCACGGAATACGGACACGAGTACGAGTACGGGTACGGGCAGGACCACGGATACGGCCGCGAGCCGTACGGTGAGCGTCGGCATCGGGTGCCGGCCGTGCTGCGGGCGCCGTTCGAGGCGCGTAGCTGGCATGAGTTCGGCTATGTCCTGCTGGGCCTTCCGGTCGGCGTCACGCTGTTCGTGTGGACCGTGACGATGGTGTCCCTCGGCGTCGGTCTGCTGGTGACCTTCGTCGGGATCCCGCTGCTGGCGGTGGCCCTCGCCGGGTGCCGCGGCTTCGGGACGATGGAACGGGCACGCGCGCGTACGCTGCTGAAGCTGGAGGTGGCCGATCCGGAGCCGCTGCGGATGCGCAAGCCGGGTTTGTTCGCCTGGGTCGGCGCGGTCCTGAAGAGCGGCACGTCCTGGCGTCATCTGCTGTACGCGGTCCTGCAGTTCCCCTGGTCGATGTTCTCGTTCGTCGTCGCCCTCAGCTTCTGGACGTACGGCTGGGCGCTGCTGACGTATCCGCTGTGGTTCTGGGTGTTCCCGGTGTGGGTCGGGCAGGGCGGGCTGCAGCTGTACGGCGACGCGCACCACAGTGTCTACCTCGACAACCCGTTCGAGATCACCGTGACCGCGCTGGTGGGACTGCTGTTCACGTTGGCCACGCCGTGGATCGTACGGGCGCTGACGCTGGTGGACAGGGTGCTGGTGCACGGGCTGCTGGGGCCGTCGAAGCTGGCGTCGCGGGTGGTGGAGCTGGAGTCCGACCGGGGGATCGTGGTGGACGCGGCGGCCGCCGATCTGCGGCGGATCGAACGGGATCTGCACGACGGGGCGCAGGCGCGGCTGGTGGCGCTGGCCATGGACCTAGGGCTGGCGAAGGAGAAACTGCGGGAGGATCCGCAGGCCGCGGCACGGATGGTGGACGAGGCGCACGGTGAGGTGAAGACCGCGCTGCAGGAGTTGCGGGACCTGGCCCGCGGGATCCATCCGGCGGTGCTGACCGACCGGGGGCTGGACGCGGCGCTGTCCGCGGTGGCCTCGCGGTGCACGGTGCCGGTGCGGGTGGAGGTCGACCTGACGGAGCGGCCGGCGGCGGCGATCGAGGGGATCGCTTACTTCACGGTGTCCGAATTGCTGCAGAACATCAGCAAGCATGCGCGGGCGAGTGGGGCGGTGGTGGATGTGTGGCGGAGTGCGGACCGGTTGATGCTGCAGGTCGTGGACGACGGGGTGGGGGGTGCGGACACGGCGCGGGGGTCGGGGCTGGCGGGGCTGGCCGAGCGGCTGAACGCGGTCGACGGGATTCTGGTGGTGGACTCGCCGGTGGGTGGGCCTACGCGGGTGACGGCGGAGTTGCCCTGGCGTGGCTGAGGGCGGGTGTTCGCCCCCGCCGCCCCTACCCGTCCCGTCCACGTCCCGTCCTCCAGGGGGTGGGCCCCCTTCGACCGCCCGCTCCGGGGGCTGCCGCCCCCGAACCCCCGCATCGGCCTGAACGGCCTCGTCCTCAAACGCCGGACGGGCTGGTAGTGGGGGTGCTGACCGGCTTTCGTCCGCGGATGCCGGGCGGGCTGGTGGTGGGGGCGGACCGGCCTTCGACCACACACGACCGACAGAGCGGAGGAGGGTACGGAGCGGGCTTCGAGCACAAGCACACGGTGGGATGAGGGAACGACAGGCAGGCTGGTTGCCGGGCGGTGAAGGCGCGGGGAGGCGGCCTGATTTGGTTTGCCGCCTCCTCTTACCGGCACGCACTCCGATCCGAATGCTGGAATGCTGGACTTTCGGACAGGGCAGGCATGTACGCCGGACGGGGTGTGGGGGGCCGGAGAACAGTGGAGGACAGGGTGCGGGTGGTCATCGCCGAGGATTCCGTGCTGCTCCGGGAGGGGCTGACCCGGCTGCTGACCGACCGGGGGCATGACGTCGTCGCGGGCGTCGGGGATGCGGAGGCGCTGGTCAAGACCATTGCCGAGCTGGACACGCAGGACGCGCTGCCGGACGTGGTCGTCGCGGATGTGCGGATGCCGCCGACGCACACCGACGAGGGTGTGCGGGCCGCCGTACGACTGCGGAAGGCGCATCCGGGGCTCGGGGTGCTGGTGCTGTCGCAGTACGTGGAGGAGCGTTATGCCACCGAACTGCTGGCCGGTTCCAGCCGGGGCGTGGGATATCTGCTGAAGGACCGGGTCGCCGACGTGCGGGAGTTCGTGGACGCCGTGGTGCGGGTCGCCGAGGGCGGTACGGCGCTCGATCCGGAGGTCGTCGCACAGCTGCTGGGCCGGAGTCGTAAGCAGGACGTCCTTGCGGGCCTCACCCCACGGGAGCGGGAGGTGCTGGGGCTGATGGCCGAGGGGCGGACGAACTCGGCGATCGCGCGGCAGCTGGTCGTGAGCGACGGAGCCGTCGAGAAGCACGTCAGCAACATCTTCCTCAAGCTCGGACTCTCCCAGAGCGACGGTGACCACCGGCGCGTTCTGGCCGTTCTGACGTATCTGAACTCCTGACGGGCCGACGGCACCGTGTCGGCACCCGAAGGCGGCCAGGGGGAGGGAAAATCATGACAAGCCAGGGCGACAGGTCGTCTCAGGAGCCTGTCCAGCATGCGAGCTGGTACGGGAAGGCGACCCTAACCGACGTAGGGTTGATTGCGGGATGGTCCGTGAGACGACCACGCCCGGGCAGCCGCCTCGAAGGAGGTCCAGTTCAGTGACCAGCCAGGTCAGCAGGACAAGGGAACAGGCCGACGGAACCGTCGTGGGAGAGCAGCGCAAACCGGGCGGTATGAAGGCCGTCCAGCGCCTGGATCGGGTGATCATCCGGTTCGCGGGGGACTCGGGTGACGGTATGCAGCTCACCGGCGACCGCTTCACGTCGGAGACCGCGTCCTTCGGTAATGATCTGTCGACTCTTCCCAATTTCCCGGCCGAGATCCGGGCCCCCGCAGGCACTCTGCCGGGGGTTTCCTCGTTCCAGTTGCACTTCGCCGACCACGACATCCTCACCCCGGGTGACGCGCCGAACGTGCTGGTCGCGATGAATCCGGCCGCGTTGAAGGCGAACATCGGGGATCTGCCGCGCGGCGCGGAGATCATCGTCAACACGGACGAGTTCACCAAACGGGCGATGCAGAAGGTCGGCTACCTCACCTCGCCCCTGGAGGACGGGTCCCTCGACGGCTACGGCCTCCACCCGGTGCCGTTGACCACGCTGACCGTGGAGGCGCTGAAGGAGTTCGACCTCAGCCGCAAGGAGGCCGAACGCAGCAAGAACATGTTCGCGCTCGGCCTCCTGTCGTGGATGTACCACCGGCCGACCGAGGGCACGGAGAGGTTCCTGAAGCAGAAGTTCGCCCGCAAGCCGGAGGTCATGAACGCCAACCTGGCGGCCTTCCGGGCGGGCTGGAACTTCGGCGAGACGACCGAGGACTTCGCCGTCTCGTACGAGATCGCCCCGGCGACCACGGCGTTCCCGGTGGGCACCTACCGCAACATCTCCGGGAACCTGGCCCTGGCGTACGGCCTGGTCACCGCGAGCCGGCAGGCGGATCTGCCGCTGTTCCTCGGGTCGTACCCGATCACCCCGGCCTCCGACATCCTGCACGAGCTCAGCAAGCACAAGAACTTCGGTGTGCGCACCTTCCAGGCCGAGGACGAGATCGCCGGCATCGGCGCGGCCCTCGGCGCCGCGTTCGGCGGTTCGCTGGCCGTGACGACGACCTCCGGTCCCGGCGTGGCCCTGAAGTCCGAGACGGTCGGACTCGCGGTCTCGCTGGAGCTGCCGCTGCTGGTCGTCGACATCCAGCGGGGCGGGCCGTCCACCGGACTGCCGACCAAGACCGAGCAGGCCGACCTGCTCCAGGCGATGTACGGCCGCAACGGCGAGGCGCCGGTCCCGGTCATCGCCCCCAGGACTCCGGCCGACTGCTTCGACGCGGCGCTGGAAGCGGCCCGGATCGCGCTGACCTACCGGACCCCCGTGATGCTGCTGTCCGACGGCTACCTGGCCAACGGCAGCGAGCCCTGGCGGATCCCGGAGCTGGAGGAGCTGCCCGATCTGCGGGTGCGCTTCGCGAGCGGCCCCAACCACACCCTTGAGGACGGCAGCGAGGTCTTCTGGCCGTACAAACGCGACCCGCAGACCCTCGCCCGCCCGTGGGCGATCCCCGGCACGCCCGGCCTGGAGCACCGCATCGGCGGCATCGAGAAGCAGGACGGCACCGGCAACATCTCCTACGACCCCGCCAACCACGACTTCATGGTCCGCACCCGGCAGGCCAAGATCGACGGCATCGACGTCCCCGACATCGAGGTCGACGACCCGGACGGCGCCCGCACCCTGGTGCTGGGCTGGGGCTCGACGTACGGGCCGATCACGGCGGCGGTACGGCGGCTGCGCGCTGCCGGCGAGCCGATCGCGCAGGCGCATCTGCGGCACCTCAACCCGTTCCCGAGCAATCTCGGCGCTGTGCTGAGGGGCTACGACAAGGTCGTGATCCCCGAGATGAACCTCGGTCAGCTCGCCACCCTCGTCCGGGCGAAGTACCTGGTCGACGCGCACTCTTACAACCAGGTCAACGGCATGCCGTTCAAGGCCGAGCAGCTCGCCACGGCGCTCAAGGAGGCCATCCATGACTGACGCCCTGACCGACGCGACCGATGTGACCGACGGACTGCTGCAGCTCGTCCCCAAGGCCGAGGCCAAGCAGTCCATGAAGGACTTCAAGTCCGACCAGGAGGTGCGCTGGTGCCCGGGCTGCGGTGACTACGCGATCCTGGCGGCCGTACAGGGGTTCATGCCGGAGCTGGGGCTGGCGAAGGAGAACATCGTCTTCGTCTCGGGCATCGGCTGCTCGTCCCGGTTCCCGTACTACATGAACACGTACGGCATGCACTCCATCCACGGCCGCGCCCCCGCGATCGCGACCGGGCTCGCCACCAGCCGGCGTGACCTGTCGGTGTGGGTGGTGACCGGTGACGGTGACGCGCTGTCCATCGGCGGCAACCACCTCATCCACGCCCTGCGCCGCAACGTCAACCTGAAGATCCTCCTCTTCAACAACCGCATCTACGGGTTGACGAAGGGGCAGTACTCGCCGACGTCAGAGGTCGGCAAGATCACCAAGTCGACGCCGATGGGTTCGCTGGACGCCCCGTTCAACCCGGTGTCGCTGGCGATCGGCGCGGAGGCGTCCTTCGTCGCCCGCACGATCGACTCCGACCGCAAGCACCTCACCGAGGTGCTGCGCGCGGCCGCCGCCCACCCGGGCACGGCCCTGATCGAGATCTACCAGAACTGCAACATCTTCAACGACGGCGCCTTCGACGCCCTGAAGGACAAGCAGTCCGCCGAGGAGGCGGTGATCCGCCTGGAGCACGGGCAGCCCATCCGCTTCGGCGCGGACGGCGCGCGCGGTGTCGTACGCGACCGGCTCACCGGCGACCTGAGGGTGGTCGACGTGACCGCGGACAACGAGTCCGAGATCCTCGTCCACGACGCCCACTCCCCCTCCCCCACCACGGCGTTCGCGCTGTCCCGGCTGGCCGATCCGGACACCCTGCACCACACGCCCCTCGGCGTCTTCCGCTCGGTCGAACGGCCCGTCTATGACGTGCAGATGTCCGAGCAGCTGGACACCGCGGTCGAGCAGCACGGCAAGGGCGACCTGGCGGCGCTGCTGGCCGGCGGGGACACCTGGACGGTCGTGGGCTGAGCTCGTGAGGACACCAGCGGGGCCCGGACGGCGCGTCCGGGCCCCGCTTTCGTGTCCGTGCGTCCGTACAGGGACTCAGGAACTCAGGGGCTCAGGCGGCTGGGGCTCAGGGGCCAGGGGCCTTCAGGAGCGCTTCGCGTCGTCGTACGCCTTCCGGGCCCGCTCCACGTCCGCCATCCGCCGCTCCGTCCACAGCGCCAGGTCCCGCACCTGGCGGGCGGCCTCGTGGCCCAGGTCGGTGAGGGAGTAGTCGACGCGGGGCGGGATGACGGGCTTGGCGTCCCGGTGCACGAGGCCGTCGCGTTCCAGGGTCTGGAGGGTCTGGGTGAGCATCTTCTCGCTGACCCGGCCGATCGCGCGGCGCAGTTCGCTGAAGCGGTGCGGACGGTCCAGGAGCTGGATCAGGACCAGGACGCCCCAGCGGCTGGTGACGTGCTCCAGGACCAGGCGGTACGGGCACATCTCCGCGCCGACGACGTACTTCGCGGCGGCGGCACCGGCGTCCGGGGCACCTTCCAGGGTACTTACGGTCATGCCAGTACCTTACTTCAAAGTGGGTACTTTCTTTTGGTTAGCGCACATCCTAGGGTTAGTGACATCGGCACCCCACAAGGAGATCGCACACCATGAGCATCGTTGTCACCGGAGCCACCGGACACCTCGGCCGTCACGTAGTGACGCAGTTGCTGGAGAAGGTCCCGGCCGATCAGATCACCGCCGTCGTCCGCGACGCGGCCAAGGCCGACGACTTCGCCGCCCGGGGCGTGCAGATCGCCGTCGCGGACTACAACGCCCCCGAGACCTTCGACGGCCTCTTCGCCGCCGGCGACAAGGTGCTGCTGATCTCCGGCAACGAGTTCGACAAGGGTCGCCCCGCCCAGCACAAGGCCGTCATCGACGCCGCCAAGGCGGCCGGTGTGGCACTGCTGGCGTACACCAGCGCCCCGGACAGCCTGAAGGCCTCGCTGGTGGACGACCACCGCGCCACCGAGGAGGCCCTCCTCGCCTCCGGCCTGCCCTACACCCTGCTGCGCAACGGCTGGTACCACGAGAACTACACCGAGAACCTCGCCCCGGTCCTGGAGCACAACGCCGTCGTCGCGGCCGCCGGCGAGGGCCGCGTCTCCTCCGCCTCCCGCGCCGACTACGCGGCCGCCGCGGTCGCCGTGCTGACCGGCGAGGGCCACGAGAACCAGACGTACGAGCTGGGCGGCGACGCCGCCTGGAGCTTCGCCGAGTACGCGGCCGAACTGAGCGCGCAGACCGGCAGGGAGATCGCCTACAACTCGGTGCCCGGCGAGGTGCTCCAGGGCATCCTGACGGGCGCCGGCGTGCCGGAGATGTTCGCCGCGATCCTGGTCGACGTCGACGCGTCGATCGCCAAGGGCGAACTGGTCGTCGACTCCGGCGACCTCGCCCGCCTGGCCGGCCGCCCGACCTCCCCGATCTCCGAGGCGATCGCCGCCGCGCTCAAGTAGGCCTCCGGAGAGACAGCACCCCGGGCTGTCATGACCGTATACCGATACGGCCATGACAGCCCGGGGTGCTCGGCGCTACCTTCGTCCCGGCGGTGTACCGAAGCTGGGTGTGAGGAGGGCCGGTGGCCGACATATCGAAGGCTGAGCGGCGGACAGGACTGGTGAACGGCTTCGCGGCCTACGGCATGTGGGGGCTGGTTCCGCTGTTCTGGCCGCTGCTCAAGCCCGCCGGGTCGGTGGAGATCCTGGCCCACCGGATGGTGTGGTCCCTCGTCTTCGTCGCCGTCGCACTCGTCTTCGTACGACGCTGGGCCTGGGCCGGTGAGCTGCTGCGGCAGCCGCGCCGACTGGCCCTGGTGGCGGTCGCCGCCGCCGTGATCACCGTCAACTGGGGCGTCTACATCTGGTCCGTGAACGCCGGGCACGTGGTCGAGGCCTCCCTCGGCTACTTCATCAACCCCCTCGTCACCATCGCCATGGGCGTGCTCCTGCTGAAGGAACGGCTGCGATCCGCGCAGTGGGCGGCGGTGGGCATCGGTGTCGCCGCCGTCGCCGTGCTGACCGTCGGCTACGGGCAGCCGCCGTGGATCTCCCTGGTCCTCGCCTGCTCCTTCGCCACCTACGGGCTCGTCAAGAAGAAGGTCAACCTCGGGGGCATCGAGTCACTCGCGGCGGAGACCGCGATCCAGTTCCTGCCCGCGCTCGGCTATCTGCTGTGGCTGGCCGGCCGCGGCGAGTCCGGCTTCCTCGACCACGGCGCCGGGCACGCGGCCCTGCTGGCCTCCACCGGCATCGTCACCGCGGTCCCGCTGGTCTGCTTCGGCGCCGCCGCGATCCGCGTCCCGCTCTCCACGCTCGGCCTGCTGCAGTACCTGGCGCCGGTCTTCCAGTTCCTCTGCGGCATCCTCTACTTCCACGAGGCCATGCCCACCGAGCGCTGGGCCGGTTTCGCCCTGGTCTGGCTCGCCCTCGCCCTGCTCACCTGGGACGCGCTGCGCACCGCCCACCAGGGCGCCCGGGCACTCGCGGCGGTGGCCGTACCACGGCCGGCGGCCCCGGTCGCGGAGACTCCCGCAAGTCAGGTGTGACGGTCACAGCCGTCGGCTATAAGTGGGCCCTATGACGCAGACGCCCGCACCCCTGCACTGGAAACTCGTCGTCGACGCCCGCGACCCGCACGCGCAGGCCGACTTCTGGGCCGCCGCACTGCACTACGTGGCAGAGGACAACAGCGCACTCGTCGAACACCTGCTGGAAGTGGGCGCGCTGACCGGTGCCGCCACCGTGGAGTACCACGGCCGTGCCGCCTTCCGCGATCTGATCGCCGTACGGCACCCGGACGATCCGTACGACGAGGAACGCGGCACGGGGCTGGGCCGGCGGCTGCTGTTCCAGCGGGTGCCGGAGGCGAAGTCCGGCAAGAACCGGCTCCACATCGACCTGCACGCCGGCGAGGGGAAACGCGCGGACGAGGTGGCACGCCTGGAGGTACTGGGCGCGACCGTGGTGCGGCACGTCTCGGAGCCCTCCGGGGCATGGACCGTGATGGCCGATCCGGAGAGCAACGAGTTCTGCGTGCAGTGACGACGGCCGACGGCGCTCAGGTGTTCCCGGCCGCGCGGCGGGCGCGTTCCGTCAGGCGGCCCATCCGGGCCCGGGCCGACTCCAGTTCCTCGATGTCGTCGGCCGCCGGGCCGTCCTCGGCGGTGAGCCGCGTCCACAGGTCGATCAGCTCGTGGCCGAGGCGCAGCCCGTACTCGGGGTCGCGCACCGCGCGCCAGGCGGTCGCCGCGCTCCGCACGTTCCCGTAGGCCGCCTCGCCGTCCCGTGCCTGCCGGTGCTGCCGGGCCAGGTCCAGGGAGAGGTGGAAGGCCCGCACCGGGTCACCCGCGAGGTAGGAGATGTACGCGGTCAGCTCGCCCAGGTGCAGCACCTCGGTGTGGCTGTCGCCGAGGACCGCGGCGGCCTCGGCGACGGTTCGCTCCGCGAGCTCGGCCGCCGCTTCGATACGGCCCGTGCGGACCGCCTCGTTGATCCGTGCCACCGGCTCGGTGAGCAGCGCGGCCCCTTCCGCCGTCAGCGTCACGGGTTCGTCCCCGAGCACCTCCTCGGCGACCGCGTCGAAGCCGCGGGCGGGGGCGGGGGTGAACCGGAGGTCGGGGGCGGGGTCCCGGTCCCGGTCGGCCACCGGCTCTGCGGGGGCCGGTACGGGGGCTGCCTCAGGGGCCTGGACGGGGCTCATCACGGGTGGCGGGCCGAAGACGCCGGTGGGCGGCAGGGCGGTGCCCGGAGCGGGCGGCAGGGGCAAAGCGGCGGCCGACGGTACGGGTGGTGTCGGCGGGGCTGCGGGTGACGGTACAGGTGGCGGCGGAGCGGCGGGCGGCTGCGGCACCGCCTGCAGAGGGACCGCCGGGACGGGTTCCTTCACCGGGAGTTGTTCTGTCGCCGCGGGTCGTTCCGTCGCCCCGGGTTGTTCCGTCGGCTCGGTGGCCGGTGCTGCCAGCCGTACCGGGTCGCCGGTGAAGCTGCTGGAGCCGTCCAGGTTCACCTGGAGGGGGACGACGTAGCCGATGCGCGTGTCGTGGACGGTGGCAAGGACCGGGCGGCCTGCGGCGCGGGCCAGGCGCTGGAGGTGGTTGAGGACCGCCTGCTGGGGTTCCTCACCGGGGCCAGGGAGCAGCGGTACACCGTCCACGGACACGGCCGACCCCGCCACCCGGACGTCGACCGGTGCCAGGCGCCCCTCCTGCTGGACTTCCCGCTTCTCCTCGCGGCTGAGTCGGGACATCGGTCCTCATTCCCCCGGCACCATCCGGTCGTGCTCCGGTCGTACTCGTGCGTATGGTCCAGTCTCGCCGCTCGGCACGGCTCCCACGTCACCATGACGTCACAGCCTCGCACCAGCAGGAGGCGCCCGGCGGACTCCGACCGCGCGGACCCGGCTAGGCGGTGATGTCCCTCGTCGTGAACCGCGCCCAGGCCGCCGATCCGAACACCGCCGTGTACAGGGCCTGCAGCTCCAGGTTCTTGACCAGGTCGTCCCAGTAGACGGGGTCGCGTATCAGGTCGGCGAAGGACAGCCAGTAGTGGGAGAACAAGTACGGCTGGAGCGCGTGCAGCTGGGGTATCTGGTCGAGGATCTGGACGGTGATGAGCAGGCCCACGGTCGTCGCCATCGCCGCGATGCCGCTGTTGGTCAGGGTGGACACGAACAGGCCGAGGGCGGCGACCCCGGCCAGGGACAGGGCGACCGCCAGGGCTATCAGCAGGGCGCGGCCGAGGCCGTCGGCGAAGGAGATCCGGGTGCCGGAGATCGTCGTCAGGTCGCCGAGCGGGAAGAGGAGCGCGCCGACAGCGAGCGCGGAGGCGGCCACCACCAGGGTCGCGACCAGGCAGAAGGCCATCGTCGTCGCGTACTTGGTGAGCAGCAGGCGGGTGCGGCCCGCCGGGGCGACCAGCAGATAGCGCAGGGTGCCCGCGTCGGCCTCGCCCGCGATCGCGTCTCCGGCGACCACTCCGACGGCCATCGGCAGGAAGAACGGGAGGGTCGCGGCCAGCGCCGTGAACACCAGGAACAGTCCGTTGTTGGTGACCTGGGTGATGAAGGCCGGGCCCGCGCCGCCGCCGGGGCCGGCCTGCCCGCCGCCCCGCGTCTCGATCCTGACCGACACACCCACGAGAACGGGCACCGCCGCCAGTACGCCCAGCAGAGCGAGGGTGCGCCAGCGCCGGAACGTGGTGACGAACTCGCTGCGCAGCAACCCCAGGCTCCACACCGGGTTCGGCCGGACGGCCGCGGTGTCCACGACGGCCAGGTCAGCCCGCGACATCGAAACCCTCCCCGGTCAGTGCCATGAAGGCGTCCTCCAGCGAGGCCCGTTCCACGGTGAAGCCGCGGACCCGGACGCCCGCCGTGACGAGCGCCGCGTTCACGTCGGCGAGGTCGCGCTCGGGCGGCTCGCCGGTCACCCGGTCCTCGGCGGCGACGACGTCCGCGACGCCCTGTTCCTTGAGCACCCGGGCCGCCTCCCCGGGGTCCGGGGTGATCACCACGAGCCGGCCGCGGGCCCCGGCCGCCAGGTCGGCGACCGCGCCCTGGGCGATCAGCCGGCCCTGGGCCATCACGGCGGCGTGGGTGCAGACCTGCTCGATCTCGTCGAGGAGGTGGGAGGAGAGGAACACGGTCGTGCCGTCCTCCGCCAGTTCCCGGACCAGGGTGCGGATCTCCCGCATGCCCTGGGGGTCGAGGCCGTTGGTCGGCTCGTCCAGGACCAGCAGCTTGCGGGGCTGGAGCAGCGCGGCGGCGAGTCCCAGTCGCTGCTTCATGCCGAGGGAGTAGGCCTTCGCCTTCTTCGCCGCGGCGGCTGCCAGGCCCACCCGGTCCAGCGCGGCCTCGACGCGCGCCCGCCGGGTGCGGGGGTCGGCGGTCGGGTCGGCGGCGTCGTACCGCAGCAGGTTGTCGCGGCCGGAGAGGAAGCCGTACAGCGCCGGGCCCTCGATGAGGGCGCCGACCTGGGGCAGTACGACGCGGGAGGCGCGCGGCATCGGGTGGCCGAGGACGCGGGCCGTGCCCGAGGTGGGTGCGATCAGGCCCATCAGCATGCGGATGGTGGTGGTCTTGCCGGATCCGTTCGGGCCGAGGAAGCCGAAGACGCTGCCCGCGGGGACGGTCAGGTCGAGACCGTCCACGGCGAGCTGTCCGCCGCGGTAACGCTTGGTGAGGCCGTGGGTGTCGATGACACCCGCTCCCACCGGGGCGTCGGCCTCCGGGTTCCCGGCGTCCCCGAGGGCCCCGGCGTTCTCCGGGGCCTCCGGTTGCCGTTCCGTGGCGGACGGTCGGTCCATCGGCTCCCTCGATTCCTCGTGCGGCAAAGGGTACTTACCGCCCCGCGCCGTAACCGTACGGCCCCGGACTAGCCCGCGTTCGCCGCCTTCACCAGCGCCGCCTTGTCCACGGCACCGACGTACACCTTGCCGTCGTCCGTGATCAGGGCGTTGATCAGCCGGGTGGAGAAGACGGTGCCCTTGCCGAACTTGCCGGAGACGGGGTTGCCGAGCGAGCCGAGGAAGCCGCCCAGGTCGCCGCCACCGGAGGCGGAGCCGGTGGGCAGGCCACCCTTGCTGCCGGTGTCGAGGACGGCTATGGAGTTCCAGCCCTTGCCGAGGACCTTGAAGCCGGACTTGTCGAGGCCCTTGGCGGAGCCGTGGCCGGGCATCTCGGAAACCTTGCCGCCCTGGTCCGCCCCGCTGCCCTCACGCGCCTTGCCGGGCTTGCCGGCCTTGTCGCCCTCGGTGACCTTGGCGCCCTTGGGCGGGGTGAAGTCGAAGGTGGAGGCGGCCGGCTTCGCGAAGCTGACCTGGGTGTAGCCGGCGTCCACCACGGCCGCGCCGCCGCTCGACGGCGTGAGGGTGAACTTCAGCGGTGTGCCGGTCCTGGCGTCCACCGCGATGCTGATCGCGCCGAACGTCGTACCGGACTGCTTGGGCTTGATGACGAGCCGGTAGGCGTCGCGGCCGGCGACCTGGGCGGTGCCGTCGACCGTCACCGAGGTGGTGCCGTCGACCGACTTGAGGAACTCGTCTGCGAAGTCCTTGGGCGTGGCCGGTACTTCGTGCTGCTCGGCCTTGCCGGAGTCGGCGGCGGTGGAGTGGTAGACCTCGTTGGACTTGCTGTCGTAGCCCCACACGTCGGTGCCGTTGTGGATGAGGCTGTACTCGGCGCCGCTCTCCAGCACCGACACCTTCTGCTTCTCGGGGCCGTCGGCGGCCACGCGCAGGGTGTGCGTGCCGGAGGCCAGCTCGGTGAGCTTGCCGGTCGGGTCGGCGGACGAGCCGCCGCCGCTGCCCTGGGCCGCCCCGGACAGCAGGCTGCTCTCCAGACCGCCGAGGTCGGGCAGGCCGAGGTCGGTGCTGATCTTCACGGTGCCGGACAGCTGCTGCACGTCCGACTTGGCGATCTTGTCGATGAGTTCCTGCGCGGTGATCTTCGGCAGGTCGGGGTCACCGGAGTCGGCGAGCGCCGGGACCAGGCCGATGGTGGCCGCGGCCACGCCCACCACCGCGAGCGGGACGACGTAGCGTGCGGCCTTGCGACGCCGCTCGGCGCGCAACTCGTCGCGCAGCTCGTCGTCGGCCTGCGCGGCCCCCGTGCTGTCGTCGGATTCGTACGGTGCCATGTGTGCCTTACCTCCGTCGTCGGCGGCGGCCGTCCTCGCACGTGTCCCACCCTGAGCCGCCATTCTCACCCGAATCGGTGAGCGGTGGTGATTTCCGTGGTTTCCATCTCACCAAACCGGGCGTCGGGAAGCGTCAGACCACGGAGCCAACTCCGTGTACACCTGCGGTATGACACAAGGGTGGAGGCGCCTGCCGCGACCCGTAGGGGTCGTGCGGCGAAGGCGCCTCCTGTCACTGCCGTGGGGTGCGACCCGCCGCGGGGCCGGCAGGGCCCGCCGGAGTCATCCGGCGCGGTGCACCACCGCGTCGCACAGCTCCACCAGCGCGGCCTTCGGGTCGCACTCCGGGAGCGGAGCCAGCACGGCCCGCGCCTCCTCCGCGTACCGGACCGCGTCCCGGCGGGCCAGCTCCAGCGCCGGATGCGCCCGGAGCGCCGCCAGGGCCTCCGCGTGCCGCGCGTCGTCCGTGAGGTCGGAGTCCAGCAGTTCGCACAGGGCGATGTCCTCGGCCAGCCCCAGCCGGGCCGCCCGTTCCCGCAGCCGCAGCACCGGAAGCGTGGGCACGCCCTCGCGGAGGTCGGTTCCCGGGGTCTTCCCGGACTCCTGGGAGTCGGAGGCGATGTCCAGGACGTCGTCGGCGAGCTGGAAGGCGACACCGAGACGTTCGCCGTACTGGGTGAGGACGTCGACGACCGTCTCGTCGGCGCCGGACAGCATCGCGCCGAAGCGGCAGGAGACAGCGACCAGCGAGCCGGTCTTGCCGCCGAGCACGTCGAGGTAGTGCTCTACCGGGTCACGGCCGTCCGTCGGGCCCGCCGTCTCCAGGATCTGGCCGGTCACCAGCCGTTCGAACGCGAGGGCCTGGACCCGGACCGCTTCGGGACCGAGGTCGGCGAGGATCTGGGAGGCGCGGGCGAAGAGGAAGTCACCCGTGAGGACGGCGAGCGAATTGCCCCAGCGGGTGTTGGCGCTGTCGACACCGCGCCGCACGGACGCCTCGTCCATGACGTCGTCGTGGTAGAGCGTGGCCAGGTGGGTGAGCTCCACGACGACGGCCGACGGCACGACACCCGGCGCGTACGGGTCGCCGAACTGCGCGGCGAGCATCACCAGCAGCGGACGGAACCGCTTCCCTCCGGCCCGTACGAGGTGCTGCGCGGCCTCCGTGATGAACGGGACCTCGCTCTTGGTGGCTTCTAGCAAGCCTTCCTCGACAGCCGTCAATCCGGCCTGGACATCGGCTTCCAGAGCCTGGTCCCGCACGCTCAGCCCGAACGGCCCGACGACGGTCACGAGGGGTCTCCTGTCTGCTGGTGTCTACTGGCGATTACACGGTTTGTCGATAGGTCGCTGCCATCACTCAAGTCAGCGTATCCGGTCAGGTTTCGATCACCGATAGCGCCCACGGTTACACCCCGGGCGCTATCGGATCACGACCGTTATGTCTTTGATCAGCCGATACAACCTGGCATCCACTGACTTAACAGGAAGTGCAGACACTTGTCCCGAACCATGGCGCAGGCCGTGTCCCACCCCGGGACCGGCGCCGGGTTCGGGCCCGAGGACGCACCCGGCGTCCCGTCCGGTGTCCTGTCCGGCGGCGAGCCTCCCGACTGACTGCCGACCGGGAACGGCCCCTTCTCTCCCGGTCGGCATCACCTGCCCGGGCGCACCCCCTCCGCCGCCCGCCGATGCCGACGGAGGCACCTGCCGCACGAACGGCGACAGCTCGCACACATCCGCACACCCTTCTTCCACGAGATCACGCACGGCGCCCTCCGCCTCCCCTAGCCCCGCATCCCCTTGTCCGGCGCCCTCCTGACCTATGCCCCCCTTGGCCGACGGAACGACGCCCCCACGCACGCATGGCGTCTCGCCGAGCCGATCGGAGCAGCCACCCACGGCCCGCGTCACGGACGAACGCCATGACAACGAGACGCACCGCAGCGGAAGTTCCGCCCTCCCGGCGGACACGCACCCGAGAGGCCCCGGGGTCCGACACCCATCCCAACGTGACGAGCATCACGCGCACACCCCCCGACCGCCGGGCGCTCCGGAGGGGCGAGCGACCGGATGGAGCAGGACCGGCACCGGCGCGGATCCACCCCGCCACTCACCCCACACTCATCCCGAAATATCCATAAACCAGCAATTCGGACTTATCGCCACACTCACCCCCCGATATCGCCCGCTCCCACCACCCCCAAGCCGACGATCCGCGCGAACACTGGTGGGAGTTTTTTAATGTTGAACCATGAAATAGACCGATTCAATGAACCCCACGTGTCCGATTTGCGGTTATTGCATTCTCGTGAAGTAGGTCACGTGACCTGGATTACATCAGGCCGCGCGCCACCCCTCTCTTTCCTTTGCCCATGGGTCAGTTGCGGATTGGCGACCGCAAAGGATCAAGTACCACATACGCCTCACTTCAAGGTCAATCGGTGTGTTGTATGAATCGACCACTTGTTTCGGACATCTGCTCTCGCATACGTTCCGGCTCGCCGGGCGGACGCCGAATCCTGCCGCCGCCCGTCTTGACCCATCGACGAGTCCATTCGCAGGCAGGAGCGGGGGAACCAGGTAAGTCGCCGGACCGGGCGGCCGACGTCACCCAACAGACGTCGTTCCGGAACGGCTAGGGGTGAAGTCGCATCGTCTTCGGGCGGTGCGGCCGGGCACTCCCCGGGCCCGAACCCGACAGCTCACCTCGCAGGCGACGGAGAGGAACTTAGCCATGCCTGCTGCCGTTCAGAACCGCCGTACCCGCATCGTCCGCACGCTCGTCGTCGCCTGCACCGGCGCCGCCGTCCTCGGCCTCCCGCTCATCGGTGCGACCGCCGCCTCCGCCGCCCCCTCCTCCACCACGGCGGCCTCGACGACCCTCGCCGGGTACCCGAACAACCTCGACGGCTGGATCCGTGAGTCGCTCGCGATCATGTCGGAGAAGCACATCCCGGGCACCTACAACGGCATCTACCGCAACGTGATGCGGGAGTCCTCCGGCAACCCGCGGGCCATCAACCTCTGGGACTCCAACGCGAAAGCCGGCATCCCGTCCAAGGGGCTGCTCCAGGTGATCGACCCGACGTTCAAGACCTACCACGTGGCCGGCACGTCGTTCGACTCCTACGACCCGGTCGCGAACATCACCGCCGCCTGCAACTACGCCGCCGCGCGGTACGGCTCGATCGACAACGTGCACGGCGCGTACTGATCGACGCCCCGCGTCAGTCGAAGATTCTTTCGAGGACGACGGCGATGCCGTCGTCCTCGTTCGACGTGGTGATCTCGTCGGCCATCCCCTTGAGTTCGGGGTGGGCGTTGGCCATCGCCACCCCGTAGGCGGCCCACTCGAACATGGGGATGTCGTTGGGCATGTCACCGAAGGCGATGGCATGTTCGGAGTTCAGCCCCAGATGGTCGGCGGCCAGCGCCAGCCCGGTCGCCTTGGTCACCCCACACGGCTGGAGTTCGACGGTCCCCGGCCCCGACATAGTGACCGTCGCCAGCGATCCGACCACCGAGCGGGCGGTGGCCGCCAGTTCGTCGTCGGAGAGGGTGTGGTGGCGCAGCAGCACCTTGCTGATGGGCGCGCACCACAGGTCGTCGCGCCGGGCGACGCGCAGCGCGGGCAGGGTGGGGTGGGGCATCAGATAGCCCGGCTCGATGAGCGTGAGCCCGTCCACGCCGTCCTGGTCGACGGCCGCGTACACCTGACCGACCTCGGCCTCGATCTTGCCGAGCGCGGTCTCCGCCAGCTCCCGGTCCAAGGTGACCGACCACAGCAGCCGGTCCGCGCCGGCGTCGTACACCTGCGCGCCCTGGCCGCAGACCGCGAGTCCGGTGCAGCCGAGGTCGTCGAGGAGCGGGCGCACTCTCGGCGCGGGGCGGCCGGTCACCACGAGGTGCCGGGCACCGGCCCGGCCGGCCCGCGCGAGTGCGGCGAGCGACCGTTCCGAAAGGGTGTCGTCGGCACGCAGCAGCGTGCCGTCCAGGTCGGTGGCGACCAGTGAGTACGGGGAGGGTGCGACCATGATCAGAGAATACGGACAGCACGTCCCTGCGACTCACCGCGCGTTTCCGCCTCAAGTGGCGCCAGCCGTCGCCGTGCTGGGCCGGCTGATCCCTTTCCCCACCGCATCCCGGTAGCCGGCGAGGATGTGCCCGCGCTGCGGGCAGTCCGGGCCGGAGGCGGCCGAGGCGGAGGCGGCCGAGGCGGTTCAGGATCATCCCGGCCGGCAGGTGGTCGCGCCAGCCGACCATGGGGCCGCCGAGGACCCGGACGGTGATGCCGCGTGCCCGCGGACGGGCGGCGGTCGACACGCCGCAGGGCCCGGCGTCGATGACCGCCATCGGTCGGGCATGAAGTCCCTCCTCAGGAGACGTGCCGCCTACCCCGTGGAGGTGCCGGAGCCGCGGCGGCCGGTGCGCCACAGCTGACAGAGGTGCTTCGCGCCCGGGCGCACGAAGCGAGCGGGCGCGCGAAGCGGGCGGGCATCGTGACGAACGGCAGCGAGCCGTCACCAACCGGCCAGGCCAGTTCGGTCCCGCTCGGCCGCTTCGGTGCGTGCGTCGTCGTACAGCCGCTGCGGCGGTACGCGAGGGGGGCGGGCAGGTCGATGTTCTCCACGACGTACCGGTGACCGGCGCGCTGTTCCCCGTCCGGAACACGGCGGCCGGTCAGGTCGAGATGCATGGCGCGGACGACGCCGGCCCCCGACTCGCTCTCGACGAGCCGGAACTGGGCGCCCGTGCGCGGGTTGAAGTCGAGCAGCTTGTACTGCCCGTCGCGCCGGTCGAAACGCAGGTCGAGATCGATGATGCCGGTGAAGCCGGTCTGTTTGATGAAACGCGCGGCGAGGTCGGCGAGTTCCGGGTAGCCGACGACGCAGGCGTTCGCTGTCATGCAGGCGTGCGGCGGCCGGGAGCGGACCTCGACGCCGGTGAACAGGGCGCGCGGATGGGAGTCGGCGTCGAAGCAGGCCTGCACGATCCAGTCCTCGGCCGCCTCCCTCGGGAGGTACTCCTGGAGGATGACACCCGGATGGGTGCCCCAGTCACGAGCGAGGGTGAGCTTTCCCTCGCGGGTGGCGATCCGCGTCGTCCCGTTGACGGCGGGCCGCCTGCGCCGGACGAACGCCTCGCGGTTCTTGGCCACGACCGGGAACCGGACCTTCTCCGCGAAGTCGACGATCCCGCCGTACGAGTCGGGGCACGACAGCCAACTCACCCGTAACGTGTGGCGCGACCACATGGAATGCCGCGCAACGCCATAGAGACGTCGCCACATGGTCGGTCCCGCGCGGCACGGATGAGAGCGAGGCAGTCACCCCATGCCCCCCTTGCCCCCTTTCGAGGTCCCCGAGGGTGACCCCTTCGGCCCGCACAACCTTCCGTACGGCGTGTTCTCGACCTCCGGGAGCACGGAACGGAGGGTCGGCGTCCGCCTCGGAGACCACGTCCTCGACGCCGGCGCAGCGGCCCTCGCGCTCGGCTCCCCGTACGCCTCCCTGCTCGCCCGCCCCACCCTCAACCCGCTGCTGGCCGCGGGCCGCACCGCCTGGTCGGACGTACGGCGCGCCCTGACCGCGTGGGTGACCGTTCCCGCGCACCGCGAGACGCTCACCCCCCTCTTCCACCCGCTGCCCGAGGTGACCCTGCACCTCCCGTTCGAGGTCGCCGACTACGTCGACTTCTACGCCTCCGAGAACCACGCCCGGAACGCCGGCCGCATCTTCCGCCCCGACGCCGCCGAACCGCTCACCCCCAACTGGAAACACCTGCCGATCGGTTACCACGGCCGCGCGGGCACGGTCGTGGTGTCCGGGACGGACGTCGTACGGCCGTCGGGACAGCGGAAGGCGCCGTCGGACCCGGCACCGGTGTTCGGCCCGTCGGCACGGCTGGACATCGAGGCCGAGGTCGGTTTCGTCGTCGGTACACCGTCGGCGCAGGGCAGGCCGGTGGCGCTGGCCGACTTCAGGGAGCACGTGTTCGGCCTGTGCCTGCTGAACGACTGGTCGGCGCGGGACATCCAGGCCTGGGAGTACGTCCCGCTCGGCCCGTTCCTCGGCAAGTCGTTCGCCACCTCGGTCTCGGCGTGGATCACTCCGCTGGACGCGCTGGAGACGGCACGGGTCGCGCCGCCGAGGCGGACGCATCCGCTGCTGCCGTACCTCGACGACGCAACCGAGGAGCCCGCCGGTTACGACCTGCGGATCTCGATCGCGATCAACGGGCACACGGTGTCCGAGCCGCCGTTCTCCACCATGTACTGGACCGCCGCCCAGCAACTCGCCCACCTGACGGTCAACGGCGCCTCCCTGCGCACCGGAGACCTGTACGGCTCCGGCACGGTGAGCGGCACGGAGCCCGGACAGCGCGGGTCGCTGCTGGAACTGACCTGGAACGGACGCGATCCCCTCGAACTGCCGGACGGTAAGCGGACGTACCTGGAGGACGGCGACCTGGTGACGCTGTCGGGGTGGGCACCGGGGCCGGGCGGCAGCCGCGTGGGGCTCGGGGAGGTCGGGGGGCGGATCGTGGCGGGGTGAGGGAGACGGCCGGGACGGCCCTGCTCACCGAGGTGAGCAAGGCCTCGTGCCCCGGGCGCGGGCGGTGGCAGCCGCGGGCGGGCAGCCACCGCAGGCGTGGCGGTTGCGGGCCCCTCGCGAACCGCCGGGCCCACCAGGGGCGCCCGGATCGTCGTCGACACCTGACTCCGGGCACCCCGCACCGTCATACTGGCGGGACACGCACCATGCGATGCGCCCGCACGCGCACCATGCGAAGCGTCGGCGCGCGCATCACATGACGTGCCGGCGCACGCCATGTCACGCAGCGGCGAATCACCCCCGCACCGACCGCACACGTCTCCGATCAGGAAACGGAGCCCGCCCCGGCATGACCGTCTGCCTGCTCCTGCTGACCGCCGTCGCCCTGACGGCTGCCGTACCCGCGCCGCGTGCCCTGGTGCGGTCCCTGTGGCCGGAGCGGGAACCGGTGGTCGCGCTGTGGGTGTGGCAGTGCCTGGTCGCCACCGTGCTGATGTGCTGCCTGGCCGCGCTGGCCCTGGGCGCGGCGGCCGTCTTCCACACCGTGCGCGACCGGGTGTTCGCGCCGGCGCCACCGTCAGTCACCGCCGCGTACGACCTCTCCGTCGCACCCGTGTGGGCGGTCGCGCTCACGGTCCTGCTGGCGTCGGGGGCCGCGTGGACGACGGCGATGCTCGCCCGCGAACTGGTCGAGGCCCGGCGGCACCGGGACCAGACCCGCGCACACCTGCGCGAGCGGGCACCCGAGCTGCCGGCGGGGCTGCCCGCGGCACGCGGACCGATGCTGGTGCTGGAGGACGAGTACCCGGACGCCTGGTGGATGCCGGGCCACCCGCCGCAGCTGGTCGTGACCACGGGGGCGCTGCACCGTCTCACCGACCACCAGCTCGATGCCGTGCTCACCCACGAACGGGGCCACGCCCGCGCCCACCACGACTGGCTGCTCCACCTGTCCAGCGCCCTCGCCACGGGCTTCCCGCGCGTGCCGCTCTTCTCCCACTTCTGCGACCAGACCCACCGGCTCGTCGAACTCGCCGCGGACGACACGGCATCCCGCCGCTGCGGCCACCTCACCACCGCACTGGCCCTGATCGAACTGAACCAGCACCGCGGGGTCCTGTCCTGCGCGTCGAGCCGCCGGCTGCTGGGCGAACGGGTCGACCGCCTGCTGGAACCGCCCCCTCGGCTGCTGCGTCGCCAGCGGGCCCTCACCACGACGGTGGCCGCCCTGGTCCCCCTGCTCCCGCTCCTGATCACGTTCGCACCGGGGCTGACCGCGCTCGGCTAGGTGGTGGGCCAGAGCCTCTCATCCGCGGTCGGCGCACTGCCCGGGTACGCGGAAGGCCGTACGCCACAGCGCGGATCGAGATGCTGTTGCCTTCGTTGTCTTTGACGTTGTCGCCGGACGGAGAACCGAAAGGGGACGGCAGAGGCGCAGCCGTGTCTCACCGCCCCCGCAGGCCCGCTACCGCCCTATGCCCAGTCCTCCGGTTCCGGCTCCGCGTCCATCTCGGGCCAGTGGTCCTCGTCCCCGGTCCCCGGTCCCGCGGGAGCCAGGGCAGCCGGCGTCTTCAGGGCAGCCAGCGTCTTCAGGGCGGCCAGCGCCCCGAGCACGCCCTCTCCGTACGTCATGAGCTTCTTCTCACCGACGCCGCCGACGGTGGCGAGTTCGGCGATGGACTCGGGCCACCGGCCGACGATCTCCCGGAGGGTGGCGTCGTGGAAGATCACGTACGCGGGTACGCCCTGTTCGCGGGCCTGCTCGGCACGCCAGGCGCGCAAGGCCTCGAAGGCGGGGAGCAGTTCCTCGGGCAGCTCCGCCACAGCTGCCTTCGCCTTGCTCCTGCCGGCGGAAGCGGAGGAACCGGAGCTCCCGGACGCGCGCGAGACCGCCGGCTTCTTCGGCTCCTTGCGCAGCGGGACCTCCCGCTCTTGCCGCAGTACCGACCCGCTGGCCTCGGTGAGCACGAGGGTGCCGTACTCGCCCTCGACCGCGAGCAGCCCCTGGGCAAGCAGTTGCCGGACGACGCCTCGCCATTCGCCTTCGTCGAGGTCGGTGCCGATGCCGAAGACGGACAGCTGGTCGTGATCGAACTGTATGACCTTGGCGGTGCGCTTGCCGAGCAGGATGTCGACGATCTGGACGGCGCCGAACTTCTGCCCGCGTTCGCGCTGAAGTCGTACGACGGTGGAGAGGACCTTCTGGGCGGCGACGGTGCCGTCCCAGGTCTCGGGCGGGGTGAGGCAGGTGTCGCAGTTGCCGCAGCCCGCCGGGTCGGGGTCCTGACCGAAGTAGTTGAGGAGTTGTCCGCGGCGGCACTGGGCGGTCTCGCACAGGGCGAGCATGGAGTCGAGGTGGGCCTGTGCACGGCGCCGGAATGCCTCGTCTCCTTCACCGGACTGGATGAGTTTGCGCTGCTGTATGACGTCGTTGAGGCCGTACGCCATCCAGGCGGTGGAGGGCAGGCTGTCGCGGCCGGCGCGGCCGGTCTCCTGGTAGTAACCCTCGACGGATTTGGGCAGGTCGAGGTGGGCGACGAAGCGGACGTCGGGTTTGTCGATGCCCATGCCGAAGGCGATGGTGGCGACGACGACCAGGCCGTCCTCGCGCAGGAAGCGGGACTGGTGGGCGGCGCGGGTGCCCGCGTCGAGGCCGGCGTGGTAGGGGACGGCGTCGATGCCGTTGCGGGTCAGGAATTCGGCCGTGGCCTCGACGGACTTGCGGGAGAGGCAGTAGACGATGCCCGCGTCGCCCTCGTGTTCCTGGCGGAGGAAGGTGAGGAGCTGTTTCTTGGGGTCGGCCTTGGGGACGATCCGGTACTGGATGTTGGGCCGGTCGAAGCTGGCCACGAAGTGCCGGGCCGCCGGCATGTGCAGCCGCTGGGTGATCTCCTGATGGGTGGCGTGGGTGGCGGTGGCCGTGAGCGCGATGCGCGGGACGTCGGGCCAGCGCTCGCCGAGCAGGGAGAGGGCGAGGTAGTCGGGGCGGAAGTCGTGGCCCCACTGGGAGACGCAGTGCGCCTCGTCGATGGCGAAGACAGCGATCTTGCCACGGGCGAGCAGGTCGAGGGTGGAGTCCAGGCGGAGCCGCTCAGGGGCGAGGTACAGCAGGTCGATTTCGCCCGCGAGGAACTGGGCCTCGACCACGCGCCGCTCGTCGAAGTCCTGCGTGGAGTTGATGAACCCGGCGTTGACGCCGAGCGCGCGCAGGGCGTCCACCTGGTCCTGCATGAGGGCGATGAGTGGTGAGACCACGACGCCCGTACCGGGTCTGACCAGGGCGGGAATCTGGTAGCACAGCGATTTTCCGCCGCCGGTCGGCATCAGGACGACGGCGTCGCCGCCCGCCACCACATGTTCGATGATCGCTTCTTGCTCGCCCCGGAAGGCGTCGTACCCGAAGACCCGGTGCAGCGTGGCCAGTGCCTCGCTGTCCGCCGGTCCGTGCGCCTGTGGCGCCTCCGGCGTCTCGGTCGTCCCTGGCATCTCGTCGGTTCCGCCTGTCCCACCCATCGTCGTGTCCCCCGTACGTCGTCCCTCGACCACTGCCTCCACGATAGGGGTCCGGACCGACAGCGCCGGAGTTATCCACAGGCTTACCGCCCGGGAGGGTGCTGTGAGCGCGGGACTCCCCCGTCCGGGGTGTCCTCGGTCCCTCGGCGGTGTTCAGTCCTTTGGCGGTCTTCGCGTGGCGGCCCGGAACCGGCGCGGGCCATGCTGCACGGGCGGGACCGGGGAGGCCCGCGCTGTACGGAGGCGCCGCGTTCGCGTGCCTCTTCCGCCCCAAGGAGCATCAGGATGTCTCTCACGTCCCGCACTGCCGGCGCCGCTCTGGCGGTGGCCGTGCCGTTCGCTCTGGCCGCGGTGCCCGCCGACGCGGTTCCGGTCCCTGATCCCGACCCGTTCGTGTGGACGGATCTGACCCCGACGTACACGGCGACGGCGGACTACCAGTACGAGCCGTTCGCGGTCACGGACGGGTACGCACGGGCCGACACCTGCGACCGGACCAGCCAGGGAGGCGCGGGCTACCACTACGTCAAGGCCGCCGGCCTCGGCAGTCTGGACCCGGCCGAGCCCGCGGGTCTCCTCTACGAGACCGACGCCGGCGGCGGGCGTGCCCTGGTCGGGGTGGAGTGGATTGTGCGGGCGGACAGCGGCGGCACCCCGCCCACGTTGTTCGGGCAGTCGTTCCAGGGCCCGATGACGGTTCCCGGTGTCCAGGGGCCTGTGTACACGTTGCGCGCCTGGATCTGGAAGGAGAATCCGAGGGGCCTGTTCGCGCCGTGGAACCCGACGGTGGCGTGCTCGTAGCGTGCCGGACCCTGCCCCTGCCCCTGGGCCGGGCAAGGGGGTCCGGGGCCGCGTACGCGCGCGTGGGCCCCGGCTCCCGCTGCGAGGAACCGGGGCCCGGGGCCGTACGGCGTGTGTCAGCGCACGAACACTCCCGCCTGGCTGGCGAGGTTCAGGAAGTACTGCGGTGCCACACCGAGGACCAGGGTGACCGCCACGCCGAGGCCGATGGCCGCCATGGTGAGCGGTGACGGCACGGCGACCGTCGGTCCCTCGGGGCTCGGCTCGCTGAAGAACATGAGCACGATCACGCGGATGTAGAAGAACGCGGCGATCGCCGACGAGATCACACCGATCACGACCAGCGGGACCGCCCCGCCCTCGGCCGCCGCCTTGAACACCGCGAACTTCCCTGCGAAGCCGGAGGTCAGCGGGATGCCCGCGAAGGCGAGCAGGAACACGGCGAAGACGGCGGCCACGAGTGGCGAGCGGCGGCCGAGCCCTGCCCACTTGGACAGGTGGGTCGCCTCGCCGCCCGCGTCGCGGACCAGGGTGACCACGGCGAACGCGCCGATGGTCACGAAGGAGTACGCGGCCAGGTAGAAGAGAACCGACGACACGCCGTCCTTCGACGTCGCGATGACACCGGCGAGGATGAAGCCGGCGTGCGCGATCGACGAGTACGCCAGGAGCCGCTTGATGTCGGTCTGGGTGATCGCGACGATCGCGCCGCCCAGCATGGTGATGATGGCGACGCCCCACATGACCGGCCGCCAGTCCCAGCGCATGCCGGGCAGGACCACGTAGAGCAGCCGCAGCAGGGCGCCGAAGGCGGCGACCTTGGTGGCGGCGGCCATGAAGCCGGTGACCGGGGTGGGCGCGCCCTGGTAGACGTCGGGTGTCCACATGTGGAAGGGGACGGCGCCGACCTTGAAGAGCAGGCCCATGACGACCATGGCGGCGCCGATCAGGAGCAGCGCGTCGTTGCCCATGGTGTTGGCGAGGGCCGGGTCGACGTTGGTGACGGTGCCGTCGACGACCTGGGCGATGGTGGCGTACGACACCGAGCCGGCGTAGCCGTAGAGCATGGCGATGCCGAACAGGGTGAACGCGGAGGCGAAGGCCCCGAGCAGGAAGTACTTGACGGCGGCTTCCTGGGACATGAGGCGCTTGCGCCGGGCCAGGGCGCACATCAGGTAGAGCGGGAGGGAGAAGACCTCCAGGGCCACGAAGAGCGTCAGCAGGTCGTTGGCCGAGGGGAAGACCAGCATCCCGGAGATGGCGAAGAGCAGGAGCGGGAAGACCTCGGTGGTGGTGAAGCCGGCCTTCACCGCAGCCTGCTCGCTGTCGCTGCCGGGCACGGAGGCGGCCTGGGCGGCGAAGGAGTCGACCCGGTTGCCGTGGGCGGCGGGGTCGAGGCGGCGTTCGGCGAAGGTGAACAGGCCGACGAGGCCGGCGAGCAGGATCGTTCCCTGGAGGAACAGGGACGGTCCGTCGACGGCGATGGCGCCCATGGCGGCGATGTGTGCCTTGGTGGTGCCGTATCCGCCTGCGGCCAGGGCGACGACCGCCGCGAAGGCGGCGCACAGGGCGACTGCGGAGACGAACACCTGCGCGTAGTAGCGGGACTTGCGCGGGACGAACGCCTCGACCAGCACGCCGACGATCGCCGCGCCGATGACGATCAGGGTGGGCGACAACTGCCCGTATTCGATCTTCGGCGCGTCGATCTTCGAGATCGGTTCGGCCGCGGTTGTCCACAGGCTGTGGACGGCTGCTGCGCTCACTTGGCCGCCTCCACTGCTGGCTTGGGGTCGGTCTTGTGTACGTCCGACATGGTCTGATTGACCGCCGGGTTGACGATGTCAGTGACGGGCTTCGGATAGACGCCCAGGAAGATCAGCAGGACGATCAGCGGGGCGACCACGACGAGTTCGCGCGCCTTCAGGTCGGGCATCGCGGAGACCGCCGGTTTCACCGGGCCCGTCATCGTCCGCTGGTAGAGGACGAGGGTGTAGAGCGCGGCGAGGACGATGCCGAAGGTGGCGATGATCCCGATCGCCGGGTAGCGCGTGAACGTGCCGACCAGGACGAGGAACTCGCTCACGAAGGGGGCGAGGCCGGGCAGGGACAGGGTGGCCAGGCTGCCGATCAGGAAGGTGCCGGCGAGCACCGGGGCGACCTTCTGCACACCGCCGTAGTCGGCGATGAGCCGCGAGCCGCGCCGGGAGATCAGGAAGCCGGCGACCAGCATCAGCGCGGCGGTGGAGATGCCGTGGTTGACCATGTAGAGGGTGGCGCCGGACTGGCCCTGGCTGGTCATCGCGAAGATGCCCAGGATGATGAACCCGAAGTGCGAGATGGACGCGTAGGCGACCAGACGCTTGATGTCGCGCTGCCCGACGGCGAGCAGTGCCCCGTAGATGATGCTGATCAGGGCGAGGACCAGGATGGTGGGCGTCGCCCACTTCGAGGCCTCCGGGAAGAGCTGGAGGCAGAAGCGGAGCATCGCGAACGTGCCCACCTTGTCGACGACCGCGGTGATGAGAACGGCGACGGGGGCGGTGGACTCCTGCATGGCGTTGGGCAGCCAGGTGTGCAGCGGCCACAGCGGCGCCTTCACCGCGAAGGCGAAGAAGAAACCGAGGAAGAGCCAGCGTTCGGTGCTGGTGGCCATGTGCAGCGTGCCGTTCGCGCGGGCCTGCGCGATCTCGGTGAGCGAGAAGTTCCCGGCGACGGTGTACAGGCCGATCACCGCGGCCAGCATGATCAGGCCGCCGACCAGGTTGTAGAGGAGGAACTTCACGGCGGCGTACGACCGTTGCGTCGACGCCGCTTCTTCGCCCTGCGCGTGGGCGCGGTCCCCGAAGCCGCCGATGAGGAAGTACATCGGGATGAGCATGGCTTCGAAGAAGATGTAGAAGAGGAAGACGTCGGTGGCCTCGAAGGAGATGATCACCATCGCCTCGACGGCCAGGATCAGGGCGAAGAAGCCCTGGGTGGGCCGCCACCGCTTGCTGCCGGTCTCCAGGGGGTCGGCGTCGTGCCAGCCCGCCAGGATGATGAACGGGATCAGCAGGGCGGTCAGCGCGAGCAGGGCGACCGCGATGCCGTCGACACCCAGCTCGTACCTGACTCCGAAGTCCGCGATCCAGGCGTGGGATTCGGTGAGCTGGTAGCGGGCGCCGCCGGGGTCGAAGCGGACCATGACGACGATCGCCAGGACGAGCGTGGCGAGCGAGACCAGCAGCGCGAGCCATTTGGCGGCGGTGCGCCGGGCGGCCGGTACGGCGGCCGTGGCGACCGCCCCGGCGGCCGGGAGGACCGCCGTCGCTGTCAGCAGGGGAAAGGACATCGGTATCAGACCGCCCTCATCAGCAGGGTCGCGGCGACCAGGAGGGCAGCGCCGCCGAACATCGAGACCGCGTAGGAGCGCGCGTAGCCGTTCTGCAGTCTGCGCAGCCGGCCGGAGAGCCCGCCGAAGCCGGCCGCCGTGCCGTTGACGACGCCGTCGACCAGGGTGTGATCGACATACACCAGGGAGCGGGTGAGGTGTTCGCCGCCGCGGACCAGGACGACGTGGTTGAAGTCGTCCTGGAGGAGGTCGCGGCGGGCCGCGCGGGTGAGCAGCGAACCGCGCGGGGCGACGGCGGGGACGGGACGGCGGCCGTACTGCAGGTAGGCGATGCCGACGCCGATGACCAGGCAGACCATGGTGGCGCCGGTGACCGCGCCCGCGCTGAGCGGGGAGTCGCCCTCGCTGTGCCCGGTGATCGGCTCCAGCCAGTGCAGGAAGCGGTCTCCGATGCTGAAGAAGCCGCCGGCGAAGACCGAGCCGATCGCCAGGGCGATCATCGGGATGGTCATGACCTTCGGGGACTCGTGCGGGTGCGGTTCCGCGTGCTCGCCGCGGTGTTCGGCGGCGGGTTCCGCGCTGGGGGCCTCCGGGGACCGGGTGGGCTGGTTGCGCCAGCGTTCCTCGCCGAAGAAGGTCATCAGCATCACGCGCGTCATGTAGAAGGCGGTGATGGCCGCGCCGAGCAGGGCGCAGGTGCCGAGGATCCAGCCCTCGGTGCCGCCCTTGGCGAACGCCGCCTCGATGATCTTGTCCTTGGAGAAGAAGCCGGACAGGCCCGGGAAGCCGATGATGGCGAGGTAGCCGAGGCCGAAGGTGACGAACGTGACCGGCATGTACTTGCGCAGGCCGCCGTACCTGCGCATGTCGACCTCGTCGTTCATGCCGTGCATGACGGAGCCGGCGCCGAGGAACAGGCCGGCCTTGAAGAAGCCGTGCGTCACCAGGTGCATGATCGCGAAGACGTAGCCGATCGGGCCGAGGCCGGCCGCGAGCACCATGTAGCCGATCTGCGACATGGTCGAGCCGGCGAGGGCCTTCTTGATGTCGTCCTTCGCGCAACCGACGATCGCACCGAAGAGGAGGGTGACGGCGCCGACGACGGTGACGACGAGCTGTGCGTCGGGGGCCGCGTTGAAGACGGCTCCGGAGCGGACGATGAGGTAGACGCCGGCGGTCACCATGGTCGCCGCGTGGATGAGGGCCGAGACCGGGGTGGGGCCTTCCATGGCGTCGCCGAGCCAGGACTGCAGCGGTACCTGGGCGGACTTGCCGCAGGCGGCCAGCAGCAGCATCAGGCCGATCGCGGTGAGCCTGCCCTCGGAGGCGTCGGTGGCGTGGCTGAGGACCGGGCCGAAGGCGAACGTGCCGAACGTCGTGAACATCAGCATGATCGCGATCGACAGCCCCATGTCGCCGACGCGGTTGACGATGAAGGCCTTCTTGGCCGCCGTCGCCGCGCTGGGCTTGTGCTGCCAGAAACCGATCAGCAGGTAGGAGGCGAGGCCGACGCCCTCCCAGCCGACGTAGAGCAGCAGGTAGTTGTCGGCGAGGACGAGCAGCAGCATCGCCGCGAGGAACAGGTTGAGGTAACCGAAGAAGCGACGGCGGCGCTCGTCATGCTCCATGTACCCGACCGAGTACAGGTGGATGAGTGAGCCGACGCCGGTGATCAGCAGGACGAACGTCATCGACAACTGGTCGAGGCGGAAGGTGACGTCCGCCTGGAAGCCGGCCACCGGGACCCAGGTGAACAGGTGCTGCATCAGGGTGCGGTCGTCGGCGTTCCTGCCGAGCAGGTCGGCGAAGAGGATCACGCCGAACACGAAGGACGTCGTCGACAGGAGTGTGCCGATCCAGTGGCCCACGGCGTCCAGACGGCGGCCGCCGACCAGCAGGACGGCCGCTCCGAGCAGAGGCGCCGCGATCAGCAGCGCAATCAGGTTCTCCACGATTCAGCGACCCCTTACAGCTTCATCAGGCTGGCGTCGTCGACCGAGGCCGAGTGGCGGGTACGGAACAGCGACACGATGATCGCGAGCCCGACCACGACCTCCGCGGCGGCGACGACCATCGTGAAGAACGCGATGATCTGGCCGTCGAGATTGCCGTGCATCCGGGAGAAGACGACGAACGCGAGGTTGCAGGCGTTCAGCATCAGCTCGATGCACATGAACACGACGATCGCGTTCCGTCTGATCAGCACACCGGTGGCGCCGATCGTGAACAACAGGGCGGCGAGATAGAGGTAGTAGACAGGATTCACTTCGACGCCTCCTCGCCGCGCTTGAGGTTCGCGGGCTCGACGGGGGTCCGCTCCAGCCGTTCCTCGGAGCGCTGTTCCAGGGCCCGCAGGTCGCCCAGCGCCTGCGCGGACACGTCACGGAGCTGGCCGCGGTCGCGGAGCGTCTTGCTGACGGTGAGCTCGGACGGGGTGCCGTCGGGGAGCAGGCCGGCGATGTCCACGGCGTTGTGCCGGGCGTAGACGCCGGGGGCCGGCAGCGGCGGCAGGTGCTTGCCCTCGCGGACGCGCTGTTCGGACTGCTCCCGCTGGGTCTTGGGGCGTTCGGTGCGCTCCCGGTGGGTGAGCACCATCGCGCCGACGGCGGCGGTGATGAGCAGCGCGCCGGTGATTTCGAAGGCGAAGACGTACTTGGTGAAGATCAGGGCGGCCAGGCCCTGCACGTTGCCGTTGGCGTTGGCCTGGCCGGTGCCGTCGAAGTTCTTCAGGGAGGCGTTGGCGATGCCCGCGAACAGCAGGACGCCGAAGCCGACTCCGCAGAGAAGAGCCAGCCAGCGCTGGCCCTTGATGGTCTCCTTCAGGGAATCCGCGGCGGTCACGCCGACCAGCATCACCACGAAGAGGAACAGCATCATGATCGCGCCGGTGTAGACGACGATCTGCACGATTCCCAGGAAGTAGGCGCCGTTGGCGAGGTAGAACACCGCCAGGACGATCATGGTTCCGGCCAGAGACAGCGCGCTGTGCACGGCCCGCTTCATGAAGACGGTGGACAGGGCGCCGATCACGGCGACGGTGCCGAGGACCCAGAACTGGAAGGCCTCGCCGGTGGAGGTGGCGTAGGCGGCGAACTGCTGGCTCATGCGTCCACCTCCCGCTCCTGCTCCTCGGGCTTCTCGCCCTTGGAGACGGCCACCTGGCGTACGGTCCCGGGCGCGGCCTCGGTGACCAGGCCCCGGTAGTAGTCCTGTTCGTCGGTCCCCGGGAAGATCGAGTGCGGGGTGTCGACCATGCCCTCTTCGAGACCGGCGAGGAGCTGTTCCTTGGTGTAGATGAGGTTCGCGCGGCTGCTGTCGGCCAGTTCGAACTCGTTGGTCATCGTGAGCGCGCGCGTGGGGCACGCTTCGATGCACAGGCCGCACAGGATGCAGCGGGCGTAGTTGATCTGGTAGACGCGGCCGTAGCGCTCGCCCGGCGAGTAACGCTCCTCGTCGGTGTTGTCGGCGCCCTCGACGTAGATGGCGTCGGCGGGGCAGGCCCAGGCGCACAGCTCGCAGCCGACGCACTTCTCCAGGCCGTCCGGATGGCGGTTGAGCTGGTGCCGTCCGTGGAACCGCGGGGCCGTGGTCTTCTTCTGCTCCGGGTACTGCTCGGTCAGCCGCTTCTTGAACATGGCCTTGAAGGTCACGCCGAAGCCGGCCACGGGATTCTGGAAACCGGGCTTGGTCTCCTTGGGCTCCTCAGCCATCGGACGCCTCCTTTCCATCCGTAGATCCGTCACTGACAGTGTCCGGCCCGCCACTGACAATCAGCTCCCGCTCCCGGCGGGGGCTGCGCCGGGGCACCGGCGGCAGTTCCTGTCCGGGCAGCGGCGGTACGGGGAAGCCACCCGCCATCGGGTCGAACGCGGCCGGCTCGGCGTCGGGCTGCGGGGCCTCCTTGCCCTTGTCGCGGAGGATGTCGACGACGAAGGACAGGAGCAGCAGGGCGAGGACTCCGCCGCCGACGTAGAGGGCGATGTCGGCGAAGTCGTAGTTCTGGTTGCGCAGCGTCCGGACGGTCGCGACGAGCATCAGCCAGACGACGGAGACCGGGATGAGGACCTTCCAGCCGAGCTTCATCAGCTGGTCGTAGCGCACGCGCGGGAGTGTGCCGCGCACCCAGACGAAGCCGAACAGCAGCAGGACGACCTTGGCGACGAACCAGAGCATCGGCCACCAGCCGTGGTTGGCGCCCGCCCAGACGGTGCTGATCGGCCACGGGGCCCGCCAGCCGCCGAGGAACAGGGTGGTCGACACGGCCGAGACGGTCACCATGTTGACGTACTCGGCGAGCATGAACATCGCGAACTTGATCGACGAGTACTCCGTGTTGAAGCCGCCGACCAGGTCGCCCTCGGACTCGGGCATGTCGAAGGGCGCGCGGTTGGTCTCGCCGATCATGGTGACGACGTAGAGGATGAACGAGACCGGCAGCAGCAGGATGTACCAGCGCCCCTGTTGCTGGTCGACGATCGTGGACGTCGACATCGAGCCGGAGTAGAGGAACACGGAGGCGAACGCGGCGCCCATGGCGATCTCGTAGGAGATCATCTGGGCACAGGAGCGCAGGCCGCCGAGGAGCGGGTAGGTGGAGCCGGAGCTCCAGCCGGCGAGGACGATGCCGTAGATGCCGACGGAGGCGACCGCGAGGATGTAGAGCATCGCGATCGGCAGGTCGGTGAGCTGCATCGTGGTGCGGTGGCCGAAGATGGAGATCTCGTTGTCGGCCGGGCCGAACGGGATGACCGCGATGGCCATGAACGCCGGGATCGCCGCGACGATCGGCGCGAGCACGTAGACGGCCTTGTCGGCGCGTTTGACGACGAGGTCTTCCTTCAGCATCAGTTTGATGCCGTCGGCGAGCGACTGGAGCATGCCCCAGGGGCCGTGCCGGTTGGGGCCGACGCGCAGCTGCATCCAGGCGACGACCTTGCGCTCCATGACGATGGAGATCAGCACGGTCACCATCAGGAAGGCGAAGCAGAAGACCGCCTTGAGGACGACCAGCCACCAGGGATCACGGCCGAACATGGAGAGGTCTTCGGCGGCGAGGTACAGCCTCATGCCTCCACCTCCTTGGGTGCCTCACCGGCGGTGGCCGCCGGGCCGATGCGGACGAGGGAGCCGGGCAGGGCTCCGGTGTCGGAGGCGACGCCGCCGCCGACCGAGTTCAGCGGGAGCCAGACCACCCGGTCGGGCATCTCGGTGATCCGGACCGGGAGTTCGACGGTGCCGGAGCCCCCGGTGACGGCGATGAGGCCGCCGTTCTCGACGCCCGCCTCGGCGGCGGTCGCCGCGGACACGCGCGCGTGGGCGGCGTGCCGGGTGCCTGCCAGCGCCTCGTCGCCCTCCTGGAGGACACCTTGGTCGAGGAGGAGCCGGTGCCCGGCGAGCACCGCCTCCCCGGCCGCCGGCCGTGGCAGCGGTTCCGCCGTCTCCCGCGGCTCGGCGGCCCTCGCCCCGTCCCAGGCGCCGAGCCGGTCCAGCTCCGCCCGCGCGGTGCGCAGGTCGGGCAGGCCGAGGTGGACGTCCATGGCGTCGGCGAGCATCTGCAGCACGCGCGCGTCGGTGGGCGGGAGCCGCCGGGTCATCTGGTCCGGCTTGAGAGCGGCCTCGAACAGACGGGCCCGGCCTTCCCAGTTGAGGAAGGTGCCGGCCTTCTCGGCGACCGCGGCGACCGGCAGGACGACGTCGGCGTGTTCGGTGACCTCACTGGGCCGCAGCTCCAGCGAGACCAGGAAGCCGACGGCTTCGAGTGCCGCACGCGCGCCTGCCGGATCGGGCAGGTCGGCCACCTCGACGCCGGCGACCAGCAGGGCGGAGAGTTCGCCGCGGGCGGCGGCCTCGACGATCTGGCCGGTGTCGCGGCCGTAGCGGAGCGGGAGTTCCGAGACGCCCCAGGCGGCGGCGACCTCCGCACGCGCGCGCGGGTCGGTGGCCGGACGGCCGCCCGGCAGCAGCGACGGCAGCGCACCCGCCTCGATCGCGCCCCGCTCACCGGCCCGGCGCGGGATCCACATCAGCTGGGCGCCGGTGGCGGTGGCGGCCCGTACGGCGGCGGTGAGACCGCCGACGACCGACGCCAGCCGCTCCCCTACGACGATCACCGCGCCGTCGGCGCGCAGCGCCTCGGCGGCCTGGGTGCCGGGCTCCTCCAGGCCGACGCCGCTCGCGAGGGCGTCAAGCCACTCGGTCTCGGTGCCGGGAGCGGCCGGCAGCAGCGTGCCGCCCGCCTTCTCCAGCCCGCGGGTGGGGAACGTGGCCACGGAGAACACCCGCTGCTTGCGCTTGCGCCAGGCCTTGCGCAGCCGCAGGAAGACGCCGGGTGCCTCCTCCTCCGACTCGAACCCGACGAGCAGGACGGCCGGCGCCTTCTCCAGAGAGGTGTAGGTGACCCCGTGGCCATCGAGGTCGTGGCCGCGCCCGGCGATCCGGGCGGCCAGGAAGTCGGCCTCCTCGCCGCTGTGCACGCGCGCGCGGAAGTCGATGTCGTTGGTGTCCAGGGCCACGCGCGCGAACTTGCTGTACGCGTAGGCGTCCTCGACGGTGAGCCGGCCGCCGGTGAGGACGCCGGCCCGGGAGCGGGCGGCGGCCAGTCCCCGCGCGGCCGCTTCGAGGGCCTCCGGCCAGGAGGCGGGTTCGAGCACGCCCTGCTCGCCTCGGACCAGCGGGGTCTCCAGGCGGTCCTTCTGCTGCGCGTACCGGAACGCGAAGCGTCCCTTGTCGCAGATCCACTCCTCGTTGACCTCGGGGTCGTTGGCGGCGAGCCGCCGCATGACCTTGCCGCGCCGGTGGTCGGTGCGGGTGGCGCAGCCGCCCGAGCAGTGCTCGCACACGGACGGCGAGGAGACCAGGTCGAAGGGGCGGGAGCGGAAGCGGTACGCCGCCGAGGTCAGCGCGCCGACCGGGCAGATCTGGATGGTGTTCCCGGAGAAGTACGACTCGAACGGGTCGCCTTCGCCGATGCCGACCTGCTGCAGCGCGCCGCGCTCCAGGAGCTCGATCATCGGGTCGCCGGCGACCTGGTTGGAGAACCGGGTGCAGCGCGCGCACAGCACGCAGCGCTCGCGGTCGAGGAGCACCTGGGTGGAGATCGGCACGGGCTTCTCGTAGGTGCGCTTCCTGCCGTCGAAGCGGGACTCGGCGTTGCCGTGCGACATCGCCTGGTTCTGCAGCGGGCACTCGCCGCCCTTGTCGCAGACCGGGCAGTCCAGCGGGTGGTTGATGAGCAGCATCTCCATAATGCCGTGCTGCGCCTTCTCGGCCACGGGTGAGGTGAGCTGAGTCTTCACCACCATGCCGTCCGTACACGTGATCGTGCAGGACGCCATGGGCTTGCGCTGGCCCTCGACCTCGACGATGCACTGCCGGCAGGCCCCGACCGGGTCCAGCAGGGGGTGGTCGCAGAAGCGCGGGATCTCGATGCCGAGTTGTTCGGCGGCGCGGATGACCAGGGTGCCCTTGGGCACGCTGATCTCGATGCCGTCGATCGTCAGCGTGACGAGGTCCTGCGGCGGGACCGCCGCTCCCCCCGACGAGGGGGAACTCGTGGTCACGGTCATGCGTTCACCTCCGGGCGGTCCGCCCAGGCCGTCGACTTGGCCGGGTCGAAGGGGCAGCCCCGGCCCGTGATGTGCTGTTCGTACTCCTCGCGGAAGTACTTCAGCGAGGAGAAGATGGGGGACGCCGCGCCGTCGCCGAGGGCACAGAAGGCCTTGCCGTTGATGTTGTCGGCGATGTCGTTGAGTTTGTCGAGGTCGGACATGACGCCCTTGCCGGCCTCGATGTCGCGCAGCAGCTGCACGAGCCAGTAGGTGCCTTCACGGCAGGGGGTGCACTTGCCGCAGGACTCGTGGGCGTAGAACTCGGTCCAGCGGGTGACGGCGCGGACGACGCAGGTGGTCTCGTCGAAGCACTGGAGTGCTTTCGTGCCGAGCATGGAACCCGCGGCGCCCACTCCTTCGTAGTCGAGAGGGACGTCGAGGTGCTCCTCGGTGAACATCGGCGTCGAGGAGCCGCCCGGGGTCCAGAACTTCAGGCGGTGGCCGGGGCGCATCCCGCCGCTCATGTCGAGGAGCTGGCGCAGGGTGATGCCGAGCGGTGCCTCGTACTGTCCTGGGCTCACGACATGGCCGCTGAGGGAGTAGAGCGTGAAGCCGGGTGACTTCTCGCTCCCCATCGACCTGAACCATTCCTTGCCGTTCTTGAGGATGGCGGGAACCGAGGCGATGGACTCGACGTTGTTCACAACAGTCGGGCAGGCGTAGAGCCCTTCGACAGCCGGGAAGGGGGGACGCAGCCGCGGTTGGCCGCGGCGGCCTTCGAGCGAGTCGAGCAGTGCGGTCTCCTCACCGCAGATGTACGCGCCGGCGCCGGCGTGCACGGTGAGTTGCAGGTCGAGTCCGCTGCCGAGGATGTTCTCGCCGAGGTAGCCGGCCGCGTAGGCCTCGCGCACGGCCTCGTGCAACCGCCGCAGGACGGGGACGACCTCACCACGCAGATAGATGAAGGCATGCGACGACCGGATGGCGTAGCACGCGATCACGATGCCCTCGATGAGGCTGTGCGGGTTGGCGAACAGGAGCGGGATGTCCTTGCAGGTCCCGGGCTCCGATTCGTCGGCGTTGACAACCAGATAGTGCGGTTTGCCGTCTCCCTGCGGGATGAACTGCCACTTCATCCCGGTGGGGAATCCCGCGCCGCCGCGGCCGCGCAGCCCGGACTCCTTGACGTAGGCGATCAGGTCGTCCGGTGACATGGCGAGCGCCTTGCGGAGCCCCTCGTATCCTTCGTGCCTCCGGTAGACGTCGAGCGTCCAGGACCGGTCCTCGTCCCAGAAGGCCGACAGCACGGGTGCGAGCAGCTTCTCGGGGCTGGTGTCCTTGAGGTCGGGTACCACCGTCATCACTCCCCCTCCTCGGCGGCAGGCCCTGCCGGGTGCGACGGGTCGGAGGCCGAGGTCTCCTGCGGTGCGTCATGGGAACTGAGGTGCTCGGCCGGCGACGGCTCGTGCACCGGCCGGTCCTGCCGGCCCTGCGCCTCCTGCGGACCTCCGCGCGGATGGACCACGCGCGCGGGTGCGGCCTCGCCCCTTGCCAGGCGGAGGCCCGTCAGCGACGCGGGTCCCGCACTCCCGCTCTCCTCGACGGCTCCGGGCCGCTCGTCGGGGAAGCCGGCCAGGATCCGCGCGGTCTCCTTGAAGGTGCACAGCCGGGCACCGCGCGTGGGCTCGACGTCCCGGCCCGCGCGCAGGTCGTCGACCAGGCGCTTCGCGCTGGCCGGGGTCTGGTTGTCGAAGAACTCCCAGTTGACCATCACGACGGGCGCGAAGTCGCAGGCCGCGTTGCACTCGATGTGCTCCAGGGTGACCTTGCCGTCGCCGGTGGTCTCGCCGTTGCCGACGCCGAGGTGCTCCTGGAGGGTCTCGAAGATCGCGTCGCCGCCCATGACCGCGCACAGCGTGTTGGTGCAGACGCCGACCTGGTAGTCGCCGGAGGGCTTGCGCCGGTACATGGTGTAGAAGGTGGCGACCGCGGTGACCTCGGCCGTGGTCAGGTCCAGGACGTCCGCGCAGAACTGCATCCCGGTGCGGGTGACGTGGCCCTCCTCCGCCTGTACGAGATGCAGCAGCGGCAGCAGGGCGGACCGGGAGTCGGGGTAGCGGGCGACGATGTCGCGCGCGTCCGCCTCCAGGCGGGCCCGGACGTCGTCCGGATAGGCGGGCGCGGGCAGCTCGGGCATGCCCAGGCTGACTCCGCGCTCCGAGGAAGAGGTGGTCACCGGTCGACGCCTCCCATCACGGGGTCGATGGACGCGACGGCAACGATGACGTCGGCGACCTGGCCGCCCTCGCACATCGCCGCCATGGCCTGCAGGTTGGTGAAGGACGGGTCACGGAAGTGGACCCGGTAGGGTCGGGTGCCGCCGTCGGAGACGGCGTGCACGCCGAGCTCGCCCTTGGGCGACTCGACGGCCGCGTAGACCTGCCCGGGCGGGACCCGGAAGCCCTCGGTGACCAGCTTGAAGTGGTGGATCAGGGCCTCCATGGAGGTGCCCATGATCTTCTTGATGTGGTCGAGGGAGTTGCCGAGTCCGTCCGGCCCGAGGGCGAGCTGGGCGGGCCAGGCGATCTTCTTGTCGGCGACCATGACCGGCCCCGGCTGGAGCCGGTCCAGGCACTGCTCGACGATCCCGAGCGACTGGCGCATCTCCTCCAGGCGGACCAGGAAGCGGCCGTAGGCGTCGCAGGTGTCGGCGGTCGGGATCTCGAAGTCGTACGTCTCGTAGCCGCAGTACGGCTGGGCCTTGCGCAGGTCGTGCGGCAGGCCGGCGGAGCGCAGGATCGGGCCGGTGGCGCCGAGGGCCATGCAGCCCGCCAGGTCCAGGTAGCCGATGTCCTGCATGCGGGCCTTGAAGATGGGGTTCCCGGTGGCGAGCTTGTCGTACTCCGGGAGGTTCTTGCGCATCTTCTTCACGAACTCGCGGATCTGGTCGACCGCGCCGGGCGGCAGGTCCTGGGCGAGGCCGCCGGGGCGGATGTACGCGTGGTTCATCCGCAGGCCGGTGATGAGTTCGTAGAGATCGAGAATCATTTCACGATCACGGAAGCCGTAGATCATGATCGTGGTGGCGCCGAGTTCCATGCCACCGGTGGCGATGCACACCAGGTGGGAGGAGAGCCGGTTCAGCTCCATCAGGAGCACCCGGATGATCTTGGCGCGCTCGCTGATCTGATCCTCGATGCCGAGGAGCTTCTCGACGGCGAGACAGTAGGCGGTCTCGTTGAAGAAGGACGTCAGGTAGTCCATGCGCGTCACGAAGGTGGTGCCCTGCGTCCACGTGCGGAACTCGAGGTTCTTCTCGATGCCGGTGTGGAGATAGCCGATGCCGCAGCGGGCCTCGGTGACCGTCTCGCCGTCGATCTCCAGGATGAGGCGGAGCACCCCATGGGTGGACGGATGCTGGGGACCCATGTTGACGACGATGCGTTCGTCGTCGGCGCGGGCCGCGGACTGGACGATCTCGTCCCAGTCGCCACCGGTGACCGTGTAGACGGTGCCCTCGGTGGTCTCCCGCGGAGTTGCGTGCTGCGTGCTCATGAGTACGACCTCCGCTGGTCCGGAGCCGGGATCTGGGCGCCCTTGTACTCGACGGGGATGCCGCCGAGGGGGTAGTCCTTGCGCTGCGGATGGCCCTGCCAGTCGTCCGGCATCATGATCCGCGTCAGGGCCGGGTGACCGTCGAAGACGATCCCGAAGAAGTCGTAGGTCTCGCGCTCGTGCCAGTCGTTGGTCGGGTAGACGGAGACCAGGGACGGGATGTGCGGGTCGGCGTCCGGGGCGCTTACCTCCAGCCGGATCAGCCGGTTGTGGGTGATCGAGCGCAGGTGGTAGACGGCGTGCAGCTCGCGGCCCTTGTCGTGGAGGTAGTGGACACCGCTGACGCCGGTGCACAGCTCGAAGCGCAGGGCCGGGTCGTCGCGCAGGGTGCGGGCGACGCGCGGCAGGTGCTCGCGCTCGATGTGGAAGGTGAGCTCGCCGCGGTCGACGACCGTCTTCTCGATGGCGTTCTCGGGGAGGAGTCCTTGTTCCTCCAGGGCGCCCTCCAGCTCGTCGGCGACCTCGTCGAACCAGCCGCCGTAGGGGCGGGCCGCCGGTCCCGGGAGCCGGACCGAGCGGACCAGACCGCCGTAGCCGGAGGTGTCGCCGCCGTTGTTGGCGCCGAACATGCCGCGCTGGACGCGGATCTCCTCACCGCCCTGGCCGCGCTGTCCCGGGAGGTTGTCGGCGGCCAGGTCCTTCTCCGGGTTGACGCCGTTGTGGCCGTTCGCGTCGCTCACCGCAGCAGCCCCTTCATCTCGATCGTGGGCAGGGCCTTGAGCGCCGCCTCCTCCGCCTCCTGGGCCGCTTCCCGCGCGTTGACGCCGAGCTTGGAGGTCTGGATCTTCTGGTGGAGCTTGAGGATCGCGCCCATCAGCATCTCGGGGCGCGGCGGGCAGCCGGGCAGGTAGATGTCGACGGGCACGATGTGGTCGACGCCCTGGACGATCGCGTAGTTGTTGAACATGCCGCCCGAGGACGCACAGACGCCCATGGAGATCACCCACTTGGGGTTGGGCATCTGGTCGTAGACCTGCCTGAGCACCGGCGCCATCTTCTGGCTGACCCGGCCGGCGACGATCATGAGGTCGGCCTGGCGGGGTGAGCCGCGGAAGACCTCCATGCCGAAGCGGGCCAGGTCGTAGCGGCCGGCGCCGGTGGTCATCATCTCGATGGCGCAGCAGGCGAGGCCGAAGGTGGCGGGGAAGACGGACGCCTTGCGTACCCAGCCCGCGGCCTGCTCGACGGTGGTCAGCAGGAATCCGCTCGGCAGCTTTTCTTCGAGTCCCATGTCTAAAGGCCCCTCAGTCCCATTCCAGGCCGCCGCGCCGCCAGACGTACGCGTAGGCGACGAAGACGGTGAGCACGAAGAGCAGCATCTCCACGAGCCCGAAAACACCCAGGGCGTCGAAGGTGACGGCCCAGGGGTAGAGGAAGACGATCTCGATGTCGAAGACGATGAAGAGCATCGCCGTCAGGTAGTACTTGATCGGGAAACGCCCGCCGCCGGCCGGCGTGGGGGTCGGCTCGATTCCGCACTCGTATGCTTCGAGCTTGGCGCGGTTGTACCGCTTCGGACCGATCAGCGTGGCCATGACCACGGAGAAGATCGCAAAGCCTGCCCCGAGGGCTCCCAGTACGAGGATGGGCGCATAGGCGTTCACCGCTCCTCGCTCCTCTCAGTCGGCACTGACTGGTGGCGGTTCGGATCGGGCTCCCCACCTGCCTCGTCCGTCACGCGAACCCCGCGCGTCCCGGCGAAGATCGCGAACATGTGAAGCAGGTCACAAGCCCAACTGCCTCGCATCTTATGCCCGCCGCTCTGTGATCTGCGACACGGGGTATTACACAAGCTTTGTGATCTCCACCACCTGACGATCGATCATGAAGTCGGATGAGTAGTGATCTTCACACCTGAAGCGTTCGGCTGATCACCAGAAGTGACGTTTTCGACCGTTGACGCAGACAGGAGGGGGTTTTGGGCGGGCGTCTCTATATCAAGAGAGTTCCTTTGCATGCAAATTGGTGATGGACCGGGCCCCTTGATAGTGGGCCGCGTTCACACGTCGGAGGGAGGTGCGGAAGGCGATGTGGACGCGTGCACGCGTTCACGAACCCCGGCGGACTCGACGCCGGCTCGACCCCCGCGCGAGACGCACCCCTCCCGGTGACCGTTCCGTGACCTCCGCCACATTGATGAGAGGCGCCTGAGAACCGGGCTTGGCCAACGACCGCAACCGATGGTAGGTCGGGAGCAATCCGGACGTAACAGCGAAAGAACGTGATCACGGGCTTGATCGCGAGCGTCCGCAATGTCCGTTACGGCGTCAATAAAGAAAGACATCCGAGGGATTCGCGGTCTCGATTGAGCAACTGTGGCGCAGCACACGTTTCTTGTAGATATGAAGGAGCCCCTGATACCGGTTGTTCCCATGTCCCACACCGCTCACATACGCAACCACCGGAAGCCCCGCCGCAGCGCGACGACCAACATCGCCGTGCGCGCCGGAGTTGCCGGTGGTGTCCTCGGCATGGCAGCGGCGGGCGCGGCCTCGGCGAGTGCCGCCGAACCCGTGACGCAGACGCTCGAACTGCCCACCCTGACGGCCGATCTGGCCACCCAGGTGGCTCAGTCCGCCGACGCCACACAGCAGGCCGCGGCGAACTACACCCTCCAGGCCGAGCGCGACGCGGCCGCCGCGAATGCCGCGAAGCAGGCCAAGGCGGACCTCGCCGACGCCAAGCAGAAGGCCGACGCCAAGAAGAAGAAGGCCGAGGAGGCCCGCAGGGCCGCCGCGGAGCGCGCCGCCTCGCGCAGTGCAGAGCGGACCACTCTCAGCGCCGCCACGAGCTCCAGCGCCTCCACGAGCACGTCCACGGCGACCGGTTCGGCCGCCGCGGTGGTCGCCTTCGTGAAGGCGCAGATCGGCGACGCCTACGTCTCCGGCGGCACGGGCCCCAACTCGTGGGACTGCTCGGGTCTCGTCCAGGCCGCCTTCAAGTCCGTCGGCGTCAGCCTGCCGCGCGTCTCCCAGGACCAGTCGACGCAGGGCACCCAGGTCTCGCTGAGCAACCTCCAGCCCGGCGACATCCTCTACTGGGGCAGCGCCGGCAGCGCGTACCACGTGGCGGTGTACGTCGGTGGCGGCATGTTCGTCGGCGCGCAGAACCCCTCCAGCGGCGTCGGTGAGCACCCGCTGTCGTACGACCCGCCGACCGGTGCGGTGCGGGTGCTCTGACAAGACGGGCAACAACGACAACTCGGGCATTACGCAAGCACGGTAGGGCCGCAGCCGCTCGGGGGCAGCGGCCCTTCCGGCGCGCCCGCCCTTCTCCCCCGTTGCCCACAGGCCACAGGACGGCACGAGGGTTTTCCACAGGCCCGCCCGCGATCCGGTGACTCCTGGGATGCTCGACGCAGGCCGCTCGCACACAGCGCGGCGGCCCCGAGATCCGAGAAGGAGACATCGCGATGCCACGCGTCTTCGTCCAGGGGAACCCCATGGACTACTACCCCCGGCACGCCCCCGAGGCCCGGCGCGGTTCGGTGCGCCGGATCACCGAGACCGGTGAGGACGTCCTGCACAAGCCCTGCCGGGACGTCACCGAGTTCGGACCCGACCTCGCCGCGCTCATCGACGACATGTTCCTCACCATGTACGTCGCCGAGGGTGCCGGCCTCGCCGCGAACCAGGTCGGGGTCGATCTGCGGCTGTTCGTCTACGACTGCCCGGACGACGACGGTGTCCGGCATGTCGGGCATGTTGTCAACCCCGTGCTGGCGGCGCAGGACCCGGCCGGGCGGCGGCTGCTGGACGACAGCGAGGGGTGCCTGTCGGTGCCGGGCGCCGTGATGGACGTACCGCGGCCGGACCGGGCGGTCGTGCACGGGCAGGACAAGGACGGCAATCCCCTCACCATCGAGGGAACGGGGTATTTCGCCCGCTGCCTGGCGCACGAGACCGACCATGTGAACGGGCACGTGTATCTCGACCGGCTCTCCAAGCGGGAGCGGCGGGAAGCGCTGCGGCAGGTGACGGACCGGCGGGAGGACGTCTACGCCCGCCGGTCCGCCAACATCGAGGCGATCGGCTCCTGAGAGCGGTCAGGCCTTCGGGGCCACCTTGCTCAGACCGTTGATGATGCGGTCCATCGCGTCGCCGCCGGTCGGGTCGGTGAGGTTCGCCAGGAGCTTCAGGGTGAACTTCATCAGCAGCGGGTGGGTCAGACCGCGCTGGGCGGCGATCTGCATGACCTTCGGGTTGCCGATGAGCTTCACGAAGGCGCGGCCCAGCGTGTAGTAGCCGCCGTAGGTGTCCTTGAGGACGCGCGGGTAGCGCTGCAGGGCCAGTTCGCGCCCGCCGGCCGTGGCCCGCGCGTGGGCCTGGACGATGACGTCGGCGGCGAGTTGGCCGGACTCCATGGCGTAGGCGATGCCCTCGCCGTTGAACGGGTTGACCAGGCCGCCGGCGTCACCGACGAGGAGGAGGCCGCGCGTGTAGTGGGGCTGGCGGTTGAAGGCCATGGGAAGGGCGGCACCGCGGATCGGGCCGGTCATGTTCTCGGGGGTGTAGCCCCAGTCCTCGGGCATGGAGGCGCACCAGGCCTTGAGGACCTCGCGCCAGTCCAGTTCCTTGAAGGAGTCGGAGGTGTTCAGGACACCCAGACCCACGTTGGAGGTGCCGTCGCCCATGCCGAAGATCCAGCCGTAGCCGGGCAGCAGGCGGTCCTGGGGGCCGCGGCGGTCCCAGAGTTCCAGCCAGGACTCCAGGTAGTCGTCGTCATGGCGGGGGGAGGTGAAGTAGGTCCGGACGGCCACGCCCATCGGGCGGTCCTCGCGGCGGTGCAGGCCCATCGCGAGGGAGAGCCGGGTGGAGTTGCCGTCGGCGGCCACGACGAGCGGGGCGTGGAAGGTGACTTCGCGCTTCTCCTCGCCGAGCTTGGCGTGCACACCGGTGATCCGGCCGGTGCGGTCGTCGACGACGGGGGCGCCGACGTTGCAGCGCTCGAAGAGGCGGGCGCCCGCCTTCTGCGCCTGGCGGGCGAGTTGTTCGTCGAAGTCGTCGCGCTTGCGGACGAGGCCGTAGTCGGGGAAGGAGGCGAGATCCGGCCAGTCGAGCTGGAGGCGGGTGCCGCCGCCGATGATGCGCAGGCCCTTGTTGCGCAGCCAGCCGGCCTCCTCGGAGATGTCGATGCCCATGGCGACCAACTGCTTCACCGCGCGCGGGGTGAGTCCGTCGCCGCACACCTTCTCGCGCGGGAACTCGGTCTTCTCCAACAGGAGGACGTCGAGGCCGGCCTTGGCGAGATGGTAGGCCGTCGTGGAGCCGGCTGGCCCCGCGCCGACGACGATGACATCGGCGGTGTTTTCGGAGAGGGGCTCGGTCACGGCGGGGGCTCCCCAAGGCTCGAAATCTGCGTGCCGACCGGCACTGGACATGGGCAGTCTATTCAGCGGTACTGATCACCCTGCTGAAGGGCTGCCCCTGTGAACCGAGCTCTCCCCGCGGTACGGCTGCGTGTACCCACGCACGAGGACGCGTTCGCCTGGCATCGGGTCTTCGACGACCCGGAGGTCATGGAGTTCTACGGCGGGAGGTCCGCGGAGCTGTCCGTCTACGAGGAGCTCACCGCCCGCCAGCGCCGGCACGACGCGGAGCTCGGCTTCTGCCTGTGGACGATGACCGACGAGTCGGGACAGGTCATCGGCTTCACCGGCGCGCAGCCGTGGGCGTCGGACTGGGGGCCCAGGGGCGAGATCGAGATCGGCTGGCGGCTCGGGCGGGCGCACTGGGGCAAGGGGTATGTGACGGCGGCGGCGCACATGACGCTGGGGCGGCTGCGGGCGGCGGGCGTGCCGGAGGTGGTGGCGATGGTGCGGCCGGGGAACGAGCGGTCGGTCGCGGTCACCAGGCGCCTCGGGATGGAACTGGCGGAGACGTTCCCGCACCCGCGGCTCCCGGAGGAGGCGCTGTGCTTCCGGCTCGACCTGCGTGACGGCACGCCACACAATCACAGAGAGTGACGATCTGTTACAGAAAGACACTTGGCGCTTCCGGCCGCCGCATCCCGGGGGTTACCCTTCCAGTACCGCTGGGGGTGACATCTGTGCATATAACACCCAAAACGCCCGAAGTGCGCGTGCCGCGACTGGTCGGACTGATGGCCCTGGACGCGCGCGAGACCGCCCGGGCGCGGGGGCTGTTCCTCAACGCGCCGGACCGGCCGGACTTCCCTCTCACGGTCGTCGACTACGTCGTACGCCAGTTCCCGCAAGCCGGTGCCGAGGTGCCGCGGGACTCCATGGTGTACGTGTGGTTCGACTTCGGTGAGGGCGAGGGCGGCGGGGGCGTGCGCGAGCCCCGTGTCCCACGGCCGCCGCAGGGCGGGCTGCAACGGGAGCTGGACCGGCCCGGGGACGCTTTCGAGGTGAGCAGCCTGTGAGTGGCCGGCCGGGGCTCAGGCCTCCTTGAAGCCCCGGTGCAGGGCGACGATGCCGCCGGTGAGGTTGCGCCAGGCCACCTTCGACCAGCCCGCCGCCCGCAGCCGTCCGGCGAGGGCGGGCTGGTCGGGCCAGGCGCGGATGGACTCGGCGAGGTAGACATAGGCGTCCGGGTTGGAGGAGACCGCACGGGCGACCGGCGGCAGGGCGCGCATCAGGTACTCGGTGTAGACGGTCCGCAAGGGCGCCCAGGTCGGATGCGAGAACTCGCAGATCACGACCCGGCCGCCGGGCCGCGTCACCCGGTACATCTCGCGCAGGGCCGCGTCGGTGTCCTGGACGTTGCGCAGCCCGAAGGAGATCGTCACGGCGTCGAAGGTGTCGTCTCCGAACGGCAGCCGGGTGGCGTCGCCCGCGGTGAAGGGCATCCAGGCGTTGCGCCGCTTGCCGACCTGGAGCATCCCCAGGGAGAAGTCGCAGGGCACGACGTAGGCACCGGCCCGGACGAACGGCTGGGAGGAGGTGCCCGTGCCGGCCGCCAGGTCCAGGATCTTCTGCGCGGGGCGCGCGTCGACCGCCCTGGCGACCTCCTTCCGCCACTGCCGGTCCTGGCCGAGCGAGAGGACGTCGTTGGTCAGGTCGTACCGTTCCGCCACGTCGTCGAACATCGAGGCGACTTCGTGCGGCTGCTTGTTCAGGGAGGCGCGGGTCACGCTCGCCATTCTTGCAGCACGCCCTCAGGGGACGAGCTTCGGCTTCTTCTTCGCGGCCACGTCCTCCACCCAGCCGCATGCCACGACGAACACCGCGATCAGGATCCAGCCGACGCCGAACATGAACCACTGGCTGTCCAGCGGGAGCCATTTCTCGAACGCGGGCACGTTCCACATCCGGTCGATCAGCGGGACCGCGAGGACGAGGGCGATCTCGTGCCAGAGGTAGATCGTCACCGCGCGGGCGTTGAAGATCGTGACCGTCCGGTCGAGCTTCCTGAAGCGGGTCAGCCAGCCGAAGTCGATCTTGAAGTAGGCCTTCGCCCACATCAGCAGCGACACGAAACCGGCCGACCAGAAGGCCTGTGCGAGGGGGTTCTCGTCCAGGTCGTAGGTGCCGAAGTCGGCCTGGTGCGAGAAGGCGTACCAGCCGCCGTAGCCGACGGCGGCGAGCGAGCCCACGACCACCAGGGCCGGCCGCATCCGCTGCAGCACTCCGTCGCGGTGCGCGAAGCCGAGGATCCAGCAGAAGAGGTACGTCGACAGATCCCACAGCGCGGAGCCGAACCGGTTGTCCGGGCCCGGCCAGACGAAGTTCAGGACCAGGATCGGGGCGAGGGAGAGGAGGAGGACCGGCACCGGGGCCTTGCGGAAGACCCACAGCAGGGCCGGGGAGAGGAGGACGAACCAGAGGTAGGTGCGCAGGTACCAGAGGATCTCCCAGGCCTGCGTGCCCCACGCGTTGCCCGGCGGGTCGCCGAGCGGCACGATCCAGTAGACGATCTGCCAGCCCGGCATCCAGTCGTGGACCAGCATCGCCAGGACGACGAAGAAGCCCCAGAACCAGAACGGGGGGAGCAGGCGGCGGAGGCGGCTCCTGACGACCTTCGGCGCCGGGCGCTCCAGGGACTTCGCCATGAGGGTGCCGGCGAGGCCGAACATGACGCCCATGGAGGGGAACACCATGCCGCACCAGGCCCAGCCGAAGGTGTGGTAGGTGACGACGCGGACGAGGGCGACGGCCCTGAGGGTGTCGAAGTAACGGTCCCTCGCGGGTTTGCCGGGCCGCGAGTCCGGGGCGGAATCCTCGGCGCCCGCTTGTCCGGTGCCCGGAGTCGTGGGCACAGGGCTTGTGTCCGGCTCCGCCGGCGGCAGCGGTGCCGTCTGTTCGGCCGCCGGGGGGTGGCCGTAGTCGACGTACTGCTGTCGCTGTGGGTACGGCTGCTGGGCGTACTGCTGCTGGCCGGCGTAGGGGCCGTAGCCGTAGCCCTCGTAGCCCTGCTGGTACGGGTTCTGCTGGTACGGGTTCTGCTGGTACGGGTTCTGCTGGTCCCAGGTCATCGGCCGCCCACCCCCGCCGGGGTGCCGACCTCGCCGGTGCGCTTGAGTTTCTGCCAGCGCAGGCGGCCGCCGGTGAGGGCGGTGATGCAGGAGTGGATGAGGACGAGGTACATCATCTGGCGGTAGGCCAGCTGCTGCAGCGGCATCATGGCGAGGTAACGGTACTTCTCCTTGTCGAGCCGGAACGCGTAGGCCGCGCAGGTCAGTTGGATGCCGAGGACGGCGAGCCAGGCCAGCAGGGCCGCCTCGAAGTCGACGAAGATCATGGAGTAGGCCGTGAAGACGTCGATGAGCGGGGCGAAGACCGGTGTGACGATCTGGAAGAGGACGACCAGGGGCATGCCGACGCGGCCGAAGCGGCCCGAAGCGCCCTTGTCGGTGAGGGACTTGCGGTGCTTCCACAGGGCCTGCATGGTGCCGTAGGACCAGCGGTAGCGCTGGGACCACAGCTGCTTGAACGAACCGGGCGCCTCCGTCCAGGCCTTGGCGTGCTCCTGGTAGACGACCCGCCGGCCCGCGCGGTGCATGGCGATGGTGATGTCGGTGTCCTCGGCGAGGGTGTCCTCGCTCATGCCGCCCACCTGGAGCACCGCCTCGCGGCGGAACGCGCCGACGGCGCCGGGGATGGTGGGCATGCAGCGCAGCAGGTCGTACATGCGCCGGTCGAGGTTGAAGCCCATCACGTACTCGATGTGCTGCCAGGCGCCGATGATCGTGTCGCGGTTGCCGACCTTGGCGTTGCCCGCGACGGCGCCGACCTCGGGGTCGGCGAACGGCTGCGCGAGGTGCCGTACCGTCTCCGGCTCGAAGACCGTGTCGCCGTCCATCATCACGACGATGTCGTGACTGGCGTTGCGCACCCCGTTGTTGAGGGCGGCCGGCTTGCCCGCGTTCTCCTGGCGGATGACGCGGACGTTGGTCATGCCGAGCTTGTCGGCGGCGCCGCGGGCGATCTCGGAGGTACCGTCCGTGGAACCGTCGTCGACGACGATGATCTCGATCGGGTGGGTGCTCCGCGCCAGTGACTCCAGGGTGTTGGCGATGCATTCCTTCTCGTTGTACGCCGGGACGATCACGCTCACCGGCCGGGTGACCGCCGGCCCCCAGCTGAAGCGGCGTTTGTTGCGCTGTCTGTAGTGGCGGCGGGCGATGAGCAGCATCATCCCGAAGCGGCCCATCACCGCGACGCCGACGACGAACAGCAGGCCGGAGAGGACGGGGAGGGCCCACTCGGCTATCGCGACCGCCACGATGAGCGACTTGCCCTCGTAGAGGGTCATGCCGGTGGCCGTGCGGTGGGCGGCCTGCAGACGGGAGACGGTGGCCGCTCCGGTCCCCGTGCCGGTGCCAGTGCCGGTGCCGGTGCGGCCAGTGCGGCCAGTGCCGGTGCCCGTGCCCGAGCCGGTGCCCGTGCCCGAGCCGGTTCCGGCCACCCCGGCCTCGGTGACGCCGGTGGCGGTCTGGCCGGTCGTCCTGCCGGTCGCTCCGGTGTTCGTGGCGGCGGCCTGCCGGTTGGCGGCGTTCCGCTTCTCGATGACCCCGCTGACGGTGGTGAAGGCGTAGCCCTTCGCCTTCATCTTCTTGATGTACTGCGGCAGCGCCTTGATCGTCTGCGAGCGCTCGCCACCGGCGTCGTGGAAGAGGACCGCCGCGCCCTCGGTGCCGCTCGGCGTGGCCCACCTGACGATCTTCGAGACCCCCGGCCTCTTCCAGTCGTCGCTGTCGGTGTCGACGAAGACGCTGGTGTAGCCCTCGTTGCCGAGCCTCTTGTAGACCGGCCAGCTGTAGTTGTCGATGGCGTCCGTCTCGGAGGAGTACGGGGCGCGGAACAGGGTCGTGGTGATGCCGGCCGCGCCCGCCAGCGCGAGCTGCGTCTGCTCCATCTCGCGGTTGATCCGGGCGTCGCTCTGGTACGACAGATCGACGTGCGTGAAGGTGTGGATGCCGACCTCCTCGCCCTGCTGGACCATCGTCTTCACGATGCCCGGGTAGCGCGACACCATCGACCCGACCAGGAAGAACGTGCCGGGCAAGTCGTACTGCTCAAGGATCTTGAGGACCTGCGGGGTGTAGGTCGGGTTCGGGCCGTCGTCGAAGGTGAGGGCGATGGTCTTGGAGGGGACCGTGACGGTGGTCGCCTGGCCGCCCCGGAAGGTGAGGATCGGGCCGCCGTCGAGGATCGTGTCCGGCACCTTGCTGGAGCTTGCGCCGGTGCGGACCCGCTGGTCGCCGCCGACCTCTGCGCGCAGATAGCCGTCGAGCAGCATCACGCAGGTCAGTGCCAGCAGGAGCAGCAGGGCGAGGATGACACGTGGTTTCTGCAGCGCCGCGGCCCTGCCCGCCGCCCGCTCGATACGGGAGGGGGCGCGCCTGCGGCCGCGTGCGGACGTCGGTGTGGTCATGGGAAAGGGCCTGCGCTTCCGGTCAGTCGGCGGTGCCGGAGGCGGACGTGGACGCGGATACGGACTCGGAAGGGGTTGCGGACGGGGTTGGGGTGGTCGAGGGCGTCGCCGACGGGCTGCCGCTGGGCAGGCCGGCCTGACGGCCGATGCCGCCCTGCGGGCGCTCGCCACCGGGAACGCCGCCGGCCCGCGAGAAGTCCGGGAACAGCGAGTCCGGGGTCAGCGAGGTTCCCCACCCCATGAAGGCGGCGCCGAGTACTCCTGTGTAGGCGAGGCAGACGACGCCGAGGAGGAGGCCGACCCGTCGCAGCACCTTGGACCGGCGCCCGGAGGAATCGACGAAGACGGGCCCCTCGGCAGACCCGTTGCCTTGTTTGCGGCGGCGACCACGCCCCGCGGCGCGGCTTTCGATGGCAGGCTCGGATTGCATTCCCCGGATATTAGGGAGCCTTTATGTGATCGCCTTCGCGGTTCTTGTGAGGCGCCCATGAGAAACCCCTTCGCCTGTCTTTTCGCTGAGAGATTCCACGAAAGACTGCGGCGACCGCCCGGCAGGGAAAATCGGCTGAACACCCGTTTCATCCCACACTTTTCACCCGTTACATACCTTTTATTTCATGAGGTCTCCATGTGTTGGCCGAACCGGTGAACACCATGAGCGTGTGAGACGTTTCCCTTTGGAATCAGGCTTTGTTTCGAGTCTGAGACACACATCACGAGAGCGGGTGCATCTGAATGCGGAGTTTCCTCAGGCCGGCTGCCGGGCTTGTCTTGCTGTTTGCCATAGCAGTCACGGGGTGCTCCTCGGGCTCCGGCGGCACGTCGGACGCGGCGCCCGCACCGTCGAAGAAGGCGTCGGCCTCGGCGGGCGAGGCCGACGGGTCGAACGGGTCCGGCACGGCGTACGCGCCCTACGTCAGCGCGACGGAGGCCGCCGGCACGGACGACGCGGGGTCGCCCTCGACGTACAACCTCGCCTTCGTGATCGCCGGCGGCAGCGGCTGCACCCCGGCCTGGAACGGGACGGACGCGATCGGCGGTTCGGCCGTGAAGTCACGGATCTCCGAGCTGAAGGAGAACGGCGCGACGGTCCGGGTCTCCTTCGGCGGGGCCTCGGGCAAGGAGCTGGCGACGACGTGCTCCACCGCGTCGGAACTCGCCGCCGCGTACGGCGCCGCGCTGGACGCCGCGGGCTCCTCCCAGGCCGACTTCGACATCGAGGGCGACACGCTGACCGACTCGGACTCGGTCGCCCTGCGGTCGGAGGCGATCGCGCGGCTCCAGAAGGAACGGCCGGACCTGAAGGTCTCCTTCACGCTGCCCGTGATGCCGTCGGGGCTCGACTCCGGCGGCCTCGCGCTGCTGGAGTCCGCCAACGAGTACGACGTGCAGGTCTCGACGGTCGACATCATGACCATGAACTACGGCGAGTCGTACGACGGGGACATGGGCGACTACGCGGTCACCTCGGCGAAGGCCGCGCACGCGCAGTTGAAGAAGGTGTTCGGGCTGTCGGACGCGGGCGCGTGGGGCGGGATGGCGCTGACCTCGATGATCGGGGTGAACGACGTGGACGGGGAGACGTTCTCGCTGTCCGACGCCGCGGATGTGCGGGCGTTCGCGGAGAAGGAGGGGATCGCCTGGGTGTCGATGTGGTCGACGTCCAGGGATGCGCAGTGTGAGAGCGGGACGGCTTCGCAGGATGACGCGGCGACCGACTGCAGTGGGGTGAGCCAGAGCCCGGGGGCGTTCGGGGAGGCGTTCGCCGGCTGAGTGCGCGACCGCGGGTGGTACGTGACTGGTCGCGCCCACCCGGCGGAGCGCACCTGGACAGCGCCCCGCGCCCCTCAAGGGCGCTCCTATCGCCGTCTGTGCACCAGGCGGCCCGCGCACACCGTCGCGATGCACTCCCCCGCCCCGTCGAACACCGCCAGGTCGGCCCGGCCGGACCGCACGATCGTCGGCTTCGGGGGCGGGTCCGGAAGAACCGTAACGTCGTTGCGGTCCGCCGCCGCCCGCAGCTCGGGTGAGTCGGCGTACCGCTCCAGGACCGCCGCCGCTCCCCGCTTGAGCACCGCGTGCACACGCTCCCGCGGGCTCGGGGCCGCCGGGAGGGGGCCGTCGTGGACGCGGGCGGGGCCCAGGGCGCCCGGCCAGGTGCGGAGCCTCGCCCGTGGGAACCGTGCGCGCAGCTCGTCGCAGGTCCCGATCGCGGCGATCCGGTCGGCCGCCACCACCACGGCGCCGTTCTCGATCGGCTCGGCGTCCCAGGTGACCAGGACCCGGTCCGCCGCGTGAATCGTCTCCACCGGTGCGTCAGTTGGAGGCGAGGAGCTTCAGTTCGGGGTGCGCGGTGCCGCCCTCGATCGCCGTCGAGGAGATGTGGGACATCACCCGCTCGTCGACCGGGTCGTTCGCCGGGTCGTCGTGGACGACCAGGTGCTCGTAGGTCGTGGCGCGCTGCGCCGGGACGCGGCCCGCCTTGCGGATCAGGTCGATGATCTCCAGGCGGTTGGAGCGGTGCTTGGCGCCGGCCGAGGAGACGACGTTCTCCTCCAGCATGATCGAGCCGAGGTCGTCCGCGCCGTAGTGGAGCGAGAGCTGGCCGACCTCCTTGCCCGTGGTCAGCCAGGAGCCCTGGATGTGGGCGACGTTGTCGAGGAAGACGCGGGCGATCGCGATCATCCGCAGGTACTCGAAGAGCGTGGCCTGGGTGCGGCCCTTCAGGTGGTTGTTCTCGGGCTGGTAGGTGTACGGGATGAAGGCGCGGAAGCCGCCCGTGCGGTCCTGGACGTCCCGGATCATGCGCAGGTGCTCGATGCGCTCGGCGTTGGTCTCGCCGGTGCCCATGAGCATCGTGGACGTGGACTCCACGCCCAGCCCGTGCGCGGTCTCCATGATCTCCAGCCAGCGCTCGCCGCTCTCCTTGAGGGGCGCGATGGCCTTGCGGGGGCGCGCGGGAAGGAGTTCCGCGCCGGCGCCCGCGAAGGAGTCCAGGCCGGCCTCGTGGATGCGGGTGATGGCCTCTTCGACGGCGACCCCGGAGATCCTCGCCATGTGCTCGACCTCGGACGCGCCGAGAGAGTGGATGACCAGCTGCGGGAACGCGTCCTTGATCGCCTTGAAGTGCTTCTCGTAGTACTCGACGCCGTAGTCCGGGTGGTGGCCGCCCTGGAACATGATCTGGGTGCCGCCCAGCTCGACCGTCTCCGCGCAGCGGCGCAGGATGTCGTCGAGGTCGCGGGTCCAGCCCTTGGCGGTGTCCTTGGGGGCCGCGTAGAAGGCGCAGAACTTGCAGGCCGTGACGCACACGTTCGTGTAGTTGATGTTCCGCTCGATGATGTACGTCGCGATGTGCTCGGTGCCGGCGTACCGGCGGCGGCGTACTGCGTCGGCGGCGGCGCCCAGCGCGTGCAGCGGGGCGTCGCGGTAGAGGTCGAGCGCCTCTTCCGGGGTGATCCGCCCACCGGCAGCGGCACGGTCGAGGACGGACTGGAGATCGGCCTTCTCGGTCACCGGGCGCGTCCCTTTCGAAGTGGCTTGTGGACGGACCGAACCAGCCTACGCCAGCCCCGCGTCCGTCTTTCGAACGGCCCGGCCTCAGGCCGTGTACGCGCCGACCAGCAGCCCCGCGAACGCCCCCGCGATCAGGAACGGCCCGAACGCGATCGCCGTCTTGCGCCCGGCCCGCCGGAGGACGACGAGCGCACCGCCGTACAGGGCGCCGAGCAGGAAGCCGGCGAAGGTGCCGAGCAGCACGGTGGGCCAGCCGTACCAGCCGAGGACGGCGCCCGTGCCGAGGGCCAGTTTGACGTCGCCGAAGCCCATGCCGCCGGGGTTGACGAGGAAGAGGACGAAGTAGCCGCCGCCGAGGGCCAGGGCCGCGTAGAGGGAGGTGAACCAGTCGCCGGTGTGCTCGGGGAGCAGGGCGGCCACCCCGAGGAGCGCGAGGGCGGCGGCCGCGAGGGGGAGGGTGAGCGGGTCGGGGAGCCGCCGCACCCGGAAGTCCACCACCGCGAGCAGCACGCCGACGGGGGCCAGGAGCAGCCAGACGGCGAGTTCGGGGCGGGTGCCGGTGGCCAGCGCGAGGGCTGCGCAGGCGACGGCCGTGGCGAGGGCGAGGGGGGCGGTGCGGACGGCGCGGGGGGCGCGGGCGCGGGTGGCAGGTGCGGGTTCGTGGGTTGTTGCGGTTTTGGTGTTCCCACCCGCACCACCCGTGCGGGTTTCGTCGTCAGGTGCGGGTGGCCCCTGTGGGGCGTCCTCGCCATCGGCGGCTGCGGGTTCGCCGTCAGCGCGGGGCGCGGACGCCTCGACCGGTGCGGGCGTGGAGACCTCGACCGATGCGGGTGTGGAGGCCGCAGGGTCGGTGCTGTGTGGTGGGGCGGTCGTGTCGTCGTCCGTCGGCAGGCCCCTCTCAGTCCCCGCCGCCACCCCGTCGGACGGCACCCGGCGCGCGTTCCGCGGGTCCGCGTCCGTGCCCCGCGCGCACTGCTCGCACAGCCTCCGGCCCAGCCACCCTCTGATCGGGTGCCCGCCGGGGCACACCGTGCGCCACTCCTCCCCGGCCGGCGCCGAGAAGCGGTATGCGGCGCGGGGCAGCAGGGCGCCGGCCGTCGCGCCCCAGAGGGCGGCGGCGGCCGGGAGGGCGAGGTCCAGGGCGGTCATCCGGTCGCGGCGGCGCCGTCGCGCCAGGCCGGGAGGAGTTCGTCCAGGAGCGCCTCGGTGCGCGGGGGCAGGCCGCGCGCACCGCTGCGGGCGACGAGGTCGGCGGCCAGGGCGCGCAGCCGCTCCGGGTCGCCGGTGGCGTGCGTGGCGCGCAGCAGCTCGTTCCAGAGGCGCTCGTCCGCCGGGGCCGTCTTCAGCGCCGCGCCGAGCGCCTCGATCGCCTTCTCCGCACGGTCCTTCTCCAGGTGGAACGCGGACAGCGCGAGGCCGATGTCGGCGACCAGGAGCGGCAGCTGCGCGTCGATGATCTCGTGGGTGAGCCAGCGGTAGCGGCCCTCCGCCCGGTCGGCGAGCAGCGGGCCGCGCACCAGGACGAGCGCGTCGGTGAGCAGCCGGCCGCGGACGGCGCGGCTGTCGACGCCCTTGCCCTGGGTGGCCTCGTGGTAGAGGGAGCGCAGCACGTCCAGGTCGGAGACGACCGACTTGGCGAGCGTGAGGCGGCCGGCCGCGTCGGCGCCCAGCCGGGGGCTGCCGTCCGGGTCGGTGCCCAGCCAGCCGCGCAGCCGCTCCAGGAGGGCGTCGCGGACGTCCTCCGTCACGCCCCGCGGCCACAGCGCTGACGACAGTACGCGCGGGTGCACGCCCTCGCGGTGCAGCAGGAGCAGGGCCAGGGCCTCGTGGAGGAGAGCGCTGCGCTCCCCGTCGGGGGTGTCCAGGCCGATGATCTCGTACGGCCCGACGAGCCGCGCGTACACCGCGGGACGGCCCTGTTCGCTGATGTCGACGAGGAACGGCGGGGTGGTGGTGGGCCCGTCCGGGTCGCGCTCGGGGTCGGCCTCCACGAAGAGTTCGACGACCGCGCGCTGCTGGACGGCGGGCAGCAGCTGGGCCTGGAGTTCGAGGCCGAGGAGCGGGGCGAGCAGCCTGCCGTCCGGGGTGATCTCCATCGCCCAGGCGGCGCCGGGCAGGTCGCCGCTCTCGGTGCCCACCAGGTAGCCGATGCCCAGTCGGCTGGCGTCGGCGGCGAGTTCGGCCAGGCGCAGGGCGTCCTGGTCGGACGGCTGGCCGGCGAGCAGGACGAGGTTCGGCGCCCAGCGGGTGTGCTGGGCGGGCCCGGTACGGCCGGTGAGGACGGAGTGGTGGTCGGCGGCGCCCAACGCGCCGCGCCGCTGCCGGGTCTCGGCCTCCATTGTCTCGAACAGCGCTTCCACGTCGTCGAGATGACGCAGCCGGTTGGGGGCGAGCGGGGTGAGCTCCGCACCGAAGCCGACCAGGGTGATGGTCATACGGTCCGACCAGCCGTTGGTGGCGAGTTCGGCGGCGACCGAGGCGAACACGGCGGCCCGGTCGGCCTCGCGGCCGCTCAGCGAGACGATGCCGGGCACGGCCTCCAGATTGAGCAGCAGCCGCGAGTCGTCCATCGTGCCGAGGCTGACGAGCCCGGGGTACGGCGCCGCGGCGTCGGTGTCCTCGTAGCGCTCGGCGTCCGCGCGGGACAGCGTCCAGAACGTCTGGTCCTGGCCGAGCTGCCAGGGCGCCGGGGGTTTGCCGGCCGGCTGGGCCAGTTGGAGATGCAGATCGCCGTGGCTGAGCCAGGCGGCGTAGACGACGGGCAGGGAGCGGGACTCGGCGGTGAGGGCGGCGGCGAGTCCGCGCAGCGACCGGTCGAGCAGGCGTACGCCGTCCGGGTCCGCGCCGACCAGCAGCGCGTCCTGCACGTCCTGGGCGTCGCCGGTCGGGATGGGCGGCTCCATGCCGCGCCGGCCGCCGACGGCACCGAGCGCCGACTGCCACAGGGCCTGCCGGCGTCGGCGGCCGAGGGCGGCGAGCAGGCCGGCGGCGAGGAGGGGGGCGCCGAGGAGAGCCTCGGGGAGGCCGAAGGAGGAGTGCCCGGAGCTCTCCTGGGCGTGCGCTGCGGGGGCACCGGTGTCGCCGCTCTGGTGCGGGCCGGGCGCGGTGATCTGCGCGGTGGCGCCCTCTTCGCCGGCGTGCTGCCCGCCGCCCTGCTCCCGGTGCTCCTGGTGCTCCTGGTGCTGCTGCTGGGCGTGGTCGCCGGTCCTCGCGTAGTCGCCGATCTGCTGCCGGACCTCCGGCGAGACATGCGCGTCGGGGTTCTCGACGAGTTCGCCGCCGTGCGCGTCGCCGGGCATCTCCATGATCCAGCCGGGCCGGATCAGGCTGGCCTCGGAGAGCCGGGAGCCGTCGGGCTGGACGCGGTCCTTGTTGAGTTCGTAGATCTCCTTGTACCGGCGGCCGTCACCGAGGTGGCGCTGCGCGATCTCCCACAGGGAGTCGTGGTGACGGCCCTCGGGCGGCTGGATCCGGTAGTACTTCGTCGCGCCGTGCGTGGCGGTGGAGCCCTGTTCGGCCTGGGCCGAGACATGACTGGCCTGCTCGGCGAGGGCGGCGGCGGTGTTCTTCGCCTGCTCCTGCTGCTGGGCGAGGATGCCGGGGGTCGCCTGCGCGGTGGCCACCGTGCCCTTCTGGTTGCCCTCAAGGCTGTGGCCGAGCTGCGAGAGGCCCGGGGTGAGGCTGGCGGCGGTGGCGCCGACCAGCAGCAGGGCGGCGACGAGCTGCCGGGCGAGCAGCTGGCTGGGACCGGCGCCGGGGACCCGGCCGGGCAGGCCGACACCGGAGACGGCGGCCTTGACCTCCACGAGCACGCAGGCCGTGAACTGGGCCCAGGCCAGCCAGACGACGACCGTCAGCGCGTTCAGGAACGTCTGGACGTCGATCGGCTGCGACAGCCAGTCCATGCTGGGCGCGCTGCGCGGCAGGGGCCAGCCGACGGTCACGGCGAGGGCGCCGGGGACGCCGACGACGAGAACGAGCAGCACCACGAAGGCGAGGAACGCCTTGACGACATCCCCGAACGTGCGCCGGCGCAGCCGCACCGGCTGCGGGGTGCGGTTCCGCGGACCGGACGGACCGGTCCCCGTCGGTCTTCCCGTCGAGCTTGGTGTGCCGCGTCGCGCCATGGCGGGTGTCCCGTGGTCGTGTGTGGAAGGAGTGGGCCGGGGGCACATCGAGCCAGCCGAAGTCCCCTTGCCGATCCTATTGACTGGCACCGACAGCGTCGAAGGGGGAGAACGGCCAACGACCGCCCGAATCATCCGTTTTCACCAACCTGCCCCCGATTCGCCGGAGTTACCCGCACCCACCCCGCGCACACTCCCTCCACACACCCCGCACACCCCCCGTACCGGTGACGCCGGCCGCGCCGGATCCGCACACTCCGCCCGACGACAACCGCCCACCCCAGCAGGGCCACGGCAAGGGCAAGGACAAGGGCGGAGCGCCTAGCCGACCTCGTTCTCGGCCGTCGCCTGGCCGTGCACCACGATCGCGCCGCCGTAGAACATGCCGGTGAAGACGGGGTCGTACGTCAACTGGACCTCGACCTGGACCCGTTGTTCGTCGGCGAAGACGCAACGGGTGCCGGCGACGTCGGCGGCGGACATGTCCATCTCGCGGGCGAAGGTCTTCACCCGGGCGTCGCAGTCCTGGAAGTTGATCGGGGCGCCGCCCTGGTTCTGGTACAGCTTGTCCAGGTCGATGTCCTGGGCCGCGTAACGGGCCGCCTGTTCCGCGATGTCGGCGGCCCGTTCGCGCTTGGAGATGGACAGGCCGCCGTCGATGACGAACGCCGACAGGGTGAGGAAGACCAGGGCGAAGATGATGACCGCTCCCGCGCCCGAACCCCGGTCGTCGAGACGGAGCCGGCGTGCGGTCCACCAGCTGCGCAGCACCGCAAGGCTCATGCTGCCCTCCGGAAGGGGTCCAGCGGCGAGGAGAAGCTCGCGGTGAGCCTCGTCGGGATGTCCAGGCCGAGCATGGCCAGGCCCCGCACCTGGCAGCTCACCTCGACCGTGAAGATGGAGTCGGGCTCGAAGCCCGCGCTGGTCTGGACGACGGAGACCGGACCGGAGCAGACGTCCGCGAGGTCCGCCTCGGCGGCCTTCTGGGCCTCCGCCATGGCCGTGGCGTGGTCCTTCTGGATGGACCCGGCGCGAGCCGCGTCGCGCGCGGCGCCGTCGACCGCGCCGCGCCCGTCGACGAGCTGGCCGAAGGCGACCAGGACGAGAATGAACAGGATCATGACCGGGGCGAGGATGACGACCTCGACGGTCGACAGCCCCCGGTCGTCGTGCCGAAGTCGTTCCGCTGCGGAGGACATCTAGTTCCCGTCCTCCACGAAACGCTCCACCGGCCCCGCGGACCGTGCGTGCACCGTCAGGTCCAGGCCAGGGAACACCGTCGGGATGCGGGCCGTGATCTCGACGCCGACCGTGTGCTGCTCCGGCTGGACCGTCTTCACGTCGGGCGACAGGACCAGTTGCGGCCCGAGTTGGCTGATGTAGGAGTCGACCACGTCCCGGGCCTCACCGCGCCAGGCGCCGGGCTCGGCGTCGGCGGTGGCGCGGGCCTTGCGGGCGCCGGCCTGGGCGGCCGCCTGGGCCACGTGGTCGGCGAAGAAGTACAGCGCGAACTGCACCGTCGCGAAGATCATGAAGAAGAGAACGGGGGTGAGGAACACGAACTCGATGGCCGTCATGCCCGAGTCGGCCGACTCACCGCGCGCGACGGCCGCCCGGCGGCGTACCCAGCCACCCAGGCCTCTGCTCACGCCCCCAGACATCCCCGTCACCCGCGTCACCCCCGTCACCCCGTCACCCCGTAGAAGTACCTGTACGCCCGCTCAGCAGGTCCCGCTCGCGTTGGCACCCTTGATGCAGTTGCCGACCTTGTTGGCGCCGTCGCTCAGCGCGGCGTTGATGATGGCGGCCACCACGCCGACGATCGCCACGACGACCGCCGAGATGATGACCCATTCGACGGCGGAGGCACCGCGGTCGAGTTCGCCGGAGCGGGCGCGCTGCACACGGCCCTGGAGGAAGGTGACCAGGAAGTCCACCGCAGGGATCCCGGTGCTGAAGTTCCGTGCGTTCATGATGTCTTGTCCTCTCGAAACAGCAGTTGGCGAAGGTTCTCGATTCAGCTCGGGTCAGCTCACACCTGGAACACCCGCATCGCCGCCGGGAAGATCAGGAAAACCAGGAAGCCGGCGCACAGCAGCAGCTGGGCGACGAGCATCGACTGGGACTTCTCGCCCGCGCTGCCCTCGATCTCGGCGAGTTCGCGGTGGCGCATGGTCTCGGCGCGGGAGGCGAGGGACTCACGGACCTTGGCGCCGTCGTCCGCGACCAGGGCGAGGGAGGCGGAGAGATCCTTGAGCTCCTCCACGCCGAGTTCCTCGCCGAGCGCGCCGAGCGCCTGCCACTGGCTGACACCGGTGATCCGGGCGTCGGAGAGAGCGTTGCGGATGCGCTGGTTGGCCCAGCCGTCGGAGACCTCGGCGGCCGCCATCAGGGCCTCGGGGAGGCCGCGGCCACCGGCGAGGCTCATCGACACCAGGTCGAGGTAGGCCCCGATGACCCGCCTGAGGTCCCGGCGCTTCTCGGCCGCGTCCCGTCGTACCTCCAGGTCGGGCAGGAAGAAGAACAGGGCCGCGCAGGCCAGGGCCAGCCAGACCGGGACGACCGGGCTGCGCCCGAAGCCCATCGTGTAGACGACGGCGAAGAGGAAGGGGCCGAAGATCAGCCCGGCCGCCGCGAGCAGCACCTTGGTCGCCAGGAACCTCTCCCAGCTGCGGTCGAGGACGGCGAGGTCGGCGCGGAGCGAGCGCTGTTCCCAGCCCTGCTGCCGGTAGAACTCGGCGACCCGCGCGCCGACTTCGGCGCGCAGCGAGCCGAGCCTGCCGGTGTCCTGGGTCGGCCGCGCCGACTCGTAGGCCGCGCCGCGCGCCCGCATCGCGTCGATCCGGGCGACCTGCGCGACCGCGCTGCGCCGGGACGGCATCAGGGCGCGGATCAGGGCGTAGACGCCGAGACCCAGGATCACGCCGACGAGGATCGGCATCGTGAGGTTCACCGGCGGGCTCCTTCCTCGGTGGGCAGCGTCTGCTGGCCCGGGCCGCCCGGTGCGCCGGATGCGCCGGGACCGGTGCGGGGCGGTCGTACGAACTGCACGGAGGACTGGTCGCGGACCAGGAACCGTTCCGGGGTCTCGATGGTGGACAGCTTGCGCAGCCACCAGAAGCCGAGCGCGAACAGGCCGCAGACCAGGGCGAGTACGAGCTGGCCGACGGCGGTGCCGTACGGCGCCACGAAGTCGCGGTTGAAGACGGCGAGGCCGAGGACGAAGGCGACCGACACGGCGACGACGATCTGGACGGAGCGCCGGGTGGACGCCCGCTGGGCCATCACGCGCTGCCGCATGTCGACCTCCTCGCGGGCCGACTTGGCGAGCGCGCCCAGCACTTGGCGCAGACCGGGCCCGCGCAGCCGCGCGTTGAGAATGAGAGCGGCCACGATGATGTCCGCCGACGCGTCGTCGATCTCGTCGGCGAGTTGCTGGAGCGCGTCCGGCAGCGGGGTGCGGGCACGCAGCCGGTCCACGAGGGCGTCGAGGTGGGGCCGCAGGACGGGCGCGGCGGCACGGCCCGAGGCCGGGATGGCCTGCTCCAGGCCGACCGCGCCGGCGATGGTGTCGCGCAGCGACTCGGTCCAGGAGGCGAGGGCCTCCACGCGCTTCATCGCGGCCCGCTCCTCGGCGGCGCCGCCGAACAGCCTGTCCCAGAAGAAGACCAGGACACCGGCGGCGATACCGGCCACCGCCCAGCGGGTCAGCAGGAGCACGGCGAGCCCGATGATGGCTGCCAGGGAACCACGCTGACCGGCGAACCGGATCAGTTCGGCGGCCCGTTGGTCGGCCTTCTGCTTCTCGTGGTCGGGCTTGGCGGGCAGCCCGCGGATCGCCAGGATCAGCAGCGCGAGTCCGCCGCCGGCGGCGACTCCGCAGCCGAGGGCGTAGAGGACCGTGGTGGAGAAGAGCCCGCCCATGGAGCCCAGCGAGCCCAGAGAATCCAGGTTCATGTCACGTCACCCCCAGGCCCCGTGCGGCTGGTAGCCGTAGGCCATCAGGTCCTCCAGGCAGGCTATGGGCGCGTGCGGTACGACCCGGCCGTCGGGTGCCTCCGCGAAGACCTCGCTGGACAGCACCCGGCCGTCGACGCCGTTGACCTCGCGCACCGAGGTGACCATGCGCTGGAGACGGCCGCCGGCCTGGTAGTCGTTGCGCCGCTGGATGAAGACGACGAAGTTCACCGCGCCCGCGATCAGCATCTGGCTGGCCTCGATGGGCAGCCGCTCGGAGGCCTGGAGCGCGTACGTCGAGATACGGTTGAAGACTTCGCTGGAGCTGTTGGCGTGAATCGTGGAGAGCGACCCGTCGTTGCCCTGCGACATCGCGTTGAGCATGGTGACGATCTCGTCGCCGAGGACCTCACCGACGATGACCCGGGACGGGTTCATACGGAGCGAGCGGCGGACCAGCTCCGCCATGGTGATGGCGCCCTGGCCCTCGGAGTTGGGCAGCCGCTCCTCGAACGCCACGACGTTCGGATGCAGGTCGTGGAAGGTGTCGAGCCCCAGTTCCAGGGCGCGTTCGACGGTGATGAGCCGCTCGTGCGGGGGGATCTCATTGGCGAGGGCACGCAGCAGGGTCGTCTTGCCCGCGTTCGTCGCGCCCGCGATCATGATGTTCTTGCGGGCCCGGACGGCGCAGGCCATGAAGTGCGCGACCTCGGGTGTCAGCGTGCCGTTGCCGACGAGGTCGGAGATGAACACCTTGCCCATGCGGGCACGACGGATGGACAGCGCGGGCCGCCGGGTGACGTCCATGACGGCGGAGAGCCGGGAGCCGTCGGGAAGCCGCAGGTCGAGCTGCGGGTTGGCCGAGTCGAAGGGCCGGGACGACAGACCGGAGTAGGCACCGAGCACCTGGATGAGCTCGATGAGCTCCTCATCGGTCTCGGCGACGGGATCCCCGGTGACTTCCCGGCCGTCGCTGTACCCCACGAAGACCTGGTCGCACCCGTTGATGTCGATGTTCTCGACCTCGGGGTCGTCGAGCAGCGGCTGCAGCCGCCCCACCCCGAACAGCGCCGCGTGCACGGCGGCCGCGTACTGCTCCTCGGTCTCCGCGTCCAGCGGGGTGCGTCCGGCGTTGATCTCCGCGCGGGCGTACTCCTCCAGGATCTGGGCTATGACCGCGCGGGCGTACTGCCGTTCGTCCTCGGTGGACATCGGCGTCACGCCGGACGCCTGGTCCTGGCGGCGCTGCTCGGCGATCCGGTCGCCGGCGTCCTGCCGGAACCGCTTGACCAGCTGGTGGTCGACAGCGGTCATCGGCCGGCCCCCGCGTGTGGTGCCTGCGTCGGTACGGACCAGGCGGCGCCGTACTGCTGGTGGAGGTCGGCGGTGACCTTGCGGGCCGAGCGGATGAGCAGGGACTTGTCGAGGCGCCCGCGCTTGCGGCCGGCCAACTGGTCGGCGCCGGCCGGGTCGTCGGCGATGGTGCCGACCACGCGGGCGCCGGTCTGGGCGTGCACGAGCATGTCGTTGACCTGGCCCACCAGCTTGCCGGCGCCGGCCGGGTCGGCGACCAGGACGACACCGATCAGCGGGGTGGCGAGGGCGGCGGCGCCGCGCGGACCGCCGTGCAGCTTGTGCGCGAGGGCCGCGGCCCGGTCCCGGACCCGGGCCAGCGCCTCGGGCTCGGTCCGCGACACGAGCAGGACGAGCGCCGCGTGCGGGAACATCTCCACGGCCGGGGTGTCGCCGCTGATCCGCCCGCAGTCGGCGATGACGTCCGCCGGGGCGTTCGGGGAGTCGGCGAGGGCGGCGAAGGCGTGCCCGAGGGTGGGCCACAGCCCGGCGAGCCCGGCAGCGTGCTCGGCTATCCCGAGCCCGACGAGCACCTCGAGGCCGCCGCTCAACGGCTGCACGTGGTCCCAGAGTTGGTCGGGTACGAGGCCGCGTCGCGCGGTGGCGGCGATGGACAGCATGCCGGTGTTGGGGTTGAGCGGTCCGCCGTGCGCGGCGGCACTGCGGTAGACGAGGTCGCCGCCGGCCGGGTCGGCCTCGGCGAGCAGGACCCGGCGCGGCCAGACCGCGGCCAGCGCGACGGCCGCGGTGGTGACGCCGGGGGAACCCTTGTCGGCGGCGATTGCGATGAGCGCCATGGGTGGGGGCCGCCTTCTAGTTGCCGTTGCCGGATACGCCGGGCACAAGGACGAGGGCGACCGAACCGGTGGCGGCGGCCTGGGCCAGCTCCGCGGCCTTGTCGCTGTCGACGGTGAGCGTGATGGCGTAGTTGGTGCTGCTGACCAAGTCGGAGCTGCTCCTGTCCTCCGGTACGGCGCTGACCTTGGCGTCGCTCGTGATCGGCGAGTCGGTGCCGGCGGAGGAGGACGAACCGCCTGAGGACGAGCCGTTGGAGGACGAGGAGGTGCTCACGCGGTAGGCGGCCACGGTGTCGCCCACCTCGAGACCGCTCGGGTACTGGCCCTCCTTGAGGGCGAGGCCGACGGTGGACTTGCCGGCGGGAAGCTTGCTGCCACTGCCGAACATCTCGCCGACGGCGACGGCACCGGCCGGGATGGCGCTGATGGCCTTCAGCTTCTTCAGGCTCTCCAGCTGGGACCACCTGACGTAGTGGATGCTGGAGTCGTCGGCGACCATGACGGAGGTCACGTTGCTCCCGGTCACGGACGAGCCGGCCGGGATCTCCTGCGTGACCTTTATGACCTCGATCCGCTTGCCGGCCTGCAGCACGAGCGTCGTCGCCCCCAGCGCACCCAGCAGAATCAGCAGCACCGCGAGCGCGGCCAGCGCGGGCTTGCGCTCCCGTGGGGCGGTGGGAAGCCGGTCACCGGCCGAGGGCTGAGCCGGACCCGCGGAACGACCGGCGCCCGCCCCCGTACGCTCTTGGATCTTCACGCAACCGCTCCCCGTTACAGCCAAGACAGTCTCTGTCAAGAACTCTGAAAACCTGTCAACGCCTGTCGCCGTGCCTGCCGGTACAGCGAAAGCGGACACTCCACACGAATCACCCCGACCCGGCCAAATACTCGGCCGCGGGGTGAGTGTCAAGCGATCGCACCGTATCAGCCGTACATAAGCCCCTCAAGGCACGCCGGAACTCCTTGACCGCACCGAAATCGTCGTTGCGATCTGCAACTACGTTGGCCTGTGCGGCGGTTGGGATGTGGGAGACGGACAGGCATTCCGAACTGTGCGCAGGCGAATCCCCAACACCCCGTCCACGGCCGAGTGGACCCCCGACGCCCTCACCGCGCGCCCATGAGGTCTGCACGAGGTGCTCACGCCGGCCAGCCCGGAACGCCGGGGCCCGGACGGCGAGTTCCGCCCTCCGGGTCCCGGAGGGCGGACCCCGGACGGCGGCCCGAGCAGGATCAAGGATCACCCGGCCGGGCGAAGGGGTCCGCCACCCCGAGCGGACCCTGAGGAGCGACTGCTGGGCGGGTGTCCCTCCGGACGCCTGCCCGCCGGACCGTTGGGGCTTGTTGTGGAGGGTGCCCCTGCGTCGCCTGGGCGCGGGGTGCGGTGGCGGGTGCGGCCATGTCCTGCCGTGGTGTCCGACGGCCGGCCTCCCTTCAGGTGCCCGAAGATCTCGCCGTGGGGCGGCCGTGACCCGTGGCGACAGAACCACCGCGCTGGTGGACACGAGCCGTCGCCGACGGAGTCGTCGGCGTCTGTGCCTGCTCCGTCAGGCCCGATACCCTGGACGGAATCGAGGTGGGATCGGATCTCGACGACATGGGGGCCGGTAAGTGGCAGCGGTGATCTCGGTGTCCGTGAGAGGCGCGTTACTCGGGTTGGACGATCCGGAGCGGATCCGGAGCGAACTCGAGGCGGGGACTGGTCTGGAATGGCGCCGCGAGGAGGTCGACCACGGGTGGGTGCTGACCGGCGGCATCGTCGAGATCCTGCTGGTGGCCGCTGTCTCCAAGCTCACCGAGGAGTCCCTCGGCGCGGCCCTGAACGCCACGAAGCGGGCCGTCGAGCGGTGGCGGGCCGGCCGGTTGGATCCGCCGCAGGCCGAGGTCGAGGTGAGGTCCGCGCCGCCGTCGTCCGCGGACGCTCCGACAGGCCTCCCGGACGAGGGCGGGCCCAGGGGATCCGAAGGAGTGAACGGCTGAGATGGCTTCACGTGCACTGGTGATCGCACCTGGGGAGTACCAGCCGGGATCGAACGTCCCCGGCTGGCCCACCATCGCCGCGAGCGGACGTATGTACAGAGAGATCCTCGCGGGCGACAGGCTCTGGGGTGCGGACGGCTGCCGGGTGCTCGGCCCGGACGAGGTGGGGACGATCGACGGGGTGATGCGTGCCTTGGAGGAGACCGCCGCCGAGACCGGCCCTTCGGACACGCTGCTCGTCGTCTACGTCGGCCACGGAGCCTGCTGGGGCGACGTCCCCGCCGGGGACCAGGTCCACTTCTCGGTGGGCACGTCCCAGGACCGGGCTCCGTGGACGTGGTTGAACAGCTGGTACGTGTACCGCGCCATGCGCAGGGCCGCGGCTGGGCTGAAGGTCCTCATCGCCGACTGCTGCTACTCACACAGACTGGGCGACCTGGGGCCGGCCGGGGAGGAGCCGAAGCTGCCGGGTGTGATGGGCGGCCAGTTCGAGGGTACCTGCGTCCTCAGCGCTCTCGGCCAGGATGCCGCCCTCGCCGGTCCGCTCGCCTCCGCCGAGGGGTGTCCGGGTCTCCCAGCGCCGTTCGACCAGTGCACTCCGTTCAGCGGACACTTGCTCAACGTCCTTTCGCGAGGCATTCGGGACCGCAAGGACCAGCTCACCTTCGGGTTGCTCCGGGAGGCCATCAAGGCCGAGATGGAGAAGTGCACCTCAGGTCATCCGCAGCCGCGGATGGTACTCAGGGACGCTCCCGACGGAACCCAGATCTTCACCAACCGGATGGCCGTCGACCAGCGTGCGGATCCGTCGCTGCCCACCGATCGGCACGGCTGGATCGACTGGTTGAGGGGCGACCCGGACGCGCGTATCCCGTACCTGCTGAAGGACGAGTGCACCACCGCCGACATCGTCTCCGCCCTGTGCGACAGAGGGGACGACGACAGCCTGAAGCTGGCGGAGCACATCGATGTGCGGGCGAACGACGCCTACCGTTCCCCGGACGTCTTCGCCAGATACTTCAGCCGGATGGAGCGTCGGGCAGCTTGAGCGTCGCACATGAGTAGGGCTCGCCCCGGAGCCGAGGGCTGGCTGGACGACGATCGGACGTGGAGCGTCCGGTACTCCTGGGTGACCCGGAGCAGCACCGAAGAAGTCGCGGCGCGCGTGCAGGCCCTTCGGGAGGGCAACGAGAGCATGGGCGAACCGCCTCGGCCCGCCGTCGCGATCCGGGTGCTGTACGCCTTCGCGATCCAGCGGTCGACCGACCAACTGATCGAGGCGGCGGTCAAGTTCCACTTCTACGACGCGGTGAACGTACTGGCGACGGCAGCGCTGTGGCGAAGCATCGGCGATGCGGCCGACCTCGTGTGCCGCCAGTCGGAGAGGGACGGCGCCGCTGCTCCGGGCGGGGCCGGGCAAGGGGAGCGGCAGCAGCCGGAACCTGAGATTGCCGAGTACCGGCCCTCCGCGCTGAGCAAGGGCATCGTGCACGATGTGGCCCGTCAGCGCACGGCGCTCGATGTGGCCCGGTTCGTAAGGGAGTTGCGCGGGCGGGACAAGCAGGACCTCGTCGACGCCACGCTGACCACGTTCAGCGAGAAGCGGACCCTGCTCGACACGGCGCTGCTGTATCTCGGGCTGCGCGACGAAGGGTGCGAAGAGGCGGCGGTGGACCTTCTGGGACGGGCCGTGCAGAGGATCAACACCTCCGGTGCGCGGCAGTCCGACACGACGACGCCGGCCGGGCTCAACAACCTGGTCGCGGCCCTGCGCATGCTCAGCCCGGCCGAGCCGGTGCTGGAGAACTGGATCGACGCGCGGCTGGCCGACACGGATCTGGTGGGGCCCACCAGGGACACCGTCGCCAAGCTGATCGCGGGCTCGGAGCACAGCCCGGACGCCCTCATCGAGCATGTTGGCAAGCGGTTGAAGTACCACAACGTGGCAGCGGTCTGCCGGGAGCTGGCGGAGAGCGCCCCGGAGCGTTGCGAGGCCGTCCAGAATCAGGCCGCGGCACGCGAGGAACTGCATGAACTCGCCGAGATCATCAGCCGCTGGCAGAAGTTCGAGACCGTGGCGAGGACCAGGGTCGATCTGTATTCCAAGGTCGTGGCCCGTGGCGTGGCATGGGCCGCCGGACCGCGCTCCCCCGTCGAGATCGAGACTCTCGTGAAGGAGTTGAAGAACATCGACGCCGACCCGGAGTGCTGGCGCCTGCTGTGGATAGCCGCGGCAGAACACGTCGACGGCCGGGCCGGTGGCGAGCTGGTGCGACTGCAGACGGAGATCGAGCGTTCCCGGGACATGTACCGGGTGGCGCGGACCGTCGCCCGCCGGCTCACCGCAGGACTGCTCAGCGGGAGTGTCGACCCGGCGGTGTTCGCCGACTATGTCACGGCGCAGCAGGTGCAGGGCAACCGCGGCAGGATCGCCGCGGACGACGCCTGCAAGGAGTTGTCGGATCCCTCCGACCCCGAACTGGCCGGGGTGCCGATGGGCGGCGTCGTCGCCGAGACGGCCGTCCGCCTCTACAGCAACGGAACGGACCCGGCCTGGGGCCAGGAAAAGGCCTGGGACCTGCTGGAGCGCTGTCTGGAGAACGAGCAGCGGATCACCCCCGCAGACGTGGTCGTGATCACCGAGCGGTTGCGGGCCAGCCGGGTGGACGGGCGGCGCCAGCGCTTGCTCTACCGGGGAACGGTCGGCCGGTGGGCGGACGCGGCGCGCCGCGAGGAAACAATCCTCCTGCTGAGGGGCAGGGGCTTCGAAGAGGAGGCCGAGCAGGTCGTGGAGTCGGTTCACTAGCCTCCAGGCGCGGCTACCGCTGCGGTTCCTGGGACCGTCCCCGGTCTCGTTCGCGGAGCTGGGAGGTCGGTAGCGGCAACAGCGGCTCCACCCGCCCGATATGGCGCTTGGAGGCCCACACCATGCCGCAGAACGCAGCCAGTGCCGTGGCCCCCACGGCCCCGCCCCACAGATAGAACGCGAGACGGTGCGGGGCACCGGGCTCGGGGTTGCCGAACAGAGTGCAGACCATCAGCAGCGCCAACATGCCGAGAAGGCAGGCCGCGGCTTGCGCGGCCGGGTCGGAGCCCAGCCGGCGAAAGCGCGTCACATGCTCCCGGGCGTCGTAGAACCGTCCCAGCGTGGGGAACTGCCGGGCCAGTACCGGGAATCCGAGCAGCAGCACGCAGCCGACGGCGAGCACGGCCATCCCGTGCCACAGGTCTGTCCACCCGGCTCCGTACAGGATCAACGCGATGAGGACGAAACTGATCCAGGCCGCGTGCCGACGGGCCCGGTTGCGGCTCGGCGAGACCGGCGGCAGCTTGTCGCGCAAGGAGACCAGGGCAACGCCGGGAACGGCGTACACGACGAGGGTCAGCACCCCGTCCGCCGCGACGAGGGTGTGCCACCGCCCGCCCATCGCGAGCAGCGCGACCACCCCGACGACGAAGTCCACCGCCAGCACCAGCCAGTAGACGTCCCTGCCGCGCAGAGTGGTCGTGCGCATCGTCTGCAGGCCCCGGTGGGTGAGGTGGGCGCGGCTGAGCGTGGCGACCTCGCGGGTCAGGGCATGGGTGAAGACCAGCCCGGCGCCCATCGGGGAGAGCACCGAGTTGATCCGCAGACACCACCCCAGCCAGGCCATCGAGGAGACGAAGGCGAACTGGGTGTAGGGGGAGTCCGGGTCGCCCGGCGACCACTGCGCCTGGACCTGGCCCTGACGAGAGCTGAAGACGACCTGGAGGAGGATGTAGAGCACGGTTGTGCCGACGATCGTGCCGTAGACGGCCCAGCGCAGCCGGGCATGCTCGGTCAGCCGGCCCTCGGTCCTGACGTTTCCGGCGAAGTCCAACGGGCCCTGGAATCCCACATAGGCGTAGATCACCCCGCTGTCCACCACCGCGGCCAGGACCGCGCCGTACCCTCCGGCGCCGCCGGTCCCGCCCACGGCCCCGCCCCCTTGGGGGTGATCGAATCCGGACGCGACGAACAGAGCTATGGTGAGCAGCGGGACTACGACCTTCACCACGGTCAACCAGGAGTTGCCGATCCGCACCAGCCGCGGGACGAGCAGGTTGGTGGCCGAGATCACCGCCATCAACGCCAGCGAGCAGACCCAGCCCCAGGCGGTCAGCGCGGTCCCGGCCCCCATCAGGAACGTGAGATGTATGGACGCGAGCCCCTTGGTCATCGCCACGGACTCACTGGCCGCGTTGATCGCGTAGAAGATCCACAGTCCCGCCGCGGCCACGATCGCCACCAGCGGCCCGCTGCTCTGCAGCGGAAGGAAGATGAGCCCGCCGGTTTTCGGTGCGGCCGTACCCAACTCCACCATCACGCCGGCCACGACCAGCATGACCAGCCCGCCTATCAGCCAGGCCCACGGAGCGTAGCTTCCGGCCTTCCGGTAGGCGTCGTCCGCGCCCAGCAGCCAACCGGAGCCGATCGTCCCCCCGGCGGCGAGTCCGAAGAGCTGGAACAGCGAGAGCCGACGCCGTTCGTCGGATGACAAGTACTCCTTCGACTGGCCGCTGGTGGACCGCACCTGCAAGGCCATCCTCTGTCCCCCGAGTAACGTCCACTGATGGTTGGCGCCTGCTGTGACGACAGGTTACAACTCGCGGTTGGCTTTACATGATGCTTCATCAGCTTCTCCTGCCCATGCGGTATACGACGAAGTCACGTGGTCCCGTCGCACGTCGGTGCCATGGGGACCGGCTGCGCCGCCCGGCACTCGTGACCTCGGTCCACAGTTCTTGCCGCCGGGCAGAGAGGCGGCGAGCTTGCGCCATACGCCGGGGTATCCCGCCTCCGGGAACAGGCACGCGGCCGGGACCGGGTACACCACGACCCGCGAGGGCAGATCCCGTGGCCGCGACTGCGCAGCCCTGGTCGCGCTCAGCGCCGCATCGACCGGTCTTATGAACGGCTTGTCTTGGTCAACTGCCAGTTCTACCCGGGGCTCCGCTCCTCATGTCCGACGAGACCGCACCTCAAGGCCCCCCTGGACAACCCCGCCCGAGCCATGACTCCACGGCCTTACGGCTAGCCCGTGACGCGGACGGTCGCCGCCAGCTCGTCGGTCAGCTCACACAGTTCATCCGTGCGGGCCAGTGCCTTCCAGGACGTGAGCAGGACGAGCCCCCATGTCTCGTCGGCCCGGATGCCGTACGCGCACGTCTCCATCACCGTCCCCAGCCCGTCCCGGCCGACGTCCTGGACGTACGCGTGCCGCACACGCACCGCCGGACCCACGGGAAGAGTACGGAGCTCGGCCTCGGGCGGCCGGTAGGAGACCGGAGTGGGAGCGGCGAGGTAGCGCTGCAGGAGTTCGACGGTCAGGACCGGATGCGTGTCGTCCGCGACCAGCGCGCTCAACTCGATCCGGGCGAGCTCCCCGAGGCGCGGCTCGGGGACGTACGACAGCGCGGTGATCGGGCCACGCTCGCGGGAGTCGGCGGCGGCCTCCCGGAGTTCGGTGGCGAGGGCCTGGCGGAGCCGGGGTTCGCCGTCCGCACCGACGCGGCCCACGGCCGCCTCCGCAGCCCATGCGTTCAGGTCGACCCCCGTCACCCGCACCGGCAGGGACACGGCGTCCTCGGGCACCCTCACACGCACCGTGGACGTGGCGAACTCGGGCATCAGGCCATCCATTGCAGAGTGCGGGCGACGGAGTCGAAGAGACCGACCAGGGCGTCCGCCAGCGGCTCCATCGGCGTGGAGAAGGAGAGCAGCAGTCGCTGGTCGCTGTGCGGGACGGCGAGGCAGACGTCCAGGTGGGTGACAGGGAGCTTGTTGCCGTCGGGGTCGTCGGGGGAAGGGCGGCGCACATAGCGGTGGCGTACGGCGGGACCGGCGGGGAGGTCGACGAGGGTGACGTCCTCGGCGGTCGCGCGCAGCGCGAGAGAGCGGGTGATGTCCCCGAGGTCGCCGGCCTCGGTTCCGGGGGGCGGCCGAAGCACGGTGACGACCAGGCCGGCGGATACCGGGACCTGGCCGAGGACCTGGTTCATGACATACATCTCGACGCCGCCGTTGGCGTGCGCCGCCTCGGCCTGCTCCCGCATCCGCTCCGCGAGCGCGGCCTCAAGCCGCGGACCGGCCTTCGTCCGCCGCAGACCGCGCTTGACGACCTTGTCGATACGGTGCGCCCACCGCTCGGGATCGAGCACGATCCGCTCCCAGCCCTCGGGAACGGCGAGGCGGTAGTCGGAGGGGGGTGCGGGGTGCGGATCGGAGGCGCCGGCCGCCCCGGACACGCCCGTGCTCCTCCCGCCCGCACCGACCGCGCCGGCTGTACCGGCCGCGTCAGCCGCACTGACCGCGTTGGCCGCACCGGCCCTCTCGCCGTTCATACCGCCGTCCCGATCGCCCGGTCATACCGCTTGCGCCGCCCTGTAACCACGACCGTCACGGGGGCCAGCAGGAGCACCGCGGCGGCGCCCAGGCAGAGGTAGCCCTCGAGAACGCCGCCGATCTCGGACTTGCCGCCGAGGGAGGGCTTGTAGTGACCGGCAGGGTCGACGACGGCCGTGGTCGTCTGCCCGACCCGGCCGGCACAGTTCTCCTTGTTGTCGATCACCTCGTGGACGGAGCCGTCCCGCAGCCGGACCCTGCAGTAGGTCTCACGGGTCCCGTGCGTCCACTGACGGGTCGGCGCGGCGATGGTCACCGTCTGTTCCACCCCGCGCAGCTGCAGATACCAGGCATTGGCGAAGTACGAGCCGACCAGTACCAGTACGAGATAGGCGGCCGCGGTGGCATACCGGGCCACAGGGGCCCCTCGGGAGTCACGGGTCTTGAAGGCCACCCAGAACACCGGCAGCCCGAGCAGCAGGCCGACGAACGCCGCCGCCTTCCCGATGAACAGGCTGCAGACCAGACAGACGACGGCCGACACGACGGCCACCAGGAACAGCCGGGCCCACGGCCACACCGGCGCTCCGCCGCCGTACCCGGCCCGCGCCGGGCGGGGGTTGCTCGTCGCCTCGGAGAACTCGGCGAGGATGGTGCGTACCCGCCGCATGCCGTCCGGGCCGGCCGCGATACGGCGCAACTCCGGCAGCCCCAGGCCGACTTCTTCCAGCGACCGTTGCCATTTCTCCGGCAGCTCCGCGAACAACTCGTCGACGGACCGCTCGTCTTCACTCGCCACGTGATCCTTGCTCTCTCCGCCCTGGGACACCTGACAGCCGACCCGGGTCAGCCGCCGGTGCTCCAGTGCCAGTTGTAGAACGGTGTCCCACCGGCCCCGATGCCCGGAATCTCCTTCGCGCCCTGGAGGACGTTCGGCCCGGTGATCCACGGCTCGCCGGGGTTCGTGTGCGCCAGGTTCGACCAGCCGGCGAGGAGCGGCAGCACCTGGCTGCCGTAGTAGAGGGCCTTGGCCTGACCCGCCATGGTCTTGAACGAGGAGTCCGCGACCTCCGATAGATTGGGCGCCGTTTCCGCGAAGGCCGCGGCCGCCCGGTGCACTGCGGGGGCCTCGCGGATGTCGGTCGCGTACGCCTTCAGGTTCAGTGACTCCTTGACCACCGAGCGCATCCGCGGCAGGAGTTTCGTGGGCCCCTCGGACAGCGCCTTGCCGATCTCGCCGGGCTTGACCCCGTTGAGCGTCTCGGCGAGTTCGCGGGCCGTCGTCGGATTCAGCCCGATCTCCCGCGCCAGCTGAAGGTCCTTGACCGCGGAGGCGCCGCGGGCGGCCATGGCCGCCTCTTTGGCGGTCGTCCCCAGGACCCGCCCGGCGCCGAAGGACAGCACGCCGATGGCATCGATGGCGACGTCCAGCCAGGTGCCCTTGCCGTCCAGGGCCGAGACGGTGTCGCAGACCAGAGCGACCACCGAGGCGATGAGCGCCAGCGCGCCGAGGACCTCGCCGAGGACCGGTACCCAGCTGAGGGCGAGTGCCAGCACGCCCAGAACAGCCGCGGCCACCCCTGCCCAGTGCCCGATGTCGGCGACCCAGTCCTGCCAGTCGTCCCACCAGTGGTGCTTGGGATCCTTCAGCCCGTCGTGGTCGATGGCGTCCCGTATCGCCTTGGCGGCGTAACCGGCCTGCGTGTCCCGGTAGTCGAGCGCGGCCCGCAGCTCCCGCTTCGCGGCGTCGAGTTCCCCGTCGGAGGCCTCTTTCTGCCGCTTGAGCTTCTGCTTGTCCGGGTGGTTGTCGTCACCGGACGGATGCTGATCGATCTGCTTCTGGCAGTTGCCGCTGTCGGCATCGGCGGCGGCGGCCTTCTTCAGCGCCGCCCGCACCCGGTTCTGGGCGTGGTTGAGAGCGGTCGCCCAGTTCTCCCGCACCTGGTCGGCGATGGGCTCGTACGGCACGGACGATCCGAGCGCCGCGCCCGCCGCCGCGTACCGCTGATGCGACTGGCCGAGCAGCTTGACGGTGTCCCCGGTCTTCGCGGCGAACGCCTTCCCCGTGTCCGAGTCCCACCCGTTCCCGTCGACGAGATTGCGCAGCTTCCCGGCCTGCTCCTCGATCAGCTTGGCCGTGTCGGAGATCCGCTTCCCGAGCCGGGCCACCTCATACGGGTCCCCCGGCGTGAACTCCTTGTCGTCGTACCGGGCCGTCTGCCAGTCGACGCCGGAGAAATCGTGATCGCTCACTTGTCCCCCGGCTGCGCCTTGAGCAGCGCGTCCGCGAGATGCTGATCGACCCCGTCGTACGCCTTGGCCGCCTCACCCGCGGTCTTCCCGAGAAACTCCAGCCCGTCACAGAGCTGCTTGCGCTTCTTCTTCCAGTCGTCCGCGAAGTCACCAAGGGCGTCGGCCACATCACCGGAACCGATCTCGGAACCGTAGGAGTCAACGAGATCCTTCGCATGTTCAAAGTTGGACTTCAACTTCGCGACAGACCGACTGATCTCCCGCAACTCGCTCGTGGACACCCTGACGTGATCCGCCATCACTACCCCCGTGAACACCTGCCTACCCAGCCGCCCCACGCGACGCAGGAGGCCAGGGTCACTGTGTGTCGAGGGTTTTGGGGGCCACAACCAACGAACCGCAAAGGGAGGCCAAAGGAGAGGCGGCGCCCAGCAGGTTACACCGGCATCCACGCCATGCCCGCACAATCTTCACAATGCCCGTGCGGCCGACCCTGGTACGGAGACGCCTCACCGCCACCAGTGGGCCACCTTCCCAAGGAAGGTCCCGCATAACGTCATTCGGCACCTCCACAGCGAAGTTCGCGGTGGCGAAACCCCGGATCCCACGGATACCGTTTGCACTCTTGACGAACTCCATTCTCACGGGGGAGCCCACAGTGAAGCGCCGCACCTTGCCCGTTGCCGCCGCGCTCACCGCGACAGCAGTTCTGCTGCTGACGGCATGCGGAGGCGGGGACGACAGCTCCAAGGACAACGACAAGATCACGGGGGCCGACGGGACGGGAGGCTCCACCTCTCCATCTCCGTCCGGCTCGGCCTCCACTTCGGCTGAGAAGAACGCGCCGAGTTTCGACTTCCCGTCGGACATCACGGTGGCCGTCGACCGGGAGTCGACGGGAGATGCCGCCAAGGACGCGGTGCTGCGCGACCTGGCGTACGCCGCCGAAGCCCGGCTAGAGGCTTTCGCCAAGGGGAACGGACAGACCGCCAACCTGAATCGCTACTTCGCGGGATACGCCCGAACCTACTGGATCGGCAGGGTTGCGGAGCTCAAGAAGCAAGGGCTGACCGTCACGGGACACTATCGGTACTTCAACTTCGTGGTCACCGACATGGCCAACGGTCCGACAGCGGCAGTCCGTTACTGCGAGGACCAGAGCAAGGGATACGGCAAGGTCATCAAGACCCAAAAGGTGCAGGTCACCAAACCGAGTGACAAGGATTTCATCCTCAATACGCTCCAGGTCGCGAAGGACTCCGCAGGTGACTGGCAGATCACGCGGCAGAGCTGGAAGAAGGGCGATGCCTCGTGCGTGCGGGGGTAGGTGTCCGAGCCGCACGTCCCGTTTTTCGGACGGCGGCGGCCGTGAGCCTGGTCATCGCGCTGGGAGCGGGCGCTCCGGCGTATGCGGGAGACCCCTCCTACGGGGGTGATGAGGGCGACGTCCAACCGACCCCACCTAAACCCAGCTCAGGCGGCAGCTCCGGAACCGGAACCATCGGCGCCCATATCCAGATCAGTCAAAGCAGATCTGGCAGCTCAAACAGCTCCACCTCGAAGGCCACCTCTTCAAACGCCAACTGGAAGCCCCCCGTCTGCTGGTACGAGCCCATGTACACGCCGGACGAGTACGAGGACTTCATAAAGTCCTCGTACAAGGGCGCCCAGAAACCGGCCGCGAGCTACGCGAAGAAGCGCGACGACGAGGACTACCACAAGGGCGACAAAGGTCTCTGGTGGCAGGTGCAGTTCCGTAACGACAACTACACCGACGCTTGCCCCGTGACCCCGGACAACTGGGAGATCTGGGTCCCGCCCGCCCAGCCGAAGGCGGATCCCAACCAACTGACCCCGGAGATCCTCTCGAAACTCGCCTACAACTCGACGAAGTTGCCGAAGCCTCCGGTGGTACTCAGCCCGAGCCCGGACCAGCTGAAGGTGAACCTGGCTACCCGGGTGAAGTTCGAGGGCGACTTCGACCGGGTCTGGACAACGGCCGGCATCAACTACAAGGGCGTCGAGATGGCCGCGACGACCGTCGCGACTCCCCTGGCCCTCAGGGTCGACGCGGGCACGGCGGACGCCGATCCGCAGACCTGCACGTATGACCTGGTGAAGGGCGACAACGGCTACACGGTCGACAGCAAGGACGCGGCCTGCAACATCACCTACCGCCGCTCCTCCGGCACCGGTACCTACGCCTTCAAGGCATCGATCACCTGGAAGATCACGTGGACGGACTCGGCCAATCCGGACGGACCCGTCCAACAGCCCGGCCTCCCCGACGGCCTGTCGACGTACGAGCAGGACGTGACCGTGAAGGAAATCCAGGCGGTCAACCGCTGACGAGACGCGAGCGGCCGGCGGAGTCAGGGCTCCGGGCCGCTCCAGGAGACCGGAATCCGACATGAGTGACCTACGCCTCGAAGACACGATCTTCCAGGACCTGAAGAAGACCTTCTCGTCCATCAGCGACCGCATGGAGACCACCCGCCGCACGCTCCGCAGCGCGGACGCCTCTGCCGTGGGCGAGAAGCAACTCATTGAAGACGTGCAGGACTTCGCCGACGACTGGGGCTACGGCATCAAGCAGCTCGGCAAGCACACCCAGGGTGCCGTGAAGATGATCAACAAGATCGGGGAGAGCTTCGGCAAGCTCGACCTGGACCTGGCCGAGTCGCTCAAGGCTCCGAAGCAGAAAGGCAAGTGACGTGGCTGGGCAGCGGCCTGCCTTCCCCCACATAGGCTGGGATCCGACTCCGGGCAGCGTGGAGGACACCCGGGACCTCGCCAAGCAGCTCGGCCAGCTCGCCGGCGAGCTGGGCACGGCGCTCGGAGAGCTGGAGCGTATCGAGTGCGGGGCCTGGAAGGGCAAGACCGCGATCGCGTTCACCGACTACATCGACAAGGACGTCACGCCACTCATCCGCAAGAGTCACGACTCCTTCGACAAGGCGTCGCGCGCCCTCCACCGCTGGGCCGACGACCTCCAGGACTTCCAGGACCGTGCCGACCGGCTGGAGAAGAGCGCCGGGGACAAGCTCGACGCGAAAGCCAAAGCCGAGGGAAAGACGGACGGCAAAGGCAGCGACGAACTCGCCAGGGCCTCCAGCGCCGTTGACGGCGTCATCCAGAAGGTCCACGAACTGGAGGCGGACTACCGGGCGGCTGCCCGTCAGGTCAGCAAGGAACTGGACAAGGCCGGTGACATCGCTCCCGACGAGCCCGGCTTCTGGGACAAGCTCGGCAAGGGAATCGAGAACACCTGGGACGCCACCGGCGACTGGATCAAGGGTCACGCCGACCTGATCAAACTGGTCGGCGACCTGCTGGGTGACCTGAGCGGCATCCTGACCGTGCTGGCGATCATCACCGCGCCGTTCGAGCCGCTCGGTGCCATCTTCGCGGTCGCAGCCGTGGTCAGCAGCGGACTGGCACTTGCCACTCACCTTGTGGCGAAGGCAGCAGGCGCGGACGTCGGCTGGATGAGCATCGGACTTGACGCGCTGGGGGCAATCCCAGGTATCGGCGCCTTCAGTAAGGGTGTCAAGGTCGCCGACGAGGCCACGGCTGTGGCCCGCGCGGGCAAACTCGGCCGGGGCTTCGACGGGCTGGGGACCACCGGCCGGAACATCATCGGTGTGGGCGACAAGGTCACCGGCGCCAAGAGCTTCAAGGTATTCGGCAAGACGGTCGGTCTGTGGGGCACCAAGACCGGAGGGGTCATCAAGGCCGAGGGCATCATGAACCGGATGAGTCTTGTTGCCGAGAACAACATCCGTAACGGACAGTGGCTCGGAACACGTGGTATCCCGGGCCTGAAGAAGATCGACTCCATGAGCGTACTGGGCCGAGGCATCGACTCAGCTATCAAGATCGCACCGAAGGCATTCACGATGCCCTCGCACATCGGTGATCTGGGGGACCGTTTCCACGAATCCGCCAAGGCACACTGAGGGGACACAAGGCTGTGGACTGGTATCCGGCTCCCGGGGAATCTGCACGCATGCGGGCCGAGGCCGACTTCGCAACTGGCATTGCGCCCGCCGTCGCCGGACTGCGCTCCTTCCGCGACACCGATCGGCGCGACATCGAAGCTGAGCTCGGCTGGCCGCCCGGTCCCGGTTTCACCCTCCGAGGCAAGACTGAACGAGGCGGCGTACGGGCCCTGGACATCGCGTTGCTCGGTATCCCGCGACTGCTCAACATGGTCGCAAACGCCGGCGCGGCCAGTGGCACCCTGTTCAACGAACCTGCCGGTGCCGGCCAGCCGCAGGAGCCGGAGAACGAAGTGGACGACTTCCCGGTCCTGTGGGCGGCCCCTGGAAGCACAGCGCGTACGCTCCCTTGGCAACTCGACCCTGCCCGGCGGCCCAAGAAATACCGAACCGAACTGGTACTCACCGATCAGCGCCTTCTCATCTTGGGAGTAGACGCGTCCGCCGGGCCAGTCTCCACCGGGGAATTGTGGGCGACGCCCCACGATTCGATCGCCGACATCGAGCGAATGCGGTACTCGGAAGGAGGAGCGGACGTCAGGGTCCGCTTCACGGACGGATCGTGGACGCGTTGGAAGGTCCAGGAGGCACCCAAGCTCGTGGGGCGCTTCCACCGTGACCGGCAGCCGGTGGCGGAGGACGACCTCACGTCGCAACAGCGTGAGCGCCTCACAGGGCTCGTCGAATCCCCTCCCCTGCAGGTCTCACGGGCGGTCGGCAAAGTGCTTCCGATCACGGAAGCACCGTCTTTGGAACGCTTTTCGGACGGCACCGTGATGGTCGAGTTGCGTGTCCCCATCTCCAACGGCACCATCCAGACCGTCACTCGCTATCTGTCCCCGACCGGTACGGACGACACTTCGAAGGACCGCCTCTCGTGACGGAACCGATCCAGTTGACCGCCACCGCAGCCACACAGCCCATCCCGCCGATGACGTTCGTGGTCCCGGCCGGTTTCCATGCCCTGCCGGTGGACAGTTCCGGCACAGAGCGCGCCGCGGCCATGGCGGAGTTCGTACGCGGCGTCTACCCCGGTGGCGACGACGTCCTGTGGCAGTCGACCGCTCCGTTCTACGAACTGGTAACAGAGGCGATGGCATCCGCAGGGCTCGCCTACTCGGCTTTCGGGATCTTCGCCCTAGGCACCGACGGAGTGGCGCACTGCTCCTTGAGCGTCGCCGCTTACACCTCCGACCACAACGACCCGGACACCGCCGCACAGGGCATTCTGGCGGTCCTCGCCTCAGACGCGACGAACGACGCCCGCTGGCTCGACCTGCCGTGCGGTCCGTCCGTCGCCTCCATCACGGTAAGGGAACTCACCCTCAGCCCCGAAGTCACCACGAACGGCAAGCAAACCACACTGCATACAGGTCAAATCCAGGTCCATATCCCGTTTCCAGAAGGGCTTCACACGGCAGTCTTCACCCTGGACACCGCTTCCATCGACCACTGGGACGAGTTCTGCAACATGATGACGGCCATCCTGCAGACCGTCTCGTTCTCCGTTTCAGCCGACGAACCGGCCGCCGACAGGCAAATCAGCGATATATCTGTCTGACCGGAGAGCGTCGAACGTCTCCGTGCGGCCTCGGGTCGGAAGCACTGGCAGAGTCACTTCCCTGACCCCTTCCGGCCTGGGTACACGTCCCCGATCCCCGCCGCAATTTCCTGGCCCTCGTGACTCATCTCGACGTCGGCGAGGGCGCGTCAATCGCTCTGCGGAACCAGTTACCTGTACTCCTCCGGTGACGGCGTCTTCAAGCTCCGTGTGCCGATCATCCGGGCGGGTGCTGACGGCGCGGGAGGAGACCTGCCCGATGGGACCTTCGGAACCGCGCAGGGCATCACCGTTCAGGAAATCCAAGCCGTCGACCCGTGATGGCATTGTCGTGCCTCGGACGGAGTCCCCGAAGGAACACAAGCACCGCGACACCGGGAAGGACGATCCGATGACTGACCATGTGCCCGAGACGGCGTTCGCCGATCCGGCGACCGTCCGTGCTTGGCGGAAGGAGCGCCGCCGTTCGTTCGTGAAGCTGATCCTCTGGATGTTCTGCCTTCTGGGCTACGCAGCAGTCTTGTCGACGGTGGAGGACCGGGTGGGGAAACCCCTCGCGTTCATCTTCTCCGTCCCGATCGTCCTCGTGATCGCGGTGGGGATCGGTTTCGTGTCCGTGCGCTGGGAACACCTCGGCAAGATGAGAGCCGTACTGAAGGCATATCCCTGGCAGCACTGCCCTCCGCTGGGAGTCAATTCCCTGGCCGACATCGAATACTTCCGCCTCCCTGATCCGGATGAACCACGCAAGAACATCCAAGTGGCCTTCCGGCGATACGGCACGGGCAGGTCTTGGCAGCGAGCCGTGGAGGAGGCCAGGTCGGAGGGCTTCACGTTCGCGGGTGATCCGAGGTACGCCTGCGTGGTCGCATTGCCTGGCCTTCGGAGACTCCTGGCTGTGCGCCCCCAGCATCTGCATCTCGGAAGGGACGGCGCCAGGCCGCGCACAGTGAGTGAGACAGCCTGGCGACGTGCACAGGAAGCGGGCATCACCGCTCCACCGTCACTGGAGGAACAACGGCGCAAGCAGCTCTACCTGCTGTGGAAAGCCCTCCGAAGCAGACCCTCGTCCCGATGAGACACCATCCGGCACAGCCACCAGCGGAAGCGAGGCTTCAGCGCCACACCTTGACCAGTCGGGCGAAGGCTATCTCCGCCTTCCTGATCTTCAGCGCCATCCTGTGGTTTCACCCGGGATGGACCTCTCGGCCTGCCTGGTGCGAGCCGCTACGCGGCAGATGGCGGAGACCGGGGCCGTAGAGGAACAGTTCTCGGGAGTCGACGCGCCGACCGGGCAGGAGCGGCGGGACGTCGAAGCCGCGCGAAGTTCGTCCACAGCGAGACCCGGGCCGCGGGCTGCCGGAGCGGATCTCGCGTGGACAAGCTTCCGGGTGTGTGACCCGCCCGGTCACGGCGTGCGGTCGATGCGCTTTCCCCGCCGGTCGGGCGGGTGGATCAGCGCAGTCCGGCGAAGAGGTCGTTCTCGGGTATGGCCGCGCCGGTGGCGTCCTGGACACGCACGAAGGTCTCCATGCCCATCAACTCGCCGAACCTCTCCTTGCCCATCTTGAGGAAGAAGATGTTCTCGCCCTGACTGGCGTGCGCGGCCAACGCGTCGAACTTCTGACCGCTGAACGCGGTGGTGTCGACCCACGTGGTGATCTCATCGTCGGGGAGGCCGATCTCGGCCATCGCGGCGGCCTCGGCAGGATCCGGCTCCGGCATGTCCGGATGAAACTCGCGCATGATCTCGCCGAAGCGCTGCATCCCCGAGCGGGGCATCGTGGTCCAGTACACCTTCGGAGACAGCGCGGTCATTTCCAGCGCCGCCATCGTGATGCGATGGGCCTGGATGTGGTCGGGGTGCCCGTAGAAGCCGTTCTCGTCATAGGTGACGACCACATCAGGCCGGTAGTGCCGCATGAGTTCCGCGAGTCGGGCCGCGCCCTGCTGCACGGGGGTCTGCCAGAAGGATCCGGGGGCGTTGTTGCTCGGCCAGCCCATCATTCCGGAGTCGGCATAGTCCAGCATCTCCAGATCGCTGACCTTCAGGACGTCACAGCTCGCCTCAAGTTCCTGACGGCGCATCAAGGCGACCGCCGCCGGATCGTGACCGGGGTCGCCTGGTTTGACACCCCCCGGTCCGTCACCGCAACCGCCGTCGGTACACGTCACGAGAACCGTGCGGATGCCTTCCGCCGCGTACCGCGCGAGGACCCCTCCGGTTCCGGTGGCCTCGTCGTCGGGGTGGGCGTGTACTGCCATGAGCGTCAACGGCCGGTCGGTCATGAAACGGTTCCTCCTGCAGAAATCACGTCTTGGTCCGAGTGCGCGGCGGGCGTACCGCGATCGTGGGCCCGGCTCCTGGTGGGTGGAGAACTGTGTGGTCTCCGTGTTCCCGGCCCGTGCGGCGCCGCTCCCTCGGTCGATGCAACCGTGCCGACCGGGCCGGCTGTTCCCGGCGCGGCCGCCCGGCCGTCCAGGCGCCGACGGTGCAACGCGAACGAGACACCGGCGCGACGACCTGCACGGCTCGGCGCCACCCGGTGCCTTCACATGATCCATCGCAACGACTCGGCGATCGAATCGCACAGGTTGCGCATCGGGCCTGTCACTCCGCTGAGCGGCACCGCGAAGGCGAGGGCCAGGTAGCCGACGCCGCCGGGCATCTGCACGTACAGGTCCAAAGTCGTCGGACCGAGGACGCGGACCGTCTCCCCAGCGGGCAGGACGACGGTGGAGACCTCCCCGGCAGACGCGTTCTGCCGTTGTTGCGTCTCCAGCGACGCCTGGAGCTGCCGGGGAGCCAGCCCTCCGGTCCTGGGGATCAGGGAGACGACGAGCGAAGCGGGCAGGATGCCTCCGCCTTCCAGCTCCGGCCTCAGGAAGAACTCCAGCGCACCGGTCCTGACCCCGGCCTCAGCGGTGTTCCGCAGGGTCGCCCAGATCTCCTGCTTGGTCTCGGCAGGAACGGTCTTGCCCTCGGCCTGGTGGTCCACGAACGTCTTCAGCTGTGCGCGCCAGCGCTCCTGGGTGAGATCGATACGGAACCAGTCCCGGGGGACCAGAAGCCGGTAGTCCTTGGGCGGTGCCGTGGCGCCGGACTCCGTGGTCATCCGGGCATCACCATCGGTTTTCCCGACTCGTTGAACAGGCGGACGCTCTTCACGACGCCGGCGAACATGGCCGAGAAGACATCCCAGGCCTGGGGGGTGGGTGTGCCCATCTCCAGGACCAGGACCGTTCCATTGCTCAGCGGTATCTGGACCTGGATGAAGGAGGTCACCACCGGCTCGTCCGTTCCCGACGCGGTAAGACTGCCGGGCAGGCTCGCCTTCCGGGTCCCGATGCAGGACACGGCCGGACCGCAGGGCAACTCGATCTCGCTGACCTGCCCCAGGCCGAGGTGACGCAACGTCGAGCCCAGGAAACCCACGGGACGGCTGCCTGCCCTCTCGTCCAGGTCGATCATGCTCACGGTGACCGTGGCCGTGCACCGCTCGCCGTCCACCTCGGTCATGACGAAGCCGGAGTACTGGATCCCGGCCTCGGCGAACGAGTCGTAATGCGCCGCGACCATGACCGCCCACTGCAGTTGCACCTCGAAGGTGGCCTCCGGCATCACGGCACGGGCCAGTTCGACGAGTTGCTCGGCAGTCTCGTCCAGGCTCTCCGCATCCATCGGGATCTCGAAGAACCCCTCCGGCATGATCCAGCGGACATCGATGCCCGGGCCGCCGACAGAGCCCTGCACGTTCTCCTCTGCTGTTACGGCGCTCACGACAGGCCTTCTCCATCGGTGGTGTCTGCTCGGTCCGCCTCGGGGCGGAAGGTTGCCGCGAACGGGTAAGGGCCGTAGTGCGGATAGTGAGCGGGGATGTCCGCCCCTTCCCCGCGTGCGAGATGCGCCAATTCGCGGTATCCCCTGGCCCGTGCCCGTAGGTTCTGCCGAACAGGGTCGCCCCAGTGCACCGCGGCGGTGCGCACGTAGACGGCGAGCAGGACCAGTACGACGACGACCGCAGCGCCCCCGAAAGCGAGACGGGACGCTTCCGAATCCCAGTACTGGGCCACACCGCCCCAGTACACCGCCGCGCCGAAGCCGATGAGTGCCAGGGGGACGCCGGATCTGAACCCCGCGTTGAACATCGCGACCTCGTCCTGATGACGACTCCGGAGCAGCCGCAGAACCGCCCGGTCGTCCAAAAAGTCGAACCGCAGTTGCTCCCCCAGCCGCTCCGCTTCCGTCCTGGCCCTGGGAATTCCGGCGATCACCTCACCGGGGACCAGCCGCACGGGGTCTGTACCTCGGCGGCCGACGAATTCCCATTCGCCGAGGTCGGTCGTGTCATCCACTTGTGTCGCCCTCCTTTCCCGGCATGTCCGTCGCTGTCACAGCGCTGCGGCTAGGCGGCCAGAGCCGCGTGGAACGGCTTCGGCGAGGGCTGTGGCGACGGTGAGGGGGTCGGTGTGGACTTGGCGGGCTCCGGCTCCTGGTAGCCGGTGGTCCCGCCGTTGTCACCACTGAACATCCGGTGCAGCGCGCTCGCGAGGCCGTTGCCCTTGATGATCCCGGTGATCTGCTTTCCCCCGATGGGCGCGAACCTCTCCGGCAGACCCGCGATGTTGAGGCGCTGTCCGATCTTGAGCCCCTGGGAGAGGACCTTGTTCGTCAGGCTCACGCTCATACCGTTGAGGAAGTTGTGACCGATTCCGTCAAGCCCGCGAAGGCCGGCCTCGCCCCAGGTACCGACCTTGCCGAAAGCCTTGAGCTTGGCCAGTCCCTTGAGCTTGCTCACGGCCTTGAATCCCTTGAGGGCGCCGAGCCCGGGCAGGACCCCGAGAAAGTCCGTCCCCAACTTCAACCAGTTGACCTTCGCTCCGCGCACCGACATGTCGTAGGCATGTCCGGCCAGGGCCGCCGCGCTGGACAGCACCGCGAGGGTGGCGAAAATGGGGACCAAGAACTGCAACGGGGGAATGAATGCGCAGACGACCGCCAGAACGGAGAGGATCGCGGATATGTTGGAGAACATGTCCGCCCAGTCGGCGAGCCAGTTCATGAATCCACCGGGGTCGCGCACCGCGTCGTGGTGGACCACGTCCTTGATATGGCGGGCGGCGCGGTCTCCCGCCTCGTCGAAGATGTCCCGGGCGTCCTTGACCTCCTTGCGCGCCTGCCCGATTCGGTGCAGCGCCTCGTCGCGCTTCTTCTCCCAGCGCTCGTACTCGGGCTTGTCCGCCTCGGGTATCTCGCTGACGAGGTACTTGTCCGTGAACTTCTTCACCTCCCGGTCGGCCAGGTCGTGGTCGGACTTGGCCTCACGGTAGTCCGCCAAGGCCTTGTCGGCCTTCTTCTGAGCCCGGTGCAACTCTCCGGCGAATTCTCTCGATTCACCTTCGGCCACCTTGGTGCCCACAGCCTTGGAGGCCTCGTCGTACCGCTCGAACGCCTTTTTGAGCCGGTCTCCCGCACCGTCGGCGATCTCGTTGAAAGCGCGGCCGGCCTCGCTGTCCCAGCCCTCGACCGAGGACAGCGCCTTGATGACGCGGGCCTGCTCGTCGATCATGTCCGCCATCTGCCGCAACTTCCGTCCCAGGGCGGCGACATCGTCAGGATCGCCCGGAGTGGGATCCCCGTCCCACAGCGGCGGCCAATCACTGGAGCGCCTGCTCACTTCTTGCCTCTCCCCGTGTTCTCGGCAATTGCCTTGGCCAACTCGTGGTCGATCTCTTCGTACTTCTGGGCCGCCGCTCCGGTGTAGTCGGCCAGCTTCTTCAGTTCCTTCGACAGGGTCTTGCGCGTCTTCTTCCAAGTGGTACTGAACTCGTCGAACGCATCCTTCAGGCCACCGTGCCCCAGTTCGTCCTCATAGCCGTCCGCAGGGTTCCCGTGCTGATCAAACTCATTGTGGAGCTTGCCCAGCTTGCGTGAGCACCCTTTGATCATGTCGAGGTCGTATCTGATTCTGTCCGCCATTGTAAAAATCCCCCATCATGGACGTGAGACACTGCCGCGAGACTTCCTTCGGCAAACGACTTGGAAGGTGGGACGGGTTTTGTCCACAAGCACCGACCGCACCATACGGGACCGACTCGGCGTCACACCCGAGGCAGCAGCATGGTGCACGATCGGCAAGATTCCCGAGCCACCCGCCGAGGTTCAACGGGCAGCCGGGGCGAGGCCTTTGCGCCCCGCCCCGATGAGGCCGCTCGGCATGCTCGGTGTCGCTCTGGGGACGCCCCTGCTGTGGATCGGGAAGTTGCTCAGTCTCCTCGGCGCGGCCGAGGAAGCCATCAAACGCATGCTGTCGACCACCGGAGAGCAAGAACGTCACCGCGCTGCGCAGCTCGACAGGAAGCGGCGGGACGAGGCCGTCATCCAACTCGGCCTGGACAAGACCTTCGACGGCGACTGGAACGGAGCGGCGGGCCGCCTCCTCCTGCAGTGGTACAGCCATTCCTCCCACCACCAACGCCTGGTCGCGCTTGCCGGGAACCGTGTTCTGCTGGCCGCTCCGCCCAAGCGCGTCTCCGTCCGACGGGACGCCCTCATGCAGGTCGTCGCCGAGATTCCGGCCGGGGACGCCGTCCTCGCTGACCCACTCCCCGAGTTCGAGAACGACAGGCTGCTCCTGCGGTTCCAGGACGGCTCATGGCTCACGCTGACGACCGAGGAGTGGCGCAGCGAGCTGCACACCTACCTGGCGCGCCAACAGCGGCCGGGTACGGCCAGGGCCGCCGAGGCCTGACAACCGGGTGCGACGGAGCACTGCACGCGCTCCGTCGCACCCGATCGTTCAATGACCTCGGACTTTACTAACCCTTGGCCTGCTTCGCCAGCTGCTCGTCCAGCTGCTCGTACGCTTCCTTGGCCTTCTTCAGGAAGTCCGAGAGGCCGTGCAGGCCCTGGATCGTCTTCGTCGCTCCCTTGGTGAAGTCCTTCATGGAGTCGTCGTACGCTCCCGAAGCCTTCTGGGTGGTGAAGCCGTTCTCCACCAGGGCGCTGACCCGCTTCTCCACGTTCTTGATCTTGTCCTCAAGGTCGTGCATGTCCTTGATCAGGTCGCCCGCGACCTTCTCCATCTCGTGATATGTGAGATCCGTGTCTTTGCCGGCCATGACGGCTTCCTCCCGTTGATGTGGCCGCAGGGCCTTCCCCCGTGGCACCGTTGCGCGGATCCTTGGCCATGGCATGGCCGTCCGCACGAGCAAAGATCCTACGGGGGTGACGCGTGCGACCGCACGGTCCTTCTGCGGCGGAATCGTGAACCGTACACGGCCCGTTGCACCCGGGAAAGGGCGGGCGGCTAAGGTCACTTCCACTGTGTCGGGTGTTCTCGGTGGGTGGGGGGACGGAACGTGCGCCTGAGTCTGACCGTCGTGGATCCGGTCGGCGGTGCCAGCGCCGACGTGGTGCTCGACGCGGATCCCGAGTCGACCGTCGGCGACGTCGCCAGGGAGCTGGCACGGCAGGTCGGTCTGGCGTATTCGGACGGCGGCGCGGGCGGCGGCGCCCAGGTCATCCCCATCGGCGCGCACCGTCAACAGGCCCCCGCCGCCTCGTTCTCCGGGCCGCACGCCTACGTCGACGGGTACGCCCTCGACCCGGCCGCCACCGTCGTCGGCTCGCCCCTGCGGGACGGTGTCGTCGTCAGCCTCCACGACCCCGCCGGGTGCCTGCTCGGCGAACCCACCGGTGTCGTGGAGTTCCGGGTCGCCGGCGGGCCCGCCGCCGGCGCCGTGCACCGGCTCGGCGTCGGACGGTACGACATCGGCACCGGCCCCGCCTCCCACCTCCGCGTCGAGGACCCGGAGCTGCCCGCCCGCGCGGCCACCCTCACCATCGCCATCGACGGCACCTGCAAAGTCGAGGTGCACACCGAAGGGGCCCAGCTGGACGGGGAGGAGGCGCCAGGCAACGGCGAGTGGCCCCTGAACTCCCAACTCGCCCTCGGCAACACCCTCCTCGAAATCACCGGGTACTCCCCGCCCAACGCCGCCCTCAAGTGGTCCGACGACGGCGTGGGGCTCGACTACAACCGGCCCCCGCGGCTGCGCCCCGCCGACCGGCAGACGCACTTCTCGCTGCCCAACCCGCCCGGTGACTACGAGGCCCGGCCGCTGCCCTGGCTGATGGCGCTGCTGCCGCTCGTCGGCGCCGTCGTCTCCGTGATGATGTTCGGGCGCTGGTACTACCTGATCATGGCGCTGATGAGCCCGCTCATGCTCTTCGGCAACTACTTCATGGACAAGAAGCACGGGCGCAAGTCCCACGCCAAGCAGCTCAAGGAGTACAAGGAGCACAAGGCGCGGATCGAGGGGGAGGCACAGGAGGCGCTGGTCGCGGAGAGATCCGAGCGGCGGGCGGCGGTGCCGGATCCCGCCGCGGTGCTGACGTACGGCACGGGGCCGCGGACCCGGCTGTGGGAGCGGCGGCGCACCGACGCCGACCATCTGCTGATCCGCTTCGGCACCGGGCGCGTGCCCTCCGAGGTGGAACTCGACGACCCCGAGCAGGACGAGCACAAGCGCAAGGTCCGCTGGTACATCGAGGACGCCCCGGTGGGGCTTTCGCTGCGCGACCTCGGGGTGATCGGCGTTGCCGGGCCCGGGGACTCGGCGCATGCGCTGGGGCGGTGGGCCGTCGCCCAGACCGCCGTCCTGCACAGCCCCATGGACGTGCAGTTCTACGTCCTCACCGACAACGACGCCGGTGCCCGCTGGGACTGGGTGCGCTGGCTGCCGCACGCCCGCCCGAGCGGCGGCCAGGACGTGAACGTCCTGATCGGCACCGACTCCGAGACCGTCGGCGCCCGGGTCGGCGAGCTCACCCAGCTCCTCGACGGCCGGCAGAAGGCCCTGCAGCAGGGCGGCCGCGGCAAGCTCGACGGGCCCGCCTTCTCCGACCCGGACATCGTGGTGGTGTGGGACGGGTCGCGGCGGCTGCGGTCCATGCCGGGTGTCGTACGGCTGCTGAAGGAAGGGCCGGGGGTCGCCATTCGCTCCATCTGCCTCGACGCGGAGGAGCGCTTCCTTCCCGGGGAGTGCCAGGGCGTCGTGGTCGCGGAGCCGCGAGCCGGCCGGGAGGGGGCGGCGCAGGCAACGCCCGTGGCCCAGCAGGCGGTCGGCGGCTTCCCGTCCTTCCAGGCCTGGCATCCCCAGCAGGACGGTGGCGAGGAACAGGCCCCGCAGGACCTGGAGTTGCGGCTGCGCGTCGAGCAGAGCGGGGCGCTGCGCAAGCGTGACGTACGGCCCGACTTCGTCTCCGCCGCCTGGTGCGGGCGCCTCGCCCGCTCGCTCGCCCCGCTCCGGGACATCAGCGGCGAGAGCGAGGACTCCGCCCTGCCCGCCGCCAGCCGGCTGCTGGACGTGCTCCAGCTGGAGCCGCCCACGCGGGACGCGATCGCCGCGCGCTGGCGGATGGGCGGGCAGTCGACGATGGCGGTCATCGGGGAGTCGTACGACGGGCCGTTCGGCATCGACCTGCGACGGGACGGGCCGCACGGGCTCATCGCCGGTACCACCGGTTCCGGCAAGTCCGAGCTGCTCCAGACCATCGTGGCCGCGCTGGCCGTCGCCAACACCCCCGAGAACATGACCTTCGTCCTCGTCGACTACAAGGGCGGCTCGGCGTTCAAGGACTGCGTGAAGCTGCCGCACACGGTGGGCATGGTCACCGACCTCGACGCCCACCTCGTGGAGCGGGCGCTGGAGTCGCTGGGCGCGGAGCTGAAGCGGCGCGAGCACATCCTCGCCGCCGCCGACGCCAAGGACATCGAGGACTATCAGGACCTCGTCAGAAGGGACCCCTCCCGCCCCCCGGTGCCCCGGCTGCTCATCGTCATCGACGAGTTCGCGTCCATGGTGCGCGACCTGCCCGACTTCGTCACGGGCCTCGTCAACATCGCCCAGCGAGGGCGGTCCCTCGGTATCCACCTGCTCCTCGCCACCCAGCGGCCCTCCGGTGTGGTGTCGCCCGAGATCCGCGCCAACACCAACCTCCGGATCGCGCTGCGCGTGACCGACGCCGGTGAGTCGACCGACGTCATCGACGCGCCCGACGCCGGGCACATCGCGAAGAGCACGCCGGGACGGGCGTACGTCCGGCTCGGGCACGCCTCGCTGGTCCCCTTCCAGTCGGGCCGGGTCGGAGGACGGCGGCCGGGGGCCGCGGATCCGGCCACGCTCGCGCCCTGGGCCGGGGCGCTGTCCTGGCAGGACCTCGGGCGGGCCGCGCTGCGCAAGCCGAAGTCCGAGACCAAGGAGGACGACGAGATCACCGACCTGAAGGTGCTGGTGGACGCCGTCCGCGAGGCCAACACCGCCCTGCGGATCCCGGCCCAGCACTCGCCGTGGCTGCCCGCCCTCGACGACACGCTGCTGCTCGACGACGTGCCGGCCGTCCAGGCGCAGGGCACGCTGCCCGCCGCCCCGTACGGTGTCGAGGACCTGCCCGCCGACCAGGCCCGGCGCGCGGTCGCCGTCGACTTCGCGACCTTCGGGCACCTCATCGTCGCGGGTGCCCCGCGCACCGGCCGGTCCCAGGTGCTGCGCACCATCGCCGGTTCGCTGGCCCGCACCAACTCCTGTGCGGACGTGCACCTGTACGGCATCGACTGCGGCAACGGCGCGCTCAACGCGCTGACCCGGCTGCCGCACTGCGGTGCCGTCGTGAGCCGTAACCAGACCGAGCGGGTGGAACGGCTGATGGCCCGCCTCTCCGGCGAGCTGAGCCGTCGTCAGGAACTGCTCGCGGACCGCGGCTTCGCGGACATCGGGGAGCAGCGGGCGGCCGTGCCGGAGGCGGAGCGGCTGCCGCACATCGTGCTGCTCCTGGACCGCTGGGAGGGCTGGCTGCCCACCCTCGGCGAGCTGAACCACGGTGACCTCACCGACCAGATCATGGCGATGATGCGGGAGGGCGCGAGCGTCGGCATCCATCTGGTGCTCACCGGTGACCGGCAGATCCTGGCCGGCCGGATCTCCTCCCTCACCGAGGACAAGTACGGTCTGCGGCTCGCCGACCGCGCCGACTTCTCGATGCTGGACATCAACTCCCGCAAGGTGCCCGAGGAGATCCCGCCCGGTCGCGCCTTCCGCGGCGAGACGGCCGCCGAGACGCAGTTCGCGCTGCTCTCCGCGGACACCACCGGTCAGGGGCAGGCCGCGGCGATCGGCGCGATCGGCGAGGCGGCCGAAGCCCGGGACGCCGGGGTGGAGCGCTCCCGGCGGCCGTTCCGGGTGGACGTGCTGCCCAGCCGGATCTCCTTCGAGGAGGCCTGGGCGATGCGGGACCCGGCCGCGGCGGCCTCCCCGTTGTGGGCCCTCGTCGGTGTCGGCGGCGACGAACTCACCGCCTACGGGCCGGACCTGGCGCAGGGCGTGCCCGCCTTCGTGATCGGCGGGCCCGCCAAGTCCGGCCGCTCCACGGCCCTGTTGGGCTTCGCCCGCTCCTACCTCGCCAGTGGCGTGCGGATCGTCGTCGCGGCGCCCCGGCAGTCGCCGCTGCGCGAACTCGACGGCCGGGAAGGCGTGCTGAAGGTCTTCACCGGGCGGGACGTGGACGAGGACGAGCTGACGGAGGTGCTCGCGTCGGCGTCCCCGGCCGAGCCGGTCGTCGTGCTGGTCGACGACGCCGAGGTGCTGGACGACTGTGACGCCGAGGACGTCTTCAAGCGGATCGTGGAACGCGGCACCGAGGAGGGGCTCGCCGTCGTCATCGCCGGTGACGAGGACGAGATCTGCGACGGTTTCTCCGGCTGGCAGGTGGACGCCAAGAAGGCGCGCCGGGGCATCCTGCTCTCCCCGCAGGAGTCCGGCTCCGGTGAGCTGATCGGCATCCGGACCACCCGGGCCATGGTGGGCGGGCCGGTCCAGCCCGGCAAGGGCATGCTGCACCTGGGCAGCGGGGAGCACGTCACGGTGACGACCCCGCAGTAGCGGCCGCCTGCCGGAAGGGCTACCCCGCCCTCGTCATCACCGCCACCGGATTCCCCTCCGCCGAGCTGTCCGAGGTGTAGACGAGCTCGCCGTCGCTCGGGGTCAGGTAGACCGTGTTGGTGCCGGGGTCGCAGCCGTCGTGGTTGCCCTCGGCGCCGGTCGAGGAGGCGACCAGCTTCGTGGCCGTCACCGACCTCAGGATCAGGACGTCCGTGCAGACCCCGCCCAACTGGTCGGTCTGCCGCAGGCGGCCCAGCTCCTGGCCGACGGCGGCCTGTTCGACGGTGACCCGGAAGGTGCCGACGGGCAGGTTGCCGGACAGGGCGGTCGCCGAGCCCTGCCAGGTGCCGAGGTAGGCGGCCGGGATCTTCCCGCCGCCGGGAGTCGTGGCCACCGAGGGCGACTTGACGGCGGAGCCCGCGTCACTGCTCGGCCCGCCGCCGGTCCCGAGGAACGGCTTCACCAGGAACCCCACCCCGACGGTGACCACCGCCAGCGCGCCGGCCACCGCGAGCGCGACCGTACAGCTCACCCGGCGCCCGCGCCCGCCCTCCCCCGGTACGGCGGTCGCGGCGACGCTCACGGACACCTTCCCGGGCGACACCGGCACGGCATCCCGCGGCTCCGGCACGGCCACGGGCGACGCCGGCACGGCATCACGCGGCACCGGCACGGCCACGGGCGGCACCGTCGGCGGCGGCCCGAACTCCCCGACCACGGCAGGGGTGCTGAACCCCACCGGCCCGGACGCCGGCACCGACGCGGGACCCGCCGCCGATCCGGACGCAGGAGCCGAGACCGCCGCGGGCGCCGGACCCGACGCCGGACCGGCAGCCGACCCGGACACCAAGTCCGACACCGGCCCGGACGCCAGACCCGACGCCGACCCGGCCGCCGGACCCGACGCCGGTACCGCCTCCGCCGCCTCCAGGTTCAGCACCTTCACAGCGCTCCGGCTCACCCGCTCCACCAGCGCCCCCGGCAGCCACCCGCCCGCCACCAGTCGCGCCGCCCCCTGCGGCGCCAGCCGCCGGGCCACCTCCGCCGGGCCGGGCCGCCGCCCCCGCTCCTTCACGAGGCACGCCTCGGCGACCTCCCGCAACTCACCGCTCAGCGAGCCGAGTTCGGGCTCCTCGTGGACGACCTTGTAGAGCAGGGCGGCCGAGGAGTCACCAGGGAACGGCGGCTGTCCGTTCGCCGCGTACGCCAGCACCGCGCCGAGGGAGAAGACGTCCGCCGCGCCGGTGACCCCCTTGCCCAGGATCTGCTCGGGCGACATGTATCCCGGCGACCCGATCGAGACTCCCGACGACGTCAGCGAGGCGGTGCCGTCCGTGGCCCGGGCGATGCCGAAGTCGATGAGGAGCGGCCCGTCGAGGGTCAGCAGCACGTTCGACGGCTTCACGTCCCGGTGCACCAGCCCCAGTTCGTGCACCGCCGCCAGCGCCTCGGCCAGCCCCGCGCCCAGCGCCCGTACCGTGTGCGCGGGCAGCGGGCCGCCGTCGGCCACGGCCGCCGTCAGGGAGGGACCGGCGGCGTAGGCGGTGGCGACCCAGGGCACGGGCGCGTCCGGGTCGGCGTCGAGGACGGGTGCCGTCCAGGCACCGCCGACCCGCCGGGCGGCCGCCACCTCGCGGCGGAATCGGGTACGGAACTCCTCGTCCAGGGCGAGGTGCGGGTGCACGATCTTCACGGCGACGGTCCGGCCGCCTGCCGAACGCCCCAGATAGACGCGGCCCATGCCGCCGGAGCCGAGCCGGCCGAGCAGCCGGTACGGCCCGACGGCCGCAGGTTCGTCGCCCGCGAGCGGCTGCATGCGCCCACCCCCCAGTCAGTCCGGGCAGCAGCCTATTGCCTGTCAGGCCTCCAGCAGGTCGACCTTCACATCCGCCGCGAACCCGGTCGTCGGGCCGACCCGGCGGGCGAACTCCGCCACCGCCGCCAGCTGCGGCGCGCCGAAGCTGAAGTCGAGGGTGGTGAAGTACTGGGCGAGGGTCGCCTCGTCGAAGGCCTCCCAGCGGGCGGCCTGCTCGGCGACCTTGGCGACCTCCTCCAGGGAGAGGTTCCGGGACTCGAGGAAGGCGCTGTGCACGTCGCGGGTGATGCGCGGTTCGCGCTCCAGGTAGTCCCGGCGCGCCGCCCAGACGGCGAAGACGAACGGCAGGCCCGTCCACTCCTTCCACAGCGAGCCGAGGTCGTGGACCTCAAGGCCGTAGCGCGGGCCGTCGAGCAGGTTGGCGCGCAGGGCCGCGTCGCCGATCAGCACCGCCGCCTCCGCCTCCTGCATCATCAGGCTGAGGTCGGGCGGGCAGGTGTAGTAGTCGGGCTGGACGCCATAGCGGTCGGCGAGCAGCAGCTGGGCGAGGCGGACCGAGGTGCGCGAGGTGGAGCCGAGGGCGACCCGGCGGCCGTCCAGCTGGTCCAGCGGCACCTGCGAGACGATCACGCAGGACATCACCGGGCCGTCGCAGCCGACGGCGATGTCCGGGAAGGCGACCAGGTCGCCGGCGTTGCGCAGGAACTCGACGAGGGTGATGGGCCCGATGTCGAGGTCGCCGCGCACCAGCTGCTCGCTGAGCTTCTCAGGCGTGTCCTTGGTCAGCTCGAAGTCGAGGAGGGTGCCGGTTCTCGCGAGCCCCCAGTAAAGGGGGAGGCAGTTCAGGAACTGGATGTGTCCGACGCGCGGCCGGGTGCGAGAATTGTCCACATCGCGAGACTAGACCCCATGGGGTACCGTGCTGAGACCGCCCCCGCCCTCCGTGCCCTGGCGTCTCGTCCGCCCGCCGGGTCAACCCACCCGCGAGCCGATTCAAACGTTCGGGTGACGTGATCTTGCCCTCTGTTGCTTTCCGCTGCCCACATGCTAGGCTCGCCGCAAGTTGCAGTTTGGTTTCCTTGCAGTACAGAGCCTGCGGAGCATGTAACCGCAGGCTCTCGTCGTTTTCAGACGAATGCAGTTGTGCGGCACTTAGTTTGTTTTCACACTTGCAGATTCTGGAGCAGGGCGACCCTTTGAGCCCAAGGAGGGCTTATGGCTACCGGAACCGTGAAGTGGTTCAACGCCGAAAAGGGCTTTGGTTTCATCGCCCAGGAAGGCGGCGGCCCCGACGTCTTCGTTCACTACTCCGCGATCAACGCCAGCGGGTTCCGCTCCCTGGAGGAGAACCAGCAGGTGAGCTTCGACGTCACGCAGGGCCCGAAGGGTCCGCAGGCGGAGAACGTCACCCCCGTCTGATCCCAGACAAACCAAGTCTGATCGCAAACTGAGTGCAGTACCCAAGGAGCCCCGCGCCGTCAGGCGACGGGGCTCCTGCCTTTTCCGCCCGGCCCCTCCGCTCCCGTTCACGACGTGCTCACACGTGCTGCATCACCAGCACGAATGTGGTGCCGGGCACCAGCGCCTCGTACACATGCGGAACATCTCCGCGATAGGTCAGATAATCCCCCGGGTTCAATTCGACGGTTTCTCCGCGTGGCCCCGCCTTCACCCGCCCGCCGCATACGACGAGGTGCTCGACCGTTCCCGGAATGTGCGGCTCCGATTCCCGTGGCACCCCGGGCTCAATCCGCAGGTGGTAGATGTCCCGGCGGGCGCCGGGCGGGCAGGCCGACAGCAGGGTGGCGGCGAAGTCGGCCCGCTCCGACGCGACCGTGGGCCCCTCCCCCGCCCGGATCACCCGGACGGCGGACACCGGCGGCTCGACCAGCGCGCTGAACGGCACACCCAGCGCCACCCCCAGCGACCACAGCGTCTCCACGCTCGGGTTCCCGGCGCCCGCCTCCAGCTGGGACAGCGTGGACTTCGCGACGCCGGCCCGTTTGGCCAGCTCGGACAGGGAGAGCCCGACCCGGGCGCGCTCCCGCTTCAGCGCCCCGGCGATCCACTCCATCGGAAGCCGGTCGGGCCGTTCGGGTGTCTCGGACATCTGGTTCGTTCGCTCCATCGGTACGACCGTTCATCTTGACGAACGCCACTCTACTCGTTCACGCTGAAGAACATGCGTTCGCCAAACCGAACAAACCAGTACCGGAGGACGACCTCCCTGGTCCGGGACAGTTCACTCGTCTGGCTGGCCGGCGGGATCGTCGGCGTCTCCTTCGGCGCGGTCAGCGTGGCCGGCGGCCTGCCGGTGTGGGTGCCGGTCCTGATGTCCCTCGTCGTCTACGCGGGCTCGGCCCAGTTCAGCGCGGTCGGTGTGCTGCTCGCCGGCGGCGGCCCGCTGGCGGCGGCGGCCACCGGCCTGCTGCTCAACACCCGCACGGCGGCCTTCGGCCTGGCCGTCGCCGACCTCCTCGGCCCCGGCCGGGCCACCCGGCTGCTCGGCGCCCACCTGGTCACCGACGAGACGGTCGCCTTCGCCCTGGCCCAGCCCGACCAGTCCCGCCGCCGTGCCGCGTTCTGGATCTCGGGGCTCGGCCTGTTCGCCGTGTGGAACGCGGGGGTGCTGGCCGGCGCCCTCGCCGGCACCGCCCTCGGCGACACCGGCCGCTACGGCCTGGACGCGGCGTTCCCCGCGGTGCTCGCCGCCTTGGTGCTGCCCGCGCTCCGCTCGGACCGGGGTGTACGGCGCGCGGCCCTGCTCGGCGCGGCGATCGCGCTCACGGTGACCCCCGCCGTGCCCGCCGGGCTCCCGGTCCTGCTCGCCCTCGCCGCCCTCGTCACCCTGCCGGCGGTGCGGCGATGAACGCGACGGGCGTCATGATCCTCGCCCTCGCCCTCGGCACGTACGCCTTCCGCCTGGTGGGCCCGGCGCTGCACGGCCGGGTGGAGATCCCGGCGCGGGTCCAGGAGCTGGCGTCGGCAGGCGCGGTGGTGCTCCTGGTGGCCCTGCTGGCCACCGGCGCTCTCACCGAGAACGGCGGTTTCGCGGGCTGGGCCCGCCCGGCCGGGGTGCTGACGGCCGTCGTACTCGCCTGGTTCCGTGCCCCGTTCGCGGTCGTGGTCCTGGCGGCCGCGACGGCGACGGCACTGCTGCGGGCGGCCGGAGTCGGCTGAGCGCCGCGCCGGACGTGCCGCGGCGTACCGGACGCCGGCTTCCGCCGCGCGGCCGGTCGCGCCCCGTGGCGGCTGCCGCATACCGGATACGCCCCCCCGTCCTTAAGATGCGCCGCCGAGCCGCGGCGGGCTTGGCCCGGCCCGCTCGGCGGGCCGTTGAACAGGCTCCGCCGGCCGGACGGAACAGTGGGAAGACAGCCCGGCAGGGCGCCAGTCGGTGCCGGAGTCACGACCGCCGAAACCTGCCTACCCGTATCAATGTCAGTACCGCCCGCTAGGGTCCGCGAGCATGACCGCCGACTTCCTCACCGCCACCCGTACCTTCTACGACGCGATCGCCGACGACTACGCCGACCACTTCCGCGAGGACGTCGCCAACCGGCCCCTGGACCGGGCCCTGTTGGCCACCTACGCCGAACTCGTCGGCCCCGGCGGCACGGTGGCCGACCTCGGCTGCGGCCCCGGCCGTGTCACGGGCCGCCTGGCCGGGCTGGGGCTGTCCGTCTTCGGACTCGACCTGTCCACGTCGATGCTCGCCGTCGCCCGCCGCGAGAACCCCGGCCTGCGCTTCGTCCAGGGCTCGATGCTGGACCTGGCCGTGGCGGACGGCGCCTTGGACGGAGTGGTGTGCTGGTACTCGTCCATCCACACCCCGGACGACCATCTGCCGTCGCTGTTCGGGCAGTTCCGCAGGGTGCTGCGCCCCGGCGGCCGGCTGCTCCTCGCCTTCCAGGTGGGCGACGCGGCCCGCCGGTTCGAGGACCCCTGGGGGCATCCGGTGGCGCTGGACTTCGAGCGGCGGCGGCCGGAGCAGATGACGAGGCTGCTGACGGAGGCCGGGTTCCGGCTCCACTCCACCACGGTGCGGGCAGCGGACACGGAGCTGGGGGAGACGAGCCCGCAGGCGTATCTCATCGCGACCTCCTGACCGGCTGCCCGCCGGACGGCCCTGGGGCCAGCCGCTCGCGCAACAGTGCGCGCACGGGCACGGGCTGACGGCCCAGCAGCCGGGACAGGGTGGGGTCGGTGGTCGCGAACTCGCGCTCGCGGGCCGCGGTGAAGATGCTCAGGAGGTGGTCGGCCGTCTCGGCGGGGACGCCGCCGGCCACCAGGTGCGCGCGGAACGTGTCGTCCGGTGCGGTGGTCCGGGTGATCGTACGGCCGGTGAGCTCGCTCGCGAGGGCCGCGAGGTCGGCGAAGGTGAGCGCCTCGGTCCCGGTGAGCGGGGGCGTCGGCCCCTCGAAGCGGTGGCTCTCGTCCGCGAGGATCACCGCCGCCGCCTCCGCCAGGTCGGCGTGGGCCGTCCAGCAGACCGGGCCGTCGGCGGGCAGGGCCACCTCGCCCGAGGCCAGGCCCGGGGCGAGGAAGTCGAGGCCGCTGGAGGCGTGGAAGCCGTTGCGGAGTGAGGTCCAGGGCACGCCCGAGGCGGCGAGGGCCTCCTCCGTGGCCGCGTGGTCGCGGCAGGCCTGGAAGCGGGAGGTGGGGCTCGCGCCCATCTGGGCGGTGTACACGATGCGGCGGGCGCCGGCCGCGACGGCCGCGTCGACGGCGGTGCGGTGCTGCCGTACGGTCTCCTCGCCCATCCGGTCGACGGAGACGATCAGTATCCGGGTGGCCCCCTCGAACGCGTGTGCCAGGCCGGCCGGTTCGGTGAAGCTGCCCCGGCGTACCCGCACTCCACGGTCGGCGAGGGCCCGCGCTTTTTCCGGCTCACGGACGCTGACGCCGACGCGGTCCGCCGGGACGCGGGTCAGCAGGCTCTCCACGATCCGGCTTCCGAGCTGTCCGGTGGCTCCGGTCACGACGATCACTGTGTCCTCCAGCGGTCAAAGTCAGTATCAATGGAAACGCGTACACGGTAACACTGATACTAACGCTGGAATCAAGTGCGCGATATCGTTGATACATGCCATCGGGACCACGTGACACGACCGCCGCCCCGGCCTCCTCCGCCGCCTCCGCCGACACCCGGCAGCGCGTCATCGACGCCGCCATCGGGCTGCTGGAGCGGGAGGGACGGGACGCCGTCACCACCCGGGCGGTCGCGGTCGCCGCGGGGCTGCAGCCCCCGGCCATCTACCGGCTGTTCGGGGACAAGGAAGGGCTGCTGGAGGCCGTGGCGGAGTACGGGTTCGCCACGTTCCTGGCGAGCAAGCGGGTCGTTCCGGATCCCGAGGACCCGATCCAGGACCTGCGGGACAGCTGGGACCTGGCCGTGCGGTTCGGCCTGGAGAACCCGGCGCTCTACGCGCTGATGTACGGCGACACCTCGCGCAGCGACTCGGCCGCCTTCCAGACCGGGCTCGGGATCCTGCGGGGCCGGGTCCGGCGGCTGGCCGCCGGGGGCCTGCTGCGGGTCGGCGAGACTCTCGCGGCCAACGTCATCCACGCCACGGCCCGCGGCGCGGTTCTCACCTGGCTCTCCATGCCGGGCGCCGACCGCGACCCGGCCCTGCTGACCACCCTCCGCGAGGCGATGGTCACCGCCGTCACCACCGAGAAGCCGGCCGTACAGACCCCGGGCCCGGCCGGGTCGGCCCGGGCGCTGCGCGCCGCCCTCCCCGACCAGACGGTCCTCAGCGCCGCGGAGCAGCGCCTGCTGCGCGAGTGGCTGGACCGTCTGGCCGACGAGAGCTGAGGCGGGCGGGAGCCCCGGGGCCTACCAGGCGACCGGCAGCTCCAGCGGGAAGCGGCGGATGGTCTTGGTGTCCCAGCGGACCTCCTCCGGGCGCACCGCGAGGCGGAGCGACGGGAAGCGGTCCAGGAGGCGGCCCACGGCGACCTCCAGTTCGGCCATCGCCAACGGCACCGCGATGCACCGGTGGCCGCCCCAGCCGAACGTCATGTGGGGGGTGTCGGGACGGCCGGGCACGATCTCGTGGGGGTCCGGAAAGCGGGCCGGGTCACGGTTGGCCGTCAGGTACGACACGTGGACGAAGTCGCCGCGCCGGATGAGCACCCCGTCCATCTCGACGTCCTCCAGCGCCACCCGGGGAATGCCCACCCCCTTGCGGAAGGGGATGTACCGGAGCAGTTCGTGCAGGAAGTCCGTCAGCTTCTCGCGGTGCTCCCGGGCGTACTCGGCCAGTTCCGGCCGGGTCAGCAGCAGATACATGATGTCGCTGATCTGGCAGGTCGCCGTGTCCTGTCCGCTGAGTGTGAACGTCAGGGCGAGGACGGCCAGTTCCCTGTCGTCGAGCTGGTCCGCGCCGTCCCGTGCCTCGGCGAGCGCGCTGATGATGTCCGTACCGGGGCTGTCCCGGCGTTCGGCGACGAGCTTCATGAAGTAGGCCGTCAGGTCCTCCTTCGCCGCGCGGGCGACGTCCCGGTTGCCCGCGCCGACCACCAGCAGGCGGTGGACGCCCTCCTGCATCCGCGGCCACTCGGCGCGATCGATGCCGAGCAGGTCCAGGATCGTGTGCTGGGGAAGGGGGTCGGACAGGTGGTGGACCAGGTCGGCCGGCGAGCCCGCGGACTCCATCTCGTCCATCAGCCGGTCCGCGAGGAGGGTGATCCGCTCCCGCATCCGGTCCACGTGACGCGGTGTGAAGGCCTGGGTGGCCAGATGCCGGATCCGGCTGCTGTACGGCGGGTCCATCACGTTGATGGACTCGGGGGAGATGATCGGCTCCGCCGTGAGGCGCGGATAGTCGTGCCGGATGATCGCGGCCCGGCTGAAGCGGTGGTCCGTGGTCACCTTCTGCACCGACTCGAATCCGGTGACCAGCCAGGCGTCCGGCTCGCCGTACGGCAGCCGGATCCTGGCGAGGGACTCGCGCTCCATGAGATCGGCGAGCACGGGGTCGAAGTCGAGGGCCTCGCTGAACGCGAAGGGGCAGGTGACCGTCTGGTCGCGGTGCGTCGTCATCGGCCGGTCACCCCCGCCGTCGGGACCGCGGCGGTGACGTGCCCGGCGTCGCCCGTCGGCAGATGGGGGCCGCCCTCGCACCGCACGAAGGACACGAGGTCCCGGCGGAGCAGGCCGGCGCGGTACATGCACCGCTTCGTTTCACCCGGCCGGCCCGGGGTCCTGGTGGCCTCGGTCCGGTCGGCGAGCTCGGTCGTCACGGGGTTGATCAGGGCGCGGGTGCGTTCCCGGCGGAGCGGCGCGCGGACGGCCGGGGCCGCCGCGCCCACGAGTACGGGGGCCGCGGCACCCGCGGCGGGCAGGCCGCGCCGGGTGGCGGGTGGTCGGGCGAGGATGATCCGCTGTCGGTTGTCAGCCATGGTGTACCTCCATCCGCGATGGAAGCACGGGGGATATCCGGGAGCCGTGATTCCGCCCGCCAGTGAAGCCAGGTGGCCTAACCACAGCCGACGTCGTGTGACCTACCTCGGGTAAAGGCTCTCGATCTCCGCCGCGAAGTCCTTCATGATCGCCTCCCGGCGCAGCTTCATGGAGGGGGTCAGGTGCCCGGCCTCCTCGGTGAAGTCGACGGGGAGCATCTCGAAGCGGCGGACGGACTCGGGGCGGGAGACCAGTTTGTTGGCCTCGTCGATCGCGCGCTGCAGAACGGCCCGCAACTCGACGTCGTCCATCAGGAGTTCCGGCGGTACCGGGTGCTTGCCGTTCATCTGGCGCCAGTGGGTGAGGCCGTCCCGGTCGAGGGTGATCAGGGCGCTGACGTAGGGCAGCCCGTCGCCGACCAGCATCACCTGGGAGATGAGGGGGTGCGAGCGCAGCCAGTTCTCCAGCGGGGCGGGGGCGACGGACTTGCCGCCGGCCGTGATGAGCATCTCCTTCTTGCGGCCGGTGATGGTCAGGTAGCCCTCGTCGTCCAGTTCGCCGAGGTCGCCGGTGGCCAGCCAGCCGTCCCGGGTCGCCGGCACGACCCCGCCGGCCTGCGGGTCCCAGTAGCCGCGCAGGACGTGGTCACCGGCGATGAGGATCTCGCCGTCGGCGGCTATCCGGACCTTGGTGCCCGGCATCGGCCAGCCCACGGTGCCGAGGCGGGGCTTGAGGGGCGGGGTGCAGGTGCTGGCCGCCGTGGTCTCGGTCAGGCCGTAGCCCTCGTAGATCTGGATGCCGGCCCCGGCGTAGAACGCGGCGAGGCGGCGGCCGAGCGGGGAGCCGCCGCAGATGATGTGGCGGACGCGGCCGCCCATGGCGGTGCGGATACGGCGGTAGACCAGCGGGTCGTAGAAGCCGCGGGCCGTCTTCAGGGCGCGGCCGGGCCCGCTGCCGGTGCCGGTCTGTTTCGCCTCCAGCGCCTCGCCGTAGCGCCGCGCGACCCCGGTGGCCCGGTCGAAGACCGAGACCCGGCCGCCCGCCTCCGCCTTGGCGCGGGCGGTGTTGAAGACCTTCTCCAGCATGTAGGGGATGGTGAGCAGGCAGGTCGGTTTGAAGGCGCTGAGGTCCGGGAGCAGGTCCTCGGCCCTGAGGCTGGGGGCATGGCCGAGGCGCACCCGGGCGCGGACGCAGGCGATCGCCACCATGCGGCCGAAGACGTGGGACATGGGCAGGAAGAGGAGGATGGAGACCTCTTCGTTGTTGCGCGCCTTGAAGACCGGGTGGAGGAGTTCGATCGCGTTGTCGACCTCGGCGAAGAAGTTGCCGTGCGAGAGGGCGCAGCCCTTGGGGCGGCCGGTGGTGCCCGAGGTGTAGATGAGGGTGGCGAGGGTGTCGGGGCCCAGCATGCCCCGCCGTACGGCCACCTCGGCGTCCGGCACCTGCGCACCGGCCTCCGTGAGCCGGTCCACGTGCCCCTTCTCCACCACCCACAGGTGCTTGAGGTCGGGCAGTCGGTCGAGTTCGGGGCCGAGCGCGGCGGCCTGCGCGGAGCTCTCCGTGACCAGGGCGACGGCACCCGAGTCGTGCATGATCCAGCGGGTCTGGAAGACCGAGGAGGTCGGGTAGATCGGCACGGTCACCAGGCCGGCCGCCCAGGCGCCGAAGTCGAGGAGCGTCCACTCGTACGTCGTCCGGCTCATGATCGCGATCCGGTCGCCCGGCATCAGCCCCTCCGCGATCAGGCCCTTGGCCACCGCCAGCACCTGCTCGGCGAACTGCCCGGCCGTCACATGCTCCCAACGTCCGTCGTCCATCGCGGACTTGCGGCTGAGCACCACGGCGCCCGGCTCCGCCTCCGCGTTCTCGAACGGCAGGTCGGCCAGCGACCCGTGCCGCACCGGCGGCGCGAACGGCGGTACGTACGCCTCCCGCACCACCCCGTCCAGCCGCTGCACGAGGGGCTCGACCAGGATCGGGTTCCCGTCGTAGTCCGTGGCCTGGATCGCCACGCCGGGAGCGACGGAGTCGGTGTGCGGATGAGAGAACTGAGAGGGCTGAGAGAACTCAGAGAAGGTGGACACGGGGCGGCTCCTCGGGCGCGCAGCGGTGAACTGCTTGCTGCATGACGTACGTGCCTCGCGCACCGAGGCGTTCACCGGCACCGGCCCTCGGAAAGGGGTTACCGGTGGTTCAGGCTGGAGATCGTACGGGGCCGCTGTGGCGGGCCTGTGGGTATTCGGGGGTTGTCCGGGGACGGGCCTGTGCAATCCCGGAGGTTACGTGAGGGTCCTTCACGTTCACCCCGTTTCCCGGTACTTGACAGCTGTGACATAGGCTTACCTACGGTAACCTTACTCCAGAGTCAGGAATCGGGCGACATCGGGGACAGACATGACGGACCGCTATCTGAGCTTCGCCGGCACCGCACCCGGCCGGTTCCTCACCCGCCGGCTCGGGCTGCCGCAGCCGGCCCGGCTGGTACGGCCCGGGCAGGCCCCGTCCCCGGCCGGTGCGGTGCTGCACCTCACCGCCGGCAAGTCCGTCCTCGACCTGGCACCGGTCCTTGCCCGCACCGGGCTCACACCGGACGAGTCGGGCACCCCGGCCGCCGTCGTCCTCGACGCCACCGGGGTACGGGACGTCGGCACGCTGGCCGAGGTGCACGCGGCCCTCCACCCCGTCGTACGGTCCGTCGCGGCGAGCGGCCGGGTGGTGGTGCTGGGCTCGCCGCTGGACCCCGCCGACCATCACCAGTGCGCCGCGCAACAGGCGCTGGAGGGGTTCACCCGGTCCCTGGGCAAGGAGATCGGGCGCGGCAGGACCGTCAACCTGGTCCGGCTCGCCGGACCCGCGGCGGCCGCCGAGTCCACGCTCCGCTTCCTCCTCTCCCCCCGGTCGGCGTACGTCAGCGGGCAGGTCATCGAGGTCGGGGCGGGCGACTTCACCGTCCCGGGCGACTGGGAACAACCCCTCGCGGGGCGCACCGCGCTGGTCACCGGGGCCGCACGCGGGATCGGGGCCGCCGTCGCCGGGACGCTGGCGCGGGCCGGGGCGCGGGTCGTCGTCCTCGACGTCCCGGCCGCGGCGGCCGACGCGCGTGCGGTGGCACAGCGGCTGGACGGAAGCGCGCTCACGCTCGACATCACCGACGCGGACGCGGGAGCGCGGATCGCCGACGCGCTGCCGCAGGGGCTGGACGTCCTCGTCCACAACGCGGGGATCACCCGTGACCGGCGGCTGGTCAACATGCCTGCGGAGCGGTGGAGTTCGGTGCTGGAGGTGAACCTCGGCAGTGTGCTGCGCACGACGGACGCGCTGCTGGAGCGGGGCGCTCTGAACCCCGGCGGGCGGATCGTGGGCACCGCGTCCATCGCCGGGCTCGCCGGGAACGCGGGACAGACGAACTACGGGGCGAGCAAGGCGGGGATCGCCGGGCTGGTGCGGAGCCTCGCGCCGCGCGCGCTCGCGGAATTCGGGGTGACCGTGAACGCGGTGGCGCCCGGGTTCATCGAGACACGGATGACGGCCGCCGTGCCGTTTCTCATCCGGGAGGCGGGCCGGCGGATGAACTCGCTGGCGCAGGGCGGGGTGCCGGGGGATGTGGCGGAGACGGTGGGGTGGTTGGCGGAGCCGGGGTCGGGAGCGGTGAACGGCCAGGTGGTGCGGGTCTGCGGGCAGAGTCTTCTGGGGGCGTGACGGTGGTACGGCGGGGTGCGGGTGCCCGGGGGCTGCTCGCGCCCGCGTGGCGGCAGCCGCACATCGGACCGCGCCCCGCGCCCCCGCAAGCAGGGAACTTCCGTCACCGGCGGTGAAAGGCAACCTCTGTGATCATCCTTGACCGGGCCCCTTCTCTGGGCCCCCTGCTCGCACTCGGCGCGCTGCGGTCGCCCCTCAAGAAGCCGAACGCCGATGCCTCGTTCCCCCGCACCCGGCTCCTCCTGCGCCTCCGTCCCGACCTTGAAAGGCTCGCCGCCTACGAACGTGTCTGCGGGTTCGGCACCGGGGACGACGGGCTGCCGATCACGTACCCGCACGTGCTCGGGTTCCCGCTGGCCATGCGCCTCATGAGTGCGCGGGAGTTTCCGTTGCCGTTGCTCGGGCTGGTGCACACCTCGATCGAGATCGAGCGGTATGCCGAACTTCCCGGGGACGGGACGTACGACGTGTCCGTGCACGTCGAGAAGCTGAGTCCGCACCGGCGGGGCACCGAGGCCACCGTCGTGACCGGGGTGCGGGCCGGTGAGGACGTCGTGTGGGAGTCACGGAGCACGTATCTGGCGCGGCATCGGACGGGGCACTTCGGCGAGACGGGCCGGACCGAGCCGGCGACCCTGCTGCCCGTCGTCGAGGAGTGGCGGATCGCCGGGGATGTCGGCCGCCGCTACGGGGCCGCCTCCGGAGACCGCAACCCGATCCATCTGCATCCGCTCACCGCCCGCCTCTTCGGCTTCCCCCGGGCCATCGCGCACGGCATGTGGACGGTGGCCCGGTGTCTCGCCGCCCACGGGGTGCCGACGGCGGCCGAGGTGCGGGCCGAGTTCCGGGCGCCGGTGCTGCTGCCGGGAACGGTCGGATACGGCGCCGAGAACGGCCGATTCCAGTTGCGCAGCGGAGACCGGGTGCAGGTGGAGGGCAGTGTGCGCCCGCGCGTTACCCGTTGAGCCGCCAACGCCGTAAAGAACCTGCGCCGCCGGGGCGCCGGGTGCCGGACCGGGCCGGTCACGGCGGGGACCACGGCCGGCCCTCCATCAGGTTGCCCAGGCCGGCCCAGGCGAAGTTCATCAGGGTCGCCGCCGCCTGCCGGGCCGTCACGCCCGGCGTGGCGTTGGCCCAGGCCGCGAGGGACTCGGCGGCGCCCACCAGGGCCTCGGCGAGGCCGGCGACCTCGCCCTCGCCCAGGTCGGGGTCGATGGGGGTCCCCCCGCGCGAGCAGGTTCGAGAGTGGGGGAGCGCCGAGCGGGCGGCGGCGACGATGAGCTGGGTCACGAACGCGACGATCTCCTCGCGCATTGCCGCGACCTCGGCGGCGAACCCTTCGCCGTGCGTGCGGGCCTGGAGGTGCAGCACCGACCAGCCGTCCGGGTGTTCGGCGGTGTACGTGAAGAACGCCCGCAGCCCGTCCCACAGTTGCCGGTCGGCCGGCAGTTCGCGGTCGACGCCGGTGCGGACCGCCTCGGTCAGCGCACCGGCCTCACGGCGGATGCAGGCCGTGAACAGGTCTTCCTTCGAGTTGAGATACAGATACACCAACGGCTTGGAGACACCGGCCAGTTCGGCGATCTCGTCCATCGACGCGGCCATGTAGCCGCGCTGGCCGAAGGTCCGCACGGCGGCGTCCAGCATCTGCTGCTCACGTACCGCGCGCGGCATCCGCTTGGTCTTGACGGTCCCCATGGGGCAAAGCGTAGTTGGGACCGGAGGCGAGGGAGTCGCTCAGGAAGAGGTCCGGGCCTGCTCCGGGGCTTCCGCCAGCTGGTCGACCGCCTCGTCCTCCTGGCTGCGGTTGGCCTCGATGTTGGCCTTCATCCGCTCGACCCGCTGTGAGACCTGCACCGAGGCACGGTCCCGCTCCTTGCGCAGCACGACGAAGCTGATCGGCGCCGACAGGACGAGGGAGAGCAGCAGGACCCACAGCAAGTTGGAGTCGCCGAAGCCACGGGGGAACGCCCCGGCGTAGACGAGGCCCCAGACGACGAGAAGGCAGCCCGCGAAGATACCGAGGCGCATCAGCGTGTAGCGGAGCATCTCAATCCAGTCTTCCGATGACGAAAAGGGGCACCGTCCAGTGAAGCACGCTGTGGGGCCGATCTTGCACCGGGGTCCGGTCAGGTGAGCGGGAGCAGCATGGTGATGTCGTCACGGTCGTCGCCGGGTGCGACGCGGACCGCGGCGGGGACCCGGCCGACCTCCTTGTATCCGCAGGAGCCGTAGAAGTCCTCCAGGCCGAGACCGCCGCGGCAGCCGAGCCGTATGGCGTCGATGCCCTCGAAGCCGCGGGCGGCGTCGGCGGCGGCCGCGAGCAGGTCGCGGCCGTGTCCCCGCCCCTGGTGCCTCGGGTGCACCATCACCGTGTACAGCCACACCCAGTGCTTCATCAGCCGGTGCGTGTTGAAGGAGAAGAAGGCGGTGGCGGCGACCTCGCCGGTCTCGTCGTGCCCGACGAGGAGGCGGTGCCGGCCCTCGGCCATCGCGACGAGGTGCCTCACCAGCTCCGGCCGGATCTCCTCGGAGGTCACGGGGGCGACGAAACCGACGGCACCGCCGGCGTTGGTCACGTCCGTCCACAGGTCGAGGACGCCGTCACGCAGGGCGGGGGTGACGGCGGGGTCGAGGGTGAAGGTAAGGGGCATGGCCGCATCTTATCCATTACGACAGCGCCTGTGCAGCCACTCGCAGATCGGCGACGAGGCCCTGGTAGGCATGCTCCCGGTCGTCCGCGCGCAGGACGGAGGAGGGGTGGACGGTGGGCACGAGCCGCTCCGGCCGGCCGTGGATCTCCCGCTCCAGCACGGTCCCGCGCACCTCGCCCACCCGGAACGACGATCCGAGCAGCGCCTTTCCGGCGGTGGCGCCGAGGACGACGACGAGTTCGGGCGCCACGACGGTCAGCTCGGCGGCGAGCCAGGGGCCGCAGGCCGACATCTCCCGCAGGGTCGGGGGCTTGTGGATGCGGCGCTTTCGGGTTTCGGCCCAGGTGAACTTGAAGTGCTTGACGGCGTTGGTCACGTAGGCGTCGGCGGGGTCGAGACCGGCCTCCTCCAGAGCCTTGCCGAGCAGCCGCCCGGCGGGCCCGACGAACGGCTCGCCCTGCCGGTCCTCCTGGTCACCGGGCTGCTCACCGACGAGCATGACCCGGGCGTGCGCGCTGCCCTGGCCGAAGACGGTCTGCGTGGCGTTCCGGTGCAGCGGACACCCGCGACAGCCGGCGGCGGCCCGCCGGAGGGCGGCGAGGCTCGGCCGCCCGGCGGGGAGGAAGGGGGTGGCGGTGTAGGCGTCCTCCGGGGCGCTGGTGGTGGCCATGGGCTCCGGGTACCCGCCGTGGGACCGCGGACCCGTCCCGGCCGCGGGTGCGTGGGGGCTCGTCGCGCAGTTCCCCGCGCCCCTAAAGGGGCGCACTGCAGCGGCCCATTTCTTTCAGGGGCGCGGGGCTGTATCGCTATGCGGCTCCGCCGCGTGGGCGCGACAAGCCCCCACGCACCCGCACCCGAACACGCACCGTCGGCCCGCTCACACCCGCATCGGCTGTGGGGACTCCCTGCGCGCCGGGTCCGGGCCGTCGTACTCGCGGATGATCTCGTACCGCGTGTTCCGTTCCACCGGCCGGAAGCCCGCGTCGCGGATGAGGTCCAGCAGGTCCTCGCGGGTGAGCTTGTTCGGCGTGCCGTAGTTGTCCGCGTCGTGGGTGATCTTGTATTCGACCACCGACCCGTCCATGTCGTCCGCGCCGTGCTGCAGCGCCAGCTGCGCCGTCTGGACGCCGTGCATGACCCAGAAGACCTTGACGTGCGGCACGTTGTCGAACAGCAGCCGCGACACCGCGAAGGTCTTCAGGGCCTCCGCGCCGGTCGCCATCTGGGTCCGCGCCTGGAGCCGGTTGCGTACCTTGCCGTCCTTCATGTCCACGAAGTCGTGCTGGTAGCGGAGCGGGATGAAGACCTGGAAGCCGCCGGTCTCGTCCTGGAGCTCGCGCAGCCGCAGGACGTGGTCCACCCGGTGCTTCGGCTCCTCGATGTGGCCGTACAGCATGGTGCACGGGGTCTTGAGACCCTTCTCGTGCGCCAGGCGGTGGATCCGGGACCAGTCCTCCCAGTGGGTGCGGTGATCCACGATGTGCTGCCGGACCTCCCAGTCGAAGATCTCCGCGCCGCCGCCGGTCAGGGACTCGAGCCCCGCGTCGATCAGCTCGTCGAGGATCTCGGAGGCCGACAGACCGGAGATCGTCTCGAAGTGGTGGATCTCCGTCGCCGTGAAGGCCTTGAGGGAGACGTGCGGGAGGGCCGCCTTCAGTTCACGCAGCGAACGCGGGTAGTACCGCCAGGGCAGGTTCGGGTGCAGGCCGTTGACGATGTGCAGCTCGGTGAGGTTCTCGCTCTCCATCGCCTTGGCGAGCTTGACCGCCTCCTCGATGCGCATCGTGTACGCGTCCTTCTCGCCCGGCTTGCGCTGGAACGAGCAGTACGCGCAGGACGCGGTGCACACGTTCGTCATGTTGAGGTGCCGGTTGACGTTGAAGTGGACGACGTCACCGTTCTTGCGCGTCCGCACCTCGTGGGCGAGGCCGCCGAGCCAGGCGAGGTCGTCCGACTCGTACAGCGCGATGCCGTCCTCGCGGGTCAGCCGCTCACCGGAACGGACCTTCTCCTCCAGCTCACGCTTGAGCCCGACGTCCATGCCACAACCTTTCTACGACAGCCTGACCGAGACTACTCCCCCGCCCTCCGGGCGGACGGGGCCCGAAGGGTGCTTCGCGCCTACACCTCTTCGGGGAGCTCCCCCACCCGGTTCTCCCACTTCGTGGACAGCACGATCGTGGTACGGGTCCGGGAGACGCCCTTCGTCCCGGAGAGCCGCCGGATGGTCTTCTCCAGGCCGTCGACATCCGTCGAACGCACCTTGAGCATGAAGGAGTCGTCACCGGCGATGAACCAGCAGTCCTCGATCTCCGGCAGGTCCCGCAGCCGCTGTGCCACGTCCTCGTGGTCGGCCGCGTCGGAGAGCGAGATGCCGATCAGGGCGGTGACGCCGAGGCCGAGCGAGGCCGCGTCGACGGTGGCGCGGTAGCCGGTGATGACCCCGGCCGCCTCCAGCCGGTTGATGCGGTCGGTGACGCTGGGTCCCGACAGTCCGACGAGGCGGCCCAGCTCCGCGTACGAGGCCCGGCCGTTCTCCCTCAGGGCCTGGATGAGCTGCCTGTCCACGGCGTCCATGCGATCGAAGCCTTCCGCTGAAGATTCCCGAAGTAGATAGAGGTGGTGCAGAGGTGGTGCAGAGGTGCTGCAGAAATGCTGGTGAGCGGTGCCGGGGGCGCGGGTGCTACTCGTTCGCGTCGCGCGCGCTCGCGCCGCCGAGGTCCCCTTCCCAGCGGCGGTAGAGCCGGTGCCCCACACCGGCCGCGTCCAGCACCCGCCCGGCGACGAAGTCGACGAGGTCCTGGATGTGGGTCGCGCCCGCGTAGAAGGCGGGTGAGGCGGGGACGACGACCGCACCCAGGTCGTCCAGGGTCACCAGGTGACGCAGGGTCTGGCCGTTCAGCGGGGTCTCGCGGACGGCGACGACGAGCGGCCTGCGCTCCTTCAGGGTGACGCCGGCGGCCCGCTGGAGCAGGTCCTTGGAGAGGCCGAGCGCGACCCCGGCGACGGCGGCGGTGGACGCCGGCACGATCAGCATGCCCTTCGTCGGGTACGACCCGGAGGACGGCCCGGCGGCCAGGTCCCCGGCGCTCCAGTACCGCACCCGGGCGAGGCCGCCCTCGAAGGCCACCGGTTTGCCGTCGGCCCCCCGTGCCAGCCATTCCGCCAGGTCGTCCCTCCAGTGCGCGTCCCGGAAGGAGATCCCGGTCTCGTCCAGCAGGGTGAGCCGCGAGGCCCGGCTGACCACCAGGTCGACGCTCTCCCCCACGTCCAGCAGGGCACGCAGCACGGCGGCGGCATACGGCGTTCCGGAGGCCCCGGACACCCCCACGATCCAAGGCACGCGCTGCGTTTCTCCTGCGTTCACATCTTGAGCGTACCGGCGCGCCGACCGGGGTTCAGGCCGGGTGGGGGCCTTGGGGTCGACGCGGAGGCGGGAGGTGTCCACCGTGAGGCCGCCGAGCTGCGTCCGGTACCCGCGGAACACGTCCTCGTACCGGGCGGGCTGCGAGTGCGGGCGGTCGCTGTCCGAGACGGTCACGTCGGCCTCCCTCGCTCTGCGCACGACGGCAGGCCGCACCGTGTTCAGACGGTGAGCCCCCGCACCACGAGATCGAGGAGCGCGCACACGAACAGGGCAATCCCGATGAACCCGTTGACGCTGAAGAAGGCACGGTTCACGCGGGAGAGGTCGTGCGGGCGGACGATGTTGTGCTCGTACACGAACGCGCCCGCCACGATCACCAGCCCCAGCCAGAAGAACGCGCCCGCACCGGTGCGGACCGCGTACCAGACGAACAGCCCCGTGGTCACCGCATGGCACACCCGGGCGCCCCAGACCGCCGCCGGGACGCCGAAGCGGGCCGGGACCGACAGGACGCCGATCTCGCGGTCGGTCTCGATGTCCTGGCAGGCGTAGATCAGGTCGAAGCCGCCGATCCAGATGCCGACGGCGAGGCCGAGGATCACCGCGTCCCAGGACCACTCGCCGGTGATCGCCAGCCAGCCGCCGATCGGCCCCATGGCCTGGGCGAGGCCGAGGATGGCCTGGGGGAAGTTCGTGAACCGCTTGCCGTAGGGGTAGACCACCATCGGGATCACGGCGACGGGGGCGAGCGCCAGGCAGAGGGGGTTCAGGAGGGCCGCCGAGCCGAGGAAGACCGCCACCGCGATCAGCGCGCCCGTCCAGGCGTGCTTGACGCTCATCGCGCCGGTGACCAGCTCCCGGTGGGCGGTGCGCGGGTTCCGGGCGTCGATCTCACGGTCGATGATCCGGTTCACCGCCATGGCGAACGTGCGCAGACCGACCATGCAGACGGTGACCAGAAGCAGCCGTCCCCAGTGGATGTTCTTGTCCAGCTCGAACATCGCGGTCAGCGCGGCGATGTACGCGAAGGGCAGCGCGAAGACCGAGTGCTCGATCATCACCAGGCGCAGGAAGGCGCGGGTCCGGCCCGGCTGGGGGACCGCGGCGGCGGAGGCGGTCACAGGACGGACTCCGTCCGCCGGCGATCGGCCGGACCACCTCCGCCACGGCGGGGAAGCCCCGCCGCCGCGCTGCCACGCATCATCATCGCCCTGCCCCTCACAGTCCGTATTCCTTCCAGCGCCGCGTCACCCGTTCGGCCGTGTCCGGGTCCGACAGGACCATGTCCGGCCACCCCCCGTCACGGGTGTAGCCCTCCTCGGGCCACTTCTTCGTCGCGTCGATGCCCGCCTTGCCGCCCCAGAACTGCTGGTAGGAGGCGTGGTCGAGGTGGTCGACGGGGCCTTCGACGACCGTGAGATCACGGGCGTAGTCGGTGTTGCCGAGGGCCCGCCAGGCGACCTCGTGCAGGTCGTGGACGTCGCAGTCGGAGTCGACCACCACGATCAGCTTGGTGAGGGACATCATGTGCGCCCCCCAGATCGCGTGCATGACCTTCTGCGCGTGCTTCGGGTACTTCTTGTCGATCGAGACGATCGCGCAGTTGTGGAAGCCGCCGGCCTCGGGAAGGTGGTAGTCCACGATGTCCGGGACGATGATCTTCAGCAGGGGCAGGAAGAAGCGTTCGGTGGCACGGCCGAGGGGGCCGTCCTCCGTCGGCGGCCTGCCCACCACGATCGACTGGAGCAGCGGGCGCCGCCGCATCGTCACGCAGTCGATGGTCAGGGCCGGGAACGGCTCCTGGGGGGTGTAGAAGCCGGTGTGGTCGCCGAACGGGCCCTCGGGCAGCATCTCGCCCGGCTCCAGCCAGCCCTCGAGGACGACCTCGGCCTGCGCGGGCACCTGGAGCGGGACCGTCTTGCAGTCGACCATCTCGATCCGCCTGCCCGCGATGAACCCGGCGAACAGGTACTCGTCGATGTCGCCGGGAAGCGGGGCCGTGGACGCGTAGGTGACCGCCGGGGGGCAGCCGAAGGCGATCGCGACCGGGAGGCGTTCCCCGCGCCGGGCGGCCACCTGGTAGTGGTTGCGGCTGTCCTTGTGGATCTGCCAGTGCATGCCGATGGTGCGCCGGTCGTGGCGCTGCAGGCGGTACAGGCCGAGGTTGCGGATGCCGGTCTCGGGGTCCTTGGTGTGGGTGAGGCCCAGGTTGAAGAAGGAGCCGCCGTCCTGCGGCCAGGTGAACAGCGCCGGGAGCTGGTCGAGGTCGACGTCGTCCCCGGTCAGGACCACTTCCTGGACGGGCGCGTGGTCGGACTTCACCTTCTTCGGCGGCACGTGCGCCATCGCGCCGAGCTTCCCGAACGCCTCGCGTACGCCGACGAAGCCGTGCGGCAGTTCGGGGCGCAGCAGTCCGCCGATCTTCTCGGAGATCTCGCCGTACGACTTCAGGCCCAGGGCCTTCAGCAGCCGCCGGTCGGTGCCGAACACGTTCATCGCAAGGGGCATGCTCGACCCCTTCACGTTCTCGAAGAGCAGGGCCGGTCCGCCGGACTTCTGCACCCGGTCGACGATCTCCCCGACCTCCAGATACGGGTCGACCTCGGCCTTGACACGCTTGAGGTCACCCTCGCGCTCCAGTGCCCGGAGCAGGGAGCGAAGATCGTCGTAAGCCATGGGTCCCAGTATCGGCCACCCGGGGTCCGGGGCCGGTCACCGCCCCCTGCATACTCGTCGGCCGTGAGAAGTCATCGCTGGTTACCGCTGCTCGTGCCGCTGCTCGTGCTCGCTGCGGCGTGTACGCCGCCGCGGGAGGGCGGCGCCTCGCCGGTCTCCCCGCTGACTCGCGTGCCGGCCGCCGACCGGAGGACGGTGCCCGACCTCGCCGGCAGCAGTCTCGACGGCAAGGCGGTCAGCCTCGCGGAGTACCGGGGCAAGGTCGTCGTCCTGAACGTCTGGGCGTCCTGGTGCGGGCCCTGCCGGGCCGAGGCGCCCGAACTGTCCAGGGCGCAGCAGGCGCTGGCGGCGAAGGGGGTCCAGGTGTTCGGGGTGGACACGGACGCCCGGCAGGACAGGGGCCGGGCCTTCCAGGACGAGCACCATCTGACGTACCCGAGCCTGCACGACGCCGGCAGCCGCAAGCTCGTCCGGCTGCCCAAGGGGTACCTGCCGCAGGCACTGCCGTACACCCTCTTCATCGACCGGGACGGGAAGATCGCCGCGAAGTACCTGAGCCCCCTGACGGAGGCCGACGTCCGCACCATCACCCGGCCGCTGCTGGCGGAGTAGCGGCCGTCGTCAACTCGCCCCGTCGGCAAGGCACTTGTGCCCCTCGCGGATCGGTGCCACCAGGTGGCTCAGGTCCACCAGGACGGCGTCCGGGCTCGAAACGGAGCCGGCGATCGAGACCTCCACGGCGGGGCTGCGGCCGTAGGTGACCAGCTTCTTACGGCCGTCCGCCGCCGTCTCGCGCCACACCCAGTCCACGCCGTCCACGCTGACGCACGCCTGCGTGGTCGGTGCCGGCGGATTCACTCCGCACCGCAGCTCCACCGCTCCGTGCCCCCACACCGCGAGGCCCTCGAAGGTGACCCGGTCCCGCGTGGTACCGCCGAGCCGGCCGGGGTACCGGTCGGCGAACCGCGCACAGGCCGGGTCCCGCGCGAACGGCCCCTGCGCCAGGCCGAACACCGGCGAGTCCAGCTCGCCGGCCACCAGCCCGCCCCCGGCCACCAGCCCCACCCCGGCCAGCCCGGCCGCCACCCGGCTCCTGCGAGACCACCCGCGCACCCGCATCGCTTCCCCTCCCGTCAGCGGGGAACCATGATGCCCGGGTGCCGATCCGCGGCCCCGGTCACCCGCTAGTCTGGCCGCCATGCTCAGGTATCTGCCCTACTTGCTGGTCCTCGCGCTGTGGATCTACGCCTTCGTGGACTGCCTGAACACCCCCGAGGACGAGATCCGCGCGCTGCCGAAGCTGGCGTGGGTGTTCGTCATCCTGCTCTTCGGCGAGGTCCTGGTAGGCCCGGTCGCCTGGCTGATCGCGGGCCGGTCCCGGCAACCACGCGAACGATGGGTCGCACCGGACGACAACCCGGAGTTCCTGAAGTCCCTGAAGCCGGACGATCCGCGCACGGACTGACGGCCCGCCGGCCGCCGCGCGAGCCCGCCTCGGACTGCCCGGCGGGGCCCCGGCGTCAAACCAGAGCGGTGCGGCACGTACCACGGTGGTTGTAGCCGCTCCGGAAAACTCAAACCCCCACGGGACTCGCCGCACCGTCCCCGCCCACTACGTTTCCGGTGTTCCGAGAGACCGGCCACGGGGGACGGTCCGGACACGAAGGGGGATCACCATGTCAGTGGGCAAGCGTGCGGCGGCCGTCGTCCTCGCGACGGCGCTCGCGGGGGGCGTGGCCGCGGCCACGACGCCGGCGTCGGCGAGCACGTCCCAGGGCTACATCACGGCGGGCTCCGGCGCGATCACCAGCGACTGGAGCGACGAGGGCAACCTGAGCACGACCTCCCACGCCCACAGCAACGCCACGGCCCTGTGGCAGGCGGTGCTCTACGCCGACGGCTACCTGACCGCCTCCGGGATCGACTGCAAATTCGGCCCCAGCACCAAGGCGGCGACCAAGAAGTTCCAGAGCCACTTCCACGCGGGAACCGCGGACGGCATCGCCGGCAAGAAGACCTTCTCCAACGCCGACAACCGCCTCGTCCACGACTACGTCAGCGGTGGCTACGAGGTCGCCCACTACAAGGGCATCAAGCGCAAAGTCTGGTTCAAGATCAACGTGGCCAACCGCCGCTACCAGGTCCGCAAGTCGACGAGCATCGGCTACAAGGACGCGTCCTACACCAAGGCGACGGCCTGCGGCTGACGGTCACAGCGACGACGTGAAGGCGTCCCAGGCGGCCCGGTCGACGACGACCGGGCCGCCTGGTTTCTTGCGAGCGACACCCCGGCCCCAAAACCGGTTTCCGGCTGCGCCGCCTGCGCGGAGTTCGCCGCGCAGCGCGCGGCGGCAGAGGCGCGGTCCGACGCAAGCGGCGTGACCGACTCCGACGTACTGCTGCGCCGGGACCACTGGGCCGTCGAGGCCCTGCCGCGGGAACTCTTCCCGCCAGACGCCGTCTTCCGCGTGGACGGGGCCCAGGTCCCGCCGACTGCTCGCTGCAGGCGTGCCCGCGAGGACCGCGGCAGTCGTGTGCCAGGGGCAGTGCGGGAAGGTCCCAGTCGCATGACCGATGCCTGGGGTTTCCCGCAGGAGTTGCATCGAGTCCGGTCCCGCGCATGCGCGAGGCCGCGGCGCTCGGCTGTCAGGAGGCGCGGTTCGCCGGCATCGAAGCGCCGCGCCCGCGCGCGGCGCCCTCATCTGCAAGGAGTGCGTGATGCCCGACGACGTCTTCAGCTCGGCGCAACCGGTGCTCGAACCGGCTGCTCGCGCGTTCGCCGAGGCGACCGCCTCCCCGCCGTTCCCCTTCGGTCTGGGACCGGTGGCCGGCCGCAGGGCGGTGCAGGACGTGCAGTCCGGAGAGCTCGACAGACATGAGGTGGAGGAGAACTGGGTCGCGGTCTCCGGGCCTAAGGGCAGCGTCGCGGTGCGCATCGTGCGCCCCAAGGGGGCGGTGGGCCCGCTGCCCGCCATCCTCTACGTCCACGGCGCGGGGTGGGTCTTCGGCAGCGCGGACACGCACGACCGGCTGGTGCGTGAGCTGGCGGTGGGTACGCGATCCGCCGTCGTCTTCCCCGAGTACTCGCTGTCCCCCGAGGCGCGCTACCCCCTCGCGCTGGAGGAGTGCTACGCGGTGGCCCGGTGGGTGACGAGCCGGGGAGCCGACCTCGGCATCGCCCCCGCGCGGCTGGCCGTCGCCGGTGACTCGACGGGCGGCAACCTGAGCGCCGCCCTGACCCTGCTGGCCAAGGAACGCGGGGACGTCTCGTTCGTCCAGCAGGTGCTGTTCTACCCCGTCACGGACGCCGGCTTCGGCACCCGCTCCTACCACCAGTTCGCCGAGGGCTACTTCCTGCGCCGCGACGCCATGCAATGGTTCTGGGACCAGTACACGACCGACGAGGGGCAGCGGGCGGAGATCACGGCCAGCCCACTGCGGGCGACCGTACAGCAGCTCACCGATCTGCCCGCGGCGCTCGTCATCACCGCGGAGGCCGACGTGGTGCGGGACGAGGGGGAGGCGTACGCCGCGAAGCTGCGGGCCGCCGGAGTGGCGGTCGTCGCGACCCGGTACGGCGGGACCATCCACGACTTCGTCATGCTCGACGCGCTGTCGTCGACGCATGCGGCCCGCGCTGCGATCGCCCAGGCCGTCACCGTACTGAGGCAGGCGCTCGGCACCGGCGGCTGACCCGGTCCGAGGCCCGGTGCCGATGCCGGATCCCGTGCGGGCCCGCCGCCTCCGCCTCCGGAGCCACCCCCGGCGGCGGGGGTGGCGGGCTCCGCCCGGCCCGCGAACGGCCCCGCGCTGAGGATGACGTCCGGATGCGAGACCGAGCAAGAACATCTCATGCCCTTCCCAACCTGGCCAAATAAGAAATGGACAGGTTGTCCAACGATGTGTCGTGCATACTGTTGGCGGACAATCCGCGCACAGGGCGCCGCCCGCGGATCACCACGCCGCCCTCGCGCGTGGGATCAGCCGGGACAGCCCTGTGAGCGAGGGGAGCGTGCAGTGACCGGGGGTGACACCACCAGGCGCGTCCCGGCCGACCCTCTGATCGGCCGGGACGGCGACTTGCGCCGGATCCGTGACCTTCTGGGCCTCGGGGCCGGGGGTGGAGCGCTGCTGCTGTCGGGAGACGCCGGCATCGGGAAGACCGCGGTACTGGACGCCCTCGCCGAGGCGGCGCACGCGGAAGGAACCCTGGTTCTGCGTGCTGCCGGTGTGGAGTTCGAGGCGAACTGCAGCTACTCCGGTCTCAACCAGATCCTCTTTCCGTTCCAGGACGCGCTCAGCGAACTGGAGGGACCCTTCCGCGATGCCCTGCGGGTCGCGCTCGGCTTCGAAAGCGGTTCACCGCCGGAACGTCTGATGGTCTCCAACGCCGTACTGCTCCTGCTGCGCGAGGTCGCCGCCGGTGATCCGCTGCTGCTGGTCGTCGACGACTTTCCCTGGCTGGACCGGGCGAGTGCGGCCGTCCTGGGCTTGGTCGCCCGGCGGGCGAGCGGCATCCGCATGAGCTTCCTCGCCGCTTCACGTTCCGAAGCGCGAAGCCTGTACGACGGCGGTGCCCTGCCGGAGCACCGGCTGCGGCCGTTGGAGGAGGAGGAGGCGGCGCAGTTGGTGGGTGCGCGGTTCCCTGACCTGGTCGCCAGTGCCCGCCGGCGCCTGCTGACCGTGGCGAGTGGCAACCCACTGGCTCTGCTGGAACTGCCGTCGGTGCTGCCCACGGCGCAGGGCCGGGTCCTCCACGACCTGCCCACCGTGCTGCCGCTCAGCCAGCGCCTGGAGACGCTGTTCGGCTCCCGGGTCCGCGGTCTGCCGCGGCCCTCTCAGCAGCTTCTCCTGCTGGCGGCACTGGAGGGTGCGGGCGATCTCGGAGTCTTGCAGGCGGCCTCGCGGCAGACGGACGAGGGGTACGACCTCGACGATCTGGCACCCGCCGAGCGTGACCAGCTGGTGCACATCGACGAGGGGACGCGTCGGCTGAGGTTCCGTCACCCGCTCATCCGTTCCGCAGTGGTGGAGAACGCCACCAGCGGCGAGCGGCGAGCGGTGCACTCGGCACTCGCCCAGGTCCTGGTGGACCAGCCCGAACGCCGGGCCTGGCATCTCGGCGAGGCGACCCTGGAACCGGACGAGCACGTGGCCGCCCTGCTGGAGCAGGCGGCGCGCATCACTCTGCGCCGTGGGGACGCCGTGAGCGGGATGCAGACGCTCATCCGGTCCGCGGACCTCACCCCGTCGGGCCTCGACCGCGACCGCCGACTCGCGGAGGCCGCCTACGTGGGCGCCGAGTCCACCGGCTCGCTGCCCGGTGCCCAAAAGCTCTTGGACGACGCCCGGCACACGGCGCGGGACCTGAGGAATTCCCCGCACTCGGCGGCGGCCGCCGCCCTCCTCATCCTCAACGGCGACGGTGACGTCGATACGGCCCACCGCCTGCTGGTGTACGCCATCGAAACCGGGAACCACGGGTACGACGCCGAGGACAAGGCGCTCGTAGACGCTCTTCACTCGCTCGCGCTGCTGTGCTTCTTCGGCGCCCGGCCCGGCCTGTGGCAGCCCTACTACCGGGCGCTGGAGAAACTGACTCCCAAGGTGCCGCTCGTTCTGTCCGCGCTGGGCAGGACGTTCTCCGACCCCGCGCGCACGGGGGCCGCGGCCTCGGCGGAACTCGACGAGCTCGTGGCCGAACTGGCAGACGTGAACGACCCCGTACAGGTCACGCGGACGGGCACGGCCGCCCTCTACCTCGACCGGCTCACAGACGTCCGCGAATCGGCGTGGCGGGTGGTACGCATGGGCCGCGACGGTGGCCCGGCCCGCAGGTACCTGTCCGCACTGATCCACCTGTGCCTGGACGACTACCTCACCGGGCTGTGGGACGAGGCGGCACAACTGGCCGACGAGGGGGTCAAGGTCTGCGAGACCCACGGCTACAGCGCCTTCGCCTGGTACTTCCTGTACATCCAGGCCGTCCTCGGTGCCGCGCGCGGGGAAGCGGACCGGGCGCAGAGGGCAGTCGAGCGGATCATCCACTGGGCACTGCCTCGCGGGGCGGACTGTGCGGCGCACTGTGCCCATCACGCGGCCGCCGTGGCGGACCTGGGACGCGGTGACTTCGGCGGCGCGTACGCGCACGCGATCGCGATCAGCCCGGCGGGAAGCCTCGCCTCACACGCGCCGCACGCCCTGTGGGTGACGATGGACCTGGTGGAGGCCGCCGTCCGCACCAACCGGCAGGCGGAGGCGGCCGGCCATGTGCGGGCGATGCGGGAGGCCGGCGTGGCCGCGATCTCGTCACGGCACGCCCTGCTGACAGAGGCCTCCGCCGCCCTGTGCGCCACGGACGACGATCAGGCCCTGAGACTGTTCGCGAAAGCCCTGACGGTTCCCGGGGCGGAGAGGTGGCCCTTCGACTTCGCCCGCGTCCAGCTGGCCCACGGCGAGCGGTTGCGACGCGTCAGGGCGACCGCGGAATCCCGAGGCCCCCTCACCGCCGCGCTGTCCGCCTTCGAACGTCTCGGGGCCCGGCCCTGGGTGGAGCGTGCCGAGACGGAGCTGCGGGCCACCGGCTGGAACAGCGGTCGCCCCAGAACGTCGCTGGCGCACACTCTCACGCCCCAGGAGCTGGAGATAGCGCGGCTGGCGTCCTCCGGCCTGACCAACAAGCAGATAGCGGAGCGCCTGTTCCTCTCGCACAGGACCGTCGGCGCTCATCTCTACCAGATGTACCCGAAACTGGGGATCACGTCGCGTGCCATGCTGCGCGACGTCCTGGAACCCGGGTCGCCTTCAGAGCCTCATCGGTAACCGCCCAGGCCGTCGGTGCGGGCGCGGCCGGCCCTCGCCCGCTGCGCCCTCGCAGCGAGGCGGCGAACGGTCGCATCACGGCTGAACGACGGAACCGCGGCAGCTCATCGCGCCGACGAAGCGGGGTGCCCCACGATCACACCCCTGCGGTCCGGTCAGCTGACCGATGTCCGACCGACGTTCGAGAACAAGGGCGGAGGGACGTTCCCACCTTCTGAAGGGCGTCCCGTGACTCATCGGCACCCGGGCTCTTCCGCTCACGAACGACCTGTGTGCCGTACCCGCTCGCCGCACATGCGCATCCACTGGGTCGCCCTGTCCCCGGCCCGCACTCACGGCCGAATTCCGCTACTCCACGGCCGGGCCTCTCATCCAGCCTGCATGGGGCGGCGGCCCACGAGGGTGACCGGCGTGTGCGCCCGGTCGGCCGCCTCCGCGAGGAGCTACGCGCGGGCCGGGGGGGTCGGCAGCGGGAGACAGGCGTCCGTGCCGTCCGCGCGACGGCCATCAGATCCTGCACGATCTCCTCGTCGCCGGCCCGGCGGGGTGAAGCGGCGTGTGGCAGCTGACGTCGGGGCCGCAACGCTCCCGCTTCTCCTTCACGCCCGCCCGGCGCTGGTGCTCGCCCCCTCGGTGAAGAGCAGCGACAGCTGGTGGCCGACGTGCGGTCGCGCCAGGCCGAGGCGGTTGCATCGGTCACTGACCACGGCGCCGGCCGGCTGCATCCGTCACATGACAAGGGTGACCGCACGTCGTGGGCGGGCGCCGTCCGCTGGTGCCGTCGAACCGCGGGTCCGGCCGCGCCCGTGCGCTCCCCTCCGCACTTGTCCGGAGGGTGCCGCTCGCACCCGTCGCAGGTGCCGTGTGCGCGGCCGAGAGGGCGTTTTCCGGTCCGCGGGGTGGCTGACGGGCAAGGTGACTGTTCGGGTGTCTCGGACGGACAGTCACGCGACTCATGTCATGGCGGGACGTCGAAGCGAGAGTTGTTCTCGTCGGCGGGCAGCAGCGCCGACTCCAGGAAGGCATCCGCCGTCACCGGCCCATGCGCTCTACCCGAGCCGTTGGTCTGCGGGGAAGGCCTTGAACTTCATCCCTGGGCACTTCGGTTGCCGTGCCCTTACCACGAGGAGTACCTCTCATGCCGTTCGTCAATGTCAAGCTCGTCGAAGGTGTCTTCTCCGAGGACGAGAAGCACGCCATGGCCAAGGCGCTCACCGACGTGATGGTCCGGTTCGAGGGTTCCGAGGCGTTCCGTGAGGTCGTCTGGGTGCTGATCGAGGAACTGCACACCGATGGCTGGCACATCGGCGGCCGGCCGTTCCGCGGCCCGCGGTCGCTGATGGAAACGCTTCAGAACTCCAAGGCCCTCGTGGAGACGGTGGACGGCCATCCGACCACGCGTCCGGAGTGGGCCGAGGCGGCCCCGGTGAAGAAGACCGGCGAGTAGCCGGACCCGGTGGGGCCGATGGCATGACCCGCGGGCGGCCTCGGAGTTTCGCACGGACATACACCACGTGCCGACTCCGGGGCCGCCGCCGTGCCCGGAGGGCATCAACGCACTCGGGGCCGGCCGGTGATCGCGGCTCCAGCGCGCACGGCGTCCCTTCCGGAGCCCGATGAGGTTCCGGCCGCAGCGCCATAACCTCGAAAGCCGGCAGATCGCCGCCGCGTTGCAGGCTGGGCGGGCACAGGTTCCGGTCAACGCGTGCGGCGACACCCTCGGCTTCGACGGTCTGCTCAGCCCGGCGTTCGGCAACGTCTGCGTCAACGGCTGACGGTCCCGTCGGCACCCGGCCCGGCGGATCCTTCCGAGGGGCTTGCGGCAGGGCCGGGTTCCTCGAAAAACCGTTCCTAGTAGGGCTCCGTCAGGTTGCTTTGGATCTTGGGTTCTGGCTGGTGACGGCTGTTCTGGGCAGGGGTTGGTGGCAGGTGGTGCAGGTGCCGGTCCAGCAGTTCAGCAGGTCCTGGATGGCGTCGAGGGTCTGGTAGAGGGTGAGTCCGCTGTATCGGCTTTTGGGGCCAGGCGCTGTTCGGTGAGGAATGCGTGGGCGGCGGTGACCAGGGTGACGTGGTGATGCCATCCGTTCCAGGAACGGCCCTCGAAGTGGTCCAGGCCGAGGCCGTGCTTGAGTTCCCGGTAGTCGTGTTCGATGCGCCAGCGGATCTTGGCCAGGCGGACCAGTTCGGCCGGCGGGGTGTCGGCGGGCAGGTTGGACAGCCAGTAGTCGGTGGGTGCTTCGGCGTCCTCGGGCCATTCGGCCAGCAGGGTGATCTCGGGCAGGACACCGTCCCACAAGCCCCCTTGCGCGGTGGCGGCGGCCTGGGCCAGGCGACGGGCCCTGATCCCGGCCGGCCGCACCCGGAGCGTCAGGAAATGCGAGCGCATCGGTCCGCGGGAGCCTTCACGCCAGGCCGTTTCGGTGAACGCCTGCCGTCCATGGCCGGACGCCAGCGCGGACACCGCAGACGGTTTGTCCCGGTAGCGGGGCTGCGGCCTGCGGCCGTTGCCCGACCACGCCGGGGCGGTGGGCTGCGCGTCGTGCGGGTGGACGGTCACGTCCGAACGGATGGGCCACGACATATCCGATGCCCCGCCCGCTCAGACCGTCGCGGAAGTCGGCGTTCTGCCCGTATCCGGCGTCGGCCACCACCACCGGCGGCACCAGGCCCCACCCGGCCAGCTCGTCGATGCTGTCCAGGGCCAGGCGCCACTTCTCCCGGTGCCCCACCTCCTGCGGTATCCCGGTCTTCTGCCGCCGTACCGGATCGTGCGCCCACTCCTCGGGCACGAACAACCGCCACTGCAGCGGACAGGAGGCCGTGTCGGAGACCGCGTGCACGCTCACCGCGACCTGGCAGTTGGCCTGCTTGCCCAAAGCGCCGCAGTACTGGGGAGCGACCGCCACCGACATCCTGCCGTCCTTGGGGAACGACACGTCATCGACCGCCCAGGCGTCCGGGCCGATTCTCGGCACCATCCGCTCCGCGATCCTCCGGCGCACCGGCACCGGATCCCAGGTCGACTGGTTCACGAACTGCTGGGAAGGTTCTGCTCGTTGCGTCCGGCAGCCGCTCCGCCATCGGCTGGATCGACTTCCGCCGCCCCTCCAGCATCGGCCCGCGCAGAGAGCAGTCGCCTTTGGCCCGCTGGTCCTTGCGCGGCACCGACGCGAACACGTCAGCAACGAACAACGCCAACTTCACCCGAGCGCGGTTCACTTCATGTGCGTCCACACTCCCACCATGCCGCTGAACACGATGGACAGAAAGACCTAACGGAGTCCTACTAGAGCAGCGCCTTCACCTGCGCCGCCGTCAGCGGCCGCTGGAACACCTGGACCTGCTTGATCGAGCCGGGGAACCAGTCGGTGGGGCCGCCGGGGCCGGCGGCGCGGGCGATGGTGAGGGAGCCGGGGGCGGCGGTGGGGTTGGTGTCGTCGATGCCGGCCTCCTGGGTGCCGCCGACGTAGAGGACGAGCTGCTTGCGCGGGCCGTCGTGGACGCCGACCAGGTGGGTCCAGGTCCCGGCCTCGGGGACGCTGTACGACAGGGCGCGCAGGCCGCCGGGGCGGGCGAAGGCCCAGCGGTTCTCGACGGGCGAGTACTGGAGGTAGAAGCCGCTGACGTCGCCCGCGTCCTGGGCGACGGCGGTGGCGAAAGACGTCGGCAGACGGGTCAGGCACACCCATGCCGACACGGTGAAGCCGGGGCCCTCGGCGGTGGTGAGCACCTGCCCCCGGGTGACGATCTGGCTGGTGCCGCCGTCGAAGAGCGCGGACCCGTCCTTGCCCAGGCCCCAGCCGACCGAGGTCGCGGTGCCGTCGTAGCGGCCGGTGTCGTCGGCGGCGACCGTCCCTGAGGTCTCGTCCAGTGGCCACGCGGCGAGCGGCGAGGGCACGGAGACGGCTCCGCCACCGGCCCCGGCGAAGCCCTGCGGGGACTTCCCGCTCCGGCCCCGGTCGAGGACGTGCGCGACCGGTACGGCCCCGAGCGCGGCGACCGCGAGTGCTCCGCCGGAGAGGAGCAGCGCGCGGCGGCCCACGCGCCCGGGCGGAACCGGTCGAACCGGCTGGACCGGTCGAACCGGCGGAGCCGGGTCGAGCCGGGTGACCGGGCGGGTGGCGGTGACGGTGTCGGTGTCGGGCGGCGGTGCCGGGATCACGTGCTGGTCCGGGCGGACCGTCGCCGGCCGGGGCAGGAACGCGGTGGCGTCGGTGGCGGGGGCGATCCGGGTCAGGATCTCGCGCGGGGCGGGCCGGTGGGCCGGGTCCTTCGCCAGGCAGTGGGCGACGAGGTCGGCGAGCGCCGGATCCGTGAGGGCTCCGATGTCGGGTTCGTCGTGCACGACCCGGTAGAGGAGGGCCGGGGTCGCCCCGTCGCCGAAGGGGTTGCCGCCGGTGGCCGCGAACGTGAGGACCGCGCCCAGCGCGAACACGTCGCTCGCCCCGGTCACCTCCCGGCCCGCCACCTGTTCCGGCGACATGAAGCCGGGCGAGCCGACCATGAGCCCGGCCCGCGTGATGGTGGCCGACTCGACGCTGCGGGCGATGCCGAAGTCGATGACCCGCGGCCCGTCCTCGGCGAGCAACACGTTCGACGGCTTGAGGTCGCGGTGCACCAGCCCGGCCGCGTGGATGGAGGTGAGCGCCTCGGCCAGTCCGGCGGCGAGCGCGAGCACGTCCGGGGCGGGCAGCGGCCCCCGCTCGGCCACCGCCTCCTGCAGCGAGGGCCCGGCGATGTAGCTGGTGACCAGCCATGGCAGCGGCGCGTCCGGATCGGCGTCCACGACCGGCGCCGTGAACGCACCGCTGACCTTGCGCGCGGCCTCCACCTCACGGCGGAAACGGGACCGGAACTCCGGTTGCCCGGCGACCAGTTCGGCGTGTACGACCTTCACGGCGACGGCCCGGCCACCCGGCGAGCGGCCGAGGTAGACCCGGCCCATTCCGCCCACGCCGAGCCGTCTCAGCAGCTGGTACTCCCCGACGGAGGGCGGATCGCCCGGCTCCAGAGCTGCCACGATCCCTCCCGCGCCGCTTGCTCCCCACGTCGCGGTCAGCATAGGACCGGGACGCGTGGCGGATGACCAAATCCGAACCCTGTGCGGCAAGTTGCCCCCGCGTCTGCCCTTCAGGACCCTTTCAGAACCCCTTCGTGACCGTTTCGGAACTCCACCGCCCACAAATCGCGCTATTTAACACGCATTGGTGAAAACATGGCGAAAGCGCGTGCTCTCGGGTCCGCACGCGGAGGATGGCTCCCGAACCGTTGCCGGCAGCGTGGAGAGGGATGTCTGTGGCCGACAGCATGGTCGAGAGGGCGAAGCGGGCCGCCGGGTCGTTCGGACTCGTGACCCCGGTGGACGCACGGGCGGCCGCGCCGGCGCCCTCGGCCGACGAGGAGTGGGAACTGCCCGGCGGCAGAGCCCGGGTGTACTACGGGGCGGGCCCCAAGGGCATGGTCCGGCCGGTCGTCCTGGCCGACGGGCTGGGCCTCGGGCCGACCGACTTCGACTGGCTCTGGAACAGGATGGAGAACGGTCCGTTCCCGTTCGTGAGCGAACTGCGGCGCCGTGGACGCACGCTGGTCCTCGTCGGGTTCGCGGAGCGCGGCGCGTCCGTCCTCCAGAACGCCGAGACCATGACCGCCGCGGTCATGCGGACCGTCGCCGAGCAACTGGGCGGCGCCCGGCTGCTCGTCGGCGGGTTCGGCACGGGCGGCCTGGTCGCCCGGTACGCGCTGGCCAGGATGGAGACACAGCGCCTCGACCACCGGACCGGCGTCTGCCTCTCGTTCGACAGCCCGCACCGGGGCGCCTGGCTGCCGATCGGCCTCCAGGCCTTCGCCCACCACCTCGCCCCGTACGACGACACCTACCTCCGCCAGATCAGCAGCCCCGCCGCCCGGCAAATCCTCTGGCGGCACCTGGACGGCATCGGCGCCACCCCTCAGGAGAGCCCCCTGCGGACCGAGTTCAAGCGGAAGCTCCACGACGTCGGCGGCTGGCCCTGTCTCCCCCGCGTCCTCGCCGTCTCCAGCGGCCGCGGCGACGGCACCGGCAACGGCGTCCGCGCCGGGGCGAAGACCCTGAGCTGCGCCGGCCCCCTCTTCGACGGCACCCGTTTCCTCGCCCAGGCGCAGGGCCGGCAGGCCGAGGTGGCCGCGGTGCACGGCGTCCTCGGCGGCCCCCGTGCGATCACCACGGACGGCTTCCCCGAACTCGACGGCGCACCGGGCGGCACCCTTGAGTCCTTCGGTCTCCTCGCCGACGCGCTCGCCGCCGCCGGCGAGGACACCGAGGCCGCCCACCGCAGCGTGTGCTTCGTCCCCTCCGTCAGCGCCGTCGCCATCCGCGACCTTGACCAGCAGGACGATCTCTACGCCGACATCGGCGAGCTCCCGCCGGAGGACTCGGAGGCCGACGACTTCCTGCTCTCCTCCGCCAACGAGGCACACGCCTCCATGACCGAGGAACTCGCACGCTGGGTCCTGGACCGGCTCCCCGACTGAGCGGCGCTCAGCAGGGCGAATCCGGCAGATGCTCCCGCGCCCAGTCCCCGAGCGCCTCCAGCGACGGCTCCAGCGCCGCCCCCGCTGCGGTCAGCCGGTAGGAGACCCGCAGCGGCGGGCCCTCGTCGACCTCGCGGACCACGAGCCCGGCCGCCCCGAGTTCGGCGAGCCGGTCGGACAGCATGCGTTCGCTGATACCGGGGATGGCGCGGCGCAGGTTGGCGAAGTGCGTCGGCCGGTCCATCAGGACGGACAGGATCGGGCCGTTCCAGCGCTTGCCCAGCACGTGGAAGACGCGCGTGATGCCGGCGTCGACGCCTTTGCACGCTTCCGGGTCATGCGCCTGCTCCACCGCCATGGGGTCAGGATACAGCCCCCGAAAAGAGGGGGACTGAGAAAAAGTAAGTACCTGTGCTATCTATAGTCGAGTACGAATTCTTAGTTGCTGCGGCCCGACCTCGGGCCCGTGTATCCGGAGACCTCTCATGGCCACTCTTCTCCACATCGACTCGTCCCTCCTCCCTGACGGAGCTTCCTCCTCGCGTGCCGTCACGGACGCCTTCCGCACCGCCTGGCTGGCGCAGCACCCCGACGGCACGGTGGTCTACCGCGACCTGGCGGCGGACCCGGTGCCGCACCTCACCGCGGCCGCCCACACGGCCGGTTTCGCCGACCCCGCCACCCACACCCCCGAGCAGGCGGACGCCTTCGCGACGCGGCTGAAGCTGATCGAGGAGCTGGAGCAGGCGGACGCGGTGCTCATAGGCGCCCCGATGTACAACTTCACGGTCCCCTCGACGCTCAAGGCGTGGCTGGACAACGTGGTCCTGTACAACCGCACGATGGGCGAGAACCCCTCAGCCAAGGGCACCCCGGTCACCGTGGTGGCCAGCCGCGGCGGCTCGTACGCGCCGGGCACCCCGCGGGAGCAGTTCGAGTACGTCCAGAACTACCTGACCGCGCTGCTGTCCGAAGGTCTCGGCATGGACGTCGACTTCATCGTGCCGGAGCTGACCATGGCCCCGCAGAACCCGGCGATGGCCGAGCTCGTGCCGCTCTACGAGGCCTCCCGCGACCGCGCCCTCCAGGACGCGGCCAGCAAGGCGAAGGAACTGGCGGACCGTCTCGCCGCGTAACGTACGCACCGGCCCGCGGCCGGAACCGTCCGGGGAGCTTCCGAGGACTCCGGGCCTTCGGGAGTTCCCCTGTACGTGCAGGTTGTACGCCGGTGCGCCGCCCGAAGCGGACAGTGCGCCCCTGGGCCGCACCGGGAGCGATCCCGACACTTACCTCGTATGACGACTGCTCCCGCCGGTTCCACCACCAGTATCGCGCCCGAGTACGGCGACCGGGTCATCGCCGTGGAGGCGGCGGGCTCGGAACCGATCCCCGACGCCGAACGCCACGGCAGCCCGCTCCAGTTGCTGTGGACCTGGGCGTCCCCCAACATCGAGTTCGCGACCGTCTACATCGGCGTGATCGCGGTCCTCTTCTTCGGACTGGACTTCTGGACGGCGACCGCCGCGATCCTGCTGGGCACCGCGCTCGGCGCGGTCACCCAGGGCGTGCTGTCGCTGGACGGGCCGCGGTTCGGCGTCCCGCAGATGGTGATCGGCCGCTTCTCCTTCGGCTTCCTCGGCAACATCCTGCCCGCCGCCGCCAACGGCCTGCTCGCGGGCGTCGGCTGGTTCGCCGTGAACAGCGTGAGCGCGGCCTTCGCCCTGAACACGCTGACCGGCCTGCGGCCCCTGCCCTCCCTCCTGCTCGTGGTCGTCGCCGAGATCCTGATCGGCTTCATCGGCCACAACTTCGTACACACCTTCGAGAAGTACGCGTTCCCGGCACTCGCGGTGATCTTCCTGCTGGCCGGGGTGTGGACGTTCAAGGACGCCGACCTCGGCTCGGGCGGCTCGGGCGGCGGCGTCGGCGGCTTCCTGCTCGCCTTCAGCGCCGCCTGGGGCTACGCGGCGGGCTGGAACCCGTACGCCACCGACTACTCCCGCTACCTGCCGCGCACCGCGAGCAAGGTGAAGACGGTCCTGTGGCCGGCCGTCGGCCTGTTCGTGTCGGTCTCGATCGTTGCCGTCATCGGCGCGGCCTCGGCCACGATCGTCGCCCCGAAGGACGCCACCCCGACGGCCGCCTTCACCGGTCACCTCCCCGGCTGGCTCGGTGACCTCGTCCTGCTCGCCATCATGCTCGGCGGGGTCTCGGCGAACGCCCTCAACGTGTACTCCGGCGCGATCTCCATCGCCTCCTTCGGCCTGAAGCTCCCCACCTGGCTGAGCCGCAGCGCCCTGGTCGTGGTGTCGGGCCTCGCCGGGACGGCGGCCGCCTGGGCCTCGCTGGACGACGCGGGCGCGGCCTACGAGGCGTTCCTGCTGGTCATCGCGTACTGGGTGGCACCCTGGCTGGGGGTCGTGCTGGTGGAGCGGTGGCTCCGGGGCCGTAGCGCCGCGGACGAGGAGCTCGCCGCCCGCCTCACCGACCGCTCCTTCACCAACTGGGCGGGGCTCGCCGCCCTGTTGACCGGCGTCGCGGTCTCCGTCCCGCTCTTCTCCAACCAGGAGGACTACGTGGGCTGGGTACCCGAGCACCACCCGGCCTTCGGCGACATCACCCCGCTGGTCGGCTTCGCGGTGAGCGCCCTGCTGTACGCGGCGCTGCGGATGCGCCGGCGAACCTCCTAGCCCCCACCCCTCCTGCTAGTCCTCGTCGCGCAGTCTGCGCCAGACACCGGTGCGGTGCAGCAGGAAGAGCGAGGCGGCCACGGCGACCAGCTGGAGTCCCACGGCGAGCAGCCAGAACTCGTCCCTGGTCTCCAGCCGGTTCGTCAGGAAGGAGAAGTTCATGCCGAAGAACCCGGTGAGGAACGACAGCGGCAGGAAGATCACCGAGACGATGGCCAACCGGTTGATGACGCCGTTCTGCTCGCCCGCGACCAGGGAGCCGTAGCTGGCGAAGGCCCGGCGGGTAGCGTCCTGGAGGGACTCGATGTCCGCGAGGACCAGCCGCGCCGTGCGCTGGAACTCCCGGGCGAGCCGCTGCCGTTCCTCCGGGAAGTCGCGGCTCATCATCCTGCGGGTGATCACCTCTTCGACCGCCTGGAGGTAGGGCAGCAGCGAGTGGTGCAGGACGGCGGAGTGGCGGCGCAGCCGGGACAGCAGGTAGAACTGCTCGGGCCGCCGCCTCTCGAACATGTCGTCCTCCAGTTCCTCCACCTGGATCAGCGCGGCCACCGCGGCGCGGCGGAACGTCGCGAGCGCCTCCTGGAGCAGCAGGAACAGCATGGCCACGGCGTCGGCGGGCCGCTCCCGCCGCACCTGTGCCGCGAGGTGACGTTCCAGAGCGACCCGCAGGCCCCAGTGGGCGAGCACCAGGAAGCGGTCGCCCGCCAGGGCGTGCACATGGGCGATCTCACCGTCGTGGACCATCGGCACGACGAATCCGGCGACCTGCCCCAGGTAGTCGGCGCGCGCGGACTCCTCCGGTCTGCCGAACCATTCGAGTTCCTCCTCCGGGAGGCCGAGACTGCGGGCCACCGGCTCCTCCGCCGGGCCCTGCTGCTCCCGCAGTTCGACGTCGAGGAGCAGGAAGGTGTCCGTGGCCAGCCGCCGACGCGCCTCCCCCACGGAGACCCGCGTCGTGCCCCCGTCCGGCACCGACACCACCGTCACGATCATCACCACGCTCCCAGCGTGCGTGCGGCCAGCCGCGCGCGCACCCGCTGCCGCCGACCAGGTGCGGGCCGTCCGGGCGAGGCGGCGGCCCGGTACGGCACGGTGCCCCGGGCCGCGCCGCCGCGCACCGGATGCCGGGGGTGCCCCTCGCGGAAGAGGCAGCCCGTGACCGGCGCAGCCCCCGGGTGCCCCCGAGGCCGGCCTCCGGCACGCCGAGAGCACGCACCGGACGCCGCTCGGCCCGCCCGAGGGCGGACGGCGGGACTTTCCACAACAGGCGCTACGCCACCGTCCGCAGCCCCCGGGCCCGGGCCGTCCCCGTCCCCCGTACCACCCGGTGTGCGCAGGCCGCCGTCAGGAGGTCGCCGAGCAGGTCGGGGTCGTCGATCTCCAGGCCGAGGAGGGACTCGATGCGTTCCAGTCGCTGGTAGAGGGACTGGCGGCCGATGTGCAGGAGGGCGGCGGTGCGGGTCGGGGAGCAGCCGTGCCGCAGGTGCACCTCCAGGGTGCGGACCAGGTCGCTGGGGTGGGCCGCCTCCCAGGCCAGCAGCGGGCCGAGAGTGTGCTGGACGCGGGCGGCGAGGCGGTCACGGTTGGCGGCGACCCCGCCCCGGGTCAGCTCCCGCTCCAGGGCGAGGGCACGGGCCGAGGTCACCGACGGGCCCTCGGGCACGGCCGGTTCCGCGGGCGGCACGGTCAGCGCGAGTTCCAGGGTGGTCCGGGCCGCCCGCAGCGTCTCGCTCCAGTGCAGCCAGCCGCCGGGACCGACCGCGTGGCCGACGGCAACCGTGGCCCCCGGCTCGGCGGCGCCCCGGAACGCCTCCTGAACGGCCCGCACCGGATCGCCGGGGACCGCGGCCGGCACCGCGAGCAGCGCGAGGACGTCCCCCGGGAACACGGCCCGCAGCACCCCGCCCCCGCCCAGCGCCCGTACCGCCCGGTCCACCGCGCCCACGCCGCGGCTCCCGTGCAACGAGACGCCGAGGAGCCGGGCGCCGGGGCCGGGGTGGAACCCGGCGAGCGCGGCCCGCGCCTCCACCTCGGGCTGGTTGAGGGCCTGCCCGTCGGCCAGGTCGGCGAGCAGCGCCGCCGCGTGGTCGCCGCCCCAGGGCCGGACCACCGTGCGGCGGCCGGACAGGCCCCGGGCCACGATCGCCCGGTTGGCGGCCTCGGTGATCCGCACGAACGGCACCACCCGGTGCAGGGCGAGCAGCGGCAGGCCGAGACGGCGGGCCTCGTCGGTCACCTCGGGCGGCATGCCGGGCAGGGCCCGCCCGACCTCCACCGCGAGCCCGGCCGCGCCGCGCGCCGCCAACTCCCGCACGTACCGGCGGCGGACCTCGTCGCCGGCGTCAGTCAGCCCGAAGCCGTTGGTGAGGAGCAGCTCGCCGCCGTCGAGGAAGTTGGCGCCTTCGTAGACCTCGCTGGAATGTACCCAGCGGACGGGACGGTCCAGGGCGCCTTCGCCGGCGAGGAGTTCGGGGCGGGCCGCCCGCACCGGGTCGAGGGCGAGGACTTCGCGGAGGGTGAGTGCGGGCACGGCGACCTCCAGGGGACGGGCACGGCCGCTGACATTTCGTCCGGCCGGGGGTTGCCCGGAGGGTACTTTCCGCACGTTGCCCTCGTGTTTCGGCCACAGGAGAGTGAAGCCATGCAGCCCATGCCCACGGATCCGCCGGACCCCCTGAACCCCTTGGCCCCCCTGGACCGGACCCAGGCCCGGTCCTGGCTCGCCACCGCCGTCGCCGAGGCCCGCGCCGGACTCGCCGAGGGGGGCATCCCGATCGGCGCCGCGCTCTACGGCGCCGACGGCACCCTGCTCGGCCGCGGTCACAACCGGCGCGTGCAGGACGACGACCCCTCCATGCACGCGGAGACGGCCGCCTTCCGTGCGGCGGGCCGGCAGCGGACGTACCGCGGCACCACCATGGTGACCACCCTGTCACCGTGCTGGTACTGCTCCGGCCTGGTCCGCCAGTTCGGTATCTCCCGGGTCGTGATCGGCGAGGCGGCCACCTTCCACGGCGGCCACGACTGGCTCGCCGGCCACGGCGTGCGGATCGTCCTCCTGGACGACCCGGAGTGCGTCGCGATGATGCGCGACTTCATCAAGGACAACCCGGCCCTGTGGAACGAGGACATCGGTGAGTGACATGAGCGGCAGCCCGCGTATCCCAACCGTCGACCTGCGCCCCTGGCTCGACGGCGGCGAGGACGACCGCCGGGCGATCGCCCGGACCGTCGACAGCGCCCTGCAGACCGCCGGTTTCCTGCTCGTCACCGGGCACGGGGTCGACGCGGAGCTGCGCGGCGGGGTCCGGGAGGCCGCGCGCCGGTTCTTCGCACTGCCCGCGGACGTGAAGCGGGCCTACGAGGCGAAGGTCGGCGGACGCGGCTGGCTCGGGCCCGGCGCGGAGGCCAACGGCTACTCTGAGGGCACCGAGACCCCGCCCGACCTGAAGGAGTCGCTGACCTTCGCGACGCACGAGCCGTTCGACGACCCGGTGGTCAACGCGGAGTGGTACGCGCCCAACGTGTGGCCGGCGGAAGTGCCCGAACTGCGCACCCTCGCCGAGGAGTACCTGGCGCGGATGGCCGACCTGGAGAAGGAGCTGCTGGCCCTCCTCGGGTACGCGCTCGGGCTCGAACGGGACTTCTTCTCCCGGCACATGGACCATCCGACGTACGGCTTCAACATCAACTGGTATCCGGGTACCGAGGTGCTCGGCGAGCCCGAGCCGGGGCAGTTCCGGATCGGGCCGCACACCGACTTCGGGACGGTGACCATCCTGGACCGGCAGGCCGGCAAGGGCGGGCTGCAGGTGTACACGGACGAGGGCGGCTGGCAGGACGCGCCCTTCGACCCGGCCGCGTTCACCATCAACATCGGTGACCTGATGGCCCGTTGGACCGGAGACCGGTGGCGCTCCGGCCGGCACCGGGTGCTGCCGCCGCCCACGGACGCGCCCGCCGAGGAGCTGATGTCCCTGGTCTACTTCGGCGAGTGCACCCCGGGCACGACCGTCGAGTCCGTACCGCCACCGGTCGGCCGGGTCGCGTACCCGCCGGTCGACTCGCATGTCTACCTGCGGGAGAAACTGGACGCCATCACCGTCGGCTGATCCCGCAGCGTCAGGATTCGTGACCCAACAGTCATCACGCGACAGACGGTTGCACGGGCGTGGGACGCTGTTCGACGTCGAGCCGGCCGGGCTCGTGCCGAGAGTCGTCGGGCTACGGCCGTACCGGCATCGTGCCCTCACCCTCGAACACCCCGGCGAGCTGCCGTTCGTCGTGCTGACCGGGGCGCGGGGGGGGTGAAAGCTGCTACGGATTTTCTAGTCATTCATGGTCACCTCTAGTCGTGCATCTCGAATATCTTGGTCTTGTGAAGCTTTCGGAGTGGGCACGGCAGCAGGGTGTGAGCTACCAGACCGCCTGGCGGTGGGTGAAGGACGGGAAGATGCCCGTTCCGGTCCGTCAGGCGCCGTCCGGGACGTGGCTGGTTGCTGAGCCGGCTCCGGCCGTCTCTGCGGCCTCGGGGCGGGTGGTGGCGTACTGCCGCGTGTCGTCCGCCGACCAGAAGGCCGACCTTGACCGGCAGGCCGCCCGGGTCGTGGCCGGCGCGAACGGGCTCGGCCTGGCCGTCGCCGAGGTCGTCGCCGAGGTCGGCTCGGGGCTGAACGGACGGCGCCGCAAGCTGCAGCGCCTGCTGTCCGACCCGCAGACGGCGGTGATCGTGGTCGAGCATCGTGACCGGCTGGCCCGGTTCGGCGTCGAGCATCTCGAAGCCGTCCTGTCGGCGTCCGGACGGCGCCTGGTCGTCCTCGACCCCACCGAGACCGCTGACGACCTGGTGGGGGACATCACCGAGGTGCTCACGTCGATGTGCGCCCGCCTGTACGGGCGGCGGGCGGCGAAGGACCGCGCCGCCCGCGCGGTGGCCGTGGCGACCGGCGAGGCCGCCGAGTGAAGAAGTTCCAGGCGCAGCCCGGTTTTGTGGTGCAGGCGTTCCGGCTCGCTCTGGACCCGAACGTCTCCCAGGAGCAGGCGCTGCGTTCGCACTGTGGCGCGGCGCGTGCCGCGTACAACTGGGCTGTCGGCTGGGTCGGGGCGTCGTGGTGGCAGCGCCGCGCGGAGGAGTCCTACGGCGTCGCCGAGGAACAGTTGACGCAATGGCGGCCGTGGTCGCTGCCCGCCCTGCGGAAGGCGTTCAACGAGGGCAAGCACACTGACCCGAGGTTCGCGGGCTGGTGGGAGGAGAACTCGAAGGAGGCGTACTCCACCGGTCTCGCGAACGCCGCCGCCGCGTTCGACAACTACGCCAAGTCGAAGCAGGGCAAGCGCCGTGGCCGTGCGATGGGTATGCCGCGGTTCAAGTCGAAGCGGAAGGCACGTATGTCCTGCCGGTTCACCACCGGCACGATCCGCGTGGACTCCGACGGCCGGCACGTCACGCTACCCCGCCTGGGCACGATCCGCACGCATGAACCCACGGTGAAGCTCCTCGACCGCGTCCAGGCCGGGACGGCCCGAATCCTGTCCGCGACGGTGCGGCACGAGCGCGGACGCTGGTTCGTGTCCTTCCAGGCGGAGGTGAAGCGCGACCTGCTCCGCGTCACGCGGCCGGATGTCGCGGTCGGCATCGACCTCGGGGTGAAGACCCTCGCGGTCATGGCCGACAGCACCGGCGAGATCCGCACCGCGCCCAATCCCTGCCACTACGACCGGGCGCGTAAGCAGCTGCGCCGCGCCTGCCGCGTCGTGTCCCGACGCCGGGGCCCCGACCGGCGGACCGGACGGCAGCCGTCGAAGCGGTGGGAGAAGGCCAACGCCCGGCGGAACAAGGTTCACCACCGCGTGGCGAACCTCCGCGAAGACGCCCTGCACAAGCTCACCACCGCCGTGGCCGCCGAGTACGGCACCATCGTGGCCGAAGACCTCAACGTTGCCGGCATGCTCCGCAACCGGCGCCTGGCCCGCAGGATCGCAGACGCCGGATTCGGCGAGATCCGCCGCCAGCTCGACTACAAGACCCGCCAGCGCCACGCCACCCGCCTCGTGGTCGCTGACCGCTGGTACCCGTCCTCGAAGACCTGTTCCGGGTGCGGCGCGGTGAAAGCCAAGCTGCCGCTGCACGTCCGGACGTACGAATGCGACGCCTGCGGTCTGGTCATCGACCGGGACGACAACGCCGCGCTCAACCTCGCCGCCCTCGCGGCAGCCTGCGTGACTGGTACCGGAGTGGCCGGAGACCAGGACACCGCCCCGGCGGTGTCGAAGCCTCGTGGAGCCGACCAGAAGACCCGCGCCACCCGCCCCCGCCGCAAGGCGGAGGCGGGGCGGGCAGGTGGCGCAACCCTGCCGCACCAGCGGCAGACGGAAACGAGAGACCGTACTCAATCCGAGCCCCTGACGCTCTGGTGACAGACGGACCTTCCGGGCCGAAATACCCGGAATGTCGACACCTGACCACGGTCTCGGCAACGGCTCGGCAAGAGCGCGGTCCTCAGCGAGTTGCGGGACGCCGGACGGTGCGCAGTCGCGGCGGACCGTGGCTCGTCGAGAGGCTCCAGGGGGCCTACCTCGCCCAGTACCAGGCCAACCACGACTCCAACGGGCAGTCCCCGGCGATCCGGCTGGTCCTGGCCAACCCCGGGTCGACGAGCCAGTACTGGCAGCCGATGGTCACGCGGCTGGCGGGCATGACCGGGGGCACGGACCGGCTGCGGGCGGTCGCCGGAGTCGGGCAGAGCACCGACAACAACAAGAAGGCCGTCAGGGAGCTGACCCGGCTGGGCATTCCGGTGGTGGGATCGTCGATCACCGCCGACGACCTCGCCAACGGGCAGCACGGAACGGACCCCTTCCCCGGCCTGGCCCGGGTCTCCCCCACCAACACCGACGAGGCCCGCGCCCTGGCCTCCTTCGCGAGGGTGAGCGCGGGCCGGGCGCTGCTCGTCTACGACAAGCCGGGCGACCCGTACACGCGGACCCTGCAGACGTCGTTCGCGGCGCTGATCAAGGGCTCGCCGTACGAGCCCCAGCCGTTCACACCGCCGGCCGACCGCAGTCAGGAGGGGACGACCGCGAACACGTTCCGGCAGATCACCAACCTGGTCTGCGACACCTCGCGGTCGACGGACACGATTCTCTTCGCCGGCCGCCACACCCAGCTGCGGCAGTTCGTGAACGCGCTGGGCGGACGGGGCTGCCAGGACCGGAGGTTCACGGTGCTGACCGGGGACGAGGGGTCGTATCTGACCGGCGAGAAGAATCTCGACCGCGGCGCACTGCGGCACAACCTCTCCGTCCGCTACACCGCCCTCGCCCACCCGGACGCGTGGGGCGGGGGCAGCCCGGCGACGGGCGGTTCGGCGGCGGACATGGCGACGCTGACCGGGCTGCTGACGAGCGCCGGGAAGGCCCCGGTGGGGCCGATCGGGCCGGTCGCCCTGGAGGACGGCCAGCTGATCATCGCCTACGACGCGACGCGGCTCGCGGTGCACGGGATCCGCGAGGCGGTGCCGGAGGGCAGGTCCGTGTCGGCGCTGGCCGACGTGGGACTGCAGTGGCCGCAGGTCAAGGGGTCGCTGCGGGTGGACGGGGCGAGCGGGTGGATCTGCCTGGACGCGCACGGGAATCCGTACGAAAAGGCGGTGCCGATCGTGGAGCTGCGGCCGGAGGGCGGCTCACGGTTCGTGACCATCGCCTGGCCGGAGGGGAAGCCGCCGAGCGGGGAGTGCCTGCCGCCGTCGTGAGCCGCGGGCGGGCGGGGCGCCCACGCGGCGGAGCCGCATGGGGATACCGCCCCGCGCCCCTTTCCGGGTGCTTCAGCCGGGGCGCCTCAGGAGTTCAGGGAGTCGGCCAGACGCTCGAATCTGGCCCGCCAGGCCTGCTCCGTCTCGCCCTCGCCCTTGAACTCGTGCGTGAAGCGCAGGGCGCTGCCGGATTCCCCGTCGCGCTCCAGGTGGAAGCGGAGGCGGCCGCCGCCCTCCACGGTGTACTCCGCGATCCGTTCGACGTCCCAGGCGGTCACGCTGCCCGTGCCCAGGTCACCGAGGGTGACCGTGCCGCCCAGTCGCGGTTGCAGGACGTCGACGGGGGTGAACCAGGCGGCCAGGCCCTCCGCTGTGGAGAGCCTCGGCCAGACCTGTTCCGTCGGTTTCGCGAGCCGCACCAGGAAGTGGAGGAGGTGCGTTCTCCCGTGGGCCTGACTGGCGCCTTGTTCTATGGGTTCTGCGGGTTCTGTGGAACCGGCCATGGCACCAGTGTCACCCTGGGCCGGCTCAGACGCCCGCGTAGGAGTGCTTGCCGGTGACGAAGATGTTGACGCCGTAGTAGTTGAAGAGCCAGCAGCCGAAGGCGATCATCGCCAGGTAGGCGGCCTTGCGGCCCTTCCAGCCGGCGGTGGCGCGGGCGTGCAGGTAGCAGGCGTAGGCGACCCAGGTGATGAAGGACCAGGTCTCCTTGGGGTCCCAGTTCCAGTAGCGGCCCCAGGCGCTGCCCGCCCAGATCGCGCCCGCGATGATCGTGAAGGTCCACAGGGGGAAGACGGCCGCGTTGACGCGGTAGGCGAACTTGTCCAGGGACGCCGAGGCGGGCAGGCGTTCCAGGACCGAGGTGGCGAAGCCGCCGGGCTTGCCGCCGTTCTCCAGCTTGCTCTCGTACGCGTCCTTGAAGAGGTAGAGGATGGTCGCCACCGCGCCGACGTAGAAGACCGCGCCGCAGAAGATCGCGGTCGAGACGTGGATGTACAGCCAGTACGAGTGCAGGGCCGGGACCAGCGGCTCGCTCGCCGTGTAGAGGACGGTGACCGCGAGGCCGAGGTCGAGGAGGACCGTGGTGATCAGGAAGAGGCCGAGCCAGCGGACGTTCTTCTTCAGGGCCAGCAGGGTCAGGTAGACGGCGACCGCGACCGTGGAGAACGTGATGTTGAACTCGTACATGTTGCCCCACGGCGCCCGCTGCACGGAGGCCGCGCGGGCGACCACGCCCGCCAGCTCCACCAGGAAGGCGAGGACCGTGAGGGAGATCGCGATCCGGCCGTAGAGGTCGCCCTGCTCGTCGCCGCCGTGCGCGCCGGGGCCGTCCGGCACGTCACGCGAGCCCGCCGCGGAGCGGACGACGACCCGCGGGCGCTCCAGTACGGCGGTACCGCCGGCCTTCTTGACCGCGACGGCGGGCGCCTGCGCCTGCGCCTTCGTCGCCTGGACGTTCGTGGTGAGCGCGTTGGCGGTGCGCGCCACCCGGCTGCGGCTGCCGAGCAGCCACTCGAAGATGTAGGCGAAGAACGCCAGCGTGTAGACGGCCATCGACGAGTAGATGAGCGTGTTGCTCATACTCGCCAGATGCTCGTTGGTCGCGGCGAGGGTGGTCGCGTCGAGCGCGGTTGCGGCGGCGGAAGTCATCGCTTCTCAGCCCCTTCGGCAGGTACGACTTCGGGGTCGGGGGACGGTGCGGGGTCGTGGTCGGTGGTGTCACCGGAGTCGGGAGCCCCCGGTGCCTGGTCATAGAGGATTCCCGCGAGGTCGCCCAGCTCCTCGGGCACCTTCGCGGACTCGCTGCGGCCCAGCCCGGCCATCTCGACCACGGTGACGCCGTCGTCACCGCGCACCGCGCGCACCCAGACGCGGCGGCGCTGGATGAACAGCGAGGCGGCCAGGCCGAAGATCGCGGCGAGGGCACCGACCAGGGCCCAGCCGCTGCCGGGCTCCTGGACGATCTCGAAGCCGGCCCATTCCTTGACGTCCTTCTCGAAGGTCACGGACCCGGCGCCGTCCGGCAGCTGCATGGTCTCGCCGGGCTTCAGGTTGTCCCGGAACTGCTGGCCCTTGGAGTCCTTGAACTCCTTCATGTGGGTCTTGTCGAGCTGGTACACGCTCTGCGGGATGCCCGAGTTGACGCCGAGGTCGCCGTGGTACGGCGCCAGGTTCAGCACCGGGTTGTCCAGCGCCGGGAAGCTGGAGAGCACCGAGGGACCGCCGGCGTACGTCGGCAGGAAGAACAGCGAGATACCGAGCTGCTCGCTGACACCCTTCGGGCTCCGGTAGCCGTCCATCACCTTCAGCACGCCCTGGGAGCTGACGTTGCTGTCCAGCGGGAGCAGCGGGACTGCGTCGTGGTAGACGACCTTGCCCGAGCCGTCGCGGACGGTCATGACGGGCGCGTAGCCGTGGCTGACCAGGTAGACCTTGGCGTCGTCGATCTCCAGCGGCTCGTTCACCTTGATGGTGGTCCGCTTCGGCTTGCCGTAGGCGCCCACGCTGTAGTCGACGTCCGCGGCGAAGGTGACCGGGGTGCCCCGGCTGGGGCCGCTGGTCTGGTAGGTGGCGTGGAAGTTCTTCAGGTTGAAGCTGAACGGCACCAGGTCGTCGGTGCTGAACATGGAGCCGGACTTGAAGTCGTCGTACTGGAGGATCGAGTTGGCGAACCCGTCGCCCTCGACGACCAGCTTGGTGCCGTCCGACTTGTACATCTGGCCGGACGCGAAGGCGATCAGCAGCACGATCAGCGCGATGTGGAAGACCAGGTTGCCGAACTCGCGGACGTAGCCCTTCTCGGCGGCGACCGCGTCCCGGGCGGTGTGCGCCCGGAAGTGCCGCTTCTTCAGCAGCTTCAGCGCCGCCTCGCGGACCTCCTCCGGCTCGGCCGTGGTCCGCCAGGTCGTGTACGCGGGGAGCCGGTCCAGGCGCTTCGGGGCACCCGGCGGACGGCCGCGCAGCTGGCCCACGAACTGCCAGGCGCGCGGGATGATGCAGCCGACGAGCGAGACGAAGAGCAGGATGTAGACCGCCGAGAACCACACCGAGCTGTAGACGTGGAACAGGCCGAGCTTGTCGTAGACCGGCGCCAGCGTCTTGTGGGCCTTCCGGAAGGCGGCGACCTTGTTGATGTCGGCGCCGCTCTGCGGGATCAGCGAGCCGGGGATCGCGCCCAGCGACAGCAGCAGGAGCAGCAGCAGCGCGACCCGCATCGAGGTGAGCTGCCGCCAGAACCAGCGGGCCCACCCGACGACCCCGAGGCCGGGGGCGATCGGCGGCTCCTCGACGGGGGCGGTGGAGAGCTGGGAGCCCGCCGCGCCGAGTTCCCGCCGGTCCTGCTCGCTGTTGTCGGTTTCGGTCTGGCTCATGGATCAGATCCCCACATTGAAGCCGGCGGACCAGGACTGCATCTCCTGCACCAGGCTGTCCCAGGCGCCGGTCAGCAGCAGCACACCGGTCACGATCATCATCGTGCCGCCGGCGCGCATCACCCAGACGTAGTGGCGCTTGACCCAGCCGAAGGCGCCGAGGGCCTTGCGGAAGGCGATCGCCGCGAGCACGAAGGGCACGCCGAGGCCCAGGCAGTAGGCGACGGTCAGTATGGCGCCACGGCCGGCGCTGCCCTGCTGGGAGGACAGGATGATCACCGACGAGAGCGTCGGGCCGATGCACGGCGTCCAGCCGATGCCGAACAGCGCACCGAGCACCGGTGCCCCTATCAGCCCGGCCACCGGCCGCTTGTGGAAGCGGAACTCGCGCTGGGTGAACCAGGGCATCAGGCCCATGAAGAACACACCCATGGCGATCATCAGCACGCCGAGCACCTTGCTGAGGGTGCCGGACTGCTCCTGGAGGTCTTGGCCGAAGTAGCCGAACAGGGCCCCGCCGGAGACGAACACGGCGGTGAAGCCGAGCACGAAGAGGGAGGCGCCGGCCGCCATCCGCCCGCGCCGGGCGTCGGCCAGATCGGTACCCGCGACTCCGGTGACGTACGACAGGTATCCGGGCACGAGGGGCAGCACGCACGGAGAGAAGAACGAGACCAGACCGCCGAACAGCGCGATCGGCAGGGAGACCAGCAGAGCCCCGCTGAAGACCGTCTCGTTCTTGCCCGTCTCCGCCGCGAGCGTCAGGAGTGCGCTCACGTCACTTCTCCGCGACGACCGGCTTGATCATCTTTAGCAGGTTCTCCTCGCTGAGCGCCGCCAGCGAGCGCGCCGCGATCTTCCCCTGCCGGTCGAGTACCAGGGTGGAGGGGATGGCCTGCGGGTTGAGCGTGCCCTTCTTGAAGCGGAGCATCAGCCTGCCCGTCGGGTCGTACAGGCTCGGGTAGCCGATGCCGTTCTGCTTCTCGAAGGCGACCGCGGAAGCGGTGCTGGTGTCGCGGGTGTTGATGCCGACGAACTGGACGCCCTTGCTCGCGTACTCCTTGGCGACGGAGGCGAAGTTGGGCGCCTCGGCCCGGCAGGGGCTGCACCAGGAGCCCCAGACGTTGACGACGACGACCTTGCCCTTGTAGTCGGCGACGTCCAGGGTGCCGCCGTCGATGGTCCTGCCGGACAGGTCGGGGGCCGCCGCGCGGTGGCCCTGAGCGACCGTGTCGATGCCGTCCCTGCCGGTGATGAAGTTGGTGTTGCCGCCTCCGCCGGAGGTGCCGCCGTTGCCGCACGCGGACAGGGCCAGGGCCGCCGCGGCGGCCATGGCGCCGAGCAGGAGGGAGCGGCTACGGGTACTCATGTGAAAAGTTTCGCATGCCCGTTCTGGGGATCTTGCGCACCCCCCTCCGTCCGGGATGCGCCCGTTCTCAGGCGGCCGCGCCCTGCTTCAGGAAGGTCTTCCAGCCCCCGGCCGGCCGCTGCCCCACGTCCAGCGTGCGCAGCTTCGCCAGGACCTCCGGCTTCTGTACGTCCATCCAGTCCACGAACTGCCGGAAGGAGACCAGCCGGACGTCGGCGCCCTTCTCCTTCTCCCGGGCGATGTGCTTGAAGGCCTCCTCGACGGAGTCCATGTAGATACCGCCGTTCCAATGCTCGAAGTGGTTGCCCACGAAGAACGGCGCCCGGTTTGTCGTGTATGCCCGCTCGAATCCCTGTATGTACGACTGGGCCGACTGCTTCCGCCAGCCCGGGTAGTTGTAGGCGGGCGCCTTGGTCGAGTTGACCGACTGGTTGGCGAGCATGTTGTAGTCCATGGAGAGGACCTCGAAGGAGTGGCCCGGGAACGGTATCTGCTGCAGCGGCAGGTCCCAGATGCCCAGCTTCTTCTCCGGCCAGACCTGGCGGCCGCCGGGCGAGGAGGCGTCGTAGCGCCAGCCGAGCTCGCGGGCGGTGGGCAGCAGGTTGTTCTGGCCGAGGAGGCAGGGGGTACGGGCGCCGACCAGTTCCTTGTCGTAGTCGAAGGGGAGCGAGGGCAGGTCGGTCCAGCCGGTGTTGGTCCGCCACTCCTTCACGAACGCCTTGGCCTGGTCTATCTCGCTGCGCCACTGCTTGGGCGTCCAGTTGCCGACGGTGCCGTGGCCGCTGCAGAAGTGCCCGTTGAAGTGGGTGCCTATCTCGTGGCCTTCGAGCCAGGCCCGGCGGACGTTGGTGAGCGTCGCCTTGATGTGCTCGTCGGTGAGGTATCCGATGTCGGAGGCGCCGCGGGGGTTGTTCGGGGGGTTGTAGAGCCGCTTCTTCGACTCGGGCAGGAGGTACAGCCCGGAGAGGAAGAAGGTCATCGAGGCGCCGTGCTCCTTCGCCAGGTCGAGGAAGCGCGGGAAGAGGCCGTTGCCGACCTCACCGGCGCCGTCCCAGGAGAAGATCACGAACTGCGGCGGGGTCTGGCCGGCCTCCAGGGGCTCGGGGGCGGCGGGCTGGTGCGGCTGCTTGCCGGTGCGGGAGGTGGAGCCGTCGCCGAGGGGGCGGGCGTTGGGCGTCTTCGGCGGGTTTTTCGACGGCTCCCCGGTGGAACCGGCGGCATGGGGCGCGTCGTCCGAACCGGAGGACGCGCCGCAGCCGGTGAGGCCGAGCGCGAGTCCGGCCGTGGCGCCCGCGCCGACGCCGAGCATGCCCCTTCGCGTGATGGTCCGCATGATTCCCCGATTCGTCACGTCCTCTGATGGTCACACAATTAGAGGGCGTGACGAACGGACAGGTTCCGTCACATCTGGGATATTTCGAAAGAAAAGCGCTAACGATTTAGTCAAGTGGTGCGCGTCACTTGCGAATTACGCAGCTTCACGCAGACCTGTTCACGGCCGTTCAGGCCCCGAAGGCCTTGTCCTTCCCCTTCACCGGCTTGGCGCCGGCGCGGAGGTGGGCCGGGACGAGGTCGATGGCCGGCTCGCTGTACCCGACGGAGACGATCCTGTCACCCTGGTATGTGAAAGTCGTCAGGGAGGCGAGAGTGCACTGCCGCTTGCGCGGGTCGTGCCAGAGCCGGCGCTTCTCGACGTACGACCGCAGGATCCAGATCGGCAGCTGATGGCTGACCAGCACGGCCTCGTGCCCGCGCGCCCGGTCCTTGGCCGTGTCCAGCGCGCCCTTCATCCGGACGACCTGGTCGACGTACGGCTCGCCCCAGGACGGCCGGAACGGGTTGACCAGGTACTTCCAGTTGGCGGGGTTCTTCAGCGCTCCGTCACCGACGCCGAAGGTCTTGCCCTGGAAGATGTTCTCGGCCTCGACGAGCCGCTCGTCGGTGGCGAGGTCGAGCCCGTGCGCCTTGGCGATCGGGGTCGCGGTCTCCTGCGCGCGCTCCAGCGGGGAGGCGACGACGTGGACGACGTCCCGGACGGCGAGGTGCTCGGCGACCCGGTCGGCCATCTGCCGGCCGAGCTCGGAGAGGTGGTAGCCGGGCAGTCTCCCGTACAGCACCCCCTCCGGATTGGCCACTTCCCCGTGCCGCATCACGTGGACGACGGTGATGTCCTGCTGCTCGCTCATTCTGCCGTGGCCTCCGCGGCCGCTCGGGCCGCCGCCGGGAGGGCGTCGGCGATCTTCTGGATGGCCCGCTCGTCGTGGGCCGTGGACACGAACCAGGACTCGAAGGACGACGGCGGCAGGTACACCCCGTCGGAGAGGAGGGATTGGAAGAAGGCGGTGAACCGGAACGACTCCTGGCCCCGCGCGTCCTCGTAGTCGCGCACGGGACGGTTGGTGAAGAAGACGGAGAACATGTTGGAGGCGGTCTGCACCTGGTGCGCGACGCCCTCCTTGTTCAGCGCCTCGCTGACGAGCCCCTGGATCTGCGCGGAGACGGCGTTGACCTTGTCGTACGCCGCGTCGTCGAGCAGCCGCAGCTGGGCGAGGCCGGCGGCGGTGGCGACGGGATTGCCGGAGAGGGTGCCGGCCTGGTAGACGGGGCCGGCCGGGGCGAGGTGCGCCATGACGTCCGCCCGCCCGCCGAAGGCGGCCGCGGGGAACCCGCCTCCCATCACCTTCCCGAAGGTCATCAGGTCGGGCACCACCCCGTCGATGCCGAACCAGCCGGCCCGGCTGGTCCGGAACCCGGTCATGACCTCGTCGGAGATGTACAGGGCGCCGTTCTCGCGGCAGGCGTTCTTGAGCCCCTGGTTGAACCCGGGCCCGGGCGGCACGACGCCCATGTTGCCCGGCGAGGCCTCGGTGATCACGCAGGCGATCTCCCCGGGATGCCGGTGGAAGGCCTCCTGCACGGCTTCGAGGTCGTTGTACGGCAGCACGATCGTGTCGCCGGCCTGCGCTCCGGTGACACCGGGGGTGTCGGGCAGCGCGAAGGTGGCGACGCCGGACCCGGCGGCGGCCAGGAGGCTGTCGACGTGTCCGTGGTAGCACCCGGCGAACTTGATCACCTTGGTGCGCCGGGTGAACCCGCGGGCGAGCCGGATGGCGGACATGGTCGCCTCCGTCCCGCTGCTGACCAGCCGCACCTGCTCCAGCGGCGCGATCCGGGCGACCATCTCCTCCGCGAGGGCGACCTCGCCCTCACCGGGAGTGCCGAAGGAGGTACCGCGCGAGACGGCTTCCTGGACGGCGGCGATGACCTCGGGATGCGAGTGCCCGAGGATCATGGGCCCCCAGGAGCAGACGAGGTCGACGTACTCGCGCCCGTCCGCGTCCGTCAGGTAGGCCCCCTTGCCGGAGACCATGAAACGGGGGGTGCCGCCGACGGCGCGGAAGGCGCGCACCGGGGAGTTCACGCCGCCCGGCGTGACGGCGCAGGCGCGGTCGAAGAGCGCCTGTGAGACGGGCGCGTCGTAGGGATAGGGCGTTTCGCTCTGGGCGCTCATGACGTGCGGCTTCTCCGACTTCTCGGACTCCGGTTGCTTGGTGACCTCCTCAGGGTAGGCGGACGCCGGGAGTGTCCTCGTAGGGGAGGGCGGCGGTCCCGGCGCGGCGGCCGGTGCATCTGCGAGACTGTGACCCGATACACGCAGCTCATCCGGCAGGTGGCCGGCCGGAAGCTGTAATGATCCCGCGGACTGATGTTTCGACGCACGTTTCGGCGGGCGGCCGTGGGGGAGGTCACTGACACGATGATCGGGTTGCGCGGCGGGGGCCACGCGTCCTAGAAAAGCAGTCGGGTGGAGATATGCATCGCGGTGGCGGGCTGGGCGAGGGGACCGATGACCTGGGTCCTCGACGTGCCCAACGGGGAAGGCACCGGCGCGACGCGGAGGAATCGGCCGAAGCAGCACGTCAGGAACTAGGCGTACCGAGTGAGTCGGAGCGGCGCGACCGACGTATCGATCAGCGGGACCGCGATCAGAGGGATCGGGACCAGCGGAGCGATCGGCGGATCGACCGTCTTCAGAGCGGGAGCAGGAATGGTGGTCGGGTGGGGGTGACGTACAAATACTTCGGCGCACCGGACGGCGCGACCGCGGCCCGGGTCCCGATCTCGATGCGCCCCGAGGAACTCGGCGGCGACGAGCTCGGCATGAACGGCATGTTCACGAAGATCAAGCCGGAGACGATGGCCGCGATGGTGCTGACGGGCATCGAAGGTGTGCCTCTGCACAAGGTGCCGCCGCTGGAGCTGGTGGTGCTGCACCCCGACTACGCGGTCGTGAAACTCCCCATGACGGTGGTCGATCCGCTGCGTGACGTGGGCGAGGAAGCGGTCGGCGCGGCCGCCTTCATCTGGTCGACGGTCCCGGACCGGGGCGGCCCGAGGGACGCGTTCAACGTGTACCAGCTGCTGCACGAGTGGCAGGACTTCAGCCATCGGCTGCATGAGGCGGGGCATCAGCCTTATTGCCTGGTGTGGCCGTGACCTAGGGTTTCTTGCGGGGCGGGCGGGGTCTTCGGGCCTCGCCCTTTTGGGTGCCGGGGAGGGGCCGTCGGGCGGCCAGGGCACATTGGCCAGCCACCACAGGGGGCACCGACACGGCGGCGCTGATCAAGCCGGTGCGGAAAGCTTGGGCGCGAGGAGCTCCAGGGCTTCCTCCCAGCGGTAGCGGTCGGCCCCGCCGCCGGCCTTTGGCCGGTGCGGTTCGTACGAGCCGATCAGGACGCCCATCTCGCGTAGCCGTTCCAGACTCTGGCGGTACGCGGGGTGGGCGGCCTGGGCTGAGTTCAGGTACGGCAGCACGGCGACCGGGATGTCCATGGCGGGTGCTTCGCACAGGACGCCCAGGGCGAGATTGTCGGAGATCCCGGCGGCCCACTTGTTGATGGTGTTGAAGCTGGCCGGGGCGACCGCGATCGCGTCCGCGGGCCGGGTCGGGCGCGGTTCGCTCGGTGATCGCCAGGCCGAGCGGATGGGGCGGCCGGTCTGGGTCTCGACCGCCTCCGCGTCGAGGAAGCCGAGTCCTTGTGGGGTGGCGATGACGCCGACGTCCCAGTGCCGTGCATGTGCTGCGTTGATCAGCTTGCCGACGTCGGCGGCGACACCGGACGCGCAGACCACGATCTGGAGGAAGGGCTTGTCGGGCTGATCACTCACGTGGGCACTCCCAGTTGGCGGCTGAAGTGGTGCAACTCGGGCAGTGCCCGGCGGCGGTCGCGGGCTGCCATGTCGGCGACCAGTTCGCGTACGGCCGGGCGGCGGATGTCCTGTGCCGCGCAGCTTTCGGCGATACGCAGGGCCTGGTAGCCCTCGGCGAGCCTGCCCTGCTGACTGTAGGCGCGGGCGGTCTCCACCCACAGCGCGGCCCGGCGCTCGGGGACAGGAATGTGCCGCCGCATGAGCGGCCGTGCGGTTTCCAGGGCGATGCCGGCGTCACCGAAGGAGACGGCTGCGCTGATCTCGTGGAGTGCGACGTTGGTGGGGCTGAAGTTCGCCCATGCGTCCGGCCGGTCGAAGGAGACGTAGCGAGCGACTTCCTTGGCTTCGGTGAGGAAGTCCTGGGTGGTGTCGCGGTCGCCGTTTCTGCTGGCGGCGGTCGCCCCGCGGAGCAACAGCAGACCAACCGCTGCCAGGTACCGGGGCGAGCGCTGGTCGTAGGAGCCGGTGAGCTGGTCGGCAGTGTGGCGAACCATGTTCACGGCCTGGGCCATGTGCTTCTCCCGCACGAGGACGTGAGCGTGGACGCGGACACTGGCGGCGAGGACGACAGGATCCCCGGACCGTTCCGCCTCGGCCATGGCCCGACCGGCCGCGAGCCAGGCGTTGCCCTGATCGGCCCGCTTCAGCAACAGGCTCACCGACGTCTGGTAGGCGGTCGCGAGCAGCCCGGACACCTCCGCTGAGCCGGATGAGCCTCCGGCGGCCTGACGCAGGTCGGCGATCAGACCCGGCAAGGTCTGCTCCAGTTCCGCGTAGTCGCACGTGCAGAACATCCGGCGTACGGCCCGTGCCCGGTCCCGCAGCTCGTCGAGGCTCAGGGCTTGACCGGTCGCCGCGGGGCTCGTGCCTGGCAACAGGACTTGGATCAGGTCGTGATGTGCCGCGCTCGACGACGGCGGAGCCGCGAGCGCGGCGACGCTCGCGGCAAGGAAGGTACGGCGGTGCATGTCCTCTGTTCCGGGCTCGGCGGGGCTGGCGTCAGAAGCGGCGGCGAGGCCGAGACGTTGCGGCGGAATCTCCAGTACCTGCGCGATCTCGCGCAGCACTCGCACGTCCTCGGTACCCCTGCCGCTCTCCAGGCGGCTCACCTTCGACTGGTGATACCCAAGCGCGGCGGCAACGTCCCTCTGCGAGCGCCGCTGTAACACGCGCGCCTGACGGATCACTTCGCCGATCCGTCTCGCTTCACTCTGTGCCTCGGCCATCTGTGCCACGGCCCCTTCTGCCGTCGCCGATCCTGCCTGCTCAACCGAGAGTAACCGAGCGGCATTTGGCAGTGATGCAGCTCCTGCATAAGTGATGCAGCCCCGGCACACCGACTGGTTCCGCTTACCTCCCGAGCGGTTGCGTGGAGTGGCCGAACCGACCAGGAGGCCGCTCATGGAAGCGCATCACATCCGGATTCCCGTCTCCGGCACGCCAGCTGCCGCAGCATCCGCACGCCAGCAGCTCGCGGACGGGATACGGACTTTCGGCGCCTTCCTCGGCCCCGAACTCCTGGACGCGGCAGAGCTGGTGGCCGCAGAGCTCATCGCGAACGCGGTCCGGCACGCAAACGGCGGCCCGATCACGGCCGGCGCCTGCCTGAGCGACAAGGGACTGCGGATCGAGGTGAACGACGCCAACCCCGCCGTCCCACAGGTCGGCTTGTCGGATGTGGACGAGGAAGGCGGACGGGGGCTGTTCCTCGTCGCCGCGCTCGCCGATCGCCACGGCTTCGATCCGCTGCCGCCCGGCAAACGCTGCTGGGCCGAGTTCAAGGTCAGCAGCCCACTACCCACCGCATCACACCTGCCCCTGCAGAGGAGTTGACCGTTGACAGCCGTACGCATTCCCCCCGTCGCCGCAGCAGTGGTCGCCGTGAGACCCGGCAGCCCACTCGCCGGCTCCATCACCGTCGACGGCTCCAAGAACGCGGCCCTGCCCCTGCTGGCCGCCGCCGCGGCGCTGCACCGCCCGGTGCATCTGAGCAACGTCCCGTCGAACACGGACGTCGAGACCATGCTCACCCTGCTCCAACAGGCCGGCTGGCACACGGTCCGTCCGGTCAGCGACCCGCACACCACGGTGATCCTGCCGAGCGACAAGCCCCACCCGGGCCCCGATCCTGAGGTCGCCGCCCGTATCCGGGCCTCGTACTACCTCGTACCGGCCCTGCTCGGCGCGTCCGGGCGAGCCCGGCTGCCCTGGCCGGGAGGCTGCCGGATCGGGGAACGCGGGATGGAGCAGCACTTCAACGTCTACGAGCGCTTCGGTGACCGCATAACGGTCGATGGACGCGGCTACCTCGTTGAAGCAGCCACTGGTGGGACCGGAACCGTGTCCGTGGTGCTGCCATTCCGCTCTCGTGGGGCGAGCGTCGCTGCCCTCCTGCGCGCGGTCGTAGCCGGCCGGCCCCTGCGCCTTGGCCATCCCAATCTCTCGCCTGAAGTGATCAGCGTCGTAGAGGCGTTGCAGGTAGCGGGATGGGAGTGCCGGGTCAGTGAGTCGGTCCTGACGCTTTCACCACCCACTTCCGTCCCGACGGAGACCACCGTCTGGTCGGTGCCCGGCGACAAGGTCGAAGCCGGGACCCTGGCCTGTGCGGTCGCGGCGACCGGTGGGGAGGCACGCATCTGTGGCGTGCGCGGCGACGACGTCGCTCCCCTGGTCTCCGCCTTGAACTGGCTCGGAGTGCCTGCCGACGTCGAGAGCGATGCTCTCATCATCCGGGCCCACGACGCCGAACCGACCGGGCGATCACTGCGCGCCATCGCCTCCCTCTCCCCCGACGGATTGGATGCCGACTTCGAACCATCGCTGATGGCCCTCGCCCTCGGACTGCCCGGCACTCACCTGTTCGCCGACACCATCAACCCCGGCCGTCACGGCAACCTGCTCCCCCAGCTCGCCCGCCTCGGCGCCGAGATCCACGAGCTCTCGCCCACCGAATGCCGCCTCACCGGACCGCAGCAGCTGACCGGCGCCGGCGTGGAGGCCACCGACATCCGCACGGGCTCGGCCCTGCTCATCGCCGGCCTCACAGCGAGCGGCGTCACCACCCTCGGCGGCCTCGAACAGCTCCGGCGCGGCCACGCCGACCTGCCCACCAAACTGCACGCCCTGGGCGCCGACATCTGCGAGGTCACTCCATGACCCGGCAGCTCCAGCGAATCACCGCCACGGCCGACGTCCACTCCTCCTTCGCCCAGGCCACTCCGATGCTCGCCTACCTCCACGCGGCCAGGGCCGAGAGCCTGGTCGTGGACTGCGGCGACTTCTTCGAAGGCACCGGCTTCTACCGCTTCGGCCAGGGGCAGATCGAGCGCGAGGTTCTCACCGGCCTGTACGACCTGCTCGCCCCCGGAAACCACGGCTGGCCGCACTACTTCGAACCGCAGTTGCACGCGATGACCGTATGCGCAAACGCAGCCGACAGCGGCGGCAGGCCGCTCTTCGACCGCGTGCGCATCGAGAACATCGGTGGCCGGCGAGTTGCCGTCACCGCGGTAATCGGCCTGCAAGCCTTCAACGCGATCCCTGCCAACCAGCGCACGGGCCACCACGTGACCGACCCGGCCCAGGCCCTACGCGAGGTGATGCTGGAGCACCACAACCGTACCGACGCCTGGATGGTGCTGTCCCACTCGGGCTTCGAGGAGGACCTGAAGCTGGCCGCCGCCTGCCCGTTCGCGGACGTCATCTTCGCCGGGCACTGCCACAGCGACGCCTACGGCCCCGTGCCCGTCGGTGACGCCCTCGTCGTCAAGGGCCACGAACTCGGCGTCGGGTACGCCACCGCCGAGCCGGTCGGGGCCGGCTGGGCCGTCCGCGTAGGCACCTTCCCCGACACGTCCCTGATCCCCGAGGACCTCGCCGTACTGCAGGAGAAGATCGCCCTCGTCGGCAGCACCCTGGGGAGCCAGCTCGGCATCGTGAACGAGCCATATCTCAATACCCTGTTGGACCGGCGCCTCCTCTTGGACGAGATCGCCACCCGCCTGCACACCGGCCTCGGAGCGGACGCCGTCATCCTCAACGAGACCGCTCTGCGCCCCGTACCGCTCGGCGATGTCCTCACCCTCGGCGACCTGCTCGCCATCGAGCCCTTCGGCAACCAGCTCGTCCATGCCTTCCTCTCCGACGATCAGTCCGAGAACCACGCCAAGCTGCTCGCTCATCTGGTCGAACGCGTCGGCCCCTTGGCCGTCGCGCCCACACCCCTGCCACTGACAGCGCGCATCGTGCTGACCACCGACTACATCGCCGACACCTATCTCGGCGGCCGCACTCATCAAGCCGGACTGCGTCTGGGCCAGGCGGTGCGCAGCGTCCTGGCGGCCCCGTTCGCTGACTCTGCCGACGCTCTTCAGGGGGGCGCCCAATGATCCTCACCGGTCCCGAGATCAACACGGCCGTAGCCGACGGACGCCTTTGCATCACCCCGTTCGACCCGAAGCAGACGAACCCCAACAGCTACAACGTCCGCCTGGGCGCCACCCTGCTGACGTACGCCACCAAGGTCATCGATGCCCACCACGCCAACCCCACGCACACGATCCGAATCGACACGGACGGATACGTCCTCCAGCCCGGCGAGCTGTACCTCGGCCACACCGTCGAGGAGGTCGGCTCGAACCTCTTCGTCCCACTGCTCTTCGGCCGCTCCTCGGTCGGACGGCTGGGGTTATTCGTCGAGATCACCGCCCCTATCGGTGACATCGGATTCCACGGCCAGTGGACTTTGATGCTGTCCCCCATCCGCCCTCTGCGGGTGTACGCGGGCATGAAGATCGGGCAGATCATGTTCTTCGTCTCCACCGGGGACGTCGACCTGTACCGAGGCAAGTACCAGGGCGCCGCCGGCCCCCAGCCTTCCCGCTACTGGCGGGATGCGGCACACGTGCAGGCGGGCGCCTCGTGATCCTCACCGGCTCCGCCATTGCCGCCGCCGTCAGCGCAGGCGAGATCACCATCGCGCCCTACGACCCGGCTCGCCTGTCCCCAAATGCCTACGACTGGCGGCTGGGGGACACGATCCGCATCTGCGACGGCGACCTGGACGCCGCCATCCCCACCGCCTTCACCGAACTGACCATCCCCGCCTCCGGATTGGTCCTGCAGCCCGGCGTGCTCTACCTCGGCGTCACGCTGGAAAGGACCGGCTCGGAAACGTATGCCCAACTTCTCAACGGCAACCGCACCATCGGCGCCCTCGGCATCTGGGTCCACGTCTCCGCGCCACTCGGCCACCAGGGCCACGCGATCCACTGGACCTTGGAGATCCGCGCCGCCAAGCCCGCCCGCGTCTATCCGGGAATGACCTTCGGCAAGCTCGTCTTCCTCACCACCCTCGGCACCCCGGCCAGCTACCAGCAACAGCGCGCCAAGTACGCCGCCACGCACGGCATCGACATCTCCCGCCTGTACGAAGAGATCCCCCAAGGAGCGCTGTGAGCCCCCTCGTCCGCCCGGCCGCGGGACCGCTGGCCGCCACCTTCCTCGACCTCCCAGCCGGAAGCCCCGGCGGCAGCGTCGAACTCTTCCTCGACCTGTACACCGGCGACAAGCCCCTCATCCCCGCGCGGGCCTTCATGCTGGCCCCCACCCGCCCCAAACCCCACCTCCCCGCCGGGCTCGACCTGCTGACGGTCGCCGGCAAGTGCCTGGAAGGCGCCGCCTTCAGCCGCTACGTCGCAGCCTTGCGCCGGGCGCTGGTGACCGCAATCGATCCAGCCCAGATCGGGGTACTGCACCTGCAGCACCTCACCTTCGGCGCCACGCCCGCCCTGCTCCGGGCTCTGCCGGCGCACCCCAGGATCGCCTTGGTCCACGGCACCGACCTGATCTTCGCCGAGGCCCATCGCGACCAGCTCCAAGTCCTGCGCGAGACGGCGAGGGCCGCCGACGCGATCGTGGTTCCCACCGGCGCGATGGCCGACCGCCTTCTCAAACTCGCCCCGCAGATCGACCGCCGCAAGGTCGTCCGCATTCCATGGGGCGTCCCCGACCACCTGCTCACCGATCCCCCATCCCGGCCCTCCCGCACCCCCACCAGCCACCTACGGCTGCTGTACGCAGGCAGGCTGACCGCCGAGAAGGGTGCAGAGCACCTGATCACGGGCCTGGCACCCATCCCAGGAGTCGAGCTGAGCATCGCCGCCCCGAAAGCCCAGTTCCACGCCTTGGCCCCGCTCCTCCAGCGGACCGGAGTGCGGGCCCGGTACCTCGGCTGGCTCCGCCGTCCACAGCTGTGGAAAGCCTTCGCCGAGCACGACGTCCTGGTCATGCCGTCCACCACCCTGGAAGCCATGGGCCTCATCGCGCTGGAGGCCCAAGCATGCGGTCTGCCTGTCCTGTACCAACCCGTGCCCGGCCTCAACGAAGTCGTCGCCACGTCCGGAGTGGCCACCGACTTCACCCATTCCGCCGCACTCGCCCGCGACCTCGACCGCCTACGGACCGCCCCCGGCCTGTTGCCCGCCCTGCGACAGGCGGGCTACGCGAACGCCGCCCGCTACCCCCTCACCACTACCGCTCAGGCCCTGGCCGACCTTGGCTGCCAGCTCGCCTGAGACACACACCGATCTGGCCCCGCAGCCGACGTCCGACACGCCATTGCCCAAATGGTGCCGCCCGCCTCACTACGCTGATCCGGCGGGTTGCCCACGGCGAACAGGGAGACCATGACATACAGCACCGACCGCATCGAAGCCCTCCTGAACGAAGGCGTCCGCGACAAGGTCTACCCCGGCGCCGTATGGGCAGTCGGTGGCGCCACCGGCACCCGCGCCCACGGCGCCACCGGGGTCCTAGACCCCAACGAGCCGAACGTGCCGATGCAGCGCGACACCGTCTTCGACGCCGCCAGCCTCACCAAGATCCTCGCCGTGTGGTCCTCCGTCGGAGCCCTGTGGGAGGAAGGCAAGCTCGACCTCGACACCCCGCTCGGTGGATTCTGGTCCGAAGTCGACGGCCACCCACTCGGCGCCGTGACCGCCCGCCACCTGCTGACCCACACGGCCGGCGCACCGCTCCGCGCCCAGCTCAAGAACCTTTACGGCACCGACCCCCAGGACATCCGCGACGGAGTCCTCCACGAGGCCCTGTACCGCCCGCCCGGCGAGGCCGTCGAGTACACCGACCGAGCCGCCCTCATCCTCGGATACCTCGCCGAATACCTCTCCGGACGACGCCTCGACCAGCTCGCCACGGAACGGACCTGGCAGCCGCTGGGCATGCACTCCACCCGCTTCGGACCCCTGCCCGCCGAGATCACCACGCGGTGCGCACCGACCGAACTCGACCAGGACACCGGCACCCAACTCAAGGGCGTCGCCCACGACTTCTCCGCCCGGCTCCTGGGTGGAGTGTGTGGCATCGCCGGCGCCTTCACCACCCTCGACGACCTCGCTGTCTTCCTGCGCTACATGCTGGACGCCTCGACCGGCCTGGGGCGAGCCGGATTCGGCCCCGCCTGGACCAGGCAGTCGCTGAGCGTCCAGACCGGCACCCTGGATCCTGTACGCGGCCTGTTCTGGCACCCCTCCCCTGGCACGCACCTCGCCGACGGCATCTGGGTCCACTACGGCTTCACCGGCACCGGCATGTGGATCTCCCCCCAGCAAGGACGGTGGGCAGTACTGCTGACCAACAAGCTCTACTACACCCGCGACCGCCAGCCCCTGACCGACGTCCGCAACGCCTTCCGCGCGCTTGCGTTCGCCTGAAGCGTGTTGGGGGGCGCCCCCTCACGAGTTCGGGTCTCGTATCCGCCGCCAGTGCCTCACCGGGCACGATGCCGAAGGGTCCACCGTTCGCGGTGTGGCCTTTCGGCGTCCGTAGTTGCGCCGCCTCAGCTGGCGGCAGCCGGTGCACGGTCCGAGCTACACGGCGGGCAGCCCAGCACCGCGGAGGCGGCTAGCCAGTCGGGACGGCGAATTGAACGTGCAGCGGGGCCGCAGAGCAGCACTACCGCTCCGCATAGCGCAGGAACTGCCAGCCCAGTACCGCCAGGGCAAATGTCTGTGCGAAGGAGACGATCACGAGTAAAGGCTGAACGGCGGGAGAGCACCAGAAAGCAGTCACGCAGATCATCGGCAAGGCCACGTACGTGAACAGATCCACAGCGGTCTGCAGTCGCTTGCGCGTGGTGCGGCTCGCATCGTGGCGGTGGTAGATCTCCCAGCCGAAGACTGCGCCATGGGCGCCGCTGAGTTCGGCCAGCCGCGGTCCCAGCTGCTCGCGGATGTAGCAGCCGATCGCCGAGATCTTCTCGTCGTTGACCAGGTAGGTCCAGCCCAGGACCAGGCAGATCACGGGGACGGCGAGCAACAGTTGAGCCTGCCTGCTCTGGACGGTGATCGCCAGGATCGCGGTGACCGCGGCGAGCGTGAAGTAGAGCAGGTTGTCACGGAAGCCTATCCGGGTCTTCTGCTCCTCCTTGATGCGGTCGTACTCGGCCAGCAGCAGTCTGCTCTCGGTGACGTCTTCTGTGGCGGCCACGGCCATTCCTAAGCTCGGGTCCCGGCTGGGCTGATGAGTGGGCGGGCAGGGGCTCCGGCGCTCCGGCCCCTGCCCGCTCCGAAGGCCCGGAAGACTCAGCCGGCAGCACGGAAGGACGGAAAGTTGTCGGGGTTGTTTCGTTCGATCCAACCCTTTCCGTCCGCCGCGATTCCTTCCAGGAGGCGGAAGGTGTGGATGAAACCAGCCGAATTGAGGTCGATTTCGGCGATTTCCTGGGCGTTCTCGTCCGGCGCGAGGTGATGGGTGTCGGCGTCCTTGACACGAATGTTCCTGGCTGGCCCGTTGGTGAGGACGAGTTCCAGGTCGTAGCCGACCTCGCTGCGTTCCGTCACCTGTACGGAGGACAACGCGTCGAACCGGTAGTTGCTTCGCTGCCTGTTCCCGCGTCTTGCGTCGGTGAAATCGAATTCAGAGCTGATCTCACGAACGCCACCCTGCGTGACCAGGAAAAGACGGAAGCTGTAGCGCGAGTATCGCCAAGGACCGCCCTTCACACGCCCTCGTTTGTAGGGGCGTGCGGGTGTCACCAGGATGGTGTGGGTGATCAGGTCGCGCCAGGTGAGCTGGTAGTGGCGGAGTACTTCGTCGATGAACAGCGTCTTGTCACAGGTGAGCCAGGTCTCCATTTCCTGCTCACTGGGTCGCGTGGCGTCCAGGAACGACTTCCAATTCTGGAAAGCGGCTTGCCGCGCGGCCAGCCGCTCGTGGTATTCCCGCGTCTCCTCGGTCAGTCGTTGGTCCTCACCCCGGGCCTCCAGCCACGAGGACGCAGCCGCGCGTCCGGACCAGACCGCGCCGACGACGGCCAGGACGGCCAGCAGCAGCTGCGGGGCGCCGGCACCTGAGGCCACTGTTCCGAGCAGGGCCAGAGTCGTGATACCGAGAGCGACGAGGGCGGCCACGCACAGCGCCTTCACCCCCGCCGGCGTCTGGTTCTGGGGGCGGTGATCGAACAGAGTGCCTTTGCTGTAGCGGTCCCGGGCATCCTCGGCGAGATAGCGGATCAGCCAGTCGACCCGCTCCACGCCGATCCGGCTCTCGCGGTAGAGAAGCGCGATCTCGGCGACGAGGCTGTCGCGGATGTGGACGGTATGGCCGAGCCATTCGTACGGGGCGAGTCCGTGAGGCACGCGGGTACTGAAGTAGTGGTCGAACGAATGACGGACACGGTTGGTGAACCCGTCCCCGGCAGAGGCGGGATCGCGCATGTGGGGGATCTGGAGCCCACGGTTCTTGGTCTTCAGATGTTGTTCCTGGTACCACCATCGGCGGCCGAAGTGAACCGCGGTCAGGCCCGCACCGAGCGCCACCAGTACCTCGATGGCTGCCGCGGCCGGATCCGCGACCAGGGCCAGGATCCAGAGGAATGCGGTGCCGACGGCGAACAGGCCGGCACGGACGGGGAGGGCTGCCCGGGCGGCAGCAGCGGTGCTCGGATGGGGCGGCAGGGCCCGTGGCCCGATGGGGTCGGGTTCGAAATAGGCCCAGACCCGTTGGACCCGGCCGTTGCCGAAGCGGTCCGCCTCGGCCCGCTCGCGCTTCTCGGCCCACAGGCTGTCCTTCAGCCCTCCGGTGAGCACCAGGTCGAAGTGGTGGATGATCATGTCACGCAGGTGAGGTGACAGGGATCGCAACCGTTCCAGTAGGTGTCCTGTCTTGCCGTCCGGGGTGCTGAGCATCGCCAGCAGTTCGAAAGCGACACGCAGGGCGTCTTTCCACTCTCCCTCGGCATAGGTCCGTACGAACCCGGAGGCGCGGTTCAGCCGCTGGACCTCTTCGGTGCTCAGGTCGTCGTAGGCACGTCCACTGAGCATGGCGAGCACCCAGTGGAAACGGACCTCCGCGTTGTCGTGTCCGGTGGCGGTCGCGTCACTGATCAAGTCGCGAGCACGGCTGGGGACGCCATCCTCCAGGTACCGCACGCCAACCTTGTACTTTTCCTGAGGCGACGCATCCTGGCCGATGGAGACGTAGGCGGTGTGTACGACCCCGGCTTGCATTCCGACGGTGGAGCCGAATGAGGCCGAATTGTGCGTGACACTGCTGCCGTCGTTCATGACACATCACCCGCCGCAACAACGAGCGGCGCCAGCCTGGCCACCAGCTCGGGAAATTCCGCGATCAAACCGCGTAACCTCTTGAGTGCCATGGTCGCCCTCTTGGACGATTCGGGAGTTTTCTCCCTTGCCGCCCGGCGGGCAAAGCCCAGCTCGGCAAGGGCCTCTCGGTAGGTGTCGTCATCGAGAACACCCTCGGCGTGGTGACGCTTCAGGTGCTCACGGAGAGCGTCCAGTTCCCCGACCAGGTCCGCCGGACTAGTCACCTTCGGGTCAGCGTTCAAGTAGACGCTGCTCTCCTTGACCGAGCCAGCCATGATGCCAACGGTGCTGTTATGGGCGGTGTTCCTGACGTGCCCTTCGAGTTTGCCGGTCGTATCAGCCCTGCCCGCCTGGGACATTGCGATCTGCTCCTGTTCTCCCACCAGTTCCACGGCCAGCCGTGCAGCGAATGCCGCTGCGTTCGCCGCGGCCCGTGGTTGCCAGTTACGGTCCTTCGCGCTGCTCTTTGTACCGTCCGCTCGGTCGCTGATTCCCCGGATGATGGCCACCGGTGCCCCGTTGAGATGACCGGCCTGCGCCACACCGGCGGCCTCCATCTCGATCGCGAGCGCGTCGTTGTAGTGCTGCCGGATCCACCGTGCCTCTGCCGAGATCTTCGAGTTCTGTACGACCTCGCCGGCGGCGATCGCACCGAAGCGCACCTGCGGCGCGCGCCCACGACCGGGCGTGTCGTCGGCCCAGTCGTTCACGCGAGCCAGATACGAGCCGAGCTGGCTGATACCGTGCGCCGCCTCCCACACCCGGGGACGGGCCTTGAGTCCGTCGTCCTCGCTGGTCCCGCCGTGGTAGGCGTACACGTGTGTCGCCATCACCACGTCACCCAGCCTGGTGGTGTCCCACAGGGCGCCGGCGACACCCACGAACAACACGGCCACCGGCGAAAACTCCTGTATCGCGCGCTCAGCGATCACCGCGGCGGAATGATTCCCTTTGTTCGTCAGACCGAGCGCGACACGACATGAAGTGCCCTGCACGGTTCCCACCTCGAACCGCGTCCCACGCTCATGACGGTGCACCTGTGGACCGGCCAGTTTCCGGCGCACGGCCTGGTACTCGAGATTGAGGGCGGTGAGAATCACCACCAGATCTTTCGACATCTAATCCCCTTCCTCTCCCGTTTCCTCTTCCATCGTGGACGGCACAGGTCGGATCAGCGGTGGGAACAACACCGTCTTCGACCCGGCCCGATACAGCCGCGCGGGCCGTCCTCCCGTGGTCCTACGTCCCGAGCCGGCGGAGATGATGAATCCCTTTGCGGCCTGGACCTTCCGGTAGAAATTACGGGTGTCGAGTTCGGTGCCCCAAACCGCCTCGTACACCTGCTGCAACTCGACTATGGTGAAGAGTTCTCCGCAGAATGCCGTGGCCAGCGCCGAGAATTCGAGCTTGGTACGCGCGCGTTCGATTCCGTCCGTCACGATCCGGCGGTGATCGAAGGCCAGCTCCAGCTCTCCGGACAGGACGGCTTCCGCGGGAACCCACGCAGCATCCATGGCATCCGTTCCCGCGACCGGTTCGGGGAGTCCCGGTGCGATCGCCAAGTGGGCCACGGAAACGACTCTTCCCCGTGGATCACGTCCTACGTCCCCATAGATGGCCAACTGTTCAAGATGCACCCACCCGGCAACCAGAGCGGTTTCCTCACTCAACTCACGGTGGGCAGCGTCCAGGATCTCCTCACCGGCGTGATTGAGGAATCCACCAGGCAGAGCCAGCATGCCCTGAAAAGGATCTTCGCCCCGCTCCACGAGCAGGACACACAGTCGCCCCTCACGCAGCGTCAGGATCACGAGGTCGACCGTCAGCAGCACGGGCGGAGGTGACCACAAATCAACTTGCATGTAAATTACGGTACTTCAGTTCCTGTCACTTTGACAAGAAGAGCGATGCGGAGGCCGCTGGTGCTGTACGGCGGAGGCGGTCCGAGCGGTCAACTCGTCCTCCACTCCGCAGCCAGGCGTGGGCCGATCGTGGTCTGCCGACACGGTGTTGCCTCGAAACAGCTCAGGAGCGGGTACTTGCGTTCTGCGAGGCGTGGAGGGCTGCCTGGGCTGACGGTCGGTCGCACGGAAGTGTGTCCACGTCGGCGAGGCAGAAGAAGTCGATGTCCTCGCCCGTCGCCAGGCGGGACAGGCGACGGTGCATGTCCGGGGTGCCCAGTTGGACGCAGGCGGAAGGGGAAGGCCAGCACAGGAGACTTCAGCGCCTCCACCAGGTCGTGTCAGCCGCTCCAGCCCCGGCTGGTGTCCGGAGCCCAGCCCGGCCCACGAGCGCCAGTCTCAGGGCACATCCAGGGCACATGAGCCTGGGAAATGCCGTTGACCCGTGAGAACTACGGAGACAAGTTTCCCCAGGTCAACGCACATTTCCCTGCGAAGCCCCAGGTCAGCACCCTCCCACCCCCAATCGCTGCACGAGTGGCAGGACTTCAGCCATCGGTTGCATGAGGCGGGGCATCAGCCGTATTGCCTGGTGTGGCCCTGAGCTGGTTTTCGGTGGGTTCGGCGGGGCTTTCGGGTCCCGCTCTCACTGGTGGCACCCGAGGGCTGCCCGTGCCGACCGGTTTCGCGCTTCAGGCCTGGCTGCCACGGCGAACCGCTTCCGCGTCGGGCTGCTTGGTACGCCTCGTCGCCGCCGGCCCGATCACGTTACGGCTGGGAGAACGGACCGGGCTCCGGAGGCGGGGAGCCGTCGGCGCGGACGCCGTTCGTGACCCGCAGGAACTCCAGCTTTTCCGCATCGGCGGAACCCGCGGCCACCGTGTAGACGACGAGGCGGATGCCGCTGCCCGGGACGGTGAGCACGTCGCAGTCGCATGTCACCTCGCCGACCTGGGGGTGCACGACGGTCTTGCGGGCCGAGACGTGCGGTCCGACCGCTCCCTCGTCCCACAGCCGGGTGAACTCCGCACTGGTGGAACGCAGTTCCTCGATAATCTCGACCAGGCCACGGTCGCGGGGATAGTTGACGAGAGCCGTGCGCAGATCGGCGACGAGGGCGGGACCAAGGGCGTCGTCCTCCTTGAGCACGGGCCAGGCCGCGAGCCCTGAGGGCCCTGCGGAGAAGACCGCCCGCGCCAGGTTCCGCTCGACGGGCGCCCGTGCGCTGGGGTCGCCCAGCAGCACCGCCCATGCGGGAGTCCAGGACAGCAACGTCCAGTCGGCACTGAACACGCCCACGGGGAACTCCCTGAGGCGGGCCAGCATCCGTTGGACCCCCGTCGGCACGTGCGTGGAGATCGTCCCCTCCTGGGGCGGGAGGAGGCCGGCCAGCCGGTAGGCGTAATCGCGCTCCACGGGCTGCAGTTGCAGGGCCCTGGCCAGACTCGCGACGACCTGCGCCGAAGGGCTCGTGGCACGGCCCTGCTCCAGCCGCACCACATAGTCGACCGACAGCCCTGCGAGCTCGGCCAGCTCCTCGCGTCGCAACCCTGCCGCGCGGCGTCCGGGCCGCGAGGTCCGCCCGACGTCGACGGGGGAAAGCCGGTCGCGCCAGCGGCGCAATGCCGTGCCAAGGGTCTCGTCCACGCGACCATTGTGTCCGCCGGACAGCCGATGTGCCTGGTACTGGCCGTCCTACCGTCGCAGGAGGCACTGGCTGTCCTCTCGTCACGGGCCGAGAGTGAACGCATGACGACGACATTCATCACAGGAGCCAACAAGTCCCTCGGATACGAGACCGCCCGCCGCTTGATCGAGGCCGGCCACACCGTCCTCATCGGCGCTCGTGATCCGGAGCGCGGCCAGGCGGCCGCCGACGCACTCGGTGCCCGTTTCGTTCAGATCGACGTGACGGATGACGCGTCGGTGGCCGCGGCCGCCTCCGATGTCGGGGCTCGCGAGGGCGGCATCGACGTTCTGATCAACAACGCCGGCGTCCTCGGGACGCACAGCCCCGCCGACCAGATCACGGCCGCTGACGCCGTCGAGGTGCTCAAGGTCAATGTCGTGGGGATCGTCCGGGTGACGCACGCGTTCCTGCCCCTGCTGCGCAAGTCCGCGAACCCGGTGATCGTCAATGTGTCGAGCGGCATGGGGTCGTTCGCGGCCACCCACGACGCCGGTCGCGTGGAGAGCCGGGTCATCGCGCCGCTCTACACGGCGTCGAAGGCTGCTGTGACCATGCTGACGACGCAGTACGCGAAGTCCTGGCCGGACGTGAGGGTGAACGCGGCCGACCCGGGCTACACAGCGACCGACTTCAACGGGCACAGCGGTCCGCAGACAGTGACCGAGGGGACCGACGCGATCGTCGGACTCGCCACCGTCGGGGTGGACGGACCGACCGGAACCTTCCGTGACCGTCACGGTGAGATGCCCTGGTGATCCACCTCTGAATCCGGGACGTGAAGGGCCGTCTGGATCGGGAACAGCGCCGCAAGCCGGCTGAGACGCTGACGGACGCGGTCCTCGGGACGACCTGCCGAGCGCCCTCCCGGAAAAGCATCTGAAAACCCGTCTTCGTCCGAGCAGGCGGCTGACCGCCCCCGGATCCAGGCGCTGCCGCTCCTCCTGAACGTGGCGGGCGCTCGGCAGGAAGATCTCTTCGAGGATGTTCGCCAAGGCTCCTGGCCGTGGATTCAGGGACAACCGTCGTCGGTCGTGTTGCCGAGTGCTCCCTCAGCCCCGGACACCGTTCGGAAGCGGGTCCGAGGCCGTAGCGGGGAGTTGGCGTGTCAGCCGTTGCGGGCTGCCTCTGGTCCGGTGATGCGTTTGAGCAGGGGGAGGGTCGAGGCGATGATGCCCAGCGAGATGACGAGGCCGAGGGCGACGAACGCGTAGTACGCCGCGCCCGGCGACACCAGGTCGTAGCGCATCTGCGATTTCAGGAACAGGGCCGAGGCGGCGAAGGCCGCACCGATCGAGATCACGGCCACTGCCAGCAGCGGCAGGGTGCTCTCCAGTGCGATCACCCGTTGCAGCAACCGCAGCGGCGCGCCGGTGAGCCGTAGCAACGCGAACGGGCGTCGGCGATCCGACAGGCCCGCGACGACGCTCACCGCCAGGCTGCAGCCTGCGATCGGCAGGGTGGTCAGCAGCACCACGTTGGCCAATTGCCGCCAGCCGGCCAGCTCCTGCTGCAGGTCGGTGCCCCAGTCGCCCACCGTGCGGGCCTGGTGGTGCGGGTAGGCGGTGGTGAGCAGGGTCCGCACGTGTTCCTTGGCGGCTGTCGACCCGTCGGTGGCCACGTAGATCAGTTGTACGGGCAGCTTGGCGACGGCCGCGGTGCTGATCGCGGCGGCGGGCCACGGCAAGCTCGGGTGCGACCGCAGGCTGACGAACGCGGAGAAGTCGACGGCCGTGACGCTCGCGCCGGCCGGGCAGCGGCCCACCATGGGAGTCTGCGCGAGGTCGGAGCAGGTCACCAGGGCCGGCGCCGTCGGGGGCGGATCGCCCGGGCGGACCCGACGGTTTACGACCTTGCCGACGCCGCCGGGGTTGGCGTGGACGACGGCCACGCCCCGCACGCCCGGGAGCGCGCGCACCTCGGTGAGCAGCCGCGCCGGGACGGCCCCGGCCAGCGGCGCCTCACCGTCGCTGCCGGCTTCCACCACCGTGCGGGTCTGCGGGTCGCCGCCCAACGTGCCGCGGTAGACGTTGATCGTGCCGATGATGCTGACGGTCGCGGTGGTCACGAACAGGGCCAGGACGAGGCCGCTGACGGCGCGGAAGCCTGCCTTCGGGTCGTCGGCGAGCCGCCGCACCGCGATCAGGGCGGCCGGGCGTCGGGTGCGCCGGGCGACCGCCCGGGCGGCGGTCATGGTCAGCCACGGCCCGGCGATCACCAGGCCCAGCATCACCACCAGGAAGCCGGGGAGGTAGGCCGCCGTCTGGCCGTTCCCGGTCGCCGGCCGGCGGCCGGCGAAGACGAAGTACGCCAGTTCGGCCAGGCCTGCCAGCAGCGGGATCAGCCGCCAGGCGCGCGGCGGGCGCGGGGTCACCCGGCGGGTCACGCCGAGCGGGGAGACGGTGACCCGGCGCAGCGCGAGGCGCGCCGCGATCGCCGCCGCCACCGGCACGCCGACGACGACGCAAACAGCCTGCGGGGCGCTGAGCGTCAGATCCGACACGAAGAACCGTTGCTGCCCGGTGAGCGGAAGGGTGGCGACCAGCGGGCGCAGCGCGGCGTAGAGCCCGAAGCCGACCGCCGTCCCGGCGGCCGCCGCCAGCGCGGCCTCCACCGCCGACAGCAGCGACACCTGCCGGGGCGTGGCGCCGACCAGCCGCATCGCCGCGTAGCGCTGTTCGCGGGTGGCGGCGGACAGCCGGGTCGCGGTGGCTATGAAGATCAGCACCGGGAAGATCAGTGCCCCGGCCACCACGGAGGAGATGAGCGTCAGCGCATCGCCGCGCACCGCCTTGTCCCAGCACGCGTTGTCACAGGTGTGCGGCCGGCTGCCGGCGATGGTGGTGACCGCCCTCGCCCCGGGTGCGCCCTTGATCTGGGCGGGGGTACGGCCGATGACGGCGATCAGTGAGTCCGGGGAGGCCAGCGCGGCGTCGCCGATCGTGCCGGCGAGGCGCCCGGGGAAACGCTCGCCCAAGTGGTCGGCGGGAGCCTCGCGGACCAGCCTCGCCAGCGCGGGTGAGGCGTAGTACTCGCCGGGCGCCGGCAGGTGCGTCAGGCCGGGCGGGACGGGCGAGGCCGGACCGGTCGCGGCGACGTCGACCTCGGTGAGGGACTTGCCGTCGTAGTAGTCGCCGTGCGGCCACCACCACAGCGGGTCCGCCGACGCCTTCTCGGTACGGCCGGCGGCCCCGGTGTCCAGCCAGACCTGCCGCTGGTTCGTCCGCTCGACGGCGTTCATGCTGGCGAAGGTCGACAACAGCAGCCCGACGCCGATGGCGACCGCGGCGGCGATCATGGCCAGCCGGGCCAGGGCCTCCCGGCCGCCGCTGAGCGCGAGGCGGAGCGCGAAGGCGATCACGAGGCGATCCGTCCGGTCGTGAGCAGGCTGGCCTTGCCGTCCCGCACGATGGCCTCCCGGTCGGCATGCGCGGCGACCCGGGGCTCGTGGGTCACCAGGACGACGGTGGTGCCCTCCTCCTGGGCCGCGTCCACCATCAGGTCCATCACCTGTTCGCCCGTCAGTGAGTCCAGCGCCCCGGTCGGCTCGTCGGCGAACAGCACCTTGGGCCGGGCCACCAGACCGCGGGCCAGCGCCACCCGCTGCGCCTGACCGCCCGACAACTCCCCGGAGCGGCGCCGCTCCAGGCCGTCCAGGCCGAGCCGGGCGAACCAGGGCCGGGCCTCGGCGAGCGCGGCTGTCCGGCGCACGCCCGAGAACAGCAGCGGCAGGGCGACGTTCTCCTCGGCGGTCAGCTCGGGGACGAGCTGGCCGAACTGGAAGACGAAGCCGAAGGTGTCGCGGCGCAGGGCGCTGCGCTCGGCCTCGTTCAGGGTGTCGATGCGGCGTCCGTCGAAGTGCACCTCGCCCGAGTCGGGGGTGAGGATGCCGGCCAGGCAGTGCAGCAGGGTGGACTTGCCCGAGCCGCTCGGGCCCATCACGGCGAACACCTCGCCGGCCTCGATGGCCAGGCCGGCGCCGCGCAGGGCGGGGGTCTCGCCGAAGGAGAGAGTGAGGTCGCGGGCCTCGATGAGGGCGGTCATGTGCGCACCGCCGCTGCCAGCGTATCCATCCGGGCCGCGGTCAGCTCGATCCATCGCAGGTCGGCCTCCAGGTGGAACAGGCCGTGGTCGGCGAGCAGGGCGTCGATGATCGGGCCGGTGCGGCGCAGCCGGGTCAGCTCGTGCATCCGCTGCAGGTGGGCGGCCCGTTGGGTGTCGAGATACTGCTGGGCGTCACGGCCGAGCATCAGGGCCAGCACGACTTTGGTGAACAGCACGGTCTGCAGATTGGGCTCAGGCGCCACCGGCTCGGTGAGCCAGGTCTCGAACTCCGTCGCCCCCGCCTCGGTGATCACGTAGCGCTTGCGCTCGGGGCCGACCCCGGGCTCCGCCTCGCCGGCGACGACCTTCCCGTCCCGCGCCAACCGGCCGAGAGTTGTGTAGACCTGCCCGTACGGCAGCGGCTTGCCGCGGTTGAAGAAGGCGTCGTAGTCGCGCTTGAGGTCGTAGCCATGGCTCGGCTCCCGCTCCAGCAGCCCCAACAGGGTGAGAGGAACACTCATGCGAGGACCGTACACCGCGGATATACTCTGAGTGTATATCCGCGGTGTGTATCCGCTGAGAGTGCGTGCCGATCCTGGGCCCCGCATCCAGTCACGGGCCTGTCCCCGGCGACGCGACCAGCGTGCCGCCCTGAACCGACTGTCAGGAACGCTGGTTCAGAGCTTCCGTCGGCTCCCGGTCGGCGGCTCGCGCGGTGCCGAGAACGCCCAGCCCCTGCCGGCCCCGGTCGTGGCCGAACCCCGCGCTCATCGGCCGAGATCAATCGCAGGTCGGCGCATTAGGGTCGGGGCATGACGCCACCCCTTGCCGGCAGTGCCTTCGACTCGCTCCGCCTCGACGCCGTGTCCGACCAGGAGGCGCTGCGCCGGGTCTACGCACTCCCCAGCGATGCGGCCGTGCGCAAGCAGATGACCGAACTCACCGAGCAGACCCGGCGGTTGATCGGTCTGTCGTCGCTGGTCCTGGTCGCCAGCGCGGACGCCGAGGGCAACTGTGACGTTTCCCCGCGGGGCGGTCCCGCAGGGTTCGTGACCGTCCTGGACGCACGGACGGTGGCGATACCGGACGCGACCGGCAACAAGCGTCTGGACACCCTGCAGAACGTCGTCACCACCGGACGGGCCGGGCTGCTGTTCGTCATCCCGGGGCGCACCACGACGCTCAGGGTGAACGGCCGGGCCTGCGTCTCCACCCGCCCGGAACTGCTGTCGCAGCTGACCGCCGTGGGCAAGCCGCCGGCCAGTGCGCTGGTGCTGGGGATAACGGAGGTCTACCCGCACTGCCCCAAGTCGCTCCTGCGCAGCGGGGCCTGGAAGCCTGAGCAGTGGCTGCCGGCGGACGCCCAGCCGACCTCGGCCGAGGTGACGCTGGCCCAGCTGCGGATGCCGGAGCTGACGATCGCCGACATCGAGCAGGCGGAGGCGGACTCGCTGAAGTACCGGTACGAGTAACAGACCGCCGTCCCGCTCCAAGGCAGCGTCTTGTGCACGGCTGGCCCTTCTCCACTACGGCCCGGTCCCGCGCTTCCGCCTCGCACGCCGGAACTTGCGCGACCTCGGTGCCACGCCTCCGGCAAGACACCCGAATGGTCCTTCGACGACTTGGCCTGACTCCCCCGCGACACGGTCATCGCCGACCTGCACTGCGCAAGCGAGCTGGGTGGAGCTTTGTTGCTGCCAGAACCGGGCCACTTCACAGGCGTTCCGCGAGGTCGACTTCCTGCGTGCCATACGCGCGTACGCGGCCCGGCAGCGTCGCTACGGCGCCTGAGAGGCGTGGATCACCGGTACCGTCGGGCCGCGTGCTGGGGGCGGTGCCGTCGTCACGGCTTCCACCGGCGCGTGCCCGGTCGTCGAAGGCGGGCGGCGACCGCGCCGTGGCTGCGGCCCGGTCCGGAGGGGCTTCAAGCCGGCACTTTAGGCTGCGGGCGTGAACTACAACGAACTTGAGGCGGACATTCTCCGGCTGGTCGTCGGAGCCACTGAGGACAGTGTTCGTGCCTTCGGAGAACAGACGGTCACCCGTCTGGTGCGGCCGGAGTTGCTGCACGATGCGGCCGAGGACGAACTCACCGAAGAGGCCCGGGAGGCACTGGCCACCGCCTGCGCAAACGTCCTGACGCTGAGCGCCGCCGAGCTGCACGACAAGCTTGCGACGGTCTACGACGGCATCCTGGTCGATGACGGCCTGGACACCGGAGTCCTCACTGCCATCAGCGCGTTGGCGCACTGGCAGAGCTACTTGGAGCAGAACCGGCGCGGCGAGCTCTACGAACTCGCCATCCGTTCCATCGAGGACGTCGACTACGAGGTGTCCGCCGACCTCGCCGACTTCCTCGCCACACCGGAGATGGCCGCTGAGTACGAGCGCATCCGCCGGCTGCTGGACCCCGGCGTGAAGCAGGGGTGAGGTTTTCCCGGTGTACGGGGGGCGCTGGTCGGCGGGTGGCCCGTCGGTCCGCGGCAGACTCGGCCGGCAGGCTCGGGTGCGGATGCCGCTGACGGCGGCGCGGGGGTCACCGGCCAGGATCCGGACGGCCTTGGCGCCGCCGCACGTCTCGGCGGCCGGATCGGTGGCGGGGTGCAGACGCCGTGGGGCCGCCTCGAACTTCTCGGTCACGTGGACGATGTCGGGAACGGAACGACATGGACGGTGATGCCCCGTCGGGCGGCCCGCGCATGGATCAACTCCGGCTGGCGCGTCGCCCGCTCCGCCGCCTTCCGCGTCGCCTCCCGCAGACACCCCCGGGCGCATCACGATCCCCTTGCCGTCGACGCTGAGCACGAGCAGCGTCGTGCTCGCTGTCGGGGCAGGGGTGCGGGCGGCACAGAAAGCCGCGATGCCCACCACGGCGGCCCGCACCAACTGTTCGGCCTGGCGTTTGCCCACCGCCCGTCCGCGTCGAGAGCCGCCGGTTCGGCCTCCTCCCGGCGGGTGCGCGGGTCGGAGTGGCCCTGCGGGAGGAGACGGGCCGGCTCCCTGCCCCGCCGGCCCAGAACGGGGCGCACAGGTCCGCCTTCTCCGCGTTCAGGCCCGCGTCCAGTCCTCCGCGAGGAGGCCGAGGACGGCTTCGTCGGCGTATGCGCCGTACACCCAGGCGGAGTGCCGAAGCGTGCCCTCCCGGGTGAACCCGGCCCTGGCCGCCGCCGCGAGCATCGGGGTGTTGTCCGTGAGGGTCTCGATCTGCAGGCGCTGCAGCCCGCGTACCGCGAACCCGTACTCGCACAGCGCGTGAAGGACGTCGACGCCGAGCCCGCGGCCGCGGAACGCGGGGCGCAGGGCGATCCCGACGTGGGCCGTCCGGTTGTGGGTGTCGATGCCCCAGAGCAGGGCCTCGCCCGCCAGCTCCTGGGACTCCAGCTCGACGACCGAGAAGCACGCCGCCTCGTCCGACGGTCCGGCCACGGCGAAGGGGGAGTGACCCGAGCCCGGTGGGACGGGCCGCCACGGGCGGGAGTCGGCGCGTGAGCGGGTCGCCACGTCGTCGTACAACTCGGAGTGGAGAACCGGGACGTCGCTCTCGTGCCGGGCACGCAGCCCGGTCTTTTCGCCGCGTATCACGGGGCATTGCTATCCGAGGGACGGCGGCCGCTCAACCAAGTTTCCCCCTGGGGCGCGCGGGTGGCGGTCAGGAGAGCCGAGGATCGCGGGCGGCCCAGGTGTCCGGAGGGCGGCCCGACCGCGGGAACGACCTCCGAGCGGGCCGTTCCCGGGGGCCGGGGGCGTGCGTCAGGGCCGTCCGTCGGCGGTGGGGAGGCCCACTCCGCCCAGGACGGTGAGATCCGTGCGGTGCGGTGGGGACGACAGCAGCGCGAGGACGTCTGCGGGGCTGGGGCCGTCGGCGCGCGGCGGAGTGGCGAGGGCGGCCCGCGCACTGGTCTCGTCCTGCCAGACCTCGGTGACGCGCACCGTGTCCGGGTCCGCCGCGTCCTGGCTGATCAGGTAGATCGCACAGCCGGGGAAGCCGCGCAGTCTCTCCGCGACCTCCAGCAGGACGGCGGCGAGTTCGCCGCCCTTGCCCGGCTGCGCGGTCATGGTCATCAGTCTGCCGATCATGTTCAGGCCAGGGTGGTGATGCAGAACGGGTGGCCGGCGGGGTCCAGCAGGACCCGCCACCGGTCGGGCTGGGGCTGGGCCGGGGGCTCGACAGCACCCAGGGCCAGCAGGTGAGCACGCGCGGCCTCCAGGTCGTCGACGCCCAGTTCGATGTGGGCCTGCTTCTCCTGGGCTGGGTCCGGCCAGGTGGGACGCCGGTAGTCGGTCAGCCGGTTGAACCCCAGTCCGGCCGAGCCCTCCTGGCCGAGCAGGACGAAGTCGTCGCTGGAGTAGGCGACGGGCAGGCCGAGTGCCTCGCCGTAGAAGCGGGCCAGTTCGGCGGGGTCCGGGCAGTCGAATGTGACGGCCGCGTAGCGGATCGCGGGTGCGGGCGGGTTTCCAGTGCTCATGGGAAGGACGCTATGCCGGGACCAGGACAGGTTCGGTCCTGGTCATGCGGGACACTTCACGATGTGATCAGCACATCCGCCCGCCTGCTGCGACTGGTCTCGCTGCTGTCCGCACGGCCGTCGTGGACCTGCGGCGAGCTGGCCGGCCACATGGCGGTCACCGAGCGCACGGTGCGGCGGGACGTCGCCAGGCTCCGGGAGCTCGGCTACGGAGTGGAGTCCGACCCCGGGCCGTGGGGCGGTTACCGCCTCCGCGCCGGAGCCCGGGTGCCGCCGTTGGTCCTCGATGACGAGGAGGCACTCGCCGTGGCCGTCGGGCTGCGCGAGGCCGCGCTCAGCGGTGTGCTCGGCGGTGACCAGGCCGCACTGTCCGCCCTGCTGAAACTGCGTCAGGTCCTGCCGCGCCGGATCGCGGACCGGCTGGGCGAGATGGACGCCGCCTTTGTGCACACGACAAGGCTCGACGCGCCGCAGATCGCACCCGGAATGCTGCTGGAACTGGCCGACGCGTGCCGGCGGGCGGAGCGTTGCCGGCTGTCGTACCGCGACCGGGAGGGGAAGGCCACGGTCCGCGATGTCGACCCGTACCGCCTGGTGCACACGGGACGCCGTTGGTACTTCGTCGCCCGGGACGTGACGCGGAACGAGTGGCGTACCTTCCGGGCCGACCGGGTCGGCCGGATACGGCCGGCGGGGCGCCCGGTGGAGTTCGTCGACCCGCCCGACCCGGCCCTGCTCGTCTCCCGCTCGATCGCGGCCGGGGCCTACCCGCTCTACGTGACGATCCGCCTCCCGCTGCCCATGGAGCAGGCGCTCCGGCTGGTCCCGCAGACGGTCGGTACCCACCGGCCGGAAGGCCCCGACGCCACCATCGTCGACATCGGCGGCCCCGACGCGGACGGGCTCGCCAAGTACCTCCTGAGCCTCGCCACACCCCTGCGGGTCCTGTCACCGGACGACGTGCGGGAAGCGCTGCTGCGCCGTACCCGGGAACTGTTCGAGGACAACGCGAACGGTCAGCCCCGGTAGCGGGACCCGGCCGCTTCGCACGCCGTCCGTGGCCGCGCGGTAGTGGTGACCTGACAGCGGTGCCGCCTCGACGACGCCGCGGGAACCGGTGCTCGGCGAGAGCGCCACTGGTGCGCGCTTCGCCGTCCCGGTCCGGGCTCAGGCCCGCCGGGCGGCGGGGTGGAGGCCGTCCATCAGGAGGCTCAGCAGGCGATCGGCCTTGGCTTCGTGCCCGGGCCGGGGGGCCACGGTGAAGATACCGATGAGGGAGGCGGCGATGTCCTCGGCGGTGACGTCGGAGCGGAGGTCGCCCGCCGCGCGGCCGGCGTCGAGAATCGTGGTGATGGCCGTCAGCAGCTCGGTCCGGGTCCGGGCATGGGCGATCTCGCCCGACTCGATCATCGCGAGCAGCGTGTCGAGCATGCCGTTCTTGGTCGCGATCCAGTCTCCGAACAAGTCCATCCAGCGTCGCATCGCCGCGGCGGGGGGCATCTGGCCGAGCAGCTCGCGGGCGCCGGTCGTCAGCCGGACGACCTGGTCCCGGTAGACCGCGTCGACCAGCGACTCGCGGGTCGGGAAGTGCCGGTAGAGCGTGGCGATGCCGACCCCTGCCTCACGGGCGATCGCCCGCATCGACGGCTCGGCGTCAGCCGAGCCGAACACGCGGGTCGCCACCGCGAGCAGTTGGTCACGGTTACGGGCCGCGTCCGCCCGTGGCGTACGCGTCTCCCCCTCAGCCAAAACGGATCACGCTCCGGTTGTGTTACGGTCATCCATGTAAACGGAGCATAGTCCGTTTCGATGTGCTCGACGTGTTCGACGTGTTCGATGTGTTCTCTCGGTCCCAAGGAGACAGGCGCACATGCAGGAACAGAGCGATCATCCCCCGGCGGGCAGGAGCAGAGCGGTCCGGCTCGATTCGTTCGGCGGCCCCGAGGTCCTGGACGTCCGTGAGATCCCCGCTCCACAGGCCGGCCCGGGACAGGTCCGTGTGCGGGTCACCGCCGCCGGCCTGAACCCGATGGACTGGATCATCACCGCCGACGCGGACACCGCCGCCCGGTTCGGCTTGAGCCTCCCGGCCGGATTCGGGACCGACTACGCGGGAGTGGTCGACCAGGCCGGTGACGGGGTCACCGGCTTCGCACCTGGCGACCGGGTCTTCGGGGCCGCCCTGTCCCGCGCGGTCGCCGCCTTCGTGGTGATCGACCCGGCCGCGGGGACCGCGGCGAACGAGGCCCATCACACCCCCGACGGCGTCGACGACCGCACCGCCGCCACCCTCGCGATCGCCGGCCGCACGGCATCCGCCGCCCTCGGCGTGGTCGCCCCCGGCCCGGACGACACCGTGCTGATCGGCGGCGCGGCGGGCGGGGTCGGGGTGTTCGCCGTCCAGCTGGCCCGGCTCGCCGGAGCGCGCGTGATCGGGACGGGGTCGGCGACGTCGTCCGGTTTCCTGCGCGATCTCGGGGCCGAGCCGGTCGCCTACGGCGACGGCCTGGCCGACCGGGTCCGCGCCCTCGCTCCCGGCGGTGTCACCGCCGCCGTCGACCTGCACGGCACGGAGACAGCGCACACCGCAAGGGAACTCGGCGTCCCGGACGCGCGCATCTGCACCGTCGCCGCGCAAGTCGACGGAGTGCCGACGGCCAACGGCGCGAACGCGGCGCCCGGCGCCCTGGAGGAGATCGCCCGCCTGGTCGCGGCGGGCCGGCTCCGGGTGCCTGTCGCGGCGAGCTTCCCGGTCGAGCAGATCCGCCGCGCGGTCCAGCTCCAGGCCGGCCGGCACGTACACGGCAAGGTCGTCATCGACCTCTAGTGCTGTGGCCGGGAAGGTTTGCCGGAAAGCTCGCGGCGTCCGGTGCGGTGCATCGCAAGGCGGAGCATCGCCCGCGTACTGGATGTACTCGGGTGATGCGACAACGCGGCGAGGTGCCGTGCCGGGCGTCGCGAGCCGGTGAACCTTTCCGGTCGCAGCACTAGATCAAGGCGGTCGCGACGAGGAACGCGACGTCGCCGTCACCGACCGGACGGCGACGGCCGCCCGCCCCTGAGGGCAGTGTCCAGGGCGGCCCGGCTTTCCTCGTCGAAGGACCCGTCGCGCGTCCGCGTCGGCGGCAGGCAGCCGGGTGGCCGCCGACACCGGCGTCGCCGACGAGGAAACCACGATGATCTCCGCAGGCCCGTCGGGCGGGCGGCCCGGACGCGGTCCTCGGGCCGTGCCCGCAGGCGGTGGCGGCGAAAACCCGTTGGCGGGCCGGGGCGGCCACTGTTACCTTTCCGGAGGCCGTGCCAGAGACGAGGAGGTGGTACCCGTGAACGCAGTATCGACATGGGTGCTCCCCTCCGGGGTCGCGGTCGGACGATAGGTCGTCCGGGAGCGCCGTTCACGCGCATCCCGAAAGGCACGACCATGCACTTCACTTCCGAACAGCGCCTCGACGACGGCGTCCTCGAACGCGAATTCACCCTCGGCGAGATCCCCGGCACCCTGTGGACGCCGGAATCCGCCGCACCGGCCCCGCTGATCCTGATGGCCCACAACAACGGCCTGCGCAGGAGGGAACCCCGGCTGGTGGCCCGGGCCCGGCGCACCGCGGCGTGCGGCTACGCGGTGGCCACCATCGACGCCGCCGGGTGCGGTGACCGGCCCCGTTCCGCGGGCGACGAGCGGGCCCGCGCCGACCTCCGCCGGGCGATGCGGGCCGGCGAGCCGGTCGACGAGATCTTCGAGTCCTTCATCGGCCCGCTGGTCGAGAAGGCGGTCCCGGAATGGCGGACCGCCCTGGACGCCCTGCTCTCACTGCCCGGGATCGGCGGCCCGGTCGGCTACTCGGGGTGGACGGCCCTCGGCATCCGGCTGGCGGTGGCCGAGCCGCGCATCGCGGCCGCCGGTCTCTTCGCCGGGGGCTACGTGCCCCGCGCCCAGCGCGAGGAGGCCCGGCAGGTCACCGTCCCGCTGCTGCTCCTGCTGCAGTGGGACGACGAGGGCAATCCACGGCAGCGGGCCCTGGACCTGTTCGACGCCTTCGGCACCAAGGAGAAGACACTGCACGCCAATCTCGGCGGGCACACCGGCACCCCGTGGTTCGAGCTGGACGACACGAACGGGTTCTTCGGCCGCCACCTGAGGTGAGAACGGGCCGCGGCGCGGCCCCGAACCCGGACCCGGCTCAGCGGACGCGGGCCACGCCCGCGTAGATGCCGCTGCCCTCCGGGTCCGGTGCCGGGCTGGTGGTGAACCACTCCGTCGCCGTGACCAGGCCGGGGCCTACCAGGTCGAGGCCGTCGAAGAAGCGCTCGACCTCGGGGCGGGTGCGGAAGGCGAGCCGGATGCCGCCCTTGGCGTACTCGGCGACGACCTGTTCGACGAGCTCCGGGAACAGGTCGGACGCGGCGTGCGAGAGGATCAGGTAGCTGCCGGACGGCAGGGTGTCGACGAGGGCGCGGACGATCCCGTGGGCACCCTGCTCGTCGCTGATGAAGTGCATCAGGGCGATGAGGGAGAGAGCGACCGGGCGGTCGAAGTCCAGGACGTGCCGGGCGTGCCGGACGATCGCCTCCGGGTCACGCACATCGGCCTGGATGTAGTCGGTCGCTCCCTCCGGGCGGCTGACCAGCAGCGCCTCGGCGTGCCGGAGGACGATCGGGTCGTTGTCGGTGTAGACGACCTTGGCCGACGGCACCAGGTTCTGCACGATCTGGTGGAGGTTCGGCTCGGTGGGGATGCCGGTGCCGATGTCCAGGAACTGGTCGATGCCCTGCTCGGCGAGCCACGCGGCCGCCCGGTGCATGAACTGGCGGTTCTGCCGGGCGGCGTCCCGCGCCTCGGGCGGCAGCTTCTCACCGACGGCCTCGTCGACCGGGTAGTTGTCCTTGCCGCCGAGCAGCCAGTCGTAGACCCGCGCGGGGTGTGCCCTGCTGGTGTCCAGCGGCAGAGACGGCTGTGGGTCGGTCGTCATGGCAACTCCATCGCGCCGGGAGAGACGGTGAGAGACGGTGCGGGACCGCTGTCGTCGTGATCGTACTCCGCGGGCTCATCTGCCTTGCACCCGGCGCGACTTGGCCCCCCGGGCCGCCGCCGGGCGGTCAGAGGGTGAGGAGTTCCTCGTGGAAGCCGCCGAACCGCCGCTGCGGCGTGAGGAGATGGACCTCCAGGATCCAGTGGCAGGTGCGGCCCGCCTTGTCGGTGCGGCGCAGCGGGGTGCCGTTGGCGGGCGTGATGTACGACTCGACGTCGGCGCCGTCGATCGTCTCGTGCGGGAACTCGCCGACCAGGTGCCCGGCGTGCCAGCCGCCCAGTTCCCAGCCGGCCACGGCCGCTAGGCGGGCGACCTCGGCGTGCAGGGCGGCGCCCGTGATCTCCGGGTCGGCCTCGAAGAACCGCCGGCCGGCGGCGAACACCCGGGGCAGGTCGGCGCGGAGCCGGTGCTTGACCGGGTCGTCGCCGAGGACGAAGGTCCGGCCGAAGTCGGCCTCGTACTCCTCGAAGATCGGCCCGAAGTCGGCGAACGCGATGTCGTCGGTGCCGATCACGCGGTCCGGCGGGTTCTCCTTGTACGGCAGGACGGTGTTCGGCCCGGAGCGCACGACCCGCTTGTGCCAGTGCCGGGTCGTGCCGAACATCTCGTTCGCCAGGTCCCGGATCCGGTCGCTGACCGCCCGCTCCCCCTCGCCGGCCGCGACGAGCCCGCGCTTCTCCACCTCCGCGAACAGCAGTGCGGCCTTGTCCTGGGCTTCGCGCAGGCGCGCCGCCCGCGTGGGTTCGTCATCCGCCATGGGGTGAACCTAGTGAGCCCCGGTCGCCCCGGCAACGGGGTTCCGCCGGTGAGCCGATCCGGCAGCCGGAGCCGCTAACTTGAGAACCGGAGTCGTGACAAACTCCACCAAACCACCCTCTCCCTTCCTCTGAGGCGGCCCGTCATGAGCCTGAGCATCCGCAACCAGATCCCCGGCACCGTCACCGCCGTCACCCCGGGCGAGGTGATGGCGACCGTGCGGGTCCGGCTCGACGGCGGCCAGGAGCTCACCGCCGCGATCACCCTGGAGGCGGTCCGGGAGCTGGGGCTCGCCGAGGGGTCGGCCGTACGGGCGATGGTGAAGTCCACCGAGGTCGCGCTCGCCACCGGCCGCCTGCCGGGCGTGTCCATCCGCAACCAGTTGCCCGGCACGGTCAGCGACGTGGCCACCGGCGGTGCGATGGCCACGGTCAAGGTGGCCGTGGACGGGGGTCAGGACCTCACCGCGGCGATCACCAGGGACGCGGTCGGCGACCTCGGCCTGACGGCCGGCGCGCCGGTCGTGGCGCTGATCAAGGCGACCGAGGTGTCCCTCGCGACCGCGTGACCCCGTGGCCCCGCGCGGATGTCCCGGTCGTCACCTCTCGCCGTGCTGGCGGCGGATCCTCGCGGCCACCTCGTTCTCCTCCGTCTCCCACCAGGGACGGACCCGCTCGGCGGAGGGGGCGGCGGCGGGGCCGGGAGCCGTGGCGGACGTGGCGGCCGGGGAAGCCTGGGCGGGCGCGGAGACCCGGGCCAGCTGTTCGTCCAGGTGACGGTCGAGGGCCACCGTCTGGACGCGTTCCGCGCGCGCCCACTGGAACAGGATCGCCAGCAGGAACGGCAGGGCGACCAGTTCGGCGATGCTCAGCATCGCGCCGCCGCCGATCTGCTGGTCCTGCCGGACGTCGGGGGCCCAGGACGGGTGGTGGTGCAGATACCAGGCACCGGCGATCAGCGTGCCGTGGGTCATCACCACGACCCCGGGGACCGCGTCGATCACGCCGTCCAGGAAGACCAGGGCCGCCCGCACCGGATGGGTGCACCAGGCCGGCAGGGTCTCCTCCCGGGTCAGGACCGGTACGACGAAGAGGCAGCCCGCCGCCAGCAGGTGCAGGTACATGAGCTCGTGCAGCCAGCCCACCCGCAGGGCGGTGGCGAAGTACGGGGTGAAGTAGATCGTCAGCTCGGTGGCGAGGACGAGCGCAGTGCTGACCAGGGGGAAGGTCAGGAAGCGGACCAGGCGGCCGGTCATCGCACGGTGGACCCTCGCGGCCGCGCCCCGCGGCAGCGCCTCCGCCGCCAGCCGCAGCGGGTCGCCCAGGGCCAGGCCGAGCGGGGCCACCAGGTCAAGGAGGATGTTCTGCACGGCCGCGGGCCAGAACAGCACGTGGTCGTAGACGGCCAGAGCCGACATCGTCGCGACGACCAGCGCGCCCAGGCCCAGCACCGCGAAGGCGGCGGTCCGGCCCACCGGCCAGGACCCGCCCCCGCCGCGCACGCGCCGCACGCCCCAGCCGTACAGCCCGCCCAGGGCCAGCACCAGCAGCAGCGCCGGCACGTCCAGCTGCCACGACGTCAGCAGCCGGCCCACGGTCAGCTCGGCCATCGGGCTCACCCTCCTTCGTCCACTGCGCGACGCTATACCTGGCCTGCCCCGCGCCCGCGCCGGGGTCCCGTGCACAATCGGCGGGATCACCGAACGGTGATCGAACGATGACCGGCCGGTCATCGGCACGGTTCTCAGGGTGGGGATACATGTTCGGGAAGCGACTCCTGGTGAGCGGAGCCATCGCGATTCTGATCGGCACGCTCGGTGCGTGCTCCGGGGGCGGAGGCGGTGAAGGGGACGGTGCCGACAACGGCGTCAGCTACGGACAGGACGACACGAGCACCGGGACCGGCAGCTCCGGTGGCGCCTCCTCCGCCCGGGACGACACCGTCCGCGGACTGAAGGACACCGTCCGGCACGTCACCAGGAAGACCACCCGGGCCACCCGGCCCCGCCTGGTCCGCAAGTGCTCCACCGGCACGCACCGGGTCCGGCACACCTCCAGCAGCGGGACCCGCGGCAGACGCACGACCCGTACCTGGTACACGACCGAGCGGTACCGGTCCTGCGCCAAGGTTCGCAGTGGCACCGAGACCTACCGGAAGACCGTGCGCACCGAGAAGTGGTGCGTGGAGCTGGACGACGTGAACGGCGACAAGCGGCGGGACGACGTCTGGTACCAGGTCAGCAGCTCGGACTACGGCGACGCCCGGACCGCGGACGACCACGCCCGGCTGGAGTTCGTCCCGACCGCCACGGGCTGCTGAACCGCCGCCGCCGCCGAGGGCTGCTGAACCGCCCGGCCGCCCCCGCCTCACAGCCCCGTACCGGGCCGAGGTGCCCCCGTTGGCCCCTGCCGGGAGGGCGGCCACAAGACGCCCGGGTTCGCGAACTCGCCGGCCCGCAAGCCGTCTCCTCACCGGGCCGGCTGCGGGGTGGCGACCCGTCCGTCATGACCCCCAGGGCACCGTGAGGAACCCCTCCGCCCGCGCGCTCGCCAGGCCGATGCGGGGGAGGTCGCTGGTCTTCGCGAAGAGGATGTAGCGGGGCTCCCACACCGGGCGGTACTTGGCGTTCGCGCGGTACAGGGACTCGATCTGCCACCAGCGGGAGAAGAACGTGAGGGTGGTGTGCCACAGGCGCAGGACCGGGCCGGCGCCGAGGCGGGAGCCGCGTTCGAAGACCGAGCGGAACATCGCGAAGTTCAGGGAGACGCGGTCGACCTTCAGTTCGGCGGCCCGGAGCAGGAGTTCCACCACCATGAACTCCATCAGGCCGTTCTCCGAGTCGCGGTCGCGGCGCATCAGGTCCAGGGAGAGGCCGTGCTCGCCCCAGGGGACGAAGCTGAGGAGGGCGCGGGGGGTGTCGTTCGCGTCCCGGCACTCCAGCATCACGCAGCGGCCGTCCGCCGGGTCGCCGAGGCGGCCGAGGGCCATGGAGAAGCCGCGTTCGGTGGCGCCGTCGCGCCAGTGGTCGGCCCTCTCCATGAGCATGGCCATCTCGTCGGCCGGGATGTCCTCGTGGCGGCGGATGCGGACCGTGTAGCCGGCGCGGCGGACCCGGTTGTGGGCCTGGCGGACGACGCGCATCGCGCGGCCTTCGAGGGTGAAGTCGGCGATGTCGACGATCGCCTCGTCGCCCAGTTCCAGGGCGTCCAGGCCGTGGCGGCCGTAGACGGTCCCGGCCTCCTCGCTCGCGCCCATCACGGCCGGCGTCCAGGCATGGCGCCGTGCCTCCGTCAGCCACGCGTCGATCGCGCCGGGCCATGCCTCCGGGTCGCCGATCGGATCGCCGGAGGCGAGGCTGACACCGCCGACGACGCGGTAGGTGACCGCCGACTTCCCGGTGGGCGAGAAGATCGCCATCTTGTCCCGGCGCAGGGCGAAGTAGCCGAGGGAGTCGCGGGTGCCGTGCTTGTCGAGCAGGCCGCGGAGCCGGGACTCGTCCTCCGCGCTGAGCAGGCGGCGGCCGCGCGGGGAGCGGAAACCGGCGTAGAGGACGAGGCAGAAGGCGGCGGCCAGGAGGATGTTGATGATGATGTCGGTCCAGCGCGGGGCGTGGACCGCGGTGACGTGGTCGGCGAGCGGGCCGACGCTGACGCCTCGCAGGAGGGTGTAGGCGATCTCGTCGGGCAGGGTGGCGCCGGGCAGCTTGTTCGTGGCGTGCACGAGGAGGGTGCCCAGGCCGCCGGTGACCAGGACGCCGCCGGCCCCCACCGCCAGCGCCGTCTTCGGGTTCGACGGGTCGCCGACCGCGTTGAACTCACGGCGGCTGACCAGCAGCGCGGCCACGAAGAGGCCGGTCACGGCGGCGGAGACCCAGTTGAAGGCGTGGGCACGGTACTCGTGCTGGGTGAGGGCGAGGACGTAGAGGGCGAAGAGCGGGGCGGACAGGAGCAGGTTGACCACCCAGGCCGCGCGCTTGCGGCGGCGCATCACCAGGACGAAGAAGATGGCGAGGGCGGCCGAGACCAGGCCCGCCGTGGCCAGGTACGGCGTGAAGAACTGGCCGGAGTGGTGCGCGTGCTGCCGGTGCAGGTGCAGGGTGAGGCGGCCGTTGTTGTGTTCGTCGACCTCCTGGCGGAAGGGGAGCGACATCACCGCCGCTATGTTCAGTACGGCGATCACGCGCAGGTACCAGACGGTGAAGTCTGCGGCCCGCCTGCGCAGCGCGCCGCCGGAGGCGCCGGCGGAGGTACGGAGGGCGGCGGACACGCGCCGCGGGATCAGGGTCGGGGGCTGTGCGGGCATGGGGACCGGTCACCTTGGGGACGGGGAGCGGATAAGCGGAGGGCTGACCCTACATTCCGTAGGGTAGCTGGAGGAGACGGGGGAGTGATCCACCGTCGTACGGAATACGGTGTGAAAGGGCGTGCTGTCTCTTACGGAGACCGTCCCCCACAGGTCTACGGGTGCTCCCGCTCCGCCCGCCGCCGGGCCGCCAGCATCCACGCCAGGTTGCCGATCGCCGCCCCGGCCGCCACCACCGCGACAATCACCCCGCCGGTCGCCAGCCCGTCGCTGAACAGGTGCGGGCGCCGGTCGAGGCTGTGCAGACCGAAGCCGGACAGCTCGTACACACCCACCGCCGCGACCAGCAGGCTCGCCACCAGCACCGCCACCGTGGGGGCGAGGCTGCGCCGCGCCTCGTGTGCGTCCGTGCCCTGCATGCGTACCCCCGTGAGCTGACGAACCGCCGTGGCCGATGGGGAACCTACAATACGTAGGGTCCGGAAAGCCTAAGGTCGCGCGTGTTCGCGTCAGCGGGGGCATCGGCGTGCCGCTGTGTTCGGCGGCCTCCGCCGTGGGCCGCACAGGTGACGACGGCGTCCACGGGTGCGGCGCCGCTGTGGCTGGTCGCGCCGTTCCCCGCGCCCCTTGCGGGGCGCTGTTCAGCTGCCGGTCGAGGAGCGCCCCGAAGGGGCGCGGGGAACTGCGCGACCAGCCCCGACGCACCCGCAGCCGACGACGGCGTGCGCCGGGATCACGGCACGGACCGGTCGTCACCGTGTCGCCGTGCCACGCCCACCCCGTGGCCGGGCTCAGCCGAACCGGCCCGCCACGTAGTCCGCGGTGCGCTGGTCCTGCGGGGAGTTGAAGACGTCCTCCGTGGCGCCGTGTTCGACGATGCCGCCCGGGGTGCCCTGTTCGGCCAGGAAGAAGGCGCACTGCTGGGAGACGCGGTGGGCCTGCTGCATGTTGTGGGTGACGATGACGATCGTGACCTGGCCGGCCAGGTCCTGGATGGTCTCCTCGACCCGGCGGGTGGAGGTGGGGTCCAGGGCCGAGCACGGCTCGTCCATGAGCAGCACCCGGGGGCGGACCGCCAGGGCCCGCGCGATGCACAGCCGCTGCTGCTGGCCGCCGGACAGGGCGCCGCCGGGCTGGCGCAGCCGGTCGCGGACCTCCTTCCACAGGCCGGCGCGGGTCAGCGACTCCTCGACCAGCAGGTCCCTCTCCCGGCGGCCCGCCTTCGTGCCGGTCAGCTTCAGGCCCGCCACCACGTTGTCGTAGATCGACATCGCCGGGAACGGGTTCGGCTTCTGGAAGACCATGCCGATCCTGCGGCGGGCGTCGGTCAGCCGCCAGGACGGGTCGTAGATGTCCTCGCCCTCGAAGAGCACCTCGCCGCCGAACTGAGCCGAGGGGATCAGCTCGTGCATCCGGTTGAGGGTGCGCAGGAACGTCGACTTGCCGCAGCCGGACGGGCCGATCAGCGCGGTCACCTCACCCGCGGGCATGGTCAGCGACACCTGGCTGAGCACCTGGTGGGAGCCGAACCAGGCGGAGACGGCGCGGGCTTCGAGCGTGGCGGGGGCGGGCCCGTCCACCACGACGGCGGGCAGTACCGCGGTGTCGGCCGTCGGGGTGGTGTCGGTCATCTGAGCGGTCTCGGTCATCTCAGCGGTCTCGGTCGTCGCAACGGTCTCGGTCATCTCAATCCCTCGGTCACAGCAGGTTCGGCAGCAGTTCGGTGGTCCGCGTCGCGACCTGGAGGCCGAGCACCGCGACGACCGGGGCGAAGACGATCCACGTCTGGTGGCGGCCCCAGCGGTGCCAGGTCCAGACGGCGGCCACGGCGCACAGGAGCAGCGCCTGCAGCCACATCACCAGCGGCCACGGCACCCCGGAGGGGCGGGCCAGCGGCTCCTCGGAGCTCGGCAGGGTGCCGGCCCGGATCATGGCCGACGGGGTCTGGAACGGCGCGGAGACCAGGTCGGCGTCGACGCGCAGGATCCCGGAGGGCATGTACTTCGCACCGGTGGCGGTGATGAGGACCAGCCGGCTCTTGCCGGCGGCCAGCGCCGTCGGCGCCGGGTCACCGGCCCGCCGTACGTCGATGACCTGGAACTTCGCCTTGCCCTGGCCGGTGGTGACGGTGAACGTGTCACCGGTGGCGAGCTGGGAGAGCCTGCCGAACGGGCCGCCGTACGCCGCCGCCCGGCCCATCAGCACGCTGGTGCCGGCCTGGCCGGGCATCGGGGTGTCCCGGCGGTGACCGGGGCCGTCCGTCGTCACGGACGAGTCGGTGCCCTCCAGGACGACCTGGCTCAGGCCCAGCTTCGGTACGTCGACGATCGCGACCGGGGTGCCGGGCGCCAGCAGCTTGCCGTCCTGCCCGGTCTGCGCCACCGGGGCGGTGCCGAGGGCGAGTTGCTCACGCAGCTGGTCGAAGTCGGCGTGCTGCGCGGAGTTTTCCTGGGCGCCGCTGAACACCAGCAACTGGGCGGTGATGCCGAGCAGCAGGGCGGCGAGGCTGAGCAGTCCGCCGCGTGAGAGGTGGCGGACGAAGGTGAGGCTGCGGACGGGCCTGCGGGGCACGGCCGGAGCCAGAGCTCTGGATGTCGGTACGGCGACGGTCATGGCGGCCCGCCTCCTTCGAAGAATGAGTGAGGGCCGCCGGGAGCCGTGAGGCTCCCGGCGGGCCCGTCAGCCGATCAGGTGGACTTGATGGTGAAGTTGGCGCCGGTCTTCGAGTTCACGGTCGAGGAACCGGCGTAGAAGGCGTGCAGGGTGTGCTTGCCCTTGGCCAGCTTCGGCAGGGTGATGGTGACCTTGCCGCTGCTCAGGGTGCCGGTCGCGATGACCTTGGAGCCCTCGTAGATGCGGACGGTGCCGGTCGGGGTGGTGCCGGTCGCGGTGACCTTGACGGTGACCTTGGCCTTGACGGTGTGGCTCACCGTGGCCGGGGCGGAGGTGGCGACCGACGCCGTGGCCTTGGTGATCTTCAGGGAGACGGTGGTCGCGGACGCGTTCAGGCCGGCGCTGCCCGCGTAGGAGACCGACAGGGAGTGCGTGGCGACCTTGAGGTGGTTCGACAGGCCGATGGTGACCTTGCCGGACGCGTCCAGGGTGCCGGTGCCGAGGGTGGTGGAGCCCTCCTTCACCGTGACCTTGCCGGACGCCGTGACGCCGTGCGAGCCGGCGACGGTGACGGCGACCTTGGGGGTCTTGCCGTAGGCGGTGGTGGCGGCGGTGGCGGTCGTCTTGCTGGTGTACTTGACCGCGCCGGTCGAGGTGGCCTCCGGGCTCGCGCCGCTGAGGTTGTTGGCGGTGACCGTGGCGGTGTAGGTGCCGTTGGCCAGGCCGGCGAAGGAGTACGACGTGGCGGAGGCCGCGAGGTCCTTGGTGGCGACGACGGCGCCGTCCGCGCCCTTCAGCGTGACGCGGTAGTCGGTGACCGGCAGGGCCGGGACGATGCTGCTCGGGGTCCAGCTCAGCTTCAGGCTCGCGTCGCCCACGGTGGTCTTCAGGGTGGGCGCGGCGGGCACGCTCGTGTCGATGCCCGAGCCCTCCAGGCCACCCTGCTTGACGTGCTTGTTGGTGAGGTTGATGAAGCCGTTGTAGGGCTCGTTGACGAAGCCGAAGGAGGCGATGACCTTCTCGGAGTCGTCGGAGGCCAGGGCGGCGGTGTGGCTGCCGCTGGTGACGAAGATGTCGTACAGGTCCTGGTCGAAGAAGATGCTGGTGGTGTCGACTTCGCGGGTCGGGACGACGTTGTAGACGTCGCGGCCGAAGGTGGCGTTCTCGTAGTAGTCGGTGACCGGCTTGAGCTTGCCGTTGACCGTCGTCACCGGGCTGGTGGGACCGGCGTCGCCGTCGAACTGGATCGAGGCCAGGTGACCGCCGTTGGCCACGGAGGTCTTGGTGTAGTCGGGGGAGACGCCGTTGTTCTGGGCGATCCAGCTGCCGACCGAGAACGGGGCGACGGCGCCGTCCTCGGTGAGCGCGGCGTTGCCCTGGTTCTCCTGGACGACCTGGACGCTCGAGGCGAGCTGGTCGTCCTTCAGGCCGATCGCGTTGAGGAAGAAGTTGCGGGTGCCCGAGTTCAGCTGCGGGATCTTCGGGTGCACGGTCTGGCCGTTCACCGTGGTGAGCCGGCCGTTGTAGATGTCGTGCAGCTGCGTCACCGTCAGCGTGTCCAGCCCCGAGCCGCGCACCGCCACGCCGACGGCGTCCCGCGCCATGGGGATGAAGGTGAGCGCGCTGCCGAAGCCGGAGGGGGCGCCGGAGGAGCGGCCGAAGTCGACCTGGTTCTTGATGGCGACGCCGGTGCCGTCCGGCCAGGACTCGCCGGTCAGCGACTTCGTCAGTGCCTTGCGGCCGGCGCCGGAGCCGTTCGGGCGAGCGAAGGAGGGGCCGCCGGTACGGGTGGTGATCTTCGACGCCGTGGAGCCGGTGCCGGGCTCGATCGCGTCGTAGGAGGCGATGCGGGCACCGGACGTCGCCTTCACGGCGGTGGTGGCGTAGCTGATGCCGTTGACGGTGTCGCCGGCGAGGGCGTTGAGGACGTCCTGGGTGGTGTCCGAGCCGACGCCGACCAGCTGGCGGAAGGCACCGGCGTCCGGGTCGGCGACCGCCGGGGTGGCGAGGGCGAGGCCGCCGGCCACCACGGCCGCGGCGACGAACGCCGCCGAAGAGCGCAGATTGCGCATCGAAAGTCTCCTGACGAGAGCTAGCTAGCTGGGTGTTGCCAGAGGATCTGGCAGGGTGGTACCGGCCGTCCGCCCCGACTGCCTTTCGGGGCGGGCGTCCGTCTGCGGGAGCACCGGGTGGTGCTCCGGTCTGTGGGGAGCGCCGGGGGCGCTCGGGGTTACGGGAGCAGTCGCCGCAGTCGGCGCGACAGCTCCGGCAGTTCGGGTACGACGGTCACGCTCCGCCCGCCGGGCAGCGGGAGGCGCAGCGGCAGCCGCAGCCGGTTGCCGCCCGCGAAGGGCGCACCGGCCCCGGCGACCGCACCGAGCGCGGCCCCGACCGGGACGGCGTACCGCAGCGGGTTGGCCGGGTCGGCCGGGGTGTTGCCGGCCGCGGTGGTCTGCAGCGCCTTGCCGCCGTCGAACGACGCCGACGCGCTGGGCGAGGCGCTCGCGCCGGCGCCTCCGGCGCCGCCCGTACCGGCGCCGCCGGTCGTCCCGCCGTCGGTCCCGGTGGTGCCGGAGGGGCCGCCGCCCGAGGTGCCGGTGCCGCCGCCGTCGGCCGGGCCGCCGGAACCGCCCGCGGTCGGCCCGCTGTAGTGCAGCAGCGCCTGGACCGCCTTGAGGGTCTGGGCACGGAGCTTCTCGGACAGCGGCGCGTAACCGGCCGGCAGGCGGCCCGGGTCGGCGCCGCTGACCTGCCCGGTGCCGGCCGCGTACTGCAGCAGGGCCGCGTAGTCCTGGCGGGCGGCGGACTTGATCTTGGCCGGCCGGACGGCCGCGTAGACCAGCTGGGCCAGCGGGTAGGCGTTCTTCGCCGTGGCGCCGGACGGGGTGATCTCGGCGACGTTCTTGCCGGCGGCGCTGTTCGCGGCGGCGGTCAGGGAGGCGGCGGTCGGCGCCACGAACGTGCCGGCGGCGTTGCGGAGACTGGCGGTCTGCAGGCCGTAGCGGGCCGCCGAGGCCGCGTCCGTGATCGTGATGACGAAGCGGGAACCGACCGTCTGCGGGCCGGTGCTCTTGAAGGCCGGCGGGCTGGCGAGCGAGTCCCAGCTCGACTTCCACAGGGTGTCGGCACGCCGGGCGTGCAGGGCGCCGGCGTGCATGTCCTCGACATACGGGTGGAAGTCGGTCATGCACTGCTTGAGCGTGGCGCCGCTGCCGGGCGGGATCGTGCACCACGGGTCGCTCTTCGGGTACTCGTCGAGGTTCGACGGGTCGAAGGCGAGGCCGGTGGGGTTCAGGTCGGCGTTGGTGCTGTAGTACGGGTTGACCCGCATCCCGTCGTCGTCGGGGACGCCTGCGAGGAACTGCCGGGCATCCTTGTCGGAGTTGATCCACTGCCACAGCGCGCGGGCGGTGTCCGTGTGGCCGAGGGAGGTCATCAGGTCGGTGTCGGTGGACGGCGTCTCGGAGACCGAGAAGTACGCGAACTCCGGGTTGAGCGCGATGAACTCGGGGTCGCTCGCCAGGCCCGCCGGGTTGTTCCTCGCCCAGCCGTAGCCCTTGGCGGCGGTACCGCTGATCACGGCTCCCCAGGGCGAGCTGCGGTAGGACTCGGTGAGCAGCTTGGCGACCAGGCGGGGGGTCAGCCTGATCGACTGGACCTTGGTGCCGGTGAGTTTGTTGATCGATTCCGGTGCGTCGGCCTTCGGTCTGCGCTCGATCGTGAAGGCGATCACGGCTCCGGAGAGCGCGACCGGCGCGTACGTCGTGGTGTCCGAGGGCGCGGCCGAGCTCACGTCGGCCCCCAGCGCGCGGGTGGTGAAGGCGAGTCCGGAGGAGCCGTCGTTGCTGAGCCGGGACCGGGTGTCGGGCTCGCCGAGCTCGGTGTAGCTGTAGACCTTGCCGGACGAGCACAGCCGGGCCTGCCAGCTGGTCATCGCGTCGGCCACCAGCTCGCTGCCGGTGGTGGGACGTTCGTCGGCACCGAGGGCGCAGTTGGTGCCCACACTGTTGAAGTCCAGCTTGACCGCGATCCGGTTCGCCCAGTTGGTGGAGGAGACCGGGGAGCCCGCGTTGACCTGGCTCTTGTCCGCGTACGGCTTGCCGTCCAGGTCCAGGTGGCCCTGCGGGACGATCACCAGCCAGCACGAGCGGGGCTTGGCGACGCCGCCGGTGGTGACGGGCTCGCCGCAGCCGAGGTGGGGCGCCTCGTTGGCGGTCTGGACCTCGAAGTACTCCTGGCCGGTGCCGTTGGCGCTGGTACGGGCGAAATCGATCTCGTTGCTGGTGTTGTAGTTGAAGAACTGGTTGTTCTGGGTGTTGGTGGTGACGGTGGTGCCGTCGACCGACTTGAAGGGGACCTCGCCCGGCGCGTTCGGGTTGGCCGCCCCGTACCGGTTGTCCTGGCCGTAGTTGGTCGGGGCGGCGCTGTAGAAGACCTGGCGGGTGTCGTCGTAGGCGTTGCCCGGCCAGCTGCCCCGGTCGGTGGTCGGGGAGGCGCCGTACTGGCACTGGGTGCGCGCCGGGCCCGGGTTGGACGGGACCGTACCGTCGTCGTCGCCCCAGCACTGCATGATCTGGACGAAGTCGGTGTTGAACTGGGTGCCCGCGAACCTGGTCGGGGTGCCGCCGGTCCAGCTGACCGTGACGGCCTGGCTGGTGAGGTTCCTGGTCTGGGAGACCGTGAACTTCATGTCCTTGAACTCGCCGCGCCCGGAGACGGTCACGGTGGAGCCGGTGGCCGCGGCGGCCGTGGGAGCGGTCTGGGCGACCGCGAGTCCGGCGAGCGCGCCGACGGTGGCGCCGGCGAGCAGGCGGATCAGCGTGTTGCGTATCCGGGTGCGTCTCATCGCGAGCTCCCCTCGTCCGAGCGGGTGGTGCTGTTACCGCCCGACCTGCTGCCGACCAGGCGGGAGACCACCGACGGCAGCAGGAGCAGGCCGAAGACCAGGACCGCGGCCAGCAGCATCAGCGTCTGGGTGCCGGTCCAGCCGTGCGCGGTGGCCACGGCGACGGGCTGGGCGAGGGCGACGGTGCCGTCGGCGGCCGTACCGGTGCCACCGGCGCTGGTGCCGGTGCCCGTTCCGCCGCCGGGGCTGATGGTCTGGCCGGTGTCGGGGTCGACGGAGGGCTGGGCGCTGCCGCCGGTACCGCCGGTGCCGCCGGTGCCGCCGGTCGAGGCGTCCGTGCCGCCGGTGCCGCCCGAGGTGCCGCCGGTGCCGGAGCCGCCGCCGCTTCCGCTGCCCGAGCCCGACTTGGCGCCGCCGCTGCCGCCGGTGCAGGGCGCCGCGCCCTTCTTGTCACAGGCGGCCGGGTACGGCGCGGTCTGCGCGAGCTTGTTCTGACCGCTGGCGGTGAACGTCGGGTTGTTGCAGTTCTTGATGTTGATGTTCTGCGCCCGCACGCCCGGGATCCGGCGGATCTGTTCGAAGCCGGCCTGCACCAGGTTGATCGGAAGCGGCGAGTAGCCGAGCTTCGGCGCCTGTTGCTGGCCCTGGCACATGAAGTAGTACGAGAACGCGCCGAGCGTCTTGCCCTTGGCCGCGGTGAACGTGCCCTGCACCTTCAGCGGCAGGATCATGTACGAGTAGCTGGACAGCGGGTAGTTGCGCTTGTCGCTGTCGTTGTAGACGCCGTCGAGCTGCTGGGTGAGGTAGTCCGCCGAGCTCCTGTTCGTGTTGATCTTCGCCTTGAGCAGCGAGACCGCCACGTTCTGCGGGGTGGGCTCGGTGTAGTAGCCCGCGTGGTTCAGGACCTTGGCGACCGGGTAGTGCGCGTTGAGCGCGTACGAGTAGTTGACGTACCCGATCGCGCCCTCGCCGTAGTTCTGGGCGACGTACCCGGCGACACCGAGGTCACCGGACTGGGCGATCATGCCGGAGACGGTCGGGTAGTACGACGTCTGCCCGCACGCTCCCGAGCGGCCGACCTTGGCGCAGTAGGCGTTCCACAGCGACCGGTGCTGGTTCGCCATCCACAGCGTGAACTGGGCGGTGGAGCCGGAGCCGTCGGAGCGGACGACGGGGACGATGGTGCGGTGGGGGAGCTGCAGCCCCGGGTTGTCGGCCTTGATGACCGGGTCGTCCCAGGTCTTGACGGCCCCGGTGAAGATCTTGGTGACCACGTCGCCGGAGAGACGGAGGTTGGTGACCCGCTTGCCGTTGACGGTGAGGTGGTACATGAACACCGTGCCGCCGGCCACGATCGGCATGTAGGCGTAGGAGCCGGACGCGGGGCGTTCGGCCGCGCTGCCGTCGGTGGGGTGCGTCTGGAACGGGATGTCGGAGACGGCGAAGTCGACGGTGCCGGAGAGGAACTGGCGGCGGCCGTCGGAGGAGCCGGCGCCGGCGTAGCTGATGCGCATGCCGTACTGGTTGACGGCCCGGCGCCATTCGTCGACCGCGTTCTCGGCCCAGGTGGAGCCGGCGCCGGCGATGGGGGTGTACGAGTCGGCGACGGCCGGGGTGCCGGCGACGGTGCCGAGGATGCCCATCAGTGCGGCCAGGATGCCCAGCCGTCGAAGGGCGTTGATGACTTGGCTGGACATCAGTGACTGTCTCCTGTTGCGGCATCGGTGTTCCCACCCGCACGGGTTCCACCGTCGGCGGGTGAGCCGTTCGGGGGTGTCGGTTCGCCGTCGTCGGCTGCGGGTGCGTGGTGGCTGGGCGCGCCGTTCCCCGCGCCCCTGGGCCGGCTGTCGTCACCGGGGTTCTCGTGGTTCTCCGCGCTCCCCGGCGGATCGGCCTGTTCACCGTTCTCGTCGGAACCGGTCTCGAACAGCTTCAGCCCCGGCGTGTGCAGTTCGGCGAACCTCGTCGCGTCCCGGCGGGACGCCCGCGCCGCTCTTCTCGCCTGGCGCTTGTTCTGGTGGCCGGGGCCGCGGCCGCCGATCACCCGGGCGATCACGAAGAGGACCAGGACCAGCGCCATCAGGACCGCCGCCGCGCCGAAGCCACGGGCGATCATCGTGGGCTCGGGGGACTTGACGAAGTTGAAGACGGCCAGCGGGAGGGAGACCATCGGGCCGCTCGTCGGGTCGGCGTTGAGCGCCGCCGTGAAGCCCGCCGTGAGCAGGACCGGGGAGGTCTCGCCGATGCCGCGGGCGGTGCCGAGGATGACGGCGGTGGCGAGGCCGGAGCGGGCGGTGGGGAGGACCACGTGCCACACCGTCCGCCAGCGCGGCGCGCCGAGCGCCTCGGACGCCTCCGTGAGGGTTCCGGGGACCAGGCGCAGCACGACGTCCGCCGCGCGGATCACGATCGGCAGCATCATCACACTGATCGCGAAGCCGGCCGCCAGACCCGACTTCTGCATGCCGAGGTTGAGGATCCAGACGGCGTACACCATCAGGCCGGCCACGATGGACGGCAGCGCGGTCATCGCCTCGACGATCGTACGGACGAACCGGGAGAAGCGGCCGGGTATCTGGTTGAGGTACACCGCGCAGGCCAGACCCAGCGGCACCGTGATCGCCAGCGCGATGGCGATCATGATGATCGTGCCGAGCATGGCGTGTGCGATGCCGCCGTGGGTCAGCGGGTCGAGCGGGCCCGCCGCCTGCATGTCCTGGGTGAAGAAGTTGGCGTGCGGCAGGGCCTCCCGGCCGCGCCACGCGGTGAAGCCCAGGACCATGGTGAGCGCGGCGAACATCAGCCCGCCCGCGGACCACAGGACGACGGTCATCACCCGGTCCCGTACCGCCTGTCCGTTCTCCTCAAGTCCTGTCAACACCGCGTAGATACCGAGGAAAGCCAGGTACGCGGTGACGAAGAAGCCCAATGCCCCGGAGAACGGCGCGAGTTCGCCGAAGAGGAGGACGGCGACGCACAGCCCGGAGGCGGCGGCGCCGAACACCGACAGCACACCGGAGCGGGTGACCCCGCCGATCCGGCGCGGCACGTCGGGGAGCACGGCGACCGCGTCGGTGTCCGCGGAAATGCCCTCGGCGGCTTTCCCGGGGGCACCATGCGGGGCGTTCTGCGGGGCGTTCTGTGGAGCGCCCTTCTCAAGGTCTACGACGGTCATCGTCACGCCTCGCTCTGTGCGCCGGACCGTGACCGCGCCACGATCGAGGAGGCGGTGAAGTTGACCGCCAGGGTGAGCAGGAACAGCGCCAGGCCCGCTGCCATCAGCGCCGACATGCCGAAGGCGGAGGCATCGCCGTAGTGCAGGGCGATGAGGGAGGAGACGGAGTTCGAGCCGGTCTGCAGGATGTGCGGCTGGATGGTGAAGACCGGGGAGATGATCAGGTAGACCGCGATGGTCTCGCCGAGGGCCCGGCCCAGGCCCAGCATGGTGCCGCCGATGATCCCGCCCATGCCGTACGGCAGCACGACCGCGCGGATCATGCCCCAGCGGGTGGCGCCGAGCGCGTAGGCGCCCTCGCGTTCACCGGCCGGGGCCTGCGCGAACACCTCGCGCATCACCGAGCACTGGATCGGCGCGACCATCAGGGCCACGACGATTCCGGCGACGAAGGTGGAGGCGGTGTAGACGCTCTGGGAGGCGAGCGGTTCGCCCGGCTGGGTGCCGTCGACGTGCAGGAAGGGGATCCATCCGAACCAGTCCGACAGCCACCGGGACAGCCCGATCACGTGCTGCTGGAGGAAGAAGAGCCCCCACAGGCCGTAGACCACGGACGGCACGGCGGCCATCAGGTCGACCATGGAGACGAGCGTGCGGCGCAGCGGACGCGGCGCGATGTCCGAGATGAACAGGGCGGTCCCGAGGGCCAGCGGCACGCTGATCGTGACGGCCACGGCGGCGATGAACAGGGTGCCGGTGAGCACGGCCGCGATACCGAAGCGGTGCACGTCCGGCTGCCAGTCGGCGGTGGTGAGGAAGCCCCAGACCCCTCTGGTGCGCAGCGCCTGCCCGGCCCGGAGCAGCAGGAACAGCCCTACGGCGGCCATGATGGCGAGAACGATGACGCCGGCGGCCGTCAACTGGACCCGGAAGATCCGGTCCCCGAGCCCCCGGGCGGGCGACGGCCGCCTGGGCACGGGTCTTTCGGATTCCGCCCCGGCGGAACCCCTGAGCGCGGACACCACTGTGCCCCCCTCTACGAAGCGTTACTCCCCACACGGCTCCGAATCGGGGTGCCGCGCCCCAGAGTCAATGGCTGGTTCCTTGCGCAGCGACGCGTCGAATGTGGAGGACAGGTGAACCGTTCACGTCATTTCAGTGGGGGACATGTGGGTGCCTGTGTACTGGAGGGTCGGGCGGGACGCCTCCCGCGCGGTGCCCGCACCCCTCAGCAGGCGGTCGTGCGGTGCGAGTTCGGCCGGGCCGGGCACGGTCGTGCGGGGCGGGGCGAGCACGCCGCCGCCAGGCCGGGTGAGCCGGCGACGTGGCCGGATGTGAACGGGCGGGGGGGCGAAGTTCGGCCGCGGCCGGCGCCGCCCGCGCGGTCCAGGGCGCCCCTGACGTCCTGCTCGCCCTGTCCCGGCAGCGACTTCTCCAGGGTGTGGTCGGCCAAGGGCACGGCACGGCCCCGCCCTCGCCGAGGACCGCCCGGCCGCCCTCACGCCGGCGCAGGGCGGGCGGACAGGTGTGGCCGGCCTGGAGGCGGGGCCGTGGTGGGGGTCAGGATCGGGTTGTCGACGGTTCAGCCGCCTGCCCCGCCTACTCCGCGCCGACCGTCCGCAGGGCCGTCACCACCAGGGTCCGGGCCACCGCCACCACCTCCGCCACCGACACCCGCTCCTCCGCGCTGTGCGCCACCCGCACGTCCCCCGGCCCGTACTGGAGCGTCGGGATCCCGGCCCCCGTGTACAGCCGCAGGTCGCTGCCGTAGGGCGCCCCGCGCTCCCGGGGCCGGGACGCCCAGCCGTTGGTGTCCGCGCACGCGTCCCGCACCACCGCCCGCAGCGGATGCCCCTCCTTCAGCCGCCCGCTCGCGAACTGCCCGCCCGGCCAGGTCACCGTCGCCGGGTGCTCCCGCAACCACGGATCGGCCGCGCACACCTCGGCCACGCACCGCTCCACCTCGGCCCGCGCGTCGGCCGGTTCCTCGCCCAGCCGCACCCCGAGCCGCCCCTCGGCGATCAGCAGGTCCGGCACACTGCTCGCCCAGTCGCCCGCGCGCAGGGTGCCGACCGAGAGGGCGTACGGGATCGGGTACTCGGCCATCAGGGGATCGGGGTCGCGGTTGCGGTCCCGCTCCAGGTCGGCCAGTGCCCGGTGGATCGCGAGGTAGCCGTCGATCGCGCTCACCCCGGCGTCCCGCGAGCTGGCGTGCGCCGCCTTCCCCGGCACCGTGAGCCGGAAGGTCAGCGCCCCCGCGTTCGCCGTGATCAGCGTCCCCGCCGTCGGCTCGGTGATCACGCAGGCGTCACCGTCGTACCCCCTGCGCAGGGTGCCGAACGCTCCCAGCCCGCCGTCCTCCTCCCCCACCACGAAGTGCAGGGCCAGCCGCCCCCGCAGCCGCACCCCGGCCGCCCGGATCGCGGCCAGCGCGGCCAGGTGCGCCACCAGCCCGGCCTTCATGTCGCACGCCCCGCGCCCGTGCACGACGTCGCCCGTCACCCTCGGCACGAACGGATCGCCCTGCCAGGCGGCCGGGTCCCCCGGCGGTACGACGTCCACGTGCCCCTGGAGGATCAGCGTCGGCCCGTCGCCGCCCCCGGGCGTCCGCCCGACCAGCCCCCACGCTTCCTCCCGCGCCACCTCCATGCCCGGGAACTCGGGGTCGGCGAGCAGCGCCGGCAGGTCCATGGACCACAGGTCGACGTCCAGTCCGAGCCGCTCCAGGCGGCCGGCCAGCAGGTGCTGGAGCTCCGACTCCGCGGCGCTGCCGGTCATGCTCGGGACCGCCATCAACTCCAGCAGCATCCGGCCGACGGCCGCCTCGTCGAGGCAGCCGAGGGCCGCGGCCTCCTGATCGGTCAGCATGAGTTCCTCCCCGCAGTCACCGGTGCCCCGATCATCACCCCACCACCGGGGATACGTCACCACCCGGCTCGGTGCGCGGTGGGGGGTGCGCGCGGGCACGTGGTTACGCATGCATGCAGGCAGGCGGGCACGTGGTCACGCAGGCAGGCGGGCAGGCGGGCACGTGGTTACGCAGGCACGCAGGCAGGCGGGCAGGCGGCAGGCGGTCACGCAGGACATATTCACGGAGCACGCGGGCACGCAGGACGCGGCAGGCATTCACCCAGCACGCCGTCACGCAGCACGGAGCCCGCATTCACGCAGCACGCAGCCACATATGCATTCACGCGGTCGCACGGCACGCGGCACGCGGTCACGCGGCACGCAGCCACACGATTCAGCCGCGGGTTCCGCCGGCGACGATCCCGCCGCCCACCGTGAACCCGATCACCGCGCCGCCGCCCTCCCGGCGGAAGGCGAAGGGGGCGCCGCCGTGGGCCATGGCGACCTCGCGGACGATGGAGAGGCCGAGGCCGGAGCCGGGCAGGGAGCGGGCGTCGGCGGCTCGGTAGAAGCGGTCGAAGATACGGATCAGGTCGCCCTCCGCGATGCCGGAGCCGCGGTCGAGGACCTCGACGCGGACCGTGCCCGGCCGGGCGGGGCCGGTGACGCTGATCTCGATGGGCGCCTTGCCGTCCCGGTCGAACTTGGCCGCGTTCTCGACGAGGTTGGAGATGGCCCGCTGGAGCATGCCGGGCCGGCCGTCGGTCGTCGTGTCACCGGCGACGCGCAGGACGATCTCGCGGCCGGTACGGCGCCGGGCCAGCCCGGCCACGTCCTCCGCGATGTCGGCCAGATCCACCCGCTGCGGCGGCTCGTTGTCGGACTGCCCGGCCGCCAGGTCGACCAGCTCGTTGACCAGGTCGGTCAGCTCGCGCGCCTCCTGGCCGAGGTCGGCGACGAGTTCGTCACGGGTCGCGGGCGGGAGTTCGTCGATCCGGCGGAGCAGGGAGATGTTCGTACGCAGCGAGGTCAGCGGGGTACGCAGCTCGTGGCCCGCGTCCTGGACCAGGCGCCGCTGGTCCTCCTCCGACTGCGCGAGCCGGCCGAGCATCCGGTCGAAGGCGCGGCCCAGCCGGCCCACCTCGTCCAGTCCGGTCACCGGGACCTGGATGCCGAGCTGCCGGGTGCGGGCCACGTCCTCCGCCGCCGACGTCAGGATCACCAGCCGGCGGGTGATGCGCCTCGCCAGCCACCAGCCGAACAGCCCGGCGGCCACCACCACGGCCGCCATCAGCAGCAGCGTCCGCTGCTGGAGCGCCTGCAGCAGGTCCTCGGTGTCGCTGAACTCCTGGGCCACCTGCACCGCGCCCCGGCCGCCGCCGAGCGCGACCGTGGCGATCCGGAACAGGTCCTCGCCGGCCTGGACGTCCTTGTGCTGGACCGTCTTCCCGGCCTGCGCGGCGGTGGCGGCCGCCCGGTCCGCCGCGGTGACGGGCAGCACCGGGCTGCCGCGGTCGACGATCTCACCCCGCGCGCCGAGCACCTGGACGTCGGTGCGCGCGGGCCGGACCAGATCATGGCCGGGCTGGGAGGAGGAGAAGTCCTCCGGCACCATCCTGTGCGTCTTGACCTCGTCCTGGACGTCGGAGACGACCTGCGTGAACACCGACTGCTGGTCGACGCGGACCAGCCGGGCGGCCGCGTTGTACGACAGGATGCCGACGACGACCGTGACCGCGGCCGTGACCGCCGCGAAGGAGACGACGAAGGTGGTGCGCAGGGAGAGCAGGCCCGGCCGGCGCCGGACCAGGACCCGGGTGAGCCGCTCCAGCCGCTGGAGAGGGCCCACTCAGTCCTCCCGCAGCACGTAACCCACGCCCCGGACGGTGTGAATCAGCTGCGGGGCGCCGGGCTCGTCGAGCTTGCGGCGCAGGTAGCCGACGTAGACGGCGAGGTTCTTGGACCCGGGGCCGAAGTCGTAGCCCCAGATGCGGTCGTAGATCGTGGAGTGGTCGAGGACGATGCCGGCGTTGCGCGCGAGCAGTTCCAGCAGTTCGAACTCGGTGCGGGTCAGCTCCAGCTCGCGCTTGCCGCGCCAGGCCCGGCGGGCCTGGAGGTCCATCCGCAGACCGGCCGCCTCGACCTGCCGGTCGGAGACCAGCGGCTCCCGGCCGGACTCGGCCGCCGTGGCAGCGCCGGCGCCGGTGACGGTGCCGCCGCCGGTGCCGGTGGTCACGGGCAGGGTACGGCGCAGCAGCGCCCGCAGCCGGGCGAAGACCTCTTCGACGTCGAAGGGCTTGACGACGTAGTCGTCGGCGCCGGCGTCCAGGCCCGCGATCCGGTCGGCGGTCTCCACCAGCGCGGTCAGCATGAGGATCGGGGTGCGGTCCCCCTCCGCACGCAGCACGCGACAGACCTGGAGGCCGTCGATGCCGGGCATCATCACGTCGAGGAGGAGGACGTCGGGGCTGGTGCGGTGGGCGTGCGCCAGTGCTTCCACACCGTCCGCGACCGCCGTCACCTCATAACCCTCCAGGGTGAGGGCCCGCTCCAGGGCATGGCGGATGGCGCGGTCGTCTTCGGCGAGCAGCACAGTCTGGGGCACCTCCCCAGTCTGCCAAGGCCTCCGGCGGTTCTGGCGTGGTGAGCGGGCCTACGATCACCCTTTTTACCTGCCTCTCACCGTCACAGAGGCAACCCGGAGGGGGGCAGGATCATGGGCGACGGGTGGGGATGCCGGGGGCGATGCACTGCATCTCGGGGTGGCGAGTGGGGAGTTGCGGGGGCGTTGAGGACGAGTGTCGGGTGCGGGCCAGTGGCGGCTGGCCGCGCCCACGCGGCGGAGCCGCACATCGACCCAGCCCCGCGCCCCTTGCGGGGCGCCGAATAGCCGCGGGCAGTCGTGCCGCAGGGCGATGGGGGTCCCCCCGCGCGAGCGAAGCCGAGCGTGGGGGAGGGTGGGCGCTGGGGGTCCCCCGGCCGAAGGCTGGGGGAAGCACCCTGCCAGCGCCGGTAAGCGTCCCCACCCCCGGCCCCGGCCCACCTCAGCTCGCGCCCAGCCTCGCCAGTTGCTCCGCGAAGGGAACCACCGGCAACTCCTCCGGCTTGTCGCGGCCGGCCGCGGTCAGCCCCGTCATCAGCGCCGCCAGCTCCCCCGCCGCCCGCTCGACGCGGCTCTCCAGACCCTCCGCGCCCCAGTCCTCCGACGCCGCGTACACCGCTGTCGGCACGACCACCGCCCGCAGGTACGCGAACAGCGGCCGCAGCGCGTGCTCCAGCACCAGCGAGTGCCGTGCCGTACCGCCGGTCGCCGCGATCAGCACCGGCTTGCCCGCCAGCGCGTCCTTGTCGAGCACGTCGAAGAACGACTTGAACAGGCCGCTGTAGGAGGCCGTGAACACCGGCGTGACCACGATCAGGCCGTCCGCCTCGGTCACCGCCTCCTGGGCCGCCGCGAGCCTGCGCCCGGGGAACCCGTTCGTGAAGTTGTGCGCGATCTCGACCGCGAGGTCGCGCAGCTCCACCACCTCGAGCTCGACCCGGGCCTGCCGGCCCACGGCCGCTGCCAGCCGGTCCGCCAGCAGCCGCGTGGACGACGGCACGCTCAGCCCCGCCGAGACGACGACGAGCTTCATACCTCGGCCTCCTTCTTCTCCACAGCCTTCTCCGCGGCCTCCGCGGACTTCTCCGCAGTGGCGGCGGCGAGCAGCGACGCGTGCGTCGGCGCCTCCGGCACGTTCGCCGGCCGGCCGTTCGCGAACTCCTTGCGCAGGACCGGGACGACCTCCTCGCCGAGCATGTCGAGCTGCTCCAGGACCGTCTTCAGCGGCAGCCCCGCGTGGTCCATCAGGAACAGCTGACGCTGGTAGTCGCCCGCGTACTCGCGGAACTTCAGCGTCTTCTCGATCACCTGCTGCGGCGAGCCCACCGTCAGCGGGGTCTGCTCGGTGAAGTCCTCCAGGGAGGGCCCGTGGCCGTAGACCGGCGCGTTGTCGAAGTACGGCCGGAACTCACGCACCGCGTCCTGCGAGTTCTTCCGCATGAACACCTGGCCGCCGAGGCCGACGATCGCCTGCTCGGGCGTGCCGTGGCCGTAGTGGGCGAACCGCTTCCGGTAGAACTCGACCATCCGCTTGGTGTGGTCGGCGGGCCAGAAGATGTTGTTGTGGAAGAAGCCGTCGCCGTAGTAGGCGGCCTGCTCGGCTATCTCGGGCGAGCGGATCGAGCCGTGCCAGACGAACGGCGGCACGTCGTCCATCGGCCGCGGGGTGGAGGTGAAGCCCTGCAGCGGCGTGCGGAACTTGCCCTCCCAGTCGACGACGTCCTCGCGCCACAGCCGGCGCAGCAGGGCGTAGTTCTCGACGGCGAGGTTGATGCCCTCCCGGATGTCCTGCCCGAACCAGGGATAGACCGGCCCGGTGTTGCCGCGGCCCATCATCAGGTCCACCCGGCCGTCGGCCAGGTGCTGGAGCATCGCGAAGTCCTCGGCGATCTTCACCGGGTCGTTGGTGGTGATGAGGGTGGTGGAGGTGGAGAGGATGAGCTTGTCCGTCCGCGCGGCGACGTAGCCGAGCATGGTGGTCGGCGACGACGGCACGAACGGCGGGTTGTGGTGCTCACCGGTCGCGAAGACGTCCAGGCCGACCTCCTCGGCCTTCTGGGCGATCGCGACGATCGCCTTGATGCGCTCCCGCTCGCTCGGCGTCCGCCCCGTGGTGGGGTCCGGCGTGACGTCGCCGACCGTGAAGATCCCGAACTGCATGCTCGCTCACCCTCCAGGTTGTTTACGATTCAACTATACCCGCAGAACGAGACCCCGCCTCCACCTATTCCCTGCGCCTGGCTGCGCCTTCCAGCCCGGATCCCACCCGGTCTCCGTCGGCGGCCCCACCGGCACCGGCACCCCGAACCACCCCATCGCCCGCGCCTCGCCCGCGCATTCGGCGCCACCCTCGCGACCTGCGCCACCGGCTCCGCCGGCTCCACCGTTAAGAGGCTCCGCGTCCAACACCCACTCCTGCGCCTTCCACGACGCGGCGACGACGCGGCGGCGGCAGCGCCCGGCAAGGGAGCCCGTCACCACCGGGTGCCCCTCGGGCCGGCGAACGGCTCCGCCCGGCCGCGCCGGCCACCGGCTCGTTCACCCGGACAGCCCGTGCGCGGGGACACGGCGGCGAGGGTCCTCGACGCTGGAATCCCGGGCGTGCCCGACGCCCTCGCACCGAAGGACCGGCATGCGCATATCCCGTGAGCCCCGCCGCATCGTGTACGTCGCCCGCTGCGGCGCGGCCCTGCTGGCCCTGGCGGGCGCCACCTCCGCCCTGGCACCCGTCACCGCGCGGGCCGGTGGTCCGAGCGGTGATCCCGGCCGGGCGAAACCCACCATCGTGCTCGTACACGGCGCCTTCGCCGACGCGTCGAGTTGGAACGGCGTCGTGGAACGGCTCCAGAGGAACGGCTACACCGTGGCCGCACCGGCCAACCCGCTCCGCGGTGTCGCCCAGGACTCGGCCTACCTCGCGAGTTTCCTGAAGTCCCTCAAAGGACCGATCGTCCTGGCCGGTCATTCCTACGGCGGCGAGGTGATCTCCCAGGCCGCCGTGGGAAACGACAACGTCAAGGCCCTCGTGTACATCAACGCGGTCATGCCCGACGCGGGAGAGTCACAGGCCGCCCTCGCCGCGAAGTTCGCCCCCGCCCCGCTCACCGGGGCGCTGAAGCAGGTGCCCTTCCGCAACGCCGACGGCACCACCGGCACGGACGTCTACATACAGCCGGACCGACTGCGCCAGGTCTTCGCCGCGGACCTGCCCACGAGCCAGACCGCCATCATGGGAGCCACCCAGCGTCCGATCGCGATGTCGGCGTTCACGGACAAGCTCACCGGCGCCGCATGGCGGAACAAACCCGTGTACGCCCTCGTCGGCAAGCAGGACCGGGCGATCGACCCGAGCCTGGAGCGATTCGAGGCGAAACGGGCGAACGCCCGGAAGACGGTGGAGATCGACTCCTCCCACGTGTCCCTCCTCTCCCACCCGCAGGCGGTCAAGGACCTGATCACCGATGCCGCCGAGGACTACATGCTGGGGAAGACAGGGAGATCCTGAGCGCCGGCACCGGCATGGCGGCGGTCACGAGTCGCGCCCCGCGCCGGTGCCCGCCGAGCACAGGGGGCTGGAGCTGAGCCGGAGCATCCGTCGTAGTTCTTCGCCCCCTGCCGTACGCGGCGAGCCCCCGGACCGGACGCCCGGATCCGGCAGCATCGGCGCGGCCCCGCA
>NZ_JAJONF010000039.1 GCF_021462265.1 Streptomyces shenzhenensis | reverse complement strand
TCGCATGGTGCTTGCCCAGAGCCAGCTGCTGAACGGCGAGTTGGAAGCCGCCGTCACCACCGCGAGCCTCGCAGTCGACGGCGGCGACTCCCTCCAGTCCTCTCGGTTCCAGCGCTACGTGACCGACTTCCAGAACGAGGTCAGCGTGCATGTGACGAACCCCACCGTGGCAGCCTTCAATGAGAAGGTGCGCGATGCGCTCACTCGCTTGGACGAGGACGACGAGTAGCGGCTACCACGGGCGCCAGTCCCGAGGCGCATCGTCATTCCGCAGCCCGGCGATGCGCCGGCGGTACTCAGCCGCGGTTTCTTCGTTCTCCTGCACGTTCTGCATGAGCCAGGTTGTCATCCCGTACTCCTGAATGCCGCGTAGCGTCTCATAGCCCGGCCAGTCGTACAGATCACGCCCGTAGGCGGCCACAAAGTCGGCGTACTGCTCATCGGTCTGCCAACCAAGGCTGTGGTGCTCTACCGCCGTGACCATGAGATCCCACTCAGGGTGGTCGTAGCAGAAGGCTTCGAAATCGATCAGGATCACACGGCCCTGTTCGTCCACCATCAGGTTCTGCACATGCGCATCCCCGTGCACCGGCCCCTTGGAGGTCTCGAAACTCAACTCGGTGTATTTTTTACGGAGTTCATGCCAACGCTTCCGCAAGAAGACCTTGTCATCGTCCGGGATGACGGCGCGGTCGACCCGTAGATCTTGCTTGCCAAAGGGGTTGAACGACGGCAGTGAGAGCCTGTCCGGCACGGTCAGCGAGTGCAGATCCCTCAGGACCCCACCCAGTTCCCCGTATGTCGCCTTGCGGCCCCCCTCAACGATCAGATGCCAGAACGTCACCGGGTGGCCATCGATCAAGCGGGGTTGCTCAAGGTCCTCGACGATTTGCGCAGCCGGAAACCCTTCGTTTCCGAGCCACCGCGACACGTCCACTTCCACGCGGGCCTTGGGTAGCCACTCCTTCCCCCGCGCCACGCGCACGATGACCGGCGCCGAGGCCAACCGGAACAGCGCGTTCTCTCCAAGTCGGATCAGCTCTGCGCCTCTGTCGTCGAGTCCCGCAGCCCGGCACGCGGCAGCCATCACCCGCGCAGCCCTCGCCGACGTGAACCCCTCTTCCGATCGAGCAGCGTCAACCGCCATGCCCGTACCAGCTCCCCTAGTTGCGCGCGATCAACCGACGTGCCTATGAGGGTGACCAACCCATTCACGCCGGACACGACCTTGAAGGTACAGACAGGGGCAGCGCAAGGCGAACGAGCCCGGCTCTCCCTCCGTTTGGGCATTTCGATCAGGCTACGGAGTCGTAGGAAAGGCTGGCAGAAATACTGCTGTGTCTGAGTCCGCGGATTGCGCAATGGGCGACCGCCGAGTGTTCAGCGGTCCGATCTCGCATACGTGCGATAGCGTTCATGGCCTCCCTGAAGGCCATTTTTGCGGAGTGATCCTTGGTTTTCTTCCAGCTGAGGAACGAGTCATCAGCTTGGTCACACAGGCGCCGCACTTTCAGGTAAACTCGTCGCCTTGCTTCGACCAAAGCAACTTGGTCTAGATGATAGAAATGTCGCGACGCCTGCACTTTTTCTTCGGCATTCTCGTCCACCGCCTTGAAGGATGGGTTGACGCTAACCTCGCCGGTTTCATCGAACCAGAACGCCGCAACGTCCGACTTCCAGCAGGGATCCAAAAGCAACGGATTCTCAACCGACAACGGCGTGTAAGGGTCGGCAGCCCTCGCCGAACCATCAACGAGCGGGAAATGATCGTGTTTACCGCCAGACGTCCCCCCGACATCATGCCGACGGCTATTACAGTAAGTGCACGCAAAACGATAATTCGCCGCAGAGAAAGCTAGCCACCAGTACCCAGGGTGACTCCTATCCTCATAGACTCGCGATTTAGGCCTGAAGTGGTCAACGGAATTATCGGACCTATAACTGAACGTCTCGCAGTACCAGCATTTATCGTGACCGAAGGCGGCAAGCTTTGCTTTCAGCTGCCGCCACAGGTCTTCATGGTCACCTATTATCGCTTTCCGTTCAGTGGCACTCTGCGCTTCGCTCAGTTTTTTCGCTACAGCCTGAGCTTCCTTTCTCCAGTCCTCATCCAGCGTGGAGATGACTTCCTGAATGTCAATGAAAATCATTACCTCCCCCTCGTCTCCCGCTAATCTTCTAAGTCCAGTTCCTTCAAGAGAGCGGCTGCAGCTTCCCTATTTTCTTCAATCTCTTGTCGAGTTAGAACGATGGAATTTTCAGGCTCGCGCACATCCGCCTTAGCTCGAAGATACTCTTGGAATTCAGGGTCACGATTCTCCATCAGCAGACCAAGATCACTCAGCTCATGGCCTAGCTGATTCAGTTCGTCCGCTTCAGACTCACTGAGCACGCCTACCCGAGATGCGAGATCTCTCTTGCGGTCTAGGCGCGTGAGAGTTTCGAGATCCAACTGAGACCGGAGCCCGTAAATATCGCTGGTTAGGAGACTTCCAACTCCCATTCCACGCGGGTGTTCCAATGGCTCAACGGCAGATATGCGACCGTCAGCCTCTCTCTCTAGAATACGGACCTCGTTCTTGAGAAGGCCGGCCACAACGAGCGGGTCGTGGGTAGCCATTAAAACGTGGCAGCCCTCGTCGAGTGCGCCTACCTCGCTAAGGAACTGCCTGTATCTGACACTCCACGCGGGATTGAGGTGGGTATCAGGCTCATCGAGAAGAAACAGAGACTCCTCCTCGCGCGTGAAGCGCATCAAGCCAAGCACAAGCAGTAGTTGCTGTTCGCCTTCACTCAACTCTCGAAACGTCAAGGGTGTATCGGATCTGCTTGTCCTTACTCGAATCCGGACGTCATAGATCAGCTCTGAAATATATGTACTCTCAAGCGCCTTGAAGAAATCACTGTTGCTTGGGTAGGCGGACGCAAGCTCGCGAGACTTTTCGAGGCTTTCTAGGTACAGAAACAGGTGCTCGGATTCGGATAGGCGACCACCTAGTCCAGTTCGCACCTTTCGATTCAGCCTCGTAGGAGCAAGAGACAACGCATACAGGCGATCCAGAAGTGCACGCACCGTGCCCCTGGCCCTCCAGAAACGAGGATCCCCTCCCCTACCCTTGTTTCCCCACGACGGTTTCTGCATTTCAAAGAGGACCGAATCGAGCTCTTCGATACCCAATTGATCACGCAACAGTTGCCTAACTGTTGGGTCTTCGTCGAGAAAGAATGAAAGCAGAACAAAGTTTGAATGCACATTTCGAGCATAGAAAAGTGGCCGCAAGGGGCGGTCGATTCCGGCCAGCAAATCTTTGTAGAAACGCTCTTGATGAGCTACAAAGTGTTCTTCGAGGCGATTGCTCGGGCCCGAGTAGTAACCGAAAACATGCGTTGGCCTATAGGCTGCGCCTGCCGCGCCGACGAATTTGGCAGGTGATACGGGTTTTCCATCCACCGTGCATTCAAGTTTGTATTCGTCCCGCCCTGAGGTCGACTCAGACCTTACGGTCACATCATGGCCACCCACCTCATATTCCAAACGATATGAAAAGGTAGGTAACCACCCCAAATCGAGGTCACGGAAAACGATAGTGAGGGCCTCAAGGAAGTTAGACTTGCCCGCACCATTCCGTCCCACGAGGACAGAGACCGGAGATTCGGGATCCAGCGAGATGGAGAAGTCTTTAAGGTTTTTAAAGCTGTCAACCTCAAAACTCATAATCCTCATTTAGCCGATCCTTTCGATGTGAACGTCACTATCATTGGGACGGTTGATCGCGATCTCTCCTGCCTGTGATAGCTTCCGTAGAATCACAAAGAAACCATCGATCGCCGCATCTTCGAGTTCCAAATCCCGGAAAAGATCCTCCGGCGTCATAGGCCCAACAGCCTGACTAAGGACAGCAAGCAACCGTGCCGAATCTGCACTCGACTGAAGTGTCGCCTTCTTGCGAGCTGTAGTTTTCGATGTAGCACGCTTGCGGGGCTTGGGTGTCGTGTTTGCCATAGTTGAAGTAGCCTTAATTCTTGACACGGCGAGTTGGGCAAGGCCTCGTTGTCCATCTGGTGCCACTTGTTTAGTAATCGCGTGTGCCACAGCCCCATACGCGCATGAAATCGCTGCGTCTCGTTCCAACATGCGTAGGCGTCTTGTCGAAGCCGTTGCATCTTCGACTATTTGTTCGAGTCCCTCGCTTGCGACGTCCAGAACCTGCGCCAATTTAACCTGCTCCTCTAGTGCCCTAATTGGCACAGGAAGCAACTGTACGTCTCGCAAGTTCAGCCTAGGCATGTTGATTCCTCTGAGGCGACTGCGGAACCAAGATTGAGCTGCACCGCTTCGCAGCCAATGAGCTAGATATGCGCTGTCGACGTCCTTGCCCGGGCGAATGCGGGCTGTCCCCTGGGTAATATGCGCGCCATCCAATTCTTCGGGCACGATGGCCACGCGAAGACTGCGAATGATGCCCAGCAGCACATCTCCCGTCGCAAGCTGAGCGCGGGAATATTGCTCCGCAATATCTGTCGACGTGTGTTTCAAGTTGTCAGTTGCGATGTAGCCGTCTCTCAAATCCTGCCCTCGGATGTAAGGTACACCGCTTCCGTCATCTACCTCAGGACCGGGCTGATGGATTCCATAGACGATTGGCGAATCTGGCGGCACTATATCTGCAGCCAGCAGCCATCTGCAGGATAGGTCGCTGTCTATAGCTCCTGGATCCCCTATAGGACGGTCGCCAAGTAGGACCAGGTCACGCATATCAGTAGGCATTCGCTGAGCCGTGTGGATGAGGCTGGCTAGCGCGCTCAGCGAGGCATCAATCGATGACTGGACGGAACGAGCTGTATCAACGATAGCTTCCTGAATTGCCCGCGAAGGCACAGGGAAAGGAAGGGACTTAAACCTACTCAAACCTAGGTGGGCGATGTTCGTGGTTGCCTTCGAAACCTCCGAAAACACACCCGAATACTGATATGCCCGGAACACGATCAGTGCGAACTCGGGAAGAATCTCGCTATGCGACCGAAACCTGATTAGTGTGTTCTGGAAGTAAATTTCCTCTGGTTCCCCACGGTAAAGAGCAGCCCGCCCAACAAGCTCTCTACTCTGCCCCTCACACAGGAGCACGTCTCCTTCTTGGAGGCGATACCTCTCCTTAGCCGACCCTGCGAAGCGCATGGCAGCCAAGTCGTTTAGATCAAGTGCATCGTCGTGTACGTTAGCGACCCTTAGATATGGAAGCAGGTCATTTCCGTACGTAGTTTCCGGCGATCGCTGCTGCCCAACGATAGCGTCGCCGGCCTCCCCGATGGAGCACAATTCCCAGGCCGAAGGAAAGGTACGGAGGTCGATCATGAGAGTTCAGCGTGGTCGGCGGCGTTGGCGGACTCAGCGAAGGACATCAAGAGCTTCTCGATCTCCTGAATATTGGACTGCACGGCATCCAGCTCATCGGTCATGCTGCGAGTCGATTCGAGCATTCTTTCAACCGTTACGGTGTTGGTGTGAGGTGTGTCCGACTGTGAAGTCATTACATCCAGTCGATAGTTGTTCGCAACCAAGTCAGACAAGCTCATTGAACGGAACCGGGCGGTTTCCTGGCGCTCGCTTCTCCCCAACGCGTCAGGGCCATAACAATCAATGAAGTCTTGCAGATCATCACTGGTGAATTGGCGCCTCTTACCGAAAGAGGCCTGCCCTTCACGGAGATCATAGAACCAAGTGTTCGATGTAATTCCGTCGGCACAGAAGAAAAGAACCGAGGTGCGAACGCCGGTGGCGTAGAAAATTCCAGTCGGCAACCTTAGTACTGTATGGAGCCTGAAGTCCTGCACCAGCTTAGCCCGAACAGACGTTGCTACCCCTTCCTCAAACAACACGTTGTCGGGAACGACGATCGCTGCACGACCGTTTGGAGCAAGGTTTTTATAGGCGTGCTGCAGAAAAGCCAGCTGCTTGTTTCCGGTGGGAAAATCAAGCAAGTCGTTCTGCTCTTTAGTGAGGCTGCCTTTCACTCCAAATGGAGGGTTTGTTAGGCAGAGAGAGAAACCATGCTTATGCGGCGGTCGATTCAGGGCGTCGCCCAACATGACCTCACCCCGCAGCTCATGAAGAATTAGGTTCATCAACCCCAGTTTGCGGACATCGCTGACCAGCTCTATGCCAGAGAGCCGTGGGCTGCTGCCGTTCTCGTCACGCGCATGCAGACCGGCGGCAATCAGAAAGCCGCCTGTGCCGGCAGCCGGATCATAAACGCTATCATTTGGCGTCGGGCGACAAGCTTGAACAATTGCTTCAACTACGGGCCGTGGAGTGAAATATTGTCCTGCCCCGTATCTCGATTCTTGAGCGTTCTTCTCGATCAGACCTTCATACACGTCACCGATGCCGTTCTGGCGGGCCCTGTACCAATCGATGTCGTCGATGGCCTGCACCAATTGAGCTAGCGAGACAGGCGAGCTGATTGCTGTTTTAGCCCCAGCAAAAATATCTCTTACAGTCTCGTTGCGAGCCTCCCCAAGAAGCTTGAGTGACTCCTTATAGAAGTCGAGTTTCTCGGCCTCAGGGGTGCTGCTGAGTTTCTCCCAGCCAACCTCCCTAGGGATTGCCTTTTCTACGCCCAACTCTTTCGCGAGCTTCAGAAACAAGAGGTAAGTCAGCTCGTTAAGGTACTCGTGGTACGTGATCCCGTCGTTCCTGAGCACCCCGCACAGGGCCCAGAGTCGACGAGTGACGTCTGCGGTGTCTTGCACTTGTCATCCTTGGTTGGGGCGTGAGTGCATGTGGCCTACTGGGCCAGGCTGTGGTAGCAGCGTGATGCTACTGCCTGGACGAGTTGGCGTCATAGTGCGTGAACGCATCGATAGGACTCAGGGCACGCTCCAGTCTGACCTAGCGTCGGCCTACGTTTCGCACGGTCGTTACGGCGGCAGCCTGCACCTAAATGCAGGTGTTCGGCTAATCATCCTGAGCTCGTCGCGGCGGCGGCCGACGAAGCGGTGCACATGCCCACAACAGCTTCGCTCGCCTCAGTGCGCGCGAGGGCTCGAAGCGGACGTTGGACCAGCGTCCGCGGCCGCCAGAGGAAGGAACTTTCCTCCGGTCGGGCAGACTTGTGTCCGAGTGTCCGTCTACGGACGGAAGCGCAGGAGCCGAGAGACATCGGCCGCCAAGTCCTCGCCTTCGAGCGCGGGCCTAGCCAGGCAGCTGGTCGATGTCTTGCCAGCTGGGCTGAAAGAGCACCTGCGCCGTGGGCTGCCGAGCAGACGGAGGGAGCTCAACTCTGTTGGAACCGAAGTACGTCCGGATGGAGCTGGGACGCGTCGTACGCAGCCACAGCGGAGCCCCAATCAGGATACGGCTCGTACCCATCATTTCCGGCTCCCATTGAAAGTCCCACCGACCGGGTGTGAGCGTCACATCCCTGTAGATGAAGGCGACGTACTCCGTAGCATCGAAGCCCATCACCGTGAACGCGCGAGTCTCAGGACGCCCCATGTGGTCATCCGTGCGTCGATAGACGCCTTGAGAAAGAGCAACCTTGAGTGTGTCCACGGCAAGCTCCTCCTCATCGAACGAGCAGACATCGCCTTCCACCTGACTCGGTGCCATGCCTCGCGAAGCGACCAGTGCCTCGATCGCTGGAGCGGCTGAGGATCTCCAACCCAGGACCGGGTCGTCCTCTGGGATGGTGTAGCCCCTCAGGTTCTTGAGGCCACCGAACAGACAGAGGTCGACACGCTGGCCTTCCGCAGTGACCGTCCGGGCGTGGACCACGGCGGTCCGCTGAGTGAGGCGATTGCGTGAATACCCCCACCCCTGGAACTCCGCTACTTCGACCCAGCTCGCTCCCTGCACAAGCTGCAAGGGCCCAGACGTGTCGAAGTCAGACACGATGGATCGACGGAGCTTCCTCTTCAGCCTTTCGGCGACCTCAAAGGTGGTCTTCTCCCTGTCCCGGCCTGCAAGGTCGAGCCCGCCGCCACCCACGCCAAGCTTGAGCGATGCCTTGACACGGGGATCCAACTGGATCCCGTTATCGTCGATCACCTCTCTGACGAGCCTCTCAGACCAGTAGACGTACCGGCCTACGGGTTTGGGCAATGCTGACCTCCGCTGACGGTCAGGGCCAGCTGTGCAAGCAAGGCCACCGATACACGAAGACGCCCAGCGGTCTCCGTCAGGTTTACGACGTCCACGAACCCCAGCCTAAATGAACGGAGGCTTTGGGCACCCCGACATCGTTTTAGGCAGGAGCGTGACTCAGCGCTTGTGGTACATGCAGCGACGCGTTGGCTGCACCGGTTCAACGGCCCTCGTCAGGCAAGATGCATGTGACCAACCCCGGCATACGCCGGACACGGCTTCAAGCGCATCGGGGTAAGGGCCCACGGCAGGACCAGTGGAGACAGCGATTCCAGCGCTCACAGCGCCGCCGGCCCAGGACATCGCGCGGTCCCAGACCGGCGCCTACCTACGCGCTCAGTCCACCAACGGCAGGTACACCTGATGTCCTGCCTCCGCGAACTCCTTCGACTTCCGGAGCATCCCTTCCGTGATCTCGTCTTGCGTGGCGCCCTCGACGGCGGCGTCACCGAACCGAGATGTGATGGTTTTACTAATCTTCATCGAGCAGAACTTCGGCCCGCACATCGAGCAGAAGTGAGCCGTCTTCGCCGGCTCCGCCGGAAGCGTCTCGTCGTGGAACTCACGGGCCGTGTCCGGGTCCAGGGCGAGGTTGAACTGGTCCTCCCACCGGAACTCGAAGCGGGCGTCGGAGAGCGCGTCGTCCCACTCCTGCGCGCCCGGGTGGCCCTTGGCAAGGTCGGCCGCGTGCGCGGCGATCTTGTAGGTGATGACGCCGGTCTTGACGTCGTCCCGGTTGGGCAGGCCCAGGTGCTCCTTGGGGGTGACGTAGCAGAGCATCGCCGTGCCCCACCAGGCGATCATCGCGGCACCGATGCCGGAGGTGATGTGGTCGTACGCCGGTGCGACGTCCGTGGTCAGCGGGCCGAGCGTATAGAACGGAGCTTCATCGCAGATCTCCTGCTGAAGGTCGATGTTCTCCTTGATCTTGTGCATCGGGACATGCCCCGGGCCTTCGATCATCGTCTGTACATTGAAACGCCTGGCGATCCGGTTGAGTTCCCCGAGCGTGCGCAGTTCCGCGAACTGCGCTTCGTCGTTGGCGTCCGCGATGGAGCCGGGGCGCAGACCGTCGCCCAGGGAGTACGTGACGTCGTAGGCGGCGAGGATCTCGCAGAGTTCCTCGAAGTTCTCGTACAGGAACGACTCCTTGTGGTGCGCGAGGCACCAGGCCGCCATGATCGAGCCGCCGCGCGAGACGATGCCGGTCTTGCGGTTGGCGGTGAGCGGCACGTACGGCAGACGCACACCCGCGTGGACGGTCATGTAGTCGACGCCCTGCTCGGCCTGTTCGACGACCGTGTCCTTGTAGATCTCCCAGGTCAGTTCCTCGGCCCTGCCGTCGACCTTCTCCAGCGCCTGGTAGAGCGGCACCGTGCCGATGGGGACGGGGGAGTTGCGCAGCACCCACTCGCGGGTGGTGTGGATGTTGCGGCCGGTGGAGAGGTCCATGACGGTGTCGGCGCCCCAACGGGTCGCCCAGGTCATCTTCTCCACCTCCTCCTCGATGGAGGAAGTGACCGCGGAGTTGCCGATGTTGGCGTTGACCTTCACCAGGAACCGCTTGCCGATGATCATCGGCTCGATCTCCGGGTGGTTGACGTTGGCGGGCAGTACGGCCCTGCCCGCCGCGATCTCTTCGCGGACCACCTCGGGAGAAACGTTCTCCCGGATGGCCACGTACTCCATCTCCGGGGTGATCTCACCCCGGCGGGCGTACGCGAGTTGCGTCACCGCCTCGCCGTCCCGGCCGCGCCGCGGCTGGCGCGGGCGGCCCGGGAAAACGGCGTCCAGGTTACGCAGGCCTCCGCGCGGCGAGGTGTGCTTGATCCCGTCGTCCTCGGGACGGACGGGCCGGCCCACGTACTCCGCGGTGTCGCCGCGGGCGATGATCCAGTTCTCCCGCAACGGCGGCAGGCCCCTGCGGACGTCGGTCTCGACGAGCGGATCGGTGTACGGGCCTGAGGTGTCGTAGAGCGTGACCGACTGCCCGTTGGTGAGGTGCACCTGACGGACCGGCACCCGCAGATCGGGGCGCGAGCCCTCGACATACCCCTTGTGCCAGCCGATGGATTTCCCGGCCCCTGGGGACGGTTCGCCCTCAATGGGCCGTTCGTCCCGACTGAGGGCAGGCGTGCGTGCGTCCTTGTGGGTCATGAGACCTACTCCCTACGCCGGCATTACCCGGTAACAGGTTCGGCGGTCGACGCAGCGGCTTCCGTCGGGCGGCGTCTCCTGTGAAACATCACTCGTTCCACGTGAAACATCGCGAATACGGAGGTCAGCGCCCTCTCAGCCCGGTGCTCCGAGCTCCCGCGTGTGCAAAGGTGCCTCCACGCTAGCGTCAATTCGGGCGCGGTGAACAGAGGGCCCCTGCCGTTCTTGCGATGATCGGGCGGTGACCTCGACACAGCAGCACCCCTATCCGCCCCCCGAGCCGCGGCACGGCAATGGCGCCTCGGCGGGCGGCAGACCCAGCCACGGGGGCCATGGTGCTGGCGACGGCCACATCCACGGTCAGGGCGAGCAGTACGACCGCGGACACGCTGCCGGCCACGCCCACCCTCACGACGACGGCCACCCTCACGGCCCCGGCCGACACGATGACCGCTCGGCCCACGGCCAGACCCCAGGTCATTCGCACGGACACAGCCACAGCCATGGCCCCGCGGCACCCGTCTCGAAGCATCTGCGCAAGGTCATCGCGGCGATCCTCATCCCCTTCACCGCCGCGGTCGTGGTCGGTCTGGTGGTGCTGTGGCCCGGCGGTGCCCCGCCGCACGAGCGCACGGGGGTCGGCTTCGACCGCCAGACACAGGCGGCGACGGTCACCAAGGTCGTCTCGGTCAGCTGCAAGTCGGTCAACGCCTCCGGAGGCGGCTCGACGGGCGACGCCTCCACCGCCGACGGCACTTCCTCGAAGCCGGAGGACGGTGGCACCTGCAAGAAGGCCACGGTCCGGGTCGACACCGGCAAGGACAAGGGCCGTACCTTCACCGAGATCGTGCAGCCCGACCAGTCACGGCAGTTGCACGAGGGCGAGAAGGTCGTGGCCGCGTACGAGCCCTCCGCGCCCAGGGATCTGCAGTACTCGGTCACCGACGTGAACCGGAAGTTCCCGATGGCCCTGCTGGCCGGGATCTTCGCGCTCGCCGTCGTGGTGGTGGGCCGGCTGCGCGGTGTGATGGCGCTGGTCGCACTCGCCGTCAGCTTCCTGGTGCTGACCCTGTTCATCCTGCCGGCGGTCCTGCAGGGCTCGAATCCGCTGCTGGTGGCGGTGGTCGGGTCGAGCGCCATCATGCTGATCGCCCTGTACATGTGCCACGGGCTGTCCGCCCGGACCTCGGTCGCGGTGCTCGGCACGCTGGTCTCACTGTGCCTGATCGGCCTGCTCGGCTCGGAGTTCATCGACTGGGCCGCGCTCACCGGCAACACCGACGACAACACCGGCCTGATCCACGGCCTGTATCCGTCGATCGACATGAGCGGTCTGCTGCTGGCCGGTGTCATCATCGGCTCGCTGGGTGTCCTGGACGACGTGACGGTGACCCAGACCTCGGCCGTCTGGGAACTGCACGAAGCCAACCCGACGATGGGCTGGCGAGGGCTGTACCGGGCGGGCATCCGCATCGGCCGCGACCACATCGCCTCCGTCGTCAACACCCTCGTGCTGGCCTACGCGGGCGCCGCGCTGCCGCTGCTGCTGCTCTTCTCGATCGCGCAGAGCAGTGTGGCCGCGGTCGCCAACAGCGAACTGGTCGCCGAGGAGGTCGTGCGCACGCTGGTCGGCTCGATCGGCCTGGTCGCCTCGGTGCCGGTCACCACGCTGCTCGCGGCCCTGGTGGTGTCGGCCGACCGGCCGGGCACGGAGACGTCCGTGGCCATGGAGGCCGCGTCGACCGGGGCGACCGCGCCGGCCTCGGCGCGCGGTGGACGGGGGCGGCGCCGGAAGCGGTGAGGCGCGGTCAACGCGGCTGAGACGCGGACAGCCCAGGTGAGGCGCGGACGGCTCGGGTGACGAGCCGAGCCGTCGGCGTCACCGGACCGCAGGCAGATGCCGCGGACGCGCAGAAGCGTTCCTGCCTGTCCCCATGCGGCTCGGCGGACCGGTGACGCACCCCGTGCCGTAACGCTTCAGCCGGCGCTCTGTTCCTCGGCCAGGATGCGGTCCAGAGCCTCGGCCAGGTGGGCGTCGAAGTCGGCGAGCGAGCCCTCCTGGCCGAGCGGCACCAGCTTGTCCGTACGGTCGAGGAAAGCCACCAGTGGCGGCGCGGAGGACCGGAACATCGCCTGGTCACCGCCGACCTGAAGCCGGATCAGCACCTCGCCCAGCACCTCGGAGTCGGCGGGCGCGATGTGCACATCTCCCTCGCCGCACGGCCGCCCCACCCCGTCGATCAGCAGCTCCCGGCCGAAGGCCCAGGTCACCGGCGCGTCCCCGGGCAGGTGGAAGGTGAGCCGGACGGCATAGGGATCACAGGTCTCGTAGCGCAACTCCACGGGGATGCGGAAGGAGAGCTCCTCCGAGACGAGAAAGCTCATCATGACTTCTGCTTGTACGGACTCGCGCATTGCCTACCCCGTCATATGACACCGACTGGCCGGGAATTATCCCTTGATGGTGGTCAAATCTTGCTGAAAGTACATGGCAGATCACAAGGAGTGAGTTTTCAAATACTGATAGCGAGCGCAAGCGACCCCAGATGCCGGCCCACTTCGGCCTGCAACTGCCGCGCGGCCGGCAGCAGCCGGTCGGCCTGGTGGAGGGGGACGGAGATGGCGATCGAGGCGGCCGTGGTGCCGACGGTGAGGGGAATCGCCGCACAGACCGTCCCCAGCGTGTACTCCTGGCGTTCCACCACCGGGTCCATCCGCCGCGTCCGCTCCAGCCGTCGCAGCAGTGTCTGGCCGTCACGAACCGTGTACGGGGTGAGGGGCCGCACGGGATAGCGGCCGAGATGGTCGCGGCGGACGTCCTCGTCCAGCTGGGAGAGGAGGCACTGGCCGACGGCGTGCGCGTGTCCGGTCTCGCGGAAGTCGGCCCACTCCGCGACCGCCGGGGCCGCCGGGGAGTCGGAGACGCACATGACCTCGATCTCGCCGTCCCGGTACAGGGCGTAGTACACCGGGACCCCGATCGAGTCCCGCCAGTGGGCGAGGGTGTCGACGACCGCGCTGCGACGTTTCTGCTGTGCCCCGCTGCTGCTCAGCCGCTCCGCCGCCTCACCCAGGAAGAACAGCCCCTTGTCGCGGCGCAGGTAGCCCTCGTGGACCAGGGTGCGCAGCAGGTGGTAGGCGGTGGGCAGGGCGAGGCCGGTCTCCCGGGCCAGTTGTTTGGCTGGGGCGCCGTGTTCGTGTCCGGCGACGCACTCCAGCAGGCGCATCGCACGCTGCACGGAGCCGATGAGGGTGGCCGAATGCGGCTGTGCGGCATCGGCCGGGGCGGCCGGCGGCCGCTGCACGGGCGGCGTGCCGGAACGGCGTTGGATCGGGGGTGGAGGAAGTTCCGTGGGTACGGGGGCGGCGTCAAGCGTGGCCAAGGGGCACTCCCGGAGCGCGAGGGGGTCAGCGACTCTAACCGTCCGCCGCCGCTCCCGGTCGGCCCCTGCGGGAAACTTCCCTCCCCCGAGGGAACCGGTGATTCCTGTTACCGGCCACCGATTCCCACAGGTCTCACCAGTCGCTCTTCGACGAGGAGTTCGACATGAACTTCCGCACGATGTAGATCAGTCCGCCGACCAGCGCCACGAAGATCAGCAGCTTGAAGAGCAGGAAGACCACCCAGCTGATCACGGCCGTGATGAGACCGCCGAACACCACCAGCGCGATCACCGGCACCGCGATCCACTTCACCCACCACGGCAGACCTGTGAAGATCTCTCGCATTGCCCTGTCCTCCGCCTTCTCGTGCGCTCCGGCACGTACGGTCTCGTGCGTCCCGCACGATGTGATGTCCTGCACCCGATGCTAGAGCCGCGAAGGGGTCGTACGGGGGCCCTGGAGCCCTTGTCCTCCCCTGACCCTTCCCCTAGGGAACCCCGAGGGAGAGGTCAGGCCTCGGGGGGAGAGAAGACGACCAGGACCCGCAGATCCTCGCTGATGTGATGGAACTTGTGGGCCACCCCGGCCGGCACGTACACCACGCTGCCCCGCGCCACCTGCGTGGTCTCCAGGCCGACGGTGATCGCGGCACGGCCGCTGACCACGAAGTAGACCTCGTCCTGGTTGTGCGGCTGCTGCGGGTCGTGCGAGCCCGCGTCGAGGGCGTAGAGGCCGACCGACATGTTCCGCTCCCGCAGGAACTGCAGGTAGGCCCCGTCGTTGGCGGCGCGCTCCGCCTCCAGTTCGTCCAGCCGGAATGCCTTCATCGCCTTTGCCGCCCTCGCCCCACTGCTCGTATCCGATCTCTTCTGCCACGATCAGACACATGATGAATTTCCTAGTCAAGACGATCGCCAACGCGGGCGCCCTGGCGGTCGCCGTATGGCTGCTCGACAAGATCACCCTGACCGGCGACAGCACCGCCAAGAAGGTCTGGACGCTGATCCTGGTGGCCCTGGTCTTCGGCCTGGTGAACTTCCTGGTCAAGCCGATCGTCAAGATCCTGACCTTCCCGCTGTTCATCCTCACCCTCGGCCTGATCACCCTGGTGGTCAACGCGCTGATGCTGCTGCTGACGTCCTGGGTGTGCGACAAGCTCGACCTGAGCTTCCACGTGGAGGGGTTCTGGACGGCCGTCCTGGGCGGCCTGATCATCTCGATCGTGTCCTGGGCCCTCAACATGATCCTTCCCGACACGGACTGAGCGGCTGATGACCTATCGCGTCTGCTTCGTCTGCACCGGCAACATCTGCCGTTCCCCGATGGCCGAATCCGTCTTTCGTGCCCGCCTGGCCGAGGCCGGGCTCGACGACCGTGTCGACGCCGACAGCGCCGGCACCGGCGGCTGGCACGAGGGCGACGGCGCCGACCCGCGCACAGTTCGCGTTCTCAGGGAGCACGGCTACGACAGCGACCACATCGCACGCCAGTTCCAGGCGTCCTGGTTCGCCCGCCTCGACCTCGTGATCGCCCTCGACTCCGGCCACCTCAAGGCCCTGCGCCGCCTCGCCCCCACCGAGGAGGATGCGCGCAAGGTACGCCTGCTGCGCTCGTACGACCCGGCCGCAGGCGACGACGTGGACGTACCGGATCCGTACTACGGCGCTCTGGACGGCTTCGAGGAGTGTCTTGAGATGGTGGAGGCGGCGAGCGAGGGCCTGCTCGCCGCTGTGCGGGACGAAGTGGAGGGAACGGCGGCATGAGCGAGGCGGTCATGGGCGAGGGCACACGCGCGGTGCGCGCGGGGCTGCCCGAGCCGGTCAAGAACGAGCCGACCCTCCCCGGGCCGGTCTTCGCCGCGCACTTCCATCTGCCGGGCGAGGTGAGCGGCCCGTACGCCTACGGGCGCGACGAGAACCCGACCTGGACCCACCTGGAACGGGCCATCGGCGAGTTGGAGGCGCCCGGCGAGGACGTCGAGACGCTGGTGTTCGCCTCCGGCGTGGCGGCCATCGCGGCGGTGCTCTTTTCCCAGCTGAGCGCCGGGGACTCGGTCGTCCTGCCCTCCGACGGCTACCAGGTGCTCCCCCTGGTGCGCGCCCAGCTGGAGGCGTACGGCATCGAGGTGCGCACCGCGCCCACCGCCGGCGACGCCCAGCTCGACGTCCTGGACGGGGCGAAGCTGCTGCTGATCGAGTCGCCGTGCAATCCCGGGCTCGACGTCTGCGACATCCGGCGGCTCGCCGGAGCGGCACACGCGCGTGGCGCCCTCGTCGCCGTCGACAACACCCTCGCCACTCCGCTCGGTCAGCGGCCGCTGGCGCTGGGCGCCGACTTCTCCTTGGCCAGCGGCACCAAGCAGCTCACCGGCCACGGGGACGTGCTGCTGGGGTACGTCGCCGGGCGCGACACGGCGGCCATGGCGGCGGTACGCCGCTGGCGCAAGATCATCGGGGCGATCTCCGGGCCCATGGAGGCCTGGCTGGCCCATCGCTCCCTGGCCACCCTCCAGCTGCGGGTGGACCGGCAGAACGCGACCGCGCAGCTGCTCGCGGAGGCGCTGCGCGAGCGGCCCGAGGTGACCGGCCTGCGCTACCCGGGGCTGTCCGACGACCCCGCGCACAAGATCGCCTCGCAGCAGATGCGCCGCTACGGCTCGGTCATCTCCTTCACGCTGCCCACGCGCGCGCGTGCCGAGCGTTTTCTCCGGGCGCTGCGGCTGGTCGACGACGCGACGAGCTTCGGCGGGGTGCGTTCCACGGCCGAGCGGCGGCTGCGCTGGGGCGGGGACGATGTACCGGAGGGCTTCATCCGGCTGTCGGTCGGGGCCGAGGACCCCGATGATCTCGTGACCGATGTGCTGCGCGCGCTCGACGAGTCGGATCGGTGACCGGATTACGGACGCCCGCCCCCATGGGAGGGGCTACGCATGACGGACGGTCCGAGCCTCCCCCCTCGTGGCTCGGACCGTCCCGGTTCTCGCGCGCCAAGAACCGCGCGACCCAGGCTAGTTGACTCTGCGTCAGTGTCCAATCACTGTAACGGCAGAGACCTATCGACTTATTTATAGTTGGGGACCTGCCCGAGGGCCGGAAAGGGGCAGGGCGAACGGAAGGGTGTGCGATGGATCTGGCCTTGCTGCGCACCTTCGTCACCGTGCACCGGGCCGGCTCCTTCACCCGCGCCGCCGCCCTGCTCGGCCTCTCGCAGCCGGCCGTGACCTCCCAGATCCGGACCCTGGAACGACAGCTGGGCCGCCCGCTCTTCCTGCGTCAGGCCCGCGGGGTGACTCCCACGACCATCGGCGACGAACTCGCCCACAAGGCCGCCCCGCACCTCGACGCCCTCGTGGAGATAGCGGAACGCGGCCTCGACGACGACTTCTCGGTACGCACGCTGCACCTCGCCGGCCCGCCCGAGTTCACCGCCGAACGCGCCCTGCCCGCTCTCACGGAACTCACCGGCGACGACGGCCGGCGTTTCGCGCTGCGCGCCTCGTTCGGGAACGCCGAGGAGACCCTGGAGGGGCTGTCCGCCGGACACCATGACCTGGCCATCAGCACGGTGAGGCCGCGTGGCGCCCTGCTCACCGCCAGCGCGCTCTGCGACGAGGAGCATGTACTGGTCGCCGCCCCGCGCTGGGCCGAGAAGATGGATGCCGGTACGGTACGCGGCAAGGGCGCGGCCGCCCTGGAGCACCTGCCGGTGGTCGAGGTCCACGAGTCGCTGCCGTTCGTCTCGCGCTACTGGGGTTCCGTCTTCGACACACGTCCGGCCGCCTCGGGCACGGTCGTGGTACCCGATCTGCGCGCGGTCCTCGCCTGTACGGTCGCGGGGGCCGGCCTCGCGGTGCTGCCCCGGTATCTGTGCTCCGCCGCTCTGGAGCGCGGTGAGGTCGTGGCGCTGCACGATCCCGCGGTGCCCCCGCTGCGGACGTACTTCCTCGTAGTGCGCACCGGCACGCTCGCCATGCCACATGTCGCGCGGGCGCACGAGTGGCTCCAGCACGCGGCCGCGGACTGGGACTGACCATCGGGGAGCCGAGCACGTTCGGCGGTTTGACGCCATGCGTCCACGCCGCGGCCTTTCGCGATGTTTCACGTGGAACCAGCTGGGCCACATTTCTCCCATGACCGTCCGACCCGTGGTCAAGCGCACCGCCCGCGCCGTTCTGCTGGACGGCGACGACCTGATTCTGATCAAGCGCACCAAGCCTGGTGTCGATCCCTACTGGGTCACTCCCGGTGGCGGGGTCGAACCAGAGGACAGCACCGTCGTCGACGCCCTGCACCGAGAGGTGGACGAGGAGCTCGGCGCCAAGATCACCGACGTGGTGCCCTGCTTCGTCGACACTGTGGAGCACATCGGCGACAGCGGCAGTGCGAGCGGCGTGAAGGTCCAGCACTTCTTCGTCTGCCGGCTGGAGTCCATGGATCCTGCCCTGCGACACGGCCCCGAGGTCGATGAGCCCGCCGGGGAGTACGAGATCGTACGGGTCCCCTTCACCCGTGTGGGGATCGCCTCCGTGCACCTCGTACCGCTGTCGCTGCGGCACTACCTGGACGGCAACATCGAGGGTGTGCGGGCCATGCACGCCCCGGACCTCGGATGAGGGATCAGTCGCCGCCGATGACCAGTTCCTCGACCGAGTCATGCCGGATGCGGTGCGGGGGATGCCGACGTCCCGCAGCGGGGTGATCTCAAGGCGCGCCCGCTGGTCGACGACCGCATGGACCACGGGGCGGGAATTGCGCTGCTGGAGCCGAAGCAGGGTGCCCGGCCGTGGCCCCGAAGGGGCCGGACACCGCATGCTGTCCGCCGCGGCGCCTGAGGGCTCCCTGAAGGCACGCCGGCTCTGCCGTCGGCCGGCATTCACTCCCAGGGGCCCCGCGGGCACGGGAGGGCAGCCTGAGGCGGCCCTGGGGCGTTCCTGCCCGCCGTCCGGCGCCCCGGCCAGACACTCGGCGAAGGGATCGACCGCGGGCCTGTCGTGGGACATGAACCAGCCTCCGCCGTCCGTGCCGTTGTTCGTATGCGTGGCGGGCGGAGCATCCGTGCGACGAGCGAACCATCGACTCCTTCGATTACCGGAGGCCGCACACCAACGAGATCGCCCGGTCGAACTCCATGGTCTCGGCTTCCAGGCCCAGTTGGTTTCACGTGAAACGTCCCGGGTCCGTCCGGAGGCACGGACGGCTACCGCATGGCCAAAAGCGCGTGCGTCCGCAATGAAAGCGGTGGACGCCAGGGGTGTGGGTCGGCAAGCCTGACCCGCGTGTCAACTCTTTCCGACGCCGCTCTGCCCATTCGTCGACTGACGCCGTGCGATCTCAGCGCCTGCTCCGACTTGTCCGAGGATCGGGGCTGGCCCCGTGAGGAACACAAGTGGCGCTTGCTCCTCACGGCCGGGAAGGGGTACGGCATCGACGACCCCGGCGGTGGCCTGGTCGCCGCCTGTGTCATCACGGAGTACGGCCCGAGGGAACGCCCGCACCTCGGCGCGGTCGGTATGGTCCTGGTCGCCGAACGGCACGCCCGCCAGGGCATCGGGCGCCGGCTGATGCGGCACATCGTCTCAGTGATGGGCACGACTCCCCTGACCCTGTACGCGACGCCGTACGGCCGTCCGCTCTACGAGGAACTGGGGTTCAAGGTCACCGGTCGTTCGGAGATGTTGTCCGGGCACTTCACACCGGGCGGGTCCGAGCCTCGGGTGGCGACCCGGGCGGCCACCGCAGAGGATCTCGGCCCCATCCTCAGGCTGGACGAGGCGGTGTTCGGCGCCGACCGCACTTTTCTCATCACCCGGCTGCCCGCGTTCTCGGACCTGCTGCGGGTCGCCGTGGACGACGGGCGGATCGTCGGCTACGCGGCCGCCTGGCCGAACATGGAGACGCATGTCGTCGGGCCGCTGATCGCCCGTGACACCGAGACGGCGAAGGCCCTGATCTCCTCAATCGCCGCCCGCACCGATCGCCCGCTCCGTACCGACATCGACGTCCGGCACGATGAACTGCTGGCCTGGGCGAAGGCGCGTGGGCTGACCTCAGTCGCCATGAACTCCGTCATGACGTACGGCATCACGGAGTCGCCGGGAGACTGGACCCGGCGGTTCGCACCACTGACGGTCGCGGCAGGCTGAGAGCCAGCGGTACGTGGCAGGCTGGCACCCCCCGGGGGGTGCCAGCCTGCCAAGGCGAGCGGGCCGCTGTCAGGCGAGTGCCTGTACGGCCGCGGCGGCGAAGCCGTGATCCTGATCAGGCGCACCGCCGCCGACGCCGATCGCTCCGATGAGCCGGCCGGCCCGCTGGACGGGGATCCCGCCCGCGATGAACAGCAGCGGCCTGTCGAGGGCCGTGGGCAGGGTGTGGAAGAGGCCGCCGGGCTGGACGGCGTCCACAAGGTCGGCGGTGGGTGTGTTCAGCTGGAGCGCCGTGTAGGCCTTGCGGGTGCTGGTCTCGCCGGAGATCAGCACGGCGCGGTCGTCCCGCCGGAAGGCCAGCAGGTGGCCTCCGGCGTCCAGCACGGTGACGCTGACGGTGACCCCGGCGGCCTCGGCGGCGCGGCCGGCCTCGGCGATCAGGAACTCTGCGTCCTGGATGGTGAGCGGGGCGACGGTGGTGGTGCTCATGGTTCTCCTCGGATGGTGCCGACGTGCGATGGGAAGTGCGGGGGATCAGCGCTGGACCGACGACGGGTGTCCGGCGGGCGTGCCGCTGGTGACCACCGGGATCGGGGCGCTGTCGCGGCGCTCGAGGGCGGCCGACAGGAAGGCGAGGACGAGGGCGGCCGCGGCGAGGGCGGCGCCGACCCAGTTGGGTGAGGTGTAGCCGAAGCCCGCGGCGATCACGAGGCCGCCGAGCCAGGCGGACAGGGCGTTGCCGAGGTTGAACGCGCCGATGTTCACGGCCGAGGCCAGGGTGGGTGCGCCGTGGGCGTGGTCGAGGACGCGCTTCTGGAGCGGGGGGACGGTGGCGAAGCCCAGGGCGCCGATGAGGGCGACGGTCACAGCGGCCGCGATCTTGCTGTGCGCGGTGAGCGTGAAGAGCGCGAGGACGACGGCCAGGGCGCCCAGGGACACGTACAGCATGGGCATCAGGGCGCGGTCGGCGAACCTGCCGCCGATGAGGTTGCCGCCGACCATGCCGAGGCCGAAGAGGACCAGCAGCCAGGTGACGGAGCCGTCGGCGAAGCCGGTGACATGGGTCATCATCGGCGCGATGTAGGTGATGGCCGCGAAGACTCCGCCGAAGCCGAGGACGGTCATCGCCATGGCGAGCAGGACCTGGGTGTTCTTGAACGCGGCGAGCTCGTGCCGCAGGTGCACGCCCTGCGGCTTGGGCAGCTCGGGGACCAGCTTGGCGATACCGGCCAGCCCGACGACGCCGAGGGCGGCGACGATGCCGAAGGTGACGCGCCAGCCGACGTGCTGCCCCACAAGGGTGCCGAGCGGGACGCCGATGACGTTGGCGACGGTGAGTCCGGTGAACATCATCGCGATGGCCCCCGCCTTCTTGCTCGGGGCGACCAGCTCGGCCGCCACGACCGAGCCGATGCCGAAGAAGGCGCCGTGGGCGAGAGAGGCGATCACACGGCCGATCAGCATGACGGCGAAGGAGGGAGCCACGGCGGACAGCAGATTGCCGGCGATGAACAGGCCCATCAGCAACATCAGCATCCGCTTGCGCGGGATCCTGGTGCCCAGCACGGTCATCAGCGGGGCGCCGATGACCACACCGAGCGCGTAGCCCGTCACCAGCAGGCCGGCGGTGGGGATGGAGACGCCGAAGCCACCGGCGACCTGGGGCAGCAGGCCCATGATCACGAATTCGGTCGTTCCGATTCCGAAGGCCCCGATCGCGAGGGCCAGAAGCGCGAGAGGCATGGGGGTACGACCTTCCCAGACGATTGCAGGTGCGCTTTACGTGCGTCCACAATAATTGCAGACGCTGACTATATGCAAGCGAGGGATATTGCATGCTTGCTCTATCCTGGGTTCAGCCGCTCCGGGACGGAGGAAACGCCAATGACAGCGACAGACCCCGCGCTCACCGCCCTCGCCCAGGGCTGGTGCGCCCTCTCCCTGCTGCACGGGAGGATCGAGGCACACATCGAGCGCGCCCTGCAGGCCAGGCACGACCTGAGCGTGCGCGAGTACTCCCTGCTCGACGTCCTCAGCCGGCAACACGACGGCGAAGGTGGCCATCTGCAGATGAAGCAGGTCGCCGACGCTGTCGTCCTCAGCCAGAGCGCCACCACTCGGCTGGTCACGCGCCTGGAGGACCGCGGTCTCCTGGAGCGTTACCTCTGCCCGACCGACCGCCGGGGCATCTACACGAACGTCACTGAAGCAGGGCTGCTACTACTGGAAGAGGCCCGCCCCACCAACGACACGGCGCTGCGCGAGGCCCTCGACGAGGCGGCCAGGGACCCGGAACTGGCTCCCCTGGTCCGGGCCGTGGAGTCGCTCCACGTGCCCGCATAGGCTGCCGGTATGGGAGACCTTGACGTACGCGCCGCAGTCGCCGACGACATCCCGGCGATCGTAGGCATGCTCGCCGACGACCCGCTGGGCGCCCAGCGGGAATCACCGGACGACCTGACGCCCTATCTGAGCGCCCTGGAACGGCTCAGTGCCGATCCCAACCAGCAGTTGGTCGTCGCCGTCCGCGAAGGCCGCGTCGTCGGCACGCTCCAGCTCACGGTCATCCCCGGGCTGTCGAGGCGCGGCGCCAGCCGGGCGGTCATCGAGGCCGTGCGTATCCACGCCGACGAGCGCGGCAGCGGGCTCGGCACCCGCTTCATCGAGTGGGCGATCGACGAATCCCGCCGCCAGGGCTGCCGGCTGGTTCAGCTGACCTCGGACGCGTCACGGACCGACGCCCATCGCTTCTACGAGCGGCTCGGCTTCACCCCCTCGCACGTGGGCTTCAAGCTCGAAATCTGAGTCCCGGGGACTCCGACACCTCAGCGGCTCGTAGCCGAGCAGGGCGGCCACACGGAGCGGTGTTCCAGGTGTTCCACGTGAAACACCGCCCCCGCCCTCCCATCCGCTAGCCGATCCCCCGCCACCCCTCGGGGTCCACTCCACCGGGGACGGGAGCCGTCTCGTCGTACGGCTGACGCGTAAACACAAATGATCCGAGGTCCAGATGGCTCACCGTGCCGTCCGGCCGCCGTACCGGCCGCAGCGACTCCCCTGCGTAGTAGCCCTCCAGGCCCGTCCAGGTGCCGTCGCCGTTGGAACAGAAACGGGCTCGGCGGCCGGCGCCGGTGAGCGGCCCCAGCGAGATGAGCCCGTCGGCCGTCACCCGCAGCACGAAGGCATGTGTGCCCCAGTACCACGGGCCCGCCAACTCGAGTACGGAGGGCTCGACTTGGGCCAGAGGACGCCACGGCTCAGGGATGCGCGGCTCGGCTTCCGCGACGATACGGACGAGATCGGCACCGGTGGCTGACAGCAGCGGGCCCGAGGTGCAGTTCGCCAGCACCACGGCCGCCACGTCGTCGTCCACACTGATGGTGAGGCTGGCCAGGAAGCCGGGCAGCGAGCCGGAGTGCCCCACCAGCAGCCTGCCGTCGCGACGCTGGATCTGCAGACCGAGGCCGTAGGCGGCGCCGTCCAGTACGTCGGCGGGCTCGGGAGGGGCGGCCGGGGTACGCATCTCCCGCACCGACTCGGCGCTCAGTACCCGGTCGTTCCCGGCCGCCAGGAACACGGCGAAGCGGGCCAGGTCGCCGGTGGTCGACCAGAGCTGCCCGGCCGGTGCCATCCGCCCGAGGTCCTCCAACGGTTCCGGGAGCATGGCGTCGGCCCAGGGATGCACCGCCCAGCCACCGGCGTGCGGTGCCCGCGGCTGGGTGCTCGTACGGGCGAGGCCCAGAGGTTCGAGCACCTCCCGCCGCAGCACCTCCTCCCAGGGGGCACCGCGGAGTTCCTCGACCAGTGCGCCGAGCAGGGTGTAGCCGGGGTTCGAGTAGTGGTGCCTGCGACCGACGGGGTGCAGCAGGGGCTGCTCACCGAGGACATCGTCCAGCTCGGGCCGCAGCGAACCCGGAGTGCGCTCCCACCAGGGAGCCGGCGACTCCGCCGCCAGGCCTCCGGTGTGCGCGAGGAGCTCGGCGATGGTCGCCTCCCCCGCGCCCGTGCCCGGCAGATGCTTCTCCAGGGAGTCACCGAGGTCGAGCAGTCCTTCGTCACGAAGCCTCAGCACCAGTACGGCCGTGAACGTCTTGGTGATCGAGCCGATCCGGTACTGCACGTCCTCGTCCGGCCCGTGCCCGTCCACCGAAGTCCGCGCCCCGTGCCAGACGGCGCGGCCGCCCCGCACGACCGCAGCCACCAGTGACGGCGCCCGGCCTTCGGACTGGGCCACGGCGATCCGATGCAGCAGTGCCCGCCGGGTGGCGGGGAGCAGCTCTTCCTGGAATGTCGTCATGCGCCCAGTGCACCTTGCGGGCGGACCCGGCGTCGAGTCCATTCCGGGTGACGCCGGTCAGGTCAGCGCCGTTCGCCGGCGGGGATCAGGTCTGCGCCATGTCCACGAAGCGGGAGTAGTGGCCCTGGAAGGCCACGGTGATGGTCGCCGTAGGCCCGTTTCGGTGCTTGCCGACGATGATGTCCGCCTCGCCCGCGCGCGGCGACTCCTTCTCGTAGGCGTCCTCGCGGTGGAGCAGGATGACCATGTCGGCGTCCTGCTCGATGGAGCCGGACTCACGCAGGTCGGACACCATGGGTTTCTTGTCCGTACGCTGCTCCGGACCACGGTTGAGCTGCGAGAGCGCGATGACCGGGACCTCCAGCTCCTTCGCCAGCAGCTTGAGGTTCCGGGACATGTCCGAGACCTCCTGCTGACGGCTCTCGGAGCGCTTGCCGCCGGACTGCATCAGCTGGAGGTAGTCGATGATCACGAGCTTGATGTCGTTGCGCTGCTTGAGCCGGCGGCACTTGGCGCGGATCTCCATCATCGACAGGTTCGGGGAGTCGTCGATGTAGAGCGGCGCGGCCGAGACATCGGGCATCCGGCGGGCCAGCCGGGTCCAGTCCTCGTCCGTCATCGTGCCGGACCGCATGTGGTGCAGGGCGACCCGGGCCTCCGCCGACAGCAGGCGCATCGCGATCTCGTTGCGGCCCATTTCGAGGGAGAAGATGACGCTGGGCAGATTGTGCTTGATCGACGCGGCCCGCGCGAAGTCCAGCGCGAGGGTGGACTTGCCCATGGCGGGGCGGGCGGCGATGACGATCATCTGGCCGGGGTGCAGGCCGTTGGTGAGCGAGTCCAGGTCGGTGAAGCCGGTAGGGACGCCGGTCATCTCGCCGGTGCGGGAGCCGATCGCCTCGATCTCGTCGAGGGCGCCCTCCATGATGTCGCCGAGCGGGAGGTAGTCCTCACTGGTGCGCTGTTCGGTGACGGCGTAGATCTCGGCCTGGGCGCTGTTGACGATCTCGTCGATGTCGCCGTCGGCCGCGTATCCCATCTGGGTGATGCGCGTCCCGGCCTCGACCAGGCGGCGCAGTACGGCCCGCTCGTGGACGATCTCCGCGTAGTACTCGGCGTTCGCGGCCGTCGGCACCGTCTGGACGAGGGTGTGCAGATAGGAGGCGCCGCCGACCTTGTTGATCTCGCCGCGTTTGGTGAGTTCGGCGGCGATGGTGATGGGGTCGGCCGGCTCACCCTTCGCATAGACGTCGAGGATCGCCTGGTAGATGGTCTCGTGTGCGGGCTTGTAGAAATCGTGGCCCTTGAGGATCTCGACGACATCGGCGATGGCGTCCTTGGAGAGCAGCATGCCGCCGAGCACGGACTGCTCGGCGTCCAGGTCCTGCGGGGGAACCCGCTCGAAGGTGGTGCCCCCGCCGTCCCAGTCCCCGCTGTCCCGGCCCCGGTCGTGCCGGTCGTCCCGGCCGCGGCCGCCCTCGCGCCCTCGGCGGGAGGCGGGCAGACGATCACCGGGACCGGCGTCGGCCCACGGATCGTCCAAGGGCTCGGAAATGCTCACCGAGCCACCTCCTCCCGTCCGCACCGCGGACCTCGCCATGCCCTCTTTGATACGGCACGGCACTGACAACTGAGACGCCCCATTCCGGTTCTGGACGCGTCGGTTTTGTGAGGTTTCCGAGGCCGTGACAAGGAGCGGGTGCCGGACCACGGTAGGCCCGCGGGCACCGTCAGCCAATCTGGTTATCCACAGGCCATGTGGACGACGGCCCGTATGCTGTGGAGAACCCGCCAAAACCTGTGTACGACGCGGTGGACAGCCCTGTGAACAAGCCCTCGAACCCTGTCCACAACAGCTCCTGACCTGCCGCTTTCCCATCCACCGGCTGTGCAGAAGAAAAACTTTCCCAGTCGGGCCAAGATCGCTTCGAACAGTGCGCGACAGTGTGGGGCGTACAGCCAACAGTAAGGACCGCAGGTCGATTGCATCTCTTACCTGTGGACGATTAGATTAGCCCCCATGTCACAGGCTCCCGCGATCCCCAAGGCCACCCGGCGGCGGCACGACCGGGAGATCGTCGCACTGGCCGTCCCGGCCTTCGGCGCGCTCGTCGCCGAGCCGCTTTTCGTCATGGCCGACAGCGCGATCGTCGGCCATCTCGGCACCGCACAGCTCGCCGGCCTCGGGATCGCCTCAGCCCTCCTCACCACTGCCGTGAGCGTCTTCGTCTTCCTCGCCTACGCCACCACGGCCGCCGTCGCCCGCAGGGTCGGCGCCGGCGATCTCCAGGCAGCGGTCCGCCAGGGCATGGACGGCATCTGGCTGGCATTGCTGCTCGGTGCCGTGGTCATCGCCTTCGTCCTGCCTCTCGCACCGGGCATCGTGGACGTCTTCGGTGCCTCGGCCACCGCAGCCCCCTACGCGACCACCTACCTGAGGATCTCCTCCCTCGGCATCCCGGCCATGCTCGTTGTCCTCGCCGCCACCGGCGTCCTGCGCGGTCTCCAGGACACCCGCACGCCGCTGTACGTCGCCGTGGCGGGATTCATCGCGAACGCCGGGCTCAACGCGGCGCTTGTCTACGGTGCCGGACTGGGCATCGCCGGCTCCGCCTGGGGCACGGTCATCGCCCAGTGCGGGATGGCGGCGGTCTATCTGACCGTCGTCGTGCGCGGCGCGCGCAGGTACGGGGCGTCGCTGCGTCCCGACACCGCCGGGATACGGGCCTCGGCACAGGCCGGCGCACCCCTGCTCGTCCGGACACTCTCGCTGCGGGCCATCCTCATGATCGCCACTGCCGTGGCGGCCCGGCTCGGTGATGCGGACATCGCCGCCCATCAGATCGTGCTGTCCCTGTGGAGTCTGCTGGCCTTCGCCCTGGACGCGATCGCGATCGCCGGGCAGGCCGTCATCGGCCGCTGTCTCGGGGCGGATGACGCCGTCGGCGCCCGCGAGGCCTGCCGCCGCATGGTCCATTGGGGTATCGCCACGGGAGTGGTGCTGGGCCTCCTCGTGATCGCGGCCCGGCCGCTTTTCCTGCCCTTGTTCACCGGTGACCCCACCGTGAAGGACACCGCCCTGCCGGCGCTGCTCATCGTGGCGTTCTCCCAGCCGATCTCCGGCGTGGTCTTCGTCCTCGACGGCGTACTGATGGGTGCCGGAGACGGGCGGTATCTCGCCGGGGCCATGGTCCTGACTCTCGCGGTCTTCGTGCCGGCGGCCCTGCTCGTGCCCGCCTTCGGCGGCGGGCTCACGGCTCTCTGGGGTGCCATGACACTGATGATGACCGTGCGGATGCTCACCCTCTGGCTGCGTGCCCGCTCCGGCCGGTGGATCGTGACCGGCGCGACGCGCTGACCGTTGCGTCCCGGCGCCGGTTTCACGTGAAACATCGCGAGCTGTCACGGTTCACGTGCACACCCGCGGCTCCGTGTCCTCGGCGGCAAACGACCCACCGAAGAGGCAGCCAGAGGCACCAAACCAAAGGGGCCGCACCCTCATGGGTACGGCCCCCTTCAGCTACTGCTCAGACCGAGCGCAGCGTCAGCCCGCGATGACCTCGATGTTGACCTTCGCGGCAACCTCGGGGTGCAGACGCACGGACGTCTCGTGGGCGCCCAGGGTCTTGATCGGCGAACCGACCTCGATGCGGCGCTTGTCGACCTCGGGGCCACCCGCAGCCTTGATCGCCGAAGCGATGTCGGCCTGGGTGACGGAACCGAAGAGGCGACCGGCGTCGCCGGCACGGACGGCCAGACGGACCTTGACGCCCTCGAGCTGGGCCTTCACCTGGTTGGCCTGCTCGATGGTCTGAATCTCGTGGATCTTGCGAGCACGACGGATCTGCTCGACGTCCTTCTCGCCACCCTTGGTCCAGCGGATCGCGAACTTCCGCGGGATCAGGTAGTTGCGTGCGTAGCCGTCCTTGACATCGACGACTTCGCCGGCAGCGCCGAGGCCGGAGACCTCGTGGGTGAGGATGATCTTCATGAGTCGGTCACCCCTCCCTTAGCGCGCGGTGGACGTGTAGGGCAGCAGCGCCATCTCACGGCTGTTCTTGACGGCCGTGGCGACGTCACGCTGGTGCTGCGTGCAGTTGCCGGTCACGCGGCGGGCACGGATCTTGCCGCGGTCGGAAATGAACTTCCGCAGCATGTTCGTGTCCTTGTAGTCAACGTACGTGACCTTGTCCTTGCAGAATGCGCAGACCTTCTTCTTCGGCTTGCGCACAGGCGGCTTCGCCATGGTGATTCTCCTGTGTGATCAAGAAGTGGGGATGCGAGCCACTGGCCCTTAGAAGGGAGGCTCGTCCGAGTAGCCGCCACCGCCGCCGGAGCCGCCGGAGCCACCGCCCCAGCCGCCGCCACCCTGGTTGCCGCCAGCGGCCGGAGCGCTGGAAGCCCAGGGGTCGTCGTTGGGAGCGCCGCCCTGCTGGCCGCCGCCGGAGCCGCCGCCCCAGCCGCCGCCACCCTGGCCGCCCCCGCCGCCGTAACCGCCCTGGCCACCGCGGCCGGCACCGCCGGCGGTCTTGGTGACCTTGGCCGTGGCGCTCCGCAGGCTGGCGCCGACTTCCTCGACGTCCAGCTCGTAGACCGTGCGCTTGACACCCTCACGGTCCTCGTAGGACCGCTGCTTCAGTCGGCCCTGCACGATGACGCGCATGCCTCGCTGGAGCGACTCCGCGACGTTCTCCGCCGCCTGACGCCAGACCGAGCAGGTCAGGAACAGGCTCTCGCCGTCCTTCCACTCGTTCGTCTGACGGTCGAAGGTGCGGGGGGTGGACGCGACACGGAACTTCGCGACCGCCGCACCGGAGGGGGTGAAGCGCAGCTCGGGGTCATCGACAAGATTGCCGACGACCGTGATGACGGTCTCGCCTGCCATGGGGGAACCTCTCGGCGGGTTTGCTGCTGGCTGCTTGTGCTGCTACTCGGAATCCCGGGACCGGCTGAGCGGTGAGCTCAGTGGGTCTCGGGACGGAGGACCTTGGTCCGGAGGACCGACTCGTTCAGGTTCATCTGGCGGTCGAGCTCCTTGACGACCGCAGGCTCGGCCTGCAGGTCGATGACCGAGTAGATGCCCTCGGGCTTCTTCTTGATCTCGTACGAGAGACGACGACGGCCCCAGGTGTCGACCTTCTCGACCTTGCCGTTGCCCTCACGGACGACGGAGAGGAAGTTCTCGATCAGGGGGGAGACGGCGCGCTCCTCCAGATCGGGGTCGAGGATGACCATCACCTCGTAGTGACGCATGTGGAACCCACCTCCTTTGGACTCAGCGGCCACGGTCGTTCCGTGGCAGGAGGGTTGTGATGCGTACGCAACGCTATCGGCCGCCACTGACATTCGGGGGTTCCCGCTGGGATCCCGGTCAGGGCATGGGCAGACACCGGTGCAGAGGGTACAGAGTACCCGCACACCCGCTTCCGGTTGAAATCAGGCCGCCAGGACCCTCAGTCTGTACACATCGGGTGTGTACGGCGCTACAGTGCGCCGCCTTCCGCAGGAGGTGCCCTATGGCACAGGCATTGCGACCCAACACCGCCGGATCACTGTTCGCCACCGACGGCAAAACCCATCCGCTCCAGGACTCCCTGACGGCAGTGACGCTGGCGCTCGGGCTGATCGCCTTCATCACGTCGTTCTTCCCCAGCCTGAACCTGCTCAGTTCCTGGACCGGCCTGATCGGTATCTGCACCGGTCTGTACGGGCAGTGGATCTCGATCACCACGCGCGAGCGCTTCGGTCTGATCCTGGGTCTCGGTGCCTCGGGCATCGGTTTCTTCATCGGCATGGCGAACGGCGGTCTGTTCGGCTAGTCCGGCACCCGCGGCAGCACCGTGGAACGCCCCGGCCCGACAGGAGCCGGGGCGTAGGCGGTGTACGCCCAGTCAGGTCGCGGACAAGGCGCAGTAGGCTTCGGCGCGAGAGCCGGAGCCCCTGTATCCATGGGGACACACCAGCCCGAGGAGCGCCCCGACATGAGCCTGACCCTGAGGACCATCAGCCGCGAACAGCATCTGGCGTACATCCAGAGCCTGCAGGCGGCGAGCCACATGCAGGTCCCGGCCTGGGCCGATGTCAAGGCGGAATGGCGTTCGGAGAACCTCGGCTGGTTCGACGAGCGCACCGGCGAGATGGTCGGCGCGGGCCTGGTGCTGTACCGCCAGCTGCCCAAGATCAAGCGCTACCTCGCCTACCTTCCCGAGGGCCCGGTCATCAACTGGTTCGCGCCGAATCTCGACGAGTGGCTCCAGCCGATGCTGGCCCACCTCAAGCAGCAGGGCGCGTTCTCGGTGAAGATGGGCCCGCCGGTGATCATCCGGCGCTGGGAGTCCAACTCCATCAAGCAGGGCATCCAGAACCCGGATGTGAAGCGCCTGCGCGACATCGAGGCCGACTTCATCGAGCCGCGCGCCTTCGAAGTGGCCGACAAGCTGCGCCGGATGGGCTGGCAGCAGGGTGAGGACGGCGGCGCCGGCTTCGGCGACGTCCAGCCCCGCTACGTCTTCCAGGTGCCGCTGGCGAACCGTTCCCTGGAAGAGGTCCACAGGAACTTCAACCAGCTGTGGCGGCGCAACATCAAGAAGGCCGAGAAGGCGGGCGTCGAGGTCGTCCAGGGTGGCTACCAGGATCTGGAGGAGTGGCAGCGGCTGTACGAGATCACGGCCGTGCGCGACCACTTCCGGCCGCGCCCGCTGTCGTACTTCCAGCGCATGTGGACGGCCCTCAACACCGAGGACCCCAACCGGATGCGGCTGTACTTCGCCCGGCACAACGGGGTCAACCTGTCCGCGGCGACCATGCTGATCGTCGGCGGGCACGTCTGGTACTCCTACGGCGCCTCCGACAACATCGGCCGTGAGGTGCGGCCCTCGAACGCCATGCAGTGGCGGATGCTGCGCGACGCCTACGCGCTCGGCGCCACCGTCTACGACCTGCGTGGCATCTCCGACTCACTGGACGAGACGGACCACCTCTTCGGTCTGATCCAGTTCAAGGTGGGCACCGGTGGACAGGCCGCCGAATACCTCGGCGAATGGGACTTCCCGCTCAACAAGCTGCTCCACAAGGCGCTCGACATCTACATGTCGCGCCGCTGACGTCACGCTCCGTGCTTCTATAGCCCTGACACACCGTAGTCCTCTGGCACTCCCCAGCCACCCAGAAAGGTCCCAGGTCCGGCCATGGCGCTCACGCTCTACGTCGACACCGCGCGCTGGCGGGCGCACCACAAGCACGTGCAGGAGCAGTTCCCGGGCCTGGTCCCGGTCTGCAAGGGCAACGGCTATGGCTTCGGGCACGAGCGGCTGGCGGAGGAGGCCACCCGGCTCGGCTCGGACATCCTGGCCGTCGGCACGACGTACGAGGCCGCGCGCATCAGGGACTGGTTCGGCGGCGACCTGCTGGTGCTGACCCCGTACCGGCGCGGCGAGGAGCCGGTGCCGCTGCCCGACCGGGTCATCCGCTCGGTGTCGTCCATCGACGGTGTGTACGGCCTGGTGGGCGCCCGGGTGGTCATCGAGGTGATGTCCACGATGAAGCGGCACGGCATCAGCGAGCAGGACCTGCCGCAGCTGCACTCGGCCATAGAGAACGTCCGCCTGGAGGGCTTCGCCATCCATCTGCCGCTGGACCGTACCGACGGCTCGGACGCCGTCGAGGAGGTCATCGGCTGGATGGACCGGCTGCGCGCGGCGCGGCTGCCGCTGCACACGATGTTCGTCAGCCACCTCAAGGCCGACGATCTCGCCCGGCTGCGGCAGCAGTTCCCGCAGACCCGGTTCCGGGCCCGGATCGGCACCCGGCTGTGGCTGGGGGACCATGACGCGACCGAGTACCGCGGGGCGGTCCTGGACGTCACCCGGGTCGCCAAGGGCGACCGGTTCGGCTACCGGCAGCAGAAGGCGGCCTCTGACGGCTTCCTGGTGGTCGTGGCGGGCGGTACGTCGCACGGGGTGGGTCTGGAGGCTCCCAAGGCCCTGCACGGCGTCATGCCGCGCGCCAAGGGCGTCGCACGGGCCGGCCTGGCCACGGTGAACCGGAACCTTTCTCCGTTCGTCTGGGGCGGCAAGCAGCGCTGGTTCGCGGAGCCGCCGCACATGCAGGTGTCGATCCTCTTCGTGCCCTCCGACGCCCCGGAGCCGAAGGTCGGTGAGGAACTGGTGGCCCATCTGCGGCACACCACGACCCAGTTCGACCGTCTCGTGGACCGCTGACCGTTCGCAGGACAGGGGAAAGGGCCGTACACGGAGTCCGTGTACGGCCCTTCTCACGTCCGGCAAACGGCCTGTTCGCTCAGAGCGAACCGCCCTCGGAGGACCGGCTTCCCCATTCCACCTGCGGGCCCTCGAACTGCGCGGCGTGGCGCGGGGGATGAGCCGCCGCACCGAGCACGAAGACGTCTTCGGCACCGTCCAGCACCCCGCCAGAGGGATCGTCGTCCCCGGCGCGGCGCACCACGTCCCGCTCGGGCAGGAGGATGTCACGCACCACCATGCCGCACAGGTAGAGCGTGCCCAGCAGATGCACGGCGATGGCCCAGTGGTAGCCGTCCGTCGGCAGGCCCTTGTGGGCGTCTCCGCTGGTCGTGTACGCGAGGTACATCCAGATGCCCAGGAAGTACGCCACCTCGCACGCCTGCCAGATCAGGAAGTCCCGCCACTTGGGGCGGGCGAGGACGGCCAGCGGCACCAGCCACAGCACGTACTGCGGGGAGTAGACCTTGTTGGTGAGGATGAAGGCCGCCACCACCAGGAAGGCCAGCTGGGCGAAGCGCGGTCGGCGCGGGGCGGTGAGCGTCAGGGCGGCGATGCCGAGGAAACAGAGCAGAACCAGCACCGTGGCCGCGGTGTTCACGAAGTCGGTGCTGGGCGGGCTGGTCGTGTTCTGCGCCCAGATCAGCCAGAAGGAACCGAAGTCCACGCCCCGCTCCTGACTGAAGGTGTAGAACTTCGACCAGCCGTCGAAGGCGAAGATCATCACCGGCAGGTTGACGACGAACCAGGCGGCCACCGCGCCGCCGGTGGCGACGAAGAACTTCCGCCATTTGCCCGCGCGCCAGCACAGCAGGAACAGCGGCCCCAGCAGGAACACGGGATACAGCTTGGCGGCCGTGGCAAGCCCCAGGAGGACGCCGAAGGCGAGGGGACGGCTCCGGGACCACATCAGCATCGCCGCGGCCGTCAGAGCGACCGCCAGGAGGTCCCAGTTGATGGTGGCGGTCAGGGCGAAGGCGGGCGCCAGGGCGACCAGCAGACCGTCCCAGGGGCGCCGGCGGTGCGTACGGACCACGCAGACCGCGATGACGGCGGCGCAGAGCATCAGCATCCCGGCGTTGACGAACCAGTACACCTGCTCCTGGAGCATGATGCTGCCGCTGCCCGGCGTGAGCCATGCGGCCACCTCCATGAACACACCGGTCAACACCGGGTATTCGAGGTAGTCCATGTCGCCCGGGAGCTTGTCGAAGTACGGCACCAGACCGTCGGCGAAGCCGCGCCCCTGATAAAGGTGCGGAATGTCCGAATAGCAGGCGTGGGTGTACTGGGAACTCGCGCCGAAGAACCAGCCGCTGTCGTAGCAGGGCAGCTTCTGCACCATGCCGAGAGCGAACATCCCGACCGCCACGATGACGACCACCCGTAGCGGCGTCCACCAGGACGTGCCGAGCAGGGCACGCCGCCCGATGGGGCCGCCGATCAGCTCACTCCCGGCCGCGGCGACCTCGTCTTCCCTGGTCGGCCGTACCGGCTCCGGCTCGCGCACGCCCGCGGGCGTCGTCTCTGCACTGGGCATGGGGCCCATCCTGCCGTACCTCTCTAGCAATACGCCGAGGGCCGCCGCACCTCGCGGGTGCGACGGCCCATGTTTCACGTGAAACAGGCTTCGGCGGGCGAAACAGTCACCAACCGGTCTGACGGCGGCTAGCCGCCCGACCCGCCGAAGAGGTTCCCTCCACCGTTGGCATTGCCTCTGGTGGTGCCGGTGGTATCCGTGGCCGTCGGCGAGGACGTCGTACCCGATGTGCTGCCGCCGGTGGTGCCGCCGTTGGCCGGGCAGTTCCAGGCGAACTGGCAGGTCTCCGTCGCCGTGGGCGACGGGGCGGTGACCGTCTCGCTGGGCGTGGCGCTCGGCGTCTCGCTGGGCGTCTCGCTCGGCGTGATGCTGACGGTCGGCGTCGGGGAGGGAGCCCCCGCCTCGTCGGCGATCTGGCCGACCTTGGTGGCCTCCGGGAAGCCCAGGTCGTTCTTGCCCTTCAGCGCGGCCTTCATGTACTCGGTCCACACCGAGGTCGGGATGTCACCACCGTGGATGGACGCCACGCCCGCGGTGCCGTTCATGGAGAGCAGCTCGGCGTCCTTGGGGTTCTCACGGAACATCGCCACCGACGTGGCCAGCTGCTGGGTGTAGCCGACGAACCAGGCGGACTTGTTGCTGTCGGTGGTACCGGTCTTGCCCGCCGCCGTACGGCCCAGGGCCTTGGCGTTGGTACCCGTACCGTTCTGGATGACATTCTCCAGCGTGTCCGTGACATTGTTCGCGATGTTCTCAGGCATCGCGGTGGTCACCTTCGGCTTGCTGAAGCCCTGGAGGTCCTGACCGTCCTGCTTGACCTCCGTCACCGAATACGGGTCCGCGTGATTGCCGGAGGCGGCGAAGGTCGCGTAGGCGTCGGCCATGCGGATCGCGCTTGGGGTGGACGTACCGATGGCGAACGACGGGTTCAGGTCCTGAGACATGCTGTCGCGCAGGATTCCGGACGCCTGTGCCACATCCCGCACCTTGGTCATGCCGACGTCCACGCCGAGTTGCACGAACGGCGTGTTGATCGACTGCTCCATCGCCTTGCGCAGGGTGATGTAGCCCCAGGGGTAGCCGCTCTCGTTCTTCTGATGGAAGACCGAGCCGTCCTTGTTGAGGACGAAGGTACCGTCCTGGTTCCTGACCTTGAGGTTGTCGTCGCCGTTGTACTTGCTCAGCGGCGAGACCCCTTCGGGGGAGGTCTTGTACGTCCCGTACTGCATGGCCGCGGCGAGCACGAACGGCTTCCACGTCGAACCGACGGGGACACCGGAGGTGTCGGCGTTGTTGGTGAAGTGGTTGTTCTCGTAGCCGGCACCGCCGTACAGGGCGACGATCGCGCCGTCGTTGGGCACCACCGACGCCGCGCCGAACTGGACGTACTTGTCCTTGTCGCGGTTCTTCGGGTCCAGACGCGCCTTCTGGACCTTCTCCACGGCCGCGCTCAGCGCGTTGACCTTGTCCTTCTGGAAGGTCGTGTAGATCTGGAAGCCGCCCTGGTCGAACTGCGTCTCCGTGATGTTGGAGTGCGCGAGGACGTACTTCTTGGCCGTGTCGGCGAGATAGCTGATCTGGCCGGTCATGCCCTTGATCGCCTTGCGGCCCTGGGGCATCGGGTACTTCTTGATGGCTTCCTGGTACTGGGCGTCGGTGAGGTGCTGGTCCTTGTGCATCTCTTCGAGGATCCAGGCCCAGCGGTCGTGGGAGCGCTGGTAGTTGGCCTTCTGGGTGGCCGTGGAGTCGATGTCCGGGTTACCCGCGGGGTCGTAGTACGTCGCGCCCTTGAGCAGAGCCGCGAGGACCGCGCACTGGCTCGGCTTGAGGTCCTTCGCGTCCACGCCGTAGTAGGTCTGGGCGGCGGCCTGGATGCCGTAGGCGCCACGGCCGAAGTACGAGGTGTTCAGATAGCCCTGGAGGATCTGCTGCTTGGAGAGCTTGGTGCCCACCTTGATGGAGATGAACATCTCCTTGAACTTCCGCGAGACCGTCTGGTCCTGGCTGAGGTAGGTGTTCTTGACGAACTGCTGGGTGATCGTCGAACCACCCTGCGTCTCACCACCCCGGGCCATGTTGACCAGAGCCCGGGCGATACCCATGGGATCGACGCCCGAGTCCGAGTAGAAGCTCTTGTTCTCCGCCGAGATCACCGCGTTCTGCATGGCCTCGGGGATCTGGTCGATGGTGACGTTCTGCCGGTTCGCACCCGTGCCCGTCGCGACCATCTGATCGCCGTTCGACCAGTAGTAGACGTTGTTCTGGGACCTGGCCGCGTCGTTCTCGCTGGGGATGGTCACCATGGCGTAGCTGACGCCGACCAGCGCGACCAGGCTGCCGAAGAAGGTGACGCACAGCCCGGAGACGAGCTTCCAGGAGGGGACCCAGCGGCGCCAGCCGAATCTGTTCGCCCTGGGGTAGTCGATCAGGCGCTTCTTACCCGGCGCCGTCGACGCGCGACCTCTGCCACGCCCCGGCCCGGCAGGACCACCAGGACCGCGGCTCCCGTTGTCGGCCGCTCTGCGGCGACCGTTTCCCGTGCTTCTCTGCGCCGCCCGGCGTGCCTCGGCACGGCCGCCGTACGGACGCTCCTCACCTCCCGACCCCGAGTCCGACCCATAGGAACTGGACCCATAGGAGTCGGAAAGAGACCCGGTGGCGCCTCGCGGTGCCGCACGGCGGCCGGAGGACGGTTCGGACTGGCCGCGTCGGGCCGCGGCACGTCCGCCTCCCTGCGGCGGCGGCGGTTTGCGACGGTGCTCGCTCATCGAACGATTACTCCTCGGGCAGGCGCACCTGTGGGCGCCTGGAACGGCGGCTGATTTCCGGTCCCCCCGAAATACGGATGTGGTCGGTCCTGCATTCACCCGTACTGCACCGAGGACGTGGACGCTCCCCAGGCGTCGCTCGGTTCCCGGTGGTGTGCATGCCGCACAGACTACGCACCACCAAAACCCGTCGAGCCTTGAAGTTCACCCCAAATCAGGCAACTTACCTCCTACGAATCGGTGATGTGATCCCGTTCACCGTCACCCCTCTTGTCGCGCGAGGAAGGCCGATCTATCGTCATGATGTATCGAGTCGATACATCAGAGCGAGATAAGTGAGCCGCGGACGAGAGGAGGCGACCATGAGCCGGCGCTCCGGCATCCTTGAGTTCGCCGTTCTCGGCCTGCTCCGCGAGTCCCCGATGCACGGTTATGAGCTGCGGAAACGTCTCAACACATCGCTGGGTGTCTTCCGTGCGTTCAGCTACGGGACGCTGTACCCCTGCCTCAAGACGCTGGTCGCCAACGGCTGGTTGATCGAGGAGCCTGGGAACAGCGTGGAGGACGCGCTCGCCACGCCGCTCGCCGGCCGCCGCGCCAAAATCGTCTACCGGTTGACGGCCGAGGGTAAGGAGCACTTCGAGGAGCTCCTGTCCCAGACCGGCCCCGACGCGTACGAGGACGAGCACTTCGCGGCGCGGTTCGCCTTCTTCGGACAGACCTCGCGCGATGTGCGGATGCGCGTGCTGGAGGGCCGCCGCAGCCGGCTGGAGGAGCGCCTGGAGAAAATGCGCGCCTCGCTGGCACGCACCCGGGAGCGTCTCGACGACTACACGCTTGAGCTCCAGCGCCACGGGATGGAGTCCGTGGAGCGCGAAGTGCGCTGGCTGAACGAGCTCATCGAGAGCGAGCGGGCCGGACGGGACCTGAAGGGTCCCGCTTCCGGGGGGTCCGCTCAGCAGAACACCACCAATGGAGCGCCGGGCGTCCTGCCCCGGTCCGGGGATTCCCCCCGGCCGGATACGCCCGACGACACCGCCACGTGAGTCCCGTTCAGGGCCTCACTCGTACACACAGGGAGCAACCGGAATGGGTTCGGTTCGCGTAGCCGTCGTCGGTGTGGGCAACTGCGCCGCGTCGCTGGTACAGGGAGTCGAGTACTACAAGGACGCCGATCCGTCGTCCAAGGTCCCCGGCCTGATGCACGTGCAGTTCGGCGAGTACCACGTCAAGGACATCGAGTTCGTCGCCGCGTTCGACGTGGACGCCAAGAAGGTCGGCCTCGACCTGGCGGACGCCATCGGCGCCTCCGAGAACAACACCATCAAGATCTGCGACGTCCCCAACACCGGCGTCACCGTCCAGCGCGGCCACACCCTCGACGGTCTCGGCAAGTACTACCGCGAGACCATCGAGGAGTCCGAGGCCGAGCCGGTCGACATCGTCCAGATCCTCAAGGACAAGCAGGTCGACGTCCTCGTCTGCTACCTGCCCGTCGGCTCCGAGCACGCGGCGAAGTTCTACGCCCAGTGCGCTATCGACGCCAAGGTCGCCTTCGTCAACGCCCTTCCGGTCTTCATCGCCGGCACCAAGGAGTGGGCGGACAAGTTCACCGAGGCCGGCGTGCCGATCGTCGGTGACGACATCAAGTCGCAGGTCGGCGCCACCATCACGCACCGCGTGATGGCGAAGCTGTTCGAGGACCGGGGCGTCGTCCTGGACCGCACGATGCAGCTGAACGTCGGCGGCAACATGGACTTCAAGAACATGCTGGAGCGCGAGCGGCTGGAGTCGAAGAAGATCTCCAAGACGCAGGCCGTCACCTCCCAGATCCCCGACCGGGACCTCGGCGAGAAGAACGTCCACATCGGCCCGTCCGACTACGTCGCCTGGCTCGACGACCGCAAGTGGGCCTATGTCCGCCTGGAGGGCCGCGCCTTCGGTGACGTCCCGCTGAACCTGGAGTACAAGCTCGAAGTCTGGGACTCCCCGAACTCCGCGGGTGTCATCATCGACGCCCTGCGCGCCGCGAAGATCGCCAAGGACCGCGGCATCGGCGGCCCGATCCTCTCCGCGTCCAGCTACTTCATGAAGTCCCCGCCGGTTCAGTACTTCGACGACGAGGCCCGGGAGAACGTGGAGAAGTTCATCCGCGGCGACGTCGAGCGCTGACCCGGCACACCGCGGGGCACTGAAGCTCCACAGATCAAGCTCGCAAAAAAACGCTCCTGCCAGGGCTCAAAGGGTCCCCGGGTCATCCGATCCGGGGACCCTTCTCCTGCGCGCGGCCCCGTATGTGAGGCTGTGCCCATGCCCGTCGTCCGCGACCTGCGCGTCCTGCTGCGCCTGCGGAACTTCCGCCGCCTGCTCGTCATACGCCTGCTCTCCCAGGGGGCCGACGGCGTCTACCAGGTCGCCCTCGCCGCCTACGTCGTCTTCTCCCCGGAGAAACAGACCTCGCCGGCCGCCATCGCCTCGGCCATGGCCGTCCTGCTTCTTCCGTACTCCCTCGTTGGCCCCTTCGCCGGCGTCCTGCTGGACCGCTGGCGCCGCCGCCAGGTCTTCCTCTACGGCAACCTGTTGCGCGCGTTGCTGGCCGCGGCCACTGCCGTCCTCATGGTCGGCCACGTCCCCGACTGGCTTTTCTACGCGTCCGCCCTGTGCGTCACGGCCGTCAACCGCTTCGTCCTTTCGGGCCTGTCCGCCGCACTGCCACGGGTGGTCGACACCGAACGGCTGGTGCTCGCCAACTCCCTGTCCCCGACCGCCGGCACCCTCGCCGCGACCGTCGGCGGCGGCCTCGCCTTCACCGTACGGCTGGCCGCCTCGGGTTCCGATGCCGCGGTGGTACTGCTGGGCGCCACGCTGTACCTGTGCGCGGCCCTCGCCTCCCTCACCATGGCCCCCGACCTCCTCGGACCGGACCGGCATCCCGCTCAGCCGAGCCTGGGAGTGGCGGTGATCAGCACCGCACGCGACCTGCTGGAGGCGATCCGGCATCTCACCGAACCGCGGCGACGTGAGGCGGCCTGGGCACTGGTCAGCATGACGGCGATGCGCTTCTGCTACGGCGCGCTCCTCGTCCTGGTACTGATGCTGTGCCGGTACGCCCTCGCCTCCGGCCCGGACGACGGGCTCGGACTGCTCGGGCTGGCCGTCGGGGTCTCCGGCGCGGGCTTCTTCGCCGCCGCCGTCGTGACGCCGTGGACCGCGGGGCGTTTCGGCCCCGGCCGCTGGATCGTCGCGTGTGCCGCGTCAGCCGCCGTACTGGAGCCCGCCCTGGGGCTCCCTTTCGCGACCGTCCCCATGCTCGTCGCCGCCTTCGTCCTGGGACTGATCACCCAGGGCGCGAAGATCGCCACGGACACCGTCGTACAGTCGTCCGTCGATGACGCTTTCCGCGGCCGGATCTTCTCCGTGTACGACGTGCTCTTCAACGTCGCCTTCGTCGGGGCCGCCGCCGTGGCCGCGCTGATGCTCCCGCCGGACGGCCGGTCCGCGACCCTCGTCGTCATGGTCGCCTTGGTCTACGCGGCGGTCGCTGCGACCATGGCCCGCCTCCAACCCGACCGCCGGCCACAGCAGAACCACGGGGCGCCGCAGTGACTCATGAAGAGGGGCGATGTTTCACGTGAAACATCGCCCCGTGCCGCTTCCCCTACCTGGGTCATGTTTCACGTGAAACATGACCCAGGTCCACGTCTTCAGCCCTGCTCGGACCACCACTCCTTGAGTGCGGCCACCGCTGCATCGTGGTCCATCGGCCCGTTCTCCAGCCGCAGTTCCAGCATGTGCTTGTAGGCCCTGCCGACCTCCGGGCCGGGGCGGATACCCAGAATCTCCATGATCTGGTTGCCGTCGAGGTCCGGGCGGATCGCGTCGAGCTCCTCCTTCTCCTGGAGTTCGGCGATGCGCTCCTCCAGACCGTCATACGCACGGGAGAGCGTCGCGGCCTTCCGCTTGTTGCGGGTGGTGCAGTCGGACCGGGTGAGCTTGTGAAGTCGGTCCAGCAGCGGGCCCGCGTCACGGACGTAACGGCGGACCGCGGAGTCCGTCCACTCCCCGGTGCCGTAGCCGTGGAAGCGCAGATGGAGTTCGACCAGCTGCGAGACGTCCTTCACCATGTCGTTGGAGTACTTCAACGCCGTCATGCGCTTCTTGGTCATCTTCGCTCCGACCACCTCATGGTGGTGGAACGAGACCCGGCCGTCGTCCTCGAACCGCCGGGTGCGCGGCTTGCCGATGTCGTGCAGCAGCGCGGCGAGACGGAGGGTGAGGTCGGGACCGTTCTCCTCCAGCGCCATGGCCTGCTCCAGGACGATCAACGTGTGGTCGTAGACGTCCTTGTGCCGATGGTGTTCGTCGCTCTCCAGGCGCAGGGCCGGCAGCTCGGGCAGAACATGCTCGGCGAGGCCCGTGTCCACGAGCAGAGTCAGTCCCTTGCGGGGGTGGGCCGACAGGATGAGCTTGTTCAGCTCGTCCCGGACCCGCTCGGCCGAGACGATCTCCAGACGTCCGGACATGTCCTTCATCGCCGCGACGACCTCGGAGGCCACCTCGAAGTCGAGCTGCGCGGCGAAGCGGGCGGCCCGCATCATCCGCAGCGGGTCGTCCGAGAAGGAGTCCTCAGGCGTCCCCGGGGTGCGCAGCACGCGCTGTGCCAGGTCTTCAAGGCCGCCGTGCGGGTCGATGAACTCCTTCTCCGGCAGCGCCACCGCCATCGCGTTGACCGTGAAGTCACGGCGGACGAGGTCCTCCTCGATGGACTCCCCGTACGACACCTCGGGCTTGCGCGAGGTGCGGTCGTACGCCTCGGACCGGTAGGTGGTCACCTCGATCTGAAAGTGCCGGATGTCGTCTCCGACACGGGCCTCCTTCTGCACGCCGACGGTGCCGAAGGCGATCCCGACCTCCCAGACGGCGTCCGCCCAGGGCCGGACGATCTTCAGGACGTCCTCGGGACGAGCGTCGGTCGTGAAGTCCAGGTCGTTGCCGAGCCGGCCCAGCAGCGCGTCCCGGACCGAGCCGCCGACCAGGGCAAGCGAGAACCCGGCCTCCTGGAATCGGCGGGCGAGATCGTCGGCGACGGGCGCCACCCGCAGCAGTTCGCTCACCGCGCGCTGCTGCGCCTGGCTCAGGGCAGAGGGAGTGTCTTCATTGGCGTTCGGCACAACAGAACAGGGTACGTGCCCCAGGCAGTGCGAAGCGCCTCCATATTCCGGCAGCGCCGCAGGTGAGGCCTCGCCGCGGAGAGGGTGGCGCATCTCACCCCTTACCCGGACAAGCAGAGTGATCCGCTCTTAGCGGAGTCTCCCGGCAATACTGGATACAGGGGGATGGTCCGATCCGCTCTTCCGATCTTGTGAAGCGGACCGTGGCACTTCCGCTCAGCGCACCTCGTTACCATGCGTGGACGCACATTCCGACGACCACTGAAGACGACGAGGGACGGACGAGCGCGTGGCCGAGGCGGCAGACTTCCAGGGGACGCCCTCACCTGCCCGCCGCTGGCTGCGGCGCACCGGGGCACTGCTCGCAGGTGCGCCCCTGCTGGCCGGACTGATGCAGCTGCCGGCCGCGGCGCCGGCGCAGGCGGCCGGCTCGGACACCGTGTCCGTCGCCCTGGACTCGCTGAGCCCCAGCGCCCCCGGCGACGGGGACACGCTGACGGTCTCCGGCACGGTGACGAACAACGGCAAGCAGGCGGTCACCGACGCGCATGTGGACCTGCGGGTGGGCTCCCTGCTCAGCACGCGCTCCGAGATCGACACGGCCGCCCGGCACTCCGACGACCTCCAGTCGAGCCTGGGCACCGAGGTGGGCGGCAAGTACACCGAGGACTTCGACTCGCTCAGCCCCGGAGTCGCCGAGCGTTTCAGCGTCTCCGTGCCGGTCGACAAGCTCGGCCTCGGCCAGGACGGTGTGTACCAGTTCGGCGTCTCGCTGTCCGGCAAGACGTCCACGCAGCAGTGGGACCAGGTCCTCGGCATCCAGCGGACGTTCCTGCCGTGGCAGTCCTCCGAGGCCGACACGAAGACGAAGACCACGTATCTGTGGCCGCTGATCTCCACCGTCCATGTGACGGCGAAGACCGGCGCGGGCGAGCTGCAGACGCCCGTCTTCGAGAACGACGACCTCGCCAAGGAGATCTCGTCCGGCGGCCGGCTGGCCCAGATGCTGGCGCTCGGCAAGGACCTGGACGTCACCTGGGTGATCGACCCGGATCTGCTGGCCTCCGTGGACGCGATGACCCGCAACTATCGGATCCAGGGCACCGGCGCCACCACCACGGCCGGCACCCATCAGGCGGTGGCCAAGCAGTTCCTGGCCGACCTGCAGGACGCGGTGACGGACAAGGAGGTGGTGGCCCTCCCCTTCGCCGACCCGGACCTGGCCTCCCTCGCCCACAACGGCACCACCGTGACCGGCTCGCTGAGCCACCTCAAGGACGCCACCGACGTCGCCGCCACCACCGTGAAGACCGTGCTCCATGTCACACCGAGCACCGACTTCGCGTGGCCCGTGGAGGGCGCCGTCGACCCCTCGATCATCAAGGTCGCCACCTCGGCGGGTGCCGACAAGGTGATCGCCCGCAGCGACAGCCTCCAGGAGACCGGCGGGCTGACCTACACGCCTTCGGCCGCCCGGCCGGTCGGCGGCGGCACCACAGCGGTGGTCGCCGACGCCCGGATGTCCACGGCCTTCGAGGGCGACCTGACCGACGCCGACTCGGCCACTCTCGCGGTGCAGCAGTTCCTCGCCCAGAGCCTGGCGCTGAACACCCAGACGGGCAAGCAGCGCAGCATCGTCGTCGCCCCGCAGCGGATGCCGTCGGCGAGCCAGGCCCAGGCGATGGCGACGGCGATCACGGCCCTGCAGGCCGGCAACTGGTCGCAGTCCCAGGACCTCGCGGCGGCCGCCAAGGCCAAGCCCGACCCCGGCGCGACCACGAGGATCCCCTCGTCGTCCGCGTACCCGTCGTCGCTGCGCAAGCGCGAGCTGCCCCGGACGGCCTTCGAACAGATCGCCCGCACCCAGGACAAGCTCGACAACTTCCAGGTGATCCTCACCGACGAGTCCCGGGTGGTGACCCCCTTCGGGCGGGCCATAAACCGCGAGATGTCCACGTCGTGGCGTGGTCGCGGCAGCGAGGCGGACAGCTTTCGCACGAGCGTGGAGTCCTGGCTCGACGACCTCATCGGCCAGGTCAAGCTGATCGACAAGTCCGAGACCAAGCTCTCCGGTCGCAGCGCCACCATCCCGGTGACCGTCCAGAACAACCTGGTCCAGGGCGTCGACCACCTCGTCCTGCGGCTCACCTCGACCATGCCGACCCGACTGGAGATCGGCGGCAAGCCCTACTACGAGCAGCCCGTCGAGGTCTCCGGCGGCCACAGCCAGTCCGTGAAGTTCTCCACCTCGGCCAATGCCAACGGCCGGGTGGAGGTCACCGCCCAGCTCTACACCGAGGACGGCCAGGAGTACGGCGCGCCCGTCAGGTTCGACGTGAAGGTCACCGAGGTCACGCCGACGGTCATGCTGGTCATCGGCGGCGGCGTGCTCCTGCTGGTGCTCGCCGGTTTCCGCATGTACACCCAGCGCAAGCGGGCGGCCGCCCGGCGGGCCGAGGAGGACGAGGGCCCCGACGAGGCGGGCGAGGACACCCCGGACGCTCCCGGCACCCCCGAGTCTCCCGGTGCCGCGGAGGCACCCCGCGACCCGGAGGCCAAGAACTCAGATGACGCCGACGGGCCGGGGAACCCCGCTGCCCAAGGGGATCGTCTCCAACAGGAGTCCGTAGCCCGCTCCCGGGCAGACGGCCCGGAGCAGCCGAGTGACCCGACACCGGACACCGCACCGGAAAGCGCCGACCCGTCCGAGACGGGTGAGAGAGTGGACCGTTGAGCGATGTCGTGGCCGGTGGGCCCGGGACGATGAGGTGGGGTAACCATGAACGCGCCGTACGACGGTGAACGCGGCCAGGGCGCGGCCGGTTCGGGCTACCCCGAGCCGCCGCCGGAGCCCGGCCAGGTCCCGCCGCAGCACGCGGCTGACATGTACCTCCAGGACGCCTACGAACAGGACCCCTACCGGGCGCGGGACCTCTCCGCCCAGGACCCGGTCGCCGAGGCGCTCTACGACCGTGCCGCGCACCCCCCGCCGGCCCCGGGCACCTACCCGCAGCAGCCGCTGTACGGGCAGCCCGCCCAGTCTCCGTACGCCCCCGACCCGAACGTGTGGGCCCAGACACCGGCGCCGGAGCCGGACGGCCCGAGCCAGTACCTGCCGTACGGCGACGATCCGCGCACGACCCAGTTCGTGGGCGTCGACGACCTGGTCTCGCACTCCGCGGAGGAGCGCCACGAGCCGGACGCCTTCGCGCATCTCTTCCGTGACCAGCAGCAGAGCGGTTACCGGGATCCGCAGCAGGGCGGTGGTCAACTGTCGTCGGAGCGTGCGGTGCCGGGTCCGGCGGCCGCCTCGGGAGGCCCGGCGCAGGCGTCGCCGCGCCAGGCCTCGCCCGCTCCGGCTGTCGCGGCCGACCAGACGCTGAACCTCGGTGCCGTGCCCGCGGCGGCTCCCGCGCCCGTCCCCGCGAAGAAGGGCGGGAAGGCCGGAGGTCTGCTCAAGTCGAGCGCTGTGATGGCGGCGGGCACGATGGTCTCCCGCCTCACCGGTTTCGTCCGTTCCGCGCTGATCGTCTCCGCGCTCGGCGTCGGCCTGCTCGGTGACACCTTCCAGGTCGCCTACCAGCTGCCGACGATGATCTACATCCTGACCGTCGGCGGCGGCCTCAACTCCGTCTTCGTGCCGCAGCTGGTGCGCGCCATGAAGGAGGACGAGGACGGCGGCGAGGCCTTCGCCAACCGCCTGCTGACCCTCGTCATGGTGGCACTGGGCCTGCTCACCGCGGCCACCGTCGCGGCCGCGCCCCTCCTCATCCGCCTGCTGTCCGACCCGGTCGCCAACGATCCGGCGGCCAACGCGGTCGGTATCACCTTCGTCCGCTACTTCCTGCCCTCGATCTTCTTCATGGGCGTCCACGTGGTGATGGGTCAGGTCCTCAACGCGCGGGGCAAGTTCGGCGCGATGATGTGGACACCGGTCCTCAACAACATCGTCATCATCGTCACCCTCGGTCTGTTCATCTGGGTGTACGGCACCGCCGCGCACTCCGGAATGAAGGTCACCACGATCCCGCCGGAGGGCCAGCGGCTGCTCGGCCTCGGCGTGCTGCTCGGCCTCGTGGTCCAGGCCCTGGCGATGATCCCCTACCTGCGCGAGACCGGGTTCCGGCTGCGGCTGCGCTTCGACTGGAGGGGCCACGGCCTCGGCAAGGCCGCCACGCTCGCCAAGTGGACCGTGCTGTTCGTCCTCGCCAACCAGGCGGGCGCGATCGTCGTCTCCCAGCTGTCCACCGCGGCCGGCAAGAGCTCCCCGGTCGACGGCACCGGCTTCGCCGCCTACGCCAACGCCCAGCTGATCTGGGGCCTGCCGCAGGCCATCATCACGGTCTCCCTGATGGCGGCGCTGCTCCCGCGGATCTCCCGCTCGGCCGCCGAGAACGACACGGGCGCCGTCCGCGACGACATCTCCCAGGGCCTGAGGACGACCGCCGTCGCGATCGTCCCCATCGCCTTCGGGTTCCTGGCCCTCGGTATCCCGATGTGCACCCTGATCTTCGGTTCCTCGGGCATCAGCGAGGCCACCAACATGGGGTACATGCTGATGGCCTTCGCCCTCGGCCTGATCCCCTACTCGGTGCAGTACGTCGTCCTGCGCGCGTTCTACGCCTACGAAGACACCCGTACGCCGTTCTACAACACGGTCATCGTCGCGGCGGTCAACGCGGGTGCCTCGGTCGCCTGTTACCTGCTGCTCCCGGCCCGCTGGGCGGTGGCCGGCATGGCCGCCTCCTACGGCCTGGCGTACGCGATCGGCGTGGGGGTCGCCTGGCGGCGGCTGCGCAAGCGTCTCGGCGGCGACCTGGACGGCTCCCGGGTCACCCGCACCTACGCGAGGCTCTGCATCGCTTCGGTACCGGCGGCGTTGCTCAGTGGTGCGGCCTGCTACGGCATCGGCCACACTCTGGGGCAGGGGGTGATCGGTTCCTTCGCCGCGCTGCTGGCCGGCGGAGCCGTACTGCTCGGCGTCTTCTACGTCGCCGCGCGCCGCATGCGCATCGAGGAGCTCAACTCCCTCGTGGGTATGGTGCGCGGGCGTCTGGGGCGCTGAGGCGGGGGTAAGCGCACAACCATCGTCCGCCGCCGCGTGTCGTGCATGGCGGGGGACTGTGGGCACAATTGGTTTCGGCGTCGAACAGCGTGCAACGGATGGGGAGGCAGGGAACGACGGTGGCGGAACGGAGCACGGCTGCCGTCGACGTGGCAGACAACAGCGGTGACAAGCCGCTGACCGCCAAGGCGGACCAGTCCACGGCCGACGGGGTGGCCCAGAACCCGGAGCGGGACACGGACAGCGACGAGGCACAGGGAAGCGGCACAAACGCGGGCGCTGAGAAGAAGGCCTCACCCCCGGAACTGCACAGCGGACACAAGCTGGCCAGACGCTACCGCCTTGAGGAGTGCGTCACCCGTCTGGACGGATTCAGCAGTTGGCGTGCGGTGGACGAGAAACTCCGGCGTGCCGTCGGCGTCCACATCCTGCCCGCCGACCATCCCCGAACCCGTTCGGTGCTGGCTGCGGCCCGCTCGGCGGCACTGCTCGGCGACCCCAGGTTCGTGCAGGTCCTGGACGCCGTCGAGGAGGACGATCTCGTCTACGTGGTGCACGAGTGGCTGCCGGACGCCACCGAGCTGACCACGCTGCTCGCGGCCGGGCCACTGGAGCCGCACGACGCCTACCAGATGGTCAGTCAGATCGCCTCCGCCATGGCGGCCGCGCACCGCGAGGGGCTGGCCCATCTCCGCCTCAACCCGAACGCCGTGCTGCGCACCTCCACCGGCCAGTGGCGCGTCCGCGGCCTCGCGGTGAACGCGGCGCTGCGCGGCATCAGCTCGGACACCCCCCAGCGCACCGACACCGAGGCGATCGGCGCCCTGCTGTACGCCGCGCTGACCCAGCGCTGGCCGTACGAGAGCGACGCCTACGGTCTGGCCGGTCTGCCCAAGGACGTCGGCCTGATCGCCCCGGACCAGGTACGGGCCGGTGTCCACCGCGGTCTGTCGGAACTCGCCATGCGGGCTCTGGTCAACGACGGCGCCACCGCCTCCCGCCACGAGTCCGCGTGCACCACGCCGGAGGAACTGGTGAAGGCGATCGGCGAGATGCCCCGCATCCGTCCGCCGGAGCCGGCGTTCACGGCACCGCCCGAGTACCAGCGCACCACCTACCAGCAGGGCACCTACGGCCGCCCCACACCGCCCGGAGTGACGCAGCCCGTCCAGGCTCCGCCGCCGCCGCTGCAGAGCCGCACGGGCAAGGCCCTGAAGTGGACCGTCTCGGCCCTCCTCATCGCCGCCCTGGGCCTGGGCAGCTGGCAGCTCGCGGACGCCCTGATGAACCAGGGCGACAAGTCGGGTGACACCGGCAACAGCCAGACGACGGACGACGGCGACAAGAACAGCGCCAGCCCCGCACCCACCGCGATAAAGGTCCAGGGCGCACAGGAGTACGTCGCCGAGGGCGAGGCCCAGCATCCGAACGACGTCGGGAAGACGTACGACGGAAGCACCTCGACGTACTGGAGGACCAACACCTTCGTCGACGGCCCACAGCTCGCACCATTCAAGCCGGGTGTGGGAATCGTCTACGACCTGGGCTCCGCGAAGGAACTCGCCACGGGATCCATCTCCCTTCGCTACTCTGGCGATCACACGACGGTCGAGCTGTACGCCGCCGACTCGCTGACCCCGGGGTCGATCAGCTCGATGACGAAGCTCGGCAGTGTCACCACCACCGGGAACACCGCCACGGTGAAGGTCAGCAAGAAGGTGAAGAGCCAGTTCGTGCTCGTGTGGATCACCGCCGTACCGAAGTCGGGTGCGGATCCCGACGCGTACGCACAGGCCGGCTACAAGCAGGCCGTCACCGAGGTGAAGTTCACGGGCTGACGTCTCACCGGCGGCACCGAAGGCGGAGGGGGCAGATGGCGGAGGGCGCCGGATACGGCGGAGTGAGCGACCAGGATCTGCTCGCCCGCCATGTGGAGGGCGACCCCGATGCCTTCGGTGAGGTCGTTCGCCGCCACCGTGACCGGCTCTGGGCGGTCGCCCTGCGAACCCTGGGGGACCGCGAGGAGGCCGCTGACGCCGTCCAGGACGCTCTGGTCTCCGCCTACCGGGCCGCCCACACCTTCCGGGGCCAGGCGGCCGTCACAACGTGGCTGCACCGGATCACGGTGAACGCCTGCCTGGACCGCGCCCGCAAGGCGGCCTCCCGCAAGACCGCCCCCGTCGATGACACCGAACGGCTCGAGCAGCTGCTGGAGCCGCACGAATCGGCCTCCGCTCCGGCCGAGCGGAACGATCTGCACCGGCAGCTCCTGGACGCCCTTGGCACCCTGCCCCACGATCAGCGGGCCGCCCTCGTCCTGGTCGACATGCAGGGCTACCCGGTCGCCGAGGCCGCCCGGATCCTCGATGTGCCCACAGGGACGGTGAAGAGCCGCTGTGCCCGCGGCAGAGCCAGACTCCTCCCGTTGGTCACCCATCTGCGACCGGAAAGCACCGGTGACGAAAAGGATCCTGACCCGGCACGGAACCGGGCGGAGGGGACATCCGTCCCACCCGCAGCGGGGCCTCAGAACAGGGGCCCACAGGGCACCGGGCCGAGTGATTCAGCCGCGCTGAAGGGCGGAGGTGGGCGAGCGTGACATCGACGACAGACACGACCGGGCACCCGGACGTCGCGGAGATCTCCGACCTCACCGAGGGTCTGCTGCCGCCCGCCCGGACCGCGGAGGTACGACGGCACCTGGAAGAGTGCGAGCTCTGTGCCGACGTCCATGCCTCACTGGAAGAGATCCGGGGCCTGCTGGGCACGCTGCCGGGTCCGCCCCGCATGCCGGCTGATGTCGCAGGCCGGATCGACGCCGCACTCGCCGCTGAGGCCCTGCTGAACGCCACGGCACCTGTGGCACATGTTTCACGTGAAACATCGCCCCGGGAGATGTCCTCCCCCGGGGACCGCCCTGCCGGGCGACCGAGTTCCTCCGCCGGTCCGGGCCGTAGGGAACGCGGACGGGACCGCGGTCGACGCCGCCGGACGGTCGTGCTCAGCGCTGTCTTCACCACCGCCGTCCTGGGCGTCGGCTCCTTCTTTCTTCAGTCACTCGGCGGCAACGGGGCCACGACGGCTCAGGGCAATCCGACGAACCCCGCCGGGACCTTCTCCACGAGCACCCTCCCGGGTCAGGTGAAGGACCTCCTCGGTACGAAGACGACCCCCCGGCGGGGCTCTCAGAAGCCCTTCACCGTCGAGTCCCAGGCCACCGGCCAGCCGGGCTCGTCACAGAGTCCCAAGATCCTGATCCAGCCCTCGGTACGCGTGCCCGCATGCGTCCGTCAGGGCATCAGTCAGCCCGGTGATGCCCTCGGTGCGAAGCAGGGAACGTACGAAGGGAAGAACGCCTACCTCGTCGTGCTTGCCGACACCTCCGACGCATCCAGGGTGAAGGCGTACATCGTCGACGCGTCCTGTCTCGACAAGGCGTCCGCGTCCCCCGGCAAGATCCTCCTGACGGAGTCCCTGCCCCGTCCCTGAGCCTCCCCTCGGAACGGCCTCGGACAGGGAACGCATCGTCTCCCCCCGGCATGGAAATCCGTACGGTGTAGGGATGCCCGTGTGCCCGGCCACCCCGGGAATGCGCGCCCCTTAGGATCCGTTGGGTGGGGTGAGAGCTTCTGACCGAAGCTCCCACCGGTCGAATGACGTAGACCAGAGACGAGGAATCAAGCCGTGAGCGACGTTCGTAACGTGATCATCATCGGCTCCGGGCCCGCCGGCTACACGGCGGCGCTCTACACCGCGCGCGCGTCGCTGAAGCCTCTGGTGTTCGAGGGGGCCGTCACCGCGGGTGGCGCCCTGATGAACACCACCGAGGTGGAGAACTTCCCGGGCTTCCGCGACGGCATCATGGGCCCCGACCTCATGGACAACATGCGGGCGCAGGCCGAGCGCTTCGGCGCCGAGCTGATCCCGGACGACATCGTCTCCGTCGACCTGACCGGTGAGATCAAGACCGTCACCGACACCGCCGGCACCGTCCACAAGGCGAAGGCCGTCATCGTCACCACGGGCTCCCAGCACCGCAAGCTCGGCCTGCCCAACGAGGACGCCCTCTCCGGACGCGGCGTCTCCTGGTGTGCCACGTGTGACGGGTTCTTCTTCAAGGACCAGGACATCGCCGTGATCGGCGGCGGCGACACCGCGATGGAGGAGGCCACTTTCCTCTCCCGGTTCGCCAAGTCCGTGACGATCGTCCACCGCCGGGACAGCCTGCGCGCCTCCAAGGCGATGCAGGAGCGCGCCTTCGCCGACCCGAAGATCAAGTTCGCCTGGGACAGCGAGATCGCCGAGGTCCAGGGCGAGCAGAAGCTGGCGGGCCTGAAGCTGCGCAACGTCAAGACCGGCGAGCTCTCCGACCTGCCGGTCACCGGCCTGTTCATCGCGATCGGCCACGACCCGCGTACCGAGCTCTTCAAGGGCCAGCTGGACCTCGACGAGGAGGGTTACCTCAAGGTCGCCTCCCCCTCCACGCGCACCAACGTGACGGGGGTGTTCGCCGCCGGTGACGTGGTGGACCACACCTACCGCCAGGCGATCACCGCAGCCGGCACCGGCTGCTCCGCCGCTCTCGACGCCGAGCGCTTCCTCTCCGCCCTCGCTGACGAAGAGAAGGCCGAGCCCGAGAAGACCTCCGTCTGACCTTCCCCCTTCCGCCCCCGCACGATCAAGTAAAGGAGCCCGCCGTGGCCGGCACCCTGAAGGCAGTAACCGACGCGACGTTCGACGAGGACGTCCTCAAGAGTGACAAGCCCGTCCTGGTGGACTTCTGGGCCGAGTGGTGCGGCCCGTGCCGCCAGATCGCCCCGTCGCTTGAGGCGATCGCCGCCGAACACGGCGAGAAGATCGAGATCGTCAAGCTGAACATCGACGAGAACCCGAACACGGCGGCCAAGTACGGCGTCATGTCGATCCCGACCCTGAACGTCTACCAGGGTGGCGAGGTCGCCAAGACCATCGTCGGTGCCAAGCCGAAGGCAGCGCTGCTCCGCGACCTTGAGGACTTCATCGCCGAGTGATGTTTCACGTGAAACACGAATGGGCCAACCCCTTGGGGTTGGCCCATTCGCATGGAGGCACTCACAGCGGCCGCAGCGCCGGTTCCTTCTGTACGGCCCCCAGAAGCCGGTCGAGCGCCAGTTCCACGTCTTCCTTCCAGGAGAGCGTTGAGCGTAGCTCCAGCCGCAGCCGCGGGTGCGAGGGGTGCTGCCGGACCGTCTTGAAGCCCACGGCCAGCAGATGCTCGGCAGGGAGCAGGCAGGCCGGTTCCTTGTAGCGGGCGTCGCCGAACGCCTCGATCGCCTTGAAGCCCCGCCGCAGCAGATCCTTGGCGACCGTCTGCACCATCACGCGTCCGAGACCCTGCCCCTGATAGCCGGGCATGATGAAGCCGGTCATGAGCTGCACGGCGTCCGGTGAGACCGGACTCGTGGGGAACGCCGTGGAGCGTGGGACGTAGGCGGGTGGAGCGTAGAGCACAAAGCCCACCGGCACGTCGTCGACGTAGACCACTCGGCCGCACGATCCCCAGTCGAGCAGGACGGCGGAGATCCAGGATTCCTTCTCCAGCGTGGAGGTGCCTGCTCTCACCGCTGCTTCGCTGCTGACGGGGTCCAGTTCCCAGAAGACACACGAGCGACAGCGCTGGGGAAGGTCCTGAAGGTTGTCCAGCGTGAGCGGTACGAGCCGACGCCCCATGAAGGCTGTTCCTCGCTTCCATCGCCCGCGGCCTTGCGAGCGGCTGTCAGGGCGCTGCGTTCCCTGAGCAGACTGCCGATGAATCCGACGGTCGCGCCCAGTCCCAGACCCGCGCTCACCAGTCCGGTGCGGCTCATCGATCGCATGGCCCCGCCTCTCCCGGAGGTGCTGCCAACTGCCAGGTGGATGCGCCATACCGTACGCATCGTATCCACACAGCGATTACATCGACACCGCCTGAAAGCAAAGAGCGGATCGTGTCCGGTACACACCGGACACGATCCGCTCTTCTGTGAGCGATGGTCAGTCCTCGGGATCTTCGGAGGCCAAGGAGTCGCCGTCGTGGAGCCCCTGGTGCAGGGCCGGTCCCTCTCCCGGGGCGAGCGTGCCCAGGATCCGCTCAAGGTCTTCCATCGAGGCGAACTCGACGGTGATCTTGCCCTTCTTCTGGCCCAGGTCGACCTTGACCCGTGTCTCGAAGCGATCCGAGAGCCGGGTGGCGAGATCGGTGAGCGCCGGAGAGACCCGGGCGCCGGCCCGCGGTCCCTTGGCGCGAGTCGTCTGGGGCCGCGAGCCCATGAGGGTCACGATCTCCTCGACGGCCCGCACCGACAGCCCCTCGGCCACGATCCGGTGGGCCAGCCGGTCCTGCTCCTCCGAGTCGTCGACGGAGAGCAGGGCCCGGGCGTGCCCGGCCGACAGGACCCCGGCGGCCACCCGGCGCTGGACCGCCGGAGAGAGCTTCAGCAGCCGCAGTGTGTTGGAGACCTGCGGGCGGGAGCGCCCGATGCGGTCGGCCAACTGGTCGTGCGTGCAGTTGAAGTCCTTCAGCAACTGGTCGTAGGCGGCAGCCTCTTCCAGCGGGTTCAGCTGCGCACGGTGCAGGTTCTCCAGCAACGCGTCCAGGAGGAGCTTCTCGTCGTCCGTCGCCCGGACAATCGCCGGGATCGCCTCCAGGCCGGCCTCACGGCAGGCCCGCCAGCGCCGCTCGCCCATGATGAGTTCGTAGCGGGAAGGACCCAGCTGCCGCACGACGACAGGCTGGAGGAGACCGACCTCCTGAATGGAGGTGACCAGCTCGTGCAGAGCGTCCTCATCGAAGACCTCACGCGGCTGACGTGGGTTCGGCGTGATGTCGTCGAGGGGGATCTCCGCGAAGTGGGCGCCCATCGGAGGAGCGGGTGTCTCCACACCGCCCGCGACTCCGAACACCGACGTTTCCTCGGTCTCATGTGAAACAGCCGGCAGCGTCGTCACCTTGGCCGCGGCAACCCCACGGTCGGTCGTCAGTACCGGAACCGCGGCGGGGGACGGAGCTACCGTTCCCCCTATGGCCGTCTGGGCCGGGGTCTTCTCGGTCGGGGCAGCTGGGATCAGTGCACCGAGACCACGACCCAGCCCCCTCCGTCGCTCGCTCACTGGATCCCCTCCACCATGTTCGGATTGGTCTGAGCGCCGATGTGGGCCTGCGTGGGGTCGTAGCTGACCCCAACGCCCCTCAGCGCGATTTCACGGGCCGCCTCAAGATAGGAGAGGGCACCACTCGATCCAGGATCGTAGGTCAGTACCGTCTGCCCGTAGCTCGGCGCCTCGGAGATACGGACCGAGCGGGGAATGCTCGTCCGCAGCACCTCGTCACCGAAGTGGCTGCGCACCTCTTCCGCGACCTGGGAGGCGAGACGCGTCCGGCCGTCGTACATGGTGAGCAGAATGGTCGACACGTGCAGGTCGGGGTTGAGGTGCCCCCGTACCAGGTCGACGTTGCGCAGCAGCTGGCCAAGGCCTTCCAGCGCGTAGTACTCGCACTGGATCGGGATGAGCACCTCGGCGCCCGCGACGAGTGCGTTGACCGTCAGCAGGCCCAGTGAGGGCGGGCAGTCGATGAGGATGTAGTCCAGCGGCTGCTCGTACGCCTGGATCGCCCGCTGTAGCCGGCTCTCCCGGGCCACCAGGGACACCAACTCGATCTCCGCACCGGCGAGATCGATCGTGGCGGGGGCACAGAAGAGACCCTCGACGTCCACCACCGGCTGGACGACCTCGGCCAGCGGCTTGCTCTCGACCAACACGTCGTAGATGGACGGTACTTCGGCGTGGTGGTCGATCCCCAGCGCAGTGGACGCGTTGCCCTGTGGGTCGAGGTCGATCACCAGAACGCGGCCACCATGCAGGGCGAGAGACGCGGCAAGGTTGACGGTGGTCGTCGTCTTGCCCACGCCGCCCTTCTGGTTGGCGACCACCATGACTCTGGTCTGCTCCGGACGTGGCAGTCCTTCGCCGGCGCGGCCCAGAGCCTCCACCGCGAGTTGGGCAGCACGACCGATGGGAGTGTCGTCCATCGGAGGCGGTGTTTCACGTGAAACATCCACCCCCATCGACTCGGTACGGGGACCGGGGACCGGATCGGTCATCGGTCCCGCGATGTTGGCGTCGGACCGCAAGGATTCACTCTCCTCGACTTCAGGCTCGCAATGAACAGAGCCTCCCATGCCTTCGGGGTCGTGAACCAGTGAGGCCTGGTGTTCTGTGGAGAAATCCACCTCTGTGGACAACTCCATGCCCCGCAGGGAGGACGGAGTGTCACCAGAGGCGCCCTCTCCGAGCGACCCGAGAGGCTTTCGGTCACGCGGTTCGGCCGCAGCGCGGCCCCGACTGATGATGCCGTGCAACAGTGAGCGACGTTTCACGTGAAACACGATGCACAGCGAGTAGGACCGAAAAGCCGCGACACTCCGTCATGCGTAGGTTTGGCAGCTTGTGTGGAGTACGTCTGGTCGTCAGGACGGGTCAGCGGCGCCTACGCGTTCTCCCGGTACGAGCCGCCTTCGCCCTCTTGGCCGCGAAGCGCACACCCCCTGGGCTCTCCCCGACCTCCACACGGACGACGGTCGACAGTGGATCCACCACGCCCTCACCCACATGCAGGATCGACGTGGACACCGCACCGAGCTTGGTCAGCGCCGTGGCCGCGGCCTTCAGCTCCTCCTCCGCCGTGTCCCCCTTGAGGGCGAGCATCTCGCCATAGGGACGCAGCAGCGGGATGCCCCAGGTGGCCAGCCGGTCCAGCGGGGCCACGGCCCGGGCCGTCACCACGTGCACCGGAGGCAACGTGCCCATGACCTCCTCGGCACGGCCCCGCACCACGGTCACGTGGTCCAGTCCGAGCAGCTCGACCACCTCGGTGAGAAAGTTGGTGCGCCGCAGCAGCGGCTCCAGAAGGGTGATGTTGAGGTCCTCCCGGACCAGCGCCAGCGGAATGCCCGGCAGGCCCGCTCCCGAACCCACATCGCACACGGTCACCCCCTCGGGAACGGCCTCCGAGAGCACCGCGCAGTTCAGCAGGTGCCGCTCCCACAGGCGGGGCACTTCCCGCGGGCCGATCAGACCACGCTGCACGCCTGCCTCGGCGAGCAGCTCCGCGTAGCGCACCGCATCGGCGAAGCGCTCGCCGAACACTTCCCGCGCCTGTTCGGGCGCCGGGGGGAGCTCCGCAGCCTCCGTCACGGGGACCGTCCTTCCGTACAGCGCCGGCGCTCCGCGCGCCGGCCACCAGAACTACCAGGCTGACAAAGTTCGGCCCCGCCTGCTCAACAGACGGGGCCGGTGAAACGGGGGGCCGCTCAGGCGGGCAGTACGACGACGAACCGCTGCGGCTCCTCGCCCTCCGACTCGCTGCGCAGCCCGGCGGACTTGACCGCGTCGTGCACGACCTTGCGCTCGAACGGGGTCATCGGCTGCAGCTTCACGGGCTCGCCGGTGCTCTTCACCTCGGCGGCGGCCTTGGCGCCCAGCTCGGAGAGCTCGGCGCGCTTCTTGGCACGGTAGCCAGCGACGTCGAGCATCAGCCGACTGCGGTCACCGGTCTCCCGGTGCACGGCCAGGCGGGTCAGCTCCTGAAGCGCCTCCAGCACCTCGCCGTCGCGGCCGACCAGCTTCTGCAGGTCCCGGCTGCCCGAATCGCTGATGATCGACACGGAGGCGCGGTCGGCCTCGACATCCATGTCGATGTCGCCGTCGAGGTCGGCGATGTCCAGCAGACCTTCGAGGTAGTCCGCCGCGATCTCGCCCTCCTGCTCCAGGCGGGTCAGGGTGTCTGCACCCTCGGCAGCGGCGGAGGTGGTGCCTTCCGTCACGGGATGGGCTCCTTCTTACTTCTTGGACGGGGACTTGGGGCGCTGCGGACCGCCCTTGCGCTGACCGGACTGGGCCCTGCTGCGGCCGTTGGAGCCACTCTTCGGGGCCTGCTGGGCAGCCGGCTTGGCGTCCTGCGGCTCGTCGGACTTCTCCAGCGAGGTCGTCGTGCCCGCCGCAGCCGGTACATCATCCGAAGCCGACGAGTCGGAAGCCGACGTGGCGTCGTCGGCCGCCTTCGCCGCAGCGGACTGCCGCTGGGCCTTGGTCTGGCGCTTGGGCTGCTGGCGCTTGGCCACGGCGGTGCTCGTGACGCCGTCCTCGGCCTGCGCGACGGCCTGGGCCTCGCCCTTCACCACGGTGCCGTCGGCCTGGGCCACGAGACCGGCCTTGGTCAGCCCGTTGATGAACTTGCGCTCGAACTCGTTGCGGTCCCGGCCCTTGGCGACGATCGCCTTGATGATGGTCTTCTCGCTGCGCCGACGGGTCTTGCCGTGGTGCGTGACGTGCTTGGTCAGGCGCTCCAGGTACGCGGCCTGGGCCTTGGAGCCCGGGGTCGGGTTGTTGCGGATGACGTACATCTGCTGGCCCATGGTCCACACGTTGGTGGTCAGCCAGTAGACGAGGACACCGACCGGGAAGTTGATACCGAAGACGGCGAACATGACCGGGAAGACGTACATCAGCATCTTCTGCTGCTGCATGAACGGCGTCTTCACCGTGGTGTCGACGTTCTTCGTCATCAGCTGGCGCTGCGTGTAGAACTGCGACGCCGACATCAGGACGATCATGATCGCGGTGACGACCCGGACGTCCGTCAGGGAGGCACCGAGCGCCTCCACCTTCGACGAGCCGTCCGTGAACTTCGCGGCCAGCGGTGCCCCGACGATGTGGGCCTTACGGGCGCTGGCGAGCAGCGACTCGTTGATGACGCCGATCGTCGAGCCCGTCGCGATGCCGTTGAGCACGTGGTACAGGGCGAAGAAGAACGGGGACTGCGCCAGGATGGGAAGGCACGAGGAGAGCGGGTTGGTACCCGACTCCTTGTACAGCTTCATCATCTCTTCGGACTGGCGCTGCTTGTCGTTCTTGTAGCGCTCCTGGATCTTCTTCATCTCGGGCTGGAGCGTCTGCATGGCCCGGGTCGCCTTGATCTGCTTCACGAAGAGCGGGATCAGGCAGATGCGGATCAGAATCACCAGGGACACGATGGACAAGCCCCAGGCCCAGCCCGTGTCGGGACCGAAGATCTTCCCGTACACCGAGTGGAACTGGACGATGACCCATGAGACGGGTGTCGTGATGAAGCTGAACAGACTGGCAATCGTGTCCACTAATCATGCTCCTTGGGCATGGGACGAAGTCTCTGCGGCCGGGCTCGAGGGAAGCCCGGAGAGAGGCTTCTCCTCGGTGGCCGGTTCGGCGGCGGAGGACCCGCCCCTGCGTGCGCGCCAGGCGTCACGCAGCATTTCGTGCCACCGCGGGCGCTTGCGCGGCGGGACGTGATCCACACCGCCGAGCGACCACGGATTGCACCGCAGGATGCGCCAGGCCGTGAGTGCCGTGCCCTTGATCGCACCGTGCCGGTCGATGGCCGTATAGCCGTAGTGGGAGCACGACGGGTAGTACTTGCACACCGGACCCAGCAGCGGACTGATCGTCCACTGGTACAGCTTGATCAGAGCCAGCAGCGGGTACTTCATCGCGCACCCCCTCCCAGCAGCCGCTCGATGGCGGCATCCAGGTCTCGGGCCAGCTGTGCATGGTCGGCGTCGCCCGCTCCGGGCAGCGCTCGTACGACTACCAGGCTACCGGGGGGGAACAGGGCGACTCGCTCGCGCATCAGATGACGCAGCCTGCGCTTCACTGTGTTGCGCACAACAGCACCACCCACGGCCTTGCTCACGACGAAACCCGCACGCGTCGGGGGAGCGCTCTCCCCAGGCGCGTGCGGGTCCGTGGCACCGCTACGAAAGTGGACGACGAGGGACGGGCGACCGGCCCGGCGCCCCCGTCGTACCGCGGTCGCGAAGTCCTCGCGCCGCCTCAGCCGATGCTCGGTAGGCAGCACGACGTCATGACCTGACCGGGATCAGGCGGACAGGCTTGCGCGACCCTTTGCACGACGGTTCGCGAGAATCGCGCGGCCGGCACGGGTACGCATCCGCAGGCGGAAGCCGTGGGTCTTCGCGCGACGACGGTTGTTCGGCTGGAAGGTGCGCTTGCTCACTCGGGGGCTCCAGAAATCAAATCGGTGTGGCGGGTGCCGTCCTGGCTGTCACCGTGCGCCCACGAGTAGCTCGCATCACGCCCGAGTGCACCGCTTCCCGATCACCTTCAGCGATCTGTGCCCATCGGAGGCAGGCGGCAGCAGCCATCGACAACTCGACCTGGTTACGGTACGCGGGGCTACGCCATTCGGTCAAACCAGCAGGGACGGGCAGCCACTATCCACAGGCTGGGGACAACAACTTGAACCGTACCCACCACGCTGACTACCGTGGCGGAACTCCGATTCGTTCCTTTATCCCCGCCCGACCCGATATTCATCCCGACCCGTCCTCGAACCACACGTTCGTGGGACCTGTGAGAGAGCGTGCCCTGTGGCTGACGTACCTGCCGATCTTGCCGCAGTGTGGCCACGAGTACTGGAGCAGCTCCTCGGTGAGGACCGCGGTCAGGGTGTGGAGGCGAAGGACGAACACTGGATCCGGCGCTGCCAGCCGCTCGCGCTGGTCGCGGACACCGCACTGCTCGCAGTACCGAACGAATTTGCGAAGAACGTACTGGAGGGCCGTCTCGCACCGATCGTCAGCGAGACCCTGAGCCGCGAGTGCGGACGGCCCATCCGGATCGCGATCACCGTGGACGAGTCCGCGGGCGAGCCCCCGCCCGTGCAGCAGCAGCGTTACGAGGAGCCCGAGCTCCCGTCGGCGCAGTACGACGGAGGGTACGGCCGGCACCGCGCCGACCAGCTGCCCGCTCCGGGCGGCCGCGACCAGCTCCCGACCGCCCGGCCCGCCTACCCCTCCGAGTACCAGCGCCCCGAACCCGGCGCCTGGCCACGCCCCGGACAGGACGAGTACAGCTGGCAGCAGCCGCGGCTCGGCTTCCCCGAACGCGACCCCTATGCCTCGCCGTCCCAGGACACCTACCGCTCGGACGGTTACGGGGACTCGTACGGCCAGGAGTACCGCCCGCAGCAGCCGCTGGACCGGCCGCCGTACGAGCAGCAGCGCGCGGAGTACGAGCCTCCGCGCCCCGACTACGACCGGTCCGAGTACGACCGCTCCGACTACCAGCGCCCCGCCCATGACCGGTCCGACTACGACCGGGACCCCGGGCGCCGTGACCTGCCCGAGTCCTCGGGCGGGCCGGGTCCGGGCCACCGCGGCGGTCCTGGACGGCCGGACCTCCCGAACATGCAGAGCGCCGGCGGGCCCGGGCCACTCGGCGCGAAGCCCGCGCCGGCCGGCGGCCCCGGTGAGCCGACCGCACGGCTGAACCCGAAGTACCTCTTCGACACGTTCGTCATCGGCGCGTCCAACCGCTTCGCGCACGCGGCCGCGGTCGCCGTCGCCGAGGCACCCGCGAAGGCGTACAACCCCCTCTTCATCTACGGGGAGTCGGGGCTCGGCAAGACGCACCTCCTGCACGCGATCGGGCACTACGCGCGGAGCCTCTACCCGGGCACGCGCGTGCGGTACGTGAGCTCGGAGGAGTTCACCAACGAGTTCATCAACTCCATCCGCGACGGCAAGGGCGACAGCTTCCGCAAGCGCTACCGCGAGATGGACATCCTGCTCGTCGACGACATCCAGTTCCTCGCGGACAAGGAGTCGACGCAGGAGGAGTTCTTCCACACCTTCAACACGCTCCACAACGCGAACAAGCAGATCGTGCTCTCCAGCGACCGGCCGCCCAAGCAGCTGGTCACGCTGGAGGACCGGCTGCGGAACCGGTTCGAGTGGGGTCTGATCACCGACGTCCAGCCGCCGGAACTGGAGACGCGGATCGCGATCCTCCGCAAGAAGGCGGTGCAGGAGCAGCTGAACGCGCCGCCGGAGGTGCTGGAGTTCATCGCCTCCCGCATCTCGCGCAACATCCGTGAGCTGGAGGGCGCGCTGATCCGGGTGACGGCGTTCGCGTCGCTCAACCGGCAGCCGGTCGATCTCGGGCTGACCGAGATCGTGCTGAAGGACCTGATCCCCGGGGGCCAGGACTCCACACCGGAGATCAGCGCCACGGCGATCATGGCGGCGACCGCGGACTACTTCGGGCTCACGGTCGAGGACCTGTGCGGGAGCTCGCGCGGGCGGCAGCTGGTCACGGCGCGGCAGATCGCGATGTACCTGTGCCGGGAGCTGACGGATCTGTCGCTGCCGAAGATCGGAGCACAGTTCGGGAACCGGGACCACACGACCGTGATGCACGCCGACCGGAAGATCCGCGCGCTGATGGCCGAGCGGCGGTCGATCTACAACCAGGTGACCGAGCTGACCAACCGGATCAAGAACGGGTAGCTGTCCGGCCGGCGCCGCCACGGCGTTCAGGGCGCCTCTGGGAGAGATCCCGGGGCGCCCTTTTTGGCGTCCCGAGGTGGTTCAGAGGGGGTCCGGTGCCGGTCGGTGGAGGCTGATCGCGGCCACACGGCGGAGCCGCACATCGGCACGGCCCCGCGCCCCAAGGGGGCGCTCAAGCGAGCTCTGCTGTTCGATTACCACCCTGGTTACGGCCGTCCTCCACAGATTTGCCGACTTTCTCGCGTCCACACCCTGGGGACGGTGAAGTTGTCCCGAGCGTCGTCCACAGGCTGGGGGTTGAAGGCGCATCAGGGCAGCTCAGGTGGCTGTGGAATCGTGGACAACGGATCTCCACAGACTGTGGACGAGGAGAAGATCCACAGGCTGTGCATGAAGTTGTCCACCGGTAGCCCACAGGATGAGGGGCGGTTGTCCCCAGCGATCCCCAGCTTCTCCACACCGCTGTCCACTGTTCGGCAACGCGACGCGGCCGCTCACCGAGTCGAGTGAAAGGCGTCACACGAAGGTGCCGGGTTGGCCTGTGGGAAAGGTGGGTAAAGCTGGGGACGGTGTTGGGGAGAACTCCCCTCAGGCTGTGCACGGCGTGTGCAGAACTTTCTGTTCTCCACAGCGAGGCCCGGTTGTCCACCGGTCCCACCCACAGGGGCGGTGGACAAAATCTCGGCCCTGAGCTGGGCAAACGAGGTTATCCACGGTATCCACAGGCCCTACTACTACTCCCAACTAGAGAGAGCTGGGAATCCGTTTCGAAGAGGGCCCTGTGCACAACTCGCTCTCCGGCCTCTGACCGCGCCCCGTCACGACTTGACCCCGACGGGCACCAGCTGTCAGTGCGGTGCGTCAGACTGGTCCCCGGTGCTCTTCCCCTCCCCGGGGCCGACGACACCGGGACAGACGACGAAGACGCAGCAGGGCGAGAGGCCCCGGCAACAGCAGGAGGCGGGCTTACGGTGAAGATCCGGGTGGAACGCGACGTACTCGCGGAGGCAGTGGCCTGGGCGGCACGCAGCCTCCCGGCCCGTCCGCCGGCGCCGGTCCTCGCCGGCCTGCTGCTGAAGGCCGAGGACGGCCAGCTGAGCCTGTCCAGCTTCGACTACGAGGTCTCCGCGCGGGTCAGTGTCGAGACCGAGGTCGAGGAGGAGGGCACCGTCCTCGTCTCGGGCCGGCTGCTCGCCGACATCTGCCGGGCGCTCCCCAACCGGCCGGTGGAGATTTCCACAGACGGTGTACGGGCCACGGTGGTCTGTGGATCGTCCCGGTTCACGCTGCACACGCTGCCGGTGGAGGAGTACCCGTCCCTGCCGCAGATGCCGAACGCGACCGGCACGGTCCCCGGTGAGGTCTTCGCCTCCGCGGTCTCCCAGGTGGCCATCGCCGCCGGGCGTGACGACACGCTGCCGGTGCTGACCGGTGTGCGGATCGAGATCGAGGGCGACACGGTCACCCTGGCCTCCACCGACCGCTACCGCTTCGCGGTCCGTGAGTTCCTGTGGAAACCGGAGAACCCGGAGGCCTCCGCGGTCGCCCTGGTGCCCGCCAAGACGCTCCTGGACACCGCCAAGGCCCTCACGAGCGGCGACAGCGTCATCCTGGCCCTGTCCGGCTCCGGTGCCGGTGAGGGGCTCATCGGTTTCGAGGGCGCGGGCCGCCGGACGACCACCCGGCTGCTCGAAGGCGACCTGCCGAAGTACCGCACGCTGTTCCCGACCGAGTTCAACTCCGTCGCGGTGATCGAGACCGCCCCCTTCGTGGAGGCCGTCAAGCGCGTCGCCCTGGTCGCCGAGCGGAACACGCCGGTGCGGCTCAGCTTCGAGCAGGGCGTGCTGATCCTGGAGGCCGGTTCCAGCGACGACGCACAGGCTGTGGAAAGGGTCGACGCCCAGCTGGACGGCGACGACATCTCGATCGCCTTCAACCCGACCTTCCTGCTGGACGGTCTCAGCGCCATCGACTCGCCGGTCGCCCAGCTGTCGTTCACGACGTCCACCAAGCCCGCGCTGCTCAGCGGCAAGCCGGCGCTGGACGCGGAGGCGGACGAGGCCTACAAGTACCTGATCATGCCGGTGCGCCTCAGCGGCTGAGTTGTCCACAGCTGTGCATGGTGCCGGGCGGTTCCCTGTGGGTACCCGGCACCGTGGCACGGCGGGTTTCCCCAGGTGAGCGGCTATGCCCACAACTGTGCGCAAAGGGTCGCGATTAGGCTCGGACACGGCACGAACGTGCCTCTCCTGCCACACCGCAACCTAAGGAACCAACTGATGGAGCTCGGTCTCGTCGGCCTCGGCAAGATGGGCGGCAACATGCGCGAGCGGATCCGCCGCGCGGGCCACACCGTCGTCGGATACGACCGCAACCCGGACCTCGCCGATGTCCACAGCCTGGAAGAGCTCGTGGGCAAGCTCAGCGGGCCGCGCGTGGTGTGGGTGATGGTCCCGGCCGGGGCGCCGACGCAGTCCACGATCGACGAGCTGGCCGAGCTTCTGGAGCCCGGTGACGTGGTCGTCGACGGCGGCAACTCGCGCTGGACGGACGACGAGAAGCACGCCGAGGAGCTGGCCGCCAAGGGCATCGGCTTCGTCGACTGCGGGGTCTCCGGAGGAGTCTGGGGCCTGGAGAACGGCTACGCGCTGATGTACGGAGGCGACGCCGAGCACGTCGAGAAGGCCCGGCCGGTCTTCGACGCGCTCAAGCCGGAGGGCGACTTCGGTTCGGTGCACGCCGGCAGGGTCGGCGCGGGCCACTTCGCGAAGATGGTCCACAACGGCATCGAGTACGCGATGATGCAGGCCTACGCCGAGGGCTGGGAGCTCCTGGAGAAGGTCGACTCCGTCACGGACGTGCGCGAGGTCTTCCGCTCCTGGCAGGAAGGGACGGTCATCCGTTCCTGGCTGCTCGACCTCGCGGTGAACGCCCTCGACGAGGACGAGCACCTGGACAGGCTGAAGGGTTATGCACAGGACTCCGGCGAGGGCCGGTGGACTGTGGAGGCCGCCATAGACAACGCGGTGCCGCTGCCCGCGATCACCGCCTCGCTGTTCGCGCGGTTCGCCTCCCGGCAGGACGACTCGCCGCAGATGAAGATGATCGCCGCGCTGCGCAACCAGTTCGGCGGCCACGCCGTAACGGCCAAGTAGCACCAGGCAGAGACGAAGTAGCAGGTCACGGGGAGGTCGGCGAAACACCCATGCACGTCACGCATCTGTCGCTGGCCGACTTCCGCTCCTACGCCCGGGTGGAGGTCCCGCTCGACCCGGGCGTCACCGCCTTCGTCGGTCCCAACGGCCAGGGCAAGACCAATCTGGTCGAGGCCGTCGGCTATCTCGCCACTCTGGGCAGCCACCGGGTCGCCTCCGACGCTCCCCTGGTCCGCATGGGTGCCGACCGGGCGATCATCCGGGCCCAGGTCCGGCAGGGCGACCGGCAGCAGCTGGTCGAGCTGGAGATCAACCCCGGCAAGTCCAACCGCGCCCGCATCAACAGGTCCTCGCAGGTCAGGCCGCGTGACGTGCTGGGGATCATACGGACCGTGCTGTTCGCGCCCGAGGATCTCGCGCTGGTGAAGGGCGATCCCGGCGAGCGGCGCCGCTTCCTGGACGAGCTGATCACCGCGCGGTCGCCGCGGATGGCCGGTGTGCGGTCCGACTACGAGCGGGTGCTCAAGCAGCGGAACACTTTGCTGAAGACCGCGGCCCTGGCGCGGCGGCACGGCGGCCGCACGGGGGCACCTCCCGGGCGAGCGAGTTCGAGCCTGGGGGCGGATCTTTCGACGCTGGACGTGTGGGACCAGCATCTCGCGCGTGTGGGCGCCGAGCTGCTCGCCCAGCGGCTCGACCTGGTCGCCGCGCTCCAGCCGCTGGCCGACAAGGCGTACGAGCAGCTGGCGCCGGGCGGTGGCCCGGTCGTGCTGGAGTACAAGCCGTCGGCGCCCGGTGAGGCGCACACGCGTGAGGATCTGTACGTCCAGCTGACGGCGGCCCTGGTGGAGGCCCGCAAGCAGGAGATCGAGCGGGGTGTGACGCTGGTCGGTCCGCACCGCGACGACCTGGTCCTCAAGCTCGGGCAGCTGCCCGCCAAGGGGTACGCCTCGCACGGCGAGTCCTGGTCGTACGCGCTGGCGCTGCGCCTCGCGTCGTACGACCTGCTGCGTGCCGAGGGGAACGAGCCGGTGCTGGTGCTCGACGACGTGTTCGCCGAGTTGGACGCGCGGCGCCGGGAGCGGCTGGCGGAGTTGGTCGCGCCCGGGGAGCAGGTGCTGGTCACCGCCGCGGTGGACGACGACGTACCGCACATCCTCGCGGGGGCCCGGTACGCGGTGGCGGACGGGGCGGTGGAGCGCGTATGAGCACGGACGGACCCGGGCCGGCGCCCACGGAGGAACCCTCCGGTGTCGACCTCGCGCGCGTGGCGCTCAGGGCGGCCAGGGAGGCGGCGCGCGCGCGTGGGGACGCGGCGCAGCAGAGGAAGCAGGCGCGGCGGGGTGGTCTGCGCTCCGGTGCGCGCGCCGACGGCCGCGACCCCATGGCGTTGGGTTCGGCGATCAACCGGCTGATCACCGAGCGCGGTTGGGAGACGCCGGCCGCAGTGGGCGGGGTGATGGGCCGCTGGCCGGAGATCGTCGGCGGGGATCTGGCCAAGCACTGTGTGCCGCAGCGCTACGACGAGGACGAGCGGGTGCTGGTCGTCCAGTGCGACTCCACGGCCTGGGCGACGCAACTGCGTCATCTCGCGCCCGCGCTGGTCGCCCGTCTGAACGAGGACCTGGGGCACGGCACCGTACGCCTGATCAAGGTGCTCAATCCCGGTGGGCCGCCCCGGCGCTACGGCCCGCTGCGCGCCCCTGGGAGCACGGGTCCCGGGGACACCTACGGGTGACTTACGTCACGATCGCAGCCGGGTGCGGTGCCGTTTCACGGCCGGCCCGGCCGGTCGTCGTACGACCGCACGCGGTTGCGAACCGCGACCTGACCCCCGAGTAGCCAAGGGTTGACAGCCGAAAGCGCTGAGTGCCGCTGTGAGCCTCTTGGAGCCCCCATCCGTATATCGGGAGTCGGCACAGGCCGGTTCAGGGCGGCACATGCGGACTCAGGTACCGGCAAACCCCCATCACTGTCGGCGCTACCGGTAGACTGGGAGACAATCCCGCCCCGAACGTGGGGACCGTCCGGGAAAAGCTGAGCAACGCTGATCAAGGCTTACCAACGCAACATGCCGCAGCCGCTCCGGCAACCCGCCGACGAGCCTGGCTCGTGCTGTGCCAGAAAGGGCGCTTCGTGGCCGATTCCGGCAACCCCAACGAGAACATCCCGTCCACCGACGCCGGCGTGCACGCTGAGGCCATCGCCTCCGGTTCGTACGACGCCAGCGCCATCACCGTGCTCGAAGGGCTGGACGCGGTCCGCAAGCGACCCGGTATGTACATCGGTTCCACCGGTGAACGCGGCCTGCACCACCTGGTGCAGGAGGTCGTGGACAACTCCGTCGACGAGGCTCTGGCGGGCTACGCGGACACGATCGACGTGACGATCCTCGCCGACGGCGGCGTGCGTGTCGTCGACAACGGCCGTGGCATCCCGGTCGGCATCGTGCCCTCGGAGGGCAAGCCGGCCATCGAGGTCGTGCTGACCGTGCTGCACGCGGGCGGCAAGTTCGGCGGTGGCGGATACGCGGTCTCCGGCGGTCTGCACGGCGTCGGCGTCTCCGTCGTGAACGCCCTGTCGACCAAGGTGGCCGTCGAGGTCAGGACCGACGGGCACCGCTGGACGCAGGACTACAAGCTGGGCGTCCCCACGGCCCCGCTGGCCAAGCACGAGGAGACCGGCGAGAGCGGCACCTCGGTCACGTTCTGGGCCGACCCGGACATCTTCGAGACCACCGAGTACTCCTTCGAGACGCTGTCGCGGCGCTTCCAGGAGATGGCGTTCCTCAACAAGGGCCTGACGATCCGGCTCACCGACGAGCGCGAGCAGGCGAAGGCCGTCGCCGGCGCGGACGAGGCGGGTGCGGACGAGAAGGCCGAGGTCAAGACCGTCACGTACCACTACGAGGGCGGCATCGTCGACTACGTGAAGTACCTCAACTCCCGCAAGGGAGACGTGGTGCACCCCACGATCATCGACCTGGAGGCCGAGGACCGGGACAAGAGCCTGTCCCTCGAGGTCGCCATGCAGTGGAACACCGGCTACAGCGAGGGTGTGTACTCGTTCGCCAACATCATCCACACCCACGAGGGCGGCACCCACGAGGAGGGCTTCCGCGCGGCGCTCACCTCGTTGATCAACAAGTACGCGCGGGACAAGAAGCTGCTCCGTGAGAAGGACGACAACCTCACCGGTGACGACATCCGCGAGGGGCTGACCGCGATCATCTCGGTCAAGCTGAGCGAGCCGCAGTTCGAGGGTCAGACGAAGACCAAGCTGGGCAACACGGAGGCCAAGACCTTCGTGCAGAAGGCGGTCTACGAGCACCTGAACGACTGGCTGGACCGCAACCCGGTCGAGGCGGCGGACATCATCCGCAAGGGCATCCAGGCGGCCACCGCGCGCGTGGCGGCCCGCAAGGCCCGGGACCTTACCCGCCGCAAGGGCCTGCTCGAGTCGGCGTCCCTGCCGGGCAAGCTCTCCGACTGCCAGTCGAACGACCCCACCAAGTGCGAGATCTTCATCGTCGAGGGTGACTCCGCCGGCGGTTCGGCCAAGTCCGGCCGCAACCCGCAGTACCAGGCGATCCTCCCGATCCGCGGCAAGATCCTCAACGTCGAGAAGGCGCGGATCGACAAGATCCTGCAGAACCAGGAGATCCAGGCGCTGATCTCGGCGTTCGGCACGGGGGTGCACGAGGACTTCGACATCGAGAAGCTCCGCTATCACAAGATCATCCTGATGGCGGACGCCGACGTCGACGGCCAGCACATCAACACCCTGCTGCTGACCTTCCTGTTCCGCTTCATGCGGGACCTGGTGGAGCAGGGGCACGTGTACCTGTCCCGTCCTCCGCTCTACAAGATCAAGTGGGGCCGGGACGAGGTCGAGTACGCGTACTCCGACCGCGAGCGCGACGCGCTGCTGGAGCTCGGCCGTCAGCGCGGCAAGCGCGTCAGGGAGGACTCGATCCAGCGCTTCAAGGGTCTCGGCGAGATGAACGCCGAGGAACTGCGCGTGACCACGATGGACGTCGACCACCGGGTCCTCGGCCAGGTCACCCTCGATGACGCCGCCCAGGCCGACGACCTGTTCTCGGTCCTGATGGGCGAGGACGTCGAGGCCCGCCGCCAGTTCATCCAGCGCAACGCCAAGGACGTCCGCTTCCTCGACATCTGAGTCGGTCTCAGCTGACCGCACCAGGAAGGATCTTCACCAGCTATGGCCGACGAGAACACCCCGGTCACGCCCGAGGCAGCGGGCGGCGACACCATGCGCATCGAGCCCGTCGGGCTCGAAACGGAGATGCAGCGCTCGTACCTGGACTACGCGATGTCCGTCATCGTGTCCCGCGCGCTGCCCGACGTCCGTGACGGCCTCAAGCCCGTCCACCGCCGTGTGCTGTACGCGATGTACGACGGCGGCTACCGCCCCGAGCGCGGCTTCTACAAGTGCGCGCGTGTCGTCGGCGACGTCATGGGCAACTACCACCCGCACGGCGACTCCTCCATCTACGACGCCCTGGTCCGGCTCGCCCAGCCCTGGTCGATGCGGATGCCGCTCGTCGACTCCAACGGCAACTTCGGTTCCCCGGGCAACGACCCGGCGGCCGCCATGCGGTACACCGAGTGCAAGATGGCGCCGCTGTCGATGGAGATGGTCCGCGACATCGACGAGGAGACCGTCGACTTCACGGACAACTACGACGGCCGCTCCCAGGAGCCGACCGTCCTGCCGGCCCGCTTCCCGAACCTGCTGATCAACGGCTCGGCCGGGATCGCGGTCGGCATGGCGACCAACATTCCGCCGCACAACCTGCGCGAGGTCGCGGCCGGCGCCCAGTGGTACCTGGAGAACCCGGAGGCCTCGCACGAGGAGCTCCTGGACGCGCTGATCGAGCGGATCAAGGGCCCCGACTTCCCGACCGGTGCGCTGGTCGTCGGCCGCAAGGGCATCGAGGAGGCCTACCGCACGGGCCGCGGCTCGATCACCATGCGCGCGGTCGTCGAGGTCGAGGAGATCCAGAACCGCCAGTGCCTGGTGGTGACGGAGCTGCCGTACCAGGTGAACCCCGACAACCTCGCGCAGAAGATCGCCGACCTGGTGAAGGACGGCAAGGTCGGCGGCATCGCGGACGTGCGGGACGAGACGTCGTCTCGTACCGGTCAGCGGCTGGTGATCGTGCTGAAGCGGGACGCGGTCGCCAAGGTCGTCCTGAACAACCTGTACAAGCACACCGACCTGCAGACCAACTTCGGCGCCAACATGCTGGCGCTGGTCGACGGCGTGCCGCGCACCCTGTCGCTGGACGCGTTCATCCGGCACTGGGTGACGCACCAGATCGAGGTCATCGTCCGCCGTACGCGCTTCAGGCTGCGCAAGGCCGAGGAGCGGGCGCACATCCTGCGCGGTCTGCTCAAGGCGCTGGACGCGATCGACGAGGTCATCGCGCTGATCCGGGCCAGTGACACGGTCGACATCGCGCGCACGGGCCTGATGGAGCTCCTGGAGATCGACGAGATCCAGGCCAACGCCATCCTCGAGATGCAGCTGCGGCGCCTGGCCGCTCTGGAGCGCCAGAAGATCATCCAGGAGCACGACGAACTCCAGGCGAAGATCACCGAGTACAACAAGATCCTCGCCTCGCCGGTGCGGCAGCGCGGCATCGTCAGCGAGGAACTGGCCGCGATCGTCGAGAAGTACGGCGACGACCGCAAGACGATGCTGGTGCCCTACGACGGTGACATGTCCATCGAGGACCTGATCGCCGAGGAGGACATCGTGGTCACCGTCACGCGCGGTGGTTACGTCAAGCGGACCAAGACGGACGACTACCGGGCGCAGAAGCGCGGCGGCAAGGGCGTGCGGGGCGCGAAGCTGAAGGAAGACGACATCGTCGACCACTTCTTCGTCTCCACCACGCACCACTGGCTGCTGTTCTTCACCAACAAGGGCCGGGTGTACCGGGCGAAGGCCTACGAGCTGCCGGACGCCGGCCGGGACGCGCGCGGTCAGCACGTGGCGAACCTGCTGGCCTTCCAGCCGGACGAGGCGATCGCCGAGATCCTCGCGATCCGGGACTACGACGCGGCGCCCTACCTGGTGCTGGCCACCAAGGCCGGTCTGGTCAAGAAGACGCCTCTGAAGGATTACGATTCGCCCCGCTCCGGCGGTGTCATCGCGATCAACCTGCGGGAGCGCGAGGACGGTTCCGACGACGAACTGATCGGCGCCGAGCTGGTCTCGGCGGACAGTGATCTGCTTCTGATCAGCAAGAAGGCGCAGTCGATCAGGTTCACCGCCTCCGACGACACTCTGCGTCCCATGGGCCGGGCCACCTCCGGTGTCAAGGGCATGAGTTTCCGTGAGGCGGATGAACTTCTGTCGATGAATGTTGTTCGACCCGGTACGTTCGTGTTCACTGCCACCGACGGGGGGTACGCGAAGCGGACCCGTGTCGACGAGTACCGCGTCCAGGGCCGTGGCGGCCTCGGCATCAAGGCTGCCAAGATCGTGGAGGACCGCGGCTCGCTCGTCGGCGCGCTGATCGTCGAGGAGAACGACGAGATCCTCGCCATCACCCTGTCCGGCGGTGTGATTCGTACGCGAGTCAGCGGGGTCAGGGAGACGGGCCGTGACACCATGGGCGTCCAACTGATCAACCTGGGCAAGCGCGATGCCGTCGTCGGTATCGCACGTAACGCCGAGGCCGGCAGCGAGGCGGAGGAAGTCGACGGCGAGGACGCCGTGGACGAGACCGCCGAGGGTGCCGTGGCCAGCGGCACGGACGAGGGTGAGGCGCCCTCGGCCGAGTAGGCACGAGGAGTGAGTCATCGTGAGCGGAGCCACGGGCGCCGGATCGGCCGGTACCCCGACGGGTACGGATGCGGACGGCGGCGGCCGTGGCTCCGCCGCGTCCGACGGGGGCGGCGCGCCGCAGCAGGCGGACACGCACACCACCCAGCTGAAGGCGATCAAGGCGCACGGAAAGGCGCCCGCGCCGGACGCGAAAGGATCGCAGGGGGGATCCGTGACCGACACCCGAGGGCCGGCCGCGCCGGGCGACCGGCCGGCGCCCGCGCAGCCGCAGGGCGCATCCCCGCTTCCGGGGGAACGGCGTACCGAGCAGCCCGCCGGGCCCTACCACCCGCCGCAGGCCTACCCGGCGGCGCAGGCCGCACAGGCCGCACAGACGCCCGCGGCAGGCGTACGACGGCCCCGCACCGGCGCCGGCACGCGCACCGCCCCGCGCACCCGCAAGGCCCGCCTGCGGGTCGCCAAGGCCGACCCCTGGTCGGTGATGAAGGTCAGCTTCCTGCTCTCCATCGCGCTGGGCATCTGCTCGATCGTGGCGGCGGCGGTGCTGTGGATGGTCCTGGACGCGATGGGTGTCTTCTCGACGGTCGGCGGCACGATCTCGGAGGCCACCGGTTCGAACGAGTCCAACGGCTTCGACCTCCAGTCGTTCCTCTCGCTGTCGCACGTCCTGATGTTCACGGCGATCATCGCGGTCATCGACGTCGTCCTCGCGACGGCGCTGGCGACCCTCGGCGCGTTCATCTACAACATCTCCGCGGGCTTCGTCGGCGGCATCGAGCTGACCTTGGCCGAGGACGAGTGACCGGGGTTCAAACCTCTGCCGGCGATCCCCCGACAACCGATTTTGGGACTGCCCCGGTCGTGCGCTAATCTTCAGGAGTCAGCGCGCGGGACACACACCGCAGAGCGCGGCGGGGCTATAGCTCAGTTGGTTAGAGCGCATCCCTGATAAGGATGAGGCCACAGGTTCAAATCCTGTTAGCCCCACCAGCAAAAAGACCCCCGGACCATCGGTCCGGGGGTCTTTTGACACCAGCGCTTGACACCAACGGCGGCGATCAGCCGATGAGCGGATCTTCCAGCGGCTCCGCGAGCATCGCGACGGCTTCCCGCTCACTGCCGCCCACCACGTGCGTGTACACGTCCATGGTCGTGCTGATCCGGCTGTGCCGGAGGATCGCCTGAGCGGCCTTGGGATGCACCTTCAGGAAGGCGAGCAGGGTCCCGCAGGTGTGCCGAGCGAGCCGGACCGTGATGCGGCGGACGCCGGCGCGCTTCACGAGTCGCCCGAAGGTTCGTGAGGAGCCCACCGGATCAGGCCGGCTGCGCTCCGCTCCGCCGGGCGCGCTTCCCGGCTCCGCCGCGGGCGCCGCTCCTGCCGTCGGCCCGCTCCGCCCGCGCTGCGCCGACGGGATGGGAGCCGGGGCGGGTTTGCTTGAGGGGAGCAGGTGCCCAACAGGCCTTCGCTGAGCGCGGGTTGAGCGTGACTTCCTGGCGAGGGCGACTCTGGCCGTCGGCATGTCGGGTGCATGATGACCCCATGACTTCTTGGCTGAGCACTCGGAGTACGTGGTTGCTCGTCCTGCTCTTGTGGGCGATCACACTGACTGCCGCCCTGATCGGAATTGCGTTCGCCCGGGCCTTCCTTGAACACCCCCCTCTAAGGCCCTTCGCCTCTGAACTCCCTATGACAGTAGGCGGTACTTTCCTCGTCACCGTCGCCACCGCCAGAGGGTTGCGTCGTGGACGACGGCAGCAGGACCAATGAGGCGGAGCCGGTCGCCGTCAGCAGCGAAGTGACGGTAGCCGACACTTCTCCCCTGCTCAGGGGCAGCATGCTGGGCATCGTCGCAGGTGCCCCCCGGACCTAGGTTGAGGAAGGACACACAAAGGTGGCCGTGGCCCGGATTCGAACCGGGGTTTCCGCATCGGGGCGAACCCGAGTGCGACGTCTTGGGCCGCTGAACGACTCATGGCCAGGTGGATCGTACTGACCCAGAGACCGGCGAGCCCACCTCTTTTCAGGGGATGACGTCTCAGGGGCGCCCGCCCAGGCCGAGCCCATCGCCGCGCCTGGGGCCACCTGCGCCTCTGATCGTCAAATGAGGCCAAATCGCGCCCTACTGCGATTTGCTCAGACTCGCCCACACTCGAACACATGGGGGCGACCGGCGATCGTGACGAGCACTTGTGCCAGCGCTGCGGGGAGGCCGGCCCGACGGTCCGCAGTCGAGGGCGCATTGATCTCATGGCCGTGTTGTGCGACGACTGCTGGAATCGGCTCGCCAACGACATGGCGGAGAAAGAGGGCGCAACGGCGCCGCCCCGACCCGAGTTCGACCCCGACGACGTGACCTTTGTGGAGCCGCCGACTTGCCGCCTGTGCGGTGCTGACGTGCGGGTCTATCCGACTGTCTATGATCGGTGGGTCCATTTGGCCATGACAGACCTACCGGCCAAGGATGTTCCCCGCCCCTTCCGGTGGCGACTGGTCGAGATCAAGCCCCCTCACTCTCCCGTCGTGATCGACATCGTGGCAGTCCGGGTGCGCGGCATTGATCCGATCCCGGGTGAGCTGGTGACACCGGCCCATCAGTTCCTGTGCGCTGCCGAACAGGCCGAGCGATCAGTTGTGATGCGGATGGATCGGGGACCTTCGGCGTTTCCCGGGGCCTTCGGGGGGTGGGCATGAAAAAGCCCGGCCGCTGGCGACGGGGGATGCACCAGCGACCGGGTTGTGGCCAGCCTAACAAGGTGGCCCGTGCGACGGGAGCCAACTTCTCGACCGGCATGAGCAGTTGTGATCGGGATCACTCAAAGATGGTCAGGGGCAGGCGTGGATCAGGCGTCGCAGGGCGGGTTGTAGGCGAGGCGGGGGAGGTACTCGCGCCACTTGGCGGGTGTCAGGACATTGCGGGTGACCGAGCAGATGCGCGTGACCGCCTGGTCGACGTCCAGGCTCCACAGCCGGACCGTGTCGGCGCCGCTGGAGACGCCCAGCATGTTGCTGCGCGGGCTGAAGGAGAGGAAGTTGCCCGTCTTGGCGTTGGGGCTCATGGACTGGCCGATGGGGTGTGCCGAGGACGGGGACGACACGTTCCACAGGCGGACCGTGTTGTCGTTGCCTCCGCTGGCCAGGGTTCTGCCGTTCCGGCTGAAGGTCAGGGAGACGACCGCCTCGGTGTGGCCGGTGAGGACCGCGCCGAGTCGGGGCGCGTGCGCGGGGTCGGAGATGTTCCAGAGGCGCACCGTGTCGTCGTCGCTGCCGCTGGCCAGGGTGTGTCCGTCCGGGCTGTAGGCGAGGGTGTTGATGGGGCCCAGGTGGCCCCCGAGGGGGGCACCCAGGGGCCTGGCGCGCATCCGGTCGGAGACGTTCCAGAGGCGGACCGTGCCGTCCGCGCTGCCGCTGGCCAGCGTCCTGCCGTCCGGGCTGAAGACGAGCGCGTTGACGTAGCCGGTGTGGCCCTTGAGGAGCTCACCGAGGCGCTTGGGACGGGCAGGGTCGCTGATGTCGAGGAGCTGGACCGTGCGGTCGTCGTAGTCGGCGGCCACGGTGCGCCCGTCGGGGCTCAGCGCCAGCGCCTCGGCGCCCGCGTACCGGGTGTTCAGCCGGACCGGCGCACCGTACTGGGCGGCGTGCGCGGGGTCGGAGACGTTCCACAGCTGCACCCAGTTGACGTTGTTCTCGCCGGTCAGGATGACGAGGGTGCGGTCGTCCCGGGTGAACACCATCGAACGCAGGTCCCGCCACCCGGTGCGGAACGGTTCGCCGAGCGCGGTGGGCCGGGCCGGATCAGCGATGTTCCACAGCCGCATCCTGCTGTCGCCACCGCCGGTGGCCAGAACGCGGCCGTCCGGGCTGAACGCCCCCGCCGCACCGATCATGTCCGCGCCCGGGATCGACCACAGCCGCACCTTGCCGTCGCCGCTGCCGGTGGCGAGGGTGTGCCCGTCGGGGCTCCAGCCGACGGCGTACATCTCGCCGCTGCTGCCCGCGAGCGGCTCGCCCACCTGCGAGGGGAAGGCCGGGTTGCCGACGTTCCACAGGCTGGCCGTGGAGTCCGCGCTGCCCGCGGCGAGCATGGAACCGTCGGGGCTGAAGGCCACCGACCAGACGGGCCCCGTATGGCCGGTGAGCGGCCCGCCTAGGGCCTTGGCGTGGGCCCGGTCCGTGACGTCCCACAGCCGTACGGTGTCGTCCTTGCTGCCGCTGGCGAGGGTGCGGCCGTCCGGGCTGAAGGCCACCGAGTGCACGGTCGCGGTGTGCCCGGTCAGCGGAGCGCCCACGCGCTCGGGGTGCCGGGGGTCGGAGACGTCGTACAGGAGGATCGAGTTGTCGTCGCTGCCGGCCGCGAGGGTGCGGCCGTCGGGGCTGAACGCGATGGAACGCACGGCCTCGGTATGGCCGGTGAGAGTGCCCAGCGAAGCGGGGTGGCGCGGGTCGTGCACGTCCCACAGACGGACGGTGTGGTCCTCGTCGGCGGCGGCCAGGGTACGGCCGTCCGGGCTGAAGGCGACCAGGTAGACGGTGCCGTCGTGGCCGGCCAGGGGGGAGCCCAGGGAGACGGGGTGCCGGGGGTCGGAGACGTCCCACAGGCGTACGGTGCCGTCGTCGCCGGCGCTGGCCAGGGTCTTGCCGTCCGGGCTGAAGACCGCACTGGAGACCCAGCTCGTGTGGCCGGACAGGGGCTTGCCCAGGGCCTTGGGCCGGGTCGGGTCGCTCACGTCCCACAGCCGGACCGTTCGGTCGTAGGCGGCGGTGGCCAGGACCTTTCCGTCGGGGCTGAAGGTGGTGAGGTAGACGGCGCCGGTGTGGCCGAGCAGGGGGGTGGCCAGCGGGGCGTTGACGATGGAGATCAGGCGGTTGTTGGCACCCTCGTCGTCCGGGCGCAGGCCATGGGCCACCAGGTCGAGCTGGGCGGACAGCGACGGGTCCGAGTACTGGAAACGGTCGGCCTCGGCGACCACCCGCTCGAACACCGCCTCGTCCCGCTGCTGCCGGGCGATCACGGCGGACCCGGCCGCCAGCACCGCGAGGACGACCAGCGCCGACACGGCGGCCCGGCTGATCCACACCGTGCGCCTGCGCAGCCGCACCGAGGCCGCCAGGAACTCCACCGCGCTGCGGGTCAGGTAGGTGTCACCGGCCGTCTTCGCCCAGCTGTGGGCCTGTTCCAGCCGTGACCCCCGATAGAGCAGCGCGGCGTCCTTGGACGACTCGTCCCAGGCCCGGCCGTCCTCCTCCAGGCGCTGGCGCAGCAGGTTGCCCTTGCGGTCCTCGTCGAGCCACTCGCGCAGCCGCGGCCAGGCGTGCAGCAGCGCCTCGTGGGTGATCTCCACGGTGTCCGCGTCCAGCGTCACCAGCCGGGCCCTGACCAGCGTTTCGAGCGACTCCTCCGTCTTGTCCGGGTCGGTGGACTCGGCGGCCAGCTGGCGCCGGGTGCCGCGCCTGCGGGTCGCCTGGGTGTCCTCGCCGAGCCGTACCAGGCGGAGCAGGAGCAGCCGGGCGGCGGTGCGGGCGGCCGGGTCCAGGCTGGACCAGGCGCGCTCGGCGGTCGCGGCTACCGCGCCCTGGATGCCGCCGGCGGCCCGGTAGCCGGCCAGCGTCAGGCGGCCTCCCTTGCGGCGCTGCCAGGTCGCCAGCAGGGCATGGGACAGCAGCGGGAGGATGCCGGCGTCATGGGCGCCGCGCGGGCCGTCCGCGCTCACCTCCCGGACGATCAGCTCGGTCAGGCCCGGCTCCAGCTCCAGGCCCACCGCCTTCGCCGGACCGGTCACGGCCTCGCGCAGTTCGGCAGTGGAGAGCGGCCCCAGCACCATGTGCCGGTGCTGAAGAGCGTCGGCCAGCTCCGGGTAGCCGAGGCACTGCTCGTAGAAGTCGGCACGTATGCCGAGGACGACCAGGGCGGGGGCTCGCTCGCCGGGGGCGGCGGGGGTGCTGGCCGAGTGCAGGAGCCGGACGAAGGTGCGCCGGGCCGTCTCGTCGCTGCCGAGGGTGAAGGTCTCCTCGAACTGGTCGACGATCACGACCGGACGGGCTCGTCCGGTGCTCGAGGAGGGCCGTGTTTCACGTGAAACATCGACGGTCGACCCGCGCGTACCGGCCGGCCCGGCCGCCGCGGTCGGCAGAGCGTCGGCCGATCCGGCCGCCGTTGTCCCGGACTCGGTTTCGCGGCGGGCCCAGGAGGTGACCGCTTCCCGTACGGCGTCCGGATCGTCCAGGTCCGTCAGTTCGGCCAACTCGGGTATCCGGCGGGTCAGCTCCTTCACGGGGTCCGGACCCGGGACGAGTTGCAGGATGGATGGCGGCTGGCTCTCGCCGTCGGCCAAGGCGCCGCTCTGCAGTGTGGTGACCAGGCCCGCGTTCAGGAGTGAGGACTTTCCCGCGCCCGAGGCGCCGACCAGCATCACCAGGCCGCCGCCCGCCTTCGCGGAACGGAGCTGGGCGACCAGCGCGTCGGTGCTGCGCTCCCGGCCGAAGAACCAGCGGGCGTCCTCGCGGCGGTAGGAGGCCAGACCCCGGTACGGGCAGACGCTGTCGACCGGGGGCGGCTGGTCCGTCTCCTCGGCCGTCTCCGGTGCGGGCAAGTCGGCGACCGGATCGGCCACGGCCCGCTCCCACAGCTTCTGCCACTGGGCCATGTCGTAGAGCCCGCTGGACACCGGCGCCGGCTGGGCGCGGCGCGCCTGGGGGATCAGGACCTGCAGGACGGCGGAGAGGGCGACGAACTGGGCGGGCACGTTCTTCGCCCGCCGCCAGTCGCTGATCCGCTGGGCGGAGACCCGTACCGGACGGCCTCGCTCGTCGACGCGATGGAGCCGGTCGACCGCTTCGGCGACCCGCTTGAGCGGAGGATTACCGGCCTCCTTGTACAGCAACGCGAGGCGTTCCGCGAAGGCTGTGCGTGCCCCTGCGTCGGGACTCAAGGCTCTCCACTCCCTACTTCCCCTGCTGCTGGTCATCCGGACCGGAAAACTCACCTTATACGGCTGACCTGCGGCGAAGCTCTGAACCGGACGTCCGGCCCTCCTCAGACGGGCTGCTCGGCTGGCAGGATTTCGCCGCAGCAACGCGGTGATCGGGTCTCGCCCCGACCGGCCGACCAGCTCAGCATTGGCAGAGACAGCTCACGGCACCGCACGTTCTCGGTCACCTTCGACCGGCGTCCTTCCGCCGGAGTGGCCGTATGACGCGAGCTGCCTCCGCTTACCGAGCGGGCCTGCGGGCTCAGTGCGCGGTCCGACACCTTCCGTGCCGTTCGGCACCGGTCCCCACGTGGGGAGGGACCGGTGCCGAACGGCACGGATCACATCCAGCCCGCCGCCCGTGCCGCCTCGACCGCGCGTTCCTCCGCGTCGTCGGCGATCGCGTTCAGCGCCGTGTCCTGTCCCGCCGCCGTGCCGCCGGCCGCCTTCGCGGCCGCCTGGGACGCGGTGAGGGCGGCGTGCAGGGCCGTCGCGGTTACGGCGCGGTCGTCCTTTGAGCCGGTCACCTGTGCGGGCGTGTGCGTGGCCACCTGCGTCGCCACCTGCGCGGCCAGCGCAGCGGTGGCGGCGGCGTTGCGGGCGCAGCGGGCGTCCGCCGCCGGGTCGGGCGCGGTGCCGGCCAGGGCGCTGAGGGACTGAGCCGACAGCCGGAGCGCGTTCGCGGCCCGGCCCACCGGACTCGTCGGGACGGTCTGCGCCGCGTCGGGGTCGATCCCGGCGTGGCGACAGGCGGCCACCGCACGCTCGTACGCGCTGTGGGCGCGCGCCGAGTGCAGCTTTCTCAGGGTGTCCGCCGAGGAGGAGTCGGCCGCAGAGGAAGCAGAGGAACGGGAGGGGGAGTTCGAGGGGTCGGTCGTCATCTGTGCCTCCTCGTCGGGAGCGCCGTGATGCGGTCGAGTGTCGCCGCGGGTGCGTGGAGGCTGGCCGCGCAGTTCCTCCCCCAGCCTTCGGCCGGGGGTACCCCCAGCGCCCCTGCGGGGGCGTTCCATCGGGGCCTCCCTAGCCGAACAGTCCCAGTGCCGAGTCCACCGACCAGCTCTGCCAGCTCATCGCGAAGAGCCCGACCAGGGAGATCAGGGCCATCATCAGGTTCTGCCCCTGTTCCGCCCAGTCGTGGATCATGAGGACCAGGTAGACCAGGTTGAGCAGGAACCCTGCCACCAGCGCGATCGGCGTGAGGAAGCCGGAGACCAGACCGAGGCCCAGGGCGAGCTCCGCGTACGCGACGACGTAGGCCATCAGCCGGGGACGTGGCGCGACGACGGTGTCGAAGCCCCGCCGGACCACCGGCCAGCGGTGCTTCTCCGCGACGCCGGCCGCCCACCGGATGCCGCCACCGCCGAACCACTGCTTCTTGTCCTTGTGCCGCCAGCTCTCCAGCCACCACAGGCCGAGCCCGATGCGGAGCACCGCGAACCATTCGGCACCGCTCAGCAAGGCTGATCGCATCCCGCACCCTCCCCGGATCGATCCCCACATGACACCTGACGGACCGTCAGTTCAGCGGAAGGCGGCGTGCGCCGCAAGGGGGAGGGCGGGGTGAACTCCTGCGGGAGGCCGGGAGGCCGGGAGGCCGGGAGGTGGGGAGGTCGGGAGGGGGGAGGTGGCGAGGTCGGGAGGCGGAGGACGCGAGGTCGGGAGGCGAGAGGCGAGAAGGCCGGGAGGCGGGAGGCGGGAGGACGGGGCGGGAGGGCGGAGGCGGGAGGACAGGAGGCCGGGAGGCGAGGGGTCGGGGGGCCGGGAAGCGGGAGGAGCGTGGCGGGCCTTGCTGGTGCTGGCTCCTGGGCCTAGCCTGAATGCGACGGCTTATCTGATGGACCGTCAGATATATTCGGAACTCCGCAGGCAGCAGGGGGTAGGCATGGCAGAGAACGCGACCGGCACCCAGGATCTGCCCAGGGTCATCAGCGTGGACGACCACGTGATCGAGCCCGCGCACCTCTTCGAGAAGTGGCTGCCGGGCAAGTACCGCGACAAGGGGCCCAAGCCCTTCACCGCCGGCATCGGCGAACTCGCCTACGTCGGCGGCAAGTACCGCTTCACCACCGACCCCGAGGGCCAGACCACCGACTGGTGGGAGTACGAGGGCCTGCTCTTCCCGTACAAGCGGATCATCGCCGCCGTGGGCTTCTCCAGGGACGAGATGACGCTGGACGGCATCACCCGGGAACAGATGCGGCGCGGCTGCTGGGACCCCAAGGCCCGCCTGGAGGACATGGACATGAACCATGTCGAGGCCTCCCTCTGCTTCCCCACCTTCCCCCGCTTCTGCGGGCAGACCTTCGCCGAGGCCGAGGACAAGGAGGTCGCGCTGGCCTGCGTCCGCGCCTACAACGACTGGATGGTCGAGGAGTGGTGCGGGGACAGCGGCGGCCGGCTGATCCCGCTGTGCCTGATCCCGCTGTGGGACGTCGACCTCGCCGTCGCCGAGATCCGGCGCAATGCCGAGCGGGGCGTCCGCGCGGTCACCTTCAGCGAGATCCCCACCTACCTGGGCCTGCCGTCGATCCACTCCGGCTACTGGGACCCGTTCTTCGCGGCCTGCGAGGAGACCGGGACGGTCGTCAACATGCACATCGGGTCGAGCTCCCAGATGCCGGCCGCCTCCCCGGACGCCCCGCCCGCCGTCCAGGCCTCGCTCAGCTTCAACAACGCCATGGCCTCGATGATGGACTTCCTCTTCTCCGGGGTCCTGGTGAAGTTCCCCCGGCTGAAACTCGCGTACAGCGAGGGCCAGATGGGCTGGATCCCGTACGCCCTGGAGCGCGCCGACGACGTCTGGGAGGAGCACCGCGCCTGGGGCGGGGTGAAGGACCTGATCCCCGAGCCGCCCTCGACGTACTACTACCGGCAGATCTTCTGCTGCTTCTTCCGCGACCGGCACGGCATCGAGGCGATCGAGACGGTCGGCGTGGACAACGCGACCTTCGAGACGGACTACCCGCACGTCGACTCGACCTGGCCGGAGACCAAGCGGGTGGCCCAGGAGCACGTCGGCGGCCTGGCACCGGAGGTGGCGTACAAGCTGCTGCGCGGCAACGCCATCCGGATGCTGGAGCTGCCGTTCACCTAGCCGGTTCAGCGGGCCCGCCGCTGGGCAGGGGACCTTCCATGAAGGTCTCCGTCGACGCCGACGTCTGTTACGGGTCGGGTGAGTGTGCGTTCCGGGCACCCGCTGTGTTCGGCTTCGAGGACGGGTACGGTTTCGTCCTGCCCGGACGCGAGGACTCCGGGGAACCGGGGGACGACGACGAACTGATCCGGGACATCGCCGAGCGCTGCCCGTCGCAGGCGATCCGGATCGACGGCCGAAGGGTCACCGACTAGCGGATGAGCACCATCCCCACCATCCCCACCATCCCCACCACCCCCACTACCCCCACCGCCCTCGCCATCCCCACCGAACTCACCGAACTCCTGGCCACGCTCGGCCGCCGCTACGTCCGCGACTTCCCGCGCCCCTGGGGCAAGAGCCTCGCCGCCCGCGCGCTCAACCCCTACCTGCGCGACCATCCCCGGCGGCGGGTCGTGGAGACGCGCTGGGGCGCTCGGTTCGCGGTCGACACCCAGGACCTCATCCAGCGCTACCTCTACCTCTTCGGGGTGTGGGAACCGCACATGACCCGCTGGCTGCGCGGCCGGCTGGCGCCGGGGGACTGCTTCGTCGACGTCGGCGCCAACATCGGCGTCTTCAGCGTCCTCGCCTCCCGGCTGGTCGGGGAGCAGGGCCGGGTCGTGGCCGTCGAGGCCTCCCCCGCCTTCCACCGCCGCCTCGAACAGCAGAGCGCCCTCAACGGCTGCCGGAACATCCGCGCCGTCAACGCCGCCGTCTCCGACGCCCACCGCACCCTGACCTTCGTGCTCGCCAGCTCCCGCAACATGGGTGCCAACAGCATCGTCCCGTGGGACGGGCCGGCCGAGTCCCGCTTCGACATCGAGGCCGTGCCGCTGCCCGAACTCCTCCGGCCGGAGGAGATCGAGACCGCGCGGGTCATCAAGATCGACGTGGAGGGCGCCGAGGGCGCGGTGGTGCGCGGGCTCGCGCCGCTGCTGGAGAAGCTGCGCCCGGACGCCGAGATCACCGTCGAGGTCACCCCCGACCGGATGGCCCAGCTGGGCGACAGCGCGGAGGACCTGCTGCGCACCATGACCGACGCCGGTTACCACGTCTACCGGCTCGCCAACAGCTACGCGGCCGACAGCTACCCCCGCGCCCTGTACGGCGAGCCGGTGGTCCCGGTCCGCTGGGACCGCCCGGTGACCGAGGAGAGCGACCTGGTGTTCTCACGAGTGGACGCGGCGACCCTGTAGGTCATGGGAAGCAGGCGTCACCCGTACCGCCAGCCGAGCTCCGCCAGCGCCCGTGCCCGGGCCGCCACGACCGTCATGCGGGCCTCCCGTTCCGCCGGGTCGGTGTGGGCGGGGTGGCCGGTGACCTGGCCCGCCCACTTGCGGTAGAGCAGCCCGGTCTCCGCCGAGAACCAGCCCCGGCTCACGGCGTCGAGAGCCAGCAGCAGACCGGTGTCCTCGGAGGCGGGCAGCGCCATCCAGCCGCCGAGAGCGAGCAGCAGCTCACGGCGGACGAAGAGGGTGGCCGGGTGGACCGGCGCGCGGAAGCCGTGCGCCGTCCAGTGGCCCAGCACGGTCCCGCGCTCGATCGGGCCCTCCTCCGGGTCGCCCGGGAAATGGGCCGTGGAGCCGTCCGGCAGCAGGTCCAGGGCTCGTGAGGTGGCCCAGCCGAGGTCAGGGCGGTCCTCGAGCGCGGCCAGGTCACGGCCCAGCGCACCCGGCTGGAGCTGGTCGTCGGCGTCCAGGACCTTGACGTACGACCCTTCCGCCCGGGCCAGCGCGATGGTGCGCGCGACCCCGGGACCACCGGCGCGGCCCTGCCGGAACGACACCCGCGCGTCGTCGGGGACGTACGGGCCGACCTCGTCGCCGCAGCCGTCCTCCTGGATCAGCCACTGCCACTCCCACCCGTCGGGCAGCCGCTGCTCGCACAGCGACTTGTAGGCCTCGGGCAGGAAGCGGGCCGACGGCGCGTGGACCGCGGTGACGACGGTGATGCGCCGGGTCACGGCAGCGTTCACCACCTTTCCAGGTGTGTGGTGAAGAGCAGCTCGGTGCGGTCGCCGGGAAGCGTGACGGCGGTGATGTCCACGATGCGGTCATGGATGTCGTACGACCGCTTGCGCAGCAGGATCACCGAGGTGCCGGCCGGCAGGTCCAGCTCCCGGGCCTCCTCGGGCGTCGGCGGACGGGCGGTGAAGCGCTCCTCGACGCGGTCGACCTCGATGCCGACGGTGCGCAGCTGGTTCTGGGTGCCGCCCGGCCAGGGTTCGTTGGTCTCGTCCAGGAGATCCGGGTTGGCCGCGATCATGTCGTGGACCAGGTAGGAGGTCACCAGGCTGAAGGGGGCGGTCTCGGCGGAGTGCCGGGTCCGGTAGGTGCGCTCCAGGAGCACGGTGCCCTTGGGCACGCCGAACCCGTCGGCGAGGTCGGTGGGCGCGGCCAGCTTGCGGTAGCGGGCGAAGAAGACCAGGTCGTCGATGACCAGCCCGGTCTCGCGTTCGGTCGCGCCGGTCTCGGCCCGGGTGGCCTCCGGCATCAGGGCGCGGTCCTTCTCCCACTGGTGCCGTTCGTTGTCGCGGACCGCGCGGGTGCGCGGGCGGCGCACGAAGGTGCCGCTGCCGTGCCGCTTGTCGATCAGGCCCTCCGCGCTCAGCAGCCGCAGCGCGTTCTGGATCGTGGGCACGCTGCGGCGGTGGCGCCGGGCCAGCTCGGCCTCGGAGGGCAGCCGGGCGCCGGGTGTGAGCTCGCCGCGTCGGATGGCGCGGCGGAGGTCGTCGGCGATCTCCTCGTAGGCCTTGGGCACACGATCAGGCTACGACTCCTCAAGAGGTGTTGATGAGTCGAGCCGCTTCGTGCACGGATGGCTTCGTGCACGGATGGCTTCGTCCACGGACGGCTCGTCCAGGGACGCGGGGATGTCCGGGCATGCGGAGACCCGCGGCCGGATCGATCCCGGTCACGGGCCTGTGTCGCAGTAGGCGCTGGTACGTACGCAAGTCGCCCTTGCGCCGTTGCGTCCGAGCCGTCTGTACCGGCGGGGTCAGCAGTCCAGCGGTGCCGCTGGGGGGTCGGCCGGGGTTTCCGGCTCGGTGGTGTCCAGGGGGCGGTGGCGGCAGCTGGGGGTCTTGCCGTGGGCCTCGGCCCGGATGCGCTGCTTCATCGTGGGCGGCAGGGACCTGGCGTGGGACCAGAGCCAGTGACTTTGTGCCGGGATCATCACCCGGTCCGTGCTGTGGTCGTCGCCGGTGCTGTTGCGCGGGGTCTCGGTCTGCGGTACCGCGGCGGCGGTGGTGGCGGAGACGAATCCGAGCGCCGTGCACAGCGCGAGGAAGGCGGTGACGATGGCGGTCCACAGCGTCATGACCTTGGAGTTCCGGGCCATGGCCCCTCACTTTCGGGTTGGGCGATTTGCGTACTTTCCTCATGATGTGTATGAGGGTCGCGAAGTGGGGGACGTCGGCTCGTGGCGCGTTGATGTTCTGATGAACACCACACGGATGGGTGCATGGCAGGGGAAAAATCCTAGGAAAGCGCCATGAAATGAGTCGATACGGAGCAAAGTCACCGTCCGTGGGGGTGTGATCACCCTCCGATCGGAGCGGTCCGACCTCGTGCAACGCCTTGTGGCGGGCCTGAGTTGGGGGTCGGACGCCAGGTCACCGATCGGTATCGGTCGGTGTGTATAGTCGGGCGCCAGAGGTCCCCTACGTCAAGGAAGAGACGAGGTCGCGCGGTGAAGAAGCTTCTCCTGGTCGCACTGGCCGCCATCGGCGGGCTCCTCGTGTACCGCCAGATCCAGGCGGATCGCGCCGAGCAGGATCTGTGGACGGAGGCGACTGACTCCGTGCCCACGGGTTCGTGAGTACCGACCACAGACGAGACTGAGACCCCGGCCGCACGAGCGGTCGGGGTTTTGCGTTGCCGGGGTGTTCGGGGTGTTCGGGGTGTTCG
>NZ_JAJONF010000038.1 GCF_021462265.1 Streptomyces shenzhenensis | reverse complement strand
AGGCGGGGGCAGGGGCAGGGACGCGGGCCTGACGGACCGAGGTCCGGGATCTCCGGGCGGCGTCCCGAGGTGAGCCCCTGCCCTTGTACGACGGAGGGCAGGGGCCTTCCCGGACGGCGTCAGTCCGTGCAGCCCGGTACCAGGCCGACAGAGCAGTTGGTCGGGATGTTGTGGGTGACCTTCGAGGCTGTCACCGAGACCAGGTTGGTGGTGAAGACACCGCCGGGCGCCGACGTGGAGGCGTTGTCGCGGACCGTGCTGTGGTCGAGGGCGACGGATCCGCCGTTGTTGTAGATGCCGCCGCCCACGGAGACGATGGTGGCGCTCGCGTTGGGACCGTTCGCGCTGTTACGGGAGACCTCGGTGCCTTTCAGGAGGAGCACCCCCGTGCCCGTGTTGTAGATGCCACCGCCCTGGCCCGCCCGGCCTCCGACGACGTTGCCGCTGACCTTGGACTTCACCAGCTTCAGGTTGGCGTTGTTGTAGATCCCGCCGCCTCGGTCTCCCGTGTCGGTGTTGTTCGTGATCTTGCTGCCGTCGATCTCCATCGAGCCGCTGCGGACGTAAAGGCCGCCACCCTCCGTTGTCCCGGCCGCGGTGTTCCGCCGGATCACGTTCATGCCGACGAAGGTCATGCCCCCGGCCTGATAGACCGCGCCGCCGGCGCGCCGGGCGTGGTTGCGGGCGAACTCGGAGTTCTCGGTGGTCACGGAGCCGGCGGTGTAGAGGCCACCGCCGTCGAACGCGTTGTTGAACGCCACATAGCTGCTTTTGATCTCCGCCGAGCCGCCCGTCTCCACCGCGATGCCGCCACCGCTTTCCGTGGCGGTGTTGTCGAGCACGTCGACCTTCGACAGCCTGAGCCCGCCGCCGCTGTTGACGTGGATTCCGGCGCCGTTCCCGGTGGGGAGATACCCACCGCGGACCGTGAGCTCCTTCAGACGCAGGTCGCCGCCCGAGCTGACCTCGAAGATCCGGAAAGCAGGGGTGGCCGCCCCGTCGCGCACGATCGTCGCGCCGTTGCCCCGGATCGTGAGGCTCCGGGTGATGGCCGGCAGAGCGGCCATCAGGTGGTACGAACAGTCGCGGCGGAGATCAAGGGTCTCACCGTTCCGCGCGTTGGTGATGGCAAGGGCCAGCGCCGTCCCGCTGCACGGAACACGGTCCGGGTCCGCGGCGTTCGCCGGTCCGCTCGTCAGGCCCGTGGCGATCGCCGCCGCGGCTGCGGCCGCGCTGCAGAATCTGATGTATCGCATGACAGTCACATACGACATTCAGAACAGATCGCAGCAATTGCGATGATCGGATCACCCGGTTACGCGAAGGAAATCCACCGGTCGGCCGACAGGACCGGCCGAGAGGATCGGCCGACAGGGCGGATCACGGATGCATCCGCGCCCCCTTCAGCACCTTGTCCACCGCGTTCCGCGGCCCGTACACCGAGAGCCCCACCAGGTCGAGTTCCGCCGTGGGTACCGCGCGCACCGCCGCGCGGTTGTCGCGGTCGTTGCCGGTGGCGAAGAGGTCGGCGGTGAAGACGGCGCGGGGCAGAGCACGGCTCAGCGCCCGCTCGTGGGCGGCCTTCAGGGTCTCCTTCTCGCCCTGGAAGACCAGCACCGGCTGCCGGAACATCGGCAGGTAGGCGACCTGGTCCGCGTCCTCGTACGGCTCCCCGACCACCTCGGGGAGCGTCGCGCCCAGGCCGCTCACCAGGAACGCGGTGACGTTCAGGCGCTGCCAGGGCTCCAGGTCCGCGCGCAGCAGCACGGCGATCTTCGTGTCGAAACGGACGGGGGCCGGGGACGAGGCGGTGTCCAGGGGGGTCGTGGAACTCATGCCTTGAGACTGCCGGGCGTCGTACGGCCCGGTCTTGTACGTTCTTTGCATGGCCGCCCGGCAGTCCGTCACACAGGAAGTCACCGCCTGGCGCCCCCGCGTCCCGGGCGTCACCGAGGTCTTCCACGCCCGTTTCACCGGGTACGCGTACCCGATGCACGTCCATGACGCCTGGACGCTGCTCATCGTGGACGACGGCGCCGTACGGTACGACCTCGACCGGCACGAGCACGGCACCCCCGCCGACACCGTGACCCTGCTGCCGCCGCACGTGCCGCACAACGGCTCCCCCGCCACCGCGGACGGCTTCCGCAAGCGGGTGGTCTACCTGGACGGGACGCTGCTCGGGGACGATCTGATCGGAGCCGCCGTGGACGGGCCCGACCTGCGTGACCCCCTGCTGCGGCAGCGGGTCGGCCTGCTGCACTCCGCACTCGCCCGTCCCGGCGACGAGTTGGAGGCGGAGAGCCGGCTCGCCCTGATCGGCGAGCGGCTGCGGGGCCTGCTCCGTCCCCGGCTCGCGGTCCATGAGCCCGCTGACCCGTCCCTCGCCGGCGCCCTGCGCGAGCTCCTCGACGAGCGGGTCGCCGACGGGCTCGCCCTTGAGCAGGCTGCGCGGCTGCTGCACGCCCATCCCGCCCACCTGGTACGGGCGTTCAGCGGCGCGTACGGCATCGCCCCGCACCAGTACCTGATGTCCCGCCGGGTCGGCCGGGCCCGCCGGCTGCTGCTCGACGGCGTGCCGCCCGGCGAGACGGCCGCCGCCACCGGTTTCTACGACCAGGCCCATCTCACCCGGCACTTCCGGAAGCTGGTGGGGGTGACCCCGGGGCGCTATCGCGACAGCGCGCGGTACGTCGGCTGACCTGCGCGATACGTCAGCTGACGTCGACGTAGTCGCCGGCGGAACTCGCGCCGCCGGTGGTGGCCGTGGCGCCGAAGGTCCAGCGGTAGTAGCCGTCGGCGGCCGCCTTGACCGTGGTCTTCAGGGCACCGGCCGAGTCGGCCCGCACCGTCTTCAGCGTCGTGTACGTGCTGCTGCCCTTCTTGCGGAACTGCAGCCTGGCCGCCTTGCCGCCGAAGCCGACATACCTGTGCTTCACCCAGTCCGCGCGCGTGATCGCGCCCTTCATGGTGAGCGTCCCGCCCTTGGCGACGGGCTCCGGGGTGGCGTTGGCGGTGACCTTGGCCGCGCGCAGGACCTGCACGGTGCCGAGGCCGGTCAGGAGCTCCTGGCTCTTGAGCTTGTCGTCCGAGCCCCAGATCTTCGCGCCGGCCGCGATCTTCCAGGTCGTCGCGTCGTTGCCGGAGTCCAGGGTGTAGCGCGGCTCGATGTAGAACTCGCCGCCGCAGTCGGCAGGCTGGGAGCCGTTGTCGCCGCAGCCCACCGAGCTGATGTAGATGCCGCCGTCCGCGTTGCCCTTGGCGGCCGTGGTGTCGTGGTAGAGGAACGGGAGCACCTGTGCATCGGCGAGCTTGACGCCGGACGGCCAGGTCATGCGGAAGGTGAAGCCGGGCTTCACCTTCGCGGTGGTGCCCACCACGATGGGCTTGCCCCCGTTCACGACCATCCTGGTCACCGAGATCCCGGTGTCGGCCGCCGCCGCGGACGGTGCCGCGAGGGCTCCCAGGGCCAGCGCCCCCGCGAGCACCACCGCTGAGCCGGACGATCTGCCTGCACGCATGCACAACCTCGCACTGACGAGAGAAAAAGGTAAGACCCGGTTAAGAAGAAGGGTCGTGGCAGGTTAACAGCAGGCAGACGGGCGGAAGTTCACGCCCCTCTGGTGGAACGTCACGGCCCCTGGGGCGCCGAGGCCCGGCGTTGCCCGGATCCGCAGTCAGTCGGCGGGGCGTTCGATCAGGTGCGTGAACGCGTCCAGGTTCCGGGTCGACTCGCCGCGCGCCACCCGCCACGCGTACTCCTTGCGGATCGCGGAGGCGAAGCCCAGCTCCAGGAGTGTGTTGAAGGCGCCGTCCGCGGCCTCCAGGACCTGGCCGAGGAGGCGGTCGATCTCGTCGGCGGTGACGGAGGCGAGCGAGAGCCGCCCGGTGAGGTAGATGTCGCCGAGGCGGTCGACGGCGTAACTCACGCCGTACAGCTTGAGGTTGCGCTCCAGGAGCCAGCGGTGGACGGCCGGTTCGTTCTCGTCGGGGTGCCGGATGACGAAGGCGTTCAGGGAGAGGGAGTGACGGCCGACGAGGAGGGAGACGGTCGTCTTCAGCTTGCGGGTGCCGGGAAGCTGCACGACGTAGGTGCCGGACTCCGGGCTCTCCCACTCCAGTTCGGCGTCCTTGAGGACACCCTCGATGACCTGCGCGGCCTGGTCGACATCACCCATGGGCCGAGCGTACGCGACGGCGGTGGGACTGGGCCGCGGCCAGGTAGACGTCGGCGGTGGCGGCGGCGGCCGTGTCCCAGCCGAAACACTGGGCGTGCCGGGCGGCCGCGCTGCCGAAACGGTCCGCCAAGGACGCGTCGTCGGCGAAACGGCGCAGCACGCGCGCGTAGGCGGCCGGATCGTGACCGCCCACCAGGAAGCCGGTCTCGCCGTCCCGTACGGCCACGGGCAGACCGCCGACGGAGGCGGCGAGCACGGGTGTGCCGGCCGCCTGGGCCTCTATGGCCACCAGGCCGAAGGACTCGCTGTAGGACGGCATGACCAGGACGGAGGCGGCCCGGAACCAGTCCGCGAGCTGGTCCTGGCCGACGGGAGGGCGGAATCGTACGACGTCCGCGATGCCGAGCCGCGCGGCCAGCTTCTGCAGGCCCTCCGGCTTGGTGAGACCGCTGCCGCTGGGGCCGCCGACGATCGGCACGACGATCCGGGAGCGGAGTTCGGGGCGTTCGTCGAGGAGGACGGCCACGGCGCGCAGCAGCACGTCGGGGGCCTTGAGGGGCTGGATGCGGCCCGCGAAGAGCGGGATCAGGGCGTCCTGCGGGAGGCCCAGGCGGGCGCGCGCCGCCTGCCGTCCGTCCGCCGGGCAGAACCGGTCGAGGTTGACGCCGGGGTGGACCACGGCGACCTTGGCGGGGTCGGCGCTGTAGTGGCGGACGAGCTCGCCGGCCTCTTCGGAGGTGTTGGCGATGAGGCGGTCGGCCGCGGCGACGATCTGGGTCTCGCCGATGACCCGGGCTGCGGGCTCGGGGGTGTCGCCGTCGGCCAGGTTGGCGTTCTTGACCTTGGCCATGGTGTGCATGGCGTGCACGAGCGGGACGCCCCAGCGCTGGGCGGCGAGCCAGCCGACGTGGCCGGAGAGCCAGTAGTGCGAGTGGACGAGGTCGTAGTAGCCGGGGCGGTGCCCGGCCCAGGCCTGCATCACGCCGTGCGTGAAGGCGCAGAGCTGGGCGGGGAGGTCCTCCTTGGCGAGGCCCTCGTAGGGGCCGGCGTCGACGTGCCGGACGAGGACGCCGGGGGCGAGCTCGACGACGGGCGGGAGGCCGCCGGAGGTGGCCCGGGTGAAGATCTCGACGTCGATGTCGATCGCGGCGAGGCGCTGCGCGAGCTCCACGATGTAGACGTTCATGCCGCCGGCGTCGCCGGTGCCGGGCTGGTGGAGCGGGGAGGTGTGCACGGAGAGCATGGCGACGCGGCGGGGCCTGCGGGGCCTGCGGAGCCGGGCGGCGGCCGACGGGGAGTGGCGAGCGAGCCTGCTGATGTACTGGCTCACGTGGCGGTCCTCCTTGATGCGGGCATGCCTTCGGGAGGACGTCGGGGGTCCTCTGGGTGTGCAACAGCGGAGGGCCGGGTTCCCATTCCGGGGGCGGTTGATTTTACCGACACATTGCCTGAAGTCGCTCAACCGTTCGAGGACGAGAGGCGTGGGGATGGGACGGTCGCGGACTCGAATGCGGGCGGGTGGGGCTTGTCGCGCCCACGCGGCGGAGCCGCCCATCGGCACAGCCCCGCGCCCCCACGGAGCGCGTCGGTGCGGGGCGCGCCACTGTCTACCCTCTTAGGCATGACAGCCCGCGCCGCCTCCCGCCCCGTGGGAACGGTGACGCGCGGGACCACCAACCCCAACCGGCTGCGCCGCATGGACCGCTGGATCGCCGTCACGCACGGGGCCGAGCTGCGGCGCGCGGCCGACCCCGTCGCCGTCGACCTGGGTTACGGCGCCGCCCCGTGGACCGCCGTCGAGTTGCTCGGCCGGCTTCGCGGCGTCGCGCCACGCACGCGTGTCGTCGGGATCGAGATCGAGCCCGCGCGGGTCGCCGCGGCCAGGCCGTACGAACGGGAGGGGCTCGCCTTCCGGCACGGCGGGTTCGAGATTCCCGTTCCCGCGCGGCCGTTGCTCATCCGGGCGGCCAACGTGCTGCGGCAGTACGACGAGGGCGAGGTCGCCGAGGTGTGGCGGCGGCTGTGCGGGCGGCTCGCACCCGGCGGGCTGCTGGTGGAGGGGACCTGTGACGAGATCGGGCGGCGGCACGTGTGGGTGGCGCTCGGGACTCAGGGGCCCCGGACGGTGACCTTCGCGACCCGGCTCGGCTCCCTGGAACGGCCCTCGGACCTCGCCGAGCGGCTGCCGAAGGCGTTGATCCACCGCAACGTGCCGGGCGAGCCGGTGCACGCGTTCCTGCGGGACTTCGACCGCGCGTGGGCGGCGGCCGCGCCCTACGCGTCGTACGGCGCCCGGCAGCGGTGGATCCGGGCGGTGCGGGATCTGACGGCCGACTGGCCGGTGACGGACTCGGCGACGCGCTGGCGGCAGGGCGAAGTGACGGTGGCGTGGGGGGCCTTGGCGCCGAAGGCCTGATGGGGCGGGGTGGGAACGACCTCGATGAGTCGTTCGTCACAAAGGCGGGGAGATCGTCATGCTCGGGGGGAAACCGGGGAGGAACCCACCTGCCGCTGCCTCTGTCGCTTTGCGGCGCGCCATGGCACGATCCTCCACGTGTCGTAAGTTACTGACGATTAATCAGATTTTCTGGGGGGCGGGTCATGGGACCGGACAAGCGCACCGTCCGGGCAGGCGGGAGCGGGATCCTGGGGACGGCGGTGACCGTGGTCTGCGCGGTGACGGTGCTGGCGGCACCCGGCACGGCGTTCGCGGCGCCCGCCCCGACCCCCTCCCCCACCGTCTCGGCCTCGGCCGGCACGTCCGCGGCCCTTCCGCCGGACAAGGACCTCGAGGCCGTACGCGAGAAGCTGGACGCGCTGTATCACGACGCGGCCGTCGCCACCGACGCGTACAACGCCGCCGAGGAGGCGGCCCGGAAGCAGTCCGCCGAGATCGTCGACCTGGCGCAGAAGATCGTCAGAGGGCAGCAGAAGCTCGACGCGTTGAAGGAGCGGGCGGGCCGGGCGGCCGCCGCCCAGTACCGCACCGGCGGGCTGCCGGACACCGCCCAGCTGATACTGAGCGACAACCCCTCCGAGTTCCTGGACGGGGCGGGGCGGGTGCTCCAGGGTGAGCGCGCCACCAAGGCCCTGCTCAGGGAACTTACCCAGACCCAGCAGGACTTGAGGCAGTACGCGGCGGACGCGGCCGACCAGTGGAACAGGCTGGAGGCCGGCCGCAAGGCGAAGGCCGCCGCGAAGAAGAAGATCAAGGAGCGGATCGCCGCCGCCGAGAAGCTCCAGTCGAAGCTGGAGAAGAAGCAGAAGGAGCGGCTCGCCGAGCTGGAGCGGGAGGCCGCCTACAAGCAGCAGACCGCCTGGCTGGGCACCGGGATCCTCGGCGAGATCCACAGCAAGGCGTCCGCGGCGGGCAGGAAGGCGGTCGCGTTCGCCACCGCCCAGCTCGGCAAGCCGTACGTGTGGGGCGCCGAGGGCCCGGACTCGTACGACTGCTCCGGGCTGACCTCGCAGGCCTGGGCGAGCGCCGGGAAGCCGATCCCGCGCACCTCCGAGGAGCAGTGGAAGCAGCTCAAGCACGTCGACGTCAAGGACATGCGGCCCGGTGACCTGATCATCTACTTCGACGACGCCAGCCATGTCGCGATGTACATAGGGGACGGCGCGATCATCCAGGCCCCGCGCCCGGGGCGGACGGTGTCGGTCGGCGGCGCGGGATCGATGCCGATCCTCGGGGTGGTACGGCCGGACGCCTGAGCACCGCCAGGCGCTTCAGGCGTGATGCCCCCCCTTTCGTGAGCTGAGTCATGTGACCCAGCGCATGCCAACGCCCCTTCAAACTCCGGCGGCACGTGACCTTCGTCATTCCTGCCGGACGGCCCTGTTGCCCAACTGCAGTACGGCATACGGCATATGCCAGCGGCCTGAGACAGGGCGGCGCGGCTCACCCCATTCCGTTGCGGCGGCCAGTACCGCTATGGTCCCCGTCGGGTGGGTCGAGGTCCCTCGCCCCGCCATGCCCTCGGGGGGAGGGAAGGAACCCGACACGATGCCCGTACCCGTACCGCGGCAGAGAGCGATCCCGGCCGTGGAGAGTGGTCAGGCGCCGGCCGCCGTGCCCGCACAGGGCGGCGGCCCTCTCATGGAAGAGGCCAACCGCACGGAAGCCGTCGCCTCGAACACCGGCGGCACCACTCTCACCCTGCTGCTGATCGAGGACGATCCGGCCGGTTCACCGGTTCTGCCCGAGTTGCGGGACGCGTCCGGCAACTCGATCCGCGTCCGCACCGCCCGCAACCTCACCGAGGCCGAGCGGCTGCTGACCGACGACGTCCACTGCATCCTGCTGGACCTGGCCCTCCCGGCGCCGGGCGACAAGGAGACGGGGGGCGAGCTGGCCGTGCTCAAGCACGTGCTGGAGCTCGCGCCCCGGCATGCCGTGCTGGCGCTCACCGCCTCCGGTGACGCCGAGCGCGGCACCGAGGCCGTACGCGTCGGCGCGCAGGACTACCTCTTCCGCGACGAACTGGACGGGCGGCTGCTGAGCCGCGCCATCCGGTACGCCGTCGAGCGCAAACGCTCCCTGACGACCGAGCGCAAGCTCGCGGAGGGGCGGCTGCGGGCGCAGGAGAACCGCCGTCTGGAACGGGGCCTGCTGCCCACGCCCCTGCTGGAGGGCTCCTCGCTGCGCTTCGCCGCCCGCTACCGCCCCGGCCGCTCCCGGGCGCTGCTCGGCGGTGACTTCTACGACACCGTGCGCACGCCCGACGGGACCGTGCACGCGATGATCGGCGACGTCTGCGGGCACGGCCCGGACGAGGCCGCGCTCGGCGTGGAGCTGCGGATCGCCTGGCGGGCACTGACCCTGGCGGGGCTGTGCGGCGACAAGCTGCTGTCCACGCTGCAGCAGGTGCTGGAGCACGAACGCTCCGACGAGGAGATCTTCGCGACGCTCTGCACCGTCGACATAGCGCCGGACGGACACGGGGCCGGACTGTGCCTGGCCGGGCATCCGGCGCCGCTGGTCGCCCGGCCCGGACAGCCGGCCGAGCTGCTGCCGTACGAGAACAACGGGCCGGCACTGGGGCTGCTGAAGGAGGCCCGGTGGCCGCGGATGCAGGTGGAGCTGGGCGCCGAGTGGAGCCTGATGCTCTACACCGACGGACTGATCGAGGGCCGGGTGGGCTCGGGCGGTGAGCGGCTGGGGCAGGAGGGGATGGTCGAGATGGTCCGACGGCAGCTGGCCTCCGGCCTGACCGGGGAGGCGTTGCTGCGGGCGGCCGTCAATGAGGTGCGGCAGCTCAATGGGGGCGAGCTCACGGATGACGTGGCCGTCGTGCTGCTGGATCGGGGGGTTTGAGCGGCCACGCCGTCACGGGGGGCTGCAGTGCGCCGGGTGCGGGTGTGACGTGGCTGGGCGTGCCCACGCGGTGGAGCCGCACATCGACACAGGCCGCGCCCCTGCGGGCGCGCTGGTACGGGCGCGCCCTGAAAGATACGTGGGTGGAGAGCCGGCGCCGAGAACCGGTCGGCGAAGGTCAGCGGCCGCCGTTGTACGGGCCGTACGGGCCGTCGCTGCTGCTGCCGCCGCCGCGGCGGCCTCGCCAGCCGCCGCCACCGCCCGACACCTGCTTGACCGCGGGACGGACGTCGACGATGTAGACGATGCTCGCCACCACGCCCGCGATCGGCAGGATGGAGAGGATCGAGAAGAGGTAGCTGACGACCAGGGCGATGGCCAGGATGATCAGCCAGAACATCTTGTTCTGCTTGTCGGCCGCGCGGAAGGCGTCCTCGCGCCGGAAGACGGCGTCGACCAGCCCGAACGCGGCCAGGGCCATCAGGACGATCTTCAACAGTCCCAGGAACCCCGCGAACCCCAGCATCAGCATGCTGCCACCACCCGCTCTCTCCCGATCCCTACGCGGCCACCGTACCCGTACAACGGGCCGGGCACCCTCAAGGTGCCCGGCCCGTACGTTCCGCTGACGCGGGCGCCGGTTACTTGGCCGGCGGGGTGGTCTTCCTGACCGGGGTGTCCTTGCGGGGGGCCGGGGTCCGCTTGGCGGCCGGGGCCTTCTTGACCGCGGCCGGCTTGGCCTCGGCGGCCTTCGGCTCGTCCGTCTTCTTCTCGTCCGCCTTGACCACGACCGGCTCGGGCTTGCCCTCGACGGCGATGGCCAGGTCCTCGATCTCGTCGGCGGCCTCACCGCGCCAGACCTTCACGGCCTGCTCGCCGTGCTCGGCGACCTTCTCGTAGGTCTCGCGGGCCTTGACGGCGTACTCGGCGGCCACGCCGACCTGGCGCAGCGCGAAGTCCTGGGCGGACTCGCCGAGCTTCTTGAGGTCGCCGTCGAGGGAGACGATGAAGTCGTTGACCTTGGACTGGAGGCTGACCTGGGCCTCCTTGGCCTTGGCACCGGCCTCCTTGGCGCGGGCGGCGGCCTTCTCCTGGACGGCCTTCGGGTCGGCGTTGCGGACCGCCTCGATGCGGGCCGGGGCCTCGGCGCGCAACTGCTCGACCAGGCCGGGGACCTTCTTGGCCTGCTGGATGGCCAGGTCGGCGGTGCCGGCGGCGAAGTAGAGCGGAGTCGGGTCGCTGAGGGTCTTGCGCAGGTCGTCGGCGATGGCCATGGTGATGGTCCTCCCGTATTAAAGTTCGGCTGAGGGTTTTGTGGTCCGCGGCGCGGCGGCCGGCGCGCTTGGCCGGCTCATCCGGCCGTCCGCCGCGGATCGGGCTCGCTGTCGCCGGTGCCGCCGTCGCCTTCGCCTTCGTGGTCCCCGGCGCCGTCGGTGTCCGTGCCGCTCACGCGGTCCAGGCCCGGCCCGAAGCCGTTCTCTTTCCTGAACGACTCGTAGATCTGCAGCAGCACCTGCTTCTGCCGCTCGTCCAGGGTGGGGTCGGCGAGGATGACCGCGCGGGTCTCCACCTCGTTCAGGTCCCGCTCGGCGTCGAGGATTCCGGCGCGGACGTACAGCGTCTCGGCGGAGATCCGCAGGGCCTTGGCGACCTGCTGCAGCACCTCCGCGCTCGGCTTGCGCAGCCCGCGCTCGATCTGGCTCAGGTACGGATTGGACACCCCGGCGGCATCGGCGAGCTGCCTGAGCGACAGCTGCGCGTTGCGCCGCTGTTCACGCAGATACTCACCGAGATTGCCGACGTTCAGCGATGCCATACCTCCACCCTGCCCCACCCTCGCTAACAATTGCAAGCACCTGCTTGCAAAAGTGCGTCGCGTCATACCCGCACGGGCGTCTTTCACCGTGAGGGCGGGACGGCGAGGCGGCGCCACCAAAAAACAACAGTGCTTATATAACCACTGTTACGATGCGGCTCATGGCCGACCCCGACGCACTCGACCCGTCCCAGCAGAGCCTCTGGCGCCCCCTGCGTCTGCTCCAGGCGTCCTTGGACGCCGACATCGCCCGGCTCTACTCCGGACAGCAGATCGACGGGCTCAAGCCCAGCTTCGTCATGGAGCTGCTCCGGCTCCATGCGCGCGGCCCCATGACCATCGCGGAACTCGCCGAGTCGGTTCAGCGCACGCACTCGGCGCTCAGTCAGAAGGTCGCCGCGATGCGCGAGGCCGGCTGGGTGGAGACCGTCGTGGGCGACGACGCGCGCACCAGAAAGGTGACGCTCACCGACAAGGCCCGCGGCGTCATCGGTCGTCTGGCAGCGGAGTGGCGGGCCACCGAGGCCGCCGTCGCCGAACTGGAGGAGGAGATTCCCTACCCGCTCTCCCAGGTCGTCACCGACATCGAACAGGCTCTGGCGCGCAGGAGTTTCCACGACCGGATCGCCGCGAAACTGGCCGAGGATCCCGCATGGGAACGCGCATGGGAATGAGCCGCGCACTGATCGACGTGACCCCGTTACGGTCGTCACCAGCGTTCCGGCGGCTGTGGATCGGCCAGGCGCTGTCCGGTTTCGGCGGCCAGATGACAGTCGTCGCGGTGATGTTCCAGATCTGGCAGATGACGGAAAGCACCACGTGGACAGGTGCCGTCGGGCTCGCCCAGGCGGTCCCCCTCGTCGTCCTCGGACTGTTCGCCGGATCGCTCGTCGACCGAGTGGACCGGCGGAAGTTCTACCTGCTCACCACCGGTGGACAAGCCGTGTGTTCGCTCCTGCTGGCACTGCAGGGCTTTCTCGGCCACGTGCCCGCCGCCGGCGTGCTGGGCCTGGTCGCTCTCCAGTCCTGCTTCGGCGCGGGCGGCGGCCCGGCATCGCGCACCTTCATCCCGCACCTGCTGCCCGCGCACCAACTGGCCGCGGGCCTGGCGCTGCGGCGCATCGCCTTCCAGGGGGCCATGCTGCTCGGTCCCGCACTGAGCGGACTGCTCGCGGGCGGGCCGGGGATCGGCGCCTGCTACCTGATCGACGCCCTGTCCTTCGTCGCCGCGCTCTACGGGGCGTTCGGTCTGCCGCGGCTGCCCCGCCACGAGGCCTCCGCTCGGCCCGGCCTGCGCGGAGTGCTGGACGGCCTGGCCTTCCTGGGCCGCACTCCTGCCGTCCGCGGGGCCCTGCTCACCGACCTGGCCAGCACCGTGCTGTCGATGCCCGTCAGCCTGTTCCCCCTGCTCAACGCCGAACGGTTCGGCGACAATCCCAGCACCCTCGGGCTGTTCCTCACGGCTGTCGCCGTCGGCGGCGTCGTGGCGTCGCTCTTCTCCGGAGCCTTCACCCGGCTCCCCCGCCCCGGCCTGGTCATGCTCTGCGGATCCGCCGCCTGGGGCGCGGCGTTGACCCTGTTCGGTATGGCGCCCGGCCCCTGGAGCGGACTGGGCTGCCTCGTGCTGGCCGGCGCCGCCGACACCGTCTCCGTCGTCTCCCGGAGCACCGTCGTCCAGACGCACACCCCGGACGAACTGCTCGGCCGGGTCAGCGCCGCCGAACAGATCGTCGGACAGGCCGGACCCGACCTCGGCAACCTGCGCGGCGGCCTCGTAGCAGACGCGACCTCGGGCACGACGGCCCTCGTCAGCGGCGGCCTGCTGTGCCTCGGCGCCGTCGCCTGGGTGGCCGCCAGCACGGCAGAGCTGCGCCGTTCCGCCGCCCCGTCCCGCCCCCGCACCGCGCCGGCCGGCCCCTGAGCCCTGCCCTGACCTGCCCCGGAGACGCCTGGCCACCCCTTGCCTCTCAGCACTGGCTTTCAGTACTGGATCTCAGTGCTGGCTCTCAGCCCTGCCCACGGTGGGGCGCCGGAGCGAGAACGGCGCGGCAGTCGGACCAGGCGGGCCGGCTCAGCAGGGGGCGCGAGCGGGTGAACAGGGCGAGGAGTTCGGCTCCCCACTTCTCGCGGAAGGACGGGTCGATGCGGGCGAGATCGAGTTCGTTGGCGGCGGAGAGTTCGGCGAAGTCCCGGCGGAGCCGGAGCGCGGGGACGTCGGCACGGCCGGTGAAGCGGTCGTGGAAGGCCGCGTCGGGGTCGGCGAGGGCCGGGTAGGTGGCCTTGCGGTCGCACGAGGCGTAGAGATACACGATCGCCTCGGCCTCCGTGCCGATCACGGCCGCGAGTTCGGCACGGCGGTCCAGGGGCAGCAGGGCGGTGGGGAAGCCGTCGGTGCCGTAGCACGCGTGGCACAGGCCCGCGAGCTGGAGCGCGGGACGGGCGCCCCAGTCGGCGAGTCGCTCCTGGACGCGCCGGAGGTGCGCGAGAAGCGTGCCGCCCGGATGGGCGATCTCCGCGGCGTCGAGAGCGCGCAGCAGTGCGACGGCCCGGCTGGAAGCGGCAGGCGTCGCGGGGGATGCGGACACGAGGCGGTTCCTTCCGTCGCGCGGGTCGGCACCCGTCCGGTGCCTCCGCCTGGGTCCGGACCCCGCGAAGACACCGGACGGGTTGCCGCCCAGGGCCCTGTGCCGATCATCGCGAGCGTCGATGCCCCCAGTCAATCCTCGGGTTTTCTCAGGAAACCCAAGCTCTGGCTTGGGTAACGTGGCTCCATGACTCTGGACGACCTGCGCGTCTTCGTGGCCGTGTGCCGGGCCGGCAGCCTCAGCGCCGTCGCGCGGGAGCTGGCCTGCACCCAGTCCGCGGTCAGCCAGCACGTGAAGCGGCTGGAACGGGAGACCGGCGTGAGCCTCCTGGAGCGGCAGCCGCGGGGCGTCGTACCGACCGACGCCGGACGGGTCCTGTGGGACGCGGCCGCCGCCGGCATCGCCGGGCTGGACTCGGCCCTGCGGCGCCTCGGGGACCTCGTCAACGGCGACACCGGCTCGGTACGCGTCGCCACGGGCGGGACGACCGTACGGCACTTCATGGCCGAGGCCATCGTCACCTTCCGGCGGCGCCACCCGAAGGTGAACCTGGAGTTCCAGACGGAGACCTCCGGCCGCAGGTGCTTCGACGCCCTCGCCGCCGGCCACCTCGACCTCGCCTGGGTCACCCTCGGCAGCCCGGTTCGCGGCATCGAGCAGCGGCCTGTCGTGGACCTGCCCTGGGTACTGGCCGCCCGCGCCGCCGACCCGCTGGCGCGCCGGGCCCGTATCGAGGTGGCCGATCTGGCCGGCATCCGCCTCATCCGGCTGCCGCAGAACTCCGCTTCCGGGGCCCGCCTCGACGCCGCGTTCACCGAACTGGGCGTCCGGAGCAGCTCCGACACCGGTGTCGCCGACTGGGACACCGCCCTGCTGCTGGCGGAACTCGGTCTCGGCCACGCCGTCGTACCCGCTCTACCCGGCCGCCGGATCCCCGGCGGCGACGGCTCCCTCCGGCTCATCCCCGTCCCCGACCTGCCGCCGCTCGCCGTCGGCTGGGCGGTACGCCGCTGGGACGCGCTCTCCCCGCTCGCCAGGGCCTTCGCCGACACCGTCACGGACTCGGTCACGGACTCGGTCGCGGATTCCGTCGCCACGGGCGCGCCACGCCGGGGCTGAGACGTCGGCTGCGCCGGACCGCCGGCCGGTCCGCCGGCACCGCGGAGTCCGCCTCCGTCAGGCCGGACTCGTGCTCCACGGTGCGGCACGCGCGCTGCTCAGAACGGCAACGGCCTGGCATGCACCACGTCCAGTCTCGACACCGCCCGCGTCAGGACCACGTACAGCCTGTGCAGTCCGCGTTCCTCCCCCTCCGCCACCGCCGCCGGTTCCACGGCCACCACGTGGTCGTACTCCAGGCCCTTGACCACGCTCGCCGGGACCACGGCCACCCGCGCGCCCAGTTCGTCCGGTCCCGCCGGTTCGAGGCCCGCGGCCGCCAGCGCCTCGCGTACGGCGCTCACCTGCGCGTCCGCCGCCACCACCCCCACCGACCCCTCGTGGGCCAGCGCCTCCCGGACCGCGGTGACCGTCGCCGCGCGCACGTCGTCCGCCGGGCGGATCCGCACCTCGCCGTCGCCGCGGTAGGACCTGGCCGGCGGTACGTCGGTGCCCAGCCGGCGCAGCAGCCGGTTGGTCAGGGCCACGACCGCCGCCGGGACACGGAAACCGGTGGTGAGCGGGACGACGGCCGCGTCCGGCTTGCCCAGGTGGCCCAGTACGGCGTCCCAGCTCCGCGCCGCCCAGGGCGTGGTGGCCTGGGCGAGGTCGCCGAGGACGGTGAGGGAGCCGAAGACCGCGCGGCGGGCGATCGCCCTGCACTCCATGGGAGACAGGTCCTGGGCCTCGTCCACGACGATGTGGCCGTAGCCCTCGGGGTGGTCGACGAGCCCCGCGACCTCGTCGAGGAGGACCAGGTCGGCGGCCGACCAGCGGGCGGACCGGTACGAGCGGGGCGGGCGGGCCCAGCGCAGGTCCCGCTGCTCGCCGGGGGTCAGCAGCCCCGCGGCGGCCGCTGCCAGCACCTCGCCGTCCGTGAGGAGTTCGGCCACCACCTCCTCCGGGCGCACCTTCGGCCAGACGGTGTCGAGGTAGCGGCTCATCGCCCGGGAGCGTTCCAGGCGCCGGGTCAAGGCGGCGGGCTGCGGGCCCGCCCGCCGTTCGGCCTGGAGCTGTACGGCCCGCATCGCCCGCCCCCGCACCCGCTCCCGGCCCACGGCGTACGGCGGTTCCTCGTCCCGCACCCCCGCGACGATCTCCGTGAGCACGGCGGCGGGCACCCGCCAGGTGTAGGTGCCGTCGGAGAGCGAGAGGGGGGTGACGGCGTCCGTGCGGACGCGGGCGTACAGGGCACGGCGCAGGACCCCGGCCATCCGCGGGTCGTGCTTGAGCGCGGCGGTGCGGGCGGGGTCGGTACCGGTGACGGGGTGGCGGCCGATCTCCTCCGGCAGGGTCGTCTGCCGGACGCCGGTCTCGCCCAGGGCCGGGAGGACCTCGGAGATGTAGGAGAGGAAGGTGCGGTTGGGGCCGAGGATCAGGAGGCCGGAGCGGCGGATGCGCTGTGGGTGGGTGTAGAGGAGGTAGGCGGCGCGGTGCAGGCCGACGGCGGTCTTGCCGGTGCCCGGGGCGCCCTGGACGCAGACGGAGTCGGCGAGACCGGCGCGGACCAGGTCGTCCTGGTCGGGCTGGATGGTGGCGGCGATGTCCCGCATGGGGCCGACGCGCGGCCGTTCGATCTCGCGGGTGAGCAGGGTGCTCCCGGTCGCGGACTCCCCCTTGCCCAGCTGCTCGTCCTCCAGCCCCGTCAGGTCGGCGGAGTCGCCGCGGCTGCCGGGCGCCCAGCCGAACCGCCGCCGTACCGCCACGCCCTGCGGGTCGTCGGGGCCGGCCTGGTAGAAGGCGCGGGAGACGGGGGCGCGCCAGTCGACGACGAGGGGCGGGGCGGTCGGTTCCTCGCTGATGCGCAGGCGGCCGATGCGGTAGCTCTGCCCGGCGTGCTCGCCTGCCTCGAAGTCGAGCTTGCCGAAGAACAGGGGCCCCTCGGGCAGCTCGCGCATCTCCTTGGCCCGGCTGCGCAGCCGGTACCCGAGCACTTCGGCGTCGGCACCGGACGCGGAGACGTCCTCGCCGGTGACGACGTGCTCGACGGCGCCTTCGACCATGCGGGCGAGGGCGGCTCGGCAGGTGTCGTGGTAGGCGCGTTCACGGTCGAGTTCCTGCTGCATGAAGACAGCGTAGGCGAAAATTTGTAACCGAGTTAATTTTTTGACTGCGACTCATCAGTGGTCCGTCACGGCCCGCTCCAGCCGTGCGAACGCCCGCTCCGCCGCCCGCACCGCTTCCTCCCGCACGTCCTCGGCCCGCTCCCCGGCCGCGATCCGCCGCCAGTTGTCCTGCGCGAGGACCCGCTGTACGGCGATGATCTGGCCGGCGGCGAGCCTGGCGTCCAGGGTGCCGCCGAGGGCCTCGGCGAGCGCGGCCTCCGACCGCTCCAGGTAGGCGTGCTGGCGGGCGACCAGGGTGGGGGTGCTGTTGAGCAGGGTGTGGAAGGCGAGCACCTGGGGGTGGTCGTTGAGCCCGGTGATCGGGTCGCCCCGCCGCAGCCCGTCGAGGAAGTGCGCCCGCAGCACACCGACGGGCGACTCGGCGCCCGCGACCAGCCGGGCCGCCTCCGTCTCGTGATCGGCGATCCGGTGCAGGACCAGGTCCTCCTTGGCCGGGAAGTACCGGAACAGCGTCGGCTTGGAGATACCGGCCGCGGCGGCCACCTCGGCCACCGACACCGCGTCGAACCCCTTCGCCAGGAACAGCCGCACGGCGATGTCCGACACGTCCTCGTACATCCGCCGCTTCTTGCGCTCACGCAGGCCCGTCTCACCCATGGGGCGAGCCTACGCAGCGGCGGTCAGGCCGAGGCCCCCTGCCGCCACCGCGGCTGCCTGGCGAGGCTCCACAGGTCGTCGAAGTGCTTGGTCCAGTTCGCCACCGCCGCTTCGGCCACACCCTCCCGGGACCACACGTTCAGGTCGGTCCGGTAGCCCTTGGGGTCGTAGTACTCGTCGCCCAGGTGGTGCAGCCGCATCCGGGCGGACAGGTCGTACAGGCCGTGCAGTACCTGCTGCCGGTTGAAGATGCAGATCTTGTCGCGCGGGATCCCGGGATAGAGCCGGTACTCGCACTCGACCCGCACCCGGCCGGCGGCCGTGAGGCGCTCCGCGAGTTCGGAGAGGATGCCGTCGTATTCACGGCACCGCTGCTCCATGCGCTGACGGAAGTCGGGGTCGTCCACGGGCACGTCCTGCTCCCCCACCTTGGAGGGGACCGTCATCGGCTGGCCGAAGTCGGGGACGAGCATGCGGACCAGCACTCTGCGGGCGGGGCCGGGACGGTCGAGGAGGTCCTCCAGACGGTGATACAGCGTGTTGTACAGCGTCTCGCCCGTGTAGCCCAGAAAGCTGATCTCGACCCGGCGCGCCTCGAAGGCCTCACTCACGAAGCTCCCCAGCTGAGTGGAGCTGACCAGTGCCCGCGTCGGGGCGCGGACCGACGACGTCAGCTCCTTCACCTGGTCGTACAGGACGTAGCCGACCAGGCTCAGCAGGGCACCGCCGAGATACGCCTTGCCCTCCAGGGCGTCTCCGACCGGCTTCACGAACTGGGCCGTGAGGCCGGTGACGAAGATCCCGAGCAGCAGGACGCGGGTCACCACCGGCTCGACGCGCTCCTGAAAGCGTCTCAGCCGCGACATCCCGTCCGCACCCGCCGAACCACCGCTCCGCCCGGACATGCACGCCCCCTCCGCGCAGCGCTGCCCGGCCGGCCCTGCAGACCTGCGGACAAACGGGTATTCGGAGGATTCATGTTCCCGCTAGGCCAGAGCACGAGCAAGATGAGGATTCGCCGTCGCCCGGGCCGGCAGGCCCAGGGAGGCGATCGCCGCCGCCAGCGTCATGGCGTACGAGTCCACGGCCCGGCGGACGTTGGGGGCGTCCAGGCTCGCCCCGGTGACCAGCCGGTCCAGGTCCACGTAGGCGGAACGGACGATCTCGATCCACCGGTAGACCTGCCAGTCCTGCTGCCAGTTGTCCGTGTAGTCCGACGGCAGCAGACGCTCCCACCGGCGGAACATCCGATCGCGGATCTCCGGCCGGGTGGGGGTGAGATGCATGTGGCGCACCAGGTCGTACAGAGGGTCGCCGACGACCGCCATCTCCCAGTCGATGATGGTCAGCGCCATCTCGTCGTCCCGCCGCACCAGGTTCCACGGGTTCAGGTCACCGTGCAGCAGGATCGGTTCGCGCTTGCTCACCCCGTGCCGGTCCAGTATCAGCCCCAGTCGTCCGGCGTCCGGCAGACCCAGTTGCCGGGCGAGTTGCCGGGATTCCTTGGGCAGGTTCTCCACCAGCAGGACGAGCTGCTCACGAAGGTAGCTGTAGAAGCCGAAGCCCTCGTGACCGGCGGCCGGGTCGAGCTTGGAGTAGTCGACGCCCTTCAGCGCACAGAGTTGGTCGACAAGACGGTCCGCCTCGTGCGGCGACAGGCCGTTCACCGGATGACTGGGCGGCCGGTGGATGTCGAGTGACCCTTCGTAGGTGTGGATGGCGAAACGGTCTTTCTCATATTTCCCGGGGTAGCTCTCGCCCAGCGCCAGGATCCTCGGCGCCGCCACCGGAACACCCGAATTCTCGATGGCCCTGAGCACGGCGTGTTCGCTGAGAAAACTGCGTTCGCGGCGGGATACGTTTTTCACCTTGCGCCGCACCACGACGGGAAATTTGATTCCGGGGACATCTACCACGGAATTCAGATGGCCCGTCCCCTTGAACACCCGGCCGGCCGGAGCCGCGCCCTCGGCGTGCAGTGCTCCGTGCACCGCATGATAAGGAAATTCCGGGTGCTCCGGAACACGTCTGTCCGGCGCCCAGGACACGGTGCCGAAACTGGCGAAAATCCCCTTCCGCGCCTCCCCGCGGGAAATTCGCCACCGAAACAGGACGCGCTCGATCTCGGCTTCGTTGGGCAGCTGCCGCAACTGCAGAGGGGCCTGGGCCGATTCCAGGGCGAGGAGGACCGACTTCGTGGCCTCGTCCAGGCCCTTCTGGTCGAACGACTCGTCCAGGGACGTGGCGGCCCGCATCACGTCCGGATAGACGGACTGCGCCTGCTCGAAGGCGACGTAGTGACGCAGGTCCTTGCCCACGCCGTTGACGGCTCCGGGCCGGGTCGACTCCATGGCCCGGGCCCACGCCTCGATCACCTCGGACCACTGGTGCGGGGGGTAGTGCATGCGCACCAGGTGGGTGGCGAGGTCGTGGAGGGGGTCGCCGTAGGTGGCCAGTTCCCAGTCGACGCAGATGAGCGACGGCTGACCACCGTAGGTGACGATCAGGTTGTCCCGGTGCAGGTCCGCGTGGAGCAGGCTGTACGGCCGTCGCGCCATCACCGGCACCCGCTCCGCGAACCGGTTGAGGGCGTCCCCCGGAATACCGAGCGCCGCGAACAGCCCACCGAAGGCGCGCAGGTTGGGGCGCCGGATCTGCTGGTCCGCACAGCGCGCCAGCGTCTGCAGAAAGCCCTGGCTGTCCTGGCCGTTGCTGGGCCAGGAGGCGGGCAGGGCCGGCAGCGTCGCCCTGCGCACCTGGGTCATCTGAGCGAGGAGCCGGGCGATTTCCTCGATCAGCAGTGTGTCGACGGGTTTCCCGTTGCCGCAGACGCTGGACAGCGGCACTCCTTCCACATAGCTGTGGATGGCGAACCCGTCTCCTTCGAAGAGGCATTCGGGCACATGTGGCAGCGCGGTTCTGACGGCCCTGAGGATCTCCGCCTCGTTCTGCCACGTCCTGATCACCACCGGCAGCGCGTCGGCACGCCGCACGCGTACCGTCACCGGCATGCCGGACTCACGGCCCAGCAACTGAGCCATGGGGACGGTCAACGGCAGGACGTAGTTCTTGTTGTGGTACCCACTGTGCGCCTTGCTGTATTCCATGGCATGGCCCACGATCTGCTGGTTAAGCGCATGACCTGCGCCGGGCTTGGCGCGTTCCCCAATGGACATAGGGGGAACTGAAGATGCGCCCACTGGCCGCTCCGGAATTGCTAGCGCTGGCTGGAAAGTACGGCAAACGGTAAACGCGGCTGACTGCCCGCACGACCAGAGACGCAATCGAGTAGCCACAACGGGTGGGTTTGGTACCCCGCTGCGTCAGGTCGTTCTGAGATCGGTGTGCTTGACCTTCTCATACGTAGGAACCGGAGCGGTCGCTCAGATAATGCGGGCATGCTAACGCACTGCGCTTGGCCCCACCTTCGCTCCGCCGAGAGGAGACGGCAGCGTTACTCGGCAGCGCTACTCGGCGAGCAGGTTCCACACCGACTCGAACCAGGACCGCATCCCTTGGACGAAGACGGATCCCGGCGAGTTCGGATCGGCGTCCTCGACGTGGTGCGTCAGCATCGCGCCCAGCCCCAGCACGTCGAGTGCGTCGATCTCCTCACCGGTGTCCAGGATGATGGGCCGTTCGATGACCTCGTAGAGGGCGTGCAGCACCTCTGTCCTGTTGATGACGTAGAGCTTGAAGGCCGGCCCCAGCCGCACATGCCTGACCTGGACGTCGACGGCCTGCACCAACCGCTCGGCCTGCAGGTCCCTGAGCGCGGTACGCAGCGATTCCGTGTGCCGGTCGGTGATGGCGCGCAGCCGCTCCCGCAGCCGCGGATCGTCCTTGTCCTGCCTGATCACCGGATACGGCAGGTCGAGCTGAGGATCAGGCAGCAGCAGCCGTACGACGATGCTGCCGGGCGCGATGGCACCGGCCCGGATCCGCTCCGCCTGGAGCCGGATGTGGGCGTCGAGGGACTCCGAGGTCAACGTGAAGACGTCCAGGGAGACCTCGGGCTGTTCGAACGCCTCGCTGATCAGCGGCCCCAGCATCATCGCCTGTCGTGACCTGCTGGCCTTCGCCGTGGAGGACTGCACGCGCTGGACCTTGACGACCCGTGCCGGGCTGCCCTGGCGGGATTCGATCCACCCCTCGTGGCCCAGTTCGCGCACCACTCGCTGCACGGTGTCGCGGGACACCCCGAACTCCTTGGCGAGCGACCCCTGTGCGGGCAGTTCCGCACCCAGCTGGTACGTCCCGTCCACCATCCGGGCCCGCAGCGCCTCCGCAACCTGCCGGAACGCCTTGCCACCACCGTTACGTACCTGCCTGACCGCCATACAGCGAACGTTCCTCCCCGAGCCGCCGCGCAAACACGACCCGGGTCAGGCAGGAAGCCCTGCGGCCCAGCCGGTTAACGGATCAACCTGCCTGGGCATGCCTGATAAAGACCGGCAACCAGGCAGGTGGGCCCGGATGCCGCACGGTCGACCGGAGCTTGCGGGGAGCGGACGCCATGGAGTTACGGGTATTCGGGGTGACGGTACGGATAGACGATCTGATCCAGCTGACCGCCTCCGCATCCGGCTTGATCGGCATGCTGGTGGCCCGGCGCCGTAGGCGCGCCGCCCGCCGGCCGCCCGTCACCCACCGGACCCGCCCGGTGCCGCCTGGTGCCGGAGTGTCTCCAGCAGCGGCCACAAGGACCCCACCACGTGCACCGCGCCGGCCTCGGTCAAGAGCTTGGCTTTCCGTTCGTTACGCGCGTAGCCCAGAAACGGGACCCCGGCCGTCCGGGCGGCCTGGAAGTCCGAGGGCGAGTCGCCGATCATCAGGGCCGCGCCGGGGGCGGCGCCCATCGCGTTGAGGGCGCGGTGGAGGCAGTGCGGGTCCGGCTTGAGGCGGTGCAGGTCCTGGGTGCGGCCGTAGATGTGCGGGGCGAAGCAGGGGGTCAGGCCGCGGTCGTCGAGGTAGGCGCGGACCACCCGGGGGGAGTTGTTGGTGGTGACCGCCATGCGGGCGCCCCGCGCCCGCCACGTCTGGATGAGGATGTCCGCGAACGCCGTGGGCATCGCCGTCGACGTGGCCCGCAGCTCCTCCTTGGTGAGACGTTCCTCCAGTTCCGCCACCAGGTCGCTGCCGGGGTGCCTGCGGTCCACGGCCCGCAGGACGAGGTGCGGGTCGAGGGAGTCCCGCTCGGTGTCCGTGACCAGGCCGTGCAGGCCGCGGCTCGCCAGCCAGTCGACCAGTTCGCCGGCCACGCCCGCCGCCGAGTGTCCCGCGAACAGCCGGCAGATCGGCCCGTCGAAGTCCCAGAGGACGAAACGGGCGCTTCTGATCAGTTCCGTGAGTTCTTCGGTCGCGTTCTCGCTCTTGGCTGCCGCCGGTTCAGTCTGCGTCGTATCAGAAGTCACTAGAAGAGTGTCAGGTCCGTCGTGATGGTTTCCCAGAGGGCGTTGAACCACTTCTGCGACTGCTCCACGAACGCGGCGTCGCGGTGCCCGGCGCTCTTCTCGAAGGAGAAGAGGAGGGACTCCGAGCCGACGGCGTCGTACATGTCGAGCGGGCCGTCCTCCGTCTGCTCCTCGCGACGGGTGACCGTGTAGTAGGCGAACAGCGCTTCCGCGCCGTTGAGCAGGTACAGCTTGATCGGCGGGGTGAACGGGAGGGCCCGGAAGGTGACGTTCACGTCGATCTTGTGGGTGGAGCGCAGGCCCTGGAGGTTGTACTGGAGGACCTGGCCCTGGGCGTTGCGCATACCGAGCCAGCGGTGGTGGACCGCGGCGTCGTCGCCGTCGACCGCCGTCGGGAAGGCGAGCGGGATGTCCCGGCTGGGCAGCAGGACTCGGACGTCGATGCGCTCGGGGCGGATCCGGCCCTCGTGGATCATGCGCAGCGGCTCGGCGAGCGCCGGCAGCAGGCTCTGGGCGGTGAGGCAGGCCGCGTCGATGCGGACATGGGCGGCGGCGAACGCCTCCGTCATGCGGGGGCCGAGACCGACCATCGTCGGCTGGGGCTCGTCGAGCGCCAGGGGCCGCGGCTCGGCGATGCGCGGCGGGCTGCCCTTGCCGACGTCGACGAGGAAACCGTCGTCCTGGAGTACCCGCACGGCCTGGCGCACGGTCCCCCGCTCCACGCCGAACTCCTCGGCCAGCTCGGCCTGGGTGGGCAGGCGGTCGCCCACCTTGAGGTCGCCCGAGCGGATGCGCTCCCGCAGGGTGTCGGCGATCTCCTGAGGTGTGCTGCCGGCATTCACTGCCACGTTCTCCTGAGTCACGACCAAACGCTACAACTCTGATCCATCTAGTGGGAGTTGTTTGAAGGTTGTTTATAAGTAGCAGCCAACTGGGGACAACTTAATCAGAGTTGGTCACCAACTTGGTTGAGTTGGCGGAAGCCTCGCTTCCCGACTGATGGGGGGAACCACCATGCCCGCCGCCCTCGCTCTCCTCGCCGCCGCATTCGTCGTCGGCTTCGAACAGATCGTCCAGTCGAAGTACGGTGCCACTGGCATTATCGGTCTGCTGCTGCTCACCGTGGGCATCAAGGCCAAGAGTCCGGCGTTCAGCTCCGCCGGCGCCGTCCTGCTCGCCCTGGTGCTCGCCGGGCCCGCCCTGTGAGGACCGGGCGGCAGCCTAGGACGTCAGCTGCAGCTCGGAACTGATCGTCTCCCACAGGGCGTCGAACCACCGTGTGGACTGGTCCACGAACGTGGTGTCCCGCAGCCCCGCGCCCTGTTCGAAGGCGAAGAGCATCGACCGCGTGCCCTCGGCGTCGTACGTCTGCAGGTGCTCGTGGTCGATCTCCCGCTCGTGGCGTCCCAGCGTGTAGTACGCGAACAGCGCCTCCGCCCCGTTGAGCAGGTACAGCTTGACCGGCGGGGTGAACGGCACGGCCCGGAATGTGACCTGCACGTCGATGCCGTGCGTGGCGCGCAGCGCCAGCAGGTTGTGCCGCAGCACCTGGCCCTGGGCGTTGCGCTGGGCCAGCCAGCGGTCGTGCACCGCGTCCTCGGCCGAGGCGTCGGCCGCCACCGCCGTCGGGAACGCGAGGTCGATGTTCCGGCTCGGCAGCAGCACCCGGACGTCGATCTTGGCCGGTTCCAGGCGCCCCGCGTGGATGAGCCGCAGCGGCCCGCCGAGCGCGAGGTTGAGCGAGACCGAGGTCAGGCAGAGCGCGTCGATCCGCACGTGCGAGGCCGCGAAGGCCGCCTCTATCCGGGGGGTGAGGGCCACCATGGTCGGCTGCGGGGGCACCTCAGGACCCACGGTGAACCGCGCCGGCCCCGGACCTGTCGCCACCGTCGCCGGAGCGCCCTTCGAGACGTTGGTGAGCAGGTGCTCCGACTGCAGAATGCGCAGGGCCTGCCGTACCGCGCCACGCTCGACGCCGAACTCGTCGGCCAGTTTGGCCTGCGTGGGCATGCGCTGGCCCGGCCGCAGCTCCCCGGACCTGATCCGGGTGCGCAGCTCGTCGGCCACCTTGTGGTGTGACGCCTGAGGCCGCTGTGACCTCTTCCGTCCATTGACGGAGGCGAGTTCCGGGTCCACGGACAAACAGTACAACTTCCCGCCATCTTTCGGCAGTTCACGGGAAGGTGGTTATGAGCCGCATCCAAGTGGAGATAAGTACTGTGGAGTTGGTCACCAACTCATGCAACATGGTCATACTTCCTCGGCGGTTGGCTGTCCGGGTTCCCTTCCGGAGGGGAGCCGGGAGCCCGGTCCACCAGGCCGGCTGCCGGGGCGCACGACCAGTGCCGTCAGCACGACGGGCACAACCGGCACAGTCACAACTGAACACCGACAACCGAACACAGGCAGACCCGCACAGCCACAACTTCACAGCTCGCTACGGATGAGCAGCACAGAACCGCACAGCCACAAGTGAACACAGGTGATTCAGGCACCCGTCCCCGGGAGGAAGGAGGCCTGCCTCAGAAGAGGTCCGGGCACCAAGGCCGCCCGGACGCGCGCAGCAGGGCGTCGGCCTCCCGGGCGGCGCCCACTCGCTCTTCCTGGACCCGTCCCACGGCGTGCAACCGCGCCACGGACTGGTCACCGAGCCAGACACTCGCCAGCTCGGCGATGTCGAGCGCGAGGTCGGGGGTGTCGGTGGTCGGGGTGCAGGACGCCCCATCGGGGGAGGCGTCCAGCCGGAACCGGCCGCCGGCCAGCCCCTGCCGGTCCGCCACCTCCAGGACCAGCGACCCCGCCACGTCGTAGGTCCGCGCCTCCAGGGCCCGTACCACGTCCAGGATCCGTACCCACAGCCAGTCCGCCTGGGTGGTGAGCCGCGCGGCGCGCGGGTCGGGCAGGTAGTACGGCAGCAGGTCGTCCGGCGACCGCCAGCCGCTCTTCACCCGGGTGATCCAGTCGATCGAGCACAGGTAGTGCCACAGCGCGCGCTCGGCCGCCGGGCTCGTGCCGAGCAGCCATTGCACGTCGGCGGTGTTGTACGGCTGCTTGCCCTGCCAGTTGTCGTCCGACTCGTAGGACACCATGCCCTCCACCTCGCCGGCTGCCGAGCGGTACACCGCGAAGTAGGGCTCCTTCCAGTCCTCGTCGAAGCGGACCGCCCCGGTGCGCGACTGCCACCACAGGTCGCTGCGGCTGACCGCGCCCGCGGTGCTGCGGCGGACGCGGTCGTGCAGGTCGGGGCCGAGCTTGCGGATGTCCTCGCCGTCGACGAGGTCGATACGGCCGCCGTCCTCGGGGCCGGACCAGCGCTGGTCCAGGCCGGCGCGCGGGACCTCGATGGTCCACTCCGTCAGCGTGGTCGCCGGGCCGAAGCCGTAGCGGCCGTAGATCGGGTACTCGGCGGCGATCAGGGTCGCGACCACGTCTCCGCGCTCCTTCGCCGCCGCCAGGTCCTGGCTCATCATGCGGGTGAGCAGGCCGCGGCGGCGGTGGGTGGCGGTCACGGTGACGTTCGAGATGGCGTCGGCGGGGACGGCCGCTCCGCCGACGGCGGTCAGCTCCTGCTCGAAGGAGCGGAACGTCGCCACGCAGCGGGAGCCGTCGAAGGCGCCGAGGAGTCTGCCCGCGACGAACAGCTTCCGGCGGGCCTCGAGTTCGCCGGCGGAATGGGTGGGGCGCTGGAGGAAGCCGGTGGCCAGGGCCCGGTGCCAGTCCTGGAGCTCGGATTCGGTCACGGGGCGGACTTCGACGGGGTTGGTCATGACAGCACGGTAGGTGTTCGGCCGGGGTGATGCCGATTCAATTTCCGGCTGCCGACCGGTGCGGGCCGGTCGCTCCCCCACTCTCGGCTTCGCTCGAGCGGGGGGACCCCCATCGCGGCGGAGCCGCACATCGACTCAGCCCCGCGCGCCCCGGCAGTCGGTCTCAGGTCAGCAGATCGTCGACCTGTGCTTCGCCCTCCCGGTAGCGGCGGGTGATCTCCCCACTGGAGTCGTCGGCCGTCCGCTGCAGGCGCTGCCTCCGCCTCGACACCTCCTGTTCGTAGCGCACGAGGCGGCCCATCGCCGTCGTCAACTCGGTGTCCGTGCGGGCCTGAAGGTCGGAGAGTTCGACCTCGGACAGCATGTCGGCGGCCAGCCTGCCGTACTCCTCGTTGTGCGGGGTGCCCAGGGTGACGTGGCGGGCGGAGGAGCGGTGGCGGGCCGGGGCGTCCGTGAGGATCTCCGGGAGGCGGTCCACGACGGAGGCCGCGCCCGCCGGGGAGCGGCGGGCCAGTTCCGCGCGCAGGATGTCGATACGGCCCTGCAGCAGCCGCCGTACATAGCTCAGGTCGGCCTCGTCGCGCTGCGCGTCCCGGCGCAGCACGCGCAGTTCGGGCAGACTCAGGCGGGTCAGGTCGTACTCCGGTGGTTCGGCGGGCAGCGGGATGTCCTCGCCGCGCTGTGCGGGCGGCCGGGGCAGGCTGTGCACGCTCTGCGTGCCCTGCCCCTCCAGGTGCCCGGTACTGGGTGTGCTCATACGCCTCTACCGTCCCCTCGACCGGCGTGTGGAAGCATGGTGCCACCCCAAGTGGCCGCAATGTGACCGAGTGCCCCCGAACGGCCCTGGTTGGGCTGTTAAGGATCAATAGTGGGCCCTGTGAAGCCGCGGGACCACCGGGCATGATGGTGCGCATGCGAGCAGTGGTGCAGCGGGTGGACGGCGCGAGCGTCGTCGTGGACGGCGAGACGGTGGGCGCGATCGAGGGCGAGGGGCTGTGCGTGCTCGTCGGCGTGACACACGACGACACGAAGGAGAAGGCGGCCCAACTCGCCCGGAAACTCTGGTCGATCCGCATGCTGGCGGACGAGAGGTCGTGCAGTGACGTCGACGCGCCACTGCTCGTCATCAGCCAGTTCACGCTGTACGGCGACGCGCGCAAGGGGCGGCGGCCGACCTGGAACGCGGCGGCGCCCGGCGAGGTGGCCGAGCCGCTGGTGGACGAGGTGGTCGCGCAGTTGCGGTCGCTCGGGGCGACCGTGGCGACCGGGCGGTTCGGGGCGCTGATGCGGGTGTCCCTGACGAACGACGGCCCGTTCACCGTCCTGCTGGAGATGTGAACTCCTCCTGCGGCGGCACGGCGGCTCCCCGCCGGGGGCGCCGCCGCCGACCAGGTCGAACACGTGCACACCGTGGCCAAGTGACCGCGGTCCGTTGCCGGCTCGGCGTGCCAACGGCATATCCCGTGGCGGCTCACGGACGTCCACAGCCTGTGGACCGGGCCGCGCGGCCAGGCTACGGCTCGACGATCACTTCCTGTGCCGCGGCGGTCTCCCCCGCGACCAGCCGGGCGTCCACCGGGACGTTGCGCTTGATCACCGCCAGGGCCACCGGCCCCAGTTCGAAGTGGCGCACCGACGTCGTCACGACGCCGATCCTCCGGCCGTCCGCGCCCTCGTCGGCCACGCGGATCTCGGTGCCGTGCGGCGGCAGGTGCACCTCGCTGCCGTCCAGGTGGAGGAAGACCAGGCGGCGCGGCGGCTTGCCGAGGTTCTGCACCCGGGCCACCGTCTCCTGGCCCCGGTAGCAGCCCTTCTGGAGGTGGACGGCGGTGCCGATCCAGCCCAGCTCGTGGGGGATGGTCCGGTGGTCCGTCTCGAAGCCGAGCCGCGGCCGGTGGTGCTCGACGCGCAGCGCCTCGTAGGCGAGCAGTCCGGCCGCCGGGCCCGCCTTCGCGGCGTACGGCTCCATGTCGGCACGGGGCAGGAAGAGATCGCGGCCGTACGCCGTCTCGCGTACGACGACACCCTCCGGGGTCTCGGCGATGGAGCCGGCGGGCAGGTGGACGACCGCGAAGTCGGCGGTGCGGTCGGCGACCTCCACCCGGTAGAAGAACTTCATCGACTCCAGGTAGGCGATCAGCGCCTCCTGGGTGCCCGGCTCGACGTGGGCCCATACCGTCGTGCCGTCGTCGACCAGGTACAACGCGTGCTCGATGTGGCCGTGCGCGGAGAGGATCAGCGCCTCGGTGGCCTCGCCGACGGGCAGCTCGCTGACGTGCTGGGTGAGGAGCAGGTGCAGCCAGCTCAGGCGGTCCTCGCCGGTGACGGCCACCACCCCCCGGTGGGAGAGGTCGACGAAACCGGTGCCGCCGGCGAGGGCACGCTGCTCGCGGAACAGATCGCCGTAGTGCGCGGCGACGTCCTCGTCCACACCCTCGGCGGGCACCGCGCCGGACAGAGACAGCAGGGGGCTCTTCATAAACGTAAGCCTACGACTCGGTAATTGAAGTCTGGACGGATGCGGCGCCGGCTCTCTTCAGCGCGCAGTCCTCGCACCGCCCGAAGATCGCGAAGTGCTTCATGTCCGTCTCGAAGCCGAACTCCCGGCGCAGCTTGGCCGTGAACTCCGCGGCCACCGCCACATCCGCCTCGATCACGTTCTCGCAGTCGCGGCAGACCAGGTGGATGTGGTGGTGCCGGTCGGCGAGGTGATACGTCGGCGCACCGTGCCCCAGATGGGCGTGGCTGACCAGCCCCAGCTCCTCCAGGAGCTCCAGGGTCCGGTAGACCGTGGAGATGTTGACCCCCGACGCCGTCTTCCGCACCTCGCCGAGGATGTCGTCGGGGGTCGCGTGCTCAAGGGTGTCCACGGCTTCGAGCACGAGTTGCCGCTGCGGCGTCAGCCGATAGCCGCGCTGCCTGAGGTCGCTCTTCCAGTCGGTGCTCACCACACACCCAGTCTAGGGCGGGTCGGCCAGGTCACTCCTTGGCGGACAGAACACCGTTCGTCAGAGCGTCGGCAAGCGCGCTGCGGTAGTCGCTGGTGGCGCGGGCGAGCTCGGTGTAAGCCTGGATCTTGTCGTCCAGAGCGGCGAGGGTCGCCCCGATCGCCGCCTGCTCGGTGGCCGGCGGCAGGAGCACGGGCAACTCGCCCAGGGTGCGAATGCTCAGTGACGGGATGACCGCGCGGGCCGTCCGGGACCTGATCCAGTCCTGAGCGGCCGCCGCGCTGAGAAAAGCGGCGAGATAGGCGGCCGTGACCGGCCCGGTCCCGGGCAGCCTGAGCCGTACCAGGTTGGGGTGGAACAGCCAGCCCACGTGTTCCCCGGTGACGAGCGCGCAACGTCCCACGGTGCCGGTCCGGGTGAGGAGGATGTCGCCTTCGGCGAGTTCGTACTTTCCCAGCGCCCGGGCTCGCTCCCAGGGGATCGCGGGAACGGCTGCGGACTCCTCTGTGGCGATCCGGTGTCCACGCAGGTCGCGGGGCAGCACGAGAGGGACCCCGCCGTTCGCTCGGGCACGGTCCTTGTCCTCGGCGCGTTGCGCCGGTCCGACCTGGATGGAAGCGCACAGCTCCCGCAGAGGGCGGCGTGACCAGCCTCGCGGGGAGAACTCGTCGGCCGTCGTCACAGTCCGTACCTCCTGAGCCGACGGGTGACCTCGCCGTCGGCCGTTTCCGCCCGCCGATGCAGGGTTGCGATCTCCTCGGACAGCCTCGCGAGCCGGTCCCGGGTCTCGGCCGGGCCGGCCGCGGCGGAGTCCGCGTCATGTCCGGGTGTCCGGACGTACCGCACGGGGTCCAGGCTGTGGTCCTCGTCCACGATGTGCGGCACCGGCACGGCCCGGCTCAGGCCAGGGGTGCCCTCGAAGGAACGCCCGGCCCGACGGGCCGTGTGCCAGGCCACGTACTCCCCCACGAGTTTCGCGATCTCGTCGTCGGTGAGGGTCCACTGTGTCCGGGTCAGTCGACGTCCGAGATGCTCACCGGCCAGGAACAGCACCTCGGAATCCGCCTGTGCCTCGGAGCCGGGCGCGCGCAGGAACCAGATCTGTGTCTTGACGGCGGTGAGCGTGAAGAGCCCGGCGGGCAGCGCGATCACACATTCCACGACCCCGGCCTCGACCAGCCCCGCGCGCACGGTCTCAGCGGCACCGGCGTTGAAAGAGGCTCCGGCCGGCAGCAGCACAGCGGCCCGACCCTCAGGTGCGAGCCGCGACACGATGTACTGCAGCCAATCGAACTCCGTTCGGTGGGACGGGCCGTAGACCCAGTACGGCGGCGGAGCCACGTTCTCGAGCCGACGTCCGAAGGGCGGGTTGGTGAGCAGGACGTCGAAGGCGGCCGGTGGGTCGGCGGAAGGATCGAACGCCGGCGTGAACGGACCTTCGCCGAAGCACCCAGTACGGCCGTGGTGTACACGCAGATTCCACTGCGCCACCTGCCGTTCCAGGCTGTCGGGCGCCCTGCCGCTGACCGGCGGCGGCGTACCGACGCCCCGCTCGGCGACCGCTTCCAGGTAGGCCACGAGCAGTTCCCCGGTACGGCCGTACGGATCGTGCACGCGCACCGCTCCGGGGCGGACGGCGGCCAGTGCGCGCGCCATGACCCGGCTCACGGAAGGCGGGGTGTAGAACGCGCCGCCCTCGCGCGCGTACGCGGCGCGCCAGAGCACCAGGACAAGATCGAAGGCCGCCCGGCTCTCCTGCGGCGACCCAGGACCGGTACCACCGAGCATGTCGGCGAGTTCGGCCAGCAGGCGGCGCGGAACGGTCCCCTCTGAAAGGTCGAACTCCCGCACCGTCTTGCCGAAGGTGTCCACGGCCCTGCCCAGGCCGTTCTCGGGTTCCGCGATCTGGGTGCAGACGAAGTACAGCAGCCAGAAGAGATAACGGTCCAAAGGCATGGAGCCCCGCAGCCGGTCCGCGTCGGGTCCCGCGAGCCGTTCCACCGCGCGGAACAGGCCACCGGCCGTACCACCCGACAACCCCGCGCGGAACCGGTCGCCATACGTCGTGCCCGTCGGTTCGTCCGGGCGCAGGGCGTTCGCCGGGACGGCCCGCCCCGAGAGCCAGGCCAGCACTTCGTCGGCACGGAACCGCTCGATGTCGGCGCCGGGGTTCACGGGGGCGGGATAGTCCCCGTGCCGCCGCTCCCAGTTCGTGACAGCAGGTCGCTTCACCCCCGCCAGGCGCGCGATGTCCGGCCGTGAAACGAGCTCACCCGTCCCGCCGACGGCACCCATGCCGAAATCGTCCACGTCGTCTCCTTCTCAGAACCGGGGCGTTCTGACGCCGCTCAGGACGTCCGCCCGGCCGGCCAGAACGGCCTGGAACCGGTCCATGGCCTGCGCCTCCTTGACCAGCTCGGGGCTGAGATATCCGAGCACGCGATAGACGGTGTCATGGTCGGCTGCGAGGTGCCGATGATGGATCGGCTCGTGGTGCATGACGCGGTTACGCAGCAGGACCAGCGAGGTCAGATCGCGATAGAGGTGGTTGCGACGTCCTCGGTAGTGCGGGAACGCCGAGTGCAGGGCGGGCACCCAGAAGTGCCGGTCGTAGCCATGGCTGAGCAAGGAGACCCAGAAGCCGAAGGACAGCTCCGCCACCATGTCGTCCGGCGTGGCGTGCGACAGACGGCGCTCGCAGGAGCGGCGCGCGTCGTCCACCAGCCTCCGGCTGCGCTCGTTCAGGGGCGCCGCGGCCCACCAGTCCCGTCTTCCGTGGTGGCCCGCGAGCGCGTCGTGCAGGGCGTTTCGCAGGGTCAGCTCCAGGCAGTGGAGGGAGCCCAGCAGTGCTGCCGAGACCTCGATGTTCCACCAGTACAGCCGTTCGGCGGCTCGGGCGTCACCGTGCGCGGCTCGGATGTACCGCCTCAACCGAGGCAGGGACAGGTCGCGCACCATCCATTCGGGCAGGCGGCTGGACATGGTTTCCCCCTTGCTGGTGGCAGCGTGCGCACCCCGTGCGCGTGTGCACGCACGGTGGTAATCTGCGAAGCGAACGTTCCGGGCTCGCCTCTGCATCGCAAGCCACCCGGAGCACAGCCTCCGGAGCCCCGGTCGCAGGCATGTTGCGACCGGGGCTCCGCGCATTCACGGGGCTCGGCCGCCCCTCCACGAAGACACCATCACTGTAGCCATCCGACCCGACGGCATCAAGCGCATTGCCATGCCGCGAAAACTGTTAACCCTGAGGCGTGAAACAAGGCCCCGGCGGCGATCCGCAGCGAGGCCTTGAGGAAGCAGCAGAGGACTACTTGAAGAACGCGATCCCGTCGTCCGGCAGGTCGTCGGGGAGGGCCTTGGCCCAGCGTTCGACGTCCTCCGGGGTGACGACCTTCTTCAGGTGCGCGGACATGTAGGGACGCAGCTCGACCTCGGGGGTCTGCTTCTCGCCGACCCACATGAGGTCGCTCTTGACGTAGCCGTACAGGCGCTTGCCGCCGCTGTAGGGAGCGGAGGCGGCCGTACGGGCCACGGCGTCGGTGACCAGGTCGATCTGGGGCTTCTTGTCGGCCATCTCGCCGTACCAGATCTCGATCACGCCGTCGTCGCGGACCATCGTGACCTCGACCTTGCGGCTTGCCTCGATGCGCCAGAAGCCGTGCTCGGTCTCCAGCGCGCGGACCTTGTTCCCGTCGTGGTCCAGCACCCAGGTCTGGGAGTGGTACTCCAGGAAGTCCCGCCCGTCGTGGCTGAAGGTGACCTCCTGGCCGAAGTTGCACTTCTCCGAGCCCGGGAAGTCGTGGACACCCGCGCCGGCCCAGCTGCCGAGCAGGAAGGCGAGCGGGACGAGGTCCTTGTGCAGGTCGGACGGAATCTCGATCATGAGTGGTGGTTCCTAGACTCGGACCGGGGTCAGCGCTGGCCCTGGTACAGCTTCTTCACGGTCAGCCAGGCGAAGGCGATGACGCCGACGCAGACCAGGACCAGCAGGGTTTCGTAGAAGGCTTCCACGGGTGCTCCTTGAGCGAGGACGGGCGGACGTACAAGAGCCGGGCCCCAGCTTACGCGGCCCGGACCCGGCCCTCTTGGCGAGGTACGCCCGCACGGGGTCAGCTCATCAGCTCGCCCTGCAGTGTCACCGTCTGGTCGAAGGGGACGGCGAGCGCGCCGCCCTTCCTCGACTGGATGATCACGGCGACGGTGTCCCCGGAGGCGAGGTAGGCCGCGCGGACCTGTTCGGCCCCGTACGGCCTGGTCTCGCGGACCGGGACCGTGTCCACGTCCGGCACCCGGGCCGCCTTCGGGAGGGAGTCGTCCATCTCGTACGCGTCGCCGCCGCGGACCCGGTGGATCGGCGCGGCGTTCACCGTGAGCTCGTCGCCGAGCACGTGGTCCGCGACCGCCCCGGTGTCGAACTGCAGCAGGTAGACGCGGGTGTGCGTGCCGTCGGCGGTGGTCCAGCCGCGGGCCGTGATGTGCCGCAGGCCGTTGTCGGTGAGCCGCTGGGCCACGTCCTCACGGTCCGACGCGAGCGGGAACTCCTTGAGGAACGTCTTCGTCGGCAGCCAGCCGTCCGTCCCCTTGAGCGACGCGTCGGCGGTGGCGCCCTTCGGCGCGGGCAGCACGAGTTCACGCAGGTCGGCGTAGTGGGCGCCGGCCGGGTTGCGGGCGTCGTCGTTCGGGCCGGGGCTGCCGGAGGGCAGCGGGGGCTTCACGAGCACGGGGTACGCCCAGCGGCCGTCGGAGTGGGTGGCGAGACCGGGGACGTCGGTGCGGTCGAGGCGGGTGATGCCGTACGCCGTCCCGCAGCCGACGACGGCGAAGACGGCCACCGCGCAGCCCCAGCGGAGCGCGGCCCGCAGCAGCCGCCGGTCCTTGCGGCCCTTCTGAGCGGACTCGAAGCCGGCCTCGGGGGCCTCGGGGGCTGCCTCGGGGGCTGCCTCGGCGGCCACGACGGGCTCCGGCTGCTGGTTCACTTCCATGGTCATACGGCCGCCCCCGGCTCCTTGATGCGGTCGAGCTGTGCGCGGAGCATGTCCGCCGCGCTCTGCTTGTCCAGCGGCTTGGCCGCGGTGGCGGTCGCGGTGACCAGGATGTCGCCGACGTACCCGGAGCAGAACATCGTGTCGAGCTTCACGTCCTTGTCGGCCGGTGTCAGGAAGCACGCGGTCGAGTTCTTGTAGCCCTCGATCTCCGGGCCCTTGCGGAACACCTTCAGCACGTCGAAGAGCTCCTTCTGGGCGCCCGCCATGGAGCGGACGGTCCGCTGGTTGCCCATCCGCGCCAGCACGATCTCCATCGTGTACGGGGCGCCGAGTGCCGTGTCCGTGCTCACGTAGCTGCGCATCGCCATGCCCTTGACCGGGTCGCGGTCGATCCGCCGCTCCAGCTCCCGCCGCTGCGAACGCGGCAGGTTCTTGATCGACTCCTTGCGCAGCAGGGTCGCCTGCGCACCGGTCAGCGCGGCGTCCGACCCGAACTCGGCCATGTCCGGGCCCCGCCCGTACGTGTCGGCCTTGTAGGGCAGCAGCATCCCCTGGAGCCCGGTGGCCGCGGCCGCCTTCGTCTCCTTGCCGGCCTTCGGAAGGCGCCAGACGGGGGCGCCGGGGTCACGGTCGGCGTTGTGCACGGTGACGACGGTGACGGCACCGGCGGCGAGCACGGCCACGGCCAGCACGCCGGAGGCGACGAGGGCGACGACACGGCGGGGGTCGCGGGGGCGCTTCGGGGCGGGGTCGACGGGTACCGCGGGGTCGGGGGCACCGGCTGCCGGGGCGGCGGGGTCGACGGCTGCCGGGGCGGCGGGGGTCGGCTCAACAGCCACCGGCTCAGCAGGGGCCGACTCGACAGGCGTCGATGCAGCGGAGGTCGGCTCAACAGCCACCGGCTCGGCAGGCGCCGACTCGACGGGCGTCGACTCCACGGAGGCCGGCTCAACAGCGACCGGCTCAGCAGACGCCGGCTCGACAGGCGCCGACTCCACGACCGTCGGTGCAGCGGAGGCCGGCTCAGCGGCCGGCGGCTCGGCGGGGGCCGGCTCGGGGTTCTCGGTGGTTTGCGGGTTCTCGCTCACAGCTGCTCCATCTGCCGCTTCGCCAGGTCCAGCACCTTCGCCTTCGGGATCGGCTTCGTGTCGTAGATCCAGACCTGCATCTCGATGTCCCCGCGCCACGCGTGCGCCTCCGCCGTGTACAGGCTCACGCCGTAGGAGGTGTCGGGCTTGGGGTGGACGTACGCCATGCCGTCGCCGGTGCCGGGTATCGGCCAGCTCCGGGTGTCGAAGTCGTCGGACGGCTGGGCGTAGTAGTAGCCGTCGCTCGCCGCGTCGGCGGCCTCCGTGCCCTTCTCCTCCTGGCGGAACTGGATCAGCTGGATCTGCACGCTGTACGTGCTGCCCTCACGCCAGTCGGTGACGGCCGCGCGGCGGAACTCGTCTTCCTCGGTCAGGCTCCGGAAGGCACCCGCCGGGTACTTGAACGTGTCCGCGTACTCGGCGAGGTCCATCCACCCGTTCTCGCCCGCCTGGACCAGCCCCTTGCGCGCCCCGCGCGGCTTCTTCAGCAACAGCTTGCGCAGATCGCCGTCGACCTTGACCTTCCGGTCCTGGGCGGCCGACAGCGGCTCCGGACCGGCACCCTTCGCCTGGGCGAGCGACGGCTGGGAGAGCGACGGCAGCGCGGTGGGCTCGCGATCGGCCTGGACGAGATAACCGGCACAGGTACCGGCCACGACGCCGAGCACGGCGGCACCGGCGATCAGCGCGGCGGTACGGCGCCTCTTCCGCCCGTCTTCGGGCACGGCTTGCGGAAGCGTTTCCGGCTGGGTTTCCGGCTGGGTTTCCCGCGGTGTCCCCGGCGGAGTGTCCGGCAGGGTCCCCGGCGGAGTGTCCGGCCGGGGTTCCGGTGGTGTTTCTGATGCGTCCATTTCGTCCCCCTGTGCACAACGGGAGCGCGGATTCCGTGATCCGCGCGCCACAGGAGACTCATGGTCAGCTCAATGAGTTGTACAAGGTTGAATCACGATCAGGACACCGCCGCGAGCCGGACAGGGATCGGCAGCGCACCGCCGTCCGGTCCGGGCGGCGCGGCGCGGCGGCACGGATCCCCAAGTGTGTTGGCTCCAGGGCCTGTTGTCAGTGACCCCCACTATGTTCTGCGGTGTCGGCGGCCGTCAGGCCGCACATGTCGCTGCCGGCAGGACCGGCATGCCCCGAACGACGTAGGGACACGCATGGAACCCGTATTCGCCGACTTCTCCACCGACCCGGCCCAGCTGTCGAACGCCGTGGTCGCCCACCACCGTTGCGGCATCGCCCCTTCGCACCTCGCGCTCGGTGCCGGCGGGCACATCAGGCTGGACTTCACGGTGGACGAGCGGGAGGAGATCGCCGAGGCCGTCGTGGCGGTGACCGTGCTCGGTGCGAGCGCCCCGATGGACGTCCTGCTCAACGGCAAGTCCCTCGCGGAGCAGTTGGCGACACCGGGGGCCGGGGCGCACAGCGACCCGCAGGTCACCGTGGTCGGTGTGCCGGGGGAACTCCTCCGCACGGGCGACAACCTGCTGGAGGTCCGCAACCCGGAGGGCGCGGAAGGACTGCTGCGGCTCCGGGCCGTCACCGTGGCCCCGGCGCACGACCGGGACCGCTCGGAGCGCGCCATGGCGGCCCGGTCGGCCAAGCGGTCCGTCGTCGCCTTCGGCACCGAGGTGCGCGCCGCCGGCTCCACCGGCTGGCAGACCGCTCCCCGGCTGCTCTTCCACATCGACGGCGGCGAGCGGGCCCTGCCCGCCCACCTCTCCTGGCGCGGGACGGACGGGGCGGAGGCGGCGATCGGGCTGCGCGCGGACCTGTCCGGTTTCCTGGGCCACCGCAGGACCGCCGACGGCGCGGTCACCGAGTACCGCGGCATGCTCGCCGACCGCTGGGCCTACCCCGAGGGCACAGCGGGAGCGCCCCTGCACCGGTTCTCCACCGAGGACGGGATCGACGGCGCCTGGACCCCCTCCGGCGAGCTGCGGCTGCTGCTGGACGACGGCGGGGCGCCCGTGGAGCGGGTGACATGGACCGACCGGCGAGGCACCACCGCCTCGGTCGTGCTGAGCCCCGGCGGCACGCCGGCCGTGCAGGAGACCGCGGGGGAACTGCGCGACATCACCCGCGCGGTGACCGGGGTCGAGGCGAGCGACGAGTTCGAGATGGCGGGCGAGGTCGCGGAGAACCTGCTCGGCAAGTCCCGCAGCAAGTGGCTGGCGAACGACGACACCGCCGAGCTGGAGTTCACCTTCGACCACCCCGTCGCCGTCGCCGGTTACCGGCTGACCTCGGCGAACGACGCGCCCGACCGGGATCCGGAGGACTGGTTGCTGCAGGGCTCACACGACGGCGGCCACTGGACGACCGTCGACTCCCGCACCGGCGAACGCTTTCGGCAGCGCCACGAGACGAAGGAGTACTCCGTCGCCTCCCCCGCGCCCTACGCCCGCTACCGCCTGAGCATCACCGAGAACCAGGGCTCCGACCAGATCCAGCTCTGCCGGGTCCAGTTCCTCGCCTGCGCGGCCCCGGCCGCCGGACCGGCGCGCGCCGCCGACTTCACCGGCTACCGCGCACCGCGCGGGGGCGCGCCGGTCGGATACCGGGGTACGACCGTCCCCGGCGGACAGGAGGAGCCGGAAGGGGCGCAGGCCCCGGCAAAACTGCTCGCCGGGGACCTCGGCGACACGGCCCGCGGTCTGGACGACGCGGCCCGCCTCATCGGCAAGCTGGCCGAGTACCTCAAGCACTCCTGACGGGGCCGAGAGGGCGCGGCACGGCTCCGTGCCCGGCGGGCCGGCGGCCGGCGCCTCAGACCCCGTCCGCCTTTACCGCCACGACGAAGGCCCCCCGGCGGGGGCTCCGAAGAGGAGCGCTCCGCCGGCGGGGGCCTTGCTGTCACGGACGGGAACGAGGGAGGCGAGACCGGCGGCGACTTCCAGGCGGCGGCCGCCGTCCTGGTCGCTGCGGCTGCTCTCGTGCCAGGAGGCGGCCAGGAGATCGTCGGAGACTTCGACGCATTCACCGCCGTCCTGATTGCTGTAGCTGCTCGTGCGCCAGTCGGCGGTGCGGAGGAGGTCGTCGGAGAACTCGACGCACTCGCCGCCATCCGTGTCGCTGTAACCGCTCTTGCGTCAGGAGGTGTTGCCCACGTCGACCGCTCGCACGGCACTTCCTCCGACATCCGCAAGATGAACGTGCGTGACCCGGCAGGGTTGAGCGCCAGGTCACGCACAGCATCACAAGTACGGTGCGGGCGTTCAGTCCTGCTGGTTTCTTCGACCGGTTCACCCCGTACGTCGTTTTCAGCGTAGGCCACAGTGCGGGCGTCCGGCAGTCGCAGAAACATCACGTCGGTGTTCACCAGGCCGTGGGGCCCGCTGCCGAACGGGGCGGGACGTGAAGGGTGATGTCAGGGCGCTCCGAAGCCTCCAGCAGATGCTCCAACTGGGCCCGCCACGCTTGGAGATCACCCAGCGCATTGCGCAGGACCGCCTCGAACAGGATGCCCCGGGACGGCGGCGCATCCTCGTCGTCCAGCATCTTCTGCCGTCCGATACGCGCCTCGATCCGCTGCTCCGGTTCCCTCGCCCTTGAGACCTCCGGCCACAAGCGCCTCTCGCACATGGCCAGGCGCCCGGGCTCCTGGCTCCGCCCCGCCGCCACCCGCCCCTGCGGCACCGCGGCCCTCCCCGGTTCCCCGTGGCATTTGTGGAATCAGCGCCGCCAGACGGGGAAGAACCGGCCCTCATCGGCGTGCCGCCCGCACTTCCTGGCCGTCCTCGTAGCAGCCTCGATACGCAGAGTAGTCCAACTCGCGCATTTCGTATAGATGTTGGACGAAAGGAGCAAATGCCATGGAGCCCGGAGCCCTGCTCTACGACACCGCCACCGACCAGGTGGGCGAGTACCGGGACCGGTCGGGGCCGTACGCGATGCTGCGTCCGGTGGGAGGAGGGAGAGAGTGGCAGGCCGATCCGGCGGCACTGCGCCCCGCCACCGACAGAGAGCGGATCAGCGCGGGCGTCCGCGCGGCGAACGACCGCAGCACGTGGGCCGTACCAGCGTCCCCCGACGACCTGAGCCGCCCGCCCCGGCCCGTCCCCGGCTGCACGCAGTGCACGGATCTCGACGGCCGCCGGGAGACCGCGTGGGCCGCCCACGACCACAGCGCGGCCACCGACGCGAACGTGCTGCTGCGCAAGCACCAGCGCGCGGAGCACCGGCCGTGACCCGCCGGGTCTTCGCGGGCGACGCCGTCTGACTCCGGCGTGCGGCGTGAGGCGGGTGTCCGGCCCTCAGCCGAGCCGCCAGGGGCGGAGCTTCTCGGGGTTGCGTACCGCCCAGATGTGCCTGACCCGGTCGCCCGCGATCTCGAAGGCGAAGACGGTCGCGACGGCGCCGTCCTGCCGCGCGACCAGGCCGGGCCGGCCGTTGACCGTGCGCTCCAGGAACGTCGTGCGGTGCCCCGAGACGCGTGCGATCTCGGCGTAGGCGTGGGCGATCCGCTCGCCGCCCACGATGGGGTGGAGGTGGGTGACGGCCAGGCCGCCGCCGTCGGCGGTCGCGGTGGCGTCGGGGTCGAGCAGGCCGATGAGGGCGTCGATGTCCTGGGCCTCCCACGCCGTTCGGAACCGCCTGACGATGCCGGCCTGCCCGACGCCCGGGCCCGCGGGCGGCTGCGCGGTGCGGACACGGCGGCGGGCCGACGAGGCCAGCTGGCGGCAGGCCGCCGGGGTACGGCCGACGATCGCGGCGACCTCGCCGAACGGGTAGCGGAAGACGTCGTGCAGGACGAACGCGACGCGCTCGGCCGGGGTCATCACGTCGAGGACGACCATGAAGGCCATGGTCACCGACTCGTCGAGGGTGATCCGGTCGGCCGGATCGGTCCCGCGGGCGCCGGGAGCTGCGCCGGTCCACTCCGTGGGTTCGGGCAGCGGCTCCGGGATCCAGTCGCCGACGTACGTCTCCCGTCGGGCCCGCGCCGAGCCGAGCAGGTTCAGACAGATACGGCTGGCGACCGTCATCAGCCAGGCGCCGGGCGACTCGATGGCCTGCTGCTCCCGGACGGACATGGCGTACCAGCGGGCGTAGGTCTCCTGCACGACGTCCTCGGCGTCGGCGAGGGACCCGAGGAGCCGATAGCCGAGGTTGATCAGCCGCCGCCGCTCGCTCATGATCGCGCCGAGGCCGGGATCGCTCTGCTCCTCCCGCTCTTCGTGCTCGTTGCCGGGCTCGGCTCCGATGGTCATGGTCCGCCCGTCCCCCTCGCTCGCCTCTGCCTCTGCCTGTACCCGGTACGACAGGACAGCCCGCCGGAATGTGAGGTTGCCGCACCGCCTCACATTCCGCGGGGCCGCGTTGTCGTACCGGCGAGGACGACGACAAGGGGACTTTGATGAACGACTTCCAGGCCATCGCGGACCGCGTCGAGATCGAGGCACTGCGCGGCGAGTTCACCGACGCGGTGATGATGCGCGACCGGCCTCGCCTGGCCTCGCTGTTCACCCCGGACGGCGCGCTGCGCATGCCGGACATCCCCGCCGAGCTGATCGGCCGCGAGGAGATCATCACCGGGAGCGAGCGGTTGCAGAGCGTGTGGGACTTCTTCGTGCAGAACACCCACCCCGGCACGATCGTGCTCGACGGCGACACGGCGACCGGCCGCGCCTACATCCAGGAGCTCGCGCGCACTCTCGACGGCCGCGAGGGGCTCAACTACGCCGTCTACCACGACCGTTACCAGCGCACCGAGGAGGGCTGGAAGTTCGCCGAGCGGGTGTACGAGATCAGGTACCTCGACACCTCCCCGCTGGCAGGCGCCGCACCCCAAGCGGCCCCTGCCGCCCCTGCCGCCGCCCCCGCCGCCTCCTTCGCCGACCCGGCGTCGGCCGAGCGACTGGAGCGGGCGGCCGCCGCGCTGCGTGCCAACGGCTTCGCCGCCGAGATCCTGGACGACGCGGCGGCCGCGCGCGCCCGCGTCAGGGACCTGATCCCCGCGGGCGCCGGCGTGCTCACCGGAGCCAGCGAGACGCTCCGGCTGTCCGGCATCGACGACGACATCAACACCGGCGACCGGTACGACGCCATCAGGCCGCGCGTCCTGGCCATCGACCGGGCCACCGGCGCCGACGAGATCCGCAGGCTGCTCGCCGGCCCCGATGTGGTCGTCAACAGCGTCGCCGCGGTCACCGAGACCGGCTCGCTCGTGCTCGCCTCGGGCAGCGGCAGCCAGCTCCCCGCCAACGCGGGCGGGGCCGCTCAGGCGGTCTGGATCGTCGGCGCGCAGAAGGTGGTGCCCGATCTGGGCACGGCGCTGCGCCGCGTCGAGGAGCACGCCCTCCCGCTGGAGGACGCCCGCGCCCGTGCGGTGTACGGGTCGCCCAGCGCCGTCAACCGTCTGCTGGTCCTCAACGCGGAGCCCCGTCCGGGGCGCGGAACCGTGCTGCTGATCCGGGAGGCGATCGGATACTGACCCGGGCGGTGGTTACGCTTCCGGCATGGCGAAGAACCTGGTGATCAAGGTGACGGCGGGGGCGGACGCCCCTGAGCGGTGCTCGCAGGCGTTCACGGTGGCGGCGGTGGCCGTGGCCAGCGGCGTAGAGGTGTCGCTGTGGCTGACCGGCGAGTCCGCGTGGTTCGCCCTGCCGGGCCGCGCCGCCGAGTTCGAACTCCCGCACGCGGCCCCCCTGCCGGACCTCCTCGACTCCCTCCTCGCGGGCGGCCGCGTCACCCTCTGCACCCAGTGCGCGGCCCGCCGGGACATCACGGAGAAGGACGTCATCGAGGGCGTACGCATCGCGGGCGCCCAGGTCTTCGTCCAGGAGGCGATGACGGACGGGACCCAGGCGCTCGTGTACTAGCGCGCCGGGGCGCGGTCAGCCGGTGGGGACGCGGGTCAGCCGGTGGGGGTGCCGACGTCGTCGCGTTCCAGTGCGGAGCGGAGGTTCGACAGAGCCTGCGCGACGGCCGGCAGGGCGTGCTCCCCGAAGGTCTGTCCGAAGGTCTCCGCGAGCAGTTCGGCGAGCCGCTCGCCGGCGGTGGCCTCCGCCGCGTCGACGAGCGTCGCGCCGTCCTCGGTGAGCGCCAGCAGTGACGACCTGCGGTCCGCGGGATTGGCCTGCCGGACGACCCAGCCACGTTTCTCCAGGCGGTCGACGCCCTTGCTGGTCGCCCCGATGCCGATGGCGAACGCGGCGGCGACGTCCCCCACCCGGGACCCGGGATGGTCCCGCACGTGACGCAGCACCTCGAACTGCGACGTGACGATCCCGTGCCGCTCCCGGAGACGGTCGTTGAGGGCGTTGTACAGACGCGTCTCGCAACGGACGAGGTCGTCGAAGAGCCCCAGGAGGCCGGTACTGTCGTCGTCCCATCTATATGCCACGGCATATAGTGTAGCGGCATGTACTTCAGAGGGGAGCAGGGATGAGCAAGGAACAACGTGCGCTGCTCGACGCCAGGCTGCGGCAGCCGCGTCCCGCCGGGGACCCGTCGGTCGAGGGGATCCGGGCCGGGTTCAGGGCGCTGATGGCCGAGATGATCGTCCCGGAGGGGATCCGCACCACGGCCACGACGCTGGGCCCGCGCCCCGCGCTGCTCGTCGAACCCACCGCGGAGCGACGGGCCGGGACGCTCCTGTACTTCCACGGCGGGAGCTTCGTGTTCGGCTCCCCCGAGACCGCGCTGTCACTGACGGGCAATCTCGTGGTCAGAACCGGCTTCCGGGCCCTCTCGCTGGACTACCGGCTGGCCCCCGAGCACCCGTTCCCGGCCGCCGTCGAGGACGGGCTGAGCGCCTACCGTGCCCTGCTCGACAGCGGCGCGGACCCGTCGGGCGTGGCGTTCGCCGGGGACTCCGCCGGCGGTGGCCTGGCCATCACCACCTGCCTCGCCGCCCGGGACGCGGGCCTCCCGCTGCCGGCGGCGATCGTGGCGTTCTCGCCCGGACTCGACGCCACCCGGACCGGTGAGAGCATGGAGACCAGGGCCGGTGCCGACCCGTTCCTCACGCGGGAGGCCCTGGAACACACCGGGGCCATGTACCTGGCGGGGCAGGATCCTCGCCACCAGCTGCTCAGCCCGGCCGTCTTCGCCGACCCGACCGGCCTGCCGCCCATGCTGCTGCAGGCAGGCACCAACGAAGTCCTCCTCGACGACTCCACCCGCATGGCCGACCGGGCGCGAGCCGCCGGAGTGGACGTCGTCCTCGACATCACCGCCGACGTGCCGCACGTGTTCCAGGCCTACGCCGGCGTCCTCGACGAGGCCGACGAGGCACTGGACCGCGCGGCCCTCTTCCTCAGCCAGCGCGTCAGCACCCAGCGCATCAGCGCCGCGAGCACGGCGAGCGCGGGGGCGGACTGAGCGCTCCGCCGAAGGTGCGGCGACCTGCCGTCTGTCGACCGCCGCGCCGTCGTGGCCGGTCGCTCCCCCACTCTCGGCTTCGCTCGAGCGGGGGGGACCCCCATCGCGGTGGAGCCGCGTACCGGATGCGGCCCCGCGCCCCTGCCGGGGGCTGCCGAACCTCACCCGGTCAGGACCTCGGCCGCTTCTTCCCGTCCAGCTCGTCCCACCACTCGTCGGACTGCGGATCGCCGGAGGGGTCGTCCCACCAGCGGTCCTCGGGCCCCCGGCGGTTGGCGACCATCGCGGCGACGGGTGGGATGACCATGGCCACCAGGCACATCCCCACGGCGGCCGGGACCGACCAGATGCGTACCACGCCCCACGCCAGGACGAAGAGACCGATGCAGATCCCCATCATGACGAAGTAGACGCGACGGCGGCGGGCCAGCATGCCTCCAGGGTAGGTCGGCTCGCCCGGTCCGGCGCCACGGCGCAGAGCGCGGTCCCCGTCACCGGCGGGGCCGGCGGGCGGGGAGTCCGACGCGGTGCCCCGAGCGGGCCCGCGACGCAGTGCGGGAGGCACGTCAGGAAGGGAACGGCCGAGGGCCGCGCCGCCGGGGATGATCCGGAGGCGCGGCCCTCGGCCGTCGTGTCGGTGCTCTGCTCAGACCGCGATCGCGACCTCGGCCAGGCCGCCCTGCTGGGCGACGACCGTGCGGTCGGCGGTGGCGCCGGGGACGAGGGCGCGGACGGTCCAGGTGCCCTCCGCCGCGTAGAAGCGGAACTGTCCGGTGGCGGAGGTGGGGACCTCCGCGGTGAACTCGCCGGTCGAGTCGAGCAGGCGGACGTAGCCGACCACGGGCTCGCCGTCCTTGGTCACCTGACCCTGGATCGTGGTCTCACCGGGCTTGATCGTCGAGGGGTCCGGGCCGCCGGCCTTCGCTCCACACATGTCGTACTCCTGAGGATGGGTCCTGAAAGGTCGGTCTGAGGGTGTTGCCGGTGTTACCGGGTCCTGCCGGGGCCTACTTGCCGGCGCCGAGCTCGATCGGGACGCCGACGAGGCTGCCGTACTCGGTCCAGGAGCCGTCGTAGTTCTTGACGTTCTCGACACCGAGCAGCTCGTGCAGGACGAACCAGGTCAGGGCCGAGCGCTCGCCGATGCGGCAGTACGCGATGGTGTCCTTGGCGAGGTCGACCTGCTCGTCGGCGTAGAGCTCCTTGAGCTCGTCGTCCGACTTGAAGGTGCCGTCGTCGTTGGCGTTCTTCGACCACGGGATGTTGCGGGCGGTCGGGACGTGACCCGGACGCTGCGACTGCTCCTGCGGCAGGTGGGCCGGCGCGAGCAGCTTGCCGCTGAACTCGTCGGGCGAACGGACGTCGACGAGGTTCTGCGAGCCGATGGCCGCCACGACGTCGTCACGGAAGGCACGGATCGCGGCGTTCTGCGGCTTGGCCTTGTAGGTGGTCTCGGTGCGCTCCGGGACCTCCTCGACCAGCTCGCGCGCGTCCAGCTCCCACTTCTTGCGGCCGCCGTCGAGGAGCTTGACGTTCTCGTGGCCGTAGAGCTTGAAGTACCAGTAGGCGTAGGACGCGAACCAGTTGTTGTTGCCGCCGTAGAGGATCACCAGCGTGTCGTTGGCGATGCCCTTCGCCGACAGGAGCTTCTCGAAGCCCTCCTGGTCGATGAAGTCGCGGCGGACCGGGTCCTGCAGGTCCTTGGTCCAGTCGATGCGGATCGCGTTGCGGATGTGGTTCTTCTCGTAGGCGGACGTGTCCTCGTCCACCTCCACGATCGCGATCTCGGGGTTGTCCAGGTTGTCCTGGACCCAGTCGGCGTCGACCAGGACGTCGCTGCGGCTCATGCTCTTTCTCCTCCGGGGCAGTTGCGGCGGGGCGTGCGAATGCGGGTGGGTGCGCGTCGGGGCGCACGGATGCCCTCGGCGAAGGAGGGCAGGGGGGATGCGGAGGCAGTGGCCTCCACCGTCAGAAGGGGCGACAGAGCATGGCGGCGACGCGGCACAGGTCGACTGCCCGCCGCTTCGTGAGATCCGCCTGACGCTTCATGGGCTCGATCGTAGGGACGGATGCGCGGGCATGTCACCGGCATGTCGTATGGTGAGACGCGATCGTCCGCATTGTGGGACGAGAGCGGAGTCCGGGGCGTGGTTCCGGGGCGGCCGGGCGCCTGTCTCGGTCATCACATCTACTGTACGGACGCAGCCGTCTCGCGTGCTGGAACGGCGCCGGTGTCCGCCGTGCCGCCTTCTACCCGGCCAGCCTGACGTTCGAACCCCGCACCGCGATCTCCACACCGTTCTGCACGGCCTGAACCTTGTCCAGCTTGATGCCGCCGGGCAGCTGGTCGATCGCCTGCCGGAAGTCGGAGGCCTGGCGGAAACGGTCCTCCAGGAGGCTGACACCGGCGAGCTTGGGGAGGTTGTCCGCGTGCACCTGCACGGTGTTGTTCTTGACGGCGACCGTGCTGAGGACGGGCACCTTCTGGTGGGCGCCGCCGGGGACGCCGACGTCGAGGGTGACCTTTATCCTGCCGTCGCCGCCGTCCGCGAGACCGACGACCTGGCCGGTGAAGCCGAGGCCCAGGTCGGTGGGCGCCGACTTGGCGTTCTTCAGCAGCTCGTCGTAGGAGACCAGCGCGGTGCCGGTGGCGGTCTTCGCGGTGGCGGAGCTGTAGTCACCGGTGAAGGTGACGTCCTTCATGTCGGCGTTCAGGTCCTCGATGCGGATGGTCTTGCCGGCGGTGCCGGTGGCGGCGTCGTACTCCTTGATGCCGACGTGCACGTCGTCGAGGGAGCCGCTCGCGACCTGGGTGAGGAACGGGAAGCCCTTGATGGACACGTCGGGGGTGCTCGCGAGGCCCTCCGTCGTCTTCAGCTTGTCGGCGGCCTCGCCCTGGGCGAAGTGCACGGCCACCCGGTCGACGATCACGAAGAGGACGCCGAGGACGACGACAACGATCAGAAGGATTCGCAGGGCACGCATGTGGGTCGGATTCCCCCGGGGTCGACTGGTCATTCGATCCCGCCACGCTAACCCTGCGGGAGCGGGCCGACGCGAGATTGTGGAGCAGCTGTGACAAGGCCGCGGGGCGGGGGGCCGGGGGGCGCTGTCGGGCGCGGGCCGGTGGGGGCTGAGCGCGCAGTTCCCCGCGCCCCTTACGGGGCGCTGCCCAGCTCCACTGCCGACCGAGACGGGTGGGTGGGAAAAGCTTTTCGGCCTCGCCCCCTGGAAGGGCTAGTGCAGGATCCAGATCACCGGTGCCGCCGCCGTCAGCGGCAACGCCACGCCTGCCGTGAAGTGGACGAACCTCGACGGGTAGTCGTAGCTCGCCGCGCGGTGGCCGACGAGGGCGCAGACCCCGGCCGCCGCTCCGATCAGCGCGCCCTTCGTGCCGAGCCCCGTCATGCCGCCCACCGCGATGCCCGCCCCGGCCGCCGCGAGCAGGGAGACGATCACCGACGCCGCCGTCGGCAGCGGCAGCGCCCGCGCGAGGACCGCCACCGCGACCGCGGCCGCGCCGACCGACACCGTGTCGGGGTCCGCGCCCAGGTAGCCGGTCGCGATGATCGCCAGCGCGGAGGAGGCGACCGTGGCCATCAGGCCGTACATACGGGTGTCGGGGTCCGCGTGCGAGCGGAGCTGCAGGACGAGAGTGAGCAGGACCCACACGCCCAGCGGGCCGAGGATCGCCGCCGGGGCCTGGTCCCGGCCCGCCACCAGCACTGCCACGTCCGCCGTGACCCCGCCCAGGAAGGCGAGCGCGATGCCCTGCCGGGCCGGCCACATGCCGTTCAGGCGGAACCAGCCCGCCGCCGTCACGGCCTGGAGGATCACCAGCGGGACGACGAGGGCGTACGAGGCGATCGGCGCCGTCGCCGCGAGCAGCAGCCCCAGCAGCGCCGTGAGCAGCGCCGGCTGCATGCCCGGCTCGATGATCGGCGAGCGGCCCTCCAGACGGGCCCGCTGGGCGTCGGTGATCCGGGCGTTGCCCGAGACGGTCGCGGGACCGTAGCCCGCCGAGTCCGACGGTGCGGGGGCGGAGGCGGGTGCGGGCGCGGGCGCGGGCGCGGATGCGGGGTACGCCTGCTGCCCGGTGGCGTACGGCCGCTCGTACGACTGCGGTGGCGGATACGCCGTCTCGGAGGCCGCCGCCGGCGGAGCGGCAGCCTCCTGCACCGGGGCGTGCATCTGCGTCTCCCAGGTCTGCCCCTGCCACTGCTGGGTGGCGTACTGCTGCTCGTCGTACCCCCACTGCGGCTGGGCCGGGGGCTGCTGCTGGTACGGGTCGTAGCCCTCGTACGGCTGGTTGGTCATCGCTCTCGCTCACCCTCCTGCGAACGGCGGGAGCACCTCGACCGTGCCGCCCTCGGCCAGCCGTACCGTCTCATGTCCGCGCGTGCCCACGGGGTCACCGTCGATGAGGAAGGAGCATCGCCGCAGGACGCGCGTCAGTTCTCCGGGGTGTCGCGCGCGCACCGCGGCCAGCGCCTCGGCGAGGGTGTCCGCGTCGTACGGCTCCTCGGCGATGCCGGCCGCGGCCTTCGCGGCGGCCCAGTAGCGCACCGTGACCTTGGGCATCCGGTTCCTCAGGAAACTCGATGAGAACAATCAGTCGGCTGTGTACCTGTGTACAGGGTCAGGCTAGCCCGCCCGGGCGGCCGCCCAGTCGCCGATCCGGCCCAGCAGCCGCTCGCTCGCCGCGTGTTCGGCGTGCCCCATGCCCGGCTCCAGCCAGAGCTCGGCGGCGCCGCCCGCGGCGTCGGCCAGCATCCGGGGGTGGTCGACCGGGAAGTAACCGTCGTTGTCGCCGTGCACGATCAGCAGCGGGGTCGGGGCGATCCTCGGCACCGCCTCCACCGGCGAGAGCGGTACCGGGTCCCAGCCGCGGTGGTGGATACGGGTGCGGAAGCCGTAGCGGCCGACCAGCCGGCCCTCCGGTCTGGTCACCATCCAGTGGACGCGGCGCATGGGGGCGGTGCCCCGGTAGTACCAGCGGGCGGGGGACGACACGGAGACCACCGCGTCCGCACCGGTGCGCAGCGCCGCGTGCCGCAGGACCACCGAGCCGCCCATCGAGAAGCCGACGGTGACCACGCGCGCGTGGCCGAGGTCCCGGGCCCACGCCACCGCCGCCGCCAGGTCGAGGACCTCGCGGTCGCCGACGGTGGTGCGGCCCCCGGACCGGCCGTGGCCGCGGAAGGAGAAGCTGACCACCGGCGCGTGATCCGTCAGGGCGGCCACCACCCGTCGTACGTGTGGCCGGTCCACGTCGCCCGTGAAACCGTGGGCGATGACGAACACCAGATCACGGGAAGGTGGCCGGGAGCCGTCGTATACGGCGGAGGCGGGATCGTATACGGAATCGATGGAAACCCCGTCGTCCGTGCGCAGAAACGTCCGCATAGAGGCGTTTCTGCTCGTCTCATATGCCGGACGAACGGTGGAACGTGCCACATGACCTGCCGGACCGATGCTCATGTGGGCTATTCTGCTGGCAGAGGACTCGGGCAGCGCCGCCACCGGGTCCTTTTGTGCTTTCGGAAGGGTTGTATACAAAGCGGGGAACTCCAGGTGACCGCTGATGTATGGAACTTCGGGAGCGCAGCGCAGTGTCATTGCACACAGTCCTCGCAGGGACCGAGGAGGAACCAGACATATGAGTTCTCTGCTGCTCCTGACCAACGCCCTCCAGCCGTCGACGGAGGTGCTGCCCGCTCTCGGCCTGCTCCTGCACAACGTGCGGGTCGCACCGGCCGAGGGGCCCGCACTCGTCGACACCCCGGGCGCCGACGTCATCCTGATCGACGGCCGCCGTGACCTCCCGCAGGTCCGCAGCCTCTGCCAGCTGCTCCGCTCGACCGGGCCGGGCTGCCCGCTGATCCTGGTCGTGACGGAGGGCGGGCTCGCCGCCGTCACCGCCGACTGGGGCATCGACGACGTACTCCTCGACACCGCGGGTCCCGCCGAGGTCGAGGCGCGGCTGCGGCTCGCCATGGGCCGGCAGCAGATCGTCAACGACGACTCCCCCATGGAGATCCGCAACGGCGATCTGTCGGTCGACGAGGCGACCTACAGCGCGAAGCTGAAGGGGCGGGTCCTCGACCTCACCTTCAAGGAGTTCGAGCTGCTGAAGTACCTCGCCCAGCACCCCGGCCGGGTGTTCACTCGTGCACAGCTGCTGCAGGAGGTCTGGGGGTACGACTACTTCGGCGGCACCCGGACCGTCGACGTACACGTACGGCGGCTGCGCGCCAAGCTCGGCGTGGAGCACGAGTCCTTGATCGGAACCGTCCGGAACGTCGGTTATCGATTCGTTACGCCTGAGAAGGGCGACCGGGCCGGTGACGCGGCCAAGGCGCACGCGGACCAGCCAAAGGCGGAGGATGCGGACGCATCGGCCGCCCTGGGCGCGGTCGAGGTGCCGACGGAGGCGTAGTCGCCGGCCGGGCGGGGCGCGGCCGTCACCCGGCCGGGGCATTGCTTCCGCAAGCGAAGCTTCGGTTCGCCCTGCCCAGAACGGGTCCATCCGCGTAGACTCCGCGCGTGGCCAAGGTGACTCGGGATGATGTGGCGCGGCTGGCGGGGACTTCCACCGCCGTCGTCAGTTATGTCATCAACAACGGACCCCGGCCGGTCGCACCGGCAACGCGCGAGCGTGTCCTCGCCGCGATCAAGGAGCTGGGGTACCGCCCCGACCGGGTCGCCCAGGCGATGGCGTCCCGGCGCACCGACCTCATAGGCCTGATCATCCCGGACGCCCGCCAGCCGTTCTTCGGCGAGATGGCGCACGCGGTCGAGCAGGCCGCGTCCGAGCGCGGGAAGATGGTGCTGGTCGGCAACACCGACTACGTCGCCGAGCGCGAGGTCCACTACCTCCGCGCGTTCCTCGGGATGCGCGTCTCGGGCCTCATCCTCGTCTCCCACGCCCTCAACGACCTGGCCGCCGCCGAGATCGACGCCTGGGACGCCCGGGTCGTGCTGCTGCACGAGCGGCCGGAGGCCATCGACGACGTGGCGGTGGTGACGGACGACCTCGGCGGCGCCGAGCTCGCCGTCCGCCATCTGCTGGAGCACGGCTACGAGTACGTGGCCTGTATGGGCGGTACGGCGGACACCCCGGCCGTCGGCGACCCGGTCTCCGACCACGTCGAGGGCTGGCGGCGGACCATGGCCGAGGCGGGCCTGCCCACCGAGGGCCGGCTGTTCGAGGCGCCGTACAACAGGTACGACGCGTACCGGATCGCCCTTGACATCCTCTCCGGTCCGCACCGCCCCCCGGCGATCTTCTGCTCCACCGACGACCAGGCACTCGGCGTGCTGCGGGCGGCCCGGGAGCTGCGCCTCGACGTGCCGGGGGAGCTGGCGGTGGCGGGCTTCGACGACATCAAGGAGGCGGCGCTCGCGGATCCCCCGCTGACGACGATCGCCTCCGACCGGCCCGCGATGGCCCGCGCGGCGGTGGACCTGGTGCTGGACGACGGACTGCGGGTGGCGGGGTCGCGGAAGGAGCGGTTGAAAACGTTCCCTTCGACGCTGGTGGTGCGGGGTTCCTGCGGGTGCGGGTAGGTCTGCGGCGGCGTGTTCTGACCGTGGTGCGCGTGGTTCTTTGACCGCGGTGCGTCGTGGTTTTTTGACCGTGGTGCGCGTAGTTCTTTGACCGCGGGTGCGTCGTGGTTGCTCGCGCAGTTCCCCGCGCCCCTAAAAGAAGGGCGTTGCGGTGAGCGCCCCCTCAGGGGCGCGGGGCTGTATCGATGTGCGGCTCCGCCGCGTGGGCGCGACCAGCCCCCACCGGCCCGTACTCGCAGAAGTCGCGGACCCACAGCAAAGCCTTCATGAACGGCGTCTGAGAACATCGGCCGACCTGCGAGAAGCTTCCTTATATCGGGCAAACACGCTTCTCGCGGCGTTCTCAGCGGACACTCAGGGAGCTCTCATGGTCGCGGGACAAGCTGTTTGTCATGACCGAGAGCTTCCGCCGCAGCGGCGAGTACGAGAACCCGCAGGGTCCCCAGGGTGACGCCTACCAGGGCGCGTACCCCCAGCAGCAGCACGCCTCTTCGCCCTCCCCCGTGAACCCGGAGTGGCCGCCCCCGCCCGCCCACCAGCCGGTGACCGTGGAGCCGGCGGCGGCCGGCGGCGGACAGGGCGGCTACGGCGGCGGTACGGCCGTACTCCCCACCGTCGGCGCCGACGGTGAACACCCGGAGCACTCGGCCCACGGCAAGAAGGGGCGCACCCGGGGCCCGATGGCCCTGCTCGCCGCGGTCGCCATCGTCGCGGCGGCCGTCGGCGGCGGCACCGCGTACGCCTTCCAGGAGCTGACCGGCAAGAACGAGGTCGTCTCCAGCAGCACCACCACCAGCGTGGTGCCCTCCAGCAAGAAGGGCGACGTCGCTTCGATCGCCGCCGCCGTCAGCCCGAGCGTCGTCGAGGTCAAGGCGACCCTCAGCAACGGCACCTCCACCGGCTCCGGCGTGGTCATCACCAGCGACGGCGAGATCATCACCAACAACCACGTGATATCCGGCGCCCAGTCCATCAAGGTCACCACCAGCGACGACAAGTCGTACACCGCCCAGGTCGTCGGCACCGACAGCTCCAAGGACCTCGCCCTTCTCAAGCTCCAGGGCGCCTCCGGCCTCCAGAAGGCCACCCTCGGCAACTCCGACGGGGTCCAGGTCGGCGACACGGTCGTCGCGATCGGCTCCCCCGAGGGCCTGACCGGCACCGTCACCAGCGGCATCGTCTCCGCGCTCAACCGGGACGTGACCGTCTCCACCGACGAGGGTCAGCAGGAGCAGCAGCAGGGCGGCGGCAGCGGCCAGTGGCCGTTCTCCTTCGGCGGCCGGCAGTTCAACGGCGACACCGGCTCGTCCACCACGACCTACAAGGCGATCCAGACCGACGCGTCCCTGAACCCCGGCAACTCCGGTGGCGCGCTGATCGACGCCAGCGGCGACATCGTCGGCATCAACTCGGCGATGTACTCGGCCAGTTCGGCCTCGTCGTCCTCCTCGGACGCGGGCAGCGTCGGCCTCGGCTTCGCCATCCCGATCAACACCGTCAAGTCCGACCTGGCCAAGCTGCGGGCGGGCTCCACCAGCTGAACCACCCGGCGCCCGAGCAGCGCCTGAGCAAGGGAGTACGTCATGATCAAGCAGGTTTCGCACACGATGGCCGCCGACAGCCCGGCCGGGTTCAGCCTGGCCCTTGCCGTGGCGTACGAACTCCACGCACCGACCGAGGCCGTGGTGGCGCCGACCCCGGCACCGCGCGCCCCGGAGGCCCTGGTGGTGGTATCGACCCCGGCCCCGCGCGCCCCGGAGGCCACGATGGCACCGGCCCCGGCCCCGCGCGCCCCGGAGGTCGTGCCCGCCCCGCAGCTGATGGGCCTGCGCACCTCCGCGGCCCGGCCGCACCAGCGCAAGGTGCCGCTGAGCCGCATGACCCTGGTCCGCGGCTAGGGGCGTACCGCCCCACCAGCGCTCACACCCGACAGCCCGGAAACATGCGAGGCTGAGAGGCGTCCCCGCCCAGACCCACCGCACCCCGAGGAAACGCGAGCGATGAGCCCCGCCGATGGCGACCGTGAACCCCAGCGCATCCTGATCGTCGACGACGAGCCGGCCGTACGCGAAGCCCTCCAGCGCAGCCTCGCCTTCGAGGGATACGAGACCGAGGTCGCGGTCGACGGCGCGGACGCGCTGGAGAAGGCGACGGCCTACAAGCCGGATCTGATCGTCCTCGACATCCAGATGCCCCGCATGGACGGCATGACCGCGGCCCGCCGCATCCGCGGCGCGGGCGACACGACGCCCATCCTGATGCTGACGGCCCGCGACACGGTCGGCGACCGTGTCACCGGCCTCGACGCCGGGGCGGACGACTACCTGGTCAAGCCCTTCGAGCTGGACGAACTCTTCGCCCGCATCCGAGCCCTGCTGCGCCGCAGCTCCTACGCGGCCTCCCTGGCCGACGGTGCCCAGGAGGACGAGGCCCTCACCTTCGCCGACCTGCGCATGGACCTGGCGACCCGCGAGGTCACCCGGTCCGGCCGCCAGGTCGAGCTGACCCGCACCGAGTTCACCCTCCTCGAGATGTTCATGGCGCACCCGCGCCAGGTCCTCACCCGCGAGCAGATCCTCAAGGCCGTCTGGGGCTTCGACTTCGAGCCGTCCTCGAACTCCCTCGACGTCTACGTCATGTACCTCCGCCGCAAGACGGAGGCCGGCGGCGAACCCCGACTCGTCCACACCGTGCGCGGCGTCGGCTACGTCCTGCGCCAGGGCGGCGCCGAGTGAACAAGTTCGTCCGCCGCTTCCGCACCCTCCCGATCCGCGCCCGCCTGTCGATGCTGGTCGCGGCGGCGGTGGCGTTCGCGGTGGCGGCGGTTTCGGTGACCTGCTGGTTCATCGTGCAGGGGAAGCTGTACGACCAGCTTGCGAGCGATCTGCAGAAAGTGCGGGGACCGGCGAACATCGTCGCCCAGAACGCCCTCATCAACTGCACCAGCACGGTCCAGGACACCAGCGGCCTGCGGATCAGCTACGGCCAGGTGGTCAAGACGGACGGCACGTACTGCCTCACCCGCGACGCCACGGGCGTGATCAAGGTCAGTCAGGCCGACAAAGACCTCATCAAGGCCGGAAACACCGACACCCTCTACTTCAGCAACGGCACCGACGTGGACGGCAACCCGCTGCGCGTGATGACGCAGGTGTTCCCCACAGAAAGCGGCTCCTACGTCGGACTGATCACCGCCGTCCCCCTCAAGAGCACGCAGAACACCCTCAACGACCTCGCCCTGCTCCTCCTTCTCGTCTCCGGCGTAGGAGTCCTCGGCGCCGGAGCCGCAGGCCTTGCCGTCGCCCGCGCCGGTCTCCGCCCCGTCGACAAGCTCACCGAGGCCGTCGAACACGTCGCCCGTACCGAGGACCTGAGCGTCCGCATCCCGGTGGAGGAGGAGTCGGACGACGAGATCGCACGGTTGTCCCGCTCCTTCAACAGCATGACCAGCTCGCTGGCGAGCTCCCGGGAGCTCCAGCAACAGCTCATCGCGGACGCCGGTCACGAACTGCGCACCCCCCTCACCTCGCTCCGCACGAACATCGAACTCCTCACCCGCAGCGAGGAGACCGGCAGGCCCATCCCCCCGGCGGACCGCAAGGCGCTGCTCGCCTCGGTGAAGGCGCAGATGACGGAGCTGGCGTCGCTGATCGGCGACCTCCAGGAGCTGTCCCGCTCGGAGGGTCAGCGCGGTGAGCGCCTGCAGATCGTGGCGCTCCAGGACACGGTCCAGGCGGCCCTGCGCCGCGCCCGCCTGCGCGGTCCGGAGCTGACGATCACGGCCGACGTCCAGCCGTGGTTCGTACGCGCGGAGCCCTCCGCCCTGGAACGGGCGATCGTCAACATCCTCGACAACGCCGTGAAGTTCAGCCCCGAGGGCGGCACGATCGACGTCGCCCTGGAAGGCGGAGTCCTCACGGTCCGCGACCACGGCCCCGGCATCGCCGAGGACGAACTCCCCCACGTCTTCGACCGCTTCTGGCGCTCACCGAGCGCGCGGGCCCTGCCCGGCTCGGGCCTCGGCCTCTCCATCGTGGCCCGCACGGTCCAGCAGGCCGGCGGCGACGTCACCCTGGCCCGCGCCAACGGCGGCGGCACGGTGGCGACGGTACGACTGCCGGGGGCGCCTACGGCTCCGCCGGAGGTTCCGTAGGCGTTTCGACCCCCAGCCAGAAGAGTTCTTCCACCACGATCTGCGGATCTTCGGTTCGGCGGACGAAGCTGTACTTCAGCCAGCCCCTTATGTTGTCGAACAAGCAGACGTGGCGGCCCTTCGGATCATCGGAACGGACTGGCATGACCCGCATGCCGTCAGGAAGCCCTGAACCGGCGTCGATACCGCGAAAATACGGGTCCTTCGCGGTTACCAGTTCGGCACGCGCGACTTTGACCATCTCACGGACATGATCAGGCAGTGCCTCGAACGCGGCGCCTGCATCAATTCGCCAGTCCATCTGCCAGGGCGGCCCCATGAACCCATCAGTCACGCGCCAGGCTCCAGTTCTCGCGCCCGGTAGTGAATTTTGGCTGCCTCTTCCAGAAGGGCCTTGGCTTCGGCGCTGTCAGTGCACTCGTACGCCGCACGGTATTCGAGGTCGCGCACGCGCGCGTCCAACTTCCGGTCGCGGGCGATGGCGTACTCACCCCACCACAGGGCCATGAACGCCGGCACCGGACCGAGGTCGTACGCGTCGGCGATCGCCCACTTCCAGTGCTCGTCGAAACCAGGAAGCAGCTCGGGAGCATGCTCGGCGATGGCCGCGCGCAGCGCCTTCGGCGTCCGCTCCGGCATCGGTGGGATGACCTGGTCGTTCTCCGTGGCGTGCGCGGTCATGACCGGTGCCCTCCTTCGACGCTTCAGGTCTACGACCATAGCCGCCCCGCACTCCGTGGATCAGTCGTTCGTGTCGTCGTCACGGGATCCAGGGTGTGGGCGGCACCGCCTCGAACATCCTGACCTGGGGCATATGTCACCCGAACGTGCGCGGGCCCGCGTCCGGCTTGACCCCGTCCGCGAACACGGGCCGGGAGGCGGCCGCCAAGACGACGCGTTCTCGTCGCGGCGGCGGGGACGGCGAGCGCACCGCGGCTCGCGCTCACCGGGGCCGCGGAGTCACCCGCGCTTCGGCCCCGTGATCGTCTCCCCGATCACGAAGCCCTTGGCGGGGCCTTCGGGGATGGTGACCTCGGTGCCGTAGGGGACACGGTGGATGTCCTCCCACTCGGCCTTGTCGGGGCGGGGGCCGGTGAAGAGGGTGACGGCGCCCTGGCCGTCGTAGTCGTCGATGATCACGTGGACGGGGATTCCGGCACGCGCGTATTCGCGACGCTTGCGGATGCGGTCGCGGTCCTGGTTGCGTTTGCCGGGGGAGACGACTTCGACGATGAGGTGCACGGAGTCGGCCCTGACTCCCATATCGTCCTCGTCACCGCACGGCTCCGTGTCCTCCGGAGCGACGAAGACATCGGGGATCCACGCCTTCCGGTTGTGGATCACGTTCACATCCTGATGGCAGGCGTACTCACCTCCGTCCAGGAACTTGTCCAAGGCCCTTCGCATCCGATTGGTGATCAGGCCGTGCGAACGGCGAGCGGTCGGCGACACCTCGATGGCTCCCTCGATGATCTCAGCGCGGTAGCCCTCGGGGAGTTCCATGGCCTTCCAGGCCTGCCACAGGACCTCGTCCAGGTCGGGTACGTTCACGATTTCAGCCGGAGCCTCGGACACGGTCTCGGGCCTCTCATGTGCGAGAGCGGTCAAGGTGGCACCTCCTCCTCAAGTGTGGGCTGGGCCTGCCTGCGGCACAAGCAACGCGATCACGGTAGGTAAGGCGACAGGGTTGACCTGGGGAAATGGATCCGGATCACCCGTTCGAGCGAAGGCGGAACGATCCACCACCGCCTGCCCCGGAGCCCGTCGCTCCCGATCCGGCTGATCCGGTACCCTCCGCCGCCTCGGCAGAACCGGTGTTCGACGGCACCCCCTCGCAATGCGCCGTCCGGGTCATCCGCGCAGGACACGACGGCGGCAGTCGTGGCATCCGGCGGGCGGCGTGGGTAACTGGGCGTCCGTGCACCGGAGGGCCGCTCGCCCTGGTACGGGTGGCCTGGTTCCGACACATGACGATGTTCCCCGGGCGTGTGTGTGCCGTGACAGCCGTCGTGGGCGGTGCGGACTCCCTTGGCCGGTGCCGTCACCGGGCGAACCGATCGGACGGTTCGCCGACCGCCTTGGAGGATCCGTGCAAGTCTTCGGTGGCCTGCGCTCACTCTCGGCCGTCGTGGCGCTGAGCGCCGTTCTGGCCGTCTCCCCCGCGTTGTCCCCCACCCCCGCCGCCGGCGCAGATCTCACCCGGCCGGCGCGGACACAGCCCGTCCGGTCCCCCGACTCGGGTCCCGCACTGCACCACGACACCTCGCTCCCCTTGCGCACGCTGGCGCGGACGGCCGGGCACGTCAGGCCCACACCGTCCGTCGTTCCCGGTCCCCGACGGCCGTATCGGGCTCTGCCCAGGCGCACCTCCTCGGATCCGGTGGTGCAGACGAGCCAGGGCAGCCGGGCGCGGATCCCGCTGCGCCGCAGCTTCGAGGGTGTCTCGAACGGGGGCGCCATTCCGCCGGACCCGAACGCGTCGGTGGGCTCCACCCAGATCATGGAGGTCACCAACGTCGCGCTCGCGGTGTACTCCAAGACCGGCGGTACCGTGCTGGGCCAGATCCCGACCAACACCCTGTGGAAGGGCTTCGGCGGGCCGTGCGAGACCGCGTTCAACGTGGACCCCGTGGTCCGCTGGGACACCCTCGCCCGCCGCTGGATCTTCACCCAGTTCTCCCTCGACCACCGACGGCTGTGCGTGGGCGTCTCCACGACCGCGGACGCCACGGGCTCCTACCACCGTTACGAGTTCGGGTACCAGGAGGACCCCGACTACGAGAAGCTCGCGGTGTGGCCGGACGCGTACTACGTGACCATCAACTCCGGTACCCCCGGCCTGCCGCAGGAGGCGTGCGCCTGGGACCGGAGCCGGATGCTGCGCGGGGCCGACGCCAGTCAGCAGTGCTACTTCTTCCCGGCGACCCACTTCCTGCTCAGCGCCGACCTCGACGGCACGAAGCAGCCCCGGCGGGGCGAACCCAACCTGCTGGTCACCCTCGGGGAGACGGACGACACCCTGCGGTACTTCCAGTTCCATGTCGACTGGAGGAACCAGGCCGCCACCTCCGTGACCGGCGCGCGGGACCTGAGGGTCGCGCCCTACACCCGCGCCTGCGAGCGCACCGACTACGCCGGGGACAGGTGCGTGCCGCAGGCCAACACCACGCAGAAGCTGGACTCGCTGTCCTACTTCCCCATGTACCGGCTCGCCTACCGCAACTTCGACGACCACGAGTCGCTGGTGTTCAACCACGCGGTCGACGCCCGCGGTGCCGTGGGCGTGCGCTGGTACGAGCTGCGGCTGCGGGGCGGCCGGCCGGTCGTCCGGCAGCAGAGCACCTACGCTCCGGACCCGACCTACCGCTGGATGGGCTCCGTCGCCCAGAACAAGTCGGGCGACATCGCGCTGGGGTACTCCCAGTCGTCCTCCCGGAGCCGTCCCTCGATCCGGATCACCGGACGTCTGGCCGGTGACCGGTCGAACCGGATGACGTTCCGTGAGACCACGGTGCGGACCGGCGCGGGCTCCCAGATCGGGAGCAACCGCTGGGGCGACTACACCTCCATGGCGATCGACCCGTCGGACGACTGCACGTTCTGGTACACCAACCAGTACCAGCCGTACGACGGCGCCTACAACTGGCACACCCGTATCGCCTCCTTCCGGCTCTCCGACTGCCGCCGGCAGCACCCACGGCACTGAACGACGGCACTGAACGACAGCGCGGACGGACGGCGCACCGCCGTCCGTCCGCGCGCGTGTGTGTCCGGACCGCGGCGGCAGGCGCCGGGGCCCGCGGTCAGTGAAGCGGTGCAAGCGTCCAGGCGAAGAGTGCCAGGAACGCCAGAGAGCCGAGTACGACCGTGAGCACGCCCAGCACCTCGGTTCGCGCCGTGGTGGTCGCCTCGGGTGCCAGCCAGAACCGCAGGAGCCGGGTCAGCGGCGGCATCACCACCCAGGTGAGGAGGACGACGCTCACCACGTTGCTGACGTAGAGCATCGCGAACACGGGCAGTCCGGCGTTCAGAAGAGCCTTGTTCACCGTCAGGTTGAGCACCATGACGAGGGGATAGATGGCCAGGAACACGGCCATGGCCTGCTTCCAGGCCGCCGTCTGGGTGCCGTCACCGAAGCGGAACCAGCCGCTGAACGCCGAACCGACTCTGCGTACGTCGTAGGAGACGATGGCGCCGCGGCCTTCGGCAAGGAGCTTGCTCCTCGCCTCGGAGGCGAGCCAGTTGTCCAGATGTCCCCGGTTGTCGAACCGGAAGACGGTGACCCAGTTGTCCTCGACACCCGGTACGGGCCTGAAGAACTCGTGCCCCATGTATCCCGGGTATTTCTCCTGGACCTTCTTCATCTTCTGCTGCCAGTTGACGAACTCGTCCTCCTTGCCCGGGGCGATCCGGTGGGAGACGACCACCGTCACCCCCTCCTGGACCGGTGGCTCGCCGACCAGTACTTCTTGCGCCTCGGGCCCGTCGAGCAGCGGGCGCCCCTCGTCCAGAAGCCGCTTGCGTCCAGGGGAGTCCAGCCAGGCCGTCAGCTGATCGGTGTCCGAGAAACGGTAGGTGACGACCCATTCGCCGACCGCGCCCGCACCGGGCGCGTAGACCTCCTGGCCCTCGAAACCGGTGAACTCCCCGGCCAGCGCGGCCATCCTCTCCTGCCAGCGCCGGTACTCGACCTCGTGGCCCTCGCGCACCTTCTGTGAAAGGACCACGGTGGCACTGTCGCCTCCAGGGCTTGCAGTTGCCTTCACAAGGACTACGCTAACAATAAGGTAACAAATGGCGCAAAATGTAACTCTCGTCCGATGAGCGGGCGCGCTGTCCCAGACGCCCCAGCCATGCGATTGCACGGCCACTGACCTACGCCGTCGGTTCATTCGGTCCTTCCATGGTTCTGCCACGTCTTCCGCGCGAACGCGAAGAGGAAGGAGACCTGATGAATGGCACCACCACGGCCTCGGCGGCACTGCGCCGCACCCGCGCCGAACCGACCGGCTACACCATGGAGTTGGGCCTGCTCAACAAAGGCGGGGCCGAGCTGACGTCGTGGCAGGCGCTGATCACCCTGCCCGAGGGGGCGAGCATGGTCGCCGCCGAGGGCGCCGCCGTAGAGGGCGGGGGCGAGCCGCACGTCTGCGTCGTCCGGCCCCGGCCGAGCAGGCCGCTCGCCCCGTCCGACCGCCAGATCGCGACCGTGGAGGTGCGTGGCACCACCCGCGCTCCCACGGCTGCCCGGTTCACGGCGGTGGCCGCCGACGGCAGCACGGTCAAGGCACCGGTGCGGCTGATGGCGGTGGTGATCGCGGACGGCGGGAGTCGCGAGGCCGACGAGAGCACCTGGCCCGGCTCCACCGGCATCGACAGGGGTGCGGCCGGGATCGGGGTCGAAGTCGGCATGTCCGAGGTGGGGGCCGGGGGCGGCGCGGGGGGCGGCGGCGGTGGCGGTGCGACGACCAAGTTCCGCCTGGACATCGAGTGGGAGAACGACTCCGGTGGTGGCGGCGGCGCGGGCGGTGGAATGAACCGGGGGTACACCGGCCCCGATGCCGAAGAATTCGTCAAAGCCGCCCAGTACGCCCAGGGCGGTGCCGGAACCGACGGCCAGACCGCCGGAAACTGGCAGCAGTACCAGCAGAAGTACCAGAAGACGGGTCTGCAGCCGGATCCGCGGACGAACGGGAAGGCCACCCGGAGCGCAGACGCGCGGACCGATCCGCTCGACGAGATAAAGGCGCTCAGCGAGCGAGTGGCGAAACTGGAAGGCAGGAACCCATGACTTCCTCAGGCGACTGGACACGGTGGGCCGGAGGCTACGCTCCGTCTCCGTCCGCCCCGAGCACCTCCCCGGCCGAGTCCGGCGAGTCTCCGGCGAAGTCCGGCGAGTCCCCGGCCGAGTCCGCGGGCGGTGACTGGACGCAGTGGGCAGGCGGCGAGGGCAAGACGCCGGTTCCGCCGAGCACCAAGCCCTTCCCCTACACCGTGCGCTGCCCCGTCGGCCCCGACTCGTCGGGGGCGCGGGTGACGCTGCCCAGCGAGGTGGCCAAGGGCACGACGTTCGTCACAGACGTCGGGGTGGAGGGTCCGGCGGACGGCTCGCTCCCCGGCGCCCGCGGCTACGAAGTGCTGGACGACGCGACCGTGCTCGTGCGACTGACCGGCCAGGGCGAGATCGTCTCCGGCCCGGAATACCAGCCGGCCCCGTATCCCGGAGCCGACAGGAAGGCCCTCCCCCCGCCGGCCGGCCAGCCGTTCGTGACGGTCCTGGTGGTGCCGCCTTCCCCCGGATGACAGTTCGGAGGCGCGCAACGGGCGGTCATATCCTCTCCTCAGTCGCGCACCCGTTCGGTGCGCCTGGGGAGGGGCTCGGGACGTGGACGAAGGCGGCGTCGAAAGGGAGTACCGGAAGCGGCGGAAGCGGCCGTGGCCTCATCTCGCGCTGCTGGGGGTGGTGTTCGTGAACGCCCTCGTCCACCTCACGACCGACCACGACGAGGGCGACTTCCGGTGGGCGCCGCCGTTCGTCGGGCTGCTGATGGCCGTGACGCTGGTGCGGATACTGCTGGAGCAGTACCGGGCCCGCACCCGGGTCACCTCCGCCGGGATCACCGCGCAGGGGCCACTGCGGGCCCGCACCTGGGCCTGGTCCGAGGTGTACGACATCCGGGTCGAGCAGGCCCCGCGCGGTTCCGGGCAGGGGGTGCCCCAGTGGCTCACCTATCTGTACGACCACCAGGGCCGCCGCTTCCTGCTCCCGCACCTCGACGACTGGCAACTGGAGGACCCGTACGCCGAGGTCACGGAGCTGTGCCTGGCCGCCGCCCCGCACCGCAGCCTCACCTGGGAGCGGCGCCCGGACGTCGAGGAGCGGATCCTGCGCGGGGCCGCGCGACGCAAGGCGTGGACATGGGGAGCGTACGGCGGCGCCGTGATGATCGCGGTGATGACCGTGGTCTCCCTGACGCTGGTGATGACGGGGCGGGCGGACCACCCCCTCCTGCTGATCGGAGGCGTGCCGCTGGCCTGCGGCGTCGTCCTGGGCGCCGTACTCCAGTGGTACTGGGACGCCCACCCGCCCCGCTCCCTGGCCCCGCAGCCGTAGTCCGCGGTGCGGACGGCCCCTACCACCTGAGGATCATCGTCTCGTCGGGGGCCGGTGCCGGTTCCGCCGTGACGGCCTCCGGGAGCGGGTGGGCCAGGGCGGCGTAGGCGCCGTCGCGGGCCAGGAGTTCGGCGTGGGTGCCGGCCTCCACCAGGCGGCCGCGGTCGACGACCAGGACGCGGTCGGCGTCGGGGGCGAGGGTGAGGTCGTGCGTGATCATGATGGTGGTCCGGCCCGCCATGAGCTTGCGCAGGGGGGCGACGACCTGGCGGGCGGCGATCGCGTCCAGGCCTGCCGTCGGCTCGTCGAGGACGAGGACCGGGGCGGCGCGGAGCATCGCGCGGGCGATGGCGATCCGCTGGAGCTGGCCGCCGGAGAGGGCGGCCTGCTCGATCTCGTCGTCCGTCGCGCCGGGGCGGCCGCAGCCGATGTTCTCGCGGACCGTGCCGTTGAGGATCAGCGTCTGCTGCGGGAGCAGGGCGACGTTCTCGCGGAGGAACTCCAGGGGTACGTCGCCGAGCGGGACGCCGTCGAGGCAGATCACGCCGGCCGAGGGGTCGTAGAAGCGGGTGAGGAGCTTGGAGAGGGTGGACTTGCCGGCGCCGCTCCGGCCGGTGACCAGGACCAGTTCGCCGGGGCCCGCCGCGAAGTCGACGTCGCGCAGGGAGGCGCGGCGGGACCCCGGGTAGCGGAAGGAGACGTGGTGGAAGCTGACCCAGCCGCGCACCGGCCAGGGGCCGACGGGCCGGTCGGGGTCGGTGACGGCGGGCTCGGCGTCCAGGATCTCGCCGATGCGCTCCGCGCCCGCGGTGGCCGCGGTGAGGGTGAGGCCGAGCTGGCCGAGGTTGCGGATCGGCGGGTAGAGGTAGCCGAGGAAGGCCGCGAAGGCGAGGAGTTGGCCAAGGGTCATGCGGCCGGCGGAGATCTCCCAGACGCCCAGGCCGATGACGGACAGGACGCACACGGTCTCCACGACCTCGACGAACTGCGCGTACATCTCGCTGAGCCGGGCCCCGCGCACGCTCGCCCGCATCCAGGCGCGGGCCTCGGCGTCGAGGCGCCTCTCCTCGTCCCGGCGGCGGTTGTACGCCTGGGTGAGGACGACGTTGCCGATCGACTCCGCCACCACGGAGGTGATCGCGCCGTCGGCGACCCGCTCGTCCTGGGAGGCGGTCCTGATCCGGCCGGAGAAGCGGCGGGCGGCGAACAGGAACAGGGGCGCGAGGACGAAGGTGGCCAGCGCCAGGTCCCAGCGCAGCCAGCAGGCGGCGGCCGCGTAGAAGACGGCGGAGAAGGCGGCGGCGACGGTGCCGACGACACCGGACACCACCATCTGCTCGATGGCCTCGACGTCACCGGTGAGGCGTTCCACCAGGTCGCCCTGGCGGTGCCGCTGGAAGAAGTGCGGGGGCAAGCCCTGGACGTGCCGGAAGACCTTGGCGCGCAGGCGCAGGACGAATCTCTCGGCGGTCCAGGTGGCCAGTGAGTTGCCGAGGTAGCCGACGAGCGCGCCGAGCGCGGCGACGCCCAGCCAGGCGCCGGCCGGGCCCCAGAAGGCGGCGAGCGAACCGGCCTTGAGGGCGTGGTCGGTCAGGTCGGCGAAGAGCAGGATCGCGGCGGTCTCGGCGAGCGCGGACACCACGACACACGCGATGATCAGCCACAGCCACCTTCGGTCGCCGCGGGTCAGCGGCCAGAAGCGGCGGAAGGCCGCCCGGGCTTCTCTCATGGTCGGTAACTCCCTTCAGGGGTGTCGAGGGGGCAGGGGGGGCAAGGGGGGCAGGGGGGACAAGGGGGCGGACATGGCCGAGGCGGGGCCACCGGTGCGACCACGCGACACCGGTGACCCCGCCTCGCGGCGTGCCTCAGCGCTGGTCGCCGACCGGGCGGCGCCCCGGCTCCGGCTTCTTCGGCGCGGGCTTCTTCGGGGCCGGGGCCGGCGCGCGGTGCTTCTTGACGGGGACGATCTTGTGGAAGCTCATGATGCTGTTCCTCTCCGCGGTGACGTGTCGTGGTTCTGCAACGGTTTTTCTACTGAACCGCCACAGTGACCTGTGAATTAATTTGAATTACTTCTGTGAATTCTTTGTCAGCGCTCGCCGCCGACCGGGCGGCGCTTCGACTCCGACCTCTTCGGCGCGGGCTTCTTCGGCGCCGGAGCGGGCTCGCGGTGCTTCTTGACGGGGACGATCTCGTGAAAGCTCGTGGTGATTCCCTCCTTGGCGCCGGCGACTTACCGGTGACCCACAGGGCGCTTGGGCTGGGACTTCTTGCAGTCCTTCTTCTTCGCAGCCGGCTTCGGGGCGGGCTGCTCGGCCTTCTTCACCGGGACGATCTTGTGGAAGCTCATGTCCTTCTCCTTCGTTCTGCCGTCCGCGCCGTTCGCTTTCGACATGGAAAACATTACGTGACCCGAGAGCCGGAGAAAGCCGTTTTCGGTGAGACCTCGATGAATTGCAACTGAGATGAATTTTCAGAAGCAATGGGGAACCGAACACCGCTTCACACAGGTTTTATTCGGCAGATCCAGCGGAGACAGCGGAAAGGGCCCGGTACGCGCGGGTGCGTACCGGGCCCTCGGGTGGGGCTGAGACGGGTGACTACTGGACGATCGTGATCCGGTTCGTGGCCGGCGGGGCGAGCGGGGCGGTCGCCGAGGAGTTGGCCGTCAGGTACTGGGCGAGGGCCGAAAGGTCGTCGGTGCCGACGAGGTCACCGGTGCCCTGGCCGAGGGTGGTGAAGCCGTCGCCGCCGCCCGCGAGGAAGGAGTTGGTGGCGACGCGGTAGGTGGCGGCCGGGTCGACGGCCGTGCCGTTCAGCTTCACGGAGTCGGTGACGACCCGGTCCGCGCCGGTCTTCGTCAGGTCCAGGGTGTAGGTGAGCCCCTTGGACGGCTGGAGGATCTTCGGCGCGGCCGCGTTCGCGCCGCTCACCTGTTCCTTGAGCACCTGGATGAGCTGCGCGCCGGTGAAGTCCTGGAGGTTCACGGTGTTGGCGAACGGCTGCACGGTGAAGCCCTCGGCGTACGTGACGACGCCGTCGCCCTCGCTCCCCTTGGCCGCGTACGTCAGCCCGGCCCGCACCCCGCCCGGGTTCATCAGCGCCAGGTCGATCTCCGGGTCCAGCTCCCTGCCGTACGCGAACTGCGCGTCGGCGATCAGGTCGCCCATCGCGGACTCGGTGCCGGTGTTGTTGACGTCGGCGGAGACGTAGCCGATGGCGCGGTTGCCGATCGGGGCGGCGAGGGTGTTCCACCGGCTGATCAGCCCGGTCATGTCGGACGCCTTGGGGACGTCCCGGGTGACCACGTGGTTCGCCGACTTCACGGCCGTACGCGCGATGTCGCCGGTGTAGCGGTCGTACGTGAGGGTGGTGTCGGTGTAGAGGCGGCCGAAGGAGGCGGCCGAGGTGACCATGCGGGGGTTGCCGGCCGGGTCGTCGACCGTGCACACGTACGCGGTGTGGGTGTGACCGGTGACCAGCGCGTCCACGGCCGGGGTGACGTGCTTCGCGATGTCCACGATCGGGCCGGAGATGCCGTCCCCGGCGCCCGGCGAGTCGCAGTCGTAGTTGTACGACGACGAGCTCGGGAAACCGCCTTCGTGGACCAGCGCCACGATCGACTGGACGCCCTGGCGCTGGAGCACCTTGGCGTACTTGTTGATGGTCTCGACCTCGTCCTTGAAGGCCAGGCCCTTGACGCCGTCGGCAGAGACGATGCCGGGCGTGCCCTCCAGGGTGACGCCGATGAAGCCGATCCTGACGTCCTTCTTCTTCCACACCCAGTAGGGCTTGAGGATCGGCTTGTCCGTCTTCTCGTCGAGGACGTTGGCCGCCAGGTAGGGGAAGTCGGCGCCCTTGAACTTCTTGTCGGTGTAGCAGCCGTCGGCCGGGTGGCAGCCGCCGTTCTGGAGGCGGGCCAGTTCCCCGGCGCCCTCGTCGAACTCGTGGTTGCCGACCGTCGTCACGTCCAGGTCGAGCTTGTTGAGCGCCTCGATGGTCGGCTCGTCGTGGAAGAGCCCGGAGACCAGCGGGGAGGCGCCGACCATGTCGCCGCCGGCGGCGGTGACGGAGTACCGGTGCCCCTTGCGGGCCTGACGGAGATGGGTCGCGAGGTACTCGACACCACCGGCGTCGATGTTCTTCGTCGTCCCGTCGGCCTGGGTCTCGGTGACCCGCCCGGAGGAACCGGACGGCGGCTCCAGGTTGCCGTGCAGATCGTTGAAGGAGAGCAGCTGGACGTCCTGGTAACGGCTGGGTCCGCGGCCCTTGCCGGAGTGCGCGTCGGCGGGCAGCGCGCCCGCCAGGGCCGCGACGGTGGCGAGCCCTGCGGCCGACGCGAGCAGCGCGTACGAACGCCGTCTGGACGGTCTGGACTTGGCTTGCACGAAACCCCCCTGTGGGTCTGCTGAGAAGTGCCCCGGTCCGGCGCAGCCTAGGGTCAACGCGCGTAGCGCAACAGGGGGTTCCTGGTTACATCTTGGTTGCCGGTTGCCCTGCCCTTTACCTTTCCCGGTGTCCCCACATTGCCGATCCGGCCCCGTACCCTCGTACGCATGACCAGCGACGACACCGCACGGCCGCCCATGGGCTCCCGCTCCATCGACACCTACTCCGCGCTCACCCCGGATCAGGCCGGGGCCGTACGGGAGCTGCTGGCGGAGGCCGCGCGGACCGACGGCCAGCAACCGGTGTCCGAGCAGGGCCGCCTCCAGCTCGGCGGCGGTGCCCGGGAGGGCGTCTCCCATCTGCTCCTCTCCGCGGGCGGCGAACTCGTCGGCTACGCCCAGCTGGAGGACACCGACCCGGTGGAGGCACCGGCCGCGGAACTGGTCGTCCACCCGGACCACCGGGGTCACGGCCACGGCCGCGCGCTCGGCTCCGCCCTGCTGGCCGCGTCCGGCAAGCGGCTGCGGGTGTGGGCGCACGGCGGCCACTCGGCGGCCCGCCACCTGGCGCAGGTCCTCGGCCTCACCCTGTTCCGCGAACTGCGCCAGATGCGACGCCCGTTGACGGACCTGGACCTGCCGGACCCGAAGCTGCCCGACGGCGTCACCGTCCGCGCCTTCGTGCCCGGCCAGGACGACGCGGCCTGGCTCGCCCTCAACGCCGCCGCCTTCGCCCACCACCCCGAACAGGGCTCGCTCACCCAGCGCGACCTGGACGACCGCAAGGCCCAGCCCTGGTTCGACCCGGCCGGCTTCTTTCTCGCCGAACGCGCCGGCGAACTCCTCGGCTTCCACTGGACGAAGGTCCACGACGCGGAACGCCTCGGCGAGGTCTACGTCCTCGGCGTCTCCCCCGCCGCGCAGGGCGGCGGCCTCGGCAAGTCCCTCACCACCATCGGCCTGCGCCACCTGGCCGACCGCGGCCTGCCGACGGCGATGCTGTACGTCGACGCCGACAACACGGCGGCGGTCGCGGTCTACGAACGACTGGGCTTCACGACCCACGAGACGGACCTGATGTACCGCACGGAGACGTGAGGGCCCGTCACCGGCGCGGGGGCCGCCTGCGGTTGATCAGGTGGGCGGACCTGCCGAGCACGGCCACGGCGACCGCCGTGACGAGCGCCTTGACGAGGAAACCGGCGCCGCCGGCCAGAGTGACCGCGGCGAGGACGAGGACGACGGCGGCCGAGAGCCAGGGCATCGCCCTTTCGGCCGGGCCCCCGTCCCGGAAGGGATTGTCCATGCCCGTCTCCTCGCCCGCCCCGGCATCTGCCGACCCCATCATGCCCGCGTCAGCCCGCCGGGCAGTCGTCCGGCCCCTTCGGCACCTTCACGCCGAGCAGGCGGGCCGCGTCGGCCGTCGTCGTGTGCGGGGAGACCAGCTGCTGCCAGTGGGACTTCACCCGGGCCGTGACCGCGTCGTGCGGCTCGCGGAGCAGTTCGCGTACGACCTGCGTCTGGTGGGCCGAGACGGACATGCTGCCGCCGTCCGGGGTGAGGACCGCGGCCGAGCCGGTGAGGCTGTCGTCGATGCGCAGGTGGCGGAAGGTGGCGGCGGGGGTGGGGTCGGTGGCCAGGGCCAGCCACATCGTCGTCACCACGCGGGCGTCGCACATCTCCTGGGAGGCCTGTTCGCTGCCCGCGACCAGGACCCGGGCGACCCCGACCGCGAACTCGGGGACCCGGTTGCCGCCCCACTGGGTGCCGACGGTGACCGTGCCGGGGGCGGAGCTCGTCGGGAGGGTGGCGTCCGTGGTCAGGTCGGTGATCTCCTCGATGCGCTGGCGGACGGTCAGGCGGGTCGTGGCCGCGTCACCGCCCGCCTCGGACCGGACGCGGTGGACGACTCCGGCCCAGTCGACCGTCCAGCCCGTCCAGTCCGGGTATGCGCAGTAGCGGGAGCCGGCCCGCTCGACGCACGTCTGGAACTTCGCCGGGTGATCCGCCTCCGCCTTCCGCGCGGCCTGCAGAGCGGCGGAATCCCCCGGTGCCTGACCGGCCACGCCCGCCACCGCCGCCGCCAGGGCCACGGCGGTCGCCGCCTTCAGGACCCGCGCCCGGCTGCCGGCCACCCACATCGCCACGCACACCGCCAGCACCGTGAACCCCAGCAGGTACAGCGCGTGCCAGCCCGCCGGCCGGCCCAGCAGCTCCCCGGGGACCGGGGTGCCGCCGTTCTCCAGCACCGCCGGCCACAGCCAGTCCACGCCGCCCGTGCCCAAGCCGTCGGACAGCAGGCTGGTGACCAAGCCGGTCGCGAGCAGAAGGAACAGCGGGGCCGCCGGGTGGGGCAGGACCCGGGCCAGCAGCACGCCGACCGCGCCGGCCAGCAGGGCGGCCAGCGGGGCCACCGCCAGTTCGAAGACCGAGCCGTGGCCCGCCGCGCCCGGCCGCAGCGCCGCCCAGGCGAACTGGAGGCAGACCACCAGGGCCACGCCGAGCGCGCAGGGCACCACCGACAGGGCGTGGGCCAGCGTTCGGCGCGCGGGCGGCATGGCCAGCACCCCGAACTGCTCCTCGAGGCCCCGCCGCCGGTCGAGCAGCGCCGCCCGGTGCGCGCAGACCAGCAGGGCCACGGCGAACAACTCCGCGCCGCCCTGGGTGGAGCGGTCCACGTCGTGCAGGACGGGATACGCGTCCATGCCCTCGTCCCGGCGAAACAGGCCGTACCCGACATAGGCGAGATACAGCAGGCCGAAGACCAGCACCGGGATCTGCAGGAGGAGCTGGCGGGCCTGGAACGCGGCCAGGGCGAAGACGGACGCGGTCGCGGGGTCCCGCTCGCGCTCGTGGTCCGCGCGCCCGGGCGTCTCCGGCTCCGCCACGCCAACGGTCGTCACGCCGCCGTCACCTCCGTGCCCTCTGTGGGCTTCTCGTCGAGGACCAGCAGGTAGCCGTCCTCCAGGGTGGGTTCGAGCAGGTCGGCTCCGGTGGGCGGGTCGCCGACGTTGCGGAAGGTGCCGGTGCCGGTGCGCCAGCCCGCCCGGGCGCCCGGGGCGCGTTCCGTGCTGCTCCACACGTGTCCGGCCGCGCGGGCGGTCAGCCCGGCCGGTGTGCCGTCGAAGCGGACCCGGCCGTCGGCCAGCACGATCACCCGGTTGCAGAGCATCGCCACGTCCTCGGTCTGGTGGGTGGACAGCACCACCGTGCGGCCCTCCCCGGCCTCGGCGATCAGCTCCCGGAACCGCATGCGCTGTTCGGGGTCGAGTCCGACCGTCGGCTCGTCCAGGACGAGGAACCTGGGGTCGCCGACGAGCGCGGCGGCCAGCGCGACCCGCTGCCGCATCCCGCCGGACAGCCGCTTGATCCGCCTGCCGCGCACGTCGGCCAGGCCGACCTGGTCGAGGACGCGCCGCACTTCACGATGGCGGTCGCCGCGGCCGGTGAGCTCCTTGAGGACGGCGACGTAGTCCACGAACTCGAAGGCCGTGAAGTCCGGGTGGAAGCCGGGGGTCTGCGGGAGGTAGCCGAGCATGCGGCGGACCGCGAGCCGGCCGGCCGGGGTGGCCGGGTCCACGCCGTACACCGTGAAGGCGCCGCCGTCCGGCGGTACGGCGGTGGCGAGGACCTTCAACAGGGTGGTCTTCCCGGCCCCGTTGGGCCCGAGCAGGCCGGTGACGCCGTCCGTCAGGGACAGGTCGACGCCGTCGAGCGCCGGGGTGCCGCCGTAGCGCACGGTGAGGCCGGCGGCGGAGACAGTGGTGTTCACGTGGGACTCCAGCGATCGGTAGCGATCGGTCGGTCAGACGGTCAGTCGGTCGGTCAGCAGGGCTTGGCGTCGAAGCGGTCGCGCACCTGGTGCAGCAGGAGCGTCGCCACGGCGGCGAGCGCGGCGGCCACCGACTGCCCGGCCGTGGTGAAGGCGGCCGGCGTGTGCGCCGGGTGCAGCGCCGCCACCGCCATCAGGACGGTCCACGCCCCGCCGACCAGTCCGGGACCGAGCAGCGGGCCCAGCCGGGCGGACAGGGCGAGACCGGCCGCGGTGAGCGCCAGGGCGGGCAGCAGCCAGCCGAAGGCGAGCAGGCCGTAGCCGGGAAGGGCCAGCGCGGCCAGGCAGTTGAGGCCGAGGGAGGCGGTCAGTGCGGCCACCGTGCGGATCATCAGCAGCCGGAAGCCGTGCGTCGGGGTGACCGCGGCGATCTCGTACGTCGGGTCGAGGACCGGTCCGTACGACAGGGCCACCGCGGCGAGCGGGAGCAGTGGGGCAAGGGCCAGGAACAGGGCCGGGGCGTCCACCGCGTGGACCACGAGCACCGTCGCCACCAGCACGAACGTCACCGACGCCAGCCAGGAGCGGCGCAGCACGGGGGTCGCGGTGAGCAGCCGCGCGGTGTGCGCGGCGACCCCGAGACGGACCAGGAGCCGTTCTCCCGGCCCCGGCCGCGGCGCGTCCAGTTCGGCGTCCAGGCGTTCCCAGCCGGCGTCCAGCGCGGCCGGGTCGGACACCGCCGCGAGCACCGCACGGCAGTCCGCGCAGGAGCCGACGTGGGTGTCGGCCGACCACAGCAGCGGCGCCGCCAACTCGCCGCGTGCGTAGGCCCGCAGATCCTCTTCGGACACATGCCAGGTCATGCCAGCTCCTCCCGCAGCCGCTTGCGCGCCCGCAGCGCGCGGGTCTTGACCGTCCCCGGCGGGATGCCGAGCAGGACCGCCGCCTCCCGGGTGGTCAGCCCGTCGATCACCGTCGCCTGGAGCACCGCCCGCAGTTCGGGCGAGAGCCGGACCAGGGCCCCGGCGAGGTCCCCGTGCTCCACCCCCGCGAGCACGCGTTCCTCCGCCGAGACCTCGTCCCGGTGGCGCAGCCGGGCCAGCGCCTGCCGCAGCCGGCCCCGGGCCCCGTCGCCGCGCACCGCGTCGACCAGCCGCCGCGAGCCGATCCGCCACAGCCACCCGGCCGCGTCGGCGTGCGCACCGTTCTCGGTGGTCTCCCGGTATCGGGCGGCGCTCCCCCGCCACACCGCGAGGAACGTCTCCTGCACGACGTCGTCGACGACCGCCGGATCCGCGCACCGGCCGCGCAGCCGCGCGGTCAGCCACGGCGCGTACCGCCGGTACAGCTCCTCGAAGGCGTGCCGGTCGGAGTCCGCGGCTATGGCCCGCAGCAGCTCCCCGTCGCTTCTCGTTCCGCTCACGTCTCCTCATCGCACGAGCCCTGCCGATCGGTTCACGGAACCGGCCTTGACTTTCCGGACCGTCCTGCACCACCCTTTCACTACTCAATTAGTGAAAGGGTGGTTGTACGGGTGGTCGAGTACCGCATCGACCGGCGCTCCGGCGTCGCCACCTACGTCCAGATCGTCCAGCAGACCAAGCAGGCCCTCCGCCTGGGGCACCTCCGGCCGGGAGACCGGCTGCCCACCGCCCGCGAGGTGGTCGAGGCCACCGCCATCAACCCCAACACCGTTCTGAAGGCCTACCGGGAGCTGGAGCGCGAGGGCCTGGTCGAGGCCCGTCGCGGGCTCGGCACGTTCGTGAAGCGCGCCCTGGGCGCCGCCCCGACGGCCGAGTCGCCCCTGCACGGGGAGCTGGAGGACTGGGCCGCCCGGGCCCACGCGGCCGGCCTGGACCGCGAGGACGTGGCCGCGCTCTTCACCGCCGTACTCGAAAAGCACTTCCAAGGAGAGAGTTCATGACCGACACCGCGATAGCGGCGTCCGCGCTCGGCAAGCGGTTCGGCCGGCGCGGGGGCTGGGCGCTGCGCGACTGCACCTTCCGGCTGCCCGCCGGGCGGGTCTGTGCCGTCGTCGGCCCCAACGGGGCGGGCAAGTCCACGCTCCTCGCCCTCGCAGCCGGTCTGCTGGGCGCCACCGAGGGCGAGCTGACCGTCCTCGGCACCACCCCGGCCCAGGCCCGCACCCGGATCGGCTACGTCGCCCAGGACAAGCCGCTCTACCCGCAGCTCACGGTCGCCGAGACCCTGCAGATGGGCGCCGACCTCAACCCGGAGCGCTGGGACGCGGCCGCCGCCGAGCGGATCGTGGCCGCCGGCGACCTGAACCCGAAGTCCCGGGTCCGCGCCCTCTCCGGCGGCCAGCGCACCCGGGTCGCGCTCGCCCTCGCCCTCGGCAAGCGGCCCGGCCTGCTCCTCCTCGACGAGCCGATGGCCGACCTCGACCCGCTCGCCCGGCACGAGCTGATGGGCGTGCTGATGGTGCAGGCCGCCCAGCACGGCACCACCATCGCGATGTCCTCGCACGTGGTGGCCGAGCTGGAGGACTCCTGCGACCACCTGCTGCTGATCGGCGGCGGCCGGGTCCGGCTGGCCGGCGAGATCGACGATCTGCTGGCCGCCCACACCCGGGTCAGCGCCGACGCCGACGCCGACCTCGCCGCGCACACCGTCGTCGAGTCCCGCACCACCGGCCGCCAGCTCAGCGCCCTGATCCGCCCGGCCGGACCGCTGCCCGACGACTGGCGCACCGACACCCCCTCCCTGGAGGAACTGGTCCTCGGCCACCTCCGCAACCCCGGGGCCCCGGCCCTGGCCCCGGCCGAGGAGGCCGTCGCGTGACCGCCCTGTCCGCACCCGCACCCGCACCCGCACCCGCTGCCACGGCCAGGCCACACCTGACCCGCTGGGTGCTGCGCCTGCACCGCCCCGCGCTGTACGTCTGGACGGCTCTCGTCCTGCTCAGCACCGTTCTGCTGCTTCTGCTGCACGGCCCGTTCGCGGACGCGGCCGCCGAGGGCTGGCGCCGGTTCGACAGCTGCGGGTTCAACACCGTGTGCCGGTACGACCAGAGCGCGATCCTGCGCTACAAGGACTGGTACAACTACGCCACCCTGGCCGTGGCCGCGGTGCCCTTCCTGACCGCCGCCTGGGCGGGCGGCGCGCTCTTCGGCAAGGAGCTGGAGTCCGGCACCGCCCAGCTGTCCTGGGCCCAGTCCAGCACCCCGGTCCGCTGGCTGTCCGTGCGGCTGGCGACCGCGGCCGTCCTCGTCACCGCGGGGACCGGCCTGCTGGCCTGGCTGCACCACCTGGCCTGGGCCGCGGGCCGGGGCCGGATCGACAGCGCCAAGGACTGGTACGACATGGGGACGTTCCTCACCGGCGGCCCCACCCTCGGCGCCCTGTCCCTGGCCGGGCTCGCGGCGGGCGCGCTGGCCGGGCTGCTGTGGCGGCGGACGCTGCCCGCGCTGGCCTTCGGCACGCTGCTCACCGGCGTGATCGGGGGCACGGCCCAGCTGCTGCTGCCCCATCTGTGGCCGACGCTGGGCCGCAGCGGGCACGGCTATCCCACATCGCCCGCCGGCTCCTGGACGGTGAGCCAGGGCGGGAACACGGCTTTGTACCATGTCACATACCATCCGTACTCCCACTACTGGCCGCTCCAGCTCACCGCCACCGCCCTCCTCCTGACCGTCACGGCCGTTCTGACCCTCGCCTGCTTCGTGGTGCTGCGCCGCCTGACCGGCAGGGCGGCCGCCCGATGAGCGCCCTGCCCCCGGCCGGCGGCGGACTGCCCCGGACCGTGCTGCGACTGCACCGGGCGGCCCTGCTGACCTGGACCGTGTTCGTGGTGGGCGTGAGCGGCTGGCTGGCGTGGCTGACGAAGGTCACCGCGTACGACCCGGGCAGCAAGGGCCCGTCCTGCTACGACGTCTGCGTCGACGGGTTCAGCTACCCCGTGCAGCTGAGCTGGGCCGGCGACCTGATCGACTACGGCTTCGTCGGCGTCGCCGCCTTCGCGGGCGGCGCCCTCATCGGCCGGGAACTGGAATCGGGGACCGCGCGGTTGGCGTGGACACAGGGCGTCACCCCGGTCCGCTGGCTGGCTGCCAAGCTGGCCCTGCCCGCCCTCGCGGTCACCGTCGGCGGCACCGTCCTGAGCCTGGTGTTCCGCTGGGCCTTCGCCGCCCACCCGGACCTGTCCTGGGAGAACTGGACCTGGGCCATCGCGTTCACGGCCCGCGGCCCGCTGCTCGTGGCGTACGCCCTGTGCGCGCTCGCCGTCGGCACCCTCACCGCGCTGTGGCTGGGCCGCGCGCTGGCCGCGCTCGGGACCGCCGCCGGGGCGATGTGGCTGTTCAGCGCCGTGCTGACGTACTACCGCCCCTACCTGTGGCCCGCCCTCACCCGTACCGGGCCGCACGCCTTCGACCTCCCCGACGGCACCTGGCTGGTGAGCGAGGGCTCGAACTCCCACGGCCGCTTCGCCACTTACCACCCCGCCTCCCACTACTGGCCCCTCCACCTCACCGAGACCGCGATCGTCCTCACCGTCGCCGTCCTCGCCACCCTCCTCTCCTTCCGCCTTCTCAAGCACCGCACGGAGTCCCCCGCATGACCGCCCCGTCCGCCGCTCCAGCGGCCCCGCACCGCTCCCTGCGCCGGCTGCACCGCCCGGCGCTGCTCGGCTGGACCGCGTTCGTGCTGCTCGTGGCGGGCCTCCTGCTCTGGCTGTACTTCTCGGAGGTACCGGCCGAGCGGGCCTGCCAGGGCTTCCACTTCTCCGCCTCGGGCCAGTTGCCCGCGTGCGGCTATTCGGCGCTCACCGACGCCGAAAACGTCTTCAACTTCCTCGGCGAGACCCTCAGCTACCGAACACTTGCCCAGTGCTCCACCCTTCAGGGTGGAGGTGAAGGGCATCCTGCCCTCAGTGGCCCGGAGGCCGCAGCGACAGGGCTAGGATCGCCTCATCCGATGACGGAGTCGTCGGATCTACCGCCGGACGGGCGGAAAGTGACGCCTGTGGAGGCCCCTGTAAGACCGATCTCCCCGGAGAGCGGCAAGGGCCGGTGAAGCAGGAACCCGAGGTGGCACCGCATAGCGGTGCGGACCGGAATCTCCTGCCCTCGGGCAGGAGAGGGCGTCAAGCCTGTGTCGCCGTCGGCGCCCTCGCCGGGACCGCGCTCGGCCGCACTCTCCCGGCGCTCGGCGCGGCCGCCGTCGTCACACTCGTGATCAGGCTGTACCTGCGCGAGGCGTGGCAGCCGCTGCACGGGCCGCTCGGCTTCTGGGCCGTGCACCTGCTCGCCACCGCGATGGTGCTCGCGGCGGCCGCCGCGGCCACGGCTGGCACGTTCTCCCTCTTGTGCCGCCGGGCCCGCTGAGGAACCCCCGGCCCCGCGCGTCCCCCGGACGGGGGAAGGACGTACGGTGCCGGTGGGAAGGTCGTACAGGATCGTCACTTTCGTGATCCGCCATGCCCGCGCGGGCTGACCACAGACGTCCGCGAGCCGCTCCCCGCTATCCCGCACGCCATGTCTTCGTAACCGCTGGTTCAGACGGACTTGCGACGCTCAGCCAATGAAGCCCGCCGTGCCAGAGCCTTCACCGCCCCCCGAGGGGGTCGCGGGAAACGGGGTCGTCCGGCTCCCACCCGCGCGTTCCGACGCGCCTGTGACGGCCCGGGCGCGGAAGAATGGTGTCATGAGCCAGCAGAACGCCCAGGCAGCCGAGGTCCAGCCCGCCCAGCCCTCCGTGGGCTCCATCGCCGCGCACCGCCCGCACGCCGTGGCCGCCGCGGTCTCCGACCTGGAACCCGACATCGACGCCGACCTCGACGGGTACGAGGAGTCGCAGGCCGACGGGGGCCAGCTGCCCCAGGGGCGCTTCCTCGACCGGGAGCGCAGCTGGCTCGCGTTCAACGAGCGGGTGCTGGAACTCGCCGAGGACCCGAACACTCCGCTGCTGGAGCGGGCGAACTTCCTGGCGATCTTCGCGAGCAACCTGGACGAGTTCTTCATGGTCCGGGTGGCCGGCCTGAAGCGCCGGATAGCCACCGGCGTGGCCACCCGGTCCGCCTCCGGGCTGCAGCCGCGCGAGGTGCTGGAGATGATCTGGGCCCGCTCCCGTGAGCTGATGGCCCGGCACGCCGCCTGCTACCACGAGGACGTCGCCCCCGCGCTCGCGGAGGAGGGCATCCACCTGGTCCGCTGGGCCGAGCTCACGGAGAAGGAGCAGGCGCGGCTCTTCACGCTCTTCAGGCACCAGATCTTCCCCGTCCTGACCCCGCTGGCGGTCGACCCGGCGCACCCCTTCCCCTACATCTCGGGCCTCTCCCTGAACCTGGCCGTGGTGGTACGCAACCCGGTCAGCGGCCACAAGCACTTCGCCCGGGTCAAGGTGCCGCCGTCGCTGAACCGCTTCCTCGAGAGCTCCCCGGGCCGGTACGTCCCGATCGAGGACGTCATCGCGGCCCACCTGGAAGAGCTGTTCCCGGGCATGGAGGTCGTGGAGCACCACGCCTTCCGGCTGACGAGGAACGAGGACCTGGAGGTCGAGGAGGACGACGCGGAGAACCTGCTCCAGGCCCTGGAGAAGGAACTCATGCGGCGCCGCTTCGGGCCGCCGGTGCGCCTGGAGGTCGAGGAGTCCATCGACCGCGAGGTGCTCGACCTGCTGGTACGCGAGCTGAAGATCGGCGAGGCCGAGGTCTACCCGCTGCCCGGCCCGCTCGACCTGACCGGCCTGTTCCGCATCGCCGGCCTGGACCGGCCGGAGCTGAAGTACCGCAAGTTCATCGCCGGCACCCACCGGGACCTCGCCGAGGTGGAGTCCGCGTCCGCGCCCGACATCTTCGCCGCGCTGCGCGAGCGGGACGTGCTGCTGCACCACCCGTACGACAGCTTCTCCACCTCGGTGCAGGCCTTCATCGAGCAGGCCGCCGAGGACCCGGACGTCCTGGCGATCAAGCAGACCCTGTACCGCACCTCCGGCGACTCCCCGATCGTCAACGCGCTCATCGACGCCGCCGAGGCCGGCAAGCAGGTCCTCGTCCTGGTCGAGATCAAGGCCCGCTTCGACGAGCACGCCAACATCAAGTGGGCCAAGCGCCTGGAAGAGGCCGGCTGCCACGTGGTGTACGGCCTGGTCGGCCTGAAGACCCACTGCAAGCTGTCCCTGGTGGTCCGCCAGGAGGGCGAGACGCTACGGCGGTACAGCCACGTCGGCACCGGCAACTACCACCCCAAGACCGCGCGCCTGTACGAGGACCTCGGCCTGCTCACCGCCGACCCGCAGGTGGGCGCCGACCTGTCCGACCTGTTCAACCGCCTCTCCGGCTACTCCCGCCGGGAGACGTACCGCCGCCTGCTGGTGGCCCCCAAGTCGCTGCGCGACGGACTGGTCGCGCGCATCGAGAAGGAAATCCAGCACCACAAGGCCGGGCGCCCCGCGTTCGTCCGCATCAAGGTCAACTCGATGGTCGACGAGGCGATCGTCGACGCCCTGTACCGGGCGTCCATGGCGGGCGTGCCGGTCGACGTCTGGGTGCGCGGCATCTGCGCGATACGGCCGGGCGTCACGGGCCTGTCGGAGAACATCCGGGTCCGCTCGGTCCTCGGCCGCTTCCTGGAGCACTCCCGGGTCTTCGCCTTCGGCAACGGCGGCGAGCCCGAGGTGTGGATAGGCAGCGCCGACATGATGCACCGCAACCTCGACCGCCGGATAGAGGCCCTGGTCCGGGTCACCGACCCGGCCCATCGAGCCGCGCTCAACCGGTTCCTCGAAAGCGGTATGTCCGACTCCACCTCCTCCTGGCACCTGGGCCCGGACGGCGAATGGACCCGGCACGCGACCGACGCCGACGGACAGCCGCTGCGCAACATCCAGGAGATGCTCATAGACGCCCGGAGGCGCCGGCGTGGCACAGCAACACCTTGAACCGACGGATCCGACGGCCCGGGCCGTGACCGGGGACGCCCTCGCGGGCTACCTGCGCGCCCAGGCCACGGAGTTCCTCCGCGCGCTGCGCCTGCACCGGGAGACCGGGACGGCGAGCGCGACGGCGGAGTCCGTCGACGCGGCCCGCGCGCTGCGCCGCTCCGCCCGGCGCATCAGCGGCAGCCTGCACACCTTCCGACCGCTCCTCGACACCGACTGGTCCGAGGAGATCCGCCCCGAACTCGCCTGGCTGTCGGGCACGTTGGGCCTTGAGCACGCCTACGAGGGGCGGCTGGAGCGCCTGTTGCTGGCGCTGCACCGCCTCTCCGGCTCGACGGCCCTGCCCGCCCAGGCCACTTCGGAGGCGGGGACCGAGCGCGGCAACCTCACCGTCGGCGCGGCCAAGGCGGGCGCCCTGCTGGACCGCCAGCTCACCCTCGCCCGCACCCGCGCCCACTCCACCGCCCTCCAGGCGCTCGGCTCCGCCCGCTTCCACGCGGTCGCCGACAAGGTCGCGGTGCTGGCCAGCGAGGTCCCGCTGACGGCCGCGGCGCCCACCACCGACCTGCGCCCGCAGGCGGCGGCGGCCGAGGAACGCCTCACCGACGCCATCGCCGCGCTCCCCCTGGTCACCGCCGGCCACCCCTACAACGCGGAGGCCCTGGTCCACGGCCTGTCGCCGGACCCGGCCCCGCACCCCCAGGACGGCCCCTGGCACCAGGTCCGCCTCCTGCTGCGCCTGCACCGCTACGCCCGCGAGGTGGTGTGCGGCGAGGGCGCGCCGGTGGACGTACGGCTGCTCGCGGCCGGCCAGGCCCTGAACCGGCACCGGGACGCCTCGGAAGCCGCCGCCGCGGCCGCCGCGGCGGCCCGCACCCCGCGCATCGCCCCCGCGACGGCCTACGCCCTCGGTGTCCTCCACGCCGACCAGCGGCACGAGGTGGAGGCGGCCCGGTTCGCGTTCCAGCAGGCGTGGCAGAAGCAGCGAGTGGAGGCCGTGTGAGCGACACGCCGGTGCAGGCGGCGGGCTGCGTCCTGTGGCGCCGCTCGCCGGTCGACGGCGACCTGGAGATCTGCCTCGTCCACCGCCCCAAGTACGACGACTGGTCCCACCCCAAGGGCAAGCTCAAGCGCGGCGAGGACGCGGGCACCGGCGCGTTGCGCGAGGTGGCCGAGGAGACCGGCTGCACAGCGACCCTGGGCAGCGAGCTGTCCACCGTCCACTACTACGCCAACGGCCGCCCCAAGGAAGTCCGTTACTGGTCCGGCGAGGCAGCGGAGGGCCACTTCACCCCGAACCACGAGGTGGACCGGATCCTGTGGCTGCGCCCACCCGACGCCCGCCGCCGCCTGACCCAGCCGCGAGACGCCCAGCTGGTGGACGAGTTGCTGGCCGCGCTGCACAACCCGCAGTAGGGGGAGCGCCCCAAAGGGGGCGAGCCGCACGGGGGCGCGGGCTGCAGCGCCCCGCAGGGGGCGCGGGGCTGTGTCGATCTGCGGCTCCGCCGCGATGGGGGTCCCCCCGCTCGAGCGAAGCCGAGAGTGGGGGAGCGACAAGCCCCCGCCGGCCGGCACCGGACTCACCCGCCTCAGCCACCCCCGGCCAAGTGCCCCTCCGCATCGGTCCGCGCCAGGCTTCTCGCTCTCCTCGCCGGCCCCCGCCACCCACACGTGCACCGCGCGAAACAGAACCGCCCCTGTTCCACCGTGCCCGCATCGTGCCCCGCCCCTTGCAGGACCCGCCCGGAACCGTCTTCCTGCGCCACATCGACAACGTTACCCATGCCTGCCGAAGCGCAAGTATGCGTGACGGCCCCACCCACCCCTCGTTAAGCGGAACGACGCGGGACCCGTGACGGACGTACCGGCTGGGGGTAGGCAGGCGATGAAACGGCGGCAGCACTGGCGCGCTGGAAAGACGGCCGTCACCGTAGGACTCGTGGTCGGCCTCGGCGCCTGCGCCACCGGCTGCGGCGGCGCCACGGCGGAAGGCGCCAGCGGCACCACCGGCGACACCCCGGTCACCCTCCTGAAGCGCACGGCGGACACCCTGCGCGCCACCGGCACCTCCCAGGCCACGACCTCGATGGAGATGGCAACCGGCGGCACCCGGGTCACCATCCGCGGCAAGGGCGTCTACGACTACGACCGGCAGCTCGGCAAGCTCACGATCGTCCTCCCGCAGGACCCGGCCGGCGCCTCCGAGCACCGCCCGATCACCGAACTCCTCGCCCCGGGCGCGCTGTTCATGAAGAACCGGGGCGCCGGAGTACCCGCCGACAAATGGGTCCGCGTGGAGACCTCGACCCTCTCCGACGGCAATCTGGTCACCGGCGGCGCGACCGATCCGTTCGCGGCGGCCGAGCTGCTGCGCGGCACGCGCTCGGCGACGTACGTGGGGAGGACCGAACTCGCCGGGACCGAGGTCCGGCACTACCGCGGCACCGCCGACCTCGCGGCCGCCGCCCGCTCGGCGTCCGCCGGCAACAGGGCCGCCCTGGCGTCCGCGGCACAAGGGTTCGCCACCGCCGAGGTCCCGTTCGACGTGTACCTCGACGACCAGGGCCGGATCCGGAAGCTGCGGCAGCGGTTCAGCTTCGTCAACGACAGCGGCAAGGGCACGGTGGCGGTCGCCTCGACGACGCTGCTGTACGGATTCGGCACTCCGGTGGACGTGCAGCTGCCGCGCGCCGCGGACATCTACGCGGGCCGGATCGCCGAAAACCAGCCGACGCGCTAGGCCGACGCACTAGTCAGGGGACCGCTCTGTCCGACCTGTGAACTAGCCCGTCCGTGCCATGCGCGTTGTGTAGACCGCTGCCTACTCTAGAGAGTCGGTGACGGCAGAGAAGAGGTGATGCACGTGGCTCCGGTCGGCGGTACGGCAGTTCAGGACCACGTGGCCCTCGCCGAGATCGAGCTGTGCGGAGAGCTGATGATCGCGGCGTCGGCCGCCGAGGACCGGCTCAGCCTGGAGAGCATCGACGAGGTGCTGCGCGTGGGCGAGGAGGGCGACGCCCGCTGATTCAGGCCAGGTGACCGGGCCCGGTCAGGTCCGCAGCAGGCGGGCGATGGCCTGGGTGGCCTCCTCGACCTTCGCGTCGATCTCCGACCCGCCCTCGGCGGCGCCCTGAGCGGAGCTCTCGATGGCCGCCGTGGCGACGCAGTGCCGCAGGTGCTCCTCGAGCAGTTGCAGGGCGAAGGACTGCAGGGCCTTGGTGGAGGCGGAGACCTGGGTGAGTATGTCGATGCAGTAGGTGTCCTCGTCGACCATGCGCTGCAGACCCCGGATCTGGCCCTCGATCCGGCGCAGCCGCTTGAGGTGCTCGTCCTTCTGCTTGTGGTAGCCGTGCGTGGTCGGCGCCGGCCCTCCGCTCGTGGAGGGTGTCGTGGCGCCCGCCTCGGTGGTCGTCATCGCGTCCTCCGTATCGTCGAGACATATACCCCTGCCGGGTATATGGTAACGAACTTTGCTGGGTATAGGGCCCTCGGGACGCCCCCGTGATGATCGCCGAGCCCCATGGGCGAAACTGGAGGGCGGCCCATTAGCCGTGGCCGGATGATGCGCTTAGCATCACCCTGACCGAAACCCATGCATACCGAGGACCCCAAGTGCGCTTTCGTCTGACCCCCAGGGAGACGAGCTTCTATGACATGTTCGCCGCCTCCGCGGACAACATCGTCACGGGCTCGAAACTCCTGATGGAACTGCTCGGGGCGGACGCGTCTGCCCGGGCCGAGATCGCGGAGCGCATGCGGGCAGCGGAACACGCAGGTGACGACGCCACGCACGCGATCTTCCACCAGCTGAACTCCTCGTTCATCACGCCCTTCGACCGCGAGGACATCTACACCCTCGCGTCCTCCCTCGACGACATCATGGACTTCATGGAGGAGGCCGTCGACCTGGTCGTCCTCTACAACGTCGAGGAACTGCCGAAGGGCGTCGAACAACAGATCGAGGTGTTGGCGCGGGCCGCCGACCTGACGGCCGAGGCGATGCCCCACCTGCGCACGCTGGACAACCTCACCGAGTACTGGATCGAGGTGAACCGCCTGGAGAACCAGGCGGACCAGATCCACCGCAAGCTTCTCGCCCACCTCTTCAACGGCAAGTACGACGCGATCGAGGTGCTGAAGCTCAAGCAGATCGTGGACGTCCTGGAAGAGGCGGCGGACGCGTTCGAGCACGTGGCGAACACGGTGGAGACCATCGCCGTCAAGGAGTCCTGACCCGTCGATGGACACCCTCGCGCTCGTCGTGACCATCCTGGTCGCGCTCTTCTTCACGTATACGAACGGTTTCCACGACTCGGCGAACGCGATCGCCACCTCGGTCTCCACCCGGGCGCTGACGCCGCGCGCGGCCCTCGCGATGGCGGCCGTGATGAACCTCGCGGGCGCCTTCCTGGGCTCCGGGGTCGCCAAGACGGTCAGTGAGGGCCTGATCGAGACCCCCAAGGGCTCCACGGGCATGGGCATCCTCTTCGCAGCGCTGGTCGGCGCGATCGTCTGGAACCTCGTCACCTGGTACTTCGGCCTGCCCTCGTCCTCCTCCCACGCGCTGTTCGGCGGCCTGGTGGGGGCGGCGCTGGCCGGCGGCACATCCGTCCTCTGGAACGGCGTCGTCGACAAGGTCATCATCCCGATGTTCCTGTCGCCGGTGGTCGGCCTGATCCTCGGCTACCTGGTCATGACGGCCATCATGTGGCTGTTCCGAAGGACCAACCCGCACAAGGCGAAGCGGGGCTTCCGTATGGCCCAGACCGTCTCGGCGGCCGGCATGGCCCTCGGCCACGGCCTTCAGGACGCCCAGAAGACGATGGGCGTCGTCGTCATGGCACTGGTGATTTCCGGCCATGAGACGTACGGGGACCCGATCCCGGCCTGGGTCAAGGTCGTCTGTGCTCTCATGCTCTCCCTCGGCACCTACGCCGGCGGCTGGCGCATCATGCGCACCCTCGGCCGCAAGATCATCGAACTGGACCCGCCACAGGGCTTCGCGGCCGAGGCGACGGGCGCGTCGATCATGTTCACCACGGCGTACCTCTTCAAGGCGCCGATCTCCACCACCCACGTCATCACCTCGGCGATCATGGGCGTCGGCGCGACGAAGCGCGTGAACGCGGTCCGCTGGGGCGTGGCCAAGAACATCGTCCTGGGCTGGTTCATCACGATGCCGGCGGCGGCACTGGTCGCGGCGGCGGCGTTCGGCGTCGTGGACCTCGTGTTCCTCTAACCGTTCCTAGGGACTGAGTGGGAGTGAGTCCTGTTGCCAGGTCTCGTGCTCAGCCGAGCGCCCCGGACGGTGTTGGGCGTTCTGGTCGACCGCGTTCGCTGCGCGTCCGGCGCCGACGGATCGTGTCCGTGGTCCGGGGATGCGGGGGCGGTGTCCCTCACGCCCCGGGGCCACCGATACGGCCTGGACAGTCCGATGCCCCTGTCCATCGCTCCGGTGAGCAGGGGGCGGTGCCGTCCGACGCCGGATCGGGTGTCCCAGGGCGCGTCTTCCGATGGCCACGGCGGCCGCGTCGTGGCGGGTGGGTTTCCTGCTTGCGGTGGTGAGCGGTTGCTGCCAGTGCTGGGCGCCCCAGCGGCTGGTGTAGGCGGGGTCGACCGCGATGACGGGGATGCCGAGTTCCGTCGCCATGGACACGAGCCGGGCCCGGAGCCGGGCCACGGGCATGCCGGAGATCAGGTTCCGGAACCGTTTGCGGCGGCCGTGTTTCTCCCGGGTCTTCTCCGCGGTGAAGTCGAGGTCCTCGACGGCGATCGCGAGGCCGTGCCGCCGGGCGAAGTGCAGCAGTCGGATCAGGGCATGCCTGACCTGGGCGTCACGGTGACCGGCGGTGCCGGTGAGGTCGTAGCCGAAACGCAGCGGTTCCCCGACGGGGTTGCCGTGTTCGTCCAGACGCCAGGCTGCCAGGTGGTCGGCGTTGGTGTCCACGCCGACCACACCCCTCGCGCGGGCCGCATCCAGCGGGATCGTCTGGACGGGTGGCAGGGTCCAGGACGCGGTCAGGTACCAGCGCCCCCGCCCGGTGTCCTCGTGGATGCGGTAGGCCACGGCCCGGTTCGTGCTGACGCGGTCGGCCCACTGCCCGCCCCGGTGCGCGAACGACACCCGGGCGGCCAGGACATAGCGGCCGTGCGGCGCGTTCGCCAGATACGCCAGCGGGCCGGGGAGCTTGAGGGAGACCTCGCCGTCAAGGCTGACGCGGATGGTCTCGTTGCCGTACCGCTTGCCGGACTCCCCGTCGGCCTGGAGGAAGCGGCGTCCGGCCCGCCAGCGGCGGCGCCATTCGGCTTCACAAAGCCCGGCGGCCTCAAGGTGGTGGCGGGTGTTCAGCAGCCGCCTGCCGCCGCGCACCACATGCACGATGCCGGCCTCCCAGTCGGCCCATGCCGCCTGAAGCCGGTCTTCGAGGACCCGCAGACGCCGGGACTTCGCGAACCACTCCCGCCCGCTGCGGTAGCCGCCGGGCGCGCGCTTGGATCCCTTCTCACCCACGGGCAACGACAGCCGGTGGCCGATGGTGCGCACACCGGCCTCCAGACC
>NZ_JAJONF010000037.1 GCF_021462265.1 Streptomyces shenzhenensis | reverse complement strand
GCCGCCGGTTCCTCAACCGCAGGTTCGGTCTCCGCGCTCTCGGCCGCCGGTTCCTCAACCGCGGACGCATCGGCCTCGGACGGCTCCGCCGACTCCTCCAGCACCGCCTCGCCCACCAGCTCCGAGGCCTCCTTCGCCGCGGTCAGCAGAACCGTGTCCTGCGGGGCCTGGTCGGCGAAGTTCTCCGGGTGGTGGCACGCGACCCGCTGGCCCGGACGGAGTTCGAGCAGCGGCGGCTCGGTCGTCCTGCAGATCTCCGTCGCCTTCCAGCACCGGGTGTGGAAACGGCAGCCGGACGGCGGGGCGATCGGGGACGGCACGTCACCGCGGAGCAGGATGCGCTCGCTCTTCTGGCCCCGGCGCTTCGGGTCCGGGACCGGAACCGCGGACATCAGCGCCTTGGTGTACGGGTGCATCGGCGACTCGTACAGCTTGCCGCTGTCGGCGAGTTCGACGATCTTGCCGAGGTACATCACCGCGACCCGGTCCGAGACGTGCCGGACGACGGAGAGGTCGTGGGCGATGATCACGTAGGTCAGGCCCAGTTCCTCCTGAAGGTCGTCCATGAGGTTGACGACCTGCGCCTGGATCGAGACGTCCAGGGCGGAGACGGGTTCGTCGGCCACCACCAGCTTCGGCTTCAGCGCCAGTGCCCGTGCGATGCCGATGCGCTGGCGCTGGCCGCCGGAGAACTCGTGCGGGTAGCGGTTGTAGTGCTCGGGGCTCAGACCCACCAGCTCCAGGAGGCGCTGGACCTCCTTCTTCACCCCGCCCTCCGGCTCGACGCCCTGCAGCCGGAACGGCGCGGAGACGATCGAGCCGATGGTGTGCCGGGGGTTCAGGGAGCCGTACGGGTCCTGGAAGATCATCTGGATGTCGCGACGCAGCGGGCGCATCTTCGCGGTGGACAGGTGCGTGATGTCCTGGCCCTCGAAGGTGACCTTGCCGCCGGTCGGGTCCTGGAGCCGGGTGATGACCCGGCCCATGGTCGACTTGCCGCAGCCCGACTCGCCGACCACGCCCAGGGTCTCGCCCTTGCGCACCTCGAAGTCGATGCCGTCGACGGCCTTCACCGCGCCGACCTGGCGCTGCAGGATGCCCTTCTTGATCGGGAAGTGCTTCTCCAGGCCCTCGACCTTCAGCAGCACCTCCCGGTCTCCGGAGGCCTTCTCGGGAGCCGACGCCTGCTGCGGGATGACGGCGTCATCGGTCTTCTTCGTGTCGCTCACAGCTTCGGCGCAATCTCTTCGGTCCAGATCCGCGTGCGGTCCTCTGCCGACAGGTGGCAGGCGGACCAGTGGCCGCCGTCGACCTGCTGCAGCTCGGGGCGGACCGTGCGGGTGACGTTCCCCTTGGGGAGGTCCGCGTACGGGCAGCGCGGGTGGAAGGCGCAGCCCGAGGGGACGTTGATGAGGCTCGGCGGCTGGCCCTTGACCGGGATGAGCCGGTCGGAGGTATCCCGGTCGATGCGCGGCATCGAGCCCAGCAGGCCCCAGGTGTAGGGGTGCTGCGGCTTCTCGAAGATCTCGTCGACGGGGCCGCGCTCCACGCACCGGCCGCCGTACATCACCAGGACGTCGTCGGCGATCTCGGCCACCACACCCAGGTCGTGGGTGATGAGGATGACCGCGGAACCGAACTCCTTCTGCAGGTCGCGGATCAGGTCGAGGATCTGCGCCTGGACGGTGACGTCGAGGGCGGTGGTCGGCTCGTCCGCGATGAGCAGCTCGGGGTTGTTGACCAGGGCCATGGCGATCATGGCGCGCTGGCGCATACCGCCGGAGAACTCGTGCGGGTAGCCGTCGACGCGCTTGGCGGGCTCGGGGATGCCGACCCGGTCGAGCATCTCGATGGCGCGGGCGCGGGCGACCTTCTTGCTGACGTCGTGGTGGACCCGGTACGCCTCGACGATCTGGTCGCCGATCTTGTAGTACGGGTGCATCGCGGACAGCGGGTCCTGGAAGATCATCGCCATCTCGCGGCCGCGCAGCCGGCGCACCTCGTCCGGGGACGCGTTCACCAGCTCGTTGCCGCCCAGCCAGATCTCGCCGGACATCTGGACGTTCTTGCCGCGGGGGCCGAGCCGGTGCAGGCCCATGATGGCGAGCGAGGTGACGGACTTACCGGAGCCGGACTCGCCCACGATGGAGAGGGTCTTGCCCTTCTCCAGGGAGAAGCTGAGGCCGTCGACGGACTTGACGATGCCGTCGTCCGTCGGGAAGTGCACCTTGAGGTCGCGGACTTCGAGGAAGGCGTCGGACGGGCCTGCCTGCGTGGGCTCGCCCACGGCGGCGCCGGTCTTGGAGAGTTCGGTCACGAGAGCCTCACCCGCGGGTCGGCGGCCGCGTAGAGCAGGTCCACCAGGAGATTTGCGATCACGACGAAGAAGGCGGCGAGCAGGGTCACGCCGAGGATCGGGGGCAGGTCGTTGTCGTCGATGGCCTGCACCGCGTACTGGCCGATGCCGTGCAGCGAGAACACGGTCTCGGTGATCACCGCGCCGCCGAGCAGCAGACCGAGGTCCATGCCGAAGACGGTGATGATCGGGGTGAGCGCGGCACGCAGTCCGTGCCGGACGACGACCTTGCGCTCGCGCAGGCCCTTGGCGCGGGCCGTGCGGATGTAGTCCTCGTTCATCGTCTCCAGCATGCCCGAGCGGGTGAGCCGCGCGTAGATGGCCGAATACAGGAGAGCGAGCGAGCACCAGGCGGGGATGAGGGTGTTGGCCCACTGCGCCGGGTTCTCGGTCAACGGGACGTAGGTGCGGCCGAAGATCGGCCACTGGTAGGTGAAGAGCAGGATCGCCAGGTTGCCCGTGAAGAACATGGGCAGCGAGACGCCGGCGAGGGCCACACCCATGAAGGTGCGGTCGAAGAACGAGCGGGGCTTCAGCGCGGAGACGACGCCGATCGCCACGCCGGAGACCAGCCACAGCACGGCCGCGCCGAAGGCCAGCGACAGGGTCACCGGCATCCGGGAGGTCAGCTGCGGCCAGACCGCCTGGTGGGTCTTGAAGGAGTAGCCGAAACACGGTGCGTTGCAGTGCACCGTGGTGGGGCCGAGGTCGTAGGTGGCGCCGGAGACGATCCCCTTGATGAAGTGCCAGTACTGGACGTAGACGGGCTGGTCCAGACCGAGGTTGTGCTTGACCGCGGCGATGTCCGCCTTCGACGGGCTCTTGCCGATGTACTGCTGCGCCAGCTGATCAGCGGTCTGCCCGGCGAGTCGCGGCAGCACGAAGAAGATGGCGAAGGTGACCGCGGAGACGACCAGCAGCAGGATCACCGCTGCGAGCGTCCGACGGAGGATGTACGAGATCACGGGGATCGGCGCTGGTGCCCGCGGGCCTCTCGGCCCGCGAGCACCAATGCCTTCACCTGCCTTCCGGGGCTGCTACTTCGACGCTACGCCGATGTTGAGGTAGTCGTACTGACCGCTGAAGGCCGCCGTGGAAACCAGGTTGGTGAAGGTGGTCGGGCGGGCCAGCAGAACCTTGAAGTAAGTCAGCGGCACGAGGGCGGCGTCGTCCATGGTCTGCTTGTCGATCTGCGTGTAGATGGTGTTGCGCGCGGTGTCGTCCTGCGTCCCGATCGCCTTGGCCAGCAGGTCGTTGACCGTCTTGTTGTCGTACTGCGACAGGTTGGTGTTACCGGACTGGCTGATCGCCTGGCCGTTCAGGATCTGCTGCAGGAAGCCGTAGCCGGACGGCCAGTCGGCGCCCCACTGCATCATCATCAGGCCGACGTTCTGCTTGTTGGCGAAGTTCGGGACACCCGCGTAGTCGGTGAAGTACTTGCCCGACGGGTACTGCTTGAGGGTGGCGTTGATGCCGACCTGCTTGAGCGAGTTGATGATCGCCGTGGCGGCGTCGATCTCCTGCGGGCGGTCCGAACGGGCCGTGATGTTGGTGCTGATCGACGTCTTGCCGCAGGTCTTCAGCTGCTCCTTGGCCTTGGCCACGTCACCCTTGTTGCCGGTGGTGGCGTAGACGTCCGCCTTGGAGTAGCCGGTGATGTCCGGCGGCAGCACCGTGGTGGCGATGTCACCGCGGATCGGGCCGCCCTCGGCGGTCTGCACCGAGACCTTGTCGATCGCGTACTCGACGGCCTTGCGGCAGGCGACGTTGTCGAACGGCTTCAGCTTGGTGTTGATCGCCATGTAGACCAGACGGCCACCGTAGGTGTTGTCCGTGTTGGCCTTCTTGCCGGCGTCGGTGAGCACCTGGGCCTGCGTGGCGGCCTGGACACCGGTGCCGCCGAGGTCGATCGCGTCGCCGGCCTGGACGTCCTTGTCGATCGTCTCGGCGTTGACCTTCAGGTTGACGACGATCTTGTCCGGCAGCTGCTTGCGCAGCGGGTCGGTCTTCGGGTCCCAGTTCTTGTTGCGGACCAGCACCGCCTGCTTGCCGTCCTGGTAGCTCTGGAACTGGTACGAGCCCGAGGACACGATGTTCTTGACGTAGTCGACGCCGTTGTCCTTGGCCTGCGGGACCGGGGCCGTCTGCGGGGCCGAGACCAGGTAGTCGAACTCCTGGAAGGCCGTCTTCAGGTGGAAGACGATCGTGGTGTCGTCCGGCGTCTCGATGGACGTGAGGCCCTTGGCGCTCTTGTCCTTGTAGGGGCCCTTGTACTTGTCGCCGCCGACCAGGAACTGCTGGAAGTAGTTCGGGCCGAGGGAGAGCACGTCACGCGCGAAGTTGGAACGCTCGACGGCGTACTTGACGTCCTTGGACGTGATCGCCGTGCCGTCCTGGTACTTCAGGCCCGTACGCAGCTTGTACGTCCAGGTCTTGCCGCCGTCGCTCGGGACGCCCTTGCTCGCGGCGAGGTCCGGGACCAGCTTGTTGCCCTGGGAACCGGGGCCGGGCTCGAACGTCATCAGCGGGCGGGCGTACAGCCGGCTGAAGTTGTACATGTACGCGTAGTACGTGTTACCGGGGTCGAACGAGTCCGGGACGTCGGACAGCTCGTAGGTGACCGTGCCGCCCTTCTTGTCGGACGCGTTGACGACACCCTTGGTAGCCGCGTTGGCCGCGGCGGAACTGCCGCCGTTGCCGTCCTTGTTGTCATCGGCCTTGCTGCACCCTGCAACCAGCAGGGTGGCGGAGCCGATGGCCGCGATCGCGGCCAGCGCTGACCTTCGCATGATGGGTGGGTTCCCCTCCATTGTCGGAAACTTGTCGGGCTCTCGGTGCCGGCAGGCCTCAGCGGCTGCGCGGGTCGAGAGCGTCGCGGAGACCGTCACCGAGCAGGTTGAACGCCAGCACGGTCACGAAGATGGCAAGGCCGGGCACGATCATGTACTCGGGATCGACCTGGTAGTACGTCACCGCTTCACGGAGCATGCCGCCCCAGGACGCCTGCGGGGGCTGGATGCCGACGCCGAGGAAGCTGAGGGACGCCTCGAAGAGGATGTTGGTCGGGATCAGCAGCGTCGAGTAGACGATGATCGGACCGACCAGGTTGGGCATCAGCTCACGGAACAGGATGTACGGGCCCTTGGCACCCATGCCGCGGGAGGCGTCGACGAACTCGCGCTCCCGCAGGGCGAGGGTCTGGCCGCGCACGATCCGGCCCAGATAGGGCCAGTTGAAGAAGCCGATGACGAAGATGAGCACGCTCAGGTGCAGCGGGAGTCCGTTCAGGCCGAACGCTCCGCCCTGCAGGGTGGCGGAGATCGCGATGGCGAACAGCAGGAGGGGGAAGGCGAGGAAGGTGTCCATCAGCCGGCTGATGACCGAGTCCACGCGGCCGCCGTAGTAGCCGGCGACGACGCCGAGGACCGCCCCGATCACGTTGGACAGGATGGTCGAGCCGAAGGCCACCACCAGCGACACCCAGGAGCCCTCCAGGATGCGGGTGGCGATGTCACGGCCGAACTTCGGGTCCACACCCAGCGGGTGGTCGAGGCTCATGCCACCCCAGCCGCCGGTCGGCAGCGAGGTGTTGGCGTCGATCAGCTCCTGGTGGAAGGCGTTGGGGTCGAGACCGAACATGGCCTGGATGGGCCGGGCGAGGATCGCGACGACGATCAGCAGGACGACAACGACGCCGCCCGCGACGGCGACCCTGTCCCTCTTGAACCGGGACCAGGCGATCTGGCCGAGGGAACGGCCCTCGATCTGCCGGCTGTCAACACCCTCCAGCACAGCTTCCGGCTGCGCCTCGGCTGCCGATCCGGTGGTCTCGATCGGTGCGGTCACGGTGAGCGACCCCTCTCGCCGGCGGTGACCGGCCTACGCCAGCCGCGGATTGCGGCTTTGTCGACTTGCTCGATCACGAGGTTTAAACCGACCTCGCGTCTGACTGGCGAGTCTTCAGCGTCGCCGCGATCACCCGCCAGAGCTGGCGAAGAAAGTATGCGCAACCGTGATGCAGTCCGAGGGATTCCGTTATCCGAACAGTGGGTAACGCCTCTCGGACGCGGGCCACTTGGGATTTAACGTCGAATTCGGGCGGAACGGAACGTTCCATCGTCATCTACGCGCGGAGAAATGTGTTGGTCACGCAAAGCTTGTGAACCCTCTCGACCGGCCCGAGGGAGGGCGCTCCGGCGCGTCAATAGCCGCCCTGGGCCGGCGGATACCCGTACCCCGAAGCCGGCGCCGGTGGCAGTGCGGCGTGGGCCTCGCGGTCGTAGAAGGGGCGTGCCGTCGCCCGCATCCACATCACGACCGGGTCGTACTCGTCGGTCATCGCCACCGTCGACACCGGCAGTCCGTCCGGCGCCGCGCCGATCGACTGCTGCATCATCGCCCGTACCGAGTCCACCGCCGGCGGCGACGTGTCGTACACGTCCAGGCCGATCGCGAGGTACGGCGCCCCGAGCGCCGGCTGGACCCAGGCGCGGCGCAGGGAGCGGACCGGGGGGGTACGGTGGGCGTTCTGCGTCAGCAGGGCGTAGAACTGCGGGATCTCGATGGCCGGTTCGGTGAGCCGCAGCGGGCCGGCCGGCTGGCGGTCCAGGCCGGTGGCGATGCGGCGCAGGTCCAGCCAGGGGATGCCGACGCCGCCGCCCGGGGCGTGCGGGTTGAGCCAGAGGCCGAAGTGGTCGGGGTAGAGCGTGCGGGCCACGTCGATGCCGTCGACCACCTCGTACGACCGGTTCCAGCCGCTCGCGGAGAGCTCCTGGGCCGAGGTCACGCAGGGGGCGTAACCGTGGCCGTCGACCTCCATGTTCCCGTACTGGGCGTCGGGAGAGCCGGCCTGGCCGTGCCAGAGCAGCATCCAGATCTGGCCGGAGGAGGGCGTGGCGAGGGCGCGGAGGAGTGCCTCGTAGGCGTCGTAGCGCCCGGGGGTTACCTGGCGCAGCATGTGCTCGACCTGACCGGTCGCCGCGGTGCCGCTGGCGCTCACGTGTTACCGCCCCTTCATCTGGTGGCCCGCGTATGGAGGCCGCCCCGCGTTTGGAGACAGCTTAAGCGCCAGGGGAGGTGGCGCCGATTGTCCGTCGGCGGGTGCGGGTTTCGTCGTGGCCGAGCCCGCCCGGGCGGCCGAACCGCAGCTCGGCACCGCCCCGCCTCCCCGGCGGGGCGCTTTCAGTGGCCGTACTGATAGAAGGGGCGGACGTTCTCCCGCATCCAGTGGCCCACCGGGTCGTCGGCCACGTCGAGCAGGACCAGGTTCACCGGCCACTTCACCGGCACCCGGCCCAGCGCCTTGCCCAGGGCCTCCAGGGGCAGGGCGCGCAGGTCGCCCTCCCACTGGGAGAGTTCCACGCCCACGAACATCACGGGGTCCGCCGTCTCGACCGCGGCCAGGCAGCGGCGGGCCGCGGCGACCACGCCGATCTGGGCGAACTCGGCCGACGCGGCGGCCAGGAAGTCCATCGGGTCGTCCTGCCAGTCCGGTTCGAAGAGGCGGACCCGGCCGCCCGAGGCGGGGCCGTCCAGCTCGCCGAGGCCGGCCCGGCAGAGTTGGGCGACCCCTTCCGGCGGCAGCGGGACACCGACCACCCCGCCGGGGTTCACCGCGATGCCGACCTGCGGGGGCAGGCCGCGGGCGAACTCGACGGCCGGGGCGACCGTGTACGACAGGTGGGAGCCGGCCACCAGGCGGAACTGCTCCTCGGAGCTGAAGACCGGCACGTACACCTGGCCCGCTATCTCCGTCGTGGGCAGGTCCAGCGGGCCGCTGTGCGGGCCGCCGCCCTCCGGCAGCGGGATCCACAGGAAGCTCCGGCCCAGTACCTCGATGAGGCGGCCCGCCGCGGCGGGTACGCCGAGGGAGGCCGACAGGACCTCCTCCAGTTCGTTGCCGGGCCACCCGCCGTGCGGGTGGGGGTGTGCCTGTGCCGGGAAGTCCGCGGGAACGTCCGCCGGGAAGTCCATCTGTCTACCGCCTGCTGGGAACCACTGCTGAGGCTGGAAAGGCTAGCGGGTGACACCGACAAAGCCACCCCACCAGCCGGTTCGGCCGGGGAAGGGGATGCCCGCGCGGGCGGATCAGTTCGCGAAGGCGATCCGGCGCAGTACGTCCGCCGCGTCCCGGTCCAGCAGGACCGCCGAGCCGACGCCCGCGGGCAGTTCGCCCTTCTCCACCGCGCGCAGCAGCCGGCCGGCCGCCCGGCGGTGGCGCAGGAAGGCGTACCGGGAGACGCCCCGGCCGCGCTCGCGCTGCCCGTCCAGTGCCGTGCCGGCGGTGACGTCCAGGAGGAGCAGGTGCAGGGTGCCGCCGCGACGGCGGGCCGCGCGGGCCAGCCAGTCGCGGACCCAGGCCTGCGTCCCGCAGTCGTGCACGACCACTCCTTCGCCGGCGCGAAGGGCCCGGCGCAGCCCGGCGTAGTGGGCGAGGCGGACCAGCGGGCGGTAGACGGCGTACGGCAGGAGGCGGGCCAGGCGGGCGTCCCAGCGGTCACGGGTGTCCTGCGAGTCGATCCGCATCCCCTGGACGGTGCGGTGCATCAGGGTGGACTTGCCGCTGCCGGGCAGCCCGGTGACCACCACCAGGTCGCGGGGGCCGAAGAGCAGGCCGTGCGGGCTGTGCCCGGCGCGGTCGCGCAGGTCGCGGACGACCGGCGCGCCGGGGGTCCCCGCGCGCGGGCGCGGCCGGGCCTGGGGGAACTCGCCGCGCCGCTCGCGGGCCGGGGCCGTCGGCTGCCGGGGCAGGGCGGCACCCGTCGTCGTGGCGTATGCCGTGGTCCTTGTCACCGTGACCGTCCTCCGTCCTCCCTGGGGGTTCAGGAAAGGTTCTCCCCACTTAATGTAAAGGAAAGGTAATCTACGGTGTCTCGCGATTCCGTGCCCGTCCTGCCACAGCCGCGTCACAGAGCCAGCAGCCGAGTCCGGCCTGCCGTGCGTCCGGGCGGCGTGCAATGATGTCCGCGCCAACTGCATACCGGCCGCTTGAATCCGCGCGGGAGAGTCCCCAGCCGTCTTCGCTGGGGCGCCGAAGGAGCAAGTCCCTCCCTTGAATCTCTCAGGCCCCCGTTACCGCGCGGGCGAGGCACATCTGAAAAGCGGGCCGCTGTGTCAGTGGCTCCACCCAAGGTGCAAGCCGTGATCACATTCGTGGTCAGGGCGAACCTCTCAGGTTCCGATGACAGATGGGGAGGACAGACCTCGCCTGTCATGCCCTTGGGACCTCCGGGAGACGACCGACCGATGAGCAGTACCGATTCCGCCGCACTCCGCCGCACCGCGCTCGATGCCCTGCATCGCTCGCTCGGCGCCACCATGACCGACTTCGCCGGCTGGGACATGCCCCTGCGCTACGGCTCCGAGCGCGACGAGCACGTCGCGGTACGGACCAGGGCCGGGCTCTTCGACCTCTCCCACATGGGCGAGATCACCGTGACCGGCCCCCAGGCGGCCGAGCTGCTGAACCACGCCCTGGTCGGCGACATCGCCTCCGTGGGCGTCGGCCGCGCCCGCTACACCATGATCTGCCGCGAGGACGGCGGCATCCTGGACGACCTGATCGTCTACCGGCTGGCCGGGACCGAGTACCTGGTCGTCGCCAACGCCTCCAACGCCCAGGTCGTCCTCGACGCGCTCGTGGAACGGTCGGCCGGCTTCGACGCCGAGGTGCGCGACGACCGGGACGCGTACGCCCTGATCGCCGTCCAGGGGCCCGAGTCGCCCGGGATCCTGAAGTCCCTGACCGACGCCGACCTGGACGGCCTGAAGTACTACGCGGGGCTGCCCGGCACCGTCGCCGGCGTCCCGGCGCTGATCGCGCGCACCGGCTACACCGGCGAGGACGGCTTCGAGCTGTTCGTGAAGCCGGAGCACGCGGTGGAGCTGTGGCAGGCGCTGACCGAGGCGGGTTCCCCGGTGGGCCTGGTGCCGTGCGGGCTGTCCTGCCGGGACACCCTGCGCCTGGAGGCGGGCATGCCGCTCTACGGGCACGAGCTGACCACGGAGCTGACCCCCTTCGACGCCGGGCTCGGCCGGGTGGTGAAGTTCGGCAAGGAGGGCGACTTCGTGGGGCGCGCGGCGCTCGCCGAGGCCGCCGTACGTGCGGAGCAGAACCCGCCGCGGGTGCTCGTCGGCCTGGTCGCCGAGGGCCGCCGGGTGCCGCGCGCCGGATATTCGGTGGTCGCCGGCGGCGAGGTCATCGGCGAGGTCACCTCCGGTGCCCCCTCCCCGACCCTGGGCAAGCCGATCGCCATGGCGTACGTCGACGCGGCGCACTCGGCGCCGGGCACGGCGGGCGTCGGCGTGGACATCCGGGGCAGTCACGAGCCGTACGAGGTCGTGTCGCTGCCGTTCTACAAGCGCCAGAAGTGATCGCCGCCACGAGCGCCGGCAGCGGCCACCGGGCGTGATCCGGCACACATCGCCGCTGATCACGCACGTTCCCAGCAGTCCCCCATTCACCAGCACTCCCCCGCGTACAGGAGAATTCAGGCCATGAGCAACCCCCAGCAGCTGCGTTACAGCAAGGAGCACGAGTGGCTGACGGCCGCCGAGGACGGCGTGGCGACGGTCGGCATCACGGAGCACGCGGCCAACGCGCTCGGTGACGTCGTCTTCGTCCAGCTCCCGGCGGTCGGCGACACGGTGACCGCGGGCGATTCCTGCGGCGAGCTGGAGTCGACCAAGTCGGTGTCCGACCTGTACGCGCCGGTCACCGGTGAGGTCACCGCGGTCAACGAGGACGTCGTCGAGGACCCGTCCCTGGTGAACTCGGCCCCCTTCGAGGGCGGCTGGCTGTTCAAGGTGCGCGTCACGGACGAGCCGGGCGACCTGCTCTCCGCCGACGAGTACACCGCCTTCACCGCCGGCTGAGAGCCGCGGCGGACCCCGGCCAAGGAGTCGTAGAAACAGATGTCCGTTCTGAACACGCCCCTGCACGAGCTCGACCCGGAGGTAGCCGCCGCGGTCGACGCCGAGCTGGAGCGCCAGCAGTCCACCCTGGAGATGATCGCCTCGGAGAACTTCGCTCCGCTCGCGGTCATGGAGGCGCAGGGTTCGGTCCTCACCAACAAGTACGCCGAGGGCTACCCGGGCCGCCGCTACTACGGCGGGTGCGAGCACGTCGACGTCACCGAGCAGATCGCCATCGACCGGGTGAAGGAGCTGTTCGGCGCCGAGTACGCCAACGTGCAGCCGCACTCCGGTGCCTCCGCCAACCAGGCGGCGCTGTTCGCGCTGGCCCAGCCCGGCGACACCATCCTGGGTCTGGACCTCGCCCACGGCGGCCACCTGACCCACGGCATGCGCCTGAACTTCTCCGGCAAGCAGTTCGACGTGGTCGCCTACCACGTCGACGACTCCGGTCTGGTCGACATGGCCGAGGTGGAGCGGCTCGCCAAGGAGCACCGGCCGAAGGTGATCATCGCGGGCTGGTCGGCGTACCCGCGCCGGCTGGACTTCGCGGAGTTCCGGCGGATCGCCGACGAGGTCGGGGCCTACCTGTGGGTCGACATGGCGCACTTCGCCGGCCTGGTGGCGGCGGGGCTGCACCCGAACCCGGTGCCGTACGCCGACGTGGTCACCTCCACCACCCACAAGACGCTGGGCGGCCCGCGCGGCGGCATCATCCTGGCGAAGAAGGACTTCGCGAAGAAGCTGAACTCGTCCGTCTTCCCGGGCTTCCAGGGCGGCCCCCTGGAGCACGTGATCGCGGCGAAGGCGGTCTCCTTCAAGGTCGCGGCTTCGGAGGACTTCAAGGAGCGCCAGCGCCGTACCGTGGACGGGGCGCGCATCCTGGCGGAGCGGCTCACCGCCGCCGACGCCCGCGAGGCCGGGGTGAACGTCCTGTCCGGCGGCACGGACGTGCACCTGATCCTCGTCGACCTGCGCGAGTCGGAGCTGGACGGAAAGCAGGCCGAGGACCGTCTCCACGAGGTCGGCATCACGGTCAACCGGAACGCCGTCCCGAACGACCCGCGGCCGCCGATGGTCACCTCGGGCCTGCGGATCGGCACCCCGGCGCTGGCCACCCGCGGCTTCACGGCCGAGGACTTCGCCGAGGTCGCGGACGTGATCGCCGAGACGCTGAAGCCGTCCTTCGACGCCCCGGCGCTCAGGGCCCGGGTGGTGGCCCTGACCGACAAGTACCCGCTGTACCCCGGTCTCGACAAGTAGTTCCCTGGTGGGGGCACCCGATGGCGTGTGCCCCCGCTCTTTCCCGAGGAGTTCCCGTGGCCATCTCGGTCTTCGACCTGTTCTCGATCGGCATCGGCCCGTCGAGCTCCCACACCGTCGGGCCGATGCGCGCGGCCCGCATGTTCGCCCGCCGCCTGCGCAACGAGGGGCTGCTGGCGCCCGTCACCTCGATACGCGCCGAGCTGTACGGCTCCCTCGGCGCGACCGGCCACGGCCACGGCACCCCGAAGGCGGTGCTGCTCGGCCTGGAGGGCGCCTCGCCGCGCACGGTGGACGTGGAGACGGCCGACGACCGCATCGAGACGGTCAAGAGCACGGGACGCCTGTCGCTGCTCGGCGAGCACGAGATCGCGTTCTCCTTCGACGACGACCTGAAACTGCACCGCCGCAAAGCGCTCCCGTACCACGCGAACGGCATGACCCTCTGGGCGTACGACGCGCAGGGCGCCGAAATCCTCTCCAAGACGTACTACTCGGTCGGCGGCGGGTTCGTCGTCGACGAGGACGCGGTCGGCGCGGATCGCATCGTGCTGGACGACACGGTCCTGAAGTACCCCTTCCGCACCGGCGACGAGCTGCTGCGCCTGACGAAGGACACGGGGCTGTCGATCTCCGCGCTGATGCTGGAGAACGAACGGGCCTGGCGCACCGAGGAGGAGATCCGTGCGGGCCTGCTGGAGATCTGGCGGGTGATGCGGGCCTGCGTCTCGCGCGGAATGTCCCGTGAGGGCATCCTGCCGGGCGGACTCCGGGTGAAGCGCCGGGCCGCCGTGACCGCCCGCCAGCTGCGGGCCGAGGGCGACCCGTTGGCGCACGCGATGGAGTGGATCACGCTCTACGCGATGGCCGTGAACGAGGAGAACGCGGCCGGCGGCCGGGTCGTCACCGCCCCCACCAACGGCGCGGCCGGCATCATCCCGGCCGTCCTGCACTACTACATCAACTTCGTTCCCGGCGCCGACGAGGACGGAGTCGTCCGCTTCCTCCTCGCCGCCGGCGCGATCGGCATGCTCTTCAAGGAGAACGCGTCCATCTCCGGCGCCGAGGTCGGCTGCCAGGGCGAGGTCGGCTCGGCCTGCTCGATGGCGGCGGGCGCCCTCGCCGAGGTCCTCGGCGGCTCCCCCGAACAGGTCGAGAACGCCGCCGAGATCGGCATGGAGCACAACCTCGGCCTCACCTGCGACCCGGTCGGCGGCCTGGTCCAGATCCCCTGCATCGAGCGCAACGGCATGGCCGCGGTCAAGGCGGTCACCGCGGCCCGCATGGCCATGCGCGGCGACGGCTCCCACAAGGTGTCCCTGGACAAGGTCATCAAGACCATGAAGGACACGGGCGCCGACATGAGCGTCAAGTACAAGGAGACGGCCCGGGGCGGGCTCGCGGTGAACATCATCGAATGCTGAGGGGACGGGCCCTGAGCAGCGCTTTCGTGTCTTTGAGCGGTGTCGGGGGCTTCCCTGCTTACGCGGCGGAACGTCCCCGGAAAGTCCCTGGGACAGACTTGAAAGTCCCCGAAAAGTCCCCATGATGTCCCCATGAAAAAAGGCTCTTGACCTGCGGGTTCGCGGCACGCGATAAGCGCCGGATACGCCGCCCGCACCATGGATGCAGGATGTGTCTGGCGGTGAGTGAGCAGCCGTGTGGTGGTCGCGCGCCGACGACGAAGTCCTGCTGTAGCGGGCGGTGTGCTGCCTTTCGTGTTCGAGTCGACCGTGATGTTCCCGGTACGCGTCGAAGGCGCCGTTGTCGATCACGGCGGGCGGGAGAGGTCCGTACCCCGCGGCGCCGGGTCCGCCCACCTGCTGTTCCGCCCAGTTGTGCGGCGCTCACCGCCGTATCATGACGGCACACGGGAAAGGAGCACCGTTCATGAGTGTCGACGCGATCGTGCACACCGAGTTCCCCAAGGGTTACACGGTCCTGTTCGGGGCCGACGGAAAGGTGATCATGACCCCGCAGAGCGAGGAGCACTCAAGCACCATCAGGTCGATGCAGATCGACTCGGCCGCCGCCCTCGGCCGTCATGCGAAGGTCACCTCCGACGTCTACATCGACTTCCCCGCCGACGAGAACTCCGCCCCCGACCTGGCCGTCCTGCGCGAGGACGCGCGCAAGGAAGGCAAGCGGTACAGCTTCGAGGACGTCCTGCTGATCTCGGAGGTCGTCTCCACGTCCTCCGCCCGCAAGGACTACGACGACTGCACCGCGAAGTACGGCCGGTACGGCATCCCCGTCTACCTCGTCGTGGATCCCTACGCCCGGGAAGTCGTCCTGCACACCGAGCCCACCGCGAGCGGCTACAGCACCGCACACACCCGCGCGTACGGCACGGGCAAGCTCCCCATCCCCCTGGCCGACGGCCGCACCTTCACCCTCGACCTCGACGAACTCCCCGTACCGGAACCGGAAGCCGGCGCTCACTGAGAAGACGCGCCGTTCCAGTCGGCCCCCGAGGGCTCGGGAACCGCCACCGGCTCGCCGGTGAATGCCGGACGACACAACGTGGTGCACAGATCGATCCGACCACCACCGGACGCCGGGTCAGGTGCCGGCGAGGTCGGACAGGAGCGCGGGCAGGAGGCGTTCCTCCATCACCGCGCTGCCCGACGCCTCCATCGCGAGGGCCAGTCCAGGATCCCAGGGGCTGGCCGCGGGCGGTCCCGCGAGCGGGGTGGACTCGCCCTCGCCGAGTGCCGCCGTGTAGTCGGCGGCGGTCATACGCCAGGGGCGGGCATCGTGGCGGGCCATGGCGGCCGCGGTGATGCGCAGGCCGGCCCAGTCGAAGTCGGCGCGCCAGTGCAGCCGGGCTCCCGCGCGCACCGCGTCGCCCAGCAGCTTGTGGCAGGCGGCGGACGGGACGCCCTCGGTGCACACGAGGGCCGCGGCGGTGTCCTGGAGTTCGCCGGCGGCGGCACGCAGCACGGCCGGGTTCTCGCAGACGAAGACGGTGCGGGCGGCGGGGACGACGGGGTCGGTGGCGAGCTGGTGAAGGGTGAGCCGGAAGGGGATGCCGAAGTCGGCGGCGTCGCGCAGCCAGTCGCAGACCACGGTGTCGCCCTCGGCCCCGATGTTGAGGACGAGTACCTGGCTGGCGAGGTCGTCGGCGATGGCCCCGGCGCTCTCCCACAAGGCGCGCCGCCCGGCCCGATCACGCGGTACGGCCGCATCGTCGCCGGTACGCCGCGCGAGGGCGCGCAGGACGAGCTGTTCGAGCGGGGTGCCCGGGACGAGGGCCTTGGTGTCACCGGTGGCCCACTCGGCGAGGACCGGCAGCGGCAGGGCGCCGACCGCAGGTCCGGGGATCCGTTCCCCGTCATCGGCCAGCCTTTCGAGGACACGTACCGCCGCGTCGAGGAGCGGCGCGTCCCCGCGCCGTACGAGACGGGTGAGGGTGCCGTCGGCGGCGATCCCCTCCAGCCAGGCGGCGAACCATCCCTCCCCGGCGAGCCTGCTGGAGTGGGCCGACGTCAGAGCCTGCTCCCGGCGGGCCTGCTCACCGGCCCGTTCGGCCGGCCGGTCCCGCAGCGGGCCGTGCAGTCGGCCGAGGGTCTGGAGGAGACCGGTGCCGTAGCGGTCGTACAGATACCCGTCCAGGTCGCGCAGGGGTACGGCGAGACGCTTGACGGTCTCGGGCCGGTAGCGGCCGGTGATGCCGATGACGGTACGGCGTTCGGCCTCGCTGGGCGTCGTGAGCCCGATGTCGCCGTCGAGCGCGCCGCCGGTGCGCTCCAGCCGACGGCGGGCGGCGGCGAGCAATCGCGTCCATCCCTCGCCCCGCAGCTCGTCGTATCCATGGCTTTCCCGCCGCTCAGCCGACAACCTCGGCCTCCTCGGGAGTCGGGACGCGCCGGGTGCCGGGCGAGCCGAGGGCGGCGGTCAGGTCACCGGTGTCGTCGGCCAGGAGCCGGTCACCGTCCCAGACGAGCAGCAGGGCGGAGACGGTGTGGTCGACGGCGGTGTGCGCGAGGTCGTAGTGGGCGGCGGCGGACACGGAGGCGTGGGCGGCCCACAGGTCGTAGCCGGTCATGAACAGGTCGAGGTCGAACTGGGCGGCCAGCGACATGAGTTCGCCGCGCCCGGTGTCGTCGACTCCGGCGAAGGCCTCGTCGAGGGCGAGCAGGCGCGGGGCGTGCGGGTCGGCGGAGTTGAGCATGGCGTGCGCGGCGGCGAACAGCGGCAGGTGCAGCGAAACCGACTGCTCGCCGCCCGACAGCCGGCTGTGCCGGGCGCGGGTGAGCCGCTCCTCGCTCTTGTCGGGACGTACGAGCTGGAAGGCGAAGTGCCGCCAGCGCCGGTAGTCGAGGACCTCGGCGAGCAGTTCGCGGTAGGGCTGGTCGCGGTGGCGGGCGCGGGCGGTCTTGATCTGCGCGGCGAAGTGCGTGCGCACCCGGGCGAGACCCTCGGGGCCGAGGCGGGCGGCGTCGGCGTCGAGGAGGGCGCAGACGGCACGCTGTTCGTCGTCTAGGTGGTCGGCGAGCAGCCAGCTCACCCCGACCGTCGTCCCCGAGGACATCGTCCGCCTGCGCATGTCGGTGTTCATGCGCCGGATCAGGTCACGGGCGTCGACCGTACGGTCGTGGATCTGCTGGGCGAGCCGGGTGAGCAGGGCGTCCTCCAGGATGCGCTGCTCGGACTCGGAGAGCAGTTCGGCCTGGTCACGGCGGTGGGAGGAGATCTTCTGGGCGAAAGCGGCGACGGGCAGCGGGCCCTCCTCGTCGGCCACGCGGACGAGGATGAGTCCGTCGGAGCCGTCCCATTCGGGCCGGTAGTCCTGTCCGGCGGCGGCGAGCTGCGCCTGGAGGTCCTCCAGGGCCTTGGTGAGCCGGGTGACGGACTGCTTGAGGCTGCTCTCGGTGGGGGTCAGGTCCCGCGTCGCGGTCAGGATCGCCTCGTGTACGGCGATCACGGCCGGCGGAAGAGCTTCCCCCGCCCAGTCGGCCTCCTGGGCGGGCCAGGCGAGGCCGGGCGGGCAGCGCAGGATGTCGAGGAGTTCCCGGGCCGCGTACGGGCGCAGGGAGCGAGCGGTGTCCTTCTCCTCCGCCGCGGCGACCGCCCCGGCCTCGGCGGCGGCCGTAGAACGGGCCTCGGCCGCGGCGGTGCCCGCGATGGCGGTGTGCTGGGCGGTGCGGGCCGCCTCGGTCTCCGTCACCAGGGCGTCGATCCCGTCCTCGGTCTCCTGCACCTGACGCATCACCTCCTGCGCCTCGGCCCCGACGGCCTCCTGAAGGGCCTCAAGGCCCGCCGCCTCCTCGGCGTGCCGGCGGCGCGCCGCGCGCTCGGTGCCCGCCGCCGCCTCCTCGTCCTCGGCGGCGGCGCCGAGCCGGTCGGCGGCGGCCTCGGCCGCCTCGCGCTGGCGGGCGTGTTCGCGGCGGCGGGCGACGAGTTCGCGGACCGCCGTCTCGAAGGCGCGGGTGGCGGTCTCGACGGCGTCGACGCGTTCGGTCTCGATGGCGTGCTCGGCCGCGGTGCGGCGCAGGACGCGCTCGGCGACCGAGCAGGCGGCCACCGACTCGTCGTACGAGCCCTGGGCGGCGTCGGCGGCGTCGCGGGTGGCGCGCAGCCTTGCCGCGGCCCGGTCGAGTTCGCGCAGCGCCTGCGTGATGCCGGTGGTGCGAGGCAGGGCGGCGCGGGCGGCGGCGTACGCGTCAAGGGCGGCGTCCGTACGGGCCTCGGCGCGTGCCGACTCGTCCAGTTGAGCGGAGAGTTCGGCCAGCAGCGCCTCGCAGGACGCGATCCGGGCGGCACGCCTGCGGGCGCGGGCGGTGGCGCCGACGTACTCGGCGTGCTCCTTGGTGTGGGCGCCGACCAGGACACCGGCCGCGTACCGGCCGTCGGGGCTGATCTGCGGTGTCCCGGTGTCGAGGTCACCGGTGACGGCGACGGAGCTCAGCACGGCGGTGATCCGGGCGGCCGGGATCGCCGCGCCGCCCTCCGGGTTCTCGGGGTCGTCGGGCCTCAGGAGATCGGCCAGACTCGGGCCGCTCACCGGGGTGCCGGCGCGGAGGTAACCCTCGCTGTGCCCGGCCGCGACGGGGTTGTCGTCGGCGGTGACGAGTGCGTCGAGGAGGCCCGACGCCTCCAGGGCGGCCTCCAGGTCAGCTTGTTGACGCTCAGTCAGTTCGTCATCGAAGTCGACGAGTTGCCACAGTGGAACGCCGTCACCGGACGACCGGTCGGCGGTGCGCCCCCGGGCCGGGGGCGGAGCGTCGTCGTGTTCGGCCGCGATCCGGTCGCGTTCGGCCTGCGTCTCGGCGCGGCGGCGCTCGACGTCGGTGCGCCGGGCGCGCAGGGAGGCGAGGGTGTCCCGCAGTTCCTGAACCGCGGGAGCGGCGGCCTCGGTGAAGGCGTCGGCGAGCGTGAACGCCTCCGCCTCACCGGTGAGTTCGAGGGCACGGGCCAGCAGGCCGCGCCCCTCCTCCGGTAGCAGCCCGCCGTGCGTCTCCACCCACTGGCCGAGCGCCGTGCGGGCCTGTTCGCGGGCGGATTCGAGATCCGACTCGGCGGCGGTCTCCGCGGTCTCGGCCGCGGTGACGGCCTCCTGCGCTCGGTCGAGGGAGATCCGGGCGAGGTCACGGGTCTGCTCGGCGGTGCGTGCCGCCTGCTGGGCGGCGCGCACCGCCCGGACGCCCTCGTGGCGGGCGGCGGCGAGCGCGGCGGAGCGGTCGGCGAGCCGGGCGGGCTCGGCGTCGGCCGGGGTCCAGGGGAGGCCGGCCGTGTGGGCGTGGTCGGCGACGGCGGCGGCGTCCCGGGAGACGGCGGCGTCGAGTTCGGCGGCGAGGCGGGCGGCGTGTTCGGCCTCGGCGCGGGCGCGGCCGGTGGCGGCCGTACGGCGCTCGCGTTCAGCTGCGGCCTGTCGGGCGGTCTGCTCGCAGGTGCGCACCAGGCGTTCCAGGTCGGCCAGTTGCTCGACGGCCTGGTAGGCGGCGGAGGAGCGCAGCTGTTCGAGACGGGCGCGCTGGGCGGCGAGCGAGGCGTCGGCCGACTCGGCGCGCGTCTCGGCGGAGGCCTGCTGCTCACGGGCCGACGTCAGGTCCGCGGTGGCGGTGCGCAGCGCGGCGGCGCGCTCGGCGGTCTCGGTACGGCGGGCGGTGAGCCGGTCCGCGGCGCTGCGGGCGTGGACGCGCAGATAGGTGGAGTAGCTCGCGAGGAAGGCGCGGGTGGCGTCGTCGGCGGCGGCCAGCCCCTCCAGAGTGCGCTGCACGGACTCCATGTCGTCGAAGGATCGCGCCGCCTCGGCGATCAGGTCGTCGTCGAGGGGGCGCAGACCGGCGGTGAGGGTGTCGGAGAGCTTGGCCGGGTCGAGGTTCTTGGCGAGCTGCGGGCGGCGCAACGTGAGAATCAGGGTAAGCAGTTGCTCGTACCGCTCGGGCCCGAGGCCGAACAGGCGCCGGTCGACGGCGGCGCGGTAGTCGGCCGTGGAGGTGATCAGCTCGCGTCCGAGTTCGGCGGCGAGCTGCTTCCTCGTCATCGGCCGGTCGTCGTGGGTGAGGAGCGAGAAGTCCTCGCCGACACGGCCGTCGGCGACGAAGTGCCAGCGGGCGGGCGTGTCGCGGTGCCGCTGGGCGTGCAGCCCGATGCCGCAGGTGACGGCCTCGCCGGTGTCCCGGTGGGTGAACTCGATCCACACGTAGCCGAGCGCGCTGTCCTGCCCGCGGAAGAGCAGGTTGGACTTCATCGTGCGGTCCTCGGCGGCGAACGGGTTGAGCCGCTTGGGGTCGATACGGCCGTCGAGGACGAAGGGAAAGAGGACTTCGAGGGCCTTGGTCTTGCCGGACCCGTTGGGCCCGCGCAGCACCAGCCAGCCGCCCGCGAAGGAGAACTCCTCGTCCCGGTAGTCCCACAGGTTGACGATCCCGGCGCGGGTGGGGACGAACCGGGCGGAGGGGGTGGGGGCTTGGGTGGGAGCGGGGGTGCTCACGGAGTCGGGTCCTCGGCGGTTTCGTTGGCGGTGTCGTCGGCGAACAGGGCGGTCTGGCTCGGCGGCCCGGCCGCCGTGCGGGTTCTCACGCGGGCCGTGACCCCCCGGTAGCGGGCGAGCATCGGAAGGGCGAGGGCCCCGCCGTCGACCCGGGCGATCAGCGACATGGCGGCCAGCAGGTCGAGGACCTGGCCGAGCAGCCGGTCCGGGTCGCCGCGCAGATCGGCGGCGAAGCCCGCGCCGTACTCGGCGGTGATCTCCTTGAGTCTGCCCCGGAGCCAGGAGTCCGTGACGAAGGGATACCGGGTCTCCCCTGGTATCCGCCCCTCGTCACCGGACGCCTCGTACGCCGGCTCCTCGTTCACCGGTTCCTGGTCCGGCTCCGCGAGTTCGGCGACCAGCCCGCGCGACGGCAGGGCCGCGTCGATACGCAGGGCGCGCGCCGCGAGGCGTTCGGCTGCGGTGGGCGCGGGCAGTAGTTCGAGGGCGTGCCGTCCCTGGCGCTGGGCGGCGGCGCTGATCCGCGCGGCCAGGAGCAGCGCGGCCTGCGCGACCGTCCCGCCACCGGGGAAGCGGATGTCGGACAGCTTCCCGGAGGTGTCGACGAGCGCCACGCCCTCGGCCCGCCGCTCCACAGTCAGCCCGGTCAGCCGCTCCAGGTCCTCGGCGAGGGCGGGGGCCCGTAGCTGGCCCAGGAGTTCGCTGTCCGCGTCGGCGTAATACGCGACCGGGTTCTCCAGCACCAGCCGACGGGCCCGGCGGGCCTGGTCGCGGCGCTGCGCGGCCCGCCCCGCGGACAGGCCCAGCGCGCTGCCGGAGTCGAGGAGCGCGGTGACCGAGGTCAGGTGCTGCAGGACGCGGGTCGGGTGGTGGACGGCGAGGATGATCTCCCGGTCGATGTCGTAAAGTGCCTCGGCCCGCTCGGGGTCGCCGGCCCAGGCGGTGGCGGAGCCGTCGGCGAGGGTGAGCGCGCCGCGTTCGGTGAGCCAGGTGACGGCGTCGACGAAGGCGTCCCGGTCGGGCTTGCGTGCGGTGTCGAGCCCGAGTCCGTCGATGCGTACGGCGTCGGCGGCGACCGCGTCGGCCAGCTCGCCGAGCGCCACCTGGGCACCGTGGCGGCCGACCGCGGCGAGGGTGAGGACGAGGTAGGCGTAGCGGCGGCGGTCGAAGGGGCGGCCCACGCGGGTGAGAGCCGGGCGGGTGGCGTCCAGGCCGTCCTGGGCGCGCTGGAGCCGGGCGGTGTCGGCGGTGGTGACAAGCCGGTGGCCGAGTGCCTCCATCAGGTCGGTGCGCAGCTGCCCGGCCCAGCGCCGCACGGTCGCCAGCGCCGTCTTGTCCGGGTACCCCGGCGTGATCAGCGGGTGCCGCAGGACGAGGCGTACCGCCTTCTGGTAGTCGGCGAGTTCGAGCGGGGAGACGCCTTCGGCGACGCGGCTCATACGGCGCCCCCGCCCATGACGCGGCTCATACGGCGACCTCGCTCATGCGGTGACCTCCAGGCGCAGCCCGTCGAGGTGGAGACGCCCGCGCACGGTGTCCACGGTCGTGGAACCCTCGGCGGGGGTGAGGGTGAGCCGCGCCCCGTGGGCGGAGCCGGAGGCAGCGGTGACCCGGCGGCTGGCGGGGACGCGGGCGGCGAGGGCCACGTCCAGCAGGGCCAGCAGGGCCCGTGTCTCGGGCTCGTCGAGGGTCCGGCCGTACACCCCGTCCGAGGCGAGGGAGTGCGCGGCACCCCGGCGCTCGGCCTGCTCCCTGAGCTGCTCGGCACGGAGCAGGGCCCGCCGGTCGTCGTCGCGTTCGATGCGGCCGGGGCCGTGCAGGGCGGGGGTGCGGCCGGACTGGACCAGGGTGCGGGCGAGTTCGACCGGTTCGGCCTCCCACCAGGACGCACGGGACGGGATCTGCTCGGGGTCGGCGTACGGGACGGCGATGTGGCGGGGTGCGCCGAGCCCGAAGACCGCCTGGAACAGGGCGTGCGCGTCCTCGTCGCTCTCGCAGGAGGTGAACCACTGGGCGAGATGACGCAGTTGGCTCTCCCGGCTCACCCCACCACGGCGCGCCTCGGTGACCCGGCGCAGCAGGGCGAGGACGGAGCGGATCGCGGTGACGGTGGCGTCCTGCAGCCGCTCGGTCTCGCTGTGCTCGCGCTCCGCGAACCAGTGGACGATACCCTCCCACCGGTGCCGCCAGTCCGCCAGCCGCTCGGCGGGGCTGCGGAAGAGCCGGTCGTCCGCCTCGGCCGCGTACTCGACCATCCGCTCCACACCGGTGGCCGCCGCCTTCTCGACCGCCTCGGCGAGCAGCGGTGCGTAGCGCCCGAGTTCGGCGGTGAACTCCCGCATGTGCGCGAGGAGGGTGTCCTTGTGGGCCAGGAAGACCTCGGGCCGGGTGTCGTTGGTGCGCGCCAGGTCGCCCAGCATGAGGTAGAAACGGGCGGCGCGCTGCGCCATCTCGTTCAGCACGGAGTCGAGACGGCCGAGCTTGCGGTACACCTCCTCGCCGTCGCCCGCGGCGTTGGCCTCGGCCAGGGCGCGCAGGTCGCCGAGGATGTCGGGGAAGACGAGGCGGGAGAGCTGGGCGTCCTCCAGACTCGCCCCGAGCACGTCCTCCACCGCCCGGTACGCCCGGTACCCGGCCTGCGTGAACTGGTACACGTAGTGCCGGTTGCGGTACTCGGCGAGATTCGCGGCGCGTGTCCCGTCGTAGGACCGGTCCAGGACCCGCCACTCCGCGAGTGCGTCGAGCAACGGCTGCACACCGGCCGCCCCGCCCACGGCGCCCGCGGCCGGATGGTCGGCGGCGAGCCGCTCCAGCAGCCCCACCGCGTCCGAAGCGTGCAGCAGCACCTGGTAGTTGGCGCGTCCGCGGTCGAAGGCCCGCAGCAGCCACAGATACTCGTGCCGCTTCTCGGCGGCGGCGAAGTGGAACAGCCGCAGCCGGTCGTCGACGGAGAACGCGTCGATACCGAACGCGCCCTCGTCGACAGGCTCCGGGGCTGAGGACCCTGGGGCGTCGAACTCGTCACTCACGGATCTGGCGGCTTCCTTGCTGCGGCTGGCACACGCGGCGTCAGCTGATACACGCTCTCGCCCCGGCCGGACAGCCAGGCTTCCGCACCAGTCTGCCGCACCCCGGCCGGCGCGTGTAACCCGCTCCCCGGCTCACGCGACCTGTGCTACCGTGCGCCGCTCTCACACCCCTTGCCGGGCGGTGACCGCCGTCGGAATCCATCTGACGGCCGGCTCAGGTGCGGATCGCCGCGTACACCCCGAGCCACCCCGTCCCCACCCGGTCCCCGCGTGTGAAGGCCACCGCCCCGCTGCGCCCCGCCGACGAGTCGGACGGATCGTCCGGCGGCAGGAGCAGGGCGGTCTCCTCGCCGTCGACGATGTGCAGCGTGGTGGTCGCACCGTTCCACAGCCGGATCACCGCCCCGGGCGAAGCCTTCACCCGGACCGCGTCACCCTGAAGATCGAGGCGAACTCCGGTGGCGCGCTCCGCGAGCAGCGCGCAGTAGCGCTCCGGGGTCAGGGCGCAGTCGCCCGGCGGGGTCGTGCCGCTCCAGTCGGGGGCGTCGACGCCGCGGGCGCGGGCCGCGCGCCACATGCGGGGAACGAGGTCGGATGCGAGCGGGGCGGTGGCCATCCGCTCGCACATCCACAGCAGCCGTCCGGCCCCTCGGCCGGGCCCCAGGGTGCGCCACCGGATGCGCTGCGCCAGATCACCTGCGACGACGGCCGCCCAGGCTTCAGCGACCCCGTCACGCCCGGCCCCCGGCTCATCGACTACCTACAGCAACTCACGGAGGAGGACTTCCAGATCTTCGGCTGCCCAATGGCCACCGTCATCGCCGAGAAACTCTCCACCGCCGTCTCACTTGGCGGCCTCAACACCCGCCACCGCGACTACGGCGACCTCTACCGTCTGCTCACCCTCAACGACCTCGACGGCCAGGAACTCACCACCGCGCTGACCGCCACCGCCTCACACCGCGGCATCACCCTGAAACCCCTCAGCACCACCATCACCGACCTCGGCGAACGTCGCCAGACCTCCTACGCCGCCTGGCGCCGCCGACAGGGTCCCGCCGCAACGGGCTCTACCCCGAACGCTTCGTTGACGTCGTCCGGCAGGTCACCGAGTTCGCAGACACGCTCCTCAACGACGATGCCACCACTCGTACATGGAACGCAGCAAACCTCACATGGTCATGAACCAGTCCTGACTGGCCGAGCAGAGCATCAGAGTTCGAACCCGAGACCTACGCATTACGAGAGCCTGCAAGATCGTGATGAGCGATGATCCATGATCACGATCGATCCGGTTTTACCTGGTCAGAGGATGTGCACTGTGATGCGGGGTGCGGCTCGTGACGGCTCGTGACGCACCATCCGCTCACGCATCGCTCACGCAGACCGTGGGTTTGACCAGTACACACATATCAGTCCCAAAGCAGGATCCGACCGCGCACGAATGCCGACGCGGAGTCCGTGACAGCAGGAGATGTTGGTTGCCATGGTGGCGAGCCGACCGGGAGTGACGCGGCCGTCGCCTCATTGGAGGAACTTCACCTCCGGGAAGGCCGCGCACGGGCCGTCGAGCAGGTGTCCCTGCCCCCGGTGCCGCAGGTACAGGTCGAAGAAGGCGAGCGGGTACGCCTGCTGGATCCGTACGGCCCGGGCCGGGTCGAGGGTGCCGATCCAGTCCTGGATCTGCTGGTCGGTCATCCCCAGGATCTTGCCCGCTTGCGGGATCAGCGTCGCGTTGTCGCCGTATGAGTTGTGGATGGCCCCGTCGGCCTGGATGTCGAGCCGCCAGCCGCGAAGATGCGTCCAGAACTCCTCGACGTCCGGCATGGCGGCCCGGGTGAACACGGCGGTCATCATCATGAACGGCCGGTCCAGGTCGGCGGTGATGGTCGGCTGCATCGGGCCGTCGATGCTGAGCCCGGCGCGGACGCGCTGGTCGGCGAGCATGGTGAGGGCGGTGGCGGTGCCGCCCTTTGACCAGCCGAATGCGCCGATGCACCGCGGGTCGAGGGCGCCGAGCAGGCCCTGGGGCAGTGGCTTGCCGTCGACGTCGGGGTTGTGCCCGGCGGCGAGCTCCTCCACGCAGTCGAGCAGGAACCGGAGGTCCGCGGCGAAGTCCCTCGGGTACATCGGGAAATCGTCCGGGGTGACCACCCGGCCGTCGGGGAACTCGGTGAACGTGTCGTGGGTGTGGTCGACGGTGACCACGGCGTAGCCGTGGCTGGCGAGTTCCTGGACCATGATGGTGTGGTCGCCGCGGTGGCTGCCCGAGCCGTGCGAGTACACGATGACGGGCAGGCGGTGGCCCGTACGGTGCACGGGCGCGCCCACGTGCCCGGCGGTGAGCGGGCCGAGGGCGGGGTCGAGGGGGAAGCCGGCGTCTGCTAGGAACGCCCGCAACGCGCCCTGGGTCATCCAGGGGGCGCGCGGCAGGTCCTCGGCCTTGCGTGCGGGGTACCAGACGCTGGCCATCAGCTCGCGGTGCTGCCCGGGGCCGGCCACTGGATCCGGACGGGAAGCGTCGACGAGATGCATGGGCACCGTGCCCACCGGGTACGGCCCGGTGGGCACGGGCAGGGTGAGCCGCACCGGGCCCGCGGCGGTCGAAGCCGCCCAAGCCGGGCGTGCGACTCCCATCGGCACGGCGGCCCCGACCGCCAGCGCGGCTCCGAGCAGGCGACGGCGCGTCATTCCTTGGTTCATGAACGGCGTGATTGTCACGGACCCTCCCTGGGGTTGCGGCAGCACCGGGTTTCTGGGCAGCACCGGGCTACGCCCGGCGCTTGGGCCGCCGGCCCGGCAACATCTCGGTATTGATCAGCTCAGTGGCTCGGTGGAGTGCGGCCGTCATGCGGCGCGGACATGAGGTAGGCCAGCACGGCCAGCACGCGACGGTTGTCGTCGTCGGAGGGGGCGAGCTCCAGCTTGGTGAAGATGCTGGTGCTGTGCTTGGACACCGCCTTCTCGCTGATGAAGAGCCGGTTCGCGATGGCGCTGTTGGAGCGTCCCTCGGCCATGAGCTCCAGCACCTGGCGTTCCCGCTCGGTGAGTCTGGCGAGGGGTTCGCGTTCGGCGTGGCCGCGGCGGCCGAGCAGCTTGGTGACCACTTCGGGGTCCATGACCGTGCCGCCCGCGGCGACCGTACGGATCACGTCGACGAACTGGTCGTCGCTGAACACCCGGTCCTTGAGCAGATAGCCGACTCCTCCGGCCTGGTCAGCGAGCAGTTCCTGGGCGTAGATCTGCTCGACGTACTGCGAGAGGAGCAGGATCGGCAGTCCGGGCATCCGTTCCCGGGCGGTCAGCGCCGCACGGAGCCCGTCGTCGGTGTGGGTGGGCGGCAGCCTGATGTCCACGATCGCGAGGTCCGGCCGGAACTCCAGCAGCGCACCGAGCAGGCCCGGCGCGCTGTCGGTGGCCGCCACGATCTCGAATCCACGTGCTTTGAGGAGCCTGACGAGCCCTTCGCGCAACAGGAAGAGATCCTCCGCGACGACTACGCGCACGGCACCTCCATGACCACGGTCGTCGGCCCCCCGGGCGGGCTGCTGACCGCCAGGATGCCGTCGAAGGCCGCCAGCCGCCGCTCCACCCCGGCCAGCCCGGTGCCCCGGGCGGGATCCGCGCCGCCCACCCCGTCGTCGACCACCTCGACGCGCAGCAGCCCGTCCGTCCGGGCCATGTGGATCTGGAGGCCGTGCGCCGAGGCGTGCCGGACGGCGTTGGTGACCACCTCGGCGACGGCGAAGTAGCAGGCCGACTCCAGCGGGGCGGCGAGCCGTTCGGGCAGGTCGATCTCAGTCTCACACGGCAGGGGCAGGTCCAGCGCGAGCGCCCGAACCGCCTCCCCCAGGCCCCGGTCGGCCAGCATCGGCGGGTGCATCCCCCTGATCAGGCCGCGCAGTTCCTCCAGTGCCGCCGCTGAGGCGACGCGGGCCTCCACGACGAGCGCGGCGGCCTCGTACGGATCACTGTGGATCAGCTCCTCGGCGACCCTGAGGTTCATCCCGATGGTGACCAGCCGCCCCTGTGCGCCGTCGTGCAGGTCCCGCTCGATCCTGCGCAGTTCCGCGGCCGCTGAGCCGACCGCCTCCGCCCGCGTCTCGGTCAGCTCCCGCACCCGCCGGGCCAGCGCCGGATCCGGCTCCCGCCCCCACAGCCGCCGGGCATCCGGCAACACGGTCAGCGGCAGCAACCAGAGCCCGAGGGCCAGCACCAGCGCCCCCTGAATCCCGCCGAGGACCGACGCATGGTGAGCCGTCTCAACGGGGAGCAACGGCGCCGGCCCGCGCGGCGAGCCGAACTTCTTCACCACCACCAGGGATTGCCCGAACCCGCTCTGGGCGACGTCGTACACCCCGATCCCCACTAGCCCCAGGGCCGCCAGGTTCGCCGCAGCCCTGGGCCACCGCACCAGCCCGACCACGGCGGCCGCCAACAGCGCCAGTCCCACCAGGTAACCCACCACTGCCGGCCCGATCCCGGTGCCCGGCGACGCGGACTGCCACAGATCGAGGCCGAGCAGGTCACCGGTCATCACCACGACGGCGGGCAACAGCAGGGCCCAGCGCGCGGACCCCGACGCGTCGGCTGCGGCCAGACGCGCGGGCATGCCGCTCGCCAGCCGGCTCAAAGCCGCACCGGCGAAGGCGGCGAGCACCGGGACGCTCACACAGCCCACCAGAACATTCAGCAGTGTCTGCCCATAGCCGGCAGAAGAATGCGTGAGCCAGTACGTCCATTCCAGCAGTTCCCCGGTCACCGCCCCGACCACGGACATTACCCACCGTCTGGGCACGCTCGCCGAGGCGAGCAGCGCGGTGGCCAGCAGGCCAGCCATCAGCAACGCCGCCGGCAGCAGCCCGTCGGGTTGCAGCTCCGGCACAGTGACGACGTAGCCGGCCCCTCCGGCGGAGTTGTGCAGGGCGAACAGCAGAGCAGGCACACTGCCGTACGCCGCCGTACCCACCAGCCCCGCCACGACCGGCCACCCGATCCGCCCAGCCGGTCGCGCGGCACGCCACGGCCGGTCCCGCGTCTGCTCCGCCCTGAATGCCAGCACAGCGCAGACCGCGGTCAACACCACGAGCACGCCCGCCGGCCAGGGCGCCGCCCCGTCCACCGGAAACGGCCACATATCCGCCCCCCGTCTCGTGATCCAGGCCACGCGTTGTGTCCTGGAGATCATGCTGCTGCGAGGGGGCCGGCAAGCACCATGGGCCGAAACCTACTTTTGAGGTAGGCAAACACCTACCCCGGCCGGACTGGGAAGCGCAGGGAGACCGAACGAAACAGCGCCCGAGCCGACCGAAGCCGCCCGGGCACTGTTGAGCAAGTCGAGGGCCATACCCCCGCCTACCTCCCGTAGGCCCTGTGGGACTCGAACTCACAGTCAATGGATAAAAAGGGCCTGCAAGATCATGACGAATGATGATCCGCGATCATGATCGATCCGGTTTTGCCTGGTCAGAGTATGTGCGCTGTGATGCGCGGTGCAGCTCGTGACGGCTCGTGCCGCACCATCCGCTCACGCAGAAGAGGACTGCTGACCAGTACGTTCGCACCCTCTGGGGTGGCTTTGCCGTGCGGGCGGCCCCCCGATTCGGTAGCGGGGGCGTGGGCACCCGGCGGGTTCTCCAGGGCCGTCCGCTCGCGCAGGAAGTCCTCGGCAAAGCGCCGATGGTCCGTCGCTCCCGACGGACCCGACGACGCGGACGACAACCGCTACCACGTGCAGCCCAACGTGGCCACGAACACGATCGCAGCCAGCACCTCCCGGTCACCGTGCCGACGCCGACCGCCGCCCCGAGGCCGGGACGGCACCTCCGGGACCACCCACTGGAACAGCTCCCACAACTCATCGGGCACCAGCCGCTCAACGATCGAGACCACGACCGACAACCTACCGAACCAAACGAGACGGCATCTCATTCGACCGCCTGACCGCGGGCGGGGACGAACTGTTCGAGTTCGTCGACGCGTTGCTGTGCGCGGACGGTCCGGTGACTTCGCCGCTGGACTTCACGCTGGTGGCCGAGCACCGGCACGACACGATGTACGAGGCGTTGCCGTAGACGTGGCAGAACAGACGGTCCGCGCTGGTCGGCGCGTCGGGGCGGAGCGAGTTGCTGACGCCGACCGCCAGGACCAGGCGGCCGTCGGCTGTCTGCGGCATCGGCAGACCGGCCAGCACTGGCGAGCGCGGGCCAAGCACTGCCTCTCCAGTACGGCGTCACCCAAAAGCGGCTCAGCGGAAATCACGCCCGCCAGCTCTCGGGGACCTCGATTCCCTCCGCCGTCATGCACTCGGTCATCAGAGTACGGAAGGCAGGACCCGCGTGGGCGTATGCGGTCGGGCCGAGGTCGCCGAGAAGAAAGTCCTCCGTGGCGACCTTTCCGTTACCCGTTGCCGTGGTGCCCTGATCGCGGATGTAGATGGCGGCCAGGATGTTGTGCAGGTCGGAGTTGACCACGACCGGTGGCTTGGCACGCGGCTTGTGCAGGCCCGGGTTGTCGTTCATAAGCCGCTTCTGCTCCCGCTCGTACGCCATGCGGTCCGGGTCGTAGAGACCGGTCGGGTCGCTGTGGGTCACGGGGTTGTCGTGACTGTAGGCGTAGCCGTTCACCTGGAGAGGGTCGCCCATGTCGATGACCGGGTCGGCGGAGATGAAACGGCCGGTGGATGGGTCATACTCGCGGGCACCCAGGTGAGTGAGGGCGGTGGCTGTGTCATCGATTCCGGCGCCGAGGTAGGTGTGGCCGTTGGGCCAGACGGAGGGCCGGCTGTCCACCGACGGGGGTGTCACCGGCCCGGCAGCGAGACCGGAGCTGGGCTTCCGAGGACGCGTTCGACCGATCCGGGAGTCGAACAGAAGCCGCTGGCTGGGATTCCGGTATTGGGGGCGCGGACTCAACGACAGGAAGGAAGTTGATGGAGACCGCGGACCAACGCGCAGCAGGCACCGCCGAAGACGTGGCCGGAACTTGAGGGTGCAGTGCCCGAACACCCTTTGTTGTGGACGTAGTTGGCCGTAGCGTGATAGCTGGTAGCAAATTCGGGGGTGCGCGGTGGATCCGGTATCGGTGGAGTTGCTGGCGGCGTTGGCGGGTGGCGCCGGTGGAGAGATCGGCAGGCAGGCATGGGCGGGGCTCAGTGCGCTCGTGCACCGGCCGTTGCGCCGCCGGGACAGGGAACAAGCCGGCGCGGTCAGTTCCGGTGAAGCGGAGTTGGTGGCGCTGATGCGGGCGCCCGGGGAAACGGCACGGGCCCAGGCACTGAGCCTCGCGCTCGCGGTGCGGGCAGCGCTGGAGCCGGAGTTCCGGACCGACCTGCAGGCATGGCACGAGGAGGCGAAGCTCGTGCGCACCGCAGACGGCGACGTGCACAACGAGATCAGCGGTGGCACGTTCCACGGCCCCGTCCAACAGGGCAGGGATTTCTCCGGTCACACCTTCACCTCGGCTCCGACGCCCCGACCCGCTGCCGAACCCCACGGGCCAGGGACTCGGAGCTGACCGGCGTGGACGATGCCTCCGGACATGGCGAGGCGGGCTCAGCGGTGCACAACGAGATCAGTGGCGGCGTCTTCTTCCACGAGGTGATCCAGGGGCAGGTCGTCAACGTCCGACTGCCTCGGGAGATCGTTCCCGCGCTGTCCGGCCTGCCCCCTGCCTCGCCCACCTTCACCGGCCGCGAGACGGAGGTCACCGAACTGCTCGGGGAACTGGCACCCGCTTCTCCGCAGCAGCGGGTACTTGTCACGGTGGTGGCCGGGCTGGCGGGAATCGGCAAGACGGAGCTCGTCGTGCAGACCGCCATACGAGCGTTGAAGGCCGATGGGTGGTTCCCCGGCGGAGTCCTGTTCGTCGACATGTTCGGATACGATCCCGAACGCCGGCTCCCGGCGGAGCGCGCCCTCGACGGGTTGTTACGGGCCTTGGGTGTCCCGAGCGAGCACATCCCCGTGGCCTTGCAGGACCAGTCCCGTCTCTTCCGTAGCGCACTGGCCGCCCTCGCCGAGGAGGGAAGCCGGGTGCTGGTGGTCATCGACAACGTGTCTGCGGCCGAGCAGGCCCGTCCGCTGCTGCCCACCGACGGCGCCACCGCGTGCTTGATCACTTCCCGTCATACCCTCGACCTCGACGCACGCCTCCACGACCTGGGAGTCCTGGACGAGCGCGCCTCGATCGAACTACTGGACCAGGCCCTGCGACATGCACGCGGTCGCGGTGAGAACCGGGTGCAGGACACGCCTGAGGACGCCGCCGCCATCGCCCGGTTGTGCGGCGGGCTGCCGCTGGCCCTGCGGATCGCTGTCGCCCTGCTCGCGGACAGTCCTGCCCGGCCCCTGTCCTCTCTCGGCCAGGCGCTGGAAGCAGCCCACACTCGCCTGCAGCGTTTGCGGTACGAGGACCGCGCGGTGCGCGCCGCTTTCGACCTGTCCTATCAGGCCCTCGACGACGACCACGCTCGTCTCCTCCGGCTGCTGCCCCTCAATACCGGGCCCGACATCTCCTCTGCGGCGGCCACCCATCTGGCAAGGGGCGATCACTTCGCGGTCGAGGAACTCCTGCAGGACCTCGCGCGCGCCCATTTGATCGAACCCGGCAGCGTGTGGGGCCGTTGGCGTCTGCACGACCTGGTCCGGCTCTACGCTCAGGAACTCGGGCTCGCCGAGGACGACGACCGGGGCGCGGCGCTGACCCGGCTCTGCACCTACTACCAGGTCACCGCGGGGGCCGCTGACTCTCATCTGGATCCTGACGGCCGCGGTGTGCCGCGGTTCGCCAACTCCGTCCAGGCACTCGCCTGGCTGGATGCCGAACACCTCAATCTCGTTGCGATGGCCACCAAGGCCGATATCGCCGTCGATCCTCACCTGCGCATCGATCTCGCCCTCAGCCTCGCCCGCTTCCTCGGCCAACGCCGGTACTTCGATGACTGGATCACCGTGACACGCTCCGCGCTCGAGCTCGTGACACGGATCCTGCAGTTCATTGACGGGCGAGCCGGCGGTGGTGGCCGCATGCCCCGGCACGAAGCCGACGCCATGAGTCCCGACGCTGTCGCCAGTGCGCTGTCGGCCGTGGAGCGCACGCGAGTCACGTTGCTCGGCAACCTTGGGGGAGCGCTGGCCGGGGCCCGCCGGTTCGAGGAAGCCATCGCGGCGTGCGAGCAGTGCCTGGCCCTGTCCAGAGCACTCGGTGACCGCCGACGCGAAGGCGGGTCGCTGCACGAAATCGGGGACGTGTTTGCGCAGATGGGCCGGTTCGAGGAAGCCATCGACGCCCACAGCCGAGCCCTCGCCCGCCTTCAGGAAGCGGGCGCACCGGTTGGCCGGGTACTCGCTTCCCTGGGAGCGGCACTCGCTCAGGTCGGCAGGATCGAGGAGGCGGTCGAGACTCTCCTGCGTGCCGGCACAGCACTCCAGGAGGCCGGTGATCGCCAGGGCGAAGCCATGGCCCTTGGCCACGCGGGAGCGGTGTTCTCCGATCTCGGGCTGTACGAGCAGGCAGCCGCGACCCACCGGGCAGACCTGAAGATCTGCCAGGAAATCGGTGACCGGTACGGCGAGTGCCAGGCCCTCGGCAATCTCGGCCGAGCCCTGACCCGGCTCGGCAGGCCCGAGGACGCAATCGCCGTCCATCGGCGGGAGTTGGCCCTTTCCCAGGACGTCGGCACCCCCCATGACGAGGGCCAGGCACTTTTCGACCTTGGAGTCGCACTCCTGGAGTCGGGTCGGTTCAGCGAGGCCGTCGACACCTACCGGACCTGCATTCCCCTGCTCAAAGAGCACGGGAGCCGCGCCCAAGCGGGCGAGGCGCTGAACAACCTCGGTGCAGCGTTCCAGGGGTTGAACAGCTTCGAACAGGCCGTCGCCGCCCACACGGAGGCGGCCGACATCCAGCGGGAGGTCGGCGATCACCCCGAGGAGGGCAGGGTGTTGTACAACCTTGCTCGCGCGCTGGCATGCGCAGGCAGGCACCAGGAAGCCGTCGACGCCTACAGCAGAGCTGTTTCCCTCTTGGGCAAGGATGACCTCTGACGTCGGGGGCTCTCCGCTCGTCCGCGACGCGGCCGAAGGTGACGGGCAGGTACCAGCCCCGGCAGTGCGCACCAGCGGTCGGTCCTGCGGCGATTGGCCTGGGCGAGTTGGAAGGCCGGCCGGAGGGTCTGGGCGGCGATGCCGCGGATGCGCCGGGTGCCGGGGTCGGAGCCGGTGGCCCGAGTTTGGGCACCCCGGCCTCTCCACCGGTCGGAGCGCGAGAGGTACAGAGGTTTCGGCCTGTTCGGTGCAGCGCCGGTCAGCGGCGGGGTAGCACGCCCAGGAGGGTTGCGGTCAGGGCCTGCTTCAAGGAGTCCTTCAGAGCCAGGTGGAAGCGGGCCAGGTCGGGCTCGGCCTCGTAGGCCGCCTGCAGGCTGGGTGGGGGCGTGCTGTACGCCGACAGCGCGCCGGCCATGACCATGGTCTGCAGGCTGAACAGGGTCGCGTTCTCCCCCAGCTCCGGCAGGTACTTCCGGATCAGGGCGGTCATGGTTGCCAGGCGGTCCAGGGAGGCGCGCTTGTAGCGTGCTACGACCTCGACGGAGACGTTGTGTTCCAGGACGCTGCCCTGTGCGCCGAAGAGCTCGCACAGCACCATTCGGCCGGAGAGCGAGCGGCTGAGGATGTCGGCCGCCGCTGCCGCTCGCTCGGCCATGGGGAGATTCTCGTCGATGCCGGCGGCCAACTCGCCAGCCAGTTCCGTCAGCCACTCCCGCAGGAAGCGGTCCAGCAGTTCCAGCAGCACCGCCTCGCGCGACTCGAAGTAGCGCAGCACGTTGGGCTTCGCCAGGCCTACCCGGCGGCTGAGCTCGTTCAGGGTGACCGCGGCCACGGGCATCTCGTCGAGCATCGCCGACGCCATGTCGAGGATCGCCCGTCGGCGGATCTCCCGCTGCTCTTCGGTTCGCGCCCGCTGGAAAGTCACGATCGCCAGTCTAGATTAAGTACCTTCGGTACGTTGACAACATACCGAAGGTACTTTAACGTCGACGACACAAGATACCTTCGGTACGTTAGACGGCTGGGAGCCTGACATGGGCGAGAAGTGGACGACAGCGAACATTCCGGACCAGCGCGGGCGGGTGGCCGTGGTGACCGGCGCCAACACCGGACTGGGGTACGAGACCGCCAAGGCGCTCGCCGAGCACGGAGCGTCCGTGGTGCTCGCCGTGCGCAACGTCGAGAAGGGCGTGCGGGCCGCGGCCCGCATGACCGGCGACGTGACCGTACAGGAGCTTGACCTGACCTCGCTCGACTCCGTCCGGACCGCCGCGGCGGCGCTGCGGTCCCGGCTCGGCCGGATCGACCTGCTGATCAACAACGCCGGCGTGATGTACACCCCGAAGCAGACCACCGCCGACGGCTTCGAGATGCAGTTCGGCACCAACCACCTCGGCCACTTCGCGCTCACCGGGCTGCTGCTGGACCTGATGCTGCCGGTGCCCGGCTCCCGCGTGGTGACGGTCAGCAGCACCGGCCACCGCATCCGGGCCGCGATCCACTTCGACGACCTGCAGTGGGAGCGGTCGTACAGCCGGGTCGCCGCCTACGGTCAGTCCAAGCTGGCGAACCTCATGTTCACGTACGAGCTGCAGCGCCGGCTCGCCGCGCACGGCAGCACCGTCGCGGTGGCCGCGCACCCCGGCATGTCCAACACCGAACTCGCCCGCAACACCCCCGCCGCGCTCCGCCTGCCCGTCACCTGGCTCGCGCCGCTGATCACCCAGACGCCGGCGATGGGCGCGCTGCCGACCCTGCGCGCCGCCACCGACCCCGCCGCGCTCGGCGGCCAGTACTACGGTCCCGGCGGGCGCAACGAGGTCAAGGGCCACCCCCGGCTGGTCACCTCCAGCCCTCAGTCGTACGAGGTAGCCGTCCAGCAGCGGCTGTGGGCCGTCTCCGAAGACCTCACCGGGGTGAGGTTCCCCGTCGGTCAGTCCCGGCAGAACTCGCTTCCCTCCGGATCGGCCATCACGATGTAGCCGGCAGGAGGCGCCGGCTCGGCCTGCGCTCCGCCGCCCGCCGCCCGGCGCGGTCGAGAGGAGCGGCTACCGGAACATCCGGGGGCTGCGTCCGCGTAGCGGTGGGACGGTGAGCATCCGAATCCGGAGTCGGCCGACGGGCGTGCGGCGGGACTCGCGCTGCCCGGGTGCCGGCGTGCTCATGAGCGGGCCAGCCTTTCCGGCGTCGTCCCGAGCCAGCGGGCGATGCCGCGTTTCCCCTCGTGTCCGACCGCCAGGATCCGGCTGTCGCGTTCCTGGGTCACCCAGTCCCTGGCCAGGAACGCGGACAGGATGTCCGCCCCGACGCGACCTGCGAGGTGGTATCTGTCGCTCGTCCAGTCGACGCAGTGGCGTACGACGGCCGGCGGTCCGCCGGTGTCGCGGACGTTGATGTCACCGAGCATGTCCCGGCCGGCCGAGGTGACCCGGTAGGCCGTGGGTCCCTTGCCCGTCCGGGTGATCGCCCCCCGGTCCAGCAGCCCCTGCATGACGGTGACGCCCAGGTCTCCCGCCACGTGGTCGTAGCATCTGCGGGCGGCCTTCAGCGAAGACGAACGGCGGTACGAGCGAAGCGAGTTCGGCTGGAAGGGTGGCGACAGCCGGGCCAGGCACTCCAGGGCACTGGCCACGTCGGCGGAGGCGAGGCTGTAGTAGCGATGCCGCCCTTCGCTGCGGACGGTGAGCAGCTCCCCGTCGACGAGCCGGGACAGGTGAGCACTCATCGTGGACTGGGCGACCCCTGCTTCCGCCGCCAGCTCCGACATCGCCAACGACTGCCGGTCCAGGAGGGACAGCAGGATTCGGGCTCTGGTCGGGTCGCCCATCAGGGCGGCCGGACCTACGAAGTTGGCGTCACCGGCTAAATCACGCACGGGCTCGGCTCCTCGGCTCCTCGTCTTCTCCCGTGGACGGAGGGCGGAAACCGCCCGGAAACCGTTCGCACATCCAGGCGTTACTCCGCCTGGACGCGCCTACCACGCTGGGCGGGGAACACACAATGAGTCGCCGGATTTTACGATTGTCAGCCCCGACTTGAGCAGGCCTGTGCTGCCGGTGCTCCTTCCGTCCGCACCGAGCCGTTCCTGCCCGGCGCCGCGCGACCGATCGGGGGGGCCGTTCAGCCGACGGCGGGGCCCGCCCGGCCGGCCGGAACGTCGGCCACCGGTTCGCGGCGCGGACGTGGCCGGACCCCGACGCCGCCCCGCCGGACGTGCCGCGTGCGGCGGGCCGTTCGGTGCGCATGAGGACCGGGGTCGAGGACCGAAGCCGGGGACCGACGCCGGGGACCGGCGCTCCCGGCGCTGCGAGGGCTCGAAAGCCGTGCGTCAGCGCGGTGTCGGGGGGGCGCGGGCGCCGCCGGGTCAGGATGCCGAGGTGTCCTCCGCTCCCTGCCGGGGGACGGACCAGACAGTCAGCAGCGCGGCCGCCGCCCACAGCAGGGCGCACAGCAGCCCCACCTGGTGGAGTCCGGCGCGGAAGCTCCCGTGCGCGGCCGGGTCGCCGACCAGTGAACCGAGCACCGCGATGCCGAGTGCCCCGGCGGCCTGCCGGGCGGTGTTGTTGACCCCGGAGGACAGGCCCGGCCGGTCGTCCGGACCGGCCCGCAGCGCCGCCGCCACGACCGCGGCGGTGAGCAGGCCCATACCGGCGCCCAGGCCGACAAGGACCGGAACCAGCAGCAGGTAGCCGCTGTCCGGGGCCACCGCGAGCAGGGAGAGCGAGCCCGCCACGCCCAGCAGCAGCCCGGCGAGCATCGGTGGTCGCGGCCCGAAGCGAGCGACCAGACGTCCGGTGAGGGGCGCGCCGGCCGCGAGCGGAACGAACAGCGGCAGCATCATGAGGCCGGCCTGGAAGGCACCGCGGTGCTGGACCCCTTGGATGTACAGCGTCACCACGAACACCGCGCCGATGCCGGTGAAGTTCATCGCGGCAGCCACCGCGTTGGCACCGGAGAACGCCCGGCGGCGGAACAGTTCCGGCGGCACCATCGGCGCCGGCGCGACCCGCTCCCGCCAGACGAAGCCGGCCAGCAGCACCGCCGAGAGCAACGCCTCCACGGCGACGGTCACGGTCGACGTGTCGCCTCCCGCCGCGACCGCGCAGTACACGATGGAGCCGAGGGCGGCCGCGGCGAGCGCGGCGCCCGGCAGGTCCATCCGGTGCTCCGGCGTGCCGTCACCGCCCGGCACGAGCCGCAGAGTGGCCAGCGCCGCCACCGCCACCAGCGGGACGTTCAGCCAGAAGACGGCGCGCCAGCCGGTGGCCGTCACCAGGAACCCACCGAGCAACGGCCCGGCCGGCAGCGCCAGGGCCGACACCCCGGCCCAGATGCCGAGGGCGCGGGCCTGCTCCGCGCGGCCGGGGAAGGTGCGTTGGACGACCGCGAGGGTGCCGGGCAGCAGCAGCGCCGCGCCGACACCCTGGAGCGCGCGAGCGCCGATGAGGACGCCGGCGGCGGGGGACGACGCGCACAGCAGGGACGCCAGCCCGAACAGCCCGAGCCCCGCGACGACCACCCGGCGGTGTCCCCACCGGTCCCCCAGGGCGCCGCCGGCCAGCAGGAACGCGGCGAGCGTCACGCTGTAGGCGTCGACCACCCATTGGAGTCCGGACAGACCGCCGCCCAACTCGCGGCCGATGCTCGGGAGGGCCACGTTGACCACGGTCACGTCGAGTTGCACGAGAAACATGCCGACGCACATCACGAGCAGCACGATGGTGCGCCGCCGACCGGCCGTCGTAGGGGCGAGACCCTGATATCCGCGGCCGGTTCCGGAGGGAGTCTTCTTCATGGTTTCCATCGTTACCCTGAGTATTTCGTCGCGGAGCGGAGCGCGCGCCGCGCGTCGAGGCGGGTGAGCACCCGGGTCCGTCAGTGCGGCAGCCGGTCCGGTGCCAGGTGCCGCGCCGGACAGCAGGTCCGCGTCCCCGGGCGCCGGTACCGTGGCAACCGGCGCCTTCGGCACCGGCGCGCACGCGGCGCGCGCATCAGCGGCTCGGGAGGCGGAGCGGGTCCGCGCCGTCCCGGGTCACGCGGTGCCGGCCTCAGGCCAGTTGGGACAGCAGGGCAGTGCGCAACGTCACGCCGCGGCGGACTCCGTCGAAGTAGTGCGTGTTCGGCAAATCGTCCGTTTCCGGGGGCAGTTCAGGCCCGCGTGGACCCGTATGGGTGACCGGTACGTCCGCCCCCACGGTGCGCAGTAATCGGGGACTGAGGACGAACCGCTCGTCGAGTGCCTCGCCGCGGCCGTGGTCGCGCACCGCACCCCGGTGGAAGTCGGAGAGCTCGAACGGGATCGCGCACACCGCGTCGGAGACCCGCAGCAGTTCCTCGCTGGTCTCCACGTGACGCCGGGACAGGCCGCTTTCGTCGATGAGGTCCGCCACGTCCTCCGGCAGCGTCGCGTCGTCGGGTGCGAGGAACACCAGCCCCTCGGCGCCGAAGGCGCGCAGCGCGTACACCAGGGAGCGGGCGACACGGCAGCCCGGATCACCGAGGTAACCGATGGCCGCGCCACGGAGCGTGCCCAGTTCCCGTCGTATGGTCCACAGATCCAGCATCACCTGGGTGGGGTGCTCCCGCTCGCCGGTGCCGGCACTGATCACCGGTACCGGACTGACCTGGAGCGCTTGTCGGGCCGCGTCGTCGTCGGTGTGCCGCAGGACCAGCACGTCGACGTAGCAGCCGAGCACCCGTACGGTGTCGTCGAGGGTCTCCCGGTAGAAATCCCCGGCCCGGGTGGTCGTGACATCGGCGAAGCCGATGGCGGAGCCGCCGATCCGATGCGCGGCGGCCTCGAAACTGAGCCGGGTGCGGGTGCTGTTCTGGTAGAACGCGGTGCCCACCAGCAGTCCGGGCGCCATCCGTGAGACGACGTCCCGGGGCTGTGCCTCCAGCCAGGCCGCGCGGTCGAACAAGGCCTCGTAGTCGGCCTCCGTCCACTCGGCCAGACTGGCCGCGTGGCGCGGGCGCGACGCCAGTGTCCTCACCACCACTCGCCCTCCACCGTCTTCATGGTCCACTTCTGGGTGTCGATCATGGAGTAGCCCGGGGTGACGGGCAGCGGTACCGCACCCGGCAACCGGTCCAGACCGGTGATCGCCTGGCCGAGCCGGGAGGCGAGCATGCCCTGGGCCAGCGGCGGGGTACCGGCGAAGATCGGGCATTCCCGACGGTGGACGAACCACTCGTCGAGCATCTCCCGGCTCGGATAGTCGGGCATCTCCGGTATGAAGCGGCTGATGAGCTGACGTGCGTTCTTCTCGTTCATCGGCTCGTGCTGCGGTACGCCGAAGTAGTCCTCGGCGGTCATCGAGTCCTTCGTCCACTTGAAGAAGAACGTGCGATGCCCGAAGACCGGCGTCAGCATCATGAACCGGCACTGTCCGGAACGCCGGAACGCCTGGTGGAGTGTGTACCGGGCGTCGATCTCGTACAGCTCGATCTTGTCGAGTACATAGTCGCAGCCCTCGAAGAACTCGTCGACGGTCGCCTCGCAGATGCCCTCGGGGAAGACGTCGATGTTCACGTCGCGCGTGGTGTCGTAGACGAGTTCGGCGACGGCCTCGGCCTTGTTGCGGCCGACGTTGCCGATCGTCGCGCCGAACTGCCGGTTGATGTTGGAGACTTCGAAAGTGTCCGGGTCCGCCACCTTCAGGTTCCGCACGCCCATGCGGACGAGCCGTTCGGCGGTGGCACCTCCGATGCCACCCACGCCGGCCACACCGATCGTCACGTCGCGCAGCCTGAGCTGCCGCGCGCGCTGCTCCTCCTCGGTGTCGCCGAGCCAGCCGAGGTTCCGCTTGACCCGCTCCCAGTAGTAGTTCTCGTCGGTCCGTTCGGCGACCAGGCGCTGACGGTCTGCCATGGCATCCCTCCGGTTCTCTCAGGACGTCGGGGGGTGGCGCCTCACGGTGGAGGTGGCGCGCTCCCCGGAACGTTCTCTCCACGCTAGGAGTCAGTGGCTTCGGCGCGGGTCGAAGTGTCACGGGAGAGACGCCGCCTTCAGTGGCGGACGGCTTTCGGCGGGGCGGAGGGCAGGACGGAGGGTCCGCTCCGCGTGGTGGCCGGTCGTGCTGAGAACGCGTCGGCTTCCGGTGGGTGTTTCTCATTCCATCCGTGGCAGCCGGTCGAGCCGGAGGTCCGGGTGTCTCGCGTGGTCCTGCAGGCCGGTGGCGGGCCTGCAGGACCACTGGTCAGCGGCGCGGCGGAACTGTGCGGGTCCGGTGCGGCGGCCTCTCCGAGGCCGGGGGCACGGTCCGGACACCGGCCCGGTTGCCGGGCTCGGCGCGGGCCGTGCCGGTGTGAAGAAGCGACGTCTTCTTTGCGTTGAACTTCTTTGCGTCGCCCTTCTTTGCGTCGCACGCGACGGATCTACGGCGGACGCCGGACCGGACGGCCGGCGGGTCGCACGAGCACCCCGGTACTCCCCCACCCCGGTGCTCCTCCGCCCCGGTGCTCCCGGCGTAGGCGGGCGCGCGTACGCCCGGTGGCGCCCTGCCCCCCATCCCGTCGCCGCACCCCCGGTGGACCCCCTCCGCGCCGGCCGCACCGGTGGACGCGCCGACGGGGTCGGTCCACCTCTTCGTACGGGACCGCGCTGCTCAGGCGGCGTGCGACAGCGCCGAGGTGTGGCAGGCCACCGAGCAGGTGAAGGCGGGTTCCCCCGCCTGCAGGGCGGTGATCGAGACACTCGGCCTCCCGGTCAGGTCCGGGCTGGTGGCCTCCGCCGCTATCCAGCAGGGGACGTCCAGCTCGACGAAACGGGAGAACTTCGCGTCGAAGCGCACCGGGGCCAGGCCCGGCGTCGTGGGCATCGCGTGCGCCGCCTGGCGGGCCGCCTCCAGCAGCAGCATGCCGGGGGCGTGGTCGACGGGGTGGTCGAAGAGGACCGGGTGGGAGGTGTCCCCGCGCAGCAGCCAGCGGCCGGCGAAGTCGCAGTCGGACAGCACGACGTCCGAATCCCGTGCCCGGTCCACGCGTCCGGCGTCGAGAGGCGCGGCGGGCGGCAGGGCCGCGGCGACGCACTGCTCCAGATCGGCGTGGGAACCGCGCAGCCGCCGGTAGACCGCGGGCGGGTTGCTGGTGAAGCGGGCGCGGGCGGTGCCCAGATGGACCCCGTCGCGCAGGGCGACGATGTCCATCGTCAGCGCGGCCAGGCGGGAGCCGCGCCGGGTCACCTGGGAGCAGGAGATACGCAGTTCGATGACGGCGGGGGCGTCGGTGACCTGCATGGCCGCCGGGCTGACCTCACAGGTCAGGTCCTGCCAGATGAGATGGTGGCCGAACGGGACCTCGTAGCCGACGTGCGAGATCAGCGGGACGTTCTGCCGGACGGTCTCGATGAACAGCAGCGGGTCGTAGAGGCCGTTCACGGTCTGGTAGAAGCAGTGGTCGGACGGCCATACGGCGACCACGGTGAAGGTGTCCGAACCGGTGCGCTCCCAGCAGACCAGGAGGACCTCGTCGGCGTCGCGCTTGTGGACGTCCTCCTTGGCGACCGAGTGCGCTAACGCGGGCAGGGCAGAGCTGAGCTGGGCGGTGTGAGTCATCAGGCTCCCCAGAAACGGTGACTTCAGCCACGTCGAGTGCCTCGGACGCTGGCCAATCAGGCCCGAGGCCAGTAACATAACGTGCGTTCTTTTTGTTTGTCGAGAGAGGCCGGATGTTCGATGCCGGAACCCAAGCAGGATCGCGCCATCAGGACACGAGACGAGATCATCCGCGCCGCCGCCGAGGTCTTCGACGAGCGTGGGTACAACGGGGCCAGCATGCGGGAGATCATGAAACGGGCCGGGGTCACCCTCGGCGCCGTCTACTTTCACTTCACGAACAAGGAAGCCATCGCCCGGGAGGTCATGAACGGCCAACCGGACACCATCGTCCCGTTCCTGGAGTCCACGGGACTGCAGCGGGCGGTGGACATCACGCTCGCCTGGTCGCGCCAGCTCCAGCGGGATCCGATGCTCCGCGCCGGCGTCCGGCTCGCCGTCGAGCAGTCCAACCTGGAGTTCCGCGACGCCTCGTCGTACTCGGCATGGGAGAAGATCTTCGAGGAGTGCCTGACCGTCGCGCAGGAGAAGGGCGAGCTGCGCGAGAACGTCTCCCCGCGTGACGTGGCCGAGTTCCTGGTCGGGGCGTGTACCGGCGTCCAGCTCTACTCCGACCTGCTGTACCGCCGGTCCGACCTGCCGCAGCGGACCGTCAAGATGTGGGAGTTGCTGATCCCCGGCGTCGCCGTCACGCGGACGGCGGAGCAGATCAAGGTGAGCGTCCGGCGTGCCACGGCGCTCGCCGCGTGAGCCGCGGGGCTCCTTCTCCCCGCGGCCGCCGCACACCGTCCGCCCATCTGCCGTGCCCACCACGGCGCTTGGGCCGACGGAGGGGCCGTACGCCCTGAACTGCCGCAAGCAGCAAGCCCGGTGACCTGCCGGGCATGGCCGAAATCGCTCGTCCCGGCATGTACGTCCCTGCGTCCCGGAGGTCGGTGTGACTACGAGGCCCGTCCCGTTCCGTACCCCTCTGCCCACGGCTCTTTGTGGGCAGAACGTCCTGGTCCTCGGCGGCAGTTCGGGCATCGGCCTGGCGGCCGCACGCCTGCTCGCCGGCAGCGGGGCGCGCCTGCACCTCGTCGCCCGGGACGCACCACGGCTGAAGGCGGCCGCCGCCGACCTGCCCGACGGGACCGTGGCGACGTCCTGGACGGCCGACGTGACCGACGAGACGCGCCTCATCGAGGTCTTCGACCGGGCCGGGCCGCTGGACCACGTCCTGGTGACGGCGGGCGCCGCGGCCCGCGCCCCGCTCGCGGACGCGGACCGGGAGCGGGCGCACGGGGCCTTCGACGTACGGTTCTGGGGCGGCTACGCCGCCGCCCGGGTCGCCGCCGAACGCCTGCCGGCCGGCGGGTCGATCACTCTCACGTCCGGTATCTACACCGTGCGCCCGGTGACCGGCGCCGCCGCCGCGATCGCCTCGGCCGCGGCCTGCGAGGGTCTTGTGCGGGCACTCGCCGTCGAACTGGCGGCCCGCCGCGTCCGGGTCAACGCGATCCGCGCCGGCGTGGTCGACACCCCACCGCTGCGCCGCCGGCTGAAGGTGGCCGAGGCGCACCCCGACGAGGCGGACGCCGCGGTCGCCGCCGCCGGCAGCCATCTGCCGCTCGGGCGCTACGGGACCGCCGAGGAGGCCGCGTCCGCCGCCGTGTTCGTGATGGCCAATGCCTATGTGACCGGGTCCGTGGTGACCGTGGACGGGGGACAGTCCCTGGCCTGACCCGGGGGCCGGGCCGCCGGGCCCGGCACGGAGCTCCGGGGCGCGAGACCTGAGGAATCCCCTCGCCGCCCCGGCAGGCCGGTGCGATGACGCACCGGTGCAGTACCGCAACACCCATGAGGATCCGCACAACATCCGAATTGCGCACATCATCGCGGCACACGACGCATCAGGGCGTCATGGGCGCGCGGTGCGGCCTAAGGACGGGGAATGAGCGTACGAGGAATGCTGGACGGAAAAGTCGTCATCGTCACCGGGGCGTCGAGCGGCATAGGGGCGGGCGCCGCCCGGCTGTTCGCCGCCGAGGGAGCCGCGGTGGTGCTGCTGGCACGCCGTGCCCACATGCTGGAGGTGCTCGTCAAGGAGATCGCCGCCGGGGGCGGCAGGGCCACCGCGGTGGCGGGGGACGTCGTCCGGCCCGACGACGTGCGGTGCGCGGTGGACACCGCGGTCGACACGTACGGGCAGCTGGACGGCGCGTTCAACAACGCGGGCTGGGCGACCGCGGGGACTCCCCTGCACGAGACCGAGGACTCCGTGTTCGACCAGATCATCGACGTCAATCTGCGGGGGGTGTGGAACTGCCTCAAGTACGAGGTGCCGGCCATGCTGGCGACGGGCGGGGGCGGTTCCATCGTCAACACCGCCAGCGTCGCCGGGGTGATCGCCACCGGGACCGCCTCCCCCTACATCGCCGCCAAACACGCGGTGGTGGGGCTGAGCCGGGCCGCGGCGGACGAGTACGGACAGCGCGGGGTACGGGTGAACTCGCTGATCGTCGGCAGCACCCGGACCGAACTGATGAACGACGTGCTCGAGGAGCAGCCCGAGTTGGAGGAGCCCTTCGTCGGCCGCTCCATGCAGCGGCGGATGGCGGCACCCAAGGAGGTGGCGGAGGCTGCCGTGTGGCTGTGCAGCGACCGGTCCTCGTTCGTCACCGGCACCGCGATGGCGGTGGACGGGGGCTGGACCGGGCGCTGACCGGACGGGTGTGACGCGCACCCGGAAGTGACCGCAGGACACCAGACGCCACGGGCCGCTGCCGGCCGTGGAGTCCGGTGTCCTCGCGGGCGAGGCTCTCCGGCGGCCCGGCCCGCTCTGCCGAGCCCGCCCGCTTCCGCCCGCCGCTCTCAGGCGCCGCCGCGGCGCGCCGCCGGGAAGCCGTGCGTGCGGGCTGCGACGACCGTCACGAGCACGGGGACCAGCAGCAGGAGCAGGCCGCGCGGCAGGGAGACGGCGCCGAGCGTGTCGAGCAGGATGCCGCCCGCCACCCCGCCGCCGGCCATGGCCACGTTCCACAGGGTCACGAGCATCGCCTGGGCGCCGTCCGCCTGGTCGCCGCCGGCGTTCCCCACGGCGGTCTGCAGCAGCGTGGGGACACCGCCCCAGCCCAGGCCCCACAGCGTGGCGGCGGTGTAGACGAGGGCCGGCTGCTCGGCCGGCACCGCGAACAGCGCGGCGCCCGCGGCGATGAGGAGCACGGACAGCACGGTCAGGCCCCGCAGCCGGCGGCTGATGTACGTGCCGACGACCCAGATGCTCAGCAGGCAGGCCGCGCCGAACACCAGCAGCACCAGATCGGTGGCGGCGCCCTGGCCGAGGTCGTCGAGGAGCGTCGCGATGTAGGCGTAGAGGAGGGTGTGGGCAAGGACGTAGACCAGCGTCACGAAGAGCACCGGGCTGACGCCGGGGACCGTGAGGGAGCGCAGCATCGGGACGCGGGCACCGCGCCGCTGCCCGGGGAAGTCGGGGACCGCGGCGGCGATCCAGCCGATCAGCAGGACGGTGAGCCCGGTCATGGTCAGGAACGCGGTACGCCAGCCGACCGCGGTACCGAGAAACGTTCCGGCGGGCACGCCCAGGGAGAGCGCGACGGGAATGCCGGCCATCGCGATGGCCAGGGCCCGGCCCTGCAGATGCGGCGGGGCCAGGCGCCGGGCGTATCCGGCGAGCAGCGCCCAGGCGAGGCCCGCCGCCACGCCCGCGACGAACCGGGCGGCCATGGTGAGCGGGTAGTCCGAGGACAGCGCCGTCACGGTGTTGGCCACGGCGAAGCCCGCGACGGCGCTCTGCAGCAGCCGCTTGCGCCGCCAGCCGGCGGTGGCGGCGGTCAGCGGGATCGCGGTGAGCGCCGTCCCGACCGCGTACACGGTCACGGTCTGTCCGGTGGCCGACTCGCTCACGTGCAGATCGGCGCTGATCGCCGGCAGCAGTCCGGCCGGCAGCGTCTCGGTGAGGCTGGTGATGAACACGGCCGTGGCCAGCGCGAGCAGCGCGGACAGCGGCAGCCTCCCGGCCGGTTCGGCGACCGGCGGGGCGCTGGTGGGTGTCTGGGTCGTCATGGGGGTGTCACTCACACCTTCGTACGTCTGGCCGCGCTGCGGCACCGGTCGGAATGGCGGTCGGTAGCGGAAGGACCCGCCCGAGGGGCGTCGGGCGGGTCCTAGGTCGTCTCCTCGGAGGCCAACGGTCCGGCGGTCAGGCCGTGGTGGCCCTCCAGGAGCGTGCGCAGGCGCCTGCGGCCGCGGTGCAGACGGGAGTTGACGGTGCCGGCCGGGATGCCGACCAGGGTCGCGATCTCCTCGTACGGCAGTCCCTCGACGTCGGCCAGGTAGACGACGACCCGGAAGCCGTCCGGGATGGCCATCAGCGCCCGGCTCACCTCGGGATCCGGGATCAGCTCCATGACCTGGGCCTCGGCCGACGGCAGCCCGCGGGAGGTGTGCGAGGCGACGCTCACGAGCTGCCAGTCCTCGAACTCGGAGGTGGGCGTGCAGCGCGGCTCCGTCTGCTTCCTGCGGTAGGACGTCAGGTAGGTGTTCTTCAGGATCCGGAACATCCAGGCCCGCAGGTTGGTGCCCGGATGGAAGCGGTGGAAGCCCCGGTAGGCCCGTGCGTACGTCTCCTGCACCAGGTCCTCCGCGTCCGCGGGGTTCCGGGTCAACCGCATGGCCTGGGCGTACAGCGGGGTCCGCAGGACGAGGGCGTCCCGCTCGAAGCGGGCCGAGCGCTGCTCGTCCGTCTCGGCCGCGGGTGCCGTGGTCATGTCCGTCATCACAGTCCTTGCGATCGGTACGTCCTGCGCCTCCGGGCGTGCCGCGGCCTGCGGCGACCGCACGCGTACGACGGGACCGGCGGGCGCTGGACGGCGCTCGGGAGGAGGGTGGGGCGGGACCGCTGCGGAGCGGGTGCCTCCGACGGCGGGGCGTGGGCCACCCCGGTGATCGGGCGATCTGGCCCCCGAGATTACATAGCAACTGTTCGGTTTGTAAGGGAGGTCTCGGTTCCGGGTGCGACCTCGGGAAGTTGCCGAAGTAGCTGCGGGAGGTGGGGCGGGGTGCCGTCCGGTGCGGGGGTCGCGGGTAGGGAACCGGTGACGGGAGCGGCGGGGTCCGGCAGGATGCCGGCGGGCGAGGAGTACGGGGGCGGCGGGCCGGTGGGTATCGGCTCCGGCGGCCGGTCCACGGACCGGGCGCGCGGCGGCGGGCCGGTGGGCGAGCCCGCGAGGTCGCCGGAGGCGCCCGGGTCCGGCCGGCCGCGGCCGATGCGGTAGCCGACGCCGCGCACCGTGACGATCCAGTCGCCGCCGAGCTTCGCCCGCAGGCTGCTGACGTGGGTGTCAAGGGTGCGGCTCGACGCCACTCGGTCGCTCTCCCAGATCTGGGTCATGATCTCGCGGCGGGAGACCACGGTGGCCGGACAGGAGGCCAGCAGATAGAGCAGGTCGAACTCCTTGGCGGTCACGTCGACCGTGCCGCCGTGCAGGCGCACCTCGCGCGAGCCTCCGTCTATGCGCAGACCGTCGACCGTCAGGGTCCTCGCGCCGGCCGAGCGCGGGCGGGCGCGGCGCATCACGGCCTGGATGCGGGCCATGACCTCGCGGGAGCCGCAGGACCTCGGCACGCAGTCGTCGGAACCGGCCTGGAGGGCGAGGACGCGGTCCAGTTCGGTGTCCCTGCCGGTGACCGAGATGATCGGGGTGTCACTGACCGATCTGATGGTCCGGCAGACCTCCAGGCCGTCTATGTCGGGCAGTTCGAGACCGAGCAGCACCAGGTCGGCGGCCAGGTGCAGTTTCAGGGCGGCTGTTCCGGTGCCGACGCTCTGGGCGTCGTAGCCCTGACGGCGCAGGTCGTGCACGGTGGATTCGGCCACGGCGGTGTGCTCGTCGACGACAAGGACGTTGACCATGGGGCTCACTGACTCCCTCGGACGGACCGGACGGTGGGTTGGGGGGGCGATCGGGCGCCGGCGGGGTCGGCGGTGCGGTGACGGGAGAGGGTGTTTCGCGGCCGGCGCGAGGAGGCCACGGTCGGAGCGGCGACCGGGCCGGGGCGGGGGCGCGGGGCCGGTGTTCCGGTCACCGAGCGGGGCCGCGGCCCCGGCGGGGGCGGGCTTCCTCCCTCGGCGCGGGACCCCCGGTGCCCCGCCCGTGCCGCCCGGGGTGGGTCAGGGCGGTCACGCGATCTCCCGTGCCGGGTCGCGGGACCGGGTCGTGGTGGCATAGGCGCAGGCCGCGGAGACCAGGGTCATGTGGTGGTGCCAGCCGGGGTAGGAGCGGCCCTCGAAGTCGAGCATGCCGAAGTCCTGTTCCAGGCGGTCGAGGGCGCGACGGGTGCCGCGGCTCAGCCGGGCCAGGCCGAGGAGGTGGTCCGCGGGGCGGTCCAGGAGGTTGGTGATCCAGACCTGCGGACGCTGGTCCTCGGCCGGGTGAACCTCGGTGAACAGGCGGAACACCTGACGCGTACCCGGTAACCGGGCCAGCGCGGACCGGGCCTGGGCGGTCCTGGGACGGGCGGGCCCGAGCGGCCGGACCGGTACCGGACCGCGGCCGCCCCGCCGGTGCAGCAACGCCAGCGCCGACGTGCCGCCCTGCGGGGGCACGTCGGTCCGGCGGACGGCCGACGGGGTGCCCGGGTCGGCGTCGGCCGGCAGCACGCGCAGGTTCGCCGGGACCGAGGTCACGAAGTCGTGCCCGCGCCGGCGCAGCACGATCGCCAGCGGACCGGCGTCCGGGCAGTCGCCGAGGTCGGCGACGACGGGAAAGCGCACCCCGTCGGCCGCCGCGGCCTCCACGAGGGACAGCGCGTGGGCCCACAGCGGCTGGTGGCGTACGGACTCCGGGATCCGGGTCCGCTCGCGCAGCCTGGCGTCCTCGTCCCACGGCGGCGGCAGCACCAGCCGCCAGTCCACGGGCAGGTCACCCACCTCCGAGGAGGCGAACAGGCCGAGTCCGAGCTGGCAGTTCACGGTACGGCCGAGGGTGGGCACGAACCGGCGGTGTACCCCGCAGCTGTGCTCCCCGCGCTTGGGCAGGATGGCCATGCCGATCGACAGGGCCCGGACGGCGGTCCGCCGCTCCGCCCAGCCGAGCAGTTCCCGGCGGGCCGGCGCCCAGTCCCAGGGGCTGGCGTTGACGAACTGGTGCAGCGACTGCGGCGCGGTGGGCGAACCGGAGACCGCCGCGGCCAGGTGCCGGATCGACTTACGGCCCGGTGCGGCCAGCAGGCCCTGCAGGTAGACGCGGGCCCAGCGGCGCTGGTCGGCGCGCGGGAGGTACCCGAACAGGGTCTCCGCGAACTCCGGCACCGGCTCGACGAACAGGGCCGGCCGAGGATCCGGAGTGGTGTGGCGCTCCGTCATGTTGCGTTCCCTCCTGGCAAGACGCACCCCCGTGGTCGCGTGACGGCGTCGGCTCGACCGGTGCGACGGCGACCCCAAAACCATAACGAACGTTCTCTTTGTTATTGTGGGAGTTGTCAGCACCTTTGCCAAGTCGGCCGGTGACCTCACAGGAGTCGCAGGGAGCCAGAAGCAGCCATCCCCGGATGGGGCGCGATCGCGCCATGAAGGCGAAGCCGCCTACGCCTACCCGGTGTTGATATTGTGCATAAGCTAATCGGCGCGAGGGAACGGATCACTTGGGCGTCCGAGCGAGTGAAGGACATACGTGCTCACGCACACGCGTGCGATCAACTTCCGCCACCCATGGGCGATCTCGCGACACCTGGCGAGAATTCGCTGTCGCAATGAACATGGTCCACCATGTGAACACATGCGTGGAACGGGAAGGAACGCCGGCTGTCGATGAGTTGGACGGGCGTGCGGTGTCCGGTCCCCATCGGACCGTGCGACGGCCCCACAGTGGGCGAATCTCTGGAGACGGACCATGGTGAAGCAGGAGCGAGCCGCACGCACGCGGGAAACCCTGATGCAGGCGGCGGCCGAGTTCTTCGATCGCGACGGATACGGCCTAACAACGTTGTCACGGGTCAGCAAGGCGGCCGGCATCTCCATGGGCGCGCTGACGTTCCACTTCCCCACGAAGGACGACCTGGCCGACGCGGTCCAGGTGCGCGGCGGCTCGATGACGCGCGCGGCGCTGGACAAGGTCACCGCCACCGCCGACGAGCCGCTGCAGATGCTGGTCGGCGTGACACTGGAGCTCGCCCGGCTGCTGGAGAAGGAACCGATAGTGCGCGCGGCGGCACGCCTCAGCCGTGAGCGGCGCGGCACCTCGGCCGACTGGCCGGCCACCTGGCTGCCCGCCGTCGAACGGCTCCTCGGCAGCGCCACGGAACGCGACCTGCGCCACGGCATCGACATCAAGGCCGTCCGCGCCCTCGTCGTCCACCTCATCACCGGCGCGGAGGCCGAGACACGCTGCATGTCGGCCCACGCCAAGGACCGCACCGACGGCGCCGAGGCCCAGCTCTCCGACATCTGGCAGGTGGTCCTCCGAGGAGTGGCGGACCAGCCCCGCACCGACCCCCAGGCCCATGGCGAGGAAGAACTGACGTCCTGAGACACCGCCCCCGTCTCCGGGACCCGGCCGACTCGCACCAGCCGGCCGTACGCATCCCCCATCGGCTTGCCGCCCACGTCCGGCGACAGTGAAACGGCACGGCCGCGACGTTCGCCCAGACGTCGCGGCCGTGCCTTGGGAAGCCGCCCCGGGAGGGGGGTGACGGGGCGGCAGGTCTCAGAAGAACGGAACTCCAGAAAGCAGGGGCAGCACGGGGACAGGGGCCCTCACACCCCCGTCACGCTTCAAGCCGGCGTCTGCGGCCTCGCCGACAGCCCCGTCACCGAACACGTCCGGATCCGCACCGCACCCTCCTCCCGCACCACGGTCCAGATCTGCTGGACGTCATGGGCCGGCGCCCGGCGTCGTGCCAGGCCTGCCCGCCGCCTCCCGCGCCGGCCGACGCCCAGCCGGATCTCCGCGCTGGGGCCGTCGTTGAGGCGTACGTCGGCGGAGGCGAGGGTGTGGACGCCGCCGGCCGGCCCGCGGCTCGCGGCGGCGTACCACCTGCGGAAGCCCTCGCGCTCGCGGAAGACGCCTTCGGGCAGGTGCAGGACGAGGCCACGCCGGACGAGCAGGGGCAGCAGGTCGGCCACCGGTGCGCGCCGGTCGAGGGCGGCGAACCAGTCCTCGGCGAGCCTGACCACCGCGCTCTCGGTGAGCCGGGCGGGCACGCCCTGGGAGTGCCGGGCCGGCGCGGGACGGGACGCGGCCCAGGTCATGCCGCGCTCACCGCCGGGCCGGGCCGCCGGGCCAGCCGTCGCAGCAGGTGGTGGCCCGCCTCCTGCGGGCCGGCCGTGCCCAGGGTGCGCGAGGCCCACCAGGCGCAGGCCAGGTTGGAGGTCAGCAGCACCCGGCCGGTCTCGCGGGCGAGTTCGTCCAGCGCGGCCAGGGTGTACATGCCCGTGCCGGTGAACAGCAGCGCGGAGTCGTCGTCCCCGAACGCCTGGGTGCGGACGCGCTCCAGGAGGGACTCGGTGGTCACCTCGTAGGGGTTGAAGCGCTCCTCGGCCGTTCCCGGGGCGCCCGCCGGGACGAGCACGGTGCGGACGACCGTCAGGCCGGCCTCCTCCCAGTAACCGCGGGACGTCTCGGTCAGCCAGGGCTCGTAGGGCGAGACCAGGGTGAGCCGGGTGAGCCCCAGTGCCGCGCACGCCGCCAGAATCGCCCGCGTCGAGGACAGCACCGGATGGCCGGCCCGCTCGCTGAGTTCGGCGCAGAACCGGCGGTCGCCCTCGGGCGAGAGCAGATAGTGCGAGGCGCTGCAGGCGACGACCGCGGCGTCGAGGCGCATGCCGCCGAAGTCACCGAGCGTCTTCGGCAGGACGGCGTTGTAGGTGTCGAGCATCTCGCGGAGCCCCATGCCCGGGGTCACCGGGAAGCGGGCGGCGAAGACGTTCATCCGGTCGCCGACAAGGCGGTTGAACTCGGGCTCGGCCGTCGGGTTCTCCGGAGGGACGACGACACCGAGCCGGGGTATCCCGGGAAGACTCATGACGGATCACCAATCTGCCGTAGATCTGCCGTATCTGCCGCTGGGGATCGAAACTAATCCGGTCCGGGCGGCCGCGTCAGTAATTCCGCGACGAATTAGCCGGATTCTGACCTGCTTTCCGAGCCGCTTTCCTGCCCTCACGTCCGCTTGACGATATCTCACATACCCCTGACACGCGGATCCTTGACGCAGGATACCCACTTTCGGAAGGCTGTTCGCACAGCCACCGCAGCACTCGCATTTCGGCGTCTGCTGCGTCCACTTACCGGATTTCCGCTTCTCTGCGAATTCCAAAGGAGTGAATGCGATGGCGGTATCAACGCAGGACGGAGGCCTCCCTCAGGGGCTTCCCCACATTTCCGACGCGACCCTCCGGGATTCCGCGCACATGGCCGGCGTGGAGTTCGGCCCGAAGGACGCCGCGGTCATCTCCGACCTGCTGGTGAAGACGGGCGTGGACCTGGTCGAGGTCGGGATGATCTCCGGGCCCGCGTCGAAGGACGCGGACCTGATCCTCGCCGTCCACGAGTCCGTCGGACCCGAGCGCAGCATGTCCCTGGTCGTGGTCCGGGACCGGCACCAGGTCGTCAAGGCGCTCGACGAGGCGCTGCGGCTCGGGGTGACCCATGTGATGTTCTCGATCCCGACGTCCGAGCAGCACGCCCGGCTCAAACTGGGCACGCCGAGCGCCAAGTTGCTGACCGCGGTGGCCAAGGCGGCCATCCAGGCCGCCAAGGACCGCGGCTTCCACGTCACCTTCAGCGGTGAGGACGGCGCCCGTACGCCCCGGGAGCGGCTGGTGCCGTATGTCACCGCCGGTTTCGAGGCCGGGGCCGACCGGTTCCGGCTCGCGGAGACGGTCGCGTATCTCACCCCCTGGCAGATGGAGGAGAAGATCGCCGATCTCACCGCCGTCGACGGCTCCGAGATCGAGATCCACTCGCACAACATGCTGGGCATGGCGGTCGCCAACTCGCTGGCCGCCCTGCGGGCCGGCGCCCGGTGGATCTCCGCCACCGTCGGCGGGATCGGCGAGCGCGGCGGCAACGCGCCGCTCGCCGAACTGCTCACCTCGCTGCGGGTCGTGCACCGTGACACCCGCTTCGACCTCAGCCACCTCACCGAGCTGTCCCGGGTCGCACTGGCCGGCGCGGGGCTGGGCGAGGCCTTCCAGTCCGGCCCGACCACCCCGCACGCCTTCGCGTACGAGCTGCCCGGCCAGCTCAGCCACCCGGAGGCCTACGAGACCCTGCCCGCCGAGCTGGTCGGCAACGCGCGCGAGCTGCGCGTGCGCTCCCGGCTCACCCCGGCGCTGGTCAAGTGGGCGCTGGCCGGCGAGGCCGACGACCTCGACCTCGACGCCTTCACGACGTGGCTGACGTCCCGTCAGGAAGAGCGTGGCAACCCCCTGCTCAACGCGGACGACGTCCGCAAGTCCGCCGTCGAGTTCCGGGCCCTGTGAGTCCGCTCGGCGCACCGCGAACCGCATCCGGGCCGCACGGGCCCGGCCAACCGTTCTGGAGACCACACATGTCCACCACCCTCACCGGTGCCTGCCCCGAGTGCGAGACGGATCTGACCACCCCTCCGATGATCAAGGGCGAGACCCTCGCCTGTCCCGAGTGCATGCTCACGCTCCGGGTCGAGGACATCGACGACGGCGCGCTCTCCCTCCAGATGGTCGAGGTCCAGCTCCGCGACTGGGGCCAGTGAGCGCCCCGGGCGCACGGAGGAGTGACCTGTCATGGGCGGCAAGGTAGCCATCGTCGCGGATCGCGTCGGCTGGGAGGAACGCCAGCTGATGCAGGCCGCGAGCGCATTCGACCTGGACATCGAGTGGGTCAACGACGAGTCCCTGTGCCTCGGGGACCCGGACGCCGACTCGATCAGCGACTACGACGCGGTGCTCGTCCGCAGCCGCAGCTACACCCGCGGCGGACTGCTGGCGAGCCTCGCGGAGGCGTCCCGGATCCCCACGCTGAACTCGGCGTCGGCGATCCACGCGTGCGAGAACAAGCTGGCGCTGCGCACGCTGCTGCGCTCGGCGGGGGTGCCGGTGCCCGACTTCCGGCTGGTGCTCTCCCGCCGCGACTTCGAGAAGGCGCTGGAGCAGTTCTCGCTGCCACTGGTGCTGAAGCCCGTCTTCGGCGGCATGGGCAAGCGGGTGACGCTGCTGCGGCACTCGGACACCGCGCAGTCCGTGTACGACTACGTCGAGGACCTCGGCCACGCCTTCGAGCAGGCCTGTCTGCTCGAACCGTTCGTCGAGGGCGGTTCGGTCCGCTGCCTGGTCGTGGGCCGCGAGCTGGTGGCCGCCGCGCGGTTCGTCAGCGGCGGCGCCGACTGGCGCAACAACGCGGCCCTCGGCAACCGCACGCAGTCGGTCGACCAGCAGCCCGAGCTGCTGAAGATCGTGGACAGCGTCGTGGACGTCCTCGGCAGCGGAATCTACGGCGTCGACCTGTTCGAGACGACGTCCGGCTATGTCGTCAACGAGGTCAACCACGCGCCGGCCTTCCGGGGCGTGGCCACCGCGACCGGCGTGGACGTCACGTCGGCGGTCGGCCGTCATGTGCGGGAGGTCCTCGGATGATCCGCGTCGGTGTCGTCGGCGCCTCCGGGCTGGCCGGCGGCGAGCTGATCCGGCTGATCGTCCAGCACCCGGAGCTGGAACTGACCTTCCTGGGCGGCTCGTCCAGTGCGGGCAAGCGGCCCTCGCAGCTGCACCCGGGGCTGCGCCTCGACTTCGGCGGGCTGACGGTCGAGCCGGTCGGGGAGGACCCCGCCGAACTCGCCGAGCGGTGCGACGCGGTGTTCCTCGCGACGCCCGCGCCGGTCTCGGCCGAGCTGGCCGGGCGGCTCGCGGACCGGGTGCCCTGTGTGCTCGACCTGAGCGGCGCCTTCCGCATCCGCACCCCGGAGCTGCACGACCGCTGGTACCCGAAGGTGCGGCGCCGGACCGACCTGGCGGATCGATTCGTCTACGGCGTCCCCGAGCTGGTCGGCGAGGAGCTGGCCGGTGCCTCGCTGATCTCGCTGCCGGGCTGCTACGCCACCGCGATCACCCTGGGGCTCGCCCCGCTGGTCCTGGAACTGGGTCTGGACCTGAAGACGGTGGTCGTGGACGGCAAGAGCGGGTCGAGCGGCGGCGGCCTCCAGCTGCGTACCGCCGATCTGCACCCGCTGCGCAACGGTGCCATCGCGCCGTACGCACCGGTGGGGCACCGGCACGCGGCCGAGGTCGGCGACTTCTTCGAGCGCGGCAAACCGGGCCACGTGCAGTCGCTGACCATGTCGGCGTACGGCGTCTCGCATGTGCGCGGACTGCTCGCCAGCGCCTATGTGTTCACCGACGACGAGGTGGACGCGCGCACGCTGCAACGGACGTATCTCCGTTTCTACAAGGGTCACCGCTTCGTGCGGGTGCGGCGCAACACCGAGACGCTGATCCCGGTGCCGGACCCGCAGGCGGTGCTCGGCTCCAACTACTGCGACGTGACCGTGCTGCACGACCCGGACGGCGGGCGCATCGTCGTGCTGGCCGCGCTGGACAACATGGTCAAGGGCGCGGCAGGGCAGGCCGTGCAGGCCCTCAACAAGCGGTTCGCGCTGCCGGAGGAGACGGGGCTGACCATGCAGCCCGTGATGCCGGCATGAGCATCGCGAACCGGGTCACGCCCTTGGTGGTCAAGCTCGGCGGCAGCTGCCTGGACACCCTCGCCGAGGACTGGTGGGACGACCTGGCCGGGTACGGCCGGGTCCGCCCGCTGGTCCTGGTGCACGGCTGGTCGAAGCCGCTCAAGCGGCTCAGCGCCCGGTACACCGACCCCTCGGCGGTCCTGCGGGACCGCTACGGCAACCAGAGCCGGTGGACCACGCCCGAGGTCATCGAGGACATCAGGACCGTCAGCGCGGAGCTCGGCAAGGAGGTCGTCACCCGGCTGGAGTCCCGGGGCCTGACGGCCGAGCGGCTGATCGGCAGCGACGGGCTGGTCGGCGCGGGCGAGGGCGAGCGCTGGTGGTGGCGCGGCAAGGAGCTGGTGGAGCTGGAGAACCTCGTCGGCCCGATCACCAAGGTCGACGCGAGCCTGCTCGGCGAGCTGCGGCCCGGCCACAGCCACCTGGTCACCCCGCTGGCCCGCAACGGCGCCGGACAGGAGGTCAACACCGACGCCGACCGGGCGGCCGCGGCCGTCGCGGCGGCGGCCGGAGCCGGCGACCTGGTGCTCGTCACCGACGTCACGCACCTGCTGATCGACGGCGAACCCGTGTCCTCGATCACCGCCGAGGCGGCGGCCGGCTTCCGCGACCGCGGGGCGACCGGCGGCATGCGCAAGAAGCTGCGGGCGGCCGGGGAGGCACTGGACGGCGGTGTCGAACGGGTCGTCATCGGCAGCGCGCCGGTCACCGAACTGCTGGCCGGCCGCACCGGCACGGTCATCACCCGGGCCTGAGCGCCCGGGACGAGACGAGAGGAGCGACGACTCGTGGCCATATCGCGGGTTCTCGTGGTGAACAACGGAACCCTGTCGCTGAAGCAACTGCGCAGGCGCTTCGAGGAGCTGGGATCAGAGACCGACGCCGTCGACGCCGCCTCGGTGCCGCACACGATCGCCGGGCGCTATCAGGCGATCGTGCTGAGCGGCACCAAGGTCCGCGCCTACGACAGCGACCACTACCGGCCGCTGATCGACCTGGTCATGACCGCCGACGTCCCGGTGTTCGGGATCTGCGGCGGCATGCAGATCATCGCCGTGGCGAACGGTGCGGAACTGGTCGAGGGGCCGCAGCGGGTCGGCGGGTTCGACGTCCAGGTCGACACGGAGGAGCCCCTCTTCTCCTACGTCAAGCCGACCGTCACGGTCTTCGAGCGGCACACCCTGTACCTGCGGGCCGCCCCGGACGGGTTCCGCGCGATCGGGCGGTCCGAGCTCGCCCCGGTCGAGTTCCTGCGGTCCGGGGACGGGCGCATCCACGGGGCGCAGGCCCATCTCGAGTTCCGCCAGGACGGCAAGGACATCCTGCGCGGATTCGCCGATCTCTACCGCTGAAGGCCCGACGGCCGCTGCGAGGAGCCGTGGCCGGGCCGACTTCCTTTTCCCACCGGATCGATCGTGAGGTTCACGTAATGAGCGTTCTGGACGACGGGGCGGCGCGCGAGGGCGGCGGCGAGCCCGCCTTCACGGTCTCCCTCAACGGCGGCCGCGGCCCGCTGAAGGGCTGGGTCGTGGTCGACTCCCTGGTCGACTCGCTGGCCATGGGCGGCACCCGGATGACCCCCGACGTCACCGAGGCGGAGGTACGCGCGCTGGCCCGCGGCATGACGCACAAGCTCACCCTGGTCGGCCTGCCGATCGGCGGCGCCAAGGCCGGCATCGTCGCCCGCGGCGGCGACCGTGAGGAGACCCTGCGCGCCTTCGGCCGTACGGTCGCGCCGCTGCTGCACGGCGGCATCCACCTGGGCTGCGACATGGGCGTCACGCCGGCCGACCGCAAGGTCTTCTTCGCGGAGGCGGGCTACGACCCGCGCCGCAAGAACCGCGCCGTCGACATGCCGTACGACTGGCGCACGTACTACGAGCCGCTGGTGGACTGCACCGGCCACGGTGTCGGTGTCGCCGCGGTCACCGCGCTGGAGCAGGTGCACGGCTCGGGCGGCGCGCGCCGGGTGGTGATCCAGGGCTTCGGCAGTGTCGGGCGGGCGGTGGCACGGTTCCTGGAGCACCGCGGGCACCGGATCGTCGGCGTCGCCGACATCCAGGGCACCATCAGCGCGGACCGGCTGCCGGTCGACGACCTGCTGGAACTCACCGACGGCTTCGGCCGGATCGACCGCTCGCGGCTGCCGCAGGGCGTCACTGTCTCCGAGGAGCCGGAGGCGTGGCTGGACCTCGACGCCGACGTGCTGGTGCTGGCCGCCAACCACGACGCCGTCAACTCCGGCAACGTGCACCGGCTGCGGGCCGGGCTCGTGGTCGAGGGCGGCAACATCACCGTCAGCCCCGAGGCGCGGCTGAAGCTCGCCGTCGCCGGCGCCACGCTCGTCCCGGACGTGGTCGCCAACGTCGGCGGGGCCGCGGCGGCGGGCCTGGCACTGGCCCGCGTGGTGCCCTTCGAGCTGCCCGGCGACCAGCGCAAGAACTGGGTCTTCGACTGGGTCGGCACCCGGGTGCGGCGCAACACCCTGGACCTGCTGGAGATCGCCGCCGCGGCCCCGCACGAGGACCCCTTGCCGGCCCTGATATCCGCGCGTCGGAAGGAGCACCGATGACCAGCGCCCCGCCCTTGGAGACCGTCGCGATCACCACACCGCTGCCGCACGACCGGACCAGCCGTGAGGCGCTGTACCGGCAGCGCGGCTGGTGGCGGGACGAGACGTTCCTCGACGACCTGCGCCGTCAGGTCCGGCTGCGCCCGCACAAGATGGCACTGGCCGGCCGCCGGATCACCCAGGCCCGCACCGACACGCTGGACTACTCGGAACTGGCCCGGATCACCGACCGGTTCGCCGGCGCCCTCGTCGAACTGGGCGTGCGACGCGGCGATTTCGTGGCGGTCCAGCTGCCCAACCTGTGGGAGATGGTGCCGCTGATCTACGCCTGCATCCGGGTCGGCGCGGTGGTCTGCCCGATCTCCCCGATCTGCCCCGAGGAGGAACTGCGCCACCGGCTGGGGCTCACCGAGGCGCGGGTGTGCGTGACGGTCCCGGAGTGGGACGGCACCCCGCTGGGCAAGATCGTCACCGGGTTGCGGCACGAACTGCCCACCCTGGAGCACGTCGTCGTGGTCGACGGGCACGCGCCCGAGGGAGCGATCGACTTCCACGACCACTTCGTCGCCGCCCCCTGGGAGGACGTGCACGGCGACGAAGAACTGGCCGGCCTCGAACTACGGCCCGACGAACCGTTCGTCGTGCTGTTCACCTCGGGCACGACCGGCGAGTCCAAGGGCGTGCTGCACAGCCAGAACACCGTGCACGCGGCGATCCGCGGCTACGCCGACACCTTCCTGCTCGACCACAGCCTGGTCGCCGTGGTGACCACCCCGCTCGTGCACTACTCGGGGTTCGCGCAGGGCATCCTCGCCGGCGTGATGCTGGGCGGCACCATCGTCTTCCAGGACAAGCGCAGCAACGGCGTCCTGCTGGACCTGGTGGAACGCTATGGCGGCACGCTGGTCTACGGCCCGCCGGCGACCCTGACCGACATCGCCGAGTCGCAGCGCCGCGACCCCCGTGACGTGAGCACCCTGCGGCACGTGGTGACCGGCTCGGCGCCGGTGCTCCAGCCGCTGGTGGACGAGCTCCGGGAGACCCTCGGTGCCCGCACCTACTCGCTGTGGGGGATGTCGGAGAACGGTCCGGTGACCATCACCCGCCTCGACTACAACCAGGACTGGGCGGCGCACAGCAACGGGCGGCCGATCGACGCCATGGAGATCCGGATCGACAAGTGCCTGAACCCCACCGAGCGGGCCCCGGTCGGCCGGCTGCGGGTGCGGGGCGCGTCGCAGGCGCTGACGTACTACCGGCGCGACGCGGTGTTCCGGGAGCAGATGATCGACGACGGCTGGTTCGACACCGGCGACGTGGCGCGGGACGACGGGCGCGGCGGCATCCGCGTGCTGTGCCGGGCCAGGGACGCCATCATGCGGGACGGCATGGTCGTCCCCATGGCGGAGCTGGAGTCGATCATCGCCCGGCATCCGCACGTGGCCGAGGCCGCGCTGGTCGGGCCGGCCGGCCGGGTCTCCGACCCGATCCTCGCGGTGATCGTGCCGAAGGGCACCCAGGTGCCGTCCCTGGCGGAGGTCCGCGCCCACCTGCGGGCCGCCGACATCGACGAGCGCTTCCTGCCCGACCGGCTGGAGTCGCTCGACGCGCTGCCCAAGACCCTGACGGGCAAGGTCCGCAAGGCGAGCCTGCGGCAGCAGTTCGGCGACGCGTGAGACGGCGGGGTGCGGAAGCGGACGGCGCTCCCGCACCCCCGCTCCGGCCGGTTCCCCCCTCCCCTCCCTCTCGCGCTCCCGCGTCCCCCTCTCACCCTCCGATGTCCTGGGAGTCAGTCATGCCACAGCCCGGTTCGGTGACCATGTCGGCCACGCTGGCCGCCGACGAGGCGCTCGCGCGCCGACGGGCGGCCGGGGAGCGGGTGATCCCGATGACGAGCGGGGAGATCGGGCTGCCGGTCCTGCCGGAGCTGCGGGAACGGCTCGCCGCCGCGGCGCGCCTCAACTCCTACGGCCCGGTGGCCGGCAGTCCCCGGCTGCGCGCGGCGGTCGCCGGGTACTGGGGCCGGCGCGGGCTCGACACCGACCCCGGGCAGATCGTGTGCGGTCCGGGCAGCAAGCCCCTGCTGTTCGCGCTGCTGCTGGCCATCGGCGGCGACGTGGTCGTGCCCAGCCCGAGCTGGGTGAGCTACGCCGCGCAGGCCCGGCTGGCCGGCGCACACCCCCTGCCGGTTCCGGTGCCGCCCGGCCAGGGCGGCCTCCCGGACCCGGACCGGCTGCGCACGGCGGTCGCCGCCGCCCGGGCCGAGGGCCGCGACCCGCGCTCGGTCGTGGTCACCCTGCCGGACAACCCGACCGGCGCGGTGGCCGAGCCGGAGACGGTGCGCCGGCTCGCGCGGGCGGCACGCGACCTGGACCTCGTGATCGTCTCGGACGAGATCTACCGCGACCTGGTCCTCGACCCGGACGTCCGTGCCGAGTCGCCCGCGCTGCACGCCCCCGAGCGCACGGTCGTCACCACCGGCCCGACGAAGAACCTGGCGCTCGGCGGCTGGCGGCTCGGCGCGGCCCGGCTGCCCGCCGGCGAGACGGGCCGCTCGCTGGCCGACCGGCTCACCGTCGTCGCCAGCCAGATCTGGTCCAGCGCCGCCGCGCCGGTGCAGGAGGCCGTGGCGTACGCCTTCGAGGAACCGCCGGAGGTGGTCGCGCACCTCGCCGCCTGCCGCCGGCTGCACGGGGCCGTGGTGCGGGCCGTCGCCGGGCGGTTCGCCGCGGCCGGCGCCCTCGTGCCGCCCGTCCGCGCGACCTGCTACGTGTACCCGGACTTCGAGCCCCTCCGCGCCCACCTGGCGCGGGCGCACGGGGTGCGCTCCGGGGCCCGGATCGCCGAACTCCTGGTGTCCCGGCACGGGGTGGGGCTGCTGCCCGCGAGCGCCTTCGGTGAGCCCGAGCGCTCCCTGCGGCTGCGGGCCGCCACCAGCCGGCTCTACGGCGACAGCGACGACGAGCGCGAGACGGCCCTGTCGGCCGCCGACCCGCTCCGACTGCCGTGGATCAGGGCGTCGTTGGACCGCGTCACCGAGGCCCTGGCCGACCTGACCGGCGGCCGGGGCGCGTCGGCCGCGGGGCAGGACCCGGCCGCGCAGGGCGGCGCCGGAGACCTTCAGAACCACAACTGACACACCATCAACCGCCGTATGCCGCGCGGGTTCCGCGCGGTTGCGGCCCGAGTCTCCCCTGGGAGGGCCGTCAGCATGACCATCCTGTTCGAGAGCGAGTACCGCGGCGAGCGCCACGTCGGCATCGGCAAGCCGGCGCCGGGCGAGCCCCTGACCCTGTACAAGGTCCAGGAGGACCGGCTGAGCGCGGAGTTCGTCACGGCCGACCGCCCGGCGGACGTCGCCGCGGCGGTCACCGAGGGCGCCGCGTCCGTGTCGGTCGCCGCCGACGACCCGCAGCTGCGGCTGCTGCCCCCGTTGTTGCCCACGACCACCGGCAACGCGCTGGTCAGCGGCTTCATGCGGACCCACCGGTCGAAGTTCGACACCGCGCCGAGCGAGGACGAGGAGTTCGTCCCGCCGAACTGGTTCTTCAAGGGCCTCGGCGCCTGGCTGCGGCTGCCGGGCGAGCCGCTCGTGGTGCCGCGCAAGCCGGTCGCGCTGATCGAGGAGCCGGAGGTCGCGCTCGTCTACGTCAACGACGCCGACGGCGAACCGCACTACGCCGGCTACACCTTCGGCAACGACCTGTGCGACATCGGGCTGCACCGGGAGAACCCGGGCTGGAACCCGTACTGCAAGCTGTGCGACACCGCGATCACGCCCTGGCTGTTCCTGGACGAACCGCCGGCGTCGGTGACCGGCCGGGTCACCATCGAGCGGGACGGGGTGACCGCGTGGGACGGCCGCTTCGACTGCGGTGAGGACGCCCTGTACTTCCGGGTGCGGGACATGGTCGACCACCTGTTCTCCTTCCCGGCTGTCCGGCGGCCCGGCCTGGTGAACTACGTCTTGCTGGGCGCCGACGAGGCGAGCTACCACGACGGCTTCCGGATCGCCGACGGCGACCGGATCACGATCGACGTGAAGAGCCACGACGTGACGTTCGCCAACGACGTCCGGTTCGGCGGCGCGGTCACGTCATGAGCGGGACCGCCGAGCAGTCCGCCCTGCTGGTGCACCGGATGACCTGGGAGGCGGCGGACGTGCTCTCCGTCGACCTGGTGCACCCGCAGGGCAAGCCGCTGCCGGCCTGGACACCCGGCGCGCACATCGACCTGCACCTGGACGGTCTGGTACGGCAGTACAGCCTGTGCGGCGACCCGGCCGACTCCGGCCGCTACCGGGTCGCGGTGCTCAAGGACCCGGTGTCGCGCGGCGGTTCGGCGTTCGTGCACGGCGCGCTGCGGCCCGGCGCGCTGGTCACCGTGGGCGGCCCGCGCAACCATTTCGAGCTCGCGGACGCGACGTCGTACGTCTTCGTCGCGGGCGGCATCGGAGTGACCCCGCTGCTCACGCATGCCCGGGAGGCCGGGGAGCGCGGCCTGCCCTGGCAGTTCTGGTACGGCGGCCGCTCCAGGGCGTCGATGGCGTTCACGGAGGAGCTCGGCGAGCTGGCCGCCTCCGACCGCACGGTGGTCCTGCGGCCGAAGGACGAGGACGGCCGCCTCGACCTGGACCGGGTGCTCGCCGGGGTCCCGGAGGGCGCCCTGGTCTACTGCTGCGGCCCGGAGCGGCTCACCGCGGCCGTCCGCGCCGGCTGCGAGGCGCTCGGCATCCTCGGCCGGCTGCGCGTCGAGCACTTCGCCGCGGCCACCGCACCGGACCCGGGCGCGGACGGCGGCACGGCGTTCGAGGTGGAGTGCGTGAAGTCCCGGGTCACCGTGACGGTCGGCCCCGACGAGTCGATCGTCGACGCCCTGGAGAACGTGGGCGTCGTCGTGGACGCCTCCTGCCGCGACGGCGTCTGCGGCACCTGCGAGGTCCCGGTCATCGAGGGCGAGCTCGACCACCGGGACATGGTCCTCACCGACGCGGAGCAGGCCGCCGGACACCTGATGCTCATCTGCGTCTCACGCTGCACCTCGCGGCGTCTCGTGCTCGATCTCTGACGCGGCCGGGCCGAGTCCCGGCGACCTGACTAGGAGTGACAGACCATGACCACCGAACAGTTCACCGGCCGGATCGAGTCCGGCCCGCCGGTCGCCGTGACGCCCGCGGCGGCCGGCGCGGGCCTCACCTCCCGGACACCCGGCGGGGCGGCCGCCGGCTCCCCCGCCGCGGCCTCCCGGCTGCCCTCACTGACGGGGCTGCGGGCCCCGATCGCGCTGGCGGTGTTCCTCTTCCACGCGGCGCTGCCCTTCCCGAGCATCCGGCTGTTCGCCGACGACTCGCTGGCGCACGGCTTCTACCGGGCCGTGGCGCAGGTCGGCGGCCTGACCATGCCGTTCTGGTTCGCGCTCAGCGGCTTCATCCTGGTGTGGTCGTACCGCGGGAACGAGAAGACGACGGCCTGGTGGCGGCGGCGCTACGTCAAGATCGTGCCGCCGTACATCGCCGGCTGGATCCTCGCCCGGGTGCTGGTCGAGGGCGTCGACGGCTCGCACACCACGCTCGCCCAGGGCTTCCTGAGCTTCTTCATGCTTCAGTCGTGGGTGCCGGACGTGCCCACCAACTTCGCCGTGAACAACGTCGGTTGGTCGCTGTCCACGGAGGCGTTCTTCTACCTCGTGTTCCCGGTGGTGTACCCGCTGGTGCGCCGGATCCCCGCGCAGCGCCTCAAGTACTGGATCGGCGGTGTGGTGCTGGCGGTCTGCGCGGTGCCGCTGATCACCTATGCCGTCATACCGGTGGGGACGGCCGTGGTGCCCAACGAGCCCGCGCACTCGGCCAACTACTTCTGGTTCGCCTACATCTTCCCGCCGGCCCGGCTGCTGGACTTCGTGCTGGGCATGCTGGTGGCCCGCGCGGTGCTGACGGGCCGCTGGCGCAACATCGGCATGGTCGGGTCGGGGGCGCTGCTCGCGGTCTCGTACGTCGTCGCGCTGAACATCCCGATGCTGTGGGGCCTCCGGGTGGCGTGCCTGGTGCCGGCTGTGATGGTCATCGCGGCGGGGGCGATGGCGGACAGCGAGGGACGCCGCAGCATCTTCCAGAGCCGGTTCGCCGTGTGGCTCGGCGACATCTCCTTCGCCTTCTACTGCGTGCACTTCACGGTGCTGGAGCTCACCCGCAAGCTGCTGGGCGACCGGCTGTTCTCCACTCCCGCGACGATCGGCCTGCTGGTCGGCCAGCTGACCGTGTCGGTGCTGCTGGCCTGGGCTCTGTTCGCCTTCGTCGAGCGTCCGGTGACCCGCAGGTTCTCCCGCTCGCGGCGCGCGCGTGCGCGCAGCGCGGCGCGGATGCCCGAACCCGCCCGAATGTGACCCAGGCCACACGGGCGGAGGGAAGGACGGGCCTCTCGATCCCAGTTGGAGCTCGACGCACAACCTTGAAAGCTGACTAACCGTCAGGCCTATAGGAGGGTCTCGTGACGACAGCAACACCGGCCAAAAAGGCGGGACTTGTAATGTTCCTGCTGGCCTTTTCCCAGGTCATCATCTCCGTCGACCTCAACATCGTCTACGTCGCGCTGCCCGACATCGGGGAGGCCCTCGGCTTCTCCGAGCAGTCCCTGCAGTGGGTGGTGTCGGCGTACGCCGTCTCCTTCGGCGGCATGCTGCTCTTCGGCGGGCGCGCGGTCGACCGGCTCGGGGCCCGACGGCTTTTCATGACCGGCCTGACCTTCTACGCGGTCTCGTCCCTGGTCGGCGGTCTGGCGAACAGCCAGGCGCTGCTGATCGGAGCGCGCCTGGTGCAGGGCATGGGCGGCGCGCTGCTCTTCCCCGCCGTCCTCGCCCTGATCGCCACCTCCTTCGAGGGGCAGCAGCGCACCAAGGCGTTCGCCGTCTGGGGTGCGGCCGGCTCGCTCGGCCTCGCCGCGGGCGCGCTGCTCGGCGGAGTGCTGACCGACCTGGCGTCATGGCGCTGGGTGTTCCTGGTCAACATCCCGCTGGCCCTGGTCATCCTGATCCCGGCGCCGCGCGCGGTGCGCCCCGACGGCCCGGTCAACACCTCCGGCGGCTTCGACGTGCCGGCGGCGCTGCTGGCCACCGTCGGTGTCTCCGCGGTCGTGACCGGCCTGGTCACCGGCCCGGACCACGGCTGGACGGCGGGCCTGCCGGCCACGTCCCTGGTCCTCGGTGTCCTGCTGCTCACGGCCTTCTTCGTCACCGAGGCGAAGACCCGCAACCCGCTCATGCCGCTGCGGCTGCTGAAGAACCGGCCGCTGGTGGTCGCCATGGCCGTCCTGCTGGTGTTCCAGACGGCGCTGGCAGGCGCGTACTACGTCTTCACCACGTACGTGCAGCCGGTGCTCGGCTACTCGCCCGTCCAGGCGGGTCTGGCCTTCCTGCCGCTCACGCTGTTCTCGATCATCGGCTCCGGCCGGCTGGCGCCGAAGATGATGGAGCGCTTCGGGCCGCGCATCACCCTGTTCACCGGCATGATCGTCAACGGCATCGGCATCGGCCTCACCGCCGTCGTCATGACCACCGGCGGGTCCTTCTGGGCCCTGCTGCCGGGCTCGTTCGTCTGGGGTGTCGGCGGCGGTCTGGTCTTCGTCTCGGTGTTCGCCACGGCGGGCTCCGGCGTCGACGCGGAGGAGCAGGGCGTGGCCAGCGCCATGGCCTCCACCGCCCAGCAGGTCGGCGGCGCCGTGGGCCTCGCGGTCCTGGTCGCCGTCGCCAACTCCACCTTCACCGGCAGCTACACCGACGCCGACCCCGCGGACGTGGTGGAGGGCCTGCGGCTCGCGGGTCTGATCGGGGCCGGTCTCCTCGTCCTGGGCGGCTTCCTCGCCCTGGCCATCAAGAGGCAGCCCGCGGTGCAGGCGGCCTCCGCCCCGGAGGCCGCGGTGCACGCCGAGCCGGAGAGCGAGCACGCGCTGGGCTGACCGGACCCCGGCCGGCGAGCCCGTACCCCCCGCCGACGGCGGGCGGCTTCGCCGGCCGGGCAGCCGGGGCACCGCACCCGCCGCACGGCTGCCCGGTCCTGTCGGAACGCCACAGGCGAGGAGTCCGAGTTCATGACGCCGATCGAGTCGGCACGCTGGCGCGAGCGGATCGCGGCGCACCTACGGATCACGCAGGAACTCGACCGGGCCCTGGTGCGCGCGCACGGGATCAGCCTGTCGGAGTTCCTGGCCCTGTGCGCGCTCGACCGGGCGGGCACCCGGCTGCGGGCCAAGGACCTCGCCGACGCCGTCGGCCTGTCCCCCTCCGCCGTCAGCCGGTTGCTCGTCCGCCTTGAGCAGCACGGCCTGCTCGTGAGGGGGCGCGGCACCGGCGACCGCCGCGCGCGCTGCCTGACCGTCACCGAGTCCGGCAGCCGCACGGCCCGCGCCGCCACGTCGACCTTCGACGCGTACCTGGGCCTCGTACCGGCCGCCCAGGGCTGACGCGCGGCGGCTTCCCCCGTTCGTCACCTCCGCATTCCCCCTCTTCCCTTCTCCCCCCTTCCTTGAATTCCCCGGATTCCTGGGGTTTTCGGGATTCCTGGGATTCTTCGGATTCCCCTGCCTCGAAAGGAGAACCCCCCACATGCGCGTGGAGATCTGGACCGACATCAGCTGCCCCTGGTGCTATGTCGGTCAGGCCCGCTTCGAAAAGGCGCTGGCCGCGTTCCCGCACCGCGCGGACGTCGAAGTGGTCCACCGTTCCTTCCAGCTGGACCCGCGCCGCACCAAGGGCGACGCCGAGCCCATCATCGGTGTCCTGATGCGGGGCAAGGGCTGGACCCGCGAGCAGGCGCAGGCCAACGAGGACACCCTCAGCCGGCAGTCGGCGGCGCTCGGACTGAAGTACGTCATGGGCCGCGACCACGGCTACACCTTCGACATGCACCGCCTCCTGCACTTCGCGAAGGAACAGGGCCGCCAGCACGAACTGCTCACCCTGCTCTACCGGGCGAACTTCGCCGAGGAGCGTTCGGTCTACGACGACGACGAGCGCCTCGTCGACCTCGCGGCCGAGGCGGGGCTGGACGCCGACGCGGCACGGAAGGTCCTGGCCGACCCGTCGGCCCACGCCGAGGACGTCCACGCCGACCTGCGGGAGGCCGCGGCCGTCGGCGCCACCGGTGTGCCGTTCTTCGTCCTGGACCGCAGGTTCGCGGTGTCCGGCGCCCAGCGCCCCGAGGTGTTCACCCAGGCGCTGACGGAGGCCTGGGAGAGCCGCCCGTCCCTCCCGGTGGTGGCCGGCGCGGTGCACGGCGACGCCTGCGGCCCGGACGGCTGCCCGGTCCCGCACTGACCGGCGCCGCCGGGCCCGGGCGGGAGGAAACAGCACGACCCTCCCGCCCTTTTCCGGCGTGACGTGAATACCGACTTGGCGAGGTAGAACGCAATACCCGGCCTTTTCTTGGCCCGTTCAATTCATCGCTCATAAAGTCCATTGAAAACCATGGCGCGACGAGAGGATGAGACATGACAGCCCCCACGGATGCCGCAACGGTCTCCCCGGAGATCCCGTTTCTCGACGTCCTCGATCCCGCATTCCGATTCGACACCCCGGACGTGGCCGCCGCCCGCGCCGCCAACTGGTACGCCCGCACCCCGGTCGGGCTGCTGGTCCTGCGCTACGCCGAGGCGAGCGAACTCGTGCGCGACGGCCGGCTGACCCACAACGGCAAGGGCTTCATGGAGCAGAACGGCATCGTGGACGGGCCGATATACGACTGGTTCGTGCCGGCCCTGGTCAACCACGACGGCGCCGATCACCGCCGGATGCGCGGCCTGGTCAACAAGGCCTTCACGCCCCGCATGGTGGAGGGCCTGCGCCCGCTCATCCGGGCCACCTCGCGGCGGCTCGCCGAGGAGCTCGCGGGCCGCGAGGAGGTCGACTTCTTCGAGGAGTTCGCCGACGCCCTGCCGCTCGTCGTGATGACCGAGCTGCTCGGGGTGCCCGCCGAGGACTTCCCGACCTTCCGCACCTGGAGCTCGGACATCGGTCTGGTCTTCAGCCTGGCCCTCGGCGGCGACATCCCCGCGCGCGTGGAGGCCGCCGTGTCGGGCCTGTACGCCTACGTGGACGGCCTGATGGCCGCCAAGGCCGCGAACCCCGGCGAGGACCTCATCTCCGCCCTGGTCGCCGTGCAGCGCGCCGAGGGCACGGTCACCGTGGACGAGCTGCGCAATCTCATCGTCACCATGGTCTTCGCCGCCCACGACACCACCCGCCTGCAACTGTCCAACGCGATGGTGACGTTCTCCGAGCACCCCGGCCAGTGGGAACTGCTCGGCCGTGACCCCGGCCTCACCGCACAGGCCGTGGAGGAGGTCATGCGCTGGTCCCCCTCGTCGAACGCCGTCTACCGCTACGCGGGCGACAGCTTCGGCTTCCGGGACGAGACGTTCGAACCGGGCACCATGTTCGCGATCGGCGTGCAGGCCGTGCACCGCGACCCGCTGGCCTTCCCCGGCGGCGACGTCTTCGACATCACGGTCGCCCGGCCGAACCAGGTCCTGCAGTTCGGCGGCGGACCCCACTACTGCCTGGGCGCCCCGCTGGCCCGTATGGAGCTCAGCGAGGCGCTGCCGGCGCTCGCCGAGCGCCTCGGCCCACCGTCCGTCGCCGGGCCGGTCACCTGGCGTCCGGCCATCGGCATCACCGGTCCGAACGAACTGCCGCTGCGCTTCGGCTGACCGCCTCGATCCGGTCAGAAATGACGGGATAAATAGGGGTTGTTCGAAGTTCGTCCGCCGGGCGACCATCGGGGAGTCCCGCAGTCTCGTACACCGGAGGTATCCCGTGCCGAACTTCAAGGCCCTGCTGGTCGGCGGTCCGTCCGCGCTTCCGGCCACGGATCGCGTCCAGCTCGTCCCCACCCTCGCGGAGAAGGTCAAGCACCGCTTCGAGGCGGGGTACGAACACTTCGCGCACGAGGGCGAGTTCCGGACCGTCGACGGCGAGGAGCTGGCCGTCTTCCACTGGACCATGCGGACGGCCATCGCCGAGTGACCCGTACGCCGTCGGGTACGGCGCACACCGGGCACCGGACGAAGGTCCCGCGCCCCGGACTTCCGGGGCGCGGGACCTTCGCGTGGTCGTCGAGGAGCTGTCGCCGTCCGCCGGTTCACAGCGGTGCCGGAACCCGCCGCCCGAAGGTCTGGCTCGCCAGCAGCAACGCCCCGTCCAGCGAGGACAGTCCGCCCAGCGCGGCCGGCGCCACCGGCACGGGCGCCACTCCGGGACGGGTCAGCTCCCGTACGTGTGCGGCGACCCGGGCCGCATAGCCCGGTACACCGGTGCCGAACCCGCCGCCCACGACGGCCAGTCCAGGACGGGCCAGCTCGGCGACGCCGACGACGGCGAGGGCGAGGGCGGTGGCGCTCGCCTCGACCGCGTCCACGGCCCACCGCTCCCCCGCCCGCAGCCCGGTGGTCAGACCCGTGAAGTCGACGGGCGCGCCGCGCAGTCCGGCGGCCCGCCGCAGCGTGGCCGGTCCGGAGGCGAGGCCCTGGACGCAGCCGGTGCGTCCGCAGTCGCAGCGCGGTCCCGACCGGTCGACGACGAGATGGCCGATCTCGCAGGAGCCGCGCCCGGGGCCCGGCCACAGCTGCCCCTCGTGCACCACTCCCCCGCCCACGCCCGTGCCCACGCCGAGGTACACCACGTCGGCGCGGCCCGCCGCGCGCGCCTCGGCGAGCGCGGCGAGGTCGCCGTCGTCGGCGTGCACCAGCGGGACGCCGGGGAGCATCCGGTGCAGCGCCGGGACCAGGCCCAGGCCCGCCCAGCCGGGCCGTCCCGGCCAGGTGAGCACCGTGCCGTCGGCGTCGCAGCTCGCCGGGAGCGCCACGCCCACGCCCCGCAGGCCGGCGGCCCCGCCCGGCAGGCGGCTCAGCAGCGACCGCAGGCGGTCCGCGAGCAGGGCGAGGTCGGCGGCGGGGCCGCCGTCGGGCGGCCAGCGGAAGGCCTCCTCGGCGGAGGCGGCCGGGCCCTGCCCCGAGTCCCCGACGACACGCAGCGCGACCTTCGTGCCACCGATGTCGATGCCCAGATATCTGGAGTACGAAGAGATGTCCATATGACTGTTCGCCTCTCCCCCGTGCGCGGTCAGCTGCCGACGCTCTGGGCGTGGTGGAAGACGTCGGCCGGGTCGTAGCGGCGCTTGACCTCGAGGAGGCGGGTGTAGTTGTCGCCGAAGTAGGCGCGCCGCCAGTCGGTCAGCCGCGGGTCCGGGAAGTTGACGTACGCCTCCCCGGTGGAGGCGGGCGCGAGGAGCGCGGAGCCCCGGTCCACCCAGTCCGTCATGGCGGCCTCCACGGCCGCGGGCGGTGCCGCGTCGGCCGTCATGGCGGCGAAGCCGGTCATGAACTGGGCCGATCGGTGCCAGTACGCGGTGTCGGCGCGGCCCGGCTCGTTGGCCCGGCCGCCGGTCGCGGTGAAGGACAGGAAACGGGTCTGCCCGGCCTGCCGGCCGCCGTCGTACGCGGCGAGCGAGTCGGACAGGACGGAGCCGGTGACGGCGCGGTCGAAGATCCTGGTGCGCTCGCGCAGCACACCGTTGCGGGGCAGTTCGGCGTCGGGGTTCTGGCCGGTGAGATGGCACTCGTCCACGGTCAGCTGCCCGCAACCGTACACCCGGCGCATCACGTCGCCGTACGCCAGCTCGCTGCTCTCCCGGCGGACCGGGCGGGCACCCGACTGCGCGGCCAGCTCGTCCAGGCCGCTCTCCAGGTCGCGGGGGTCGCCCCAGAAGGTGCCGGACAGCAGCACGGTGGGCGTGGCGCCCGGGGCGGCGTCGGGCAGCGCCACGAGCAGCGCGGAGCCGAGGTCGTGGGGGCCCGCGACGCTCCAGTGCTGCCAGGTCTCGATGACCTCCTGCGCCTTGTCCCAGGGCCATTCGGTGTCGAAGAACACCCCGCCCGGCTGGTCGACGGGGACCACCTCGAAGTCGAGGACGACACCGAAGGTGCCGCCGCCCCCGCCGCGCAGCGCCCAGAACAGATCGGGCTCACTCGTCTCGGAGACGTGCGCCAGCCGGCCGTCGGCCAGCATGACCCGCGCCGAGACCAGCCGGTCGGAGGCGGTGCCGAACTTGCGTGTCTGGTGGCCGATGCCGCCGCCGGAGACGAAGCCGCCGGGGCAGACGGTCGGGCAGGTGCCGGTGACGATCTGGACGCCGTGCGGCTCCAGCGCGGTGAGCGCCTCGATCGACATGGCACCCGGGCCGAGATGGACCGTCCGGCCGTCGGTACGCACCTGCCTGAAGGCCGACACGTCGACGACGAGTCCCTCGCCGGTCGACCAGCCGGCCAGGTTGTGGCCACCGCTGCGGGTGCGCAGCTCGATGCCCTGCTCCCGCGCGAACCGCAGACAGGCCCGGACGTCCGCGACCGTACGGCAGCGGGCCACGGCCTGCGGCCGAAGCGCGCTGTACTCGCCGAGGTAGACGCTCCTCGCCCGGGGGTAGCCGGCGTCGGAGGGGCGGACCAGGTCTCCGGCGAGCGACTGGGCCAGTCGGTCCCAGGCGTCGTCCCCCACGGTGGTGGACAGCGCGGACGCGACCGGCCCTGCGGACGTCGCACCCACGGCGGCCAGTGCGAGACCGCCGGCCGAGGTGAGGAATGCTCTGCGCGTAGCCATTTTCTCCCGCTCTCTCGTCGGTTTACGGCCAACGTAGGGAGCGGAGTTCGGCACTGATAACCCCTAATTCCCCCTTGTCCTTACCGGAGTTGCCCGGCCCGGGATATTCAGGGGTTGCCGGTCCCTCTTTCCCGGGCCATCTTGGCGGTGAATACGCCCGGTCCGCGGAGGGACGACGCATGCCTGTTTCAACACCCGCTTCACAGCAGTGGATTCGCCGGTATCACCCGGCGCCCGCCGCACGGGTCGGCCTCGTGTGCTTTCCGCACGCGGGCGGCTCGGCACCGTACTACGCACCGCTGGCCGCCGCGCTCGCGCCGTCCGTCGACGTACTGGCGGTGCAGTACCCGGGACGCCAGGAGCGCCGGCAGGTGCCACCCGTCGACGACGTCCGTACCCTCGCCCGGCAGTCCTACGACGCCCTCGCCGAGGCCGGGTTCGACGGCACGGGCCGGCCGCTCGCGCTGTTCGGGCACAGTATGGGCGCACTCGTCGCCTTCGAGGTCGCCCGGCTGATGGAACAGCGGGGCGACGGCGGCCCCGCGGTGCTGTTCGCGTCCGGCCGGCGCGCGCCGAGCCGGGTGCGCGCCGGGACGGACACCCCGCGCGACGACGCGAGCATCGTCGCCGACATCCGGGCACTGGGCGGCACGGACGCCCGCTTCCTGGAGGACCCCGAGCTGCTCGGCATGGTGCTGCCCGCGCTGCGCAGCGACTACCGGGCGGTCGCGGGCTACCGCTCGGCCGCGGACGCCGCGATCGCCGCGCCGGTCGTCGTGCTGGTCGGGGACACCGACCCGCACACCACCCCGGAGGAGGCCCGCGCCTGGCAGCGCCATACGTCCGGCCCCTTCGAGGTGCGCACGTTCCCCGGCGGTCACTTCTACCTGGAGGACCAGCAGCGGGCCGTCACGGCGGCACTCTCGGAGGTGCTGCGCGACATCGGTGCCTGAGGGCCGCCGTGACGGGAGCTCCTGGCGTGCGGGATCCACCCGCCTGCCAGGAGCTCCCGTCGTTCCCGGGTGCGCCGTGCGGGACGCGCGAGAGCGGCGGAGCCCGCGCTTTCGCCGGGCTCCGCCGCTCTCATCCGCGGATCACAGGACGGGGACGCCGGGGATCACGGGACGGGGACGTCCGTGCTGTCCGTCACCGCGTTCTGCTCGGGCTGTCCGGCCCCGGCGGGCCGCGGGCCGGTCCGCAGCATCGCCGCGCCGATGACCAGGGCCAGCAGGACGAACCCGGCGGCCAGCAGGAACGCGACGTGGTAGCCGCCGAGCAGCGCGTGCGCCTCGTTCTCGCCGGCGGCCGTGAGGGAGTTCGTGCGGGAGGAGACGAAGGCGCTGAGCACGGTGAGGCCGATCGCGCCGCCGATCTGCTGCGTGGTGTTGAACAGACCGGACGCGATGCCGGACTCCTCGGGCGTGACGGCCGACATGCCGAGCCCCATCATCGCCGGGGCGGCCAGCCCGAAGCCGAGGCCCATGACCAGGCTGGCGGGCAGGAAGTCCACCACGTACGTGCCGTCGACACGGGCGAAGGAGAGCATGAGGAACGCCACGACGATCAGCGCCATTCCGGAGTACAGCATGGGCCGCTGGCCGAACCGGGTGATGAGCCGGGCCGAGAGTCCGAGGGAGACTCCGGCGATGACCACGGCGATGGGCACGAAGCCGAGGCCCGCCTGAAGCGGGCTGTAGCCGAGCACCCGCTGGACGTAGAGCGTGCCGAAGAACAGCAGGCCGAACATGCCCGCGATCATCATGAACTGCACGATGTTCGCGGCGGTCAGGCCGCGCGAGCGGAACAGCCGCAGCGGCAGCAGCGGGTTGGCGACCGTGGCCTGGCGGACCACGAACCCGACGAGCAGCAGCAGGGACAGGGGGAGCAGCAGGAGGGTCCGGGCGGAGGCCCAGCCGACCTTCTCGGCGTCGACGATGGTGTAGACGAGGAGCATCATGCCGGCCGTGACCAGCGCGGCACCCAGGAAGTCCGTGCCCTTGCCGAGGCCCTGGCCCTTGTCCTTCGGGATCGAGCGCAGGCCGGCCAGGACGAGCACCGCGCCGATCGGAGCGTTGATGAAGAAGATCCAGTTCCAGCTGAGGAACTGGGTGAGCACACCGCCGAGCAGCGGGCCCACGGCGCCGCCGCCCGCGGAGGCGAAGCTGTAGGCGCCGAGGGCCTGGGCCTGCTGGCGCGGCTCGGCGAACATGGTCGCGACCATGCCGAGGATGCAGGCGGACGCGATCGCGCCGCCGACGCCCTGGACGAAGCGGAACGCGATGAGCGAGCTCTCGTTGGCCGCGAAGCCGCACAGCAGGGAGGAGGCGCCGAACAGCGCGACCCCGGTGAGGAAGACGGTCTTGCGGCCGATCAGGTCACCGAGCCGCCCGGCCAGCAGCAGGAGGCCGCCGAACGGGATGACGTAGGCGTTCACGACCCAGACCAGGTTCGCCTCGGAGAACCCGAGGCCCTTCTGGACGGCCGGCAACGCCACATTGACGATGTTCTGGTCGATGACGATCATCATCTGACCGATGCACAGTAAGGCAATGGTCAGCCAGGGACTGTTCGTACGGGGGGCGGGCTGGCCCATTTCCGTTCGCCTCCAATAGGGCATTGTTTGTTACAGAAGCCATGATGCGTGACCCGGTGCGGGCACGGAAGAAGGCACTTTCTTGTGACACGGGCACACCGGTGTTCCTTTTACGGGAACACCGTTGTTCCCGTGTCCCGGGAACTGCTCTGTCTCCCGGACAACCGCGCGATACGGTCGGCCAGGGCCAGCGCCTGTTCGGCGTTGAGCCGGGGGTCGCAGGTGGATTCGTACCGGCCGCTGAGTCCCGGTTCGGTGACCGCGCGCGGTCCGCCCAGGCATTCGGTCACCCGGTCGCCGGTGAATTCCAGGTGCACCCCGCCGGGATGGCTGCCGAGCGCCCGGTGCACCTGGAAGAAGCCCTCCAGCTCGTCCATGACGTCGTCGAAGTGCCGGGTCTTGTATCCCATCGCCGAGACACGGGTGTTGCCGTGCATCGGGTCGCACATCCACACCACCTGCCGGCCCGTGGCGGCGACGGCGTCGACGAGGGCGGGCAGGGCGTCCCGGACGCGGCCGCTGCCCATGCGGCTGATCAGGGTGAGCCGGCCCGCCTCGGCGCGCGGGTCGAGCCGCTCGGCGTACTCGGCGGCGAGCGCCGGGGTGGTGCCCGGACCGAGCTTGATACCGACGGGGTTGGCGAGCAGTTCGGCCAACGCGACGTGCGCGCCGTCGAGTTGACGGGTGCGCTCGCCGATCCACAGGAAGTGCGCGGAGGTGCCGTACAGCTTCCCGTCGGTGGGGTCCACCGCCAGCTGGGGGTGTTCGTAGTCGAGCAGCAGCGCCTCGTGGCTGGTGTGGATGCCGGCGAAGCGGCCGCGGAGCTGGTCGAGGGTGGCGCGCGCGGTGCGGTGGGCCTCGATCATCCGCATCGGGTCCGGGACGCGCTCCCGGGGGTCGGGGACGGCGGCGTTGACGATGTCGCCACGGTAGACGGGCAGCCCGAGGCCGTCGACGGAGTCGGAGCGCGGCTTGGCGTACTGGCCGGCGAGCCGTCCGACGGGGACGACGGGCAGCCCGCTGCCCCCGGTCACGACGGCAGCCATCCTGAGCAGGGTGGTGGCGTTGCCCGTGATGTGCTCGCGGGTCGCGTCGAAGGTCTCCGCGCAGTCGCCGCCCTGGAGGACGAGGGCCTCTCCGCGGGCGGCCCGGGCGGTCTGCCGGCGCAGTGCCCGGATCTCCTCGGGGGTGACGAGCGGGGGCAGGGTGGCCAGGAAGGCGGACACGGAGCGTACCTGTCCGGAATCCGGCCACGGCGGTTGCTGGGCCGCCGGCCGGCTCAGGGCCGCCGCGACCTTCTCGGACCATTCCCGCGGCAGGCCGGCGGCCTGCGGGGCGGCTGGCAAGGAAAGTGTCGAATGCACACGGCCATTAGAACTCCGGGGGGATCCCCTACCCGTACCCCTAACAACTCCCTCAGTTTCCGCGGGTGCGCCGATCTCTGCGGTCCTCAATTGCGCGCCCGTCCCGGGAATTATTACTGTCGGCGGCGGATCCGAACCGCACGATGACCCGACATGATGGTCGAGGTGAATTCCGCTATGGCTCGGCAATGGTTGTCCGTCTCCCTCTACGGCGGCGTCGACGCCCCCGGTGACCTGCCCCCGGTGGTCTCCCGCGTGGCCCGGCACGTCCGGGTGAGCGACCCTGACGCGTGCTTCTTCTTCTCCCGTGACGACCACCCGGCGGGCCGCTCCGTCGATCTGTGGGTCGACGCCGGGGCCGGCACCCGGCGCGAGGTGACGGACCTGCTGCGCGCCGCTGCGCCGGGTTCCGGCTGGCAGGTGTCCGCCGAGCGGCTGGTGGACCGCCCGGTGCGCCATCCGCACGAGAGCGAACGGGATGTGACGGACGAACTGGCCGCGGTGGCGAGCGAGTTCGCGCTCTCGGTACGGCCGGACGGGGCGCCCGGACCGCGGGAGGCCTACGACCTCGCGGTCGCCCATCTGCGGGCGCTGGCCGAGCTGGTCGAGCCGTCCGGCCGGGCCGGATTCCTGTTCCAGTGCTGGGAGCGCTGGTCGGCCGGCCTGTCCGCGTGGCGGCGGGTGGAGCTGGCAGCCGGCGCGGACCCGGCCGAACCGGAGCCGCCGGCCCCGCGGTTGACGGCCGCGCTGGAGAGGTATGCGCACCGCACCCGGCAGACGATCCGGCGGCAGCGGCCCGGATGCGGCCTCCCGGAGCGCTATCTCGTGTTCGCCCAGTCCGCCGCCGCACACGACCGGCTCGGCATCCCCGTCTCGCAGAGCGCCGCCGCGGCGCTCACGGTCCGCACGCGGCTCGCCGCGGACCAGGTGCCGGCCACGACCGCCGGGGAGCGCGCATGAGCACGGGAACGGTGAACGGCACGCGGCCGGAGGCCGAGGGCGCCGGCGCCGCGGTGGTCCGCGTCGAGTTGGGGCCGCGCTCCTACGACGTGACCATCGGAGCGGGGGTCCGGGAGCGGCTGCCGGAGGTGGTCGCGCGGTCCGGGGCGCGACGGGCGGTGATCGTCTCGGCGCGGCCCGCGGATCTGGTGCCGGACCCGGGCGTGCCGTACCGGCTGGTCGAGGCGCGGGACGGTGAGGAGAACAAGACGCTCGCGACGGTCGAGGCGCTGTGCCGGCAGTTCGCCGACGCGGGGCTCACCCGCGACGACGTGGTGGTCTCCTGCGGCGGGGGCACCACCACGGACACCGTCGGTCTGGCGGCCGCCCTCTACCACCGGGGCGTGTCCGTCATCCACCTGCCGACCTCGCTGCTCGCCCAGGTGGACGCGAGCACCGGCGGCAAGACGGCCGTCAACCTGCCCGAGGGCAAGAACCTGGTCGGCGCGTACTGGCAGCCGCTGGCCGTGCTGTGCGACACCGACCATCTGCGCACCCTGCCGGAGCGTGAGTGGCGCAACGGCTACGGCGAGATCGCCCGCTGCCACTTCATCGGCGCCGGCGACCTGCGCGGCCTGGGCACGGTCGAGCAGATCACGGCGAGCGTGCGCCGCAAGGCCGAGATCGTCTCGTCGGACGAGCGCGACACGGGCCGGCGGCATCTGCTCAACTACGGCCACACCCTGGGCCACGCCCTGGAGACGGAGACCGGGTTCGGCCTGCGGCACGGGGAGGCCGTGGCCGTCGGCACGGTGTTCGCGGGCCGGCTCGCGGGCGTCCTCGGCCGCATCGGCGCGGCCCGGGTCGACGAACACCTCGACGTCGTACGGCACTACGGGCTGCCGTGGCGGCTGCCCGCGGCCGCCGACGCGGACCGGCTGATCGCGCTGATGCGCCGGGACAAGAAGGCCGCGGCCGGTGCGCCGGGCCGGCTGGCGTTCGTGCTGGACGGGCCCGCCGGCGCGGAGCTCGTGGGCGATGTGCCGGAAGGGGCCGTGAGGGACTGCCTGGCGGCCATGCCGCGTGACTGAGCGGGCGAGAGCACCACGGCGGCCGGGGTCCTGACACCGCGTCAGGACCCCGGCCGCCGGCTGTGCCGGGGCCTGTTGCGAACGTGGCGTCGTCGCCCGAAGGGCGGCCGCGCGGCGTCCGGTGCGTGCTCTTGGGGTCCCCCCGGCCGAAGGCTGGGGGGAGTGCCGCCCGGAAGTCCGCGTACTGGGCGTACCCGGGCTTTCGGGCGGTGCGGCGGGTGGGGCACCCCCTCCGCCGGAGCGTGCCGGGCGTCGCGCGGCGGACGGCACTTTCGCGGCAGGCCCTATTCCTCGGCCAGTTCCAGGAGGGCCCGCGCCGCGAGCCGGTAGCCGTAGGTGCCGAGGCCGACGATCACCCCGCGGGCCAGGGGGGCGAGGACGGAGTCGTGCCGGAAGCTCTCCCGGGCGTAGATGTTGGAGATGTGCACCTCGATCCAGGGCCGGGGATAGGCGGCGAGACTGTCCCGCAGGCTCCAGCCGGCCATCATCAGGGCCCCGGGGTTGACGATCGCGCCGACGGTGTCGGGGTGGTCGTTGACCGCCCGGACGAGCGCGCCCTCGGAGTCGTCCTGGACGCTGGTGAGCGTCCAGCCCTTGACGGCGATCTCCTCGGCGACCGCCTTCTCGACGTCCGCCAGGGTGTCGGTCCCGTAGATCTCCGGCTCCCGGCGTCCGAGAATGCCGAGATTCGGGCCGTTGACCAGCAGCAGTCGGCTCATGACCTCACCCTTTTCGATCGACACGTCGACGGAATTCACATGTTCCGGTGAATTCATTATCGTCGGCGGCAGCCACCGGCACGCCGGAATCGGGGACAAGTCGCGGTAATTCAGGGGGGTGGTAGGGGTGGGGACGTACTGAATTCCCGCGTTAGCTTTTCTGCACCGAACGCGTCTGAAGCGAGCAGAAGGACTGGGACTGTGAACGTTTCCCGAGAGCTTCCGAAATTCCCGGAGTGGCCACAGTTCGACGACGCCGAGCGCGTCGCCCTGGGCCGGGCCCTGGAGCAGGGGCAGTGGTGGCGCATGGGCGGCGGGGAAGTCACGGCGTTCGAGCGCGAGTTCGCGGAGTACCACGGCGCCGAGCACGCGCTGGCGGTGACCAACGGCACGCACGCCCTGGAGCTCGCCCTCCAGATCCTCGGCGTCGGCCCCGGCACGGAGGTGATCGTGCCGGCCTTCACCTTCATCTCCTCCTCCCAGGCCGCGCAGCGCCTCGGCGCGGTCGCGGTGCCCGTCGACATCGACCCCGGCACGCTGTGCATCGACCCGGCCGCCGCCGAGCGGGCCGTCACCTCGAAGACCGCCGCGATCATGCCCGTGCACATGGCGGGGCACGTCGCGGACATGGACGCGCTGGACAAGCTGTCCGCGGACAGCGGGGTGCCGATCGTCCAGGACGCCGCGCACGCGCACGGCGCCCGCTGGCGGGGCCGCCGGGTCGGCGAGTTCGGCTCGGTCGCCGCGTTCAGCTTCCAGAACGGCAAGCTGATGACGGCCGGTGAGGGCGGCGCCGTGACCTTCCCCGATCAGGGCCGTTACGAGGAGGCCTTCCTGCGGCACAGCTGCGGCCGTCCGCCGACGGACCGCGGCTACTTCCACCAGACCTCCGGCTCCAACTTCCGGATGAACGAGTTCTCCGCCGCCGTGTTGCGTGCCCAGCTGGCCCGGCTCGACAGCCAGATAGAGACCCGTGAGCAGCGGGCGCCGCTGCTGACCGGGCTGCTGAACGAGATCGACGGCGTGGTGGCGCAGAGCCGCGACGAACGCTGCGACCGCGACCCGCACTACATGATGATGTTCCGCGTCCCCGGCATCACCGAGGAGCGCCGCAACCTGCTGGTCGACGAGCTGATCGAGCGGGGCCTGCCGGCCTTCGCCGCGTTCCGCGCGATCTACCGCTGCCCCGGCTTCTGGGAGACCGGCGCCCCGCGGGCCTCGGTCGACGAACTCGCCGCCCGGTGCCCCGTCACGGAGGCCGTCTACGCGGACACCGTCTGGCTGCACCACCGCACCCTGCTCGGTACCGAGGACCAGATGCACCGGATCGCCGAGATCGTCGCCGACACGGTGGGCTCGCTGTGACCGGGCGGACCACGCCCCCGATCCGGGTGGCGGTGATCGGCTCGGGCTGGGCGGCGCGCTCCATCTGGCTGCCCCGGCTCACCGCGCACCCGGCGTTCACCGTCGCGGGGGTCGTCGACCCCGACCCGCGGGCGCGGGCCGCGGCCGGCGGGGGCACCCTGCCGGCGTTCGCCTCGGTCGCGGACCTGCCGGCCGACGCGGTCGACCTGGCCGTCGTGGCCGTACCGAACCATCTGCACGCGCCGGTCGCGGAGACGGTCCTGCGGGCCGGGGTCCCGGCCTTCGTGGAGAAGCCCGTCTGTCTGACCTCGGCCGAGGTGGACCGGCTGGCCGCGGCGGAGGCGGTGGGCGGCGCACCGCTGCTGGCCGGCAGCGCCGCACGGTTCCGCGCCGACGTGCGGGCCCTGCTGGACCTGGCGGGCACCGTGGGCGACCTGCGGCACCTGTCCGTCGGCTGGGTGCGGGCACGCGGCATCCCGGACGGCGCCGGCTGGTTCACCCGGCGCAGCCTGTCCGGCGGCGGTGCGCTGGTCGACCTCGGCTGGCACCTGCTGGACGTGGTGGCGCCGCTGCTGCCGCCCGGCCCGTTCCGGCACGTCGTCGGGTCGGTCTCGGACGACTTCATCAGCGACCCCCGGCTGCGCGCGGGCTGGCGCCGGGACGCCCCCCTGGGCGGCCGGGGCGACGTCGAGGACACCGCCCGCGGCTTCCTGGTGACCGACCCGGGCCTGTCGGTGTCCCTCACCGCGAGCTGGGCCTCGCACCAGCCGAGCGACGTCACCACCGTCGTCGTGGAGGGCAGCGCCGGCACGGTGAGCCTCACCTGCACCTTCGGCTTCAGCCCCGACCGCAAGGGCGGCCCGGTCCTGACCCTGACCCGCGACGGCGAGGTCGAGACGGTGCCGGTCGGCGAGGAGCCGGTGGGCGCCGAGTACGGCCGGCTGCTCGACGACCTGGCGACGCGCTGGGCGGACCCGGGGGCACGCGGCGCGGCGATCCGCGAGGCGCGCCGGACCGTGGACGCCATCGAGCGGCTCTACGCCTCGGCGGCCCCCCGGCCGCTGCCCGCCCCGGACCCGTCCGACCACCAGCTGCCGGAGCGGCCGTTGCCCGTGCCGCCGCGAGCGGTCGTCTTCGACCTCGACGGGGTCCTGGTCGACAGCTTCGGGGTGATGCGGCAGGCGTTCACCCACGCCTACCGCGAAGTCGTCGGGTCCGGTGAGCCGCCGTTCGCCGAGTACAACCGCCATCTGGGCCGCTACTTCCCGGACATCATGCGGATCATGGGCCTGCCGCCGGAGATGGAGGAGCCCTTCGTCCGGGAGAGCACCCGCCTCGCCGACCAGGTCACGCTGTTCCCCGGGGTGGAGGAGCTGCTGCGGCAGCTGCGCGAGCGCGGCATCGGGACCGCGGTGGCCACCGGCAAGGCGGGCTGGCGGGCCCGGACGCTGCTGGCGCGGCTCGGTGTGCTGGACCTGTTCGACCACGTCATCGGCTCCGACGAGGTCCCGCGCGCCAAGCCGGCGCCGGACATCGTGCTGCGCGCCCTGCGTCTGCTGGGCGTCGGACCCGGCGAGGCCGTCATGGTCGGCGACGCGGTGACGGACCTCGCGGCGGCCCGCGGCGCGGGCGTCACGGCGGTGGCCGCGCTGTGGGGCGAGACGGACGAGGCGGCACTGCTGGCGGCGGAGCCGGACCTCACGGTGCGCAAGCCCGCGGAACTGTCCGAGAGCGTGCTGCCCTCGGACGCGGTCCTGCGCTGAGGACGCTCTCCCGCGCTCGGGGCATGGCCCGGCGCCCGTGGACCCGGTCCGGCGCCCGGCATGCGGCGCCGGCATTCCTCCGGGAGCCCCGACAGCCGTCGGCAATCTCAGAGGAATGTCAGCGCTTTACAAATTCTGAAGCAAATGACCGGCGAATTTCCCGAGGTCGGATCCCGCTATTGTCCGGCCGTTGAGGAACCAACTCGTGCCAGCTACAGTCACCGTGATCCGGATAACCGGGGAATAACCGTGAACGCGAGGAAAGTTCGGTCTCCGATGAGGTTTCGCCTGCTCGGCCCCCTGCACGTGCTGCGGAACGACACCCCGATCCCGCTCGGGGGGATCAGCCGGCGCGCCACCCTCGGCTATCTCCTGCTGCACACCAACGACGTGATCTCCACGGGCCGGCTGCTGCACGCCCTGTGGGGAGTGGAGGCGCCGCCCACCGCGCGCAAGATCCTGCAGAACGCGGTGTCGGGGCTGCGCCGGGCGCTGGCCGAGGGACTGGGCGCCGAGGGCTCGCAGCTGCTGGTCACGCACGCGCCCGGCTACGTGCTGCGGGCCGATCCGGCCGTGGTCGACCTGTGCGAGTTCCGGGAGCTGGCCCGGCGCGGCCAGACGGCGCTGGCGCTCGGCCGTTGGGACGAGGCCGACCACCAGCTGCGCCGGGCCCTCGCCCTGTGGAACGGGCCGGCGCTGGCGGACCTGGCCGAGGGCGGCTACGACTGGCCGGAGCTGACCGCCCTGCAGAACGACCGCTTCACCGTGCTGGAGGACCGCATGGAGGCGGCGCTCGCCGCCGGTCACCATCTCGGTGTGCTCAGCGAGCTGGAGGCGGTGGTCAGCGCCGAGCCGCTGCGCGAACGCCTGTGCGGGCAGCTGATGACGGCGCTGTACCGGTCGGGCCGTCAGGCCGAGGCGCTCGGCGCGTACCGCCGCACCCGGGCCGCGTTGGTGGAGGAGCTGGGGCTGGACCCGGGGCCCGAACTCCAGGAGCTGGAGCGGGCCATCCTCGACCACGACCCGGCGCTGCTGCCCACCGGCGGTGCCGCGGTCCGCCTCACCGGGTTCCCGGCGCCCCCGCACGCCCCCGGCCCGCGCACGCCATCCCCGCCGAAGGCCGCGGCCCCCTCCCCCGCGCTGGTCCGCCGCACTGCCGCGGGCCGCCGCGAGACGGAGCCGTCCCGGCGCCGCACCACCACCACCGCCGCCGCGGCCTTCGCACCGCCCGCCGCCCCCGTCGGCGGCGAGGAGCAGAAGCAGGTGACGGCCGTCTTCGTGCGCGCCGAGATCCCGGCCGGCACCACCACCCCCGAGGTGGTCGAGCAGCTGCTCGCGCAGGCCCGTACCGTCGTCCGCAACCGCGCCGTCCGGGCCGGCGGGTGCGGCCAGGGCGAGCTGGGGCCGCTGACGGTGTGCGTGTTCGGGGCGGACCGGGTCCGTGAGGACGACGCGCTGCGCGCGGTCCGCACCGCCGTGGAGCTGGCCGGGCACACCGGCGCCGGCTTCCGGCTGCGGGTCGCGGTCGCCTCCGGCGAGGCACTGGTGACCGGCGCCACGGGTGACCCGGTGACGTCCGCGGCAGCAGGCCAGACACTGGTGTCCGGCGCCTCGGGCCAGGCACGGGTGACCGGGGCCTCCGCCGAGGCACGGGTGACCGGGGCCCCTGCCGAGGCACGGGTGGCCGGGTCCTCCGGCCGGACGCCGATGTCCGGGGCCGGGACGGCCGGTTCGCCGTTCGGCGTCACCGGGCAGCTGTTCCAGACCGGGCTCGACATGCTCTTCGAGGCGCCGCCGGGCGCGGTCCGGGTGTGCGAGACCACGCGCCGGCTGTGCGGGGACCGCTTCGGTTTCGAGGTCTCCCGTACGACCGCCGGCGGCCATGACGTCACGATGTCCGCGCCCGCCGCACCGGCCACCCGCGGCGAGCCGCCGTTCGTCGGCCGCGACCGGGAGCTGGAGCAGCTCGCCTGGTGGGCGGAGGAGGTCCGGCGCAGCGGACGGCCGCACCTGGTGACCGTGCTCGGCGAGCCGGGCATCGGCAAGAGCCGGCTGATGGCCGAGTTCCGGCGCCGGCTGGCGGCCGGCGGCGGGCCGCGCTGCCTGGTGGGCACCAACCGGGCGCTGCGCCCCGAGGAGCCGTACGTCTCGCTGGCCGAACCGGTCCGCGCCTACGCCGGTGTCGCCGACGCCGATCCGGAGCTGAGCCGGGACCGACGGCTGCGGGACGCGGTGACCGAACTCGTCGGACCGGGCCCTGTCGCCGCCCAGCTGTCCGACGGGCTGCGGCGGTTGATCAGCCGTCCCGGCGGCTCGGCGTGCCGGCCGCTGCCCTCGGCCGAGGACGACTCGATGCTGGTGGCCTGGCGCCGGTTCGTGGCGGAACTGGCCGCCCGGGAGCCGCTCGTGGTCGTCCTGGAGGACTTCGAACGGGTCGACGACGCGCTGCTCGCCTTCGCCGTGGAGCTGGCCGAGGCCGTGGCCGACGTACCGCTGCTGGTCGTGGTGACCGGGCGGCTCGAACTGGCCGACCGCCCCGCCTACCGGTCCGGCGGCCTGCGCAACGCCACCACCGTCACCCTCGAACCGCTGCCGCGCCCCGCCGTCGACGCCCTGCTGGAGGAGGTGCTGCCGGCCCCACGGGACAGCCGGACGACCGAACTGCACGCGACGCTCGCGGAGCGCTCCGGCGGAAATCCGCTGTTCGCCCTGGAGTTCGCGCGCGCCGTCACGGGCGACGGCGAGGTGCCGGGGGCCGCGCGGGCCGGCACCTTCGGCGGCCGGGTCCCGGTGCCGCCCGGGGTGCACGCGATCGTCTCGGCACGCCTCGACACCCTGGGCGAGGCGGAGAAGGCCCTGCTGTACGACGCCTCGCTGTTCGAGGGCAGTTTCCTGGACCGGGAGCTGGCCGCGCTGGGCGACACGGACGAACGCGGGGTCCGGGACGGCCTGGACGCGCTGGAGCGCCGGGGGTTCGTGCGGCGCTGCCGGCGCTGCCCCGAACTCGGCGCCGTGGAGTACCAGTTCGTGCACGACCTGATAGCCGAGACCGCGTACGCCCGGCTGCCGCACGCCGTGCGCGCCGACAAGCATCTGCGGGCCGCGGGCTGGCTGGCCCGGGAGCCGGACCGGTCGCCGGCGCTGGTGCTGCACCACTGCCGGCGGGCGGTGCACCACGCCACGGTGGCCCGGCGTCCCGACGGCGACGTCTCCGGCCGCGTGGGCGCCCTGCTCCTCGACGCGGGGCAGCGGGCCCGCGAGCGGGGCGCCACCGGTGCCGCGGAGTACTACTACCGCGTGGCCCAGGAGTTCGCGCCCTCGGGCCGGCCGCAGTGGCTGCTGCCGTTGCGTCGGCCGCACGAGGCGAAGTCACCGGCCTGACAGGCGCCGGGGCGGCCCCTTCCCGGATCCGTTCCTCGTGAAGTCCGCCGTGTTCCTGGGGTCCGTCTGCGGCCGGTGTCCGCTGCCGCCCACTGTCCGACGACGCCGGGCGCCCCTGCCCACCGGCCGGTAACCGCCGGTCCACTCCTCGCTCAGAGCCCTTTGAAACAGCACCTCGCCGCTCCCTAGCTTGACAGGCGTCGAACCTCCGGGGTGGCCGGTAGGCGCGGTCCCCGCGGCCCCGTACCTGGATTGCTGTGGAGATACTCATGCGTTTGTTCGAGCGAGACGACCACGAGGCACTGATCCGGTCCCTGGTCGGTGAATCCCTGGCCGGGCGTGGCCAGGTGCTGCTCCTGGAGGGAGTGGCGGCCGGCGGGCGGACCGCGCTGCTGGGTGAGGCGGTGGCGCACGCCGAGCGGGCCGGGATGGTCACGCTGCGGGCGGCCTGCGCGCCTTCGGAGAGCGAGGTGCCGGGCGGCATGCTGAGCCAGCTGGCGCACAGCCTGCCGGTGCCGGGCGCGCCGGGCGAGGACCAGGTGCCCGACGTCCACGTGTTCTGCCGGTGGATCCTGCGGACGGCGGCGCGGAGCCCGCTGATGATCGCGGTCGACGATCTGCACCACGCCGATCCGGCCTCCGTGCAGGCACTGTCGTATCTGGCCCGCCGGCTGGGTGCCTCGCCGGTCCTGCTGGTGGCGACCGCCCGCCGGGACGACAGCCGCTCCCCTTCGCCGTTCGCGGCGGAGCTGGTGGCCGATCCGCGGGTGCGCCGGCTGGATGTGGGGCCGCTGTCGGCCGCGGGCACGCTCCGCTTCGTCGAGGAACGGCTCGCGGCCGGTGCGCGGACCCCGCGGATCGCCGCCGGGTTCCACCGGCTCAGCGGCGGGATCCCGCTGCTGCTGGAGGCGCTCGCGGAGGACTGGCGGCGGGGCGGGGCGGCGGACCTCGCCGGGGTGCCGGGCCCGGCGGACGGGCCGGATCCCGCCTCGGCCCCCGCCCCAGTCACCGCCCCCGTCACCGCCCCCGTCACCGAACAGGGCTACGGCGCCGCCGTGGCCGACCTGCTGCGGCGCTGGGACCCCGAGGTGGTGCGGATCGCCCGTGCGCTCGCGGTGCTCGGCCAGCACGGCAGCCCGGACCGGGTGGCCCAGCTCGCCGGGCTCGACCGGGAGCCGGGCACCCGCCAGGTGGAGCGGGCCCTGGCCCGGCTGACCGCGGCCGGGGTGCTGCGCGACGGCCGGTTCCCGCACCCGGTCGCCGCCGCGGTCGTGGCGGGCACGGCCGGCGGCGCCGAACGCGCGGCCCTGCACCTCCGGGCGGCCGGACTGCTGCACGCCCTGGGCGAGCCGGCCTCGGCCGTGGCCCGGCACCTCGCCGGGTCCCGGCAGCAGGTGGCGCAGTGGGCGGTCCCGGTGCTGGCGGAGGCCGCCGAACACGAACTGCTGGCGGGCCGCTACGAACAGGCCGCCCGGTACGGCGAACTGGCCCACGAGGCCGGTCCGGCCGACCCGGCCGACCGTGCCGCCGTACTGGACCGGCTCACCGAGGCGGAGTGGCGGCTCAACCCGTCCCTCGCCCAGCGACGGCTGCCCGCGCTGCTCACCGCGATGCGCGCCGGGCAGCTGCCCGGCGACCGGCTGCCCGGTCTGATACGACGGCTGCTCTGGCACGGCCGGCAGGCCGACGCCGAGGCGGCGCTCGCCCGGCTGCGGGAGGCGGCCGCGGCCGATCCGGCGCTGCGGGCGGAGAGCCGGGACCTGGACTCCTGGCTGGCGTTCACGCACCCCCGGCTGGCCCGGCGCGGCCCGGCGTCAGCGCCCGTGTGGGCGGGCGGTCCGTCGGCGGCGGAGCGCGGCCCGGTGGCGCTGTCCGGCGGCGACCCGTGGCTGGCCACCGCGGGCGCGCTGGCCGAGCTGTTCGTGAGCGGCCGGGTCGGCGACCGGACGGACTGGGTGGAGCAGACCCTGCGCAATCTGCGCCCGCACGGCGGCGGCCCCTGGGCCGAGGAGTCCGCGGGCCTGGCGCTGCTCGCGCTGCTCGACGCCGGCCTGCCGGACGCCGTACTGGAGCACTGCGCGGTGCTCGCCGACGGCGATCCGGCATCGGCTCCGGTGTGGCACGCCCTGCTGGGGGCGCTGCGCGCGGAGGCGCTGCTGCACCGCGGCGATCTGGCCGGGGCGCTGCGCGGCGCCCGGGAGGCGCTGACGCTGCTGCCGGCGCCCGCCTGGGGCGTGGCGGTCGGGCTGCCGCTCGGCACGCTGATCACGGCGGCGGTACGGTCCGGCGCCTTCGAGGAGGGCCGGCGGCAGCTGGCGTTCGCGCCGCCGGAGGCGATGTTCGCCAGCCGCTACGGCCTGTACTACCTGCACGCCCGCGGCCTGCACCATCTGGCGGCGGAACGGGCGTACGCCGGACTGTCGGACTTCCTGGCCTGCGGGGAGCTCGTGCAGTCCCTGGGGCTGGAGATCGCCGCGCCGGTGCCCTGGCGGACCAGCGCCGCGGAGGCCTGGCTGCGGCTCGGCAACGAGGACCGGGCCCGCCGGCTGGTACGCGACCAGCTGTCCCGCTCCGACACGGCCGACGGCAGCGGCCGGGGCCGCAGCCTGCGGATGCTGGCCGCGGTGAGCGCTCCCGAGCGGCGGCCCCAACTCCTGCTGGAGGCGGTGGAATTGTTCGAGGAGACAGGCGACCAGTACGCGCAGGCACGGACGTTGGCCGATCTGGGCAGGGCGTACTCGGCGCTCGGGGACAGCTCCCGGGCCAGGACGACCCTGCGCCGGGCCCGCTATCTGGCCGTCTCCTGCGGGGCCGTGCCGCTCGGCGAGGAACTGCTCGCCGTACCGGACCCCGCGCCTCCCGCCGCGTCCCGGGCGACGGACGAGCCGCGGCTGACCGAGTCGGAGCGGCGCGTCGCGCACCTCGCGGTGCTCGGTTACACCAACCGGGAGATCGCCGCGAAGCTCTACGTCACCTCCAGCACCGTGGAGCAGCACCTGACCCGGGTCTACCGGAAGCTCGACGTCAAGCGCCGCAGGGACCTCCCGGCCGACCTCGGGTCCATGACGCTGCACCGGCGCCGGCGGCGGGCTCAGCCCTCCTCGGTGAGGCGCTCCGCGTCGTAGGCGACCCGCGCGGCGGAGATGGTCGCGCGATGGCGTTCCGCCCAGTCCGTCAGCGAGAGGAGCGACTGATGCAGTTCCCGTGCGATGTCCGTGAGTTCGTACTCCACCCGCGGCGGCACCGTCGCGAACACGGTGCGGCTGAGCAGGCCGTCCCGTTCGAGGTTGCGCAGGGTGAGGGTGAGCATCCGGCGGCTGATGCCGTCGATCGAGCGCTCCAGCTCGGTGAAGCGCACCGGGCCGCGCGCGGCGGCCACGATGATGAGGATGCTCCACTTGCCCGCCACCCGGTCCAGCACCTCACGGACGGGGCAGGCCTCCACCACGATCTCGTCGACGGTGTCGACGCCACCCAGGTCCCGTGTCTTCGTCTGCGGCATGGTCCGCCTCCTTCTCGGCGCCTCCATGGTGCCAGCGTCGTTCCCTCTGTTACAAGTAGTTACCCATGGAGGGTGGGGACGGCGGTCCCTCCGGGCCCGGGCGCCCCGCTCGGGGCGGCGTGCGGGGGTGTCTCATGACCGGCCCGGACATCTCGGGGACGACGCGGCTGTACGCGGTCCTCGGCGACCCGGTGGCCCAGGTGCGGGCGCCGGGCCTGCTCAACCCCCTGTTCGCCCGGCTCGGCACGCACGCCGTGCTGGTCCCGGTGCAGGTGCGGCCCGACGGGCTCGCCGAGGTGGTGCGCGGGCTGATGCGGGCCGGGAACGTGGACGGTCTGCTGGTCACCGTGCCGCACAAGGCGGCCGTCTGCGCCCTGGTCGACGAACTGGGGCCGACCGCCGCGGTCACCGGCACCGCGAACGCGGTACGGCGCCGGGTGGACGGCCGGCTGTACGCCGAGAACTTCGACGGGCTCGGTTTCGTCCGCGGCCTGCTGGCCGCCGGCCGGCCGGTGCGGGACGCGCACGTCTTCGTGGCCGGTGCGGGCGGCGCGGGCGGCGCCGTCGCGGCGGCCCTGCTGGCGGCCGGGGCGGCCCGCGTCGCCCTGCGCGATCCGGACACGGCCCGGCTGTCCGGGCTGCTCGCCCGGCTGGCGGACCGCTGGCCCGGCAGGGCGCACACCGCGGGACCCGAGGACCTCGCGGGCGCCGACGTCGTCGTCAACGCCACCCCGCTCGGCATGCGCCCGGCGGATCCGCTGCCGCTCGATCCGGCGGACGTACGGGCCGACGCCGTGGTCGCGGACGTCGTCATGAAGCCGCACGAGACCGCGCTGCTGCGCACCGCCGCCGCGCTCGGCCGGCCCGTCCACCACGGAATCCACATGCTCGAACAACAGGTGCCCGGTTATCGCGAATTCTTCGGCTGGCACTGACCCGCACCGGGCCGAGCGACCCGTAACTCAGGGATGGCATAGGGGATTTGTTAGGGGATCCCGGCTCCGGCACGCACGCAAGAATTTTTGAGGCGCTTTCATATGCGGCTCGTCTTTTCCCGAGGAGTGATATCGGATGCTGCGCACGGAACTCATCAGGCCGTTGCCGGAGATTCTCGTCGGACACGCGGAACGCTTCGGCCGCAAGACCGCCTTCGCCGATGCCCAGCGTCAGGTCACCTACGCGGAACTGGAACTGCGGACCCGGCGGCTCGCGGGGCATCTGGCGGGGCTGAGCGTGCATCCGGGCGACCGGGTCGCGATCCATCTCGGGAACCGGGTCGAGACCGTGGAGAGTTATCTCGCCATCACCCGGGCCGACGCGATCGGAGTGCCGCTCAACCCGCACTCCTCCGACGAGGAACTCGCGTTCTTCCTCGCCGACAGCGGCGCGCGGGTCGTCATCACGGACCCGGCGCACGCCGAGCAGGTGACCCGGGTACTCGGCGGCGCCGCCCACCCGCGGCTGGTCGTCACCGGCACCGGGAGTCCGCCGGCCGGGGCCGTGTCCTTCGAGACCCTGGCCGGCACCGAGCCGGTCACGGCGGCCCGGGACAGCCTGGACCTGGACGACGTCGCCTGGATGCTCTACACCTCCGGGACCACCGGGAAGCCCAAGGGCGTGCTGTCCACGCAGCGCAACTGCCTGTGGTCGGTGGCCGCCTGCTACGCGCCGGTCACCGAGCTCACCCCCGAGGACCGCGTGCTGTGGCCGCTGCCGCTGTTCCACAGTCTGTCGCACATCGCGTGCGTGCTGACGGTGACCGCGGTCGGCGCCTCGGCGCGGATCATCGACGGCTACTCCGCGGAGGAGGTCCTCGCCGCGCTGCGGGAGGAGTCCCCGACGGTCCTGGCGGGCGTGCCCACGCTGTACCACCAGCTGGTGCAGGCCGCGCGGCAGCGCGGGGTGCGGACGCCGGACCTGCGGATCGGCCTGGTCGGCGGCGCGGTGACATCGGCGGCGCTGCACCGCTCGGTCGAGGAGACCTTCGGCGTGCCGCTGCTGGACGCCTACGGGTCCACCGAGACCTGCGGCTCCATCACCGTCAACTGGCCCGGCGGGGTCCGCGTCGAGGGCTCGTGCGGGCTGCCGGTGCCCGGTCTGAACGTGCGGCTGGTCGACCCGGAGACCGGCCAGGACATGCCCGCCGGCGCGGAGGGCGAGGTCTGGGTCAGCGGCCCCAACGTGATGGCCGGCTACCACAACCGCCCCGAGGAGACGGAGCGGGCGCTGCGCGACGGCTGGTACCGCACCGGTGACCTCGCCCGCCGTGACGAGGCCGGCTACTTCACCATCTCCGGGCGGATCAAGGACCTCATCATCCGCGGCGGCGAGAACATCCACCCCGGCGAGATCGAGGAGGTGCTGCGCTCGGTGGCGGGGGTGGCCGACGTCGCCGTCGCGGGCCGCCCGCACGACGTCCTCGGCGAGGTCCCGGTCGCCTTCCTGGTGCCGGGCCCGGAGGGCTTCGACACCGACGCGCTGTTCGCCGCCTGCCGGGAGCGCCTGGCCTACTTCAAGGTCCCCGAGGAGCTCTACGAGGTGACCCGCATCCCCCGCACCCGCTCCGGCAAGGTCACCCGCCACGTCCTCCTCGACGGGCCGGCCCGGCTGCGCGCGGCGGGCAGCGGCTCCCACGAGAGCCTGTTCCGCACGGAGTGGACGCCGGTGCCGTCGGTGGGGAGCCGGGGCGCCGCCCCGGCTCCCGCCGACGTGACGGTGCTGCCCGTGGCATCCGCTTCCCCGGCCGCCGAGCCGGCGGACCCGGCCGCGCTGGTGGCCGAGGTGGCCGCACGCGTGCGGGACTGGGCCGCCGTCGAACGCCCGTCGGCCGCACGGCTGGTGGTGGTCACGCGGGGCGGTGCGGCCGTACGGTCCGGCGAGCGCCCCGATCCGGCGCAGGCCGCGGTGGCCGGACTGGTCCTGGGGCTGCGCGCGGAGACCGGCGACCGGCTGGTGCACCTCGACACGGACGACCCGGCGGACACCGCCGGCCGGCTGCTGGGCGCGGCGGTGGCCGCGGGCGCCCCGCAGCTCGCCGTCCGGTCGGGCAGCCTCCTGACGCCGGCCCTGGAACGGCTCACGATCGCCGACCGCGCCGATGCCGCGCTGCCCGCCTCGGGCACCGTGGTCGTCGTCGGCGCCGACACCGCGGCCGGAGCCGCTGTCGCCCGGCACCTCGTCGCCGGACACCGTGCCCGGCACCTGCTGCTCGTCGGCCGGCGCGGCGAGGACGACCCGTCCGTCGCCGAACTCGCCTCGGAGGCACGGGAGTCGGGCGCGTCCGTCACCGTGGCGGCGATCACCGCCGGCGACCGCCCCGCACTCGGCGCGGCAGTCACCGCCGTACGACGTCCCGTCTCCGCGGTCGTGCACGCCGCCTCCGGGTCCTTCGCATCCGCCGCGGCGAGCGCCCTCGCCGTGGAGGACCTCCTCGACGACGGGACCGTCGCCACCCCGGCGGCCTACGTCCTGCTCACCACGGCGTCGGGCACCCTCGGCACCGCGGGCGACCCGGAGGAGGCGGCGTTCGCCGCGTTCTGCGACGCCCTGGCGCTGCGGCGCCGGGAGCGCGGACTGCCCGCCGTCGCGCTGTCGGTCGGGCCGTGGGCCGAGGACGACACCCCGACCCCGTCCGTACGGCCGCTGCCCGCGGGTGTGGGCACGCTGTCCCGCCGGGACCTGCTCGCCACCACCGACGCCGCCCTGATGACGGACGAGCCGACGGCCACCGCGCTGCGGCTGGACACCATCACCCTGTACGGCGACACCGTGCCCGCCGTGCTCCGCGGCCTCATCGACACCTCGGAGGTCGCCGCGGACGCGGGCCGGGCCGACGAACTGCGCGCGGAGATCGGCGCGCTGGCGGACGGCGACCGGCTGCCCCGGCTGCTGGACGCGGTCGGCGCGGCGGCCGCGGACGTCACGGGCGCGGCGCCGAGCGGTGTCGTACCGGAGCGGGCCTTCAAGGAGATGGGCTTCACGTCCGTCCAGGCCGTCCAGCTGCGCAACCGTCTGATGGAGACCACCGGACTCCGGCTCCCGGCCACCCTCGCCTTCGACCACCCGACCCCGCGGGCCGTGGCCGGTTACCTGCTGGGCGAACTGACCGGCGGCCAGGACCGGTCCGGCCCCGCGCCGGTGGCGACGGCACCCGTGGACGACGACCCGGTCGCGATCGTCGGCATGGCCGTCCGGCTGCCCGGCGGCGTCGCCTCCCCGGAGGACCTGTGGGCCCTCGTGGACCAGGGCCTGGACGCGATCACCCCGTTCCCCGCCGACCGCGGCTGGGACATCGACGGCATCTACGACCCCGACCCCGAGCGGAGCGGCACCACCTACGTCCGCGACGGTGGCTTCCTCCAGGACGCCGGCGGGTTCGACGCGGGCTTCTTCGGCATCTCGCCGCGCGAGGCACTGAGCATGGACCCGCAGCAG
>NZ_JAJONF010000036.1 GCF_021462265.1 Streptomyces shenzhenensis | reverse complement strand
CGACGAGGCAGCCGCGTCCAAGCTGAAGTTCGCGGACTACTTCCGGCACACCTTTGCCAACAAGCCCGACTGGCAGGGGATTTAGCGGACTCGTCTGCCTGGTTCGGTGCGAGGCGGGTTCGGGGCCCGCGGGGCGTGGGATAGGTTGCCCGCCATGACTGTGTTAGGAACCGGCGCCTGGCCGCCTGACCCCATCAAGACCGAGCGGCTGGTGCTTCGCGAGTCCGAGGCCCGGGACCGCGCGCTGGCCATCGAGCTGAACGCGTCGCCCGAGGTGAGTGCCTACCTCGGTGGGCCTCGACCGCGTGACGAGCTCGAACGCACGGTGCCCGAGGTGCCCGGGCGGCGCCCCGGTTTCTTCGTGGTGGAGCTCGACGGGGCGGCGATCGCCACCGTCGAGCTCAAGCAGCACGCCCCCGAGCGTTCGCCCGACCGCCGGGCGGCCGGGGAGACCGAGCTCGGCTACCTGTTCCTGCCGCAGGCGTGGGGACACGGGTACGCCACCGAGGCCTGCGCGGCGGCGCTCGACTGGTTCTCCGGCGTTCTTCCCGGTGAGCCGGTGGTGCTCTACACCCAGACCGCCAACGTCCGCTCGATGCGCCTCGCGGCCAAGCTCGGGTTCACCGAACTGGAGCGTTTCCAGGCGTGGGGCGCCGAGCAGTGGTTCGGCGTGCGGTCCCCCCGCCCGGTGACGGTGCCGGGGCCGGGGCCGGGGACCACTCCGGGTGGGGCGCGCTAGGCGCCGACGCCCGCGATGACCTCGGCCGCCGCCACGCCGCACACCCGTGCCGCGCCGTGTGTCGCGATGTGCAGGGCGCCCCGGGGCGCGGCCTGGGGCAGGCCCATCTCCACCACGATCGTGTCGGGGCGGGCCTTGAGCAGGGTGTCCAGGGCCCGGCTCATCCAGGGGTGACGGTGTTCGTCGCGTACCACCGCGACGACACGGCGCTCCCCCGCCGCCGCGATCGCCGCGTGGCCCGCGTCCGCGCCGGCGAAGCTGCCGGTCTCGGTGCCGGGCAGGAGGCGGTCCAGCTCGGCGGCCACGCCCCAGGGTGTCTCCGTGCCCACCGCGATGTTGGTCTCGGGGGTGAGGACGGCGACGAAGAGGGGCCCGGTCGGCGGTGTGGAAGCGTCGACGCGCGTCACACGCAACGCTCGCCGGGCGGCGACGAGGCCGATGTCCGTCAGGGCGGGGTCGGGGTGCGCCGCCGGCGCGGTGGCCGTCCAGTCCGCCAGTGCCCGTACCCGCCGCGCCGCGTCCGCCAGGCGCTCCTCGGGGAGTTCGCCGGAGCGGACGGCCGCGACCAGGGCGTCGCGCAGCCGTCGTACCGTCTCGTCGTCCGAGAGGCCGCCGCCCACGCAGATCGCGTCGGCTCCGGCGGCGATCGCCAGTACGCTGCCGTGTTCGATGCCATAGGTCCCGGCGATGGCCCGCATCTCTATGCCGTCGGTGACGATCAGTCCGTCGTAGCCGAGTTCGCCGCGGAGGAGGTCGGTCAGGACGGGGTGGGACAGCGTCCCGGGCCGGGCCGGGTCCAGGGCGGGGACCAGGATGTGCGCGCTCATCACCGCGCGGGTGCCGGCGGCGACGGCGGCGCGGAAGGGGACCAGCTCGCGGGCGCGCAGGACGTCGGCGGGCGCGTCGATGCGGGGCACGGCGAGGTGGGAGTCGACGGCGGTGTCGCCGTGGCCCGGGAAGTGCTTGGTGCAGGCCGCCACCCCGGCCGCCTGGAGGCCGGTGACGTAGGCGGCGGTGTGACGGGCGACCAGGTCCTGGTCGGCGCCGAAGGAGCGGACGCCGATGACGGGGTTGGCGGAGTTGGAGTTCACGTCGGCGGACGGGGCCCAGTTGAAGTTCACCCCGCAGGCGGCGAGGCGGCGGCCCAGTTCGAGGGCGACCTGCCGGGTCAGCTCCGGGTCGTCGACGGCGCCGAGGGCGTGGTTGCCGGGGAAGGAGGAGCCGGTGCGCACCTCGAGGCGGGTGACGTCACCGCCCTCCTCGTCGATCGCCACCAGGACGTCGCCCCGCTCGGCGCGCAACTGGGCCGTGAGAGCCGCGAGTTGTTCGGCCGAGACGATGTTGCGGCCGAACACGCCCACGCCGGCCAGGCCTTCGCCGAGCCGGCGCAGCAGCCAGTCGGGGGCGGTGGTGCCGGTGAAGCCCGGCTGGAGGACGGTCAGCGCGTCGCGCGTGAGTCCGTCTTTTGAATTGAACGCAGCCGTACCGCTGGCGAATGTCGTCATCGGATGGGGTTATCCCTTCACGGCGCCCGCGGTGAGGCCCGCGGCCATCTTGCGCTGAACGAGGAGGAAGAGGACGACGATCGGCACGGCCATCATCGTGGCGCCGGCCATCATCGGGGCGTATTCGGTGCCGTGCTTGGTGGAGAAGTTGGCGAGCCAGACGGTCGCGGTCTGGTGCTCCTGGCTGAGCAGCATCAGGGCGTAGAGGTACTCGTTCCAGGCCTGGATGAAGGCGTAGACCGAGGTGGCGACCATGCCGGGGGCGAGCAGCGGGAAGACCACGCGGACGAAGGCGCCGGTGCGGGAGCAGCCGTCGACCATGGCGGCCTCCTCCAGCTCCTTCGGGATGTTGACGATGAAGCCCCGCAGGGTCCACACCGTGAACGGCAGGATGAAGGTCAGGTAGGTGATGATCAGGCCGCTGAGTTTGTCGTACTGGTCCAGGTCGTTGAGGAGCAGGAAGACCGGGATGATCATGGCGACCAGCGGGATCATCTGGACGGCGAGGATGCCGACGATCACGACCTTCCGGCCGCGGAAGGCGAACCGGGAGATGGCGAGGGCGGCCAGCAGGCCGATGACCATGCCGATCACGACGACCGAGAGCGAGACGATCAGGCTGCGGCCGACCGGACCCCAGAAGTCGGCGATGTCCAGCGCGCGGCGGAAGTTGGACAGGGTGAGGCCGGTGGGCAGCAGGCTCGGGTCCGGGTCGATGGCGTCCTTCGCCGGCTTGAAGGCCGTGTTGACCATCCAGTAGACGGGGAAGCCGGCGACGACGAAGACGAGGAGGCCGAGGAGGTTCCAGCCGGCCTTCGACTTCCTGCGGCCGGGGGTGGCGACGGTGCTCATTCGACCTCTCCGATCTTCAGCATCTGGCGCATGTACACGGCGACGACACCGAGCAGGAGGAGCACGGTGAGCAGGGCGATCGCGGAGCCCTGTCCGTAGTCGTTGACCACGAAGGCGCGGTCGTAGGAGTAGGTGGTCAGCAGCTGGAACTCGGGTTCGGGATGGCCGCCGCGCATCACGAAGACCTGCGGGAAGACGCCCATGTCCCAGATGACCGACAGCGTCGTGAGCATCACGATGATCGGCTTGAGGATGGGGAGCGTGACGTAGCGGAACACGCCCCAGGCGCCCGCGCCGTCGAGCCGGGCCGCCTCCTCCAGTTCACTGGGGACCTGGGTCAGGCCGGCGCCCAGCGTGATGACCACGAAGGGCACGGCCCCCCACACCACCAGGAGCATGATCACGGCCAGGCCCTGTGGTCCGCTGGCGAACCAGTTGTGGCCGATCATCTGCACGCCCGGGAGCTTGCTGAGCAGGGCGTTGAGGATGCCGTAGTCGGAGTCGAAGAGCCACTTGAAGAGCGTGGTGGCGACGATGACGGGCATGCCCCAGCTGGCCACCAGCACGATGTTGACCAGCGTCTTCACCCAGCCGGAGACGCGCTGCAGCAGCAGGGCGACGAGCATGCCGATCACCATGGTGAAGACCACGCAGCCGACGGCGAAGACGATCGTGCGCAGCACGACCTGCCAGAACTCGCTGTCACCCAGCACCTTGGAGAAGTTGCCGAACCCGACCCACTCGGCCGGCTTGAACCCCCACAGCTGGGACTGCCCGAACATCTGGAAGGACAGGGTGACCAGCCGGTAGAGGGGGTAGCCGAGGACGAGCCCGAGGATCGCCAGGCAGGGCGCGAGCAGCAGCCAGGGCACGGCGGGCCCGCCGGAACGCCGGTTCACGCGTGGTCTCTGCGGGGAGTCCGGTGGCGGTGCCAGCACCTTGGCGGGTGTGGTCGTATCAACGGCACTCATCGTGCGCTCCTAAGCAGATCAAGAAACGTCAGGTGCCGCGCCCCCGAAGGGGCGCGGGGCGGTATCCACCTGCGGCTACCGCCGCGTGTGCGCGACCAGCCACAACGCACCCGCGGCGGCCCACAACCCAACGCGGCACTTTCTTACGGAACCCACCGGCCGGACCTGCCCCCGTCGGCCAGGCCCGGCCGCGGGCCACTAGTTGGTGCTGTTGATGACCTTGTCGATGGCCGCGTCGGCCTCCTTGGCCGCCGCCTGGACCGTCTCCTTGCCGGTGCCGATGTTCTGCAGCATGTTCTGCAGCACCTGCGCCTTCTCGACCTGGCCCCAGCCCGGCGCCATCGGCACGAACCAGTTGGACTCGGCCGCCTCGGCCGGCACCGCGGTCGCCGGGTCGCTCTTCAGCGTCGCGAGGTCGGTCTTGTTGTTGGGCAGGTTGCCCTTGGCCATCAGGCCCTTCTGGCCGGAGGGACCGGTGAACGCGTTGATCCACTCGGCGGCGACGGCCTGCGCCTTGGACTTCACCGGGACGGCGAGGTCGGAGCCGCCCAGGAAGACCGGCATGCTCTTGCCGGACGGGCCGGGCATCACGAAGTTGACGAGGTTGTCCTTCAGCTTGCCGCCGGTCTTGTCGTTCTTCGGGTCGGCCGCCGTCGCGCCCTCCCAGGCGGCACCGAAGATCATGGCCGACTTGCCCTGGCCGTAGACGATGTAGCGGTCGGACTCGTCCTTGGTCTTGTCACCGTGCATGTACTTGTCGATGACGTTCTTGAACTCGGTGAGGCCCTTGACGGACTCGGCCGAGGAGAGGTTGCCCTGCCACTTGCCGCCGTTCTCCACGGCGATGGAGCCGCCGGCGTCGTAGACGAAGGACATGGCCGCGTACCAGTCGCGGGTGGGCTGGTACCAGGCGCTGAACTTGTCGCCTTCCTTCTTCTGGATCTTGTCCAGGTCGGCGGTCAGTTCGGCGTAGGTCTTCGGCGTGGTCGTGATGCCGGCCGAGGCGGCGATGTCCTTGCGCCAGTTGGCGACGCGGCCACCGGCGTAGTAGGGCACGCCGTAGGTCTTGCCCTGGTAGGTGACGGAGGCCTTGAGGCCGTCGAGCCACTGGCCGGAGTTGGTGAACTGGGAGGCGTCGACGGGGGCGAAGGCGCCCTTGACCATGTAGCTGAGCATCTCGGTGTTGCCCATCTCGACCACGTCGGGGGCCTTGTCCGTGGCGAGGACGGCGTCCAGCTTGGGGTTCTTGTCCGGCCAGCCGTAGTACTCGTGCTTGATCTTGATGCCGGGGTGCTTCTTCTGCACGGCGGCGTCGGCGGCCTTCACCAGGTTCGGCCAGTTGTTCTGGGCGTCCACCGTGAGCCAGACGGTCAGCTCCTTGGCGTCCGAGCCCTGCGCCTTGTTGTCGTCCTTGCTGTCGTTGCCACACGCCGCGATGGAGACGACCATGCCCGCGATACCCATCGCGGCTATCAGCTTGCGCTTCACGCCACCCTCCTCAGGGATGCCACAAACCCCCCTGCCTCCCCGCACGAGCGTTGGGCCGGGACCTGGACCAATGGTGTAGACCAGTGCGGGAAGCTTGGCCCAGACCAGCAGGCCTGTCAAGGGCGGTCGAATAGGCTCCGACCAGCCGTTATGCGACCTACATATGCAGGAACCTTTAAGTAAGAACCCCTCGAAAACCCGGGGCGCGGACGAGACAATTCCGGTAGACCACTTGAGTGATGGACTAGACCAGAACAGTCCGCGACGGTATACAGAGGGGATCACGCAGCGTGCAGGGCGCATCCCGGTACGCTGCCGTGCCAGCGAGGCGAGCAGCACCGGAGCCGGGAAGGCGGAGCATGAGCACCGACGTCAGCAGGGCGGAGAACGAGAGCGGGACAGCCGTCCGTACCGCGCGCGTGCCCAAGTACTACCGCCTGAAGAAGCACCTGCTCGAAATGACCGAGACACAGGCCCCCGGCACCCCGGTCCCGCCCGAGCGCACCCTGGCCGCCGAGTTCGACACCTCCCGCACCACCGTCCGCCAGGCCCTCCAGGAACTGGTGGTCGAGGGCCGCCTTGAGCGCATCCAGGGCAAGGGCACCTTCGTCGCCAAGCCCAAGGTCTCCCAGGCGCTCCAGCTCACCTCGTACACCGAGGACATGCGGGCCCAGGGCCTGGAGCCGACCTCGCAGCTGCTGGACATCGGCTACATCACCGCCGACGACCGGCTCGCCGGCCTGCTCGACATAAGCGCCGGCGGCCGGGTGCTGCGCATCGAGCGGCTGCGCATGGCCAACGGCGAGCCGATGGCGATCGAGACCACCCACCTGAGCGCGAAGCGCTTCCCGGCCCTGCGCCGCTCCCTCGTCAAGTACACGTCCCTGTACACCGCCCTCGCCGAGGTGTACGACGTCCATCTCGCCGAGGCCGAGGAGACCATCGAGACCTCGCTGGCGACTCCGCGCGAGGCCGGCCTGCTCGGCACCGACGTGGGCCTGCCGATGCTGATGCTCTCCCGGCACTCCCTGGACCACGAGGGCCAGCCGGTGGAATGGGTGCGCTCGGTGTACCGCGGCGACCGCTACAAGTTCGTGGCCAGGCTGAAGCGGCCCGCGGAATAAGGCCTGCGGAATGAGACCTGGCCGGGGTCGGGTCGGCTGGGGTCCGAGGGGGCACCCCGGGAAAGCACAGCGTGGCCCGGCTCAGCGGCCACAGGACCGAGGCGTTCTCACCCGCGTCACACCCGCCCCTCCTGACGACTCGTCACTCTTCTCCACCAAATCGACATGCTGATATGCGGATGAGGTCTTCCGCTGACCTCGCGCGTTCGCCATGATTGCCTGCGCATTACGCAGGTGAACAACGGTGATCGCCGTGCGGTCAGTGAGGGGACGGAGCCGCGAGATGTCAGATGCGTCCGATGTGACCAAGGCGGCGGTGGTGACGCCTGTGCGCGTCGCCATCGCCCTGTGCCTGCTAGCGCCCTTCGTGGCGATGCTGTGGGTGGGCTCGTACTCCAAGACGGACCCGGTGTTCATCGGGATCCCGTTCTTCTACTGGTACCAGATGCTGTGGGTGCTGCTCTCCACCGCGCTCACGATGACCGCCTACCAGCTGTGGCAGCGCGACCAGCGCGCCCGCAAGGCCGCCGCGAGCGCGAGCGGGGGTGCGGCAAAGTGAAGGACGGTGTGAACGGCGTCGCGCTCGGCGTCTTCGTCTTCCTCTTCCTGGCCGTCACGGTCATCGGCTTCTGGGCCGCGCGCTGGCGCAAGGCCGAGAACGAGCACTCCCTCGACGAGTGGGGCCTCGGCGGCCGGTCGTTCGGGACCTGGATCACCTGGTTCCTGCTCGGCGGCGACCTGTACACGGCGTACACCTTCGTCGCCGTGCCGGCGGCGATCTACGCGGCGGGCGCGGCCGGCTTCTTCGCGGTGCCGTACACGATCCTGGTCTACCCGCTGATCTTCACGTTCCTGCCGCGCCTGTGGTCGGTCTCGCACAAGCACGGCTATGTGACGACCTCGGACTTCGTGCGCGGCCGCTTCGGCTCCAAGGGCCTCTCGCTGGCCGTCGCGCTGACCGGCATCCTGGCGACGATGCCGTACATCGCGCTGCAGCTCGTGGGCATCCAGGCGGTGCTCGACGTGATGGGCGTCGGCGGCGGCGACGGCACCAACTGGTTCGTGAAGGACCTCCCGCTCCTCATCGCCTTCGGCGTGCTGGCGGCCTACACCTACTCCTCCGGTCTGCGGGCCCCCGCCCTGATCGCCTTCGTGAAGGACGCGCTGATCTACATCGTCATCGCGGTGGCGATCATCTACATCCCGATCAAGCTGGGCGGCTTCGACGACATCTTCGCCAAGGCGGGCGCCGCGTTCGCCCAGACCAACCCGGCGACCGGCAAGCCGCGCGGCGCCCTGGTCCCGGCGCAGGCCGGCCAGTGGACGTACGCCACCCTGGCGCTGGGCTCCGCGCTGGCCCTGTTCATGTACCCGCACTCGATCACCGCGACGCTCTCCTCCAAGAGCCGTGAGGTGATCCGCCGCAACACCACGATCCTGCCGCTGTACTCCCTGATGCTGGGCCTGCTCGCCCTGCTGGGCTTCATGGCGATCGCGGCCGGCGTCAAGGTCACCAACGGCCAGCTGGCCATCCCCCAGCTGTTCGAGAACATGTTCCCGGACTGGTTCGCCGGGGTCGCCTTCGCCGCGATCGGCATCGGCGCCCTGGTCCCGGCGGCCATCATGTCCATCGCGGCCGCGAACCTCTTCACCCGCAACATCTACCGGGACTTCATCAAGCCGGACGCCACACCGAAGCAGGAGGCCCAGGTTTCCAAGCTGGTGTCCCTGCTGGTGAAGGTCGGCGCGCTGGTGTTCGTCCTCACCATGGACAAGACGGTCGCCATCAACTTCCAGCTGCTCGGCGGCATCTGGATCCTGCAGACCTTCCCGGCCCTGGTCGGCGGCCTGTTCACCCGCTGGTTCCACCGCTGGGCCCTGCTGGCGGGCTGGGCGGTGGGCATGGTCTACGGCACGGTCGCCGCGTACGGCGTCGCCTCCCCCACCCAGAAGCACTTCGGCGGCTCCTCCAAGGAGATCCCCGGCATCGGCGAGATCGGCTACATCGGCCTCACCGCGTTCGTCCTCAACATCGCCGTCACCGTGGTCCTGACCTTCGCCCTGAAGGCTTTCAAGGCCCCCGAGGGCATCGACGAGACCAGCCCTGCGGACTACACGGCGGACGCGGGCGAGCCGGGCGTGGAGGTCGAACTCCCGCCGGCCGTCGCGGGATCCGCGCACTGACGAGACCCGGCCGGGCGCACCCGCGGCTGTTCGCGGGTGCGCCCGGCCATCGCGTCCCGGAAGCGGTCCGGTTCGGGACGCGCTCGCCCGGGCGCCGGGGACGGGCGGTGCCCAGGTACGGCGCCACAGCTCCGGCCGCAGCGGCTCAGGGCTCGTGCGGTGCAGGGACGGCAGCGGCGTCTCAGGGCGCTCGGCGCGCCCGCCGGACGAGGGGGTGGGGCCCGCGGGTGCGCCCTGCCACGGCTCCCCGCCCTCAGGTGCGCCCTGCCACGGCTCCCGGCGCTCGGCGCGCCCGCCGACGAGCGGATGGGGCCCTCAGGTACGCCCTGCCGCGGCCGCCGGGCGATGCCCCGGGCGGCCTCCTCGCCGGCGGGTGACGGACGGTTCGCGTCGTGGTGTCAGTGGCCTCCGGCAGACTCGCACCATGGACATCACGATCCGGTCCGCGGACCCCGCCGAGTATGCCGCCCTGGGCGAGATAACCGCCCAGGCCTACCTCCAGGACGGCCTCCTCGACTACGGCGAGGGCGACGAGTACCTGCCCGTGCTGAAGGACGTCGCGCGCCGGGCGGCCGCCGCCGAGGTGCTCGTCGCCGTGGAGGGCGAACGGCTCCTCGGGGGAGTCACGTTCGTCTCCGGCCCCGGTCCGGTCGCCGACATCGCACGCCCCGGCGAGGCCGAGATCAGGGCGCTCGCGGTCGCGCACGAGGCCCGCGGCCGGGGCGCCGGTGTGGCCCTCGCGCGCGCCTGCGTCGACCGCGCACGGGCCACCGTGGGCTGCACGGCCGTCGTCCTGTCGAGCCAGCGCGGCATGCACACCGCGCACCGGATCTACGAACGCCTCGGCTTCGTCCGCACGCCGGAGCGGGACTGGAATCCCGTACCGCACCTGGACGACCTCACTCTTCTCACCTACCAGTTGACGCTCTGACACCACCGCGACACAACATGTGGGGGTGACACGACAGCCCGGCACCAGATGTATGCTCATGCTCGCTGTCGCCGCAGGGGAATCCGGTGCGAATCCGGAACTGTCCCGCAACGGTGTACTTGTGCACGTCTGTGCACAGGAGTCAGTCCGAGGACCTGCCGACAGCGCGCCCGGCCACCCGGTCAGGGCGTTGTGACGTCCGGGCCTCGTGGAGTGGGCCAGGGTCCCGATGCGTGCCCGCGCGCGTTCGTGCTGCCCCCTGCCCTCCGCCAGGCCCCGTGCCGAGCGAGGGAGAGCCCCACGTGACCATCGCGCCAGCCGACCCGGCTTCAGCGACCACCTCCGCGGAAGAGGACGGTCCCGGTACCGCGCTGCTGCGGACCCTGGCCGAGCTGACCGCCGACCTCCCCGACGCCGACCCCGGCCGGGTCGCCGCCGCCGCGTTGCGTGGCCGGTCCGCCCGGGCCGACGACGCGGAGTTGCGCGAGCTGGCCACCGAGGCCGCCGCCGGTCTGATCTCGGAGGACCCCGCCTACTCGCGGCTGGCCGCGCGCCTGCTCACCGTCTCCATCCGCGCCGAGGCCGCCTCGCAGGGCGTGACGTCGTTCACCGAGTCCGTGGCGGTGGGGCATCGGGAGGGGCTCATCGCCGACCGGACCGCCGACTTCGTACGGCTGCACGCCCGGCGTCTGGACACGCTCGTCGACCCCGCCGCCGACGACCGCTTCGGCTACTTCGGCCTGCGCACCCTGCACAGCCGTTACCTGCTGCGGCACCCGATCACCCGCAAGGTCATCGAAACCCCCCAGCACTTCCTGCTCCGCGTCGCCGCCGGCCTCGCCGAGGACGACAGCGCCGGGGCGGCCGACGAAGTCGCCGCGCTCTACGGGCTCATGAGCCGCCTCGACTACCTCCCGTCCTCCCCCACCCTCTTCAACTCCGGCACCCGGCACCCCCAGATGTCGTCCTGCTACCTCCTGGACTCCCCGAAGGACGAGCTGGACTCGATCTACGACCGCTACCACCAGGTGGCCCGGCTCTCGAAGCACGCCGGCGGCATCGGCCTCTCGTACAGCCGCATCCGCTCCCGCGGTTCCCTGATCCGTGGCACCAACGGGCACTCCAACGGCATCGTGCCGTTCCTGAAGACCCTGGACGCCTCGGTCGCCGCCGTGAACCAGGGCGGCCGGCGCAAGGGCGCGGCCGCGGTCTACCTGGAGACCTGGCACTCCGACATCGAGGAGTTCCTGGAGCTGCGCGACAACACCGGTGAGGACGCCCGCCGTACCCACAACCTCAACCTCGCGCACTGGGTCCCGGACGAGTTCATGCGCCGGGTCGACGCCGACCAGCGGTGGTCGCTGTTCTCCCCCGCCGACGTGCCGGAGCTGGTGGACCTGTGGGGCGCGGAGTTCGACGCGGCCTACCGGGCGGCGGAGGAGAAGGGCCTGGCCCGCAAGACCATCCCGGCCCGTGAGCTGTACGGCCGGATGATGCGTACCCTCGCGCAGACCGGCAACGGCTGGATGACCTTCAAGGACGCGGCCAACCGCACCGCGAACCAGACCGCCCTGCCCGGGCACGTCATCCACTCCTCCAACCTCTGCACGGAGATCCTGGAGGTCACGGACGACGGCGAGACGGCGGTCTGCAACCTGGGGTCCGTGAACCTCGGCGCGTTCGTGAGCAACGGGGACATCGACTGGGAACGGCTCGACGACACCGTCCGCACCGCCGTCACCTTCCTCGACCGGGTCGTCGACATCAACTTCTACCCGACCGAGCAGGCGGGCCGGTCCAACGCCAGGTGGCGGCCGGTCGGCCTGGGCGCGATGGGCCTCCAGGACGTCTTCTTCAAGCTGCGCCTGCCCTTCGACTCCCCCGAGGCCAGGGCCCTTTCGACCCGGATCGCCGAGCGGATCATGCTCGCCGCGTACGAGGCCTCCGCCGACCTGGCCGAGCGCGGCGGCCGGCTGCCGGCCTGGGAGAAGACCCGTACCGCGCAGGGCGTACTGCACCCCGACCACTACGGCGTCGAGTTCACCTGGCCGGAGCGCTGGGCGGCGCTGCGCGCCCGGATCGCGGCCACGGGCCTGCGCAACAGCCTCCTTCTCGCCATCGCGCCCACCGCCACCATCGCCTCGATCGCGGGCGTCTACGAGTGCATCGAGCCGCAGGTCTCGAACCTCTTCAAGCGCGAGACGCTGTCCGGTGAGTTCCTCCAGGTCAACTCCTACCTGGTGCAGGACCTCAAGGACCTCGGCGTCTGGGACGCCCGCACCCGCGAGGCGCTGCGCGACGCGGGCGGCTCGGTGCAGGACTTCACCTGGATCCCCGAGAACGTACGGCGCCTCTACCGCACGGCGTGGGAGATCCCGCAGCGCGGCCTGATCGACATGGCCGCGGCCCGCACGCCGTACCTGGACCAGGCCCAGTCCCTGAACCTGTTCCTGGAGACGCCGACCATCGGCAAGCTCTCCTCGATGTACGCGTACGCCTGGAAGTCGGGCCTGAAGACGACGTACTACCTGCGCTCGCGCCCGGCGACCCGGATCGCCCGCGCCGCCCGAGCCACCGTCCCCGTGCAGGCCGCCCCGGACCCCGAGGCCGTCGCCTGCTCCCTGGAAAACCCCGAGTCCTGCGAGGCCTGCCAGTAATGACCAGCCGTAACCAGAACCTTCTCGATCCGGGCTTCGAGCTGACCCTGCGCCCCATGCGCTACCCGGACTTCTACGAGCGCTACCGGGACGCCATCAAGAACACCTGGACCGTGGAGGAGGTCGACCTCCACTCGGACGTCGCCGACCTCGCCAGGCTCAGCCCCGCCGAGCAGCACCTGATCGGCCGGCTGGTCGCGTTCTTCGCGACCGGTGACTCGATCGTCGCGAACAACCTGGTGCTGACGCTGTACAAGCACATCAACTCCCCCGAGGCCCGGCTGTACCTCTCCAGGCAGCTGTTCGAGGAGGCCGTCCACGTCCAGTTCTACCTGACCCTCCTGGACACCTACCTCCCCGACCCGGAGGACCGTACGGCCGCGTTCGCCGCCGTCGAGAACATCCCGTCCATCCGCGAGAAGGCGGAGTTCTGCTTCCGGTGGATGGACTCGGTGGAGAACCTGGACCGCCTGGAGTCCCGGGCCGACCGGCGGCGCTTCCTGCTCAACCTGATCTGCTTCGCCGCGTGCATCGAGGGCCTGTTCTTCTACGGCGCCTTCGCGTACGTCTACTGGTTCCGCAGCCGGGGTCTGCTGCACGGTCTCGCCACCGGCACCAACTGGGTGTTCCGGGACGAGACGATGCACATGAGCTTCGCGTTCGACGTCGTGGACACCGTCCGCAAGGAGGAGCCGGAGCTCTTCGACGACGAGCTGAGGCAGCAGGTCACCGACATGCTGCGGGAGGCCGTCGAGGCGGAGCTGCAGTTCGCCCGGGACCTGTGCGGTGACGGCCTGCCGGGCATGAACACGGACTCGATGCGCCAGTACCTGGAGTGCGTCGCCGACCAGCGGCTCGGCCGCCTGGGCTTCGCCCCGGTGTACGGCTCGGAGAACCCGTTCTCCTTCATGGAGCTGCAGGGCGTTCAGGAGCTGACGAACTTCTTCGAGCGGCGTCCGTCCGCGTACCAGGTGGCGGTGGAGGGCACCGTCGACCTGGACGAGGACTTCTGAGCCTCCCGCTTCCCGCGGTCCTCATGGGCCTGCCTGATCTGCCGGTCGATGCGGCGGTCGCGCAGGATGCCGAGCACGGACGGCAGGGCCATGAGGACCAGGATGCCGAGGACCAGGACCATTCCGATGAGACCTTCGATCTGGTGTGCGTTCATGGACACCACTGTGGCGCTCCGCACTCCTTACCGTGAGTGGCAGCACTGCCACACACCCTCGAATTGCTGCCAGTCGCGAGGCACACTGGCAGCATGCTGAGGAACGTGGCGACAGTGCTTCTCGACGGCTTGCACCCCTTCGAGCTCGGGGTGGTCTGCGAGGTCTTCGGCCTCGACCGCTCCGACGAGGGGCTGCCGGTGTACGACTTCGCGGTGGTTTCGGCGGAGGGGCCGGCGCTCGGCACCCACGTGCCCGGTCTCACCGTGTCCACGCCGTACGGTCTCGACCGGCTCGAGGAGGCCGATCTGATCGCGGTGCCGGCCGCGGACGCCAATGTCACCCGGGACTACCCGCCCGAGCTGCTCGACGCGCTGCGCCGGGCGGTGGACCGGGGGGCCAGGGTGCTCAGCGTCTGCTCCGGTGTCTTCGTGCTCGGCGCGGCCGGGCTGCTGGACGGGCGCCGGTGCGCCGTGCACTGGCGGCACGCGGAGCTGCTGGCCCGCCGCTACCCGCGCACCCGGGTCGAGCCGGACGTGCTGTACGTCGACGAGGACCCGGTGATCACCTCGGCGGGCACCTCGGCCGGCATCGACGCCTGTCTGCACATCGTGCGCAAGGAGCAGGGCCCGGAGGTCGCCAGGAAGATCGCCCGGCGGATGGTGGTGCCCCCGCACCGGGACGGCGGCCAGGCCCAGTACATCGAGCGTCCGCTGCCCGAGGCCCCCTGCGACACGGTCGGCGAGGTGCTGGCCTGGATGACGGAGCACCTCGACGAGGAGGTCACCGTCGAACAGCTGGCCGCCCGCGCCCTGATGGCCCCGCGCACCTTCGCCCGTCGCTTCCAGCAGGAGACCGGCACCACGCCGTACCGCTGGATCCTGCGGCAACGGGTGCTGCTGGCACAGGAGTTGCTGGAGGGGACGGACGAGACGATGGACGCCATCGCGGGCCGCACCGGCTTCGGGACGGCGGCCGCGCTGCGGCACCAGTTCGTGAGGGCGCTGGGTACCACGCCGAACGCCTACCGGCGCGCGTTCCGGGGCCCTCAGGCCGCCTGAGCGCGCGCCGGTATCAGGCGTGACCTGCCGGCCGGCAGGTCACCAGGGCACGGGCGCGAGCAGCAGCCGGTGCGGGCGCAGCGTGATGCCCACCCGGGTGGTGTCGTCCGACCCCGCGACCTGTTCGAAGCGGTACCTGGCGCACAGGGCAGCCGTGATCAGGCTGAGCTGGGCCATGGAGAAGTGGTCACTGGGGCACTTGCGGTTGCCGACGCTGAAGGGGCTCATGGCGTACTTGGGCACCTCCCCCGCCCGCTCCGGCAGCCAGCGGCCGGGGTCGAAGTCGAGGTGCCCGGCGTACGAGTGCGGGTCGCGCTGGATGGCGTAGGGGCTGTAGACGATGTCGGCCCCGGCCGGAATGCGATAGCCGCCGAGCTCGGTGTCGGCCTTGGCCCGCCGCGTCAATATCCATACGGCCGGCCGCAAACGCATCGCCTCGACGACGACATTGTTGGTGTGGGCGAGCCGCCGGACGTGTTCAAAACCAACCGGTCGACCGCCCGTTACGGATTCGACCTCGGTCCGTACCTTCTCGGCGTGTTCCGGGTGTTCGGCGAGGACCTGGAGCAGCCACATGATCGTGGAGGCGACCGTTTCGCTGCCCGGGGTGAGTATCGCGACCACCTGGTCGTGGATCTCCTGTTCCCCGATGGGGTCGCCATTCTCGTCCGTCGCGTCGAGCAATGCCGTCAGCAAATCGTCCGGCTTTTGACCGGATGCCCGGCGCTCGGCGACGATCTCGTCGACGAGGAGATGCAGATCGGCCAGCGCCCGGTTGAATTCGCGGTTGGCCGGCAACGGCAGCCGGTACAGCGGGCCGAGTGGTACGACCATCCGCCGGTACATACCGCGGAAGACGCTCGAGAGGTCGACGCTGAGCCGCTCCGCGCGCTCGTCCATGTACTCGCCGCGCAGCAGGCAGCGGGCGGCGATGCGGACCGCCACCCGGAAGGACTCCGAGGTGCAGTCGACGGTGGAGCCGGGCCGCCAGCGCTCGGTCAGCGCATGCGCCTCCTCCTCCATGACCGGCCCGTAACCGGGGATCGCGGAGAGGTTGAACGCGGGCTGGATGGTGCGGCGCTGGCGCCGGTGGCGGGGGCCGTTGGCGGTGGCGACGCCCTCCTTGCCGAGCAGACCCTCCAGGGACTCCCACAGCGGGCCGGCGATGACGAAGTCCGGGCTCAGGGCGAGGGCGCCGGTGAGTTCCGGGGTGGTGACGGCGTACACCTCCTTGGGACCGAGCCTGAGGCGCACCATGTCGCCGTGGGCGCGCAGCCGGGACATGAAGGCCAGCGGGTCGCGGGCCAGCCGCCAGCCGTGCCCGAGGAGCGGCACCCTGCCGCCGGCCAGGGGCGGTTCGCGCAGTTCACCGCGTTCGGAGGCCTCGGCGGTCGCGGGTTTCACGGACTCGACGGTCATTTCTCACCTGCCGCTTCGTTGTTGACGTACGGGGGCGTGGACCGGTCGTCCCAGCTGTCGACCATGTAACGGCCGGATTCGTGGTGGAACCAGTAGACGGAACTGAACCAGTGCCGCATATTGCCGACGCAGGCCGTGACGGCGGTGCCGATTTCCTTTCCGCGCACGGTGCCGTCGTCGAGCCGGTCGGCGAACCGCAGCGCGGCCCGCTCGGCGACCAGGAATTCACGAATGCATTCCTCGACGCGTCGCCTGACTTCCACGACCGCCTGTTCCAGGCTCATTCCCTCGTGGGTGACGAGACTGATTCCGAGATTGTGCACCTCGTCGCCCGCTAATTCCTTCGGCAGCGAGCAGAGGTCGTTGTACCAGGCGGCGAATTCCTGGCTGAGCAGTGCCGGCCGGCGATACGCCGGGTTTTTCCGTACGGCGTCCGGGAGTTCGGTCCCGGCGCTCGGCTCCAGCAGGTCCGTCCATATCCAGTGGGCGAAGGTGAGCCGCCGCAGGGCCAGGTACTCCTCCACCCCGGGGACGTATCCCGAGGTGCGGTTGCGGAACTCGCGGTCGTACGCCTCGATCACCGCGTGGAAGTGCCGGGCGAAGCGCTGGTTCCAGGTCGGCGGCAGGAACGAGTACAGCCGGGCGACACTGTCCGCGAACCCCGCGACCAGAGTGTCCGGGTGGTGCAGATGGTGCAGGGGTGCGTCGAGGGCGGCGTGCAGTCGGAACCGCAGCCGCCGCCAGTCGGCCGGCCTGCGGTGCACGACGTCCCGGTCGTGGCGGTCGTCCCAGACGAAGAACCAGGCGCTGTAGTCGCATATCGCCTGGATGACCTCGTCGGACGCGCCCAGGTAGTACCCCGCCATGAGGTCCGTGTAGCAAAGGCCATCGGCATATTCCTGCACCTTGTCCGCCGTCATCAGCCGCTTTTCCAGGAGCCAGAGGCGGGTCTTCTCCTGTAGCTGCGGCCAATACGGGTGCAGTTGCCGGGGGAACTCGGCCTCGATCACCGGGAGGGCGAGTTGCGGTGGAACCGCGACCGCCGTCGGCGCCGATGCGGTGCTGTGTGAGAAAGCGTGCACGAACAAACCCCTCTCAGCCGAGCCAGGTGCGCACACCCCTCCCGCTGTGCCGGGCGTGCGCCGTTGCGTATCCCCGCAGCCCCCATTCAGCACCACAACTGACCGGTCTGGGAACGGATTTGCTTCACTCACTACCCCCCAGCGCCGAGAATTTCCCCTTGTGTGACTGATCAGGGATCGCGGGCGATGCACAAAGGATCGAATGTACGACGTACAGACGAGCGAATGCGACCCGAACATGACGAACGCCTGGTCGGAACATGGCCCGACCAGGCGTCACAACTGTCCTTCTGCGTCTCAGTCGTTGGCGACCACGGGATAGCGTGGCTCGTTCTCCGCCATCTGCCGCAGCGCGTCCTTGCGCTCGCGCTTGGAGAGCCGGTCGATGTACAGGTAGCCGTACAGGTGGTCGGTCTCGTGCTGCAGACACCGGGCGAAGTAGCCCGTGCCGCGCACCTTGATCGGGTTGCCCTTCTCGTCCTGCCCGGTGACCTCGGCGTAGTCGGGGCGGGCGAGCGGAGCGTAGGCGGTGGGCACCGACAGGCACCCCTCGTTGCTGTCGTCAAGCCGCCGCTTGTCGGCGGGCAGATCGACGAGCTTCGGGTTGCACACCACGCCCACGTGCCGGACGCCCGCGTCGTCCTGGCAGTCGTAGACGAAGACCTTCAGGTCGACGCCGATCTGGTTGGCGGCCAGCCCGACGCCCTCGGCGGTCCGCTGGCTGGCGAACATGTCCGCGACGAGCTGGTCCAGTTCCGCACCGAACTCGGTGACGTCCTTGCACTCCTTGTGCAGCACCGGGTTCCCGACGACGGTGATGGGCCGCGCGGTCCCCCGCTCACGCCAGGCGTTCTCGCGCTCCTCGGTCCCCTCGGTGTCGACGACGAATCCCTCGTCGTCCACGGGGAGCACGCCCGCGTGCTGCTGATCGGTGTCCTGCTGGGCCATGACGGCGGTAAGCCTTCCTAGGTAAAACGGGGGTGATGTTGCTGATACAGGGTACGTGGACGCACCCCGTCAGGGGCGCGGGACCGTATCCGATATGCGGCTGCCGCCGCGTGGGCGCGACCGGCCGCCACACGGCCACACCCGAAACGCGGCCTCAGCACACCTCTTCCAAGTCCCGCCAATCCCTCGAATCAGGGCTGTCCGCAACCCACCCGTCCAGCAGCCCCCTCACCAGCGAGGCCGGCGCAGCCACCCCGCACTCCCGCTCCGGCACCCACAACTGCCCGTCGGTCCGGTGCCCCAGCGGCCCCGGATGCCCCGGCTCACTGTGGTCGTGGGGATCGAGGTGCACCCCGTCCCCCTCGTCCGACGGCATCCGCGACTCGGAGCACATCCGGCACAGCAACCGCACGGAGGAGGACCAGTCCTCCGCCGCGAACCCGGCGTCCCCCGCCAGCTGCTCCAGTGCGTCCCGGTCCGCCTCCGTCGCCGCCTCCAGCAGCACCACCCAGGTCGGCACCGGCGACGGCGCCCACAGCTCGATCTCGTCGAAGACGGGGTACGCGTGCCCGGTCGCCGTCGTCCGCTCGCCGTGCGGCACCCCGTCGTGGAGGACGACCTCACCCCAGCGCCGCCCGGACGAGGGAAGCGGAATGGACTGCACCTCGATACGGGCGGGGTCCAGCCGCCGCCCCCACACCACCTCCGCCTCCCCCTCCGGGGACAGCCGTACGGCGGCACTGCCGAGGTCCATGCCGTCCGGCTCGCCGGACACGGTGCTGCCCCCGGGCACCCGCAACCCGTACGCCTGCCAGGCCCGCCGGGCCAGCGGCCAGTCCTGCAGCGCGGTCGCGGCGATGCCCACGTTCCACCAGTCGGGCGCCCCCGCCTCCCGGTCCAGCAGGGCCACCGCCCGCAGCCCGGCGGCACGGGCCTGCTCCCAGTCGTGCCGGAACTTGTGCAGCAGGGCGAGGTTGAACCAGGACTCCGACAGCCAGGGTTCCAGGTCGGCGGCGCGCGTCAGCAGCTCGCCCGCGTCCTCGTACCGGCCGTCACCGATCAACGTGAACGCGCGGTCGGTGGCCTGCCGCCAGGAGGCGGAGGGCCGGTGCCGTCCCTTGCCGAAGATCCTCACGATTCCCGCCTGCCAGTTCCAGTTCCGCACAGTGGGCTGGCTTGTGCCCCCGGACATCACCCTCTCCCTCGCATCCAACCACGTACGACGTGAGGGCCGCTCATTACCCATGGGTTACCCAGCCGCGCGCAAGGTCAGACAGTCTCTGCAGAGCACGCGGGCCAGTGACTCCACGACCTCGGGAGCGTAGTCCCCGGCGGTGGCCAGGCGTAACTCCTCCAGCGCTGTCAGCGGCCCGCCGGGTCCGGAGTCCCGGGCCTTCTCCTCGTACGCGTTGACGGCCCGCACGATCCGCGCGGCGACCGGCTGCTCCCGGTACGGGTCGGCCTGCCGCTCCACGACGACGGCGACCGCCGCGTCCACGCCGGTCTGCCGTACGACGGCCCCGCCGAGCAGCGCGATCCGCCGCTGCTCGGCCGCCGGCAGCCCGGCGGTGGCTCCGGCGGGCACCGGGTCGACGAGACTGAGCTGGCCGATGTCGTGCATCAGCGCCGCGTACTCCAGCACGGTGAGCTCGGCTTGGGACAGCCCCAGGTCCCGCCCGACGGCCTGGCTGAGGGTGGCCACCCGGCGGGCGTGCCCGGCCGGGGTGTACCCCGCTGTCTCGGTGGCACGGGCCAGGGAGGCGATGGTCTGCCGGTAGGTGGCCCGGACGGCCGCGTACCGGCGCAGGGACAGCTGGGTCAGGAGCAGCGGCAGGCAGAAGACGGGCAGCGCCCACAGGCCCGCGACGCCGACGGCCAGCGCCATCACCGCGCCGGTGGCGCAGACGGCCGACCCGATGCCGAGCAGCCCGCGCAGCTCGTCCCGGAGCAGCGGCCCGAACGGCCACCGGGTGCGGAAGTGGGCCTGCGCGGCGGCGAGCACGGCGTCGCACAGCGCGGTGAGCACGAGCAGCGCGACGAGCAGCAGCGCGTACGCCGGTCCGCCCCACCGCTCCAGCACCCCCCTGCTGTAGAGGGGTTGGAAACAGACGGCGGCGAAGCCGACGGTGAGGACGCGGCGGGCGAGGTGGTCCAGGGTGGGCCGCCGCCCGGCGGCTATGTGCGGGACGTTCCCGAGCAGCGCGGCCGCGCAGACGACGGTGACGACCTGGAGGACGCCGTCGTGCGTGGCGGCCCCGGCATCGGCGCCGAGCAGGGCGTAGGCGAGGGCGCCGACGGCGCCGAGCGGGGCGGCCTCGCGTACCTCGGCGCCGGTCCACCGGGCCCACTCCCCGACGGCGACGAGGACACCGAAGGCGAGCGCGGCACCGCGGTTGTCGAGGCCTTCGCAGAGGGTGCCGGCGAAGCAGCCGAGGGCGAGGAGCAGCGCGGCGAGCCGGAGGCACCCGAGCGCGGCGGGACGGCGGGGCCGGGAGCCCGGACCCGGACCGCCGGCATCGGGGCCCGCCCGGAACCCGGCCGCCGGACCGGCCCCGGACGACGCACCCGCGCTGTCATGCGCCGGCCCGGTGCTGTCCGACGGCCCGCCGGCGCCGGCCTGTGGTCCGGGCGGGCGCGCCGGGTCGCCGGGGGTCACGGGGCGCCTCGTCCGGCGCCCGCGCGGTCACCTCGCGGCCGGCCGGTGACCGGTGCGCCGGCCGCCGGGACGTCGGCGGTGACCGCGGGGTGCCAGCCGTGCCTGGCCAGCGCTCGCGCCAGGGCGTCGACGATCCCCGCGTCGAAGTGCCGCCCCGCGCACCGTCGTAGCTCCGCCACCGCGGCGGCCACCGGGCGGGCCCGGCTGTAGGAGCGCGTCGACGTCATCGCGTCGAACGCGTCGGCGACGGCCACCACGCGGGCGGATTCCGGGATCTGGCTGCCCGCCAGCCCGTAGGGGTAGCCGCTGCCGTCGATGCGCTCGTGGTGGTGGAGGATCGCCGCGCGGGCCTCCCCGAGGAAGGAGATCCCGCGCACCATCTCATGGCCGTACTCGGGGTGGAGTTCGATGATGCGCCGCTCTTCCGGCGTCAGCGGGCCGTTCTTGCGGAGCAGCCGGGTGGGGACGCCCAGCTTTCCCACGTCGTGGAGGATGCCGGCGAAGCGGAGCATCTCCACCCGGTCGTCGTCCATGCCCAGCTCGCGCGCGATCATCACGGAGGCCTGTCCGACCCGTTCGCTGTGCCCGCGGGTGTATCCGTCCTTGATGTCGACGGCCTGGACCAACGCGCGGATGGTGGCCTGGTGGGCGGCGCGCTCCCGGTGGTACTGGGCGAACATCCACCAGGACACGCACATCGGCAGCAGGACGAGCAGCGCGGCGACAGGACCGTAGGGGCTGCGCCAGAGCACGGCCATCATCAGTCCGGCCAGTCCGTGCACCCCGACGGGTGCGAGGGAGCGGGACAGCAGACCGCGCCAGGCCCGGCGTGCCGGCACCCTCTCCGCCACCGCGAGGATCCCGCCGTCCAGCAGCGCGAGAACGGCCGAGAAGGCCAGCACGGCCGCGGCGCAGGGCAGCAACGCGTACGGGAAGTCGGAGTCCACCACCGCGTCCCGGCCGCCCAGTGCCCAGTGCACCCGCCCCGCGCTCCACACGGCGAGCGCCAGCTCGGCGGCCCGCCAGGTCCGGCGCAGCGCCTGCGGCCGTTGCCCGGTGGGCGCGAGCAGCGCTCCCGGCAGCGGTACGAGCGCCGCGGCCGGGGGCGGCAGCAGGAAGGCACCGGCGAGCAGCACCGGGTAGAAAGTGCCGCCCAGGCGGCGCCGTACGGCGTGCTCGCAGGCCGCGTACAGCGCGGCGAGCAGGGCGATCGCCCACCAGGGCGCCCGTACGTGGGGCAGCGGCAGCAGACAGAGCAGCGCGGCGAGGGCGACGCAGGTCACGTACGCGCGTACCCGTGCCGGAACCGCCTCCATCTCGCCCCTCCCCCGACCACGGCTGTCCAGGCTCCGGAGCCTAGGGCTGGAGCCGGCGGGTCCGGGAGCTCATGACCGGAGGATTAGCACGTTCGGGTGATGGGACACCGCGGCGGGAACGGCTCGGCGGCGTTCTGTGGTGCTGGTGGTGCTGCCGCGGTCAGCTCTCCGGCGTGACCGGGGCGGCCTGGGGGGCCGCGACGTCGTGGTCCGGGACGGCCTGGCCGGAGCGGATCAGGTCCAGCCGCCCCAGCACCTTGGCCCGCAGGTCGGTGGGCACGTCGTCATGCCCGCAGCACCGCTTGACCAGCTTCTTCACGGCCTGCTCCAGCCCGTACTTCTCCAGGCAGGGGGAGCACTCGTCGAAGTGCTGCCTGAACTTGACGCGATCGACGTCCGGCATCTCACTGTCGAGGAACTCGTACAGATGATCGAGTACCTCACTGCAGTCCGTCTCGTGCGGCTCTCCGCAGCTCATGAGCCCGAGCCTTTCGCTTCGTTCGACTCTCCGGCACCGGCCGGGACGAGCCCGCGCTCGCGCGCGTAGTCCTCCAGCATGCCGCGCAGTTGACGGCGGCCCCGGTGCAGCCGGGACATGACCGTACCGATGGGTGTCCCCATGATGTCCGCGATCTCCTTGTACGCAAAGCCCTCTACGTCTGCGAGGTAGACGGCGATGCGGAATTCCTCGGGGATCGCCTGCAGCGCTTCCTTGACGTCCGAGTCGGGCAGGTGGTCGAGCGCCTGCGACTCCGCGGAGCGCAAGCCCGTCGACGTGTGCGACTCGGCCCGGGCGAGCTGCCAGTCCTCGATCTCCTCGGCCGCGGAGCGCTGGGGTTCGCGCTGCTTCTTGCGGTACGAGTTGATGAAGGTGTTCGTGAGAATGCGGTACAGCCACGCCTTGAGGTTGGTGCCCTCACGGAACTGGTGGAAGGACGCGTACGCCTTGGCGTAGGTCTCCTGCACCAGGTCCTCGGCGTCGGCCGGGTTCCGCGTCATGCGCAGCGCGGCCGAATACATCTGGTCGAGGAATTCGAGCGCGTCGCGTTCGAAGCGCGCGGTGCGCTCCGTGGTCGACTCCGCGCTGACGCCCTGGCCCTCGGGCAGCTCCGCCTGGCCGTTGTCGGCCCCTGCGTCGGTACCGGTGACCGGACCCACCTCCTCAAGATTTCGGGCGGGACCAAAACCGATCCCACTCGTCTCGGAGGATAGAACACGACCCGTACCTGCCGCCGCTCGAATAGGCGCGGTCTTGGCCGCCTGCAGCACCGTCCAGTCCAGCTCAGGGCTGCGCTCACGGCCCGGGCAGATGGTCGAACCCATGCGGCGGACTTCCTCTCCTTCGGCGTCGGCGCTGGTTCCCCAGCACTTCTGTCCGCCTCAACAGTGGTCCGTCACGCAACATTCCCGGGCGTCACCCGAGTGCCGCGGTCCACGCGACGACCGCGTCCGTGATGATGGTCACTGCCTGCTCCGGTCGGGTCTCCGCCCGTTTGGACACCCCGAAACCATGATCCGCGCCCGGCACCCCGACGAGTTCGTACGCCCCGTCCGGGAACTCGTCCGGCTTCCCGAACGGGTCGTTGCCGCCCTGTACGACGAGCGTGGGCACCCCGGCCCCGAGCAGTTCCCCGGCCCGCGACTTCTCCGGCCGCCCCGGCGGGTGCAGCGGGAAGCTCAGGGCGAGGACGGCGGCCGCGCCCAGTTCCGTCGCCGTACGGCAGGCGACCCGGGCGCCGGCGCTGCGCCCGCCCGACACCACCGGCAGTCCCGGCGCGGCGAGCGCGGGCCACACCCCGCGCCAGCCGGCGTCGAGCGTCTTCGGCGCGGGCGCCATCTTCTTCCCGGCGACCCGCCAGGGCTGCTCGACGAGCGCCACGGTCACGCCGTGGCCGGGCAGGACCGCGGCGACCGCCTGCAGATCCCGCGCCTCGATGCCCCCGCCCGCCCCGTGGCCGAGTGCCAGCACCAGCCGCGCCCGCTCCGACTCGTACCAGGTGACGCGGGCGTCCCCCGCCTCCGTACCGACGATCTTCGACATAGTCACGCCAGCAGGCTAGAAGAGTGTGCCCTCCTCGGGCCCCTCCAGCTCCTTCAGCAGCTCCGGGCCGTTGTTGCGGACGTTGCTGACCGCCGTGGAGACCGGGTAGGCCCGCATCAGGCCCTGCGGCGGCGGCGCGAGCAGCGGACGCAGGTCCTCGACGTCCGTCCGGGCCGGGTCGAGCCAGGCGTCCCAGCGGTCGGGCGTCAGCATCAGCGGCATCCGGGGATGGATGTCCGCGAGCGTGTACGGCCCCTCGGCGGGCGCCACCGCCAGCGGCGAGGTCTCCGCCTCGGTCGTGATCACCGAGCACGTCGCCCACCAGGCCAGCGGGTGCTCGTCGGGCAGCGTGCGGTCCCGCCAGAACTCGTACAGCCCGGCCATCGCGAACACCGAGCCGTCGGCGGGCAGCACGAAGTACGGCTGCTTGCGCGGCCGCTTCCGCTTCCCCTCGACCTCCAGGTCCCGCTCCTGCTTCGCCGTGACCCACTCGTAGTAGCCGTCGGCGGGCACGATGCAGCGGCGGGCGGCGAAGGCGCGGCGGTACGACGGCTTCTCGTGCACGGTCTCGGCCCGCGCGTTGATCATCCGGGCGCCGCCCTCGGGCGACTTGGCCCACGACGGCACCAGCCCCCACTTCAGCCTGCGCAGCTGGCGAACCGGACGGCGGTCGTCGGCGTCTTTCAACGGACGGTCGAGGACGGCGTAGACCTCCTTGGTCGGAGCCACGTTGTAGTCGGGCTCCAGGGTCTCCTCGGGCTCCCACTTGTCCACTTCAAAGGTTGCCGCGAGATCCTCGGGTCCACGACTGGATGCATACCGTCCGCACATACGTGCAACACTGCCAGGCCCACCCGTCACCCGGCCACCAGAGGGAGTAACCGCCGCACCATGGACAGCACCGCCGCTCTCGCGCTGCCCGACCTCTGGGACCGCCTGACGGGCACCCAGTCCGACCCCGATCTGTGGGTGGTGCTCGCGACCCTGGTCGCCGCGCTCGCCGTGGTCGTCCCGCACAACCTGTGGCGGATATCCCGCAACGCCATCACGATCGCCCACGAGGGCGGCCACGGCCTGATCGCCCTGTTCTCCGGCCGGCAGCTCACCGGCATCCGGCTGCACTCCGACACCAGCGGCCTCACCCTCAGCCGGGGCAAGCCGCACGGCATCGGCATGATCCTCACGGCCGCGGCCGGCTACACGGCTCCCCCGCTGCTCGGCCTCGGCGGCGCGGCCCTGCTCGGCGCCGGCCGCATCACCCTTCTGCTCTGGCTCGCCACCGCTCTGCTCGTCGTGATGCTGGTGATGATCCGCAACGCCTACGGCGTCCTGACCGTGTTCCTGACCGGCGGCACCTTCCTGCTGGTGTCCTGGCTGGCCGGACCCCAGGTGCAGGCGGCGTTCGCGTACGCGGTGGTGTGGTTCCTCCTCCTCGGCGGAGTCCGCCCGGCATTCGAACTGCAGGCCAAGCGCTCCCGAGGCGGCGCCGGCGACTCGGACGCGGACCAGCTGGCCCGGCTGACCCATCTCCCGGCGGGCGTATGGCTGTTCCTGTTCCACACGGTGTCGCTGTGCTCGCTGATCGGCGGGGGACGCTGGCTGCTGGGGATGTGAACGGCACCTCGCAGCCGGCGGCAGCACAGCCGGCCTGAAGGGGCGCGTGCGGCTCTCCGGCACCGGCGCGGCCCGCACCTCACAGCCGACAGCACGACAGGCAACCTGAGGGGCGCGGGACCGTGTCACCGTGCGGCTCCGCCGCGCGGGCGCGACAGGCCCCCACCGCGCCGCACCCGGCCGGCGCTCCCGGCAGACCCCCACCGCGCCGCGCCCGGCCGACTCTCCCCGGGCCACCGCCGCCGCCCCTCGTTGCCGCCGCGCACTAAAGTGAGCCCATGGCCGCAAACCCCACCGCACCAACCGCCCTCTGGCCCGCCCCCCACGCGCGCGGAGCCGTCGACGCGACGGTTCACGTGCCCGGGTCCAAGTCGGTCACCAACCGCGCCCTCGTCCTCGCCGCCCTCGCCTCCGAGCCCGGCTGGCTGCGCCGCCCCCTCCGCTCCCGCGACACCCTGCTGATGGCCGACGCCCTGCGCGCGATGGGCGTCGGCATCGACGAGACGGTGTCTTCCAGCTCCTCCGTCGCGGGCGGCCCCGACGGCTCCGGCGAGGCCTGGCGGGTGCTCCCCGCAGGCCTCCGCGGCCCCGCCACCGTAGACGTCGGCAACGCCGGCACGGTGATGCGCTTCCTCCCTCCCGTCGCCACCCTCGCCGAGGGCGACATCCGCTTCGACGGCGACCCCCGTTCGTACGAACGCCCCCTGCACGGCGTGATCGACGCCCTGCGCGCCCTCGGCGCCCGCATCGACGACGACGGCCGCGGCGCGCTCCCCCTCACCGTCCACGGCAGCGGCGCCCTGGACGGCGGGCCGGTCTCGATCGACGCCTCGTCCTCCTCCCAGTTCGTGTCGGCCCTCCTCCTCTCCGGCCCGCGCTTCAACCAGGGCGTGGAGGTCCGTCACGTCGGCGCGTCCCTCCCCTCGCTCCCGCACATCCGGATGACCGTCGACATGCTGCGCGCGGTCGGCGCCCAGGTGGACACCCCCGAGTCGGGCGGCGAACCGAACGTCTGGCGGGTCACGCCCGGCGCCCTGCTGGGCCGCGACCTGACCATCGAGCCGGACCTGTCGAACGCCCAGCCCTTCCTCGCCGCCGCCCTGGTCACGGGCGGCCGGGTCGTGGTCCCCGGCTGGCCGCACCGGACGACCCAGCCGGGTGACCGGCTGCGCGAGATCTTCACCGAGATGGGCGGTTCCTGCGAACTGACCGAGTACGGCCTGGAGTTCACCGGCTCGGGCCGCATCCACGGCATCGATGTCGACCTGGGTGACGTCGGCGAGCTGACGCCGGGCGTCGCGGCGGTCGCCGCCCTCGCGGACACTCCCTCCACCCTGCGCGGGGTCGGCCACCTGCGGATGCACGAGACGGACCGGCTCGCCGCGCTCACCAAGGAGATCAACGAGCTCGGCGGTGACGTCACCGAGACCGCCGACGGCCTGCGCATCCGCCCGCGCCCGCTGCACGGCGGCGTCTTCCACACCTACGAGGACCACCGCATGGCGACGGCCGGTGCGATCATCGGCCTGGCCGTGGCCGACGTGCAGATCGAGAACGTGGCGACGACGGCGAAGACCATGCCGGACTTCCCCGACCTGTGGACCGGGATGCTCGGGAGCGACGGGGCCTAGGGGCGTACGACCATGCGCCGCTACGGCAAGCACACCGACGAGGACGACATCCGCGCCCGCCCGAACCGCAAGGGCAACCGGCCGCGGACCAGCATCCGCCCGAAGCACGAGGACGCGGCCGAGGGGATGGTCCTCACCGTCGACCGCGGCCGGCTGACCTGTCTGGTCGAGGACCGCACGATTCTGGCGATGAAGGCCCGCGAGCTGGGCCGCAAGGCGGCGGTGGTCGGCGACCGGGTGGCCCTGGTCGGTGATCTGTCCGGCAAGAAGGACACCCTCGCCCGGATCGTGCGCATCGAGGAGCGGGCGTCCGTACTCCGCCGCACCGCCGATGACGACGACCCGTTCGAGCGGGTGGTCGTGGCCAACGCGGACCAGCTGGCGATCGTCACCGCCCTGGCCGACCCGGAGCCCCGCCCCCGCCTGATCGACCGCTGCCTGGTCGCGGCCTACGACGGCGGACTCACCCCCCTGCTGGTCATGACCAAGTCGGACCTGGCCCCGCCGGACAAGCTCCTGGAGCTGTACGGCGACCTGGACATCCCGTACGTGGTCACGAGCCGCGACGAGCTGGCGGCGGGGGAAGCGGCCCGCCGGGTCCAGGACCACCTCGACGGCAAGATCACGGCGTTCGTCGGCCACTCGGGCGTCGGCAAGACCACGCTGGTGAACGCGCTGGTCCCCGAGGACCGCCGCCGTTCGACCGGCCACGTCAACGCGGTGACCGGCCGCGGCCGCCACACCACGACCTCGGCCCTGGCCCTCCCCCTCGCCGGCGACGGGGGCTGGGTCGTCGACACCCCGGGCGTCCGCTCCTTCGGCCTGGCCCACATCGACCCGTCCCGCGTGATCCACGCGTTCCCCGAGCTGGAGCTCGGCACGGTGAACTGCCCGCGCGCGTGCAGCCACGACGAGCCGGACTGCGCGCTGGACGAGTGGGTCGCCGAGGGACACGCGGACCCGGCCCGCCTCTACTCGCTGCGCCGGCTGCTGGCGACGCGGGAGCGCAAGGAGGGCGACTGACCACGGGGGTGTTTGTCAGTCCCCGGGTTCGGTAAGTGCATAATCGCACCGAGCTGGACATACGGGAGGACAGCACATGGCGTGGCTGCTGGTGATCGTGGCCGGGATCCTGGAGACCGGCTTCGCCGTGTGTCTCAAGCTCTCCCACGGCTTCACCCGACTATGGCCGACGATAGCCTTCGCCTCCTTCGCCCTGGGCAGCTTCGGTCTCCTGACCCTCTCCCTGAGGAAACTGGACGTGGGCCCGGCCTACGCGGTCTGGACCGGCATCGGCGCGGCCGGCACCGCCATCTACGGCATGGTCTTCCTCGGCGACCTGGTCTCAACCCTGAAGATCGTCTCCATCAGCCTGGTGATCGCGGGAGTGATCGGCCTCCAACTGTCCGGCTCCGCCCACTGAGGCGCTCCGTAAGGGGCGCGGGGCCGCACAGCCGACGCGAGAACAGCCGCCCCAGGGGGGCGCGGGGCTGCATCCGACATGCGGCTCCGGTCGCACGGGCGCGACCAGCACATCACAGCCGACTCGAAAAGCAGCCGACCTGAAGGGGCGCGGGGCTGCATCCGACATGCGGCTCCGCCGCGCGGGCGCGACCAGCCCCCACCCGCCCGCAGCCGACACACAACCCGGGACCCCCTCCCCGCTCTCACACCGGTTGCCGGCAAAGCGCCCCGCGCACCAGCTCCGCCACCCCGCCCTCCCCCGGCGTCGGCGGCGCCGCGACACACGACAATGCGAGCCGCACCGCCAGTTCGCACGAGCGGGTCAGCTCACCGTCCCCTCTCCCGGCCCCCGCCCCGGAGAGCACCGTCACCGCCCGATCCCGCACGAGCCGCACGAAGTCCCCGGGAGTGGGCAACGGCCCGTCCGCCCTCCGCTGCGCCGGCACCGCCGACGAGGACGGCACCGCGGACAGCGTCGGCGACGGCAGCCGCTCGCTCCAGCACCCCGTGATCATCGCCCGTACCAGCACGTTGTCCCGAGCCGCCACCGCCATCCACTCGGCCGTCGCCGTAAGGCGTTCCCGTACCTCGGTATGGCTCCCCAACGCCCGCTCGACCCCCGCGAGATACCCGTCGGCCTCCCTGCGCACCAACGCCCTCGCCAGGCCCTCCTTGCTGCCGAACTCGTTGTACAGCGTCTGCCGGGACACCCCGGCCGCCGCCGCCACGTCGACCATCCGCACGGCGGCCCACGGCCGCCGCGCAAGCGCGGCATAGGCGGCGTCCAGTAGGGATTCGCGGGCTGCAGGCATCATCGCCTCCCTGTGGGCGAGCGACTCTGCGCCCAGGTTTGACGCGCACGGATCCACTGTCAAGGGTTCGCGAAGGCGCCGGGGGGCGCCCTTTCGGCCAACACACGCGGGCGTGCCAGGGGCGTGCCGCAGTGCGCCGAGGCCCCTTCCCGATCACTCGCCGGCATCACCGGGCCCTCCCTTGTAGCCCCGCGCCCACCTTGGCAGATACCGTTCGTCACATGCCGGACTACCTCGATGACCTGCGTCTCGCCCACGTGCTCGCGGACGCGGCCGACGCCGCGACCATGGACCGCTTCAAGGCCCTCGACCTCAAGGTCGAGACGAAGCCGGACATGACCCCGGTGAGCGAGGCGGACAAGGCCGCCGAGGAACTGATCCGCGGCCAGCTGCAGCGCGCCCGCCCCCGGGACGCGGTCCTCGGCGAGGAGTACGGCATCGAGGGCACCGGCCCGCGCCGCTGGGTGATCGACCCGATCGACGGCACCAAGAACTACGTCCGCGGTGTCCCGGTCTGGGCGACCCTGATCTCCCTGACGGAGGCGGCCGAGGGCGGCTACCAGCCGGTCGTCGGCGTGGTCTCCGCGCCCGCGCTGGGTCGCCGGTGGTGGGCCGCGAAGGGCCACGGCGCCTTCACCGGCCGCAGTCTGTCCTCCGCGACCCGGCTGCGCGTCTCCAAGGTCTCGAAGCTGTCCGACGCGTCCTTCGCGTACTCCTCGCTGGGCGGCTGGGAGGAGCGAGGGCAGCTGAACGGCTTCCTGGACCTCACCCGTGACGTGTGGCGCACGCGCGCGTACGGCGACTTCTGGCCGTACATGATGGTCGCCGAGGGGTCCGTGGACATCTGCGCCGAACCGGAGCTGTCCCTGTGGGACATGGCGGCCAACGCGATCGTGGTGACGGAGGCCGGCGGCACCTTCACCGGCCTGGACGGCCGTCCCGGCCCGCACAGCGGTAACGCGGCCGCGTCCAACGGCCTGCTCCACGACGAGCTGCTGTCGTACCTCACCCGGCGTTACTGAAACCGACTTCTGAGGCACAACGAGCCCGTTCGGGCTCACTGAGCCCAGCACATATGAGCGCGTGCGCCCTCAATTGGCCGCGCGCACCCTCTTGTTGACTCCTGCTTTACCTGCCACCCTGTGAGAACCCCCACTTGTGCATTTGTGAATCGCCGAACTATCGCGGCGATTCCCTAGGAGGTGGCACCTTTCATGCTCGTCCGCGACGCCATGAGCACGGTGGTTCTCACCGTCGGCCCCGCCCACACTCTCCGCCAGGCAGCCGCCCTGATGTCCGCGCGCCGCGTGGGCGCGGCGATCGTCCACGACCCGGACGCCGACGGCATCGGGATCCTCACCGAACGCGACATCCTCAACTCCGTGGGTCTCGGCCAGAACCCGGACACGGAGCCCATCCACGCCCACACCACCAACGACGTCGTGTTCGCCACCCCGACCTGGACGCTGGAGGAGGCGGCCCGGGCGATGGCGCACGGCAACTTCCGCCACCTGATCGTCCTGGACGGCGGCGAACCGGCCGGCATCGTCTCGGTCCGCGACATCATCCGCTGCTGGGCCCCGGCCCGCGCACCGCAACCCGCTTAGCGCCGGACATGCCGAACGGGCCGGATCCCGGCCTCCCGGGGATCCGGCCCGCCCGCCCACGACAAGCGGTCCAGTACTGGATGGTCAGCCGCGAAGGGCCTGTACCGCGGCTTCCAGTCGCTTGCCGAAGTCTTCGTCCGCCTGACGGAAGTTGCCGATCGCGCGCTCGGCGATGTCCTCGCGCGACACCTTGGCGATGAAGCCGGCCAGGTTCTCGATCAGCCGCTCCTGCTCGTCGGCGGACATCAGGCGGTAGAGGTTGCCCGCCTGCACGAAGTCGTCGTCCTCGGCATGGACGGGAGCGGGGTGGTCGCCCGTGCCGCCGGCGAAACCGTCGTACGGCCGCCACAGCGGGCGGCCGGTCTGCGCCGGGCCGCCGAAGCTGTTCGGCTCGTAGTTCTTCGCGGCGCCGTGCCGGCCGTCGTAGAGGAAGCCGTCACGGGTGTACGTGCGCGCTTCGGTGGCGTGCGGGCGGTTGACCGGCAGGTGGTCGGCGTTGACGCCGACGCGGTAGCGGTGCGCGTCGCCGTAGGCGAACAGGCGGCCCTGGAGCATCTTGTCGGGGGACGGGCCGATGCCGGGCACGAAGTGCGCCGGGGAGAAGATCGACTGCTCGACCTCGGCGAACACGTTCCGCGGGTTGCGGTTCAGCTCCAGCCTGCCGATCTCGATCGGCGGGTAGTCCGCGTGCGGCCACACCTTGGTGAGGTCGAACGGGTTGAAGCGGTACGTCGCCGCGTCCGCCGCCGGCATGATCTGCACCTGCACGGTCCAGCTCGGGAACTCACCGCGCTCGATGGCCTCGCGCAGGTCGCGCTGGTGCGAGTCCGGGTCCTCACCGGCGAGGCGGTTCGCCTCCGCCTGCGTGAGGTTCCTGATCCCCTGGTCGGTCTTGAAGTGGTACTTGACCCAGAAGACCTCGCCGGCCGCGTTGTTCCACTGGTAGGTGTGCGAGCCGTAGCCGTTCATGTGGCGGTACGACGCCGGGATGCCGCGGTCGCCGAACAGCCAGGTCACCTGGTGCGTGGACTCGGGGCTGAGCCCCCAGAAGTCCCAGACGTTGTCCGCCTCCTGGCTGCCCGTGCAGGGGTCGCGCTTCTGGGTGTGGATGAAGTCGGGGAACTTGATGGCGTCCTTGATGAAGAACACCGGGGTGTTGTTGCCGACGAGGTCGTAGTTGCCCTCCTCGGTGTAGAACTTCAGCGCCCAGCCGCGCGGGTCGCGCACGGCGTCGGCGGACCCGAGGTTGCCGGCCACGGTCGAGAAGCGCAGGAAGGTCTCGGTCTGCTTGCCGACCTCGGAGAGGAAGGCGGCGCGTGTGTACGGCGTGACGTCCGCGGTCACCGTGAAGGTGCCGTACGCTCCCGCACCGCGCGCGTGCACGACCCTCTCCGGGATGCGCTCGCGGTTGAAGTGGGCGAGCTTCTCCAGCAGCAGCTGATCCTGGACCAGGACCGGACCGCCGATGCCCGCGGTCTCGCTGTTCTGGTTGTCGGCCACCGGCGCCCCCGCCTCCGTGGTCAACGGCTCCCGCGTCACGCCTGTCCCCTGCGCCATTTCACACCGTTCCTGTCACTCTGCTAACCCAGAACTCGATCCTACATTGGACTTAGTCCAAGTCAAGTTGAACTCCAAAGTCACACCTGTTCGGAAAAAGGAGCCCCTGCTGTTAGGCTGAATTCCATGAGTGACCTTCTGGAACGGCTGCGTGGACGCGGATGGCGGATGACCGCGCAGCGACGCGTCGTAGCCGAGGTGCTCGACGGCGAACACGTCCATCTGACGGCCGACGAGGTCCACGCCAGAGCGGCCGCCAAGCTGCCCGAGATCTCCCGGGCGACCGTCTACAACACACTGGGCGAGCTGGTCTCACTCGGCGAGGTCGTCGAGGTCTCGACGGACAAGCGCGCCAAGCGGTACGACCCGAACGCGCACCGGCCGCACCATCACCTGATCTGCGCCCGCTGCGGCTCGATCCGCGACGTCCACCCGACCGGCAACCCGCTGGCCGACCTCCCCGCCTCGGAGCGCTTCGGCTTCACGGTCTCCGGCGTCGAGATGACGTACCGCGGCCTGTGCCCGGACTGCGCGGCACTCGTCTGACGTAGTCACGTTCCCGAAGGCCCCGGCGCTCGCTCGCGGTGCGCGCCGGGGCTTTCGTCATGCCTCCGTGAGGACGCGTGCAGGCGCAGGGGCATATGGGCGTTCATGAGCGCAGTGAACCCATGGGGCGCAAACACCGAGGGCCGGAACCCGTTTCCGGATTCCGGCCCTCGGCCTTCAGTAGCGGGGACAGGATTTGAACCTGCGACCTCTGGGTTATGAGCCCAGCGAGCTACCGAGCTGCTCCACCCCGCGTCGATGAACGCAACACTACGTGAGAGACACGGACGGAGGCAAATCAATACCGGTCGACCCTCCTGACCTGCGAGAACAGCGGTCTACGCGGACAGCTCCTCCCGCAGCGCGTCCCGGAGCCGTCCCGCCCGCTCGGTCACCTCCGCCGGGCCCAGCGCCACCGCCCGGTCGGCCCACCGCTGCCCCTCGGCCAGCTCGCCCCGACGCGCGTAGACCAGAGCGAGCCGCAACGCCGCCCGCCCGTGCCCCGCGTCGGCGGCCCGCTCCCACCACACGGCCGCCTCCGGCTCGCTGCCCTCCCGGGCCAGCAGCAGCCCGAGATTGAACGCGCCGTTGCGCGACCCGGCCTCGGCCGCCGCCCGGTACCAGCGCGCCGCCTCCACCACGTCCCCGCGCGCCGCGGCCAGCATCCCGACCCGCACCTGGGCCCGCCGGTGCCCCTGCGTGGCGGCCCGCTCGTACCACTCCTCGCACTCGGTCTTCACGTTCAGGGACGACTCGCCGAGCTCGTGCTCCGGCACCGGCGGCCGGCGCGCGTCGAGGACGGCGGCGAGCCGGTAGGCGGCCTCGGCGCTGCCCCCGCCCGCCGCACACCGCAGGTGGCGCTCGGCGGCGGCCTCGTCGCCCTCACGCAGCCGGGCGATGCCGACCTGCAGGGCCGCCTCCGTGTGCCCGGCGGCGGCCGCCTGCTCGTAGCAGCGCAGCGCGACCCGGTCCTCGCCCCGCCCGGCGTACAGGATGCCGAGGTTGAAAGCGGCGTCCACGCTGCCCGCCTCCGCCGCCTTGGAGAACCACGGTTCGGCGCCGCTCGTGTCGCCGACCTGGAGCAGCAGGACGGCGAGCGCGTTCGCGGCCTCGCGGTGCCCGGCGTACGCGGCCCGCCGGTACCACTGCTCGGCCTGCGCGGTCCGCCCCTGCTCGGCGCAGAGCAGCCCGAGGTTGTACGCCCCGTTGTCGTCGCCGGCGTCCATCGCGGCCCGGTACCAGCGCTCGGCGGTCTGGGTCTCGCCGCGCTCGGCGTGCAGCGCGCCGAGCGCGTTCGCCGCGTTGCCGTCGCCGTCCTGGGCGGCTCGCAGCCACCAGACGGCGGCGCTCTCGGTGTCCCCGGCGTCGCGCAGCAGGAAACCGAGCGCGCAGGCGGCCCTGGCCTCGCCGTCCTTGGCGGAGGTCAGGTACCAGCGCCCGGCCTCCTTGAGCTCGCCGCGCCGCTCCAGGATCGCCCCCAGGTGCAGTGCGGCCCGCCGGTGCCCGCGCGCGGCTGCCTGCCGGTACCACTGCTCGGCCTCGTCGGAGTCCGGGGTCCCGGTCGCGGCCCCCGCGGGAGGCCGCGTGCCGGCACCGTCGCCACGCCCGGTCTCACCCTCGCTTGCGGCCGCCCTGCGGTCGAGCGCGCACGCCAGCCGGTACGCCGCCTCGCGGTGCCCCCGCTCGGCGGCGGCCCGCATCCACTGCCCGGCGGCCGTGTCGCCCCGGTGCTCCAGCAGGTCGGCCAGCGCGTAGGCGCCGAGCGCGTGCCCCTGCTCGGCGGACTGGCGCAGCCAGTACTCGGCAGCGGGTTCGTCGCCGCGTTCGCGGTGGTGGCGGCCCAGCGCGTGGGCGGCGGCCGCGGATCCGGCGACGGCGGCGATCCGCCACCAGCCGGCGGCCTCCTCGGGGTAGCCGCGCTGGTGCAGCAGGACACCGAGGTTGTTGGCGGCGGCCCGGTCACCGGCGGCGGTGGCCGCGCGCAGCCGGGGTTCGGCGCCGTCGAGGTCGCCACGGCGCAGCAGCATGGCCCCGAGCACACTCATCGACTCCACGTCACCGGCCTCGGCCTGGAGCCGGTGACGTGCCTCCTCAGCGGCCTCGGCGGCCTCGTCGCGGGTCGGCTCCTCGCCCGAAGACTGCACAAATCGCCCTGTCCCGAACAGAGTTGCCTTGTCCCCCATAACGTTCATCGTCGCACCACCTGCAACCTGGGTACACCACGTATACCGCAGACCGTGAGGTCACTTCAGCGTTTTGTCGACATGCCCACAGAACGACAAGTCAAACACATCTCAGCCAACTCCCCACAGCGGCGCGGCGACCCGGTCCACCGGTACATGCGTTCGCCGCCCGTCCGGCCACCGGAACGCACGAAGGCCCGGATCCCAAGAGGATCCGGGCCTTCGACTTCAGTAGCGGGGACAGGATTTGAACCTGCGACCTCTGGGTTATGAGCCCAGCGAGCTACCGAGCTGCTCCACCCCGCGCCGTTGCAGTAGAACCGTACCACGGCGCGGCGGGGCTGCCTGATCACCAGCCCGGGATCACCCCACTCGGATCACCGGCTCGCGATCAGTCGCCCGGGAGCATCCGCTGGGGATGACCCGCCTCGGGATCATCCGCCTTGGGATCATCCGCTTGGGCTGGAACTCCCGCTCGGACTGGGGCTGGTGCTCGCCGCGGGACTCGGGCTGCTGCTCGCCGTCGCGCCACCGCCGGCCTTACCGGCCTTGGACTGTGCGTCCTCGGCCCGCTTCAGCGCCTCCTGGAGCTGGTCCTGGGCCTTGCCGTACGCCGTCCAGTCGCCCTTCTTCAGGGCCTCCTGACCCGCGTCGAAGGCTTTCTGGGCGTCGTTCAGCGCCTGCTGGACGGTGGGGTTGGCGGACGTCGGCGGTGTGGTCGTGCCGGTGTCCGGGGGTCCCGTGTCCGAGCCGGCCGAGCCGAAGACCTTGTCGAGCGCCTCGTCGAGGGTGTTCTCGAAGGCGGTCCTGCCCTCGTAGGTCACCAGGACCTTGCGCAGCAGCGGGTACTTGACCCCGGCCCCGCGTACGTAGACCGGCTCCGCGTACAGCAGGCCGCCGTCCAGCGGCACGGTGAGCAGATTGCCGTACTCCACCTCGGAGTCGCCGCCCTTGAGGAGTTTGATGGCGGCGGCGATGTCCTGTTCGGAGTTGAACTTGCTCTGGACCTGTTTGGGTCCGTCGACGGTCGTACTGGTCGGCAGTTTCAGGATTCTGATCTTGCCGTAGTCCTTCGAACCGGCCTCGGAGTCGACCGACATGAACGCGCTGAGGTTGTCCCGGCCGTTGGGCGTGAACGTCGTCGACAGCGAGAACGCCTGCGCGCTCTGGTCGGGCATCTTCATGCTCAGGTAGTACGGCGGCACCGCGTCGCCCGAGTTGTTGCTCGGGTCGTCCGGCACCTGCCACACCTCGCTGCCGGTCAGGAACGTCTGAGCGTCCGTCACGTGGTAACGGGTGAGCAGCTCGCGCTGGACCTTGAACAGGTCCTGGGGGTACCGGAGATGGTCCATCAGGTCCTGCGAGATGGCGCTCTTGGGCTGCACGGTGCCGGGGAAGGCCTTCATCCAGGTCTTCAGCACCGGGTCCTTCGTGTCCCACTGGTAGAGCTTGACCTCGCCGGTGTACGCGTCGACGGTCGCCTTCACCGAGTTGCGGATGTAGTTGACCTGGTTCTGCTGGGCCACCACCGCACGGGAGTTGTTGGTCGCGGTCAGCGAGTCGGCGGTCGTGTCACCGAGGGTGGTCCGGGAGGCGTAGGGGTAGCCGTTCGACGTCGTGTACGCGTCGACGATCCACTGGATCCGGCCCTTCACCACGGCCGGGTAGGCGTCGCCGTCGATGGTCAGCCAGGGGGCGACCGCCTCGACGCGCTCCTTGGGCGTGCGGTTGTACAGGATCCGCGAGCCCTTGCCGATCGCGCCGGAGTACAGGATCTGCGGCTCGTTGAACGCCACCGCGTACGCGGCCCGGTTGATCGGACTGGCGAGGCTGACCCCGCTCTTGCCCGCGTAGCTGGTGGTCTTCTCGCCGTTGTCGTCGGAGTAGTCGATCTCCTTCTGGGGACCGCCGACGATCGAGTACGCGGTCGTCTTCTCGCCGTAGTAGACGCGCTGCTGGTACGTGCCCAGGGCGCCCGTGGACGGCAGGTCGGACTCGGTGAAGACCGGCTGGCCCTGGTCGTCGGCCTCGGTGCCCTTGGCGGCGACCACGCCGTAGCCGTGGGTGTACCGGAAGTGGTCGTTGATCCAGTTGTTCTTCGGGATGCCGGCCAGGTTCAGCTCGCGCAGCCCGATGACGGTGTCCTGGACCTTGCCGTCCTTGGTGTAGCGGTCCACGTCCAGATTGGTCGGGAACGCGTAGTAGTTCCGCATCTGCTGGAGCTGCTGGAACGTCGGCGACACGATGTTCGGGTCCATGATCCGGATGCTCGCCGTGGCACCGACGTCGTTCCGGAGCTCGGTCTTGTCCGTGGTGGTGCTCTTGCCCGTGTACTCGGTGACCTGGGTGTCGTCGATGCCGTACGCCTCGCGGGTCGCCTTGAGGTTCTTCTGGACGTACGGGGCTTCCTTGGCCTGCTCGTTGGGCTGGACCTGGAACTTCTGGACGATCGCCGGATAGAGGCCGCCGATGAGGATCGCGGACAGGACCATCAGGCCGAAGCCGATGACGGGCAGCTGCCAGGTGCGCCGCCACAGGGTGGCGAAGAACAGCAGCGCGCAGATCACCGCGATGCAGAACAGGATCGTCTTGGCCGGCAGATACGCGTTCGCGTCGACGTACCTGAGGCCGGTCCAGTTGTCGGTGGCCTTGAAGTCGCTTGACTTGACGGCCAGTCCGTAGCGGTCGAGCCAGTAGGCGACCGCCTTGAGGGCGACGAAGATGCCGAGCAGCACCGAGAGGTGTCCGGTCGCGGCACCCGTGGCGCGCGCGCCGGGGCTGGTGACGCGCAGCCCGCCGTACAGGTAGTGGGTGAGCGCGGCGGAGATCAGGGAGAGGATCGCGGTGGCGAAGCCGAAGCCCAGCAGGAAGCGGTACCAGGGCAGGTCGAAGGCGTAGAAGGAGACGTCGAGGTGGAACTGCGGGTCCTTCTGGTGGAAGGGCACGCCGTTGACCCACATCAGCCAGGTGCGCCACTGACCGGCCGCGGACGCGCCGGCGATCAGCCCGACCAGCGCGGTGACCGCGAGCAGCAGCCACTTCTTGTACGGCGCGATGCCCATCCGGTAGCGGTCGAGGCTCTGCTGCTCCATGGACATGGCGCTCAGCGGGGGCCGCAGCCGGTGGGCCAGCCAGATGTTGAACCCCACCGCGGCGGCCATCAGCAGGCCGAAGACGAAGAACAGCCCGATCTTGGTCCACAGGGTGGTGGTGAACACCGAGGAGTAGTGCACCGACCGGTACCAGAGCCAGTCCGTCCAGAAGCCCGCGAACATGGTGAACGCCATGCCGAGCACGGCAAGGACGCCCAGTGTCAGGAGCAGGGTCCGAGCCCGCCGGGACGGGCGTCCCGTCGCTCTGATCCGTGGCCCCGTCGGGCCTCCGCCGCGGTCCGGCATCTGGAAAGCCAAGGTGCGCACCTCGAAGTTCGCTGTTTGATCCGCTGTTGATCCACCGTTGTTGCGTCAGGCCCTGTTGTTCGCGGACCGGACGTGTCCCCCTGTGATCGCGGGGCCACACCTATGCAACTTACTCACGGCTTACTCGGTTCCCGATTCCGGCCAGGAACGAGGCAGGATTGTGACCATGTCCAACACTCCCATGGCAGCGAACCCGCTCACCCGGGCCGTACTCGAGATCGACGAGTACGCCTCCGGCCTCGGCTGGGACCAGCCCGCTCGCCTCTTCGCCCTCGTCGACACCGCACGGCTGCGCGCCCAGGAACCGGCTCTCGCCGCCCAGCTCGGTCTGGAGGACGAGTCCGCGACCACCGGTCTCACACCCATCGAGCAGGACGAAGTGCCAACGGAAAAGGCGCTGGACGAGTTCCTGGGCACCATCGCCTGGCCGGACGCCGTGGTCGGCTGCGCGCTCACCGTGGAGCGGCTGATGCTGCCTCCGTCCGCCGAGTCCCAGGTCCCCGAGGGACTGAGCGAGGCCGGGCTGACCAAGTGGGTGGCGAGCCACCCGGACCGTCAGGAGGTCCGGATGACGGTCGGCGTGCTGCGCGACGGCAGCCGTGACGCGGCGGTGCGCCTGCGCGAGAAGGACTCGCCGACGGAGGTCCTCACCGGCCCCGACCTGGTGCCGGGCCTGGCGGACGCGCTGAAGGCGACGTTCGAGGACTGAGCTCGCCGCCGGACCGCACCGGCAGCCCCCGGACGGCACCGGGGCGCCCCCCTTGCCTCAGGAGGGGCGCCCCGGCCGCGTACCCGCCGTCTCAGTCCCCCGTGGTGCACTTCGGCAGGGCGCCGGTGTCTCCGCCGCGGATGTCCTTGAGCGCGGCGAGGGCGTCGTCGATGGTCTTGACCTTGACCAGGGTGAGCCCGCTCGGGGTGTCCTTGGCGGCCTCGGCGCAGTTGTCGGCCGGGGTCAGGAAGTACTGGGCGCCCTTGCTGCGCGCGCCGATGGTCTTCATCGAGATGCCGCCGATCGGGCCGACCTTGCCGTCGTCGTCGATCGTGCCGGTGCCGGCGACGAACTTGCCGCCGGTGAGGTCGCCCGGGGTGAGCTTGTCGTAGATACCGAGCGAGAACATCAGCCCCGCGCTCGGTCCGCCGACGTCGGCGAGCTTGATGTCGATGGAGAACGGGAACGTGTGATCGGTCCCGGCGGAGATCCCGACGATGGCGCGCTTCGCGCCGCTGTCGTCGGAGGTGGTCGTGGTGACGGTGACCTTCTCGGTCCCGGTGGCCGTCTTGTTCGCTTTCTCGGCGGCGGCCTGTTCCTTGGCCGGCACGACGGTGAAGACGACGTCCTGGCCGGGCTTGTGCTTGGTCACCAGCGTGGCGACGTCGGCCGGCTGCTTGACCGCCGTACCGTCGACGGCCTTGATCACGTCACCGGCGTGCAGCTTGCCCTCGGCCGGCGAGCCCTTGAGGACCGTGGAGACGATCACCCAGGACTTCACCGGAACGCCCAGCTCCTTCAGAGCGGCGACCTTCGCGCTCTCCTGGGACTGGCTGAACTCCTCGGCGTTCTCCTGGGTGGACTGCTGCTCCGTCTTGCCGTCCGGGTAGAGCGTGTCGTGCGGGACGACCTTGCTGTCGTGGGAGAGCCACCCGTAGACGGCCTCGACGAGGTTCATCCTGTAGTCGGCGCTGGTGACCCTCACCGTGGTCATGTTCAGATGACCGGAGGCCGCGTAGGTCTTGTGCCCGGAGATCTGCAGCACCGGCTCGCCGTCGTGGTCCCCGAGCGTGTTCACGGTCGGGCCGGGAGACATCTCCGAGTACGGCACGTTGATGAGCACTCCGGCGCACAGGAGCGCGATCAGCATCAGGGTGGAGGCGAGCATCGTCGCGGTGCGGCGTGGCATGCGACGACAGTACGGGACGGGTCTGTCAGCGCACCGTCAGGGCCACCCGTCACACGCGCCTCGGCCACCCTCAGCTGCCCTCAGCCGCCGGAGCGGGACTTCTCCATAGCCTCGCGGAAGCGTGCGTACCCGTCGAGTTCCGGCCCGTCGCTGCGCGCTCTCCTGGTCCGGTTGGCCCAGCTGCCCCACAGACCGGCACCGACCGCGGCCACAAGCGGAATCAGCAACCAGACGAGCGCCGCCATGCCGACCTCCAACCCCATGAGTGTCCGCGACTGACTGATCAACAGATTAGTCCCCCGCACTGACAACGCTCACGCGAGGGGTACGGTTACGCAAGCGGAGTCGGACAGGCCTATTCAGCAGGCTCCGACCCATTCCTCCGTCCCGTCCGAGAACTTCTGGTGCTTCCAGATGGGCACCTCGTGCTTGAGGTCGTCGATCAACTTCCGACAGGCTTCAAAGGCGTCACCGCGATGCGGACACGACACGCCGACGACCACGGCGAGATCACCCACCCGCAGGTCCCCCACCCGATGCACGGCGGCCAGCGCCCGTACCGGGTACTCGGCGACGACCTTCTCGGCGATCCGCCGCATCTCGCGCTCCGCGCTGGGATGACACGAATACCCGAGCGTGTCCACATCAGCGCCCCCGTCGTGATTCCGCACCGTCCCCACGAACAGCGCGATCCCACCGGCCGCGTCGTCCCCCACGGCCGCGAAGACCTCGTCCACGGAGAGCGCACTCTCCCGGATCCCGATCAGCTTCACGGGATCGGCGGCGCCCCGCTCCCCAGGATGATCACTCACAGCAGCCATACCCCCATCGTGCCGCACCCCCACCACCACACGAAATACGACCAACACCAGGCACGCACGCGTGCGGGTCCAAAGACTCCTGCAGCGACACCAAGCCCACAACCCACCCCACCCGCCCGACAAGGACGAAGCCCAACCCACACCCCCCACCGCGGCCCGCCCGGCATTTGAGACCGGAGACCGGAGGCCGGTCCGCACCCCCACCACCAGCCCACCCGGCGTCGGAGAACGAAGACCAGCCCGCACCCCCACCACCAGCCCACCCGGCGTCGGAGAACGAAGACTGGCCCGCACCCCCACCACCAGCCCACCCGGCGTCCGAGGACGAAGGTCGGCCTGCACCCCCACTACCCAGGCCGCCCGGCGTCCGAGGACGAAGACCGGCCCGCACCCCCGCTATCAGCCCGTCCGGCGTTTGAGGACGAGGCCGTTCAGGCCGATGCGGGGGTTCGGGGGCGGCAGCCCCCGGAGCCGGCAGCCCCCGAACCGGGCGGTCGAAGGGGGCGCACCCCCTGGAGGACGGGACGGGTAAGGGCGGCGGGGGCGAGAACCCGCCCTCAGATCCGCCGCCGAGCCTTCCGCGCCCGCCGCACCACGGCCGCCGCCCCCAGCAACGCCACCGTCGCCCCCGCAGCCCCCGCGGCCGTCGCGTCCTTACGCCCCAGCCGCCGCCCCACCACCGTGTGCCGCCCAGCCACCTCCTCCAGCAACTCGGCCAGCACCTCCTCGTTCGTCCACCCCGGCCGCCATCCGGCGTCATGCAGCCGGCTCCCGCTCACCACCCACGGATACATCGTGTACGCGAGATCCCCGGCCGGCGACGGCGTCAGACCGATCCGGTGCAGCCGAGCCGCGGCCCCCAGCGCGACCGCCGACGGCAACTCCATCCGCCGCACCCCGCTGAGTTCCTCGACCTCCTCCTGCTCCAGCCACCCGTCGCACCCGACGGCGAGTTCCCCGTCGACCTTCTCCAGCACGGCGTACTCCAGCGCGCTGCACAGATCCTCGACGTGGCAGAACTGCCAGGCGGGCCGCGACCCGGCGACGACAAGCAGCCGAGGCGACTCGAAGTACCTGGTCAGCGCGGTGTCGGTGCCGCCGACCAGCACCGCAGGGCGCACGACGGTGACATTGAGCCCGGGGTGCGCGCGGGGCGCCCGGCGCGCGAGCCGCTCGATCTCCAGCAGGTCACCCACGCCGGTGGCCTCGGCGGTGGCCCGCAGCTCCGCGTCCTCGGACAACGGCAACTGGTTGTCCGGCAGCGCGCCGTAGACCATCGCGGAGGTGCACAGCACCACGCGGTGCACGCCGGCCGCGGCCGCCGCGGTCAGCACGGTCTGGGTCCCGCGCACGTTGTAGGCGGTGCGCGCCGCCGGATCGGTCTCCAGATCCAGGTCGAGCGCGAGATGCACCACCACGTCGGCCCCGCGCAGCTTCTCGGCGATGGCCGGATCCCGTACGTCGAGGATGTGCCAGTGGGCGTCCGCGCACTCCCCGCGCCGCTCGTCGATGGCGATGACTTGCTTGATCTCCGCGGACGCGGCCAGCCGCTCGGTGAGCAGCGCGCCGACCCCGGTCGCGGCGCCGGTCACGGCGACGACGGGCCCGCGCACCGCAGTCGACTCGCCGGCGCGAAGCGCCTTCGTTGAGGGGTGGCGGCCGGGCGACGGGTGGGCTGAGTGGTTTCGCGCTGCGCGAACCTGCGGATCTGGGGAACTCACCGGGCGTCTCCAGCGGTTGTCTTCAGTACGGGCGTGAGTGACGCGTACGTACCAGGTGGCATCCATCCTGCCGCAGGCCGACTGTCGGCGAAGCACCGAGGCCCGATCGGCTCGGGGTGTCTACGCTGGGTGGTGTTGTCGGGCAGCCGCGCCGCCGGAGCAGACCGGTGGCCTTACCAGCCGAGGATTCCCGTGAGTGACACCCCATTCGGTTTCGGCCTTCCGCCGGAGGAGCCGGAAGACGGCGACGAGGGCAAGAAGAAGGACCAGCAGAGCGGTGGTGGGCAGGGACCGGCCAATCCGTTCGGTTTCGGCACGCCCGGAGCCGGCGGCTTCGGCGGCCCCGGCGCCGACAATCCGTTCGCTGCCATGTTCGGTTCGCTGAACCCCACCGACCTGGGCGCGGCCTTCCAGCAGCTGGGCCAGATGCTCTCGTACGAGGGCGGCCCGGTGAACTGGGACATGGCCAAGCAGATCGCCCGCCAGACGGTCTCCCAGGGCACCTCGGACGGCGTGAAGGACGCGAGCGTCGGTCCCGCCGAGCGCACCGCTGTCCAGGAGGCCGTCCGCCTGGCCGACCTGTGGCTGGACGACGCCACGTCGCTGCCGTCCGGTTCCGGTTCGGCCGTGGCGTGGTCGCGCGCAGAGTGGGTCGAGGCGACGCTGCCCGCCTGGCAGGAGCTGGTCGACCCGGTCGCCGAGCGGGTCGGCGCCGCGATGGGCGACGTCCTGCCGGAGGAGATGCAGGCCATGGCGGGCCCGCTGATCGGCATGATGCGCTCGATGGGCGGCGCCATGTTCGGCACCCAGATCGGGCAGGCCGTCGGTGTGCTCGCGGGCGAGGTCGTCGGTTCGACCGACATCGGCCTGCCGCTGAGCCCGGCCGGCAAGGCCGCGCTGCTCCCGGTGAACATCGAGGCGTTCGGCAAGGACCTCGGCGTGCCGAAGGAGGAGGTGCGGCTCTACCTGGCGCTGCGCGAGGCGGCCCACCAGCGGCTGTTCTCGCACGTGCCGTGGCTGCGCTCGCACCTGTTCGGCGCAGTCGACGGGTACGCGCGCGGCATCAAGGTCGACACGGCCAAGCTGGAGGACGTGGTCGGCCAGTTCGACCCGCAGAACCCCGAGCAGCTTCAGGACGCACTCCAGCAGGGCATGTTCCAGCCCGAGGACACGCCCGAGCAGAAGGCCGCCCTGGCCCGTCTGGAAACGGCTCTGGCGCTCGTCGAGGGCTGGGTGGACGCGGTGGTCCACGCGGCCGCGAAACCACGTCTGTCGTCCGCCGACGCGCTGCGCGAGACCCTGCGCCGCCGCCGCGCCACGGGCGGTCCCGCGGAGCAGACCTTCGCCACGCTGATCGGCCTGGAGCTGCGCCCGCGCCGCCTGCGCGACGCCTCCCGGCTGTGGGCCTCGCTCACGGACGCGCGCGGTGTCGACGGCCGTGACGCCCTCTGGGCGCACCCGGACATGCTGCCGACGGCGAGCGACCTGGACGACCCGGACGGCTTCGTGCACCGCGAGCAGCTGGACTTCTCCGAGCTGGACAAGATGCTCGGCGAGGCCGCGCAGGAGCCCGACCTGCACAAGAAGGACGCCCAGGAAGCCGGCGACCAGGAAAAGGGCGACGACACCGAGTGAGCCTGTACGACGACACGGTCCTCGTCCTCAAGGGGCACGAGGGCCAGGAAGAGCTGCGCCAGGCGTACCTGGACCACCTCGCGGCGCACCCGGACGGCATCTGGAAGGCCTGTCACGCCGGCCACGTCACGGCGAGCGCCCTGGTCGTCGATCCGGAGCACGGCCGGGTGCTGCTGACCCTGCACCGGAAGCTGCGGCTGTGGCTGCAGATGGGCGGCCACTGCGAACCGGGCGACGCCACCCTGGCGGCGGCTGCGCTGCGGGAGGCGACCGAGGAGTCCGGCATCCCCGGGCTGACGCTGCTGCCGGGCGGTCCGGTCCGCCTGGACCGGCACGCGATCCCGGCGCCGTGCCACTGGCACTTCGACGTCCAGTACGCGGCCCTCGCCCCGCCGGGCGCCGCCCACGCGATCAGCGACGAGTCCCTGGACCTGCGCTGGTTCGCCTACGCCGAGGTGCCAAAGATCGCCGACGACTCGGTCGTACGGCTGCTGGAAGAGACTCGCGCGCGGCTCTGACCAGGAGCTTTCCGAGCCGCTCAGCATGTGTGAGGGGCGCCCGCCATCGGCGGGCGCCCCTTGCTTCGCGGGTCTTCCTGGCCGTCAGCTCCAGACGTTGCCCTGGTTCGTCCCGCGCGCGCCCTGCTGGCCCATGCCGAACTGGGCGGCGATGCCCTGGCCGATCTGGGCGTGCTGCGGCGGCAGCAGTTCACTCGGCTGGACCAACGCGAAGCCACTTCCCATGAAACTCAGCTCCCAGCCCTCCCCCGTGCTGCCCCGGCGCCGCCACACACCCGAGGAATGCGTCTGGGCCTGCATCTGGACGCGCAGCCCGGTGGACCAGGCGACGATCGCGTCGGCGTCGCAGTTGACGTACCGGTCGGGCGTGACCTGCATCAGCAGCGGCGCGCCCGAGGTCATCAGGGCGACCTTGCCGCGTCCGGTGATGTTGAGCTGGTACTTCCCGGACCCGGAGATGCCGTAGAGGCTGTCGACGGCGACGACCTCGTAGTGCAGCGAGGAGTCCATGGCGAGGACGTAGCCGCTGTCCACGGTCAGGCCGTCCTGCTCGACGTCCAGGACGTGGATGTGCTGGGCGAGGTTGGCGAAGTAGACCGTGCCCTGCCCGTGGCAGCGCATCAGGTCCAGACCCTCGCCGGTGTACGCACGCGCGCGTGCCTGCTGGTTGTTCGTGTACTCGGCGTCGAACTCGACGAGCCCCTGGTAGGCGACCATGGTGCCCTTGCGGGCGAGGACGTCGTCGTGGCCCTCCAGGACGACCCGCAGCATCTGCTTGTTCTGCAGGCTGTAGCGGTCCCGGGCCTGGGAGTCGTTGAAGGCGAAAAGCGGGCTCTGCATGGTTTCCTGACTCCCCCTCAGCCCCGGAACCGGAGGCGGTCGGTACTGTCCTCGCTGGGCTGGACGACGACGATGCCCTGACCGGAGAAGGCCATCTGGAAGGCCTCGCCGCTGCCCCGGCCGATCAGCGACTGTGCCTTGAAGCTGCGCTTGCCCTTCACCTTGAGGTTCGGGGACCAGGCGACCAGTGCGTCCGGGTCGACGTACGTCTCGTCCTCGCCGCCCCCGCAGTCGACGACGATCGGCTTGCCCCGGGAGGTCAGCGCGACCCAGCCCTGCCCGGAGATCTTGGTGTTCCACAGGCCCTGGCCGGCGAACTTCGCGAGCCCTTTGACCCGCTCCACGCCCCACGTCAGATGGGCGTCGAAGGCCAGCAGGTTGGTGGCGTTGACGGAGATGCCGTCGCCGTTGAGGTTGATGACGACGACGTTCGCGCCGTAGTCGGCGAGGTAGAGCAGCCCGTCGCCGGAGCACTTCATCAAAGGCGCGCCCTCGCCGGTCACCCAGTCCCGGGCGATCTGGCGCACGGCCGGCGGGTTGGGCTCGTACTGGACGAAGCCCTCGTAGGCGACCATCGACCCCACGCGCGCGAGGAGGTCGTTCCCGGTCTGCATGGCGACCTTGAGCATGTGGTCGCCGTGGTTGTCCATGCGGGCGGTGACGGGTGCGGGGGCATAGCCCGCGAGCGGCTGGTTCATGACGGGCTCCCTCAGACCTCGTACGGCTGGACGACGATGAAGTTGCCGGGCGCGCCCCGGAACTGAAGGTTCACGCTCTCGCCGGTGTCGCCCGGATAGGCGTTGCGGCGCATCCGCACCTGGCTGGAGACGATCACCTGGGAGGCGGCCGACCAGGCGACGACCGCGTTGCAGTCGGCGAAGGTCGTCGGTGTCACGGGCAGCACGACGGGCGTGCCGTGCGTCTTGACGACGATCGTGCCGGTGCCCTGGAACTGCATCGTGAAGAGCGCGCCGCCGGGAATGCCGTGGCCCTCGATCCGGCGGACCTCGTACTGGAGGCCCTCGTCGAAGGCGAGGACGCTCTCGGCCGAGACGCAGATCGCGTCGCCCTGGAGCTCGATGGGGTGCAGATGGGCGGAGTTCTCGGCGAAGAACACCTGGCCGTTGCCGGTGCAGCGCATCAGCTGCATCTCCTGGCCGGTGGCGTTGCCCACGATCCGGCCGGCGAATCCGGCGCCCTTGTAGCTGAAGTCGACCTTGCCCTGGTAGAGCACCATGCTGCCCTGCCGGGCCAGTACCGGCTGGCCGCCCATGCCGAGGTCGGCGCGGATCAGCTTGCTGTTCTGCGGTGTCCAGCGCTGCCCGGTGGGCGTTTCCTTGAACTTCTGCAGCGCGGCACTCACCCCGGCACCGCCCTGGGCGGCGCCCTGCGGAACCGCGTAGGTCTGCTGGCCGGGGACCTGTCCGAACGGCGGCTGCTGGCCGTAGCCCGGGGGCGGGGTCGGCGCCTGGGGGTATCCGGGCGGCGGGGCGGGGGCCTGCGGCGGCCCCGGAGGCTGACCGTAGCCGGGCGGCATGGGCGCGCCCGGGGACGGCGGGGCGGGCGGCTGGCCGTAGGGCGCGGGCGCCGGGGCCGGGGGCGGCACGGTGCCGGGGGCGAGCGGGGCGATGACGGTGGGCGCGGCGTGCACGTTCGGGGCCGACCCGGGAGACGGGGCCGGGGGCGGGGTGAAACCCTGCGGCACGGGGGCCGGGGCCGGAGGCGGGGTGAAACCCTGCGGCACGGGGGCCGGGGCCGGAGGCGGGGTGAAGCCCTGCGGCACGGGGGCCGGGGCCGGAGGCGGGGTGAAGCCCTGCGGCACGGGGGCCGGGGCCGGCGCGGACGGGGTGGCGAAGGCGGGCGGCGCGAAGCCGGGCGCGGACCCGCTCTGCGGTTGCTGCGGCGCCGGCGCGGCGGGCGCCTCCTCCTCCAGCACCTCGCCGCCGAAGTTCTTCAGCAGCGCGTCCAGACCGCCGTCGAAGCCCTGGCCGACGGCGGCGAAGCGCCACACGTCCTTCAGGTAGAAGTCGACGAGCATCACGGCGCGCTCGGTGGAGAACTCCGAGCCGTTGAAGGAGTACCGGGCCACCTCCTCGCCGCCCGCGACGATCCGGACGTATCCGGGCCCGACCTGCGACATCTGCCCGGCGCCGTCGATGGTCGCGGTGAACGCCAGCTTCTGGATCCGCGGTGGGATCCGGTCCAGCGTGACCCGGAAGGACTCCGTGTCGCCCGCCTGCGCACCGAGCAGCTGGATGGACTCCTCGGGAGACTTCGGCTGGTTGAAGAAGATGAAGTACCGGTCGTCCGACAGCCGTTCGTCGGCGTCGAGCCCGAAGCAACTGATGTCGAAGGTCAGTCCCGGGCCGGAGATCTGCACGCCTACGTACAGATCCGTGCCCGCCGTGAGGTCACTGATCCTGGCCTTGTGGCCGCGTTGGAATTCCCTGGCCATGCGTTACGACCGTCCCCCATCCCGAATGTGAGTGCGTCGCGCCAGGCTAACGGCTAACTCGGACATCGGAAGAAGTCGGTACAGACCCGGTACACAACCGCGCTCAGCGACCCCGAAGGGAGCGCTCCCGGGATACGTCACTCATCGCGCGCGCCCGGCACACGGGGCAGCCGGTCGGCCGCGACCACCCCTTCGAGGTATCCGCGGGCCCGCTCGGTCCGCGGATACGCCTCCAGCAACCGCCAGAACCGGGGGCCGTGCCCCGGCACCAGCAGATGCGCGAGTTCATGGCAGAGCACATAGTCGACGACGTACTCCGGCATGCCCTGGAGCCGGTGCGAGAGGCGGATGCTGCCCTCGGAGGGGGTGCACGAGCCCCAGCGGGTGTTCTGGTTGGTGACCCACCGCACCGAAAGGGGGCGGGCCCGGCCGCCGAAGTACTGGGCCGACAGCCGCTCGGCGCGCTCGGCAAGTTCAGCGTCGCCCAGCACTCGCTTGCTCTCCTGGGCGGCGAGTTTGTTGAGCATGACGGTCACCCAGCGTTTCTCCTCCGCCTCGGACATCCGGGCGGGGATCAGCACGACGGTGCGGTCGCCCTCGCGGTACGCGGAAACGGTCCGGCGGCGCCGGGCGCTTCTGCGAACCTCGATCGCGCGCGCCCCCAAGCCGCTGGGCGGCTGGCTCGTCGTGCTGCGCTGTGGCTTTCCGGCGCGGTGCAGTGGGTCGGCGGGCACGCCCCGACGTTACCCGCTGCACACGGGGGAAGTCCCGGGTCCGGGACGGTTCGATGTCGATCCCCCACCATGCGTTTGATTTGTGCGACGAATACCCACCGCCTGTGGACAACTTTCGGCGACCACCCGGCTGGCCGGGCATGCTGGCACTCGTCGACGGAGCGTGACCGGCTCCACCGGCACACGGGGATGTTCTGTGACCTTTCGACAGCTACGGGGGCCTGTCATGCATCCGTTGGTGAAGCCCGCGCTGCGGCGCGGCTGGCGGGATCTCAACACCGTGCAGTTCGGGATGACTCCCGCGCACGCGATGACACTGGGGCCGATGGACACGGCGACCGGAAGCTTCCTGGACCTGCTCGACGGCGCCCAGGGGCTCGCTCTGCTGCGCGAGGAAGGGCGTCGCATGGACCTGCCGGACGGGCATGTCGACGCCCTGGTGGAGCGGCTGTCCAGGGCCGGGCTCGTCGACGACGCACGCGGCGGCGGCCCGGCGGCGCAGGCGTTGCACGAGAAGAAGGAGGTACTGGAGCGGCTGCGCCCCGATCTCGCCTCGCTCTCGCTGACCACTGCGGAGCCGGGCGGTGCGATCGGCCGGCTGGCGGCCCGGCAGACACTGCGCGTGCAGGTCCAGGGCGCCGGCCGGGTCGGTGTCACACTGGCCGCGCTGCTCTCGGGCGCGGGCGTCGGCACGGTCGACGTCCGGGACGTGGGCCGGGTCCAGCCGTGGGACGTGGCACCGGGCGGGCTGCCGGCGGAGGCGGTCGGCGAGCGCCGCGACGAGGCCGCGCACAGGGTCGTCCGCCGGGCTGCCCCGGACCGTCCGCCCCGTCGCCCGGACCCTTCGGCGCAGGAGCCCGGCCTCGCGCTGGTGGTCATCGCCCCGCGCGACGACGTGCTGGTGCACGCCCCGGACGCGCGTGCCGCCGAACCGCTGATGGCCTCGGGGACCCCGCATCTCTACACAGGGGTCGTGGAGGGCACGGGTGTGGTCGGCCCCCTCGTCCTGCCCGGTGGGACGGGCTGCGCCCGCTGTCTGCACGAACACCGTACGGACCGGGATCCGGTCTGGCCGCGCCTGATCGCCCAGTGGCGGTCCGGGCAGGCCCGCCGGGTGGGGGCCTGCGATCTGACGCTGGCGGCGGCCGTGGCCGGGCTGGCCGCCGCGCACGCCCTGGCCTTCCTCGACGGCGAGTCGCCGGCCGGCACGGGGGTCCGCTGGGAGGCGTCCGTGCCGGTTCTGCACTGGCACGCTCGGCCGGTTTGGCCGCACCCCGCATGCCCGTGCGGGGCCGCGGAGAAAGCTAAGGGGGAACACTCCTCAACCAACGGGGATCCACACGCGACAATGGTGGTGCAACGGCCGTCGGCGGAGCGTCGAGAGCACGCGGACGCGGCACGGCCGACTGGGACTTGGAGGGCGCATGTCTGATCTTCCCCGGAAGGCGGTCACCCGGACCGCCAAGCTCGCCGCGCTCCCGCTCGGCTTCGCCGGCCGGGCGACCTGGGGTCTGGGCAAGCGCATCGTGGGCGAGTCCGCGGAGATCGTCGGCCGGGAACTGCAACAGCGCACCGCGGAGCAGCTGTTCAAGGTGCTGGGCGAGCTGAAGGGCGGGGCCATGAAGTTCGGGCAGGCCCTGTCCGTCTTCGAGTCGGCCCTCCCGGAGGAGGTCGCCGGCCCCTACCGGGCGGCGCTCACCAAACTCCAGGACGCCGCGCCGCCGATGCCGACCCGCACGATGCACTCGGTGCTCGCGGAGCGCCTCGGGGAGGACTGGCGGGAGCTGTTTCTGGAGTTCGAGGACAAGCCCTCGGCGGCGGCCTCGATCGGCCAGGTGCACCGGGCGGTGTGGCAGGACGGCCGGGCGGTGGCGGTCAAGGTGCAGTACCCGGGAGCCGGCGAGGCCCTGCTGTCCGACCTGGGACAGCTGAGCCGCTTCGCCCGCCTGCTGGGGCCGCTGATCCCCGGCATGGACATCAAGCCGCTGATCGCGGAGCTGCGCGACCGGGTCTCCGAGGAACTGGACTACTCCCTGGAGGCGCAGGCCCAGGCGGCGCACGCGGAGGAGTTCGCGGGGGACCCCGATGTGGTGGTCCCCGCGGTGGTGCACCAGTGCGACCAGGTCCTGGTCACGGAGTGGATCGACGGGATACCGCTCTCCGAGGTCATCTCGGAGGGTACGCGGGAGCAGCGCGACCGGGCCGGTCAGCTCCTGGCCCGCTTCCTGTTCTCGGGGCCGGCCCGCACGGGCCTGCTGCACGCCGACCCGCACCCCGGCAATTTCCGCCTGCTGCCCGGTGAGCCGGGGGACGAGGAGGAGTGGCGCCTCGGCGTGCTGGACTTCGGCACCGTCGACCGGCTCCCCGGCGGCCTGCCCAGCCCGATCGGCGACTCGCTGCGGATGACGCTGGACGGTGACGCCGAGGCGGTCTACGAACTGCTGCGCGAGGAGGGGTTCGTCAAGGAGTCCATAGAGCTGGACCCCGACGCCGTCCTGGACTATCTGGTGCCGATCATCGAACCGGCCCAGGTCGACGAGTTCACCTTCACCCGCAACTGGATGCGCAGCCAGGCGGCCCGCATCGCCGACCCGCGCAACCCCGCCCACCAGCTGGGCAAGCAGCTCAACCTGCCGCCGGCCTACCTCCTGATACACCGGGTGACCCTGAGCACCATCGGCGTGCTGTGCCAGCTGGGCGCGACCGTCCGGTTGCGGGAGGAACTGGAGGCATGGCTGCCCGGGTTCGTGCCGGACGGGTTCGAAGCGTTCGCGGAACTAGAAGAGGCCGAGGAACTCGAAGAGGCCGAGGAGGCTGTGGAGGCCGAGGAGCCTGAGGAGGCCGTGGAGGCGCAGTAGGGGACGGTGTTCACCACCAGGACGAGTCGAGCCTGCCCTCGATCGCTCTGAGGTTGTCCCTGGAGCAGGTGTCGCAGAAGAACTGGCGGACGCCGCTCTCCACGGAGCAGGTCCAGGTGACAGGCGGGGGGCCGTCGGCCACGCGGGCCGGGGCGCCGCAGCGGGCGCACACGAGCGGGTGGGGCTCCATGGCGGAGCCGCCGTGATCACTGCCTCCGGGAAGACTCGTCACCTGGTGACGATAACTCCGCGGCGCGAATCCAAGGGGACAACGCACCGCGGGGGCCGGTCCGTTCGGCCGGACCGGCCCCCGCAGGGAAGTCTTCGCCCCCAGGTCGGGAGGCCACCGCTTCAGGTGTACTGGGTCACTGCATCACGGCCATGGCGAGCGCACGGCGGGCGCGCATCGAGGCGCGCTCGGCCCGGCGCTGCATCCGGCGAGCGGTCGCCAGGCGCACGGCCCGGCGTTCCCGCTCGGCCTCGTGCAGTCGGTCGTGCATATGCGCACGAGCCAGGGCTTCTGGGATGAGTTGCATCTCTCGGGTCCTGTTCTGACGCGAGCCGGTGGCGGTACCGGCGGTGGTGAAGTCTGGGATCGCGGAGCCTGCGGGCTCGCTGGTGGACGGCTTCATCGGGGCCTGCTTCTTGGGGTCGTGCGTGAGAGGGCGGTCGATCGTTCCGTGGATGTTCATGCCGTGACCGGGTTCTTGCGCGGGCGGCCACGCGGCCGCTTGCGGGCGACGACGACACCCTGGACGAACAGCTCGCCACCCCAGACGCCCCAGGGCTCGCGCCGCTCCTTGGCCCCGGCGAGGCAGGCCTCGATCAGCGGGCAGGTGCGGCAGAGGGACTTGGCGTACTCGACGTCCGCCGGCGACTCGGCGAAGAAGACCTCCGGGTCGTAGGAACGGCAGGGGACGGGTACGCCGAGGTTCTCGATGGCGTCGTCGAGCGCGGTGAGCGCGGTGAGCGGGATCAAGGTGGAGTCCTCCGTGAGGCCGGGCGGGGGGATCGTTTCGGAAGGCGGTACGGACGGGGCGTGCGCTTCGAGTTGCACGGCTGTTCTTCCTCGTCTGGTCGTGCCGGTCGGGTTGGACCGGTTGGCGGCTGGTACCGGGTTCTGCTCTTGCCCCGAGGCCCCTTCGCCCGTCCGTCCCTGTGATGGGGACAAACAGAAGGGCCGCGGATCCCGGGTGGGGTTCCGCGGCCCTGAAGGCGCCGGCCTGATCGATCAGGCTGGATCACTCCAGGGTTCTGGCCCACGGAAGGCCCACATCAGGTGGTGCTGCGTCGTCTGCTTCCGGCTTGCGGCACCGGCTGCCGTAAAGGCATAGGCCTGCGCCTGTGCCGCTACTGCTTCCAGTGCCTTGGTCGGTCGCTCGTCACGCTCACGGGCGGGAAGACCCGCGAGAGAAACGGAGGACGCCGGACGCACGGCAGGAATGCCGGACAGACCGGTGCCCAGGTTGGAGACGCCGAGCATGCACACGGAGACGGCCGAGAGATCGGTCACTTTGGCCGCGCTGATGTTGGTCTCGATGCTGATCACTGGGCTCGCCTCCTCTCGGCGTCTGGGGGACCGGTGTTGAGCCGATCCGCTCGGATATGCAAGTACAACACGGAACCGGGCCTTCGAGAAGGCCGCCGCTTCCGTGCCTAGAACCTATGGGGATTGCCGGGGCATGCGCAAACTATTTTTTCGACGAGTTGGCATCAGTCCCCCGCGTCCTCGCCGACGGGCTCCTGGCCCGCGCATATGGCCAGAACATCGGCCCCGTAGCGGTTGAGCTTGCGCATCCCGACACCCGGGATGCGGGCCAGCTCGCGATCGTCGTCCGGAGCGCTCTCGGCGATGGCCATCAGCGTCCTGTCGGTGAAGACGCAGAAGGCCGGCTGGCCGCTGAGCCGAGCCTGGTCCGCACGCCACTCACGCAACCGCTCGTAGAGGCCCTCGTCCATGTCGGACGGGCAGTCGTCGCAGCGCATCAGTTTCATCTCGCCGGCGTCGGTCAGCGTGCGTCCGCAGACCCGGCAGCGGGCGGGGGTGCGCTGGGTGCGCCGGGGTGCGGCTGCGGGGCCGCCGGTGAAGCCGCGTTCGACGCCTCCGCCGCCGACGCCGCCACCACGGCCGACGGTGCCGGTGGAGCCGGGGCGCAGACCGTCCAGGAAGCGGCTGGGCCTGCGGCCGGGTCTGCCGCCGGGGGTGCGGGAGAGGGACCAGGAGACATGGAGCCGTTCCCTGGCCCGGGTCACTCCGACGTAGAGAAGACGGCGTTCCTCCTCGATCTGTTCGTCGGTCTTCGCATAGGTGATCGGCATCATGCCCTCGGCGACGCCGACCAGGAAGACGACGTCCCACTCCAGGCCCTTCGCCGAGTGCAGGGAGGCGAGGGTGACGCCCTGGACGGTCGGGGCGTGCTGGGCGCCCGCGCGCTCGTCGAGTTCGGCGACGAAGTCGGAGAGGGTGGCGGCGGGCCGGGCGGCGGCGACGTCGTGGGCCAGGTTGACCAGGGCGGCCAGCGACTCCCAGCGCTCCCGGACCGCGCCCGAGCCGGCCGGGGGCTGGGTGGTCCAGCCCTCTCCGGAGAGGACCGCGCGCACCTGGGAGGGCAGGTCGACGGTGTCGTCGAGCAGCGCGTCGTTGCCGCCGAAGCGGGCCGCGGCGCGCAGGGCGACGCCCGCCTTGCGCACCTCGGGCCGGTCGAAGAACCGCTCGGCACCGCGCAGCTGGTAGGGCACCCCGGCATCCGCGAGGGCCTGTTCGTACGTCTCGGACTGGGCGTTGGTGCGGAACAGCACGGCGATCTCGGCGGCCGGCACCCCGGCGTCGACGAGCTCCCGGATACGGCGGGCCGCGCCCTCGGCCTCGGCGGGCTCGTCGGTGTACTCGGTGTACACGGGCTCGGGTCCGGCGGGGCGCTGGGAGATCAGCTCCAGGCGGTGGTCGGCGGCTCGGCCACGGGCCTGGGCCAGCAGGCCGTTGGCCAGGTGGACGACCTGGGGGGTGGAGCGGTAGTCACGGACCAGCTTGACGACAGTGGCCCCGGGGTGACGTGTGCGGAAGTCGAGCAGATGGTCGGGGGTTGCTCCGGTGAACGAGTAGATCGTCTGGCTGGCGTCGCCGACGACACACAGGCTGTCGCGGTCGCCGAGCCACAGTTCCAGCAGCCGCTGCTGGAGCGGGCTGACGTCCTGGTACTCGTCGACGACGAAGTGCTGGTACTGGGCGCGAACCTGCTCGGCGATGTCGTGCCGGTCCTGGAGGATGCCGACGGTCAGCAGCAGGACGTCCTCGAAGTCGATCACCGCACGGTCGCGCTTGAGGTCCTCGTAGACCGAGTAGAGCTGGGCGATCTCGGCGGGGTCGCGGGGGGCCTCCCGGCCGGCCTTCACGACGGCGAGCGGATAGTCGGCGGGGACGGTCCGGGTGACCTTGGACCATTCGATCTCGGCGGTGACGTCCCGCAGCTCACCCCGGTCGAGGCGGATACGGCAGGCGACGGCCGCGTCGGCGACGAGCTGGATCTTGCGGTCGATCAGCCGGGGCAGGGAGCCACCGACCGCTTTCGGCCAGAAGAACTGGAGCTGGCGCAGCGCGGCCGAGTGGAACGTACGGGCCTGCACTCCCTGGGCGCCGAGCTGGCGCAGCCGGCCGCGCATCTCCCCGGCGGCGCGGTTGGTGAAGGTGACGGCGAGCACGCTGGACGGCTGGAGGATGCCGGCCCGCACTCCGTAGGCGATCCGGTGGGTGATCGCCCGGGTCTTGCCGGTACCGGCTCCGGCCAGCACGCACACGGGACCGTGCAGCGCGGTCGCCACCGCGCGCTGCTCGGGGTCGAGCCCTTCGAGCACCGCGTCGGCAGAGTCCGGTACCGGCGGGAAGAGGGAGGAGTGCGTTGCTGCTGTCACATGGCCATGCTGCCAGGTCGCCCGAGACGGCCGTGCCGGTTGTCCACAGGCGATCCCGCGCAGTCGTACTGATGCGGCAGGTGCCGCCTGGCGCCCGTGCCCCGGGAATGGCGGACGGGTCGCGTACGTTCCTCCCCTGGACGACCTTCCCCGACCTGCCGAAGGAGTGCGAGCGAGATGCAGGGCACTGTGACGATGTACAGCACCACGTGGTGCGGCTACTGCCGCCGGCTCAAGAGCCAGCTGGACCGCGAAGGCATCGCGTACACCGAGATCAACATCGAGCAGGACCCGGAGTCGGCCGCGTTCGTGGAGAAGGCGAATGGCGGAAACCAGACGGTGCCCACGGTGCTCTTCGCTGACGGCTCGACGCTGACGAACCCGTCGCTGGCCCAGGTGAAGCAGAAGGTCAGCGCGTAGGTTCCCCGGCGTTTCCCAGGCTCCCCGGCGTTTCCCGGCACAGGGCGGTCCCTGATCCAGATCAGGGACCGCCTTCGCGCGTTCCGCCCGGCTTGTCCCACACCAGCGTGTAACGCCACAGCAGCCTGCGCCGGTACCGGCGGCCGGGGAGCAGGTGCGCGGTGGACTGCCGGACCTCTCGCCAGGTCATGATCGGGTCTTCGACGGGCATGTCGGCCGGGGCCCGCTTGCCGCCGAACCGGCGCGCGTTCAGCCGGCCGGCGGGGACCCCGCAGCCGCTGATGACCCAGTCAAGCAGGGTGTGGTCGCGTGCCAGGCCGACGACGACCAGCCGGCCGCCGGGCGCGAGCAGCCGCACCAGCCGGTCGATCGCGTCGTCGAAGGGGGCGTGGTGGATGACGGCGACCGCGCTGACGAAGTCGTAACCTCCCTCGTCCAGGAGGGCGCCGTCGAGATAGTCACCCTCCAGGAAGGTGACGTTCCCGGCGTCCCGTTTGCGCGCCTGCCTGATCATCTCCGCCGACCGGTCCACACCGGTCACCGACTCCGCCCTGGCCGCGAGCTCGGCGGCCAGCAGGCCGTCGCCGCAGCCGACGTCCAGGGCGGCGCGGCAGCCTTCCGGTACCGCGTCCAGCACCACGGGGTGGTAGTGGACGTTGTGGTTCCAGTACTCCTGTGCGGTCACGACGGCCGTCTCAGACGAAGCTCCTCGTCGGCAGCGGTTTGCCGTACCACATCTCGATCAGGCGGGCCGCGATGGAGATGCCGTACGGCGGCAGGACGTCGCCGGAGTCGAAGGCGGCGCCGAGTTCGTCGCGGGAGAACCAGCGGGCCTCGTGGATCTCGTCACCGTCCACGTTGATCTCGGTCGAGGTCGCGCGGGCCATGAAGCCGAGCATGAGGCTGGACGGGAACGGCCAGGGCTGGCTGGCGACGTACTCGACCGGGCCGACCGTGACCCCGGCCTCCTCGAAGACCTCGCGGCGCACCGCCTGCTCGATGGACTCGCCGGGCTCCACGAAACCGGCGAGCGTGGAGAAGCGGCCCTCGGGCCAGTGGACCTGGCGGCCGAGCAGGATGCGGTCGTCCTCGTCGGTGACGGCCATGATCACTGCCGGGTCGGTGCGCGGGTAGTGCTCGGCGCCGCAGGCGGGACAGCGGCGGATGTGGCCGGCGGCGGCGATGACCGTGCGCTCGCCGCACCGGGAGCAGAAGCGGTGGGTGCGCTGCCAGTTCTCCAGGCCGACCGCGTGCACCATCAGGCTCGTGTCCCGGGGTGACAGCAGCAGTCCGGCCTCGCGCAGACCGGCCGGGCGCGCGGACTGGTCGATGCGGCCGGGCAGGGCGTCCTTCTGGAGGGCGAAGTAACTGACGCCGTCCTCGTCGGTGCCCAGGAAGTAGCGGTGTGCCTCGGTGAGGGGGGCCTCGAAGGAGGGCGTCATGACGAGTTCGGTGCGGCCGTCGGGCGTCTCGTCGATGAGGACCTGGCCGCCGGAGACCACGAAACAGCGGGTGTCGGGGTGGCTCCACGCCGCCGCGAGCCAGGCCTCGTCGAGCCGGTGGTGGGCGGCTCGGTCGATGCCGCTCGGGGCGGTGAGCGAGATGGGTCGATCGGCGGTGTGGTCGGTCCAGGTGGTCACGGGTGCTTCCAACTCCCCCAGTGCAACGGATGTTTCAGCGGGCGGTTCAGCGGGACGAAGGGCGGGAGGGGACCGGGTCGGGCGGCGGCGGGGCAGGCGGGGCGGTCCTTCCAGTGTGCCCCGCCCGCGGTGCCGTCGCGGACGGCGTCGGTGTCTCAGGTGGCATGGCGCCAGTTCTCGGCGAGGTCGCCCCACAGGTAGGCGCTGGTCTCGACGCCCTTGAGGAGAAGGTCCAGCTCGACCTTCTCGTTCGGGGCGTGCCAGCCGTCGGAGGGGACGGAGATGCCCAGGAAGAGGACGGGCGCGCCGAGGACGTCCTGCAGGTCCGCGGCGGGTCCCGAGCCACCCGAACGGGTGAACCGGACCGGTCCTTCGAAGGCCCGGCCCATGGCGCGGGCCAGGGACTGGAGGCCGGGATGGTCGAGCGGGGTCAGGCACGGGCGCGTGGCCGGAAGGAAGGTGATCTCGGCGCGGATCCCGGCGGGGATCCGTTCGGTGGCCCAGGCGCGGACGATCTTCTCGATGTGGTCGGGTTCCTGCCCGGCCACCAGCCGGAACGACAGCTTCAGCAGCGCCGAGGACGGGATGATCGTCTTGCTGCCGGGGCCTTGGTAGCCGCCGCCGATCCCGTTGACCTCGGCGGTGGGGCGGGCCCAGACGCGCTCCAGCGTGGTGTGCCCCGCCTCGCCCTCGGTGGCGTAGGAATGCGCCTCGCGCAGCCAGCCCTCCTCGTCGAACGGCAACTCGGCCCACAACCGCCGCTCGCGCTCGCTGAGTTCCACGACGCCCTCGTAGAAGCCGGGGATCGCCACGCGCGCGTGCTCGTCGTGCAGGGCGGCGACCAGGCGGGCCGCGACGGTGGCCGGGTTGGGGACGGCGCCGCCGAAGGCACCGGAGTGGATGTCCTGGTCGGGGCCGTGCAGAACGATCTGGCACTCGGCGAGCCCGCGCATGCCGGTGCACACCGTGGGGGTGTCCTCGGACCACATTCCGGTGTCGGAGACGATCACCACGTCGGCGGCGAGCCGCTCGGCCCGCCGCTCGACGAGCGCCCGGAAGTTCGGCGAGCCGGATTCCTCCTCGCCCTCGATCAGCAGCTTCAGGGTGACGGCGGGTGCGGTGCGGCCGGTGGCGGCGAGATGGGCTCGGACGCCGAGTGTGTGGAAGAACACCTGGCCCTTGTCGTCGGCAGCCCCGCGCGCGTAGAGGCGGTCTCCCCGGACGACGGGCTCGAAGGGCTCGCTGTCCCAGCCGTCCTCGCGGGCGGCGGGCTGCACGTCGTGATGGCCGTAGACCAGGACCGTGGGGGCCTCGGGGTCGCCCGCGGGCCACTCGGCGAAGACGGCCGGGGCGCCGGGTGTCTCCCAGACCTCGACCGTCGGGAAGCCGGTCTCCGTCAGCTTGGCGGCGAGCCAGTCGGCACTGCGGCGTACATCGGGGGCGTGGTCGGGCTGGGCCGACACGGAGGGGATGCGCAGCCATTCGGCGAGGTCGTCGAGGAAGGCGGCGCGGTACTGCTCGATGTACGTACGGACAGCGCTGTCCGGGGTCTGGCTCATGGTCACGAGCCTATCGGCCCGGACCGACATCCTCGGCGGGCGATTCGTCACACTCAGTTTGTCCGACCATCAGCCTTTCCAGGGCGGCTCGGTCGGGGAGGTCCTCCGGTCGTTCGACCTCACCGGTGCGCACGTACACGAACGTGGCGGTGACCGACTCGGGCGGCACACCCTGCTGCTCGGCCCACCCGATCCGGTAGATCGCCAGCTGGAGCGGGTCGGCGGGGCGCACGCGGCTCGTCTTCCAGTCGACGATCTCGTACGTCGCCCCGTCGCCGCGGTCCGTCCGGTAGACGGCGTCGATACGGCCCCTGACGACCCGGCCCGCGAGGGTGAGCTGGAAGGGGGCCTCGACGCGGTACGGCGTTCGCCGCGCGTACTCGGTGCGCTCGAAGGCCTCCTTGAGGGCTTCGAGGTCGCGTTCGTCCGCGATCTCCGCGTCGCCGCCGGGCAGTTCGTCGGGCTCCAGCATGGGCAGCGTGAGCTCTTCGAAGCGTGCCTCGACCCAGGCGTGGAAGCGGGTGCCCCGGCGCGCGGCCGGTTGCGGAGCGCGTGGCATGGGGCGCGCGAGTTCCTGTGCGAGCCCGTCCGGGTCCTCGGCGAGCCGCATCAGCTGGGTCGCGGACAGCGTGGCCGGCAGGGGGACGTCGGTGACGTTCTGGCGGGCGCGCAGCAGCTCGCCGGTGAGCGCGTCGAGGTCGCGGTCCCAGGAGGCGACGACGCGAGCTTCCTCGGGGCTGAGGGGGCTGTGGCTGAGGGGGGTGCGGGGGCCGAGCGGAGCACGGTCCTGAGCCGGCGTGCGCCGGGGGGTGCGCTCGGCGGGCGTGACCTGGTGCGGGACGGTGGGGCGGTCGGTGCTCCAGGGGTCGGGGCGGTCGGTGCTCCAGGAGTCCCAGTCGGCGGAGTCCGCGTCCGGGAAGTCGTCCCCGTAGGGGTCGGGTTCGTCCTCCTCGGGCGGCGGGGGCCAGTCCGGGTCCTCCACGGCGGTGGCCGGGTCGTGGTCCGCGGGAGTGCCCGAGCCGGTTCCGGCCGTGAGGGCGTCCAGGTGGGCGAGGACGGTCGCGGCGGCCGCGCGGCGGCGGTCCAGGGCGGCCGCGTCCAGGGGCAGCGGCCACACCTGGTCGGCGCTCGCCGTGTGCAGGGCCGGGTTCTCCTCGTCCGCCTCCGGTTCGTCGGCCCAGGCCTCGATCTCGCCGTGTCCGGCGGCGCAGTGGTCGTACAGGGCCCGGAGGAAGTCGGAGGGGCCGCGCGGCTTCTTCTGGCTGGGGCCCCACCAGTGGCCGGAGCCGAGGAGCAGGGTCCGGGGGCGGGTGAACGTGACGTAGCCGAGGCGGAGTTCCTCGGTGTGCTGGTGGTCCTTCATGGCCTCGTGGAAGGCCCTCATGCCCCGCGAGTCCCAGGCCTCGACGTCGGGCAGGGTGGCGGTGTCGCCGCGCAGGGCGTGCGGGAGCACCTTGGCCTGGGCGGTCCACTTCTCGCGCCCCTGGCTGCTCGGGAAGGTGCCCTTGACCAGCCCGGGGACGGCGACGACGTCCCACTCCAGGCCCTTGGACTTGTGCGCGGTGAGCACCTTGACGGTGTTCTCGCCGCCGGGCAGGGCGTTGTCCAGGCCCTTCTCGTACTGGGCGGCGGTACGCAGGAAGCCGAGGAAGGCCAGCAGGCTCGCCTCCTGGTCACCAGCCGCGAAGGAGGCGGCGACGTCCAGGAAGTTGGAGAGCGTCTCGCGGCGGCGGGCTGCCAGCGCGTGCGGGGACGCGGACAGCTCCACCTCCAGGCCGGTGACCGCGAGGACGCGGTGCAGGACGTCCATCAGCGGGTCGGACAGGGAGCGGCGCAGCTCACGCAGTTCGGTGGCGAGGCGGGCGAAGCGCACGCGCGCGTCCGGCGAGAACGGCAGCCCGTCGTCCTGCCGGTCGCTGTCGAACGGCAGCTCCAGGAACGTGTCCAGGGCGTCCGCGAGGGATATCACCTCGGCGGGGTCGACCCCTTCGACGGCCTCGGCGAGCCTGCGGTCCGGATCGTCGGCGTCGCCCACGCGCGCGTGCGTCACCAGCAGCCGGGCGCGGCGGCCGAGGAGGGCGAGGTCACGGGGGCCGATGCGCCAGCGCGGGCCGGTCAGCAGCCGGACCAGGGACGCGTTGGCGCCCGGGTCCTGAAGCACCTCGCAGACGGCGACGAGGTCGGCGACCTCGGGCAGGTGCAGCAGCCCGGAGAGGCCGACGACCTCGACGGGGATGTCACGGGCGACGAGGGCGCCCTGGATCTCCGCGAAGTCGGTCGCCGTACGGCACAGGACCGCGATCTCGCCGGGCGCCGTGCCGGTGCGGACGAGGTGGGCGAGCGAGTCGGCGATCCAGTCCATCTCCTCGCCGTGGGTACGCAGCAGGGCGCAGCGGACCGTGCCGTCCCGCTCGGCGCCCGGGGCCGGGCGCAGGGCCTGCACGCCCGCGTGCATGGCCCGCAGCGGCTCGGCGAGGTCGTTGGCGAGGTCGAGGAGGCGACCGCCGCTGCGGCGGTTCTCGCTGAGCGCCTGGCGGGTGGCGGGGCGCCCGTCGGCGTGCGCGAAGTGTTCGGGGAAGTCGTCGAGGTTGGCGACCGAGGCGCCGCGCCAGCCGTAGATGGCCTGGCAGGGGTCGCCGACCGCGGTCACGGGGTGGCCGGTGCCGGCGCCGAACAGGCCTGCGAGCAGCACGCGTTGCGCGACCGAGGTGTCCTGGTACTCGTCGAGGAGTACGACCCGGAACTCGTCGCGCAGCAGCCGGCCCACCTCGGCGACGCCGGCCAGGGACGCGGACAGCGCGATCTGGTCGCCGAAGTCGAGCAGGTCCCGCTCCCGTTTGGCGGCCCGGTAGCGGACGACGAGCTCGGCCAGTTCACGGCGCGCCGCGGCGGTCTCGGGGACCTTGCGCAGGTCGGCGTTGCCGAGCTTCACCCCTGCCAGGGTGTTCAGCAGGCCGGCGTCCCAGGCCCGCAGCTCCTCGGGGCGCACCAGGTGTTCGGCGAGCTCGGAGTCGAGGGCGAGCAGGTCGCTGACCAGGTCGGCGAAGGAGCGGGTGAGGGCCGGGTAGGGACCGGGGGCCTCGCGCAGCACCCGCGCGGCGAGCTGGTAGCGGGTGGCGTCGGCGAGCAGCCGGGAGGTCGGCTCCAGGCCGATGCGCAGGCCGTGGTCGGTCAGCAGCCGGCCCGCGAAGGCGTGGTACGTGGAGATGACCGGCTCGCCGGGCGGATTGTCCGGGTCGATGGTGTCCGGGTCGGTGACGCCGGCCCTGACGAGTGCCTTGCGGACGCGCTCGGCGAGTTCACCGGCCGCCTTGTTGGTGAAGGTCAGGCCGAGGACCTGCTCCGGGGCCACCTGCCCGGTGCCGACCAGCCAGACCACGCGGGCCGCCATCACCGTCGTCTTGCCCGATCCGGCCCCGGCCACGATCACCTGCGGGGCGGGCGGCGCGGTGATGCAGGCCGTCTGCTCCGGGGTGAACGGGATACCGAGGAGCTCTTTGAGCTGATCGGGGTCGGTGAGACGGGCGAGCATGAGACAAGAGGCTAGCGGCGGGCACTGACAATCGATGCACACAGCACAAACCGGTGCCACAGCACGACCGATGCCGCGGCGCTCACTCCACCACGTGCCGCCCCTCCGGTCGCGCGCTGCACGACGCGCGGAAGGCGCAGTGGGTGCAGTGCTGGCCGGTGGTCGGCCCGAACCGCTCGTCGAGGACCTTGCCGGCGGCGGTGGCCAGCAGATCTCCGACCCACTCTCCCTCCAGCGGCTCCTGCGCCTGCACCTTGGGCAGGGTCTCACCGCCGTCGCGCTGGGCGGCGCCCTGTCTGAGGTGGACCAGTTCGGCGCCGCCGGGCTCGGGCCGGACGCCGTCGAAGGCCTCGTCGACGGCCCCCTCGCGGACCGCGAGCTGGTAGACGGCGAGCTGCGGATGGCGGGCCACCTCGGCCGCGCTGGGCGCCTGTTTCCCGGTCTTGAAGTCGACGACGTACGCGCGGCCCTCGCCGTCCGCCTCCACCCGGTCCATCTGGCCGCGGATGCGCACCTCGTAGTCGCCCGCTCCGAGGGTGACGTCGAAGTCCTGCTCGCTGGCCACCGGGGTGCGTGCGGTGCGGTCCAGGACATGCCACTTCAGGAAGCGTTCGAGCGCCACGCGCGCGTTGTCCTTCTCCTGCGCCGACTTCCAGGGCGCGTCGAAGGCGAGCGCGTTCCACACGGAGTCCAGGCGCTCCATGAGGACGGCGAGGTCGGCGGGGGTGCGCCCGGAGGCGACCTCGTCGGCGAGGACGTGCACGACGTTTCCGAAGCCCTGGGCGGTGGTGGCGGGTGCGTCGGCCTTCACCTCGCGGCCCAGGAACCACTGCAGGCTGCAGGTGTTGGCGAGCTGGTCGAGGGCACTGCCGGAGAGCACCACGGGCTGGTCGCGGTCGCGCAGCGGCACCTTGCTCTCGGTCGGTTCGAACATGCCCCACCACCGGTAGGGGTGGGCGGACGGCACCAGGGGACGGCCGTCCTCGTCGGCGAGCGCCGCCAGCCGGGCCAGGCGGCGGGCGGCGGCCTCCCGCAGGGCGTCGGACGCGCGCGGGTCGACGGTGGTCGCGCGCAGCTCGGCGACCAGGGCGGCCACGGCGAGCGGGCGGCGGGGCCGGCCGGAGACGTCCTGGGGTTCGACGCCGAGTTCGCTGAGGAACCGCGAGGGCTGGTCGCCGTCGTCCGCGGGGGCCTTCACGGCGGTGACGACCAGGCGTTCACGCGCGCGCGTGGCGGCGACGTAGAACAGGCGGCGTTCCTCGGCGAGGAGCGCGCCCGGGGTGAGCGGCTCGGCGAGTCCGTCGCGGCCGATGCGGTCGGCCTCCAGGAGCGAACCGCGGCGGCGCAGGTCCGGCCACAGCCCTTCCTGGACGCCGGCCACGACGACCAGCCGCCACTCCAGGCCCTTGGCGCGGTGCGCGGTCATCAGACGTACGGCGTCGGGGCGTACCGCGCGGCCGGCGAGGGTGTCCGCGGCGATGTCCTCGGCCTCGATCTCCGCGAGGAAGTTCAGCGCGCCCCGGCCGCCGCTGCGCTCCTCCGCGCGGGCGGCGGTGGCGAACAGGGCGCACACGGCGTCCAGGTCACGGTCGGCGTTGCGGCCGGCCGCGCCGCCGCGGCGGGCGGCGCGCTCCAGGCGTGAGGGCCAGGGTGTGCCGTTCCACAGGACCCACAGCGCCTCCTCGGCCGTACCGCCGCCCGTCAGGCGCTCCCGGGCCCGGCTGAGCAGCGCGCCGAGCCGCTGCGCCCCGCGCGCGTACCCGGGGTCGTGCACGGCCAGGCGCTCGGGCTCGGCGAGCGCCCGCGCGAGCAGTTCGTCCGAGGGCGGCGGGAACGCGTTGCCGCCCGTCCGCTCCTCGTCGCGCAGGGCACGGCCCAGGCGCCGCAGGTCGGCCGCGTCCATGCCGGCGAGGGGGGAGGTGAGCAGGGTGAGCGCGGTCTCGGTGTCGAGCCAGCAGGGGGCCGCCTCGCCGGGGATTTCCGCGGCGGACTCCGTGAGGCCTCCCGCGAGGCCTTCCGTGGGGCTCGCCACAGTGGCTTCCGCCTGGGATGCCGCCTCGGCCGTGGCCACCGCCCGCAGTGCCGTCAGCAGGGGCGCGACCGCCGGTTCGTGGCGCAGCGGCAGGTCGTCGCCGTCGATGTCCAGGGGCACGCCGGCCGCGGTGAGGGCGCGGCGCACCGTCGGGATGGTGCGGGACCCGGCGCGCACCAGGACGGCCATGTCGCTCCAGCTGACGCCGTCCTCCAGGTGCGCCCGGCGCAGGATGTCGGCGACGTTGTCCAGCTCGGTGCCGGGCGTCGGGTACGTGTAGACCTCGACGCGGCCGTCGTCCCGCGCGGCGGTCAGCTCGCGGTGCGCGCGCACCTTGTCGGCGGGCAGCCGGGTCAGCGGCATCCGCTGGGTCAGCAGCCGGGTCGCGGCCAGCAGGCCGACCCCGGAGCGGCGGGACGTACGCAGCACCCGCACCGGGGCGGGACGGCCGTCCACGCGCGCGAAGGCCGACGGGAAGTCCAGGATGCCGTTCACGTCGGCGCCCCGGAACGTGTAGATCGACTGGTCCGGGTCGCCGAACGCGACCAGGGTGCGGCCGCCGCCGGCCAGGGCGTGCAGCAGGCGCACCTGGGCCGGGTCGGTGTCCTGGTACTCGTCGACGTACACCGCGTCGTAACGCCCCGCGAGATCCAGGGCGACCTCGGGACGGTGGGCGAGGAGCACCGCGCGGTGGACGAGTTCGGCGTAGTCGAGAACACCCTGGAGGTCGAGGACGTCGAGGTACTCGGCGAGGAAGGCGGCCGCGGCCCGCCAGTCGGGGCGCCCGATCCGGCGGGCGAAGGCGTCCAGGGCGGCCGGGTCCAGGCCCAGTTCACGGCTGCGGGCCAGGACCGCGCGGACCTCGTCGGCGAAGCCCCGGGTGGTCAGGCAGGCGCGCAGTTCGTCGGGCCAGCGCACATGGTTCAGTCCGAGCCGCTCCAGGTCGGGCTGACCGGCCAGCAGCTCGCGGACGGCCACGTCCTGCTCGGGGCCGGACAGCAGCCGCAGCGGATCCACGAACAGACCGCTGTCCTGGTGGGCCCGGACCAGGGCGTAGCAGTACGAGTGGAAGGTGGTCGCCCGGGGCGCGCGGGCCGCGCCCACCCGCAGGGCCATGCGGTCGCGCAGCTCGACGGCGGCCTTGCGGCTGAACGTCAGCACCAGGATCCGCTCGGGGTCCCCGCCGCGGGCGATCCGCGCGGCCACGGACTCCACCAGGGTGGTGGTCTTCCCGGTGCCGGGACCAGCCAGGACGAGCAGCGGGCCGGACCCGTGGTCAACCACGGCGCGCTGTGCGGCGTCCAGTCGAGGGGGATCCACGTCGGCCGGCGGGGTACGGACCAGTCGGTAAGCGCCACGGTTCCCCTGCCGCACCTGGGGGTGCGGCAGGCGTCTGGTGGAGGAAGAGGAGCTCACGTGGTTCGCCGGTCCTGGTGGGTGTGCTGGTCGGTTCGCGGTCGCGCGTGCGCGGGGGTGGCCGCGGGGTGAGCGGGACACGCGCAGCCGACGCTACGCCGACGAACCGCACGGAAGCAGAGCTTCCGCTTCTTCCCGTCCGCCCCGGGCGGCACTCGCGGCACACGCGCCGCACATCTCACGAACGTACGTCATGCCACGGACGTCCCGGGTGTCCCTCGTACGGGCCACAGGCTCCCCCCGAGGGCCCGCGATGGCGGAAGCTGTCAGGTGTGAGCCCCCGCGTCCGCGCCGCCGTCCCACCGCGCCCGCTTCATGTCGAGCCGCGGCAGATGGCCCTCCGCGGCCCTGCCCGCCTCCTTCAGCGGGGTGCCCTCGGCCCGGTAGCGGTCCAGTGCGCCCAGCTCGTGCCCCGGGAGGAGCACCCCGTCGGCGCGCACCACCCGCCACCACGGGGCGGCACCGCCGTACAGGGACATCACCCGTCCGACCTGGCGCGGCCCTCCCTCCTCCAGCCACTCCGCGACGTCGCCGTACGTCATCACACGCCCGGGCGGGATCAGGTCGGCGACCTCCAGGACCCGCTCGGCGTACTCGGGCAGCTCGTCCGGGGATCCCTCTCGGGTGTCCTCGGGAAAGCTCTGCTCGCTCATTCGCCCCATCCTGCCGCACCCCACCGACAACCGGCGCGGTCCGCGGCAGGCCGCCGCCTCGCCCTCTCGCGGCGCTTGGGGCAGACTGTGCGACCCCGCATCTGCACCCTGATGCCCTCGGGTGTCGGTGGGGCATGCCACCATCGTGCGGGCGGTGACTGGTGATACGAGATCAAGAAGAGACGGCCGAGCAGCAGGGTGTGCCCTCCGAGGGCGGGGCGAGCACCTCTGACGCCGCCGCACGCCCGAACGCGGCGGAACCCGGTACCGCAAAGCCCGAAGCCGCACAGTCGGACCTCGTGAAGCCCGGCTCCGCGCACCAGGCTCCCGACGCAGACCCCGACGCCGCCGAGGCGGAACACGTGCCCGACGAGACGCACACCGACGAGGTGGAGGGCGACGAACCGCTGCTCCCCGCGCGCGTGCACCGCCCCTCCGACCTCATGCGGCTCCTGGTCGGCGTGCTCGCCATCGCCGTGCTGCTCGGCATCTCGGCGGTCGCACACGGCACCACCTCCGGTCTCGAACAGGACATCAACAAGGGCACCGGTCAGGCCCCCGACCTGCTGATCAGGTTCGCGGGACTGGCCTCCAGCATCGCGATCCTGCTGGTCCCCGTCGCGTTCGCGATCGAGCGGCTGATCAAACGGGACGGGCTGCGCATCGCCGACGGCGTGCTCGCGGCCGTCCTAGCGCACGGCGTGACGCTCGCCACCGACCTGTGGGTGGCCAGGGCCGCCCCGGGCTCGATCCGGGAGGCTCTCACCCAGCCCTCCCCAGGTGACGTCCACGCCTTCACCGACCCGGTGCACGGCTATCTCGCGCCCGTCATCGCCTACATGACGGCCGTCGGCATGTCCCGGCGGCCGAGATGGCGGTCCGTGCTGTGGATCGTGCTGCTGCTCGACGCGTTCTCCATGCTGGTCACGGGCTACACCACACCGTTCTCGATCATCCTCACGGTGCTGATCGGCTGGACCGTCGCCTACGGCACGCTGTACGCGGTCGGCTCCCCCAACGTGCGTCCCACCGGACGGACCCTGCTGGCGGGCCTCAGGCACGTCGGATTCCACCCGGTCGGCGCGGCCCGCGAGGAGGCACTGGACACCGAGAACGGTGACCGGGGCCGACGCTACTTCGTCACCCTGGAGGACGGCCCGCCGCTGGACGTCACGGTCGTCGACCGGGAACAGCAGGCACAGGGCTTCTTCTACCGCGCGTGGCGCAACCTGACCCTGCGCGGCTTCGCCACCCGCTCCAGCCTGCAGTCCCTGCGCCAGGCCCTGGAGCAGGAGGCCCTGCTGGCGTACGCGGCGATCGCGGCCGGCGCCAACGCGCCCAAGCTGATCGCCACCTCCGAGCTGGGCCCCGACGCCGTGATGCTCGTCTACGAGCACACCGGCGGCCGTACCCTCGACTCGCTGGCCGACGAGGAGATCACCGACGAACTGCTGCGCAACACCTGGCACCAGGTGCAGGCGTTGCAGTCGCGCCGGATCGCGCACCGCAGGCTCGCGGGTGACGCCATCCTGGTGGATCGTTCCGGCACGGTGATCCTCACCGACCTGCGCGGCGGCGAGATCGCGGCCGGTGAACTGCTGCTGCGCATGGACGTCGCCCAGCTCGTCACCACGCTCGGGCTGCGGGTGGGCGCCGAGCGGGCGGTGGCCTCGGCGGTCGGTGTCCTCGGCCCCGACGCCGTCGCCGACTGTCTGCCGATGCTCCAGCCGATCGCGCTGACGCGCTCCACGCGCGCGACGCTGCGAAGACTCGCCAGGGAGCGTGCCCAACGCGAGCGGGACGCGGTCCTGGAGGCGTCCCGGCAGGCCAAGCAGGCCCGCGCGCAGGAGGCCGGGAAGCCCGACAAGAAGACGGTGCGCGCCGAGCAGCGGGCCGAGAAGCGGGCCCTGGACGACGCCCTGGAAGAGGCCCGCGAGGAGGACCTGCTCACCCAGATCCGGCACCAGGTGCTGAGGATCAGACCGCAGGCACCCGTCGAGCCGGCCCGTCTGGAGCGGGTGCGGCCGCGCACGCTGATCAGCGTCATCGCCGGCGCCATCGGCGGCTACTACCTGCTGACCCAGCTCACCCACATCGAGTTCGGCCCCCTGGTCGCGAACGCCCAGTGGGGCTGGGTGGTCGCCGCCGTGCTGTTCTCGGCGCTCAGCTACGTCGCCGCCGCGATGTCCCTGCTCGGGTTCGTGCCGGAGCGGGTGCCGTTCCCGCGGACCGTGGCGGCACAGGTCGCCGGCTCCTTCGTGAAGATCGTGGCGCCCGCCGCCGTCGGCGGTGTCGCCCTCAACACCCGCTTCCTGCAGCGCGCAGGCGTGCGTCCCGGGCTCGCGGTGGCCAGCGTGGGCGCCTCACAGCTGTTCTCGCTCGGCTGTCACATCCTGATGCTGCTGTCCTTCGGCTATCTGACCGGCACCGAGAAGACCCCGTCGCTGTCGCCGTCCCGCACGGTCATCGCGGGCCTGCTGACCGTCGCGGTGCTGGTCCTCGTGGTGACCTCGGTGCCGTTCCTGCGGAAGTTCGTCAGCACGCGCGTGCGGTCGCTCTTCGCGGGTGTCGTACCGCGCATGCTGGACGTGCTGCAGCGGCCGCAGAAGCTCGTCACCGGCATCGGCGGCATGCTGCTGCTGACCGCCTGCTTCGTGATGTGCCTGGACGCCTCCATCCGCGCGTTCGGCGACCAGTCGACCTCGCTGAGCATCGCCAGCGTCGCCGTCGTCTTCCTCGCCGGCAACGCGCTCGGCTCCGCGGCGCCGACCCCGGGCGGCGTCGGCGCGGTCGAGGCGACCCTGACCGTCGGTCTGATCGCCGTCGGCCTCCCCAAGGAGGTCGCCGCGCCCGCCGTCCTGCTGTACCGGCTGCTGACCCTGTGGCTGCCGGTCCTGCCGGGCTGGCTGGCCTTCAACCACCTCTCCCGCAAGGGCGCGCTCTAGGGGGGGTACCTCGGACGGCTCGCGCCCCGCGCGCGTGGCCGTGCACGACCCCAGGATGGGAGCATGCCGAACCCCTTCCGGATCCGCGTCGCCGCCCTGACCGCCGCCCTGGCGCTGTGCTCCTTGCCGACCGGGTGCGGCGACGACTCCAAGGGCGGGGATCTGACGGCGCAGGAGCTGGACTGGAAGAGCTGCCCGGCGCCGGACGCGGCCGAGGGCGGCGGCGACGCGCCGTCACCGCTGCCCGGCGGCGGCCCCTGGGAGTGCGCCACCATGAAGGCCCCCCTGGACTGGTCGAAGCCGACGGGCGCCACCATCGGCCTCGCCCTGATCCGGGCCAGGGCCAGCGGCGACGCGAGCGAACGGATCGGTTCCCTGATCTTCAACTTCGGCGGCCCCGGCGGCAGCGGGGTCACCACGCTCCCCGCGTTCGGCGCGGACTACGCGGCCCTGCGCACCCGCTACGACCTCGTCAGCTTCGACCCGCGCGGAGTCGGCCGCAGCGACCCCGTCGAGTGCGAGGACGACGCCCAGCTCGACAACTACTTCCAGCAGGACGCCACGCCCGACACCAGCGCCGAACGCACCCAGCTGATCAACCGCACCAAGCAGTTCAACGCCGCCTGCGAGAAGAACTCCCGGACGGTCCTTCCGCACGTGCCCACCACCGACGCCGCCCGCGACATGGACCTGATGCGTCAGGTCCTCGGCGACCGGCAACTGCACTACTTCGGCATCTCCTACGGCACCGAACTCGGCGGCGTCTACGCCCACCTGTTCCCGAAGAACGTGGGCCGGGCCGTCTTCGACGCCGTCGTCGACCCCACCCAGGACCCGGAGCAGAGTTCGCTCGGACAGGCCAAGGGGTTCCAGCTCGCGCTCGACAACTTCGCCGAGGACTGCACGTCGAAGAAGGCGGAGTGCCCGATCGGCGACACCCCGCAGGACGTGAAGGACCGTATCGCCAGGCTCCTCGCGGACCTCGACAGGAAACCGATCCCCGGCATCGTCCCCCGATGGCTCACCCAGACCGCCGCCACCAACGGCATCGCCCAGTCCCTCTACTCCAAGGATTTCTGGGAGTACCTCACCGAGGGGCTCGAAGAGGCGTACGACGGCGACGGGAAGATCCTGATGCTGTTGTCCGACGCGATGAACGGCCGCAGCCAGAACGGCGAGTACAGCAACATCACGGCGGCGAACATCGCCATCAACTGCGCCGACCAGAAGCCGCGGTACACCGCCGACTACATCCAGCGGAAAGTGCCCGAGTTCCGCGCCGCCTCCCCGCTGTTCGGCGACTTCCTCGCCTGGGGCATGGCCAGCTGCACGAACTGGGCGGTGCCGGGCGCCGCCGACCATCCCGACGTCAGCGCGCCCGGGTCGGCGCCGATCCTGGTCGTGGGGAACACCGGGGATCCGGCCACGCCGTACGAGGGCGCGAAGAAAATGGTGGACGCGCTCGGGAAGGGCGTCGGGGTCGAGCTGACGTACAAGGGACAGGGCCACGGGGCGTACGACAGCAAGAACAAGTGCGTGCAGGGTGCCGTGAACGGCTATCTGCTGGAGGGGACGGTGCCGAAGGCGGGAACGGTCTGTACGTAGGCGTCCGCGGCTGGTCGCGCGCACGCGGCGGACTCCCCTGCCGAGCACAGCCCCAACCCCGCTCGGGGTGCTGTAGAACCGCAGGTCAGAAGGTTATCCACAGGCTCCCGCGGGCTTTGCTCGATCCGCCTACTATGGCGTGACCGCTTTCCGCGACGAACCTGCGGAGGGCCTGTGTGGGGGGTGTGCGCGCATGTGGCGATATGTACGGTGGGCGGCCGCTGTGGTGGCCGGGCTGCTCGTGGCCGGGTGCGGCGGTGGGTCGTCGGACGGGAGCGCGGACGAAGGCAAGGCGTCGGGGCACCCGTCGGCCGTCACGTCCGCCGCCGGTTCGGCCGCCCTGCCCGCTTCCCTCACCTCCCAGAAACTCGACTGGCGCCGCTGCAAGGCCACCTCGGACGCCGCCGCACCCGGGGACGAGTGGCGGTGTGCGACGCTCAAGGTGCCGTTGGACTGGGCGAAGCCGGACGGGGAGACGATCGGGCTGGCGCTGATCCGGGCGCGGGCGAGCGGCGGTTCGGGCAAGCGGATCGGCTCGCTGCTGTTCAACTTCGGCGGCCCGGGCGGCTCCGGTGTCTCGACGATGCCGTACTACGCCTCCACCGTCTCCGCGCTGCGCGAGCGGTACGACCTGGTGAGCTGGGACCCGCGCGGGGTGGGAGCCAGTGAGGGGATCCGCTGCCGCAGCGACAAGGGCATCGAGCGCGCCGAGTCGATCGACGCGACACCGGACACCGCGGCCGAGGAGACCGCGTACTTCAAGGACGCCGCCGATTTCGGCAAGGGCTGCCAGAAGGCCGCCGGCAAGCTCATCGCGCATGTGTCGACGACCGACACGGCCCGCGACATGGACCTGATGCGCCAGGTGCTCGGCGACGCGAAGATGCACTACTTCGGCATCTCGTACGGCACCGAACTGGGCGGCGTGTACGCCCACCTGTTCCCGAAGAAGGTGGGGCGGCTGATCCTGGACGCGGTGGTGGACCCGACGGCCGACTCGGTCGGCCAGGAGAAGAACCAGGCCGCCGGCTTCCAGCGGGCCCTGGACGACTACCTCAGGTCCACCGGCCAGGACCCGGAGCAGGGCTCGCAGAAGATCGTCGCTCTGCTCAAGAGGCTGGATGCCACACCGCTGCCCACGTCGTCCGGGCGGAAGCTGACCCAGACCCTCGCGGTGACCGGCATCGTGCTGCCGCTGTACAGCAAGGACAGCTGGCCGACGCTGACCAGCGCGCTCAAGGCGGCCGAGGAGGGCGACGGCTCGGAACTCCTGTCTCTCGCGGACCAGTACAACGAGCGGGACTCCTCGGGGCACTACGGCACGACCACGCACGCGCAACGGGTCATATCGTGCCTGGACGACAAGGAGCGGCCGACGCTCGCCGAGACGAGGAAACTGCTGCCCCGCTTCGAGAAGGTCTCTCCCGTCTTCGGGGACTTCCTGGGCTGGGACTCGGCCGGCTGGTGCCACGACTGGCCGGTGGCCGGGCAGTACGACACCCCGGAGGTGAGCGCACCGGGCGCGGCCCCGATCCTGCTGGTCGGCAACACGGGCGATCCGGCGACTCCCTACGAGGGGGCCCGGAAGATGGCCGACGAACTGGGCAAGGGTGTCGGCGTCGAGCTGACCTGGAAGGGCGAGGGCCACGGCGCGTACGGCAGCGGCAGCGACTGCGTGGACTCGACGGTGAACGCCTATCTGGTCAACGGCACGGTCCCGAAGGACGGCACGGTCTGCTCATGACGAAGGCGGGGGCTCCGGGCACCTGTCGTGCCCGGGACCCCCGCCCGTCGCGGAGCCTTTGCTCAGTAGACCGGCTTCGACGGCTCGATCTGGTTCACCCAGCCGATCACGCCGCCACCGACGTGGACCGCGTCCGCGAAACCCGCGGACTTCAGGACCGCGAGGACCTCCGCACTGCGGACACCCGTCTTGCAGTGCAGGACGATCTTCTTGTCCTGGGGCAGGCCCTCCAGGGCGGTGCCGAGCAGGAACTCGTTCTTCGGGATCAACTTGGCGCCCGGGATGGAGACGATCTCGTACTCGTTCGGCTCACGGACGTCGATGATCTCGATGTTCTCGCCGTCGTCGATCCACTCCTTGAGCTGCTTGGGAGTGATCGTCGAGCCGGCGGCCGCCTGCTGGGCCTCCTCGGAGACGACGCCGCAGAAGGCCTCGTAGTCGATGAGCTCGGTGACGGTCGGGTTCTCGCCGCAGACCGCGCAGTTCGGGTCCTTGCGGACCTTGACCTGGCGGTACTGCATCTCCAGGGCGTCGTAGATCATCAGGCGGCCGACGAGGGGCTCGCCGGTGCCGGTGAGGACCTTGATGGCCTCGGTGACCTGGATGGAGCCGATCGACGCGCACAGCACGCCGAGGACGCCGCCCTCGGCGCAGGAGGGGACCATGCCCGGCGGCGGGGGCTCCGGGTAGAGGCAGCGGTAGCACGGGCCGTACTCGGACCAGAAGACCGAGGCCTGGCCGTCGAAGCGGTAGATGGAACCCCATACGTACGGCTTGTTCAGCAGCACGCAGGCGTCGTTCACCAGGTAGCGGGTGGCGAAGTTGTCCGTGCCGTCGACGATCAGGTCGTACTGGCTGAAGATGTCCATCACGTTCTCGGCCTCGAGCCGCTCTTCGTGAAGGACCACGTTGACGTACGGATTGATGCCGAGGACGGAGTCACGGGCGGACTCGGCCTTGGAGCGGCCGATGTCGGCCTGGCTGTGGATGATCTGGCGCTGCAGGTTCGACTCGTCGACCTCGTCGAACTCCACGATGCCCAGCGTGCCGACGCCCGCGGCGGCCAGGTACATCAGCGCCGGCGAGCCCAGGCCGCCGGCGCCCACACAGAGCACCTTGGCGTTCTTCAGCCGCTTCTGCCCGTCCATCCCGACGTCAGGGATGATCAGGTGGCGGGAGTACCTGCGGACCTCGTCTACGGTGAGCTCAGAGGCTGGCTCAACCAGGGGTGGCAGCGACACGGGGACTCCGTTGATCGGTCAATCACTACAGTTGTTCTCCCTGTAACACTGCCACGGGCTTCTTCATTCCGAGACACCCGTTCCGATCCGCGAGACGATTTCGTCCCAGTAACCGGGCATGGCCTCCCACGGGTCCGCCCGGCCCCAGCGGTCGGTCCGGTCGGTGAAGTAGATCGTGGCGGCACCCAGCCAGCGGGCTATGCGCAGTGCCTCGTCGAGGTGGCCGAGGGGCACACCGTGCACGAAGTGGCAGAAGCGGTCGGGCGGATAGTCGGCGGTCCACTCGGCGGCCTGGGACCAGCGGTAGTCGCTCCAGGGCCCCGCGAAGGTCACCAGTTGGTCGCCGTTCTCGGCGTAGCCCGGATGGGGGTGGGTGCCGTGGCCGAGGACGATGTGAGGCTCGTCACCGATGGCGCGGAGCGCGGTGACCGCACGGCGGATCCCGGGGAGCGCGGTGCGCTCGGTGGGGCAGCGGTCCAGCAGGAAGCCGTCGACGCGGTACCAGTCGTAGAAGTGCTGGGCGTCGGTGATCAGGTCACCGTGATGGCGGGCACCGTAGGTGACGTCCAGGTGGCCGAGGACGCGGACTCCCGCGTTGCGGAGCCGGCCGGCCGCCTCCAGGCAGTGCGGGTCGGGGCGGCTGCCGGGGCCGTTCGCCACGTCGAGGACGACCCAGTGCAAGGGGGTGCCGGGGCGGGTGAGTTCGGCCCATTGGGCGGGGGCGAGGAGGGGGTGGGCGTAGCCGGGGATGCCGACGGCGGTGCGGAATCCGGTGGTCGCGGTGCCCGCCTGGGTGCTGGTCAGATGCGGCATGCCGCCTCCATCCAGATGTCCGCGAGGGACTCTTCGAGGTTGATGCGGGGCCGCCAGCCGAGCCGGTCGCGGGCACAGCGCACGTCGGCCTGCTGCCAGCTGCCGCAGCCGTCCGGGTACGGGTACGCGACCGGGCCGGTGTGCTCGCCGTCCGTCCGGGGGTGGCCGATGGCGCCGCGCAACGGGCCGGGCGGGCCGTCCAGTTCGTGCAGGGCGCCGCCGTATCCGGCGACCCTGGCGAGGACGCCGGCGGCGTCGCGGAGCCGGACGGCGCGGCCGGAGCCGATGTTGATGACGCCCTGGGCGGCGGAGAGCGAGGCCGCGTGGACGGCGCGGGCGACGTCGCGTACGTCGATGAAGTCGCGCTGGACGCCGAGGCCGCCGAGTTTGAGTTCGCCGTCGCCGGACTGCATGGCGCGGCGCATGGCCTCGGCGAGGCGGCCGAGCGGGGAGCCGGCCGGGGTGCCGGGCCCGGCCGGCGAGAAGACGCGCAGGACGACGGCGTCCAGGCCGGAGCCGAGGACGAGTTCGGTGGCGGCGAGCTTGCTGACGCCGTACGGGCCGCCGGGGCGGGGCACGGCGTCCTCCGCGGTGGAGGAACCGGGCTGGCTCGGGCCGTACTCGGAGCTGCAGCCGACCTGCACCAGGCGGGCGCCGCAGCCGCTGCGGCGCAGTGCCTCGCAGACGGTGGCGACGGCGACGGTGTTGTGCCGGGTGAGTTCGCGGGCGCCGCCGCGGGTGGCGCCGGCGCAGTTCACGACGACACCCGGGTGGACCGCGTCGAGGAAACGGGTGAGGGCACCGGGGCTGCCGGTGGCGAGGTCGAAGCGGACGTCGGCGTCGTCGCCGCGGCCGAGCGCGGTGAGCTGGACGGCCGGGTCGGCGAGCAGCCGGTCGGCGACGAAGCGGCCGAGGTATCCGTTGGCCCCGATCAGCAGCACCCTCATCGCGCGGCTCCCGGGGTGTGCGCTCCGGCGACTCCGGGGTTTCCGGACGCTCCGGGTCCGGGTCGGGAGGTGGTCATCTGGTGGTCTCCTTCGAGGGATGGTGCGGTTGCCTCCGGCGGAGTGCCGGGCGCCTGCCGCCGGGACGGCTCGGCGAGGCATGCGAGGACATCGACGGCTGTGTTCACTCCGGGTCTCCCGCCGGCGCGTGGGCCGCGGCCCGGGTGAGGGTGCGGGCCGCCCGGAACAGCAGCGCCAGGGCGGCGGCACCGCAGACGAGCGACGGGATGCTGTTCGGGCCCCAGGCGTCGACCAGGGCGTCGACGGGGGCGGCCAGGAAGGCCCAGCCGGGCAGCCGGCCGGCCAGGGCGAGGGCCACGGCCGCCGCTTCCGCGGCGGCGGCGACGGCGAGGGCGGGGCCCAGCCGGACGTGGTGTACGGCGAGGAGCCGGGCGAGCAGGAGGAGGGCGCCGAGGGGGAGGGCCGACGGGTAGCCGGCGGGTTCGCCGAGGGCCGCGCCGCACAGGGCGAGCAGGGCGGTGAGGGCGCCGAGGAAGAGGGCGAGAGTGCCGAGCAGCAACGGCTGGACGGCGCCGGTGAACTCTTCCAGGCCCCGGCTGCTCGCGAGCCTGCGGCGGGCGCTCGACGTGAGGAGGCGGGTGCTCCAGGCCGCCGGGGCGCAGGCCAGGGTGAGGGCGAGGAGGGGCGCCGTGGTCACCGGCCAGGGGCCGTGGGCGGCGCCGGTCGGGAGGCCGTCGGGGCCGCCGTCCATGACGGCCCGCAGCAGGCCGTCGCCGAGGAGGGCGTAGGCGAGGAGCCAGCAGGTCCACGCGCGCGTGCCGGTGGCGGTGCGCCAGGTGGGCGTACGGGCGGGCACGGCCAGGGGGCCGCGGCGCAGGGCGGGGCGTACGGCCAGGGCGACGGCGAGCACGCCGGCGACTGCCACCAGGAGGCGGGGGCGGCCCTCGGTGAGCCGTAAGCCGGTGACGGCCGCCGCGCACACGGCGCCCGGGAGGAGCGTGCGCAGCGCCAGGTCGGCGCGCTGGCGGGGCGCGGAAGCCGGTTCGGGGCGCGGGTGGGGGGCCTCGTCGCGGGGGACGCGCGCGTAGAGCTCTTCGGCGAGCGAGAAGACGTCACGGTGTCGGAAGCGGGCGGCGGTGCGGTCGGTGACGCCGTGCGCTTCGAGGCCGGCCGCGATCTCCAGAGGGTCCACGGCCCGCTCGCAGAGCGCGCGGTGACGGTGCATCAGCGCCTTGACGGGGTCGGCGGTGGCGCCTCGGCGGGGGGCGGAGCCGCGGCTGCCGGAGGTTTCCTCGGCAGCCCTCCGACCGCGCGGAGAGACCTCGCCGGCCGCCTGGAGCCCGTCCGCGGGGAAGGCGTCCCCCGAGCCGTCCTCGTCAGCTCCCAGGAGCCATTCCTGCGACCGTGCGTCCCAGGCGTCGGCCGCGCCGGGCCGCCCGGGCCGGTCGAGCTTTCCCACACCGCCGTTCGGCGCGCCGGCCGCGTCGCCGTTCACCGCGCTCCCTCGGTGGCCGTGCGCGCGGTGGCCCGTGCCGGGGTGGGCCGCGGGGCGGTGCCCTGGGCCCAGCCGGGCCCGGCACGATGCGCGACGCGAGCCGTGGGGCTGGTCCAGTGGCCGGGCACGTGAGCCTCGGCGGGGACGGCGAACGGCCGGGGCTCGCCCGCCTGGCCGAGGACGACCCGGCGTACCGGGCAGTGCGAGACGATCTCCAGGTAGATGTTGCGAAATGCCTCGATGTTCTGCTCGACCGTGAACAGTTCGAGCGCGCGGGCGCGCGCGGCCGCTCCGAGGCGTTCACGGCGCTCGGGGTCGCGCAGCAGCGCCACGCACGCCTCCGCGAGCGCCCGTGGATTGCGCGGGGGTACGACGAGCCCGGTGCCGCCGACGGCCTCCACCACGGCGCCGACGTCCGTGGAGACGGTCGCCCGGCCGCAGAGCATCGCCTCCACGAGCCCCACTGGGAAGCCCTCGACGACGCTGGAGAGCACGACGACCGCGCCGGACGCGTAGGCGTCGGCGAGGGTCGGCGCCTCGGGGCCGCCCACCTCCTCGAAGGAGACCGGGTTGTCGCCGACGGCGTGCACACCCTCGGCCTCGTCGGGGAAGAGCTGGGCGGCGAGCGCCCTGCAGTGCCGCAGATAGGCCTCGCCCTCCGGCCCCGCCGGGGCGCCCACGATCCGCAGTCGCGCCTTGGGCTCCCCCTTGCGGATCTCCGCGAAGGCGTGCAGCAGGGACACCAGGTCCTTGGCGGGCTCGATACGGCCGACCCACACGAGCGTGTCCGGGTCGGCGCGGTCCGGGGCCTCGCCCACGTCGGCGAACCGGGCGGCGGCCAGACCGGGATGGACGGTACGGATACGGGCACGGTCGGCGCCGCAGTGCTCCTGCCAGCGGCGGGCGTGCGCGTTGCCGGGGGTGATGATCGCGGCGCGGCGGTAGACCTCGGCGGCGAGGCGGCCGTGGAAGGCGGCGAGCAGGGCCCGGACGGCTGGGGCGGCCGCGTCGGGACCGAAGGCGAGGTAGTGCGAGCGCAGGTGTACGCCGTACTCGGTGACCAGCAGCGGCACGCCGGAGAAGTGCCCGGCGAGCAGGCCGGCCAGGGCGGCGGGGCCGCCGGCGGCGGCGTGGCAGAGGTCGGCCGCGCCGAGGCCGTCGTCGCCGTACCAGTCCAGGGAGAGGGGACGCAGGGCGCGTTCGAGGTGGCCGGCGACGGCGAGCAGATCGGGCACGCGCGCCTCGCGCACCGTGCCGAGTGCGCGGGGCGCGCGGCAGGCGCGCTCCAGCGTGCGTACGGCGGTGTCGGAGCGGAGCGCGCCGACCAGCCCGCCCTCGTCGCGGGCGAGTTCGGCGAGTCCGTGGAGCGCGCCGCCGAAACGGTCCACCAGGGAACCGGGTGCGGTACCGGAGCCGGCCGTGGCGCCCGGCCCGTCCGCACTGCTCGGACCGTCCGCGCCCTTCGAACCGTCCGCACGGTTCGGACCGTCCCCGCCGTCCCCGCCGTCCGCGCCTGGACCGGCGCACAGCACACCGGCGAGCTCGCCGTAGCTCTCGGCGAAGCGCCGGCGCGCGCGCCGTCCGTACCTGACCCCGTCCTCCTCGGCGGTCCACAGGGGGGCCGTCCGCACCCGGCTGACGTGCGGCGGCAGCGGCAGCCAGCCTTCGTCCTCCTGGCGACGGGTGCGGCTGAGCGCGTAGAGGTCGAACTCGTGCTGCCCGAGCCCGCGTACGAGCCGGTCGCACCAGAGTCCGGCCTCACCGTTCACATACGGATAGCCACCCTCCGTAAGCAGTCCGATGCGCACGTGTGCACCCCCGATCGATCTCCCGTATGGGGAGCCACCGTGGCTCGGCGGCTCGCAGCGGGACGAACGTATGCGGACAAGGCGGTGGCGCGACGGACGGTTGTCCATCGCGCCACCAAAAGGGGTGAACGGGCGTAACTTTCCCGTGCGGGTGACGTTCGGTCGCGCTAGGCGGTCCGGCGGCGGCGGAACGTCACACTGCGAGCTGCGGAAACGTCACGCCGACGCCAGCTCCCGGCGCGCCGCCCGCCGCCGCGCCGCGGCCTCGGGGTCGAGGGCGGGTACGGCGGCCAGGAGCTGTCTGGTGTAAGGGTTCTGAGGGCTGTCGTAGACCTCGTCGGCGGTCCCGGTCTCGACGATCCGGCCGCGACGCATGACCGCGACCCGGTCGCTGACCTGGCGCACGACGGCGAGGTCGTGAGCGACGAAGACGAGCGCGAGCCCGAGTTCGCGCTGGAGTTCGCCGAGCAGGGCGACGACCTGGGCCTGGGTGGTGACGTCCAGCGCGGATACCGGCTCGTCGCAGACGATGACGCGCGGGTCGGCCGCGAGCGCCCGCGCGATGCCCACGCGCTGGCGCTGGCCGCCGCTGAACTCGTGCGGGTAGCGCTCGTAGTGCGCCCCTTCGAGCCCCACGCGCTCCAGCAGTTCGGTCACCCGCGCCCGGATGCGCCCCTCGTCACTCCCCCGGAGCCCCATGGCCCGCGCGCGCAGGGGGTCGGCGATCGACTCGCCGATGCTGCGCCGCGGGTTGAGGGAGGACACCGGGTCCTGGAAGACCATCTGGACGGCCGGGTTGACGCCCGCGCGCGCGTGGCCGTCGTGACGGACCTCCCCCGCCGTCGGCTCCAGCAGCCCGACCAGCATCCGCCCGAGGGTGGTCTTGCCGCTGCCGCTCTCGCCGACGACACCGAGGGTCTCGCCCCGGCGCACGGTCAGCGACACGTCGTCCACGGCCACCAGGGCCCGCTTGCCGCGCCCGAACTCGCGGCGCAGGCGGGACGCCTCGAGGACGACTTCCTCGACCTCCTCGGACGCCTCGACCTCCTCGGACGCCTGTGCGGGCGTGCGCACCGCGTCCACGCGCGGGACGGCGGAGAGCAGTTCGCGGGTGTACGGCTCGGCGGGCGCGCCGAGCACGGCGGTGACCGGCCCCTGTTCGACCACCCGCCCGTGCCGCATGACGAGCACCCGGTCGACGCTCTCGGCGGCGACCCCCACGTCGTGGGTGACGAGCAGCAGGCCCATGCCGGTCTCCTCGCGCAGCGTGTGCAGCAGGTCGAGGATCTGGGCCTGGACGGTCACGTCGAGGGCGGTGGTGGGCTCGTCGGCGATGAGCAGCTCGGGCTCGCAGGCGAGCGCCATGGCGATCAGCGCACGCTGGCGCATACCGCCGCTGAACTCGTGCGGGCGGGACCGGGACCGGCGCCGGGCGTCCGGGATGCCGACCCGGTCGAGCACCTCCACGGCACGCGCGCGTGCGGCTCGTCGTGAACCGCGCGCGTGCACGCGGTACACCTCGGCGATCTGGTCGCCGATCGCGTAGTACGGGTCGAGGGACGACAGCGGGTCCTGGAAGACCATCGCCGCCTTCGCACCGCGCAGCCGCCGCAGTTCGCCGTCCGAGGCGGCCTGCACGTCGGTGCCGGCGACCTCGATCGAGCCGCCGACCCGCGCCCCGGTGCCGTGGTGCAGGCCCAGCAGGGCCGAGGCGACCGTGGACTTGCCGGAGCCGGACTCGCCGACCAGGGCGAGGGCGGCGCCGCGTTCCAGGGTGAACGAGAGCCCGTCCACGGCTCGCAGGCCGCCGAACTCGACTGTCAGATCAGTGACTCGGACGAGACTCACGTCAGTACCACCCGTCGGTCGGCCACCGCGTACAGCACGTCCGCGACGGCGTTGGCGAGGACCACGAAGAAGCCGATGACGAGGACCATGCCGACGACGACGGGCAGGTCGACCACGCTGACGGCGTGGACGAGTTCCTGGCCGAGGCCGGGCAGTCCGAACAGCGTCTCGGTGAGCACGGCGCCGCCGACGGCCGAGCCGAAGTTGTTGGCGTTCAGCGCGATGACCGGCGCGAGCGCCCCGCGCAGGGCGTGCCGGCCGACGATCGCCCCCTCGCCGACGCCGTACGCGCGGAAGGTGCGGATGTGGTCCTCGGCCAGGGTCTCCAGCATGGACGCCCGGGTCAGCCGGGCGAACGAGGCGGCCTCGATGAGGGCGAGGGAGAGCCAGGGCAGCAGCAGGTTCCACGCCCACTGTTCGGGGTCGTCGGTGAGTTTCACGTACTGCGGGAACGGCAGGAGCTGCAGTTCGCCGCAGACGACGATCATCAGGACCAGGCCGATGACGAAGACCGGCGTGGCCCAGCCCGCCAGTGTGAGGGCGGTCAGCACCCGCTCGGTGAGCCGGCCGCGCCGCCAGGCGGAGAGCACGCCCGTGCCGACGCCCAGGACCAGCCACAGCACCATCGCGCCGAACACCAGGGAGAGGCTGACCGGGAGCCTGGTCAGGATGATGCCCAGGACCTGCTGGTCGGTCTGGTAGGAGAGGCCGAGGCAGGGCGCGGAGCAGTGCTCCACGGAGGTGCCGGTGGAGTAGTCCTGGCCGACGACCAGGCCCTGCAGGAAGTGCCAGTAGCGCACGTACAGGGGGTCGTCGAGGTGCAGTTGCAGGGCCACCTGGTGCACCTGCTCGGGGGAGCAGCGCGGGCCGCAGGTGATCTGGGCGACGTTGCCCGGTGTGACGTAGAAGACGACGTAGACGATCACCGAGATGGCGAGCAGGGTCGCCAGGGTGCCGATGGTGCGGCGGAGCAGGAAGCCGCCGAAGCCGGTCACGCGGACTCCTCCTTCGCGGTCCGGGCCACGCGCCCCCGGCCGGCGCCGACGCCGAGCCGGGAGGCGGCGCGCGGGTCCAGGGCGGTACGGACGCCGTCGCCGAGGACGGTCATCGCGAGCACGGTCACGAACAGCGCGCCGGCCGGCAGCAGCAGGTACTGCGGGGCCGCCTGGTACCAGACGTCGGCAGCGGTGAGCATCTGGCCCCAGGAGGGCGTCGGCGGCTTCACGCCGACGCCGAGGAAGGACAGGGCCGCCTCGGCGCTGATGTTGACCGGGATGAGGATGGACGCGTACGTGATGACCGGCGCGGCCAGGCCGGGCAGCAGCTCACGGCGGGCGATGTGCCAGGCGCCCCAGCCGCTGAGCCGCGCGGCGGCGACGTAGTCGAGCCCCTTCAGGGTGAGCGTCTGGGCGCGCACGATCTTCGCGATGTTGCCCCAGGCGATGAACCCGATGACGAGGGTGACCAGAACGGGCCGGGGAAAGCTCTGCGGCACGATCGCGAGCAGCGCCAGAGCCATGATCATCAGGGGCAGCGCGACGAAGATGTCCGTGATCCGGCTCAGCAGTTGATCGATCCAGCCACCGCCGAGCGCGGCCGCCACGCCGACGGCCAGACCGAGGAGGACCTGGATCACGGTCGCCGCGAACGCGACGCCCAGGGAGACCCGTGCCCCGTACACCAGCCGCGCGAACAGATCACGCCCTGTCTGCGGCTCCACGCCCAGCCAGTGGTCGCCGGAGAGGCCGCCGAGGGAGCCGATCGGCACGCCGCCGCGCGCGGAGTCGATGAGGGAGGGGTGGTAGGTGGTCGGGTCCTGGCCCTCCAGGGCGGTGAGCAGCGGCGCGGCGAGCGCGACCAGGACGAGCAGTGCGACGATCCCCGCCGCGACCGTGGCGGCCCGCTGCGCACGCAGCCGCCGCCAGAACTGACGAGCCCCCGAAGCCCCCGAGGCGGGTGCCTCGGGGGCCTGGGTGGCGACAAGTGCCTCGCTCACGGCGCTACTTCACCGCGACCTGGGAGATGTCCAGGACACCGGTCCAGTCGCTGATCACGACGTTCTTGATGTCCTTGCCGACCAGTCGCTTGTAGACGGGGTGGAACAGCGGCACGGTCAGCGCCTGGGCGCCGATCTTCCTGTCCAGCGCGCCCCACCGCTTGGCGGCCGCGTCAAGGTCGGTCAACTTGTTGATCGCGTCAATCTCGGCATTGACCGAAGCATCGTTGAGCTGGGAGGCGTTGAAGTTCGCGCCGTCCTTGACGATCTGCCGGCCGTCGAAGATCGGGGCGAGGAAGGGACCGCCGGAGGGCCAGTCGGCACCCCACGCGGCGAGGAAGAAGCCCGGCTCGGTCTTCACGCTGTGGACCGTGTCGGAGTAGTTGTTGTCCTCCAGGCCCTGGAGCTTGACGGTGATGCCCGCCTTCTTGAGGGCGTCCTGGATCGCGGTCGCGATCTCGGGGCTCGTCTTGAAGTTCTGGGCGTTGTCGTGGGTCAGCGTGACCGTGAGCCCGTTCGGGTGACCGGCCTCCTTCAGCAGTTCCTTGGCCTTGGCCACGTTGCCGGTGTCACCCGCCGGGAAGAGGTCGTACGGCGTGTAGCCGAAGGACTTCTGGTCGGGCAGGAAGGTGGTGGCGGGCTCGGCGAGGGCGCTGCCGCCCGCCGCGTTGATCACGGACGACCGGTCGACGGCGTACGAGATCGCCTGCCGGACCTTGGGGTCGTCGAACGGCTTGACCTTCGGGTTGAACGCTATGTAGTTCGTGTAGCCGAAGTGCCCGGTGCCGACGCGCGCGGCGAGTTCCTTGTCGCCCGTGACCTTGGCGAGTTCGGCGGGACCGAGGTTGGTGTCCGTCGTCACGGCGGCCGCGTCCGTCCCCTGGGACGCCGACAGCCGCTGGTTGATCACGGACGAGTCGAGCCCGGACTGCACGTCGACCCGGTCCGGGTACGCCTTGCGCTGGTCGTCGACGGCCGCCGACCAGTACGTGTTGCGCTCAAGCACCAGGTGCTCACCGTCGTTCTCGTTCTTCACGACCTTGTAGGGGCCGGACGAGATCGGGTGCTCCTCGTACTTGGTGCCCGTGTCCTTGGCCTTCGGGACCGGCGTGAACTGGGTCTGCGTGGCCAGGAACGGGAACTCGCCCTCGGGCTTGTTCAGGTGGAAGACGATCGTCCGGCTGTCCGGCGTCTCGATCGCCGGCAGCCCCTTGGTGTCCTTGTAGGGCCCCTGGTAGTCGGCGGCGCCGACCAGCCAGTCACGCAGGTAGGGCGCGCCGCCGGAGAGTTCGGGGGCGAAGGAGCGCTCGATGCCGTACTTGATGTCGGCGGAGGTGATCGGGGTGCCGTCCTCGTACTTGAGGCCCTGCTTCAGGGTGTACGTCCACACGGTCGCGTCCTTGCTCGGGCGCCCGGTGTCGGTGGCCAGGTCGGGGACGACCTTGGTGCCGGCGGCGCCGTCCGCGCGGTTGCGGGTGGTGAGCGTACGGAAGACCAGGGAAGGCACGTTGCCGCCGCCGGAGGTGTACAGGCGGGCCGGGTCGAAGTCCGACTGGGGGTCGGAGTTCAGGACGGTGAGCGTGCCGCCCTTGTGCGGCGTGGAGTCGCCACCGGAGGCGCTGGCATCGTTGTCCTTCGGCCCGCACGCGGCGGCGCCCGCTGCCACGACCAGGGCAAGCGAAACGTACGCCGCGCGGGCGCTGTTCACGGACGGGTGACGCATCGGAATGACGACCTCTCGGAAGGCAAGTCTCGATTGATGAGACAGATTGACGAAGGGTGAGACGAAAGTGATCAGACGTCTGCCCGGGCGTCAGGTCGCCGAGAGAGCCGTGACCCAGGTCACGGCGACAGAAGGAAAGCGCGACGCGAACGCCTGAGGGCGAGCGTCAGCGACAGTGAATGTCGGCCACGCAGAGCGCGGTCACGCCGATGAGCGCCAGCTCGATGGCGGCGCGCGCGGAGGCGTGAAGGGACGACATGCCCAGAAATATGTACGACCTTTCCGCGCATGTCAATGTGATGTATGAGCCACCTGTCAACTCTTGGGATACGGCCAGGGGTTGGGCAGACAGTGGATTCCGTCGTGGTCGAGGAACTTCGTCTGCTGCTGCATGACCGGCGCCAGCTCGCCGTCCTTGTCGCAGGTCACATGGCCGTGGCCGAGCCGGTGTCCGACCTCGTGGTTGATCAGCATCTGCCGGTAGGCATGGATCTTGTCGCCGTAGGTCTTGCTGCCCTGGGCCCATCTGTATGCGTTGATCATGACTCGATCGGTGGCGGCCGAGTCGCAGGACACGTTGTCCTCGGTCGTGTCGAGGCCGGACTTGGCGCACCACTTGGCGGTGGTACCGGGGCTGGCGAGCGTGATCACGAAGTCGGGCTTGCCGGAGGAGACCCGCGCGAAGGTGCGGGCGCCGTCGTGGGCCCAGCTGCGGTCGTCGTTGAGCGTCTTCTGCACGGCCTCGGCGAACAGTTTCCCGTCCAGCCCGAGCCCCTGCTCCACGTCGACGCGGTAGGTGTACTTCCGCCCGTTGCCCGGCGCCTTCGCGCTTCCGGGCACGGTGGTGAACTTCCCGGACCCGGTGAGTCTGGCGCTGAGCGGGTACTTCTCGCCCATCGCCTGCTCGTACGACAGCGTCGCCACGCCAGGCGAGGCGGAGACGGACGGCGTGGTACGGCCGTTTCCGCGCGAGGCGGCGCCGTCGGTGGCCCGCGTCTCGCCCGCGGCCGACTGTGACCGTGCGCCGCCGGCGTTCCGGCCGTCGACGACCTGACCGGCGACGATCACCGCGAGCACGGTGGTGACGGCGGCGGCCGCGACCCCGGCGAAGGTCCGGCTCTTGCCGCCCCCCGGCTGCGCGGGCGCGCCGGTGGGCGCGGCGTCGTCATCGGCGTCACCGCCGCCGGCTCCGGACGGAAGCACGGAGGTGTGCGGGCCGGACCCGGGCGGAGACGTCTCCGCCCGCTGGGCGCCGATGCCGGGGCGGGGCGCGAAGAGGTCGACGTCCTCGTCGAAGGCGTCGACGTAGTCCTGCCGCGGACCGCCGGGCCCGCCCTGCCGCTGCCGCTGCCGCGGTATGGACACACCGGCCGCCCTGAAGGCGGTACCGGCAGGCCCGGAAGCAGTGCCGAGGGCCCCCGGGCCGGCCCCGGCCGCCCCACCTGCCTCGCCCCAGCCGCCGCCCGCTTCGCGCTGCTGGGGGTGCCCACCGCGGACGCGGGGGACGCCGTGCGCCGGAGTCCCGTCCGGGAAACGCGGAACACCATGCGCCGGAGTCCCGTCCGGCAGACGCGGAACACCATGCGCCGGAGTCCCGTCGGGGAAACGCGGCACCCCCCGAGCAGGTGTGCCGTCGGGCACGCGCGGGGTGCCCTGGGCGGGCGGACCGTCCGTGAAGCGCGGCGGTCCGCCCGCGGGTGTCCCGGCGGCCGGACGCGGAACCGGCGTTCCCGCGGGCCCGCGCCCCCCGTCTCCCGGGCCCGGCTGCCGGGCCGCGCGCACGTTCGCTATGTCCGCCGCGTCGCCTTTGGGTGCCGGGCCGCGGCGGCTGTGGCGTCCCACTCCCCCCTCAGCTCCCCGTCCCCGGTGCGGCCGGGCCGCCGCCCACGGTCCGGGCAGCCGGTTGGTCGCCCGCCTCGACGGCGGCCGCGAGGAGTTCACGGAACGCCCCGGCCACCGTCTCCGGGTACTCCATCATCGCCACATGCCCGGCGTCCGGCATGGAGAGCAGCCGGGAGTAGCGGAAGCTGCGCGCGGCCTTGTGGGCCATGCGGTAGCCGACGAGCTGGTCGCGGCCGCCGTAGATCAGCAGGGTCGGGGCGAGGACGCGCTCGGCCTGACGCCAGAGCCCGTGCTGGCCGCCCAGGGTGTACGCGTTGACGATCCCGCGCGCGGACCGCGCCATCGCGTCCCAGAAGTACGGCAGCCGCAGCCGCCGTTCCAGTTCCTCGACCGCGTGCCGGAACGCCTCGGGCGTCACCCGGCTGGGATCGCCGTAGCAGAGGGCCAGCACGCCCCGTACCCGCTGTTCGGCCGTCCACTTGCCGGTCGTGCGGGTGAGGAGCCCGGCGACGCCGGGGAGCCCGAGCAGGACCGTCGGCACGGCGGTGCGCTGCACGCGCAGCTCCGGCAGGGCCGGCGAGACGAGCGTGAGGGTGCGGACGAGGTCCGGGCGGGCGGCGGCGACGCGGGTGGCGACCGCGCCGCCGAGGGAGTTGCCGAAGAGATGGACGGGACCACGGCCGGACGCGTCGAGGTAGCGGATGACCGCGCGCGCGTGCCCGGTGACCGAGTAGTTGCCGTCGTCCGGTGGCGGCGAGTCGCCGAAGCCCGGCAGGTCGACCGCCTCGCCGTCCACGACGTCTTCGAGCCGCTCCATCAGCTGCGACCAGTTCTGCGAGGAGCCGCCGAGCCCGTGGATGTACAGCGCGGGCGGCAGGCCCTCGCGCGCGGGCGGCCTGGCACGGACCGAGAGAGTGACGCCCGGCAGCCCTACCGAGCGCAATCGCTCACCCTCCGCGACTCTGACCGCTGCCGCCTCGGGGAGCACGCTGGTGGGCGGCACTGAGGGCAGCTCCGTCGAAGACATGGGCCAATGTTACGAGACGATCACACAGTGATTCATGTGTTCGGCGTCACACAGCCACCGGGGCGAACGGCCCTGACCGGTCTCCCACGGCATAGCGTCCGCATCCGGTGTCTCCTACGCTCGTAAACAGGGCACCCGATTGTGGCCTTCCCTGCTGCGGCAGGGACGTTCGAAGGAAGGGAGCCCACCATGACCTACGACCCCACCGACCCCGACGTGCTCGGCGAAGGAGAGGCGGAGGACGCCCAGGAGATCGACGTCGAGGCCCCGGAGGGCGACGCGGCGGAGCAGCACGCGGACGTCACACCGTCCCACGACGACCCGCTCACCGGCGTGGACCCGGGCCGCGCCAACGAGGCCGATCTCGTCGAACAGGCGCGTGTGGTCTCCCTCGACGAGGACGACTACCGCTGACCGCGACCGGCCTTCGGCGGGCCCACCTGGCCTGTCCGCGTTTCCCGGGGTGCCCCGGGGTTTGCCGGTGCGGCTTTCGCCGTCGTCCGGTACGTGAAATTCTGCGCTCGCACCGCGCACAGCACGGTTACCGAAAAGTACGATAGCCGCGCGGAGCGATCCGCATGTGGACCACCTTGGGAGGCGGCGTGACAGCCATCGAGCAGACAGAGGCGGCACGCCCGCGGGGCACTCGCCTGCCGCGCCGTGCCCGACGCAACCAGTTGCTGGGCGCCGCCCAGGAAGTATTCGTCGCGCAGGGGTACCACTCGGCCGCGATGGACGACATCGCCGAACGCGCCGGCGTCAGCAAGCCGGTCCTCTACCAGCACTTCCCGGGCAAGCTCGACCTCTACCTGGCCCTGCTGGACCAGCACTGCGAAGCGCTGATCCAGGCGGTGCGCGGCGCGCTCGCGTCGACCACCGACAACAAGCAGCGGGTCCGGGCGACCATGGACGCGTACTTCGGCTACGTCGAGGACGATGGCGGGGCCTTCCGCCTGGTCTTCGAGTCCGACCTGACGAACGAGCCCGCGGTGCGCGAGCGGGTCGACAAGGTCACCACCGAGTGCGCCGAGGCGATCTGCGAGGTCATCGCCGAGGACACCGGTCTGCCGCGTGCCGAGTCGATGCTGCTGGCCTCCGGCCTCGGCGGTCTCGCCCAGGTGGTGGCGCGTTCCTGGCTGCACAGCGACCGGACCGTCCCGCGCGACCAGGCGGTGCATCTGCTGACCTCACTGGCATGGCGGGGCATCGCCGGCTTCCCGCTGCACGGCATCGACTCCCACCACTGAGGCCCTCGCCCGGAATTCCCGTTCGCTGTTCGCTCCTGGCGTGCTCGCGCGCAGCGTGCAGATCCCCTCACCGGGCTAATGTGTGCTGCGTACAGCGCGGAAGGTCGCGCACTTCACTGACCGTCGGAGGGACATAGCCGTGGAGGTCAAGATCGGCGTGCAGCACGCGCCCCGCGAGATCGTTCTGGAGAGCGGTCTGAACGCCGAGGAGGTCGAGCGCATCGTCGCCGACGCGCTGGCCGGCAAGTCACAGGTGCTGTCCCTGGAGGACGAGCGCGGCCGCAAGGTCCTGGTCCCGGCGGACCGCCTGGCGTACATCGAGCTCGGCGAGCCGACGGTGCGCAAGGTCGGCTTCAGCGCGGTCTGACCACAGCAGCGCGGAGGGGCCGGGTGGACGTACGTCCACCCGGCCCCTCCGCCATGTCCGCTCCGCCATGTCCGCTCCGCCGTGTCCGCCTCGCACATGTGGCCCACAAGTCGTCCACAGAGGAGGATTGCATTCCGCAGGTCACGGGTATGACGGGCTACGACCGTGAAGCACCGGCCGGCCGTGGGAGGGACCCCTCGTGATGCTCCTGGAAGTCCTTGGATCAGCACTGCTCGGCCTGGCCTTGTCGTGGACCGCGACCAACCGCCTGTCGCACCGACTCCCGGCCCGCCCCCTGGTGTTCTCCACGGGCGTCGCGGGAGCCCTCTTCGGGGACTTCGTCACCCACAGCGCACTCGGCCCCGGCGCGGTCCTGGTCACTCTTCTGGGCGCGGCGATCGTCTCGGCGGCGTCCCTGTCCCTGCTGCTCCGCCCGGCGGGCCGCCGCCTGCGCCGACGATCGATCCCGGCGTAGCTCTTCGAACGCCCCGAGCCGAGGCGCGCCCCGAAGGGGCGCGGGGCTGTGTCGGATGTGCGGCTGCCGCCGCGTGGGCGCGACCAGCCCCCACCGGCCGCAGGCCGCGTGTCTCCCCGCAACCACCCCCCACAGAGCGCTACGCCGCCAGCCCCAGCGCAGCCATCCGCTTCGTGTGCGCCTCGGTGATCCGCGAGAACATCCGCCCCACCTCGGCGAGATCGAACCCGTCGGCCACGCCCCCGACCAGCATGGTCGACAGCGCGTCCCGGTCGGCCACCACCCGCTGCGACTGCGACAGCGCCTCGCCCATCAACCGCCGCGCCCACAAGGCCAGTCGGCCTCCCACCCGCGGGTCGGCGTCGATGGCCGCGCGCACCTTCTCCACCGCGAATCCGGCGTGCCCGGTGTCGTCGAGGACGGCCAGCACCAGCTCGCGCGTGTCCGAGTCGAGGCGCGCCGCGACCTCCCGGTAGAAGTCACTGGCGATCGAGTCGCCGACGTACGCCTTGACCAGACCCTCCAGCCAGTCCGACGGCGCCGTCTGCCGGTGGAAGCCGTCGAGGGCCGCGACGAACGGCTCCATCGCCTGCGTGGCGTCCTCGCCGATCTCCGTCAGCCGGTCACGCAGCCGCTCGAAGTGGTGGAACTCGGCCGACGCCATCTTGGCCAGCTCGGCCTTGTCCGCCAGAGAGGGCGCCAGCTTCGCGTCCTCCGCGAGGCGCTCGAACGCCGCGAGCTCGCCGTACGCGAGCGCGCCGAGCAGGTCCACGACCGCGGCACGATAGTGCGGGTCGGCAGCCGCCCGCGCCCAGTCCTGGGCGGCGACACCGGTCGGTTCGGCGGAGGCGGTCTCAGGCTTGTCAGAGCTCGTCATGAAGCGCACAATAGCCCGCCCGTCGACTCGTGGAAGCCCCTGGTCAACCGCTGTGACTACCATGACGTGACCGAATCGGCCGTCACATGTGCACGATTCCGGGGTATGGTGGTAATGCGCCTGCTGGTACGTCGTGGAATCTCGGCGTACCTCGACAGGCCGCACGTATGAGGATGCCCGGTCGGTGGCCCGATCGGCTCCGACCCGACAGCCCTCCCGGCTCGTACGGCACTGTGCGTACGACGACCGGAGGGACGACACCCTCAGCGGTACGAGCGCTAGAGCGTCGGCAGAGGTCCCGTGCACTACGGCGTGCCCCACGGCCCGCCCGTAAGGCAGCCGACGTCCCCGGCACGGTCCGTCAAAGACCCCCGCGCTCGCCTCGCGCCGCGACACACAGAAGAGGCAGCACCCTGACTACGACGTTTCGTGAACTCGGAATCCTTCCCGAGACCGCCGAGGCCCTGGAAGCCATCGGCATCGTCACCGCTTTCCCCATCCAGGAGATGACACTCCCGGTCGCCATGTCCGGCAGCGACGTCATCGGCCAGGCCAAGACCGGCACCGGCAAGACCCTCGGCTTCGGTCTGCCGCTGCTGGAGCGCGTCACCGTCCCCGCCGACGTGGAGGCCGGGCGCGCCGCCCCCGAGGACCTCACCGACGCTCCGCAGGCGCTTGTCGTCGTCCCCACGCGCGAGCTGTGCACCCAGGTCACCAACGACCTGCTGACGGCCGGCAAGGTCCGCAACGTGCGCGTGACGGCGATCTACGGCGGCCGGGCCTACGAGCCGCAGGTCGAGGCCCTGAAGAAGGGCGTCGACGTGGTCGTCGGCACCCCGGGCCGGCTCCTCGACCTCGCGGGCCAGCGCAAGCTCGACCTCAAGCACATCAAGTCGCTCGTCCTCGACGAGGCCGACGAGATGCTCGACCTGGGCTTCCTGCCCGACGTCGAGAAGATCATCGACATGCTTCCGGCCAGGCGCCAGACCATGCTGTTCTCGGCCACCATGCCGGGCGCGGTCATCGGCCTCGCGCGCCGGTACATGCGCCAGCCCACCCACATCCGCGCCACCGCGCCGGACGACGAGGGCGCGACCGTCGCGAACATCGCTCAGTTCATCTACCGCGCGCACTCCATGGACAAGCCGGAGATGATCGCGCGCATCCTGCAGGCCGAGGGCCGCGGACTCGCGATGATCTTCTGCCGCACCAAGCGCACCGCCGCCGACATCGCGGAGCAGCTCCAGCGCCGCGGCTTCGCCTCCGGCGCCGTCCACGGTGACCTCGGCCAGGGCGCCCGCGAGCAGGCGCTGCGCGCGTTCCGCAACGGCAAGGTGGACGTACTCGTCTGCACCGACGTCGCCGCGCGCGGCATCGACGTCGAGGGTGTCACCCACGTCATCAACTACCAGTCCCCCGAGGACGAGAAGACGTACCTGCACCGGGTCGGCCGTACCGGCCGCGCGGGCGCTTCGGGTACGGCGATCACGTTCGTCGACTGGGACGACATCCCGCGCTGGCAGCTGATCAACAAGGCGCTGGAGCTGGGCTTCAGCGACCCGGTGGAGACGTACTCGACCTCCCCGCACTTCTTCGAGGACCTGAAGATCCCCGCGGGCACCAAGGGTGTTCTGCCGCGCTCGGAGCGCACGCGCGCCGGGCTCGACGCGGAGGAGCTGGAGGACCTGGGCGAGACCGGCGGCCGCGGTGGCCGGGGCGGTCGCGGTGGCCGAGGCGGTCGCCCCGACTCCCGCTCCGATGCCCGCTCCGAGTCCCGCTCCGAGGAGCGCGAGCGTCCGGCCCGTACCCCGCGCCGCCGGCGTCGCACGCGCGGCGGTACGGCCCTGGACCAGGCCTCCGGTACGACGTCCACGGCGCCGGCCACCGAGGCCGCGTCGCCCGCACCCGCCGCCGACGCCCTCGCGGCGTCGGAGCCGGAGGCCACCCGGACCCCCCGCCGCCGTCGCCGTACGCGCAGTGGGGCGGCGCAGGAGCCGGCAGTTGCGGCCGCCGCTCCGGTGACCGTGACGCCGGAGGCCGTCGTGGAGACGGTCGAGGCCGTCGTCGAACCTGCCGTGGTCGAACCGGCCGAGGCGGAGAAGCCGCGCCGCCGTCGCACCCGCAAGTCCGCGGAGACCGCGCCGGTGGCGGAGGCGACGCCGGTGACCGAGGCACCGCAGACCGAAGAGGCCCCGGCAGCCCCCGTGCGCCGT